>CAWHMX010000003.1:0-500838 GCA_963830475.1 uncultured Solirubrobacterales bacterium | reverse complement strand
CCCAAGCCGAAGGTCGCGGGTTCGAAGCCCGTCGTTCGCTTGCTGGACCCCCAGACCTCAGGGGTTCGCATCAGTACCGCTTGGGAGCTCAGCCGACTGTCCAGGTGTCGCCGGAGGCGAGCATGTCGGCAAGCTCGTCGTCGGTTGCGGCGCGGTCGCTCCGGTCCTTTTGGCCAAAGACCGCGCGATGAATGTCACGGAAGACGCCGATCGGCGTGGGACCAGTCGGATCGCTTGACAGGTTGGCGAGCGAGAACGCGAGCCCGGGTCGCCCCGGCCCGGATCGTGAACGAGCAGTGCGTCAGCGCCGACCGTGGCGACGTCGACAATCTCAAGCCGCCCATCGGTACGCATCGCGACGCCACGCTCGTTGTCGACGCCGAAGCGGATCGGCTGTCCGGTCTCGAGTCGGATCTGGTTGAGGTCGCGGGTGTCCTTCTCGGTCAACGCGAAGAACGCACCATCGTTGAACACCGGGCAGTTCTGGTAGATCTCGACAAGCGCAGTGCCCTGATGCTGCGCGGCGGCGCGCAGAACGCTGGTCATGTGGTGGCGGTCGCGGTCGAGCGTCCGTGCGACGAACGTCGCCTCCGCCCCGATCGCCAGCGCGATTGGGTTGAACGGGTGGTCGCAGACCCCGAACGGCGTTGATTTCGTGACCTTGCCGAGTACGGAGGTCGGCGAGGCCTGCCCCTTCGTGAGCCCATAGATCTGATTGTTGAACAGGAGGATCTTGATGGGTACGTTGCGCCGTAGCGCGTGGATCAGGTGGTTGCCGCCGATCGACAGAGCGTCGCCATCACCCGTGACGACCCAGATCGAAAGGTCGTTCCGAACGCTGGCGAGGCCCGTGGCGATCGCCGGCGCACGGCCGTGGATGCAGTGCATCCCATAGGTATCCATGTAGTAGGCGAACCGGCCCGCGCATCCGATCCCACTGATGAACACGATCCGCTCCGGCGGGATGCCGAGCTCGGGCATGAACTGCTGGACCGCGGCCAGCACCGCGTAGTCGCCGCAACCGGGGCACCAGCGCGTCTCCTGATCGGATTGGAAGTCCGCCTTGGCGAGGACCGCGTGGTCCCCGTCGCCGCCGTTGGCGCTCGTTACCGCCGTCATTGCCGCTCCTCGATCAGGGTTTCGATCTCCGAGGCCCAGATCGGCTGACCCTGAACCTTCGTGAAGGACTCGACGTCGACCAGGAACCTTGCCCGCAGCAGTTGCGCGAGTTGTCCGCTGTTCATTTCGGGCACCACTACTCGGTCGAACGACCTCAAGACGTCCCCGGTGCCGGGAGGCAGCGGGTTCAGGTGTCGCAGATGCGCGGTCGCGACGCGGTGACCCTCTGCCCTGGCCCGGGCCGCGCCCGCGCGAATCGCACCCTCGCTCGATCCCCAACCGAGGACGAGCACCCGCGCGTCCGAGTCGGCATCGACGGCCAGAGGCGGGAGCACGTCCGCGATCCCGGCGACCTTCGCCGCGCGGAGCTCGGTCATCCGCTCGTGGTTTGCGGCGTCGTAGGAGATGTTGCCGGTCCCATCGGCCTTCTCGATGCCACCGATCCGGTGCTGAAGGCCGGGCGTTCCAGGGATCGCCCACGGTCGCGCGAGGCGCTCGTCGCGGGCATAAGGCATGAACTTCTCGCCATCCTTCGGAGCGGTCGCGAAGTCAGGTTGAATCTCGGGAAGATCCGCGACGGAGGGGATCCGCCAGGGTTCGCTGGAACTTGCGACAAAGGTGTCGGAGAGGATGATCACCGGCGTGCGGTAACGGATCGCGATTGACACGGCTTCGAACGCGACGTCGAAGCAGTTGCCCGGCGTGCTCGGGGCGATCACTGGGAGCGGCGACTCGCCGTGCCGTCCGTACAGCGCCATCAGCAGGTCCGCCTGCTCGGTCTTTGTCGGCATTCCGGTCGATGGTCCGCTGCGCTGGACGTCGATGATCACAAGCGGCAGTTCGAGCATCACCGCCAGCCCGATCGTCTCAGCCTTCAGATCCATGCCAGGACCACTGGTCGCAGTCACGCCGATCCGACCGCCGAACGACGCGCCCAGCGCCATCCCGGCTGCGGCGATCTCATCCTCAGCCTGGATCGTCGAAACCCCGCGGCGGCTGTGCCGTGAGAGCGTGTGGAGGATCTCGGACGCGGGCGTGATCGGATAGCTGGCAAGGAGCAACGGCAGGCCGCTGCGAACCGAAGCCGCGATCAGTCCGAATGACAGCGCGGTCGTGCCGTTGACGTTCCTATAGGTCCCCGACGGGAACTCAGTCGCCGGATTGACTCGGTATTGAACGTCGAGCAGTTCGGTTGTCTCACCGAATGACCACCCGGCGCGGAACGCGGCAAGGTTTGCCTGCAGGGCCCCCGGTCGGTCACCGAACTTGGTCTCCATCCAGCGCTCCGTCGTCTCGGTCGGCCGGCCGTAGAGCCACGACAGCACTCCGAGTGCAAACAGATTCTTCGCCCGGCCGGCGTCCCGCGTCGAGGCGCCCTCGATTCCTTCGACCGCGCGCGTGGTCAGGGCTGTCATCGGTATCCGATGCAGCTGGAACGAGTCCAGCGACCCGTCCTCGAGCGGGTTCGCGGCGTAGCCCGCCTTCTCCAGGTTCCGCTTGCTGAACGAGTCCTCGTTGACGATGATCGTCGCGCCCCGACTCACCTCCGCGAGATTCGCTCTCAGCGCGGCCGGGTTCATCGCGACGAGCACGTTGGGGGCATCGCCGGGGGTGAGAATGTCCTCGGAGGCGAAGTGGATCTGGAACGCCGAGACTCCCGCGAGCGTCCCGGCCGGCGCGCGAATCTCGGCCGGGAAGCTCGGAAGCGTCGCCAGATCGTTCCCAAACACAGCCGTCGCGTCCGTGAAACGGCTTCCGGCCAGCTGCATCCCGTCGCCCGAATCCCCCGCAAAGCGGATGATCACCCGGTCCAGCTGTTCAACCGTCTTGACCATTGGAACCACGCTACACCACGCGCACCACGGTTCGCTGAGCCTGGTCGCCATCGGACACTGGCGCACAACACGGATTCATGTCCCGAAGCGTGTCTCGCGCGCGAGAGCTTTCCGCCTGGCCGCGACGCCAAGCCGCCGACCATCGCCGGGCTCGGCGCAGTGGCCACGGAGCTGACGCGGGGTGCTTGGAAAGACCACCGGTAGCGAGCGCCGGGATTCGTGCTTCGCGCCAGCGGCTTGAGCTTCACCGTCGCTAAGACCCGTTGAGCACCACGCTCCGCGGGTGAGAGTGAACGCCGCGGGCGACGTCGCCATTTGGGTCACTTGCCGAGCGGTTTGCCTTCGGGATCCACGTTCTATGACGCCGCCGCCGGACCGCCGGCTCCCTATACAGTGGAGCGTCTGATGGCGTTCTCGCGTGACCATCTCGTGTTCTCGGCGACGAACGCGGACTGGGACGGGAGGCCCACGCGCGTGTTCGGCGGGGCGGCCGCGCGCACCGACACCTGGAGCTTCGCGCGCCGGATCGAACTCGGTCCGGCGGCCAGCTGATGGCGACCCATCTCCTCGACGATTCCCAGCCCCACGCGTTCTGGGACCGCACGCTGCCGCCACGGGTCGAGATCGACCCCGGGGACACCGTCGTGTTCAAGACGCGCGAGGGCACCGGCCAAATCACGCCCGAGAGCCGCAGTGAGCACCTCGGCCGGCTGCGCTCCGAGCTGATCCACGCGCTCAACGGCCCGGTCGCGATCCGCGGCGCCGAGCCAGGCGACGTGCTCGTGATCGAGATCATCTCGCTCGAGCACGGCGGCTGGGGCTGGAACGGCGTGATTCCCGGGTTCGGGCTGCTCGCCGACGACTTCACTGAGCCGTACATCCACCACTACCAACTCGTCGGCGACCGCTGCATCTTCGACGAGCAGATCGTGATCCCCTACGAGCCGTTCTGCGGCACGATGGGCGTCGCGCTCGACCAGGACGGCCGCTTCGACACCGCGCCACCCCGACGCAACGGCGGCAACATCGACATCCGCCAGCTGACGCCGGGGGCACGGCTGCAGCTGCCCGTCCTGCACCCCGCCGGGCTGTTCTCCTGCGGCGACTGCCACGCCGCCCAAGGCGACGGCGAGGTCAACGGCACCGGGATCGAGACCCCGATGACGGTCACCCTCCGCTTCGACCTGGAACCGGCCGCAGACCGCACGCCGATGCCGGAGCTCCGGTTTCGGACTGCGGCGCGGCCGCTGACCCGCGCCGACACCGCCGGCTACTACGTGACGACCGCGCATGGGCCCGACCTGTTCGCCAACTCCCAGAACGCGGTGCGCTACATGCTCGACCATCTCGTCACGGAGCACGGCGTCACCCGCGAACAGGCGTACTGCATCAGCGGTGCCGCCGTCGACCTACGGATCAGCGAGATCGTCGACGAGCCCAACTACATCGTCTCTGCATTCCTCCCCCTATCCGTATTCACTCAGTGAGAACGCCTGGGACGGTCCGCCCGCCGCAGGCTCACGATAAGCGAATTCCTGACGTCGATCGATTCCGCCAATGACCGCGACCACGCACGATGTGATCGTCGTCGGACTCGGCGCGATGGGGGCTGGCGCAACTTACCAACTCGCAAAGCGCGGGCAGGCAGTTCTGGGACTCGACATGTATCCACTGGGTCACCACGAAGGTTCGTCGCACGGCCATCACCGCATGATCCGGCGATCTGCTGTTCGCCCTGAACTCGACCAGATGGCCGGCCGCGCGTTTGAGCTGTGGCGCGAATTAGAAGCAGAGTCGGGCCAAAACATCATGAACCTGATCGGCGAGGTCGTACTGGCAGATTCGCCCGCGGGTACAGCGCGACATCTGCGCCACCGGGCACCGGTTGACGAGCGTCAGATCGTTGACGCTTTCACCTACGAATCGACCGTCGGCAACCAATGCGAATTGCTCGACGAGACGGCGCTGCGCGAGCGTTTCCCTGGCTTCAACCTACGAGACGGCATGGTGGCCACGTACGAAGCCAACGGGGGATTCCTCCGTCCCGAGGTGGGAATCGCGGCCCACCTCGAAGTTGCCGAGCGGCACGGCGCAACAATCCGGCGCCCCGAGGCAGTCAGCGGCTGGCGAGCCGATGGCTGCGGCGTCGCCGTCACCACAGCGACTGAAACATACCGCGCTGACCGCCTCGTGCTGGCAGCCGGGCCATGGTCGAGCGAACTACTCGACGACTTCAAATTACCTCTCCAGGTTGTTCGCATCGTGAATGCGTACTTCGCACCCACCCGTCCCGAGATCTGGACCGCCGAGCGCGGAGCGCCCGATTTCCGGCTCATGGTGGCCGAGGGCTCGTTCTATGGCATACCCTCCGTCGAACGTCTCGGCCTCAAGATCGGACGGCACGATGAAGGTCAAGCGACCACCGCTCGCACCATCCGCCGCGCCGTCGATGCCGCCGAGATCGACTACCTGCGCGCCGTACTCGACGAGTACATGCCCGGAGCGAGCGGTCCTGTCACCCACGTGATCACCTGCATGTACACGATGACCCCCGACGAGCAGTACATCGTCGAGTCGCACCCAGCGCTCCCGCAGGTCGTCTATGGCTGCGGCTGCTCTGGGACCAGCTACAAATTCTCCGGCGTCATCGGCGAAATGCTCGCCGACCTGGCCCTCGACGGCACCAGCAGCTACGACACCAATTTCATGTCCTCGGCTCGCTTCACCGGCGCCTAGCCTTAGCCACGCCATAAGCGGTCGAGCCGAACCGCAACACAGAGCTCTACCTGCGCTGCGCGTGCACCCAGGAACCAGGTCTGAACGCAAGGCGGCCTCGGATCTTCATCTCGACATGAAGTGGCGCCATGTGTCGGGGACCGGGCGGTCCCAGACGAGGTCCGAGTAGTCAACCAGGAAGGACAAGTGCGAGGCCGGACCATCGTCGCTCGCACCGTGCATGTGAAGGTGCCCCTGCGGCAGACATACGACGCTGCCGGCCGACACAAGGACGTCCTCGCCGCCGTCCATCGCAACAACACCAGTGCCACTGATGTAGATCAGGTACTGGTCGTGCTCAGTATGAAGATGTGGTCGAGACCGCGCTCCTGCGTCGAAATGGACGCAGATCAGCTTGATCTCCTGACCGCCGACATCCGCTGTTATGTCTCTCACACGGACACCACCCGTGAAATGGCAACGCTCCAAGTCGACCGCTGGAGCCTCGGCCGACATCGTCGAGACGACGTTGAGCACGGTGGAGAACATAGTCAAGGCAACGGCCGGAAGCAACCAATCGATCGGTTGTGGACTAGTAGCGCGCGCGTGTCGCAGATCGCCGGTCGCGTGCCTGTCACCTGTCGTTCTTTGTTGACTTCGGGCACGGCGTCCTCTCTCCGAACTGATCGAGCTGATGCTCGCGGTGCGGCGGCGGTGCGCCGTCGGATGGCACTGGCGCCAGACCCGGACAGGCCCTCTTGTTCGACCAACCGAATGGTTGATTTTTCAGGATAAGCCGTTATCCTCGACCGCACGCTGCGGTCATTCCGAACGAGGCGAGGTGCTGAGTGAGCGATCAAGGACCAGAGGGATGCATCGACGGACTCGTCGGCCGCGCTGACCTGATCCCCCTCCCCCGCCGGCGAGCCGAGATCGGTCTTTCCCCGATTGACGAGGCGATCGGCGACATCGCCGCAGGGCGAATGGTCGTCGTCGTCGACGCCTCCGATCGTGAGAATGAAGGCGATCTGGTGATGGCGGCCGACGCCGTGACTCCGGCCGACGTCAACTTCATGGCGCGCCATGGGCGGGGCCTGATCTGCGTCCCGATGATGCGTTCCCGCCTGTGCGAGCTCGGGATCCCGCCGATGGTCTCGATCAATCGCGACCCCCACGGGACTGCCTTCTGTGTGAGCGTCGATCTCGCCGACGGGACCACTACGGGAATCTCGGCCGCCGACCGAGCGCGGACGATCCGCGCACTCGCCGAAGGTGAGGCGGCCCCCGATGCGTTCCGGCAACCGGGCCACGTGTTCCCCCTCGTGTACCAGGAAGGGGGCGTGCTCAATCGCGCGGGTCACACGGAGGCATCGGTCGATCTCGCCGGGCTGGCGGGGCATGAGCCGGCGGCCGTGATCTGCGAGATCGCCGACGACGACGGCGAGATGGCCCGCCTTCCGTACCTGCTCGAGTTCGCGGAGCGGCACAGGCTGAAGGTGATCACCATCGACGACCTGATCGCGTACCGGCGCCGGAACGAGCGCCTAGTCGAGCGGGTCGGTCAGGCTCGGATGCCGCTCGGCCCGGGCGAATTCACCGCGTACGGCTACCGGGACATGCTGGACGGTCGCGAGCACATGGCAATCGTGATGGGCGACCTGCGGGACGGGCCGCCGCCGCTGGTCCGCGTCCATTCGGAATGTCTCACCGGAGACGTGTTCGGCTCGCGCCGATGTGACTGCGGCCAGCAACTCGACGCGGCGATCGAGATGGTCGCATCCGAGGGCCGTGGCGCCGTCGTCTACCTGCGCGGTCACGAGGGCCGCGGAATCGGACTGATCGAGAAGCTGCATGCGTACGAGCTGCAGGACGATGGGCTCGACACCGTCGAAGCCAACCTCTCGCTCGGGCACCCGACCGACAGACGCGACTATGGAATCGGCATGCAGATCCTCGTCGATATCGGAGTGTCGAAGATGCGCCTGCTCACCAACAACCCGGCGAAGCGCGCGGGACTCGAGGGCTACGGCCTGGAGATCGTCGAGCGCGTCCCCCTGATCACCCAACCCAACGCCGAGAACGCTCGCTACCTCACCGCCAAGCGCGCGAAGCTCGGCCACATGCTCTGACCCGGAGGCCCCGATGGCCCGTGCCTACGCCAGTACCGTCGTGCCCGCATCCGCCGACGAGGTATGGGCGCTGTTGCGCGACTTCAACTCTCTCCCGTCATGGCTGCCGGTCGCCAGCTCGAGCGAGATCGAGGACGGCAAGGCAGGGGATCAGGTATCGGCGGTGAGGGTGCTCGGCGAGCATCGGATTCGCGAGCGGCTGGTGACGATGTCCGATCGTGACCGCTGCTTCAGCTACACGATGCCGGAGCCGATCTTCCCGATCAAGAACCATCTGGCGACGATGCGCGTGACGCCGGTGACCGACGCCGGTCACGCATTGGTCGAGTGGAGCGCAACCTTCGACGCACAGTGGAACCAGGTCGAGCACTGGGAGCAGTACATGTCGCACGAGGTGTTCGCGCCCGGCTTGACGGCGTTGAAGCAACGCTGGACGGAACCGGCAGCGGTCGCAGGTTGAGGTCGCGAACTTGAGTCGTACGCCGACGTCTATTGCCCAGGCCAGCGATGTGACGAGCGGAGCGTACGACGTCATCGTCGTCGGAGGAGGATCGTCGGGCGGCGTCGTCGCCGCCCGGATGTCCGAGGACGCAGCGTGCCGCGTCCTCCTGCTCGAGGCCGGGCCGGACCTCCCGGATCATCCTCGCGGGCGAGGCACGATGTTCTCGGGCGGATCGATGCTCGGTGAGTACTGGTCCGGGATCGCCACCCCGACGGCCGAGCTCGACTGGGGCTTCGAGTCGGAGCCGCTCTCCAACGGCCGGCGCGTTCAACTGATGCGCGGCCGTCTGGTCGGTGGTAGCGGCATGACCAACGGATGTGTGTTCGTGCAGGGCCGACCTGAGGACTTCGCCCGCTGGGAGGGGTGCGGCGCGGTCGGGTGGGGATGGTCGGACGTCAAGCCGTTCTACGACGCCGTTCGTCGCGAGGTGCCGATCATGACCTACCCCCGCGACCGCTGGCTGCCGTTCGACCACCTGCTCGTCGCGGGCGCGCTCGACCTCGGATTCGAGTACGTCGAGGACATGGACGCGCCGACCGCGTGGGACGGCGTTACGGGGCCGTGGCCGCGCAATCGCCGCAACGAGATCCGCCAGTCCAGCAACGTCGCGTATCTCCGGCCTACGCGTGAACGCAACAACCTCGTGGTCCAGGCGAACGCGCTCGTCGATCGCCTGGTACTGCGCGGCGACCGCGTTGCCGGAATCAGGTGGATCGACGCCTCAGGAAGATGTCACTTCGCCGAAGGCGACGACGTCGTGCTCTCGGCCGGCGCGTACGGAAGCGCGCCGATCCTGCTTCGCTCCGGGATCGGACCCGCCCACGAGCTGCGCCTGCTCGGAATCGAACCGCTGGTCGATCTACCGGTCGGGCAGGGCCTGATGGAGCATCCTGCAACGTCCTTGATCGTGCGTCTGGATCCGGAGCACGTGATGCTGGGCTGGCCCTGCTTCGCCGCGGTCGTCCGCGGTTGCGGCTGGTGGACGCTGCCGGTCCCACTCGACGAGGAGCAGGGAGTCGCCGCGCTCAGCCTCTGTATGGCCATCACCGACGGACCGGAGGGCGGCTACATCCGCCTGCGTTCCGCCGATCCCGGTGAGCCGCCCGAGATCTTCCATGGCTACGAGCGCTTTCTCGACGCCGGCGGCTTTGACGCCGCGATGGCCGATTGGCAGCGCCTACTGGAGACGCCGTCGTTCCGCACAGCTGGCGTCCGGGACACGCGTGCGCAGCTCACCCCGCGAGAGTCGGCGCTCCGCGGCCTCGGCACGGGTGCGCATCCCGCCGGTGGTTGCGCGATCGGCAGCGTCGTCGACGAGCGGTTGGCGGTTCACGGAATCGAGGGGCTCACCGTCGCCGATGCAAGCGTGTTTCCGCGCAACGTAGCCAACAATCCGAACTTCACCTGCTTCATGATCGGTGAACGCGCCGCCGCGTTCCTGCGAGCGGCTCCGAGCCGCCAACTGACGGCCAGCGAGGAGAGCAACTGGTGACGAGTTACGAACAGGTCATTGTCACCTCTCGCGATGGCGTCACGGAGATTCGGCTGCACTTCGCCGACGGTCCGCTGCAGTGGAATGCGGTCGTCCATCGTGAGCTCGGTGAGGCGCTCATCGAGGTCGGCTCCGACACGCAGACAAAGGTTGTGATCGTCACGGGGACCGGACCGGAGTTCTGCACCGCCCTGGACGTGCGGAGCTTCGCGCGGGAGCCCGGCTGGAACACCATCTGGTGGGAGGGCAAGCGGCTGCTCAAGAGCCTGCTCGACCTCGATGTGCCGGTGATCGGCGCCGTCAACGGGCCGGCCTTCGTCCACGCGGAGATCCCGCTGCTGGCGGACGCAGTGCTGGCAAGCGACACCGCGGTGTTCGCTGACAAGGCTCACTTCATCCATGGCGCCGTGCCCGGAGATGGCGCCCATCTGATCTGGCCGTATCTGCTCGGCCCGCGTCGTGGCAAGTACTTCCTGTTGACCGGACAGGAGATCGGCGCGCAGGAGGGGCTTCGCCTGGGCCTCATCAACGAGCTCGTCCCCGCAGATGGCCTGCGTGATCGGGCGTGGGAGCTCGCGCTCGATTGGGCGCGGCGGCCGCTCCCGCTGCTCCGCTACACGCGCGAGTGCCTCAACATCGTCGAGCGGGAGCACCTCCTGATGGGGACCGGGGTGAGCCATGGCCTGGCCCTTGAGGGCCTGGCCATGGCGGATGTCCGGGCTGAAGGGTCGCGCCCGCAGCCAGACGCCTGAAGCCATCAACGCGTGAATGACTGAATCGCTTGAAGCGTGGAGACTAGCTGCGACCTACCAATCGATTGTCATGCAGGGCGTAGTTCGATTACAGTTTCCCCATGGATGAGCTCGCGACGTCCTCGGGCCTGAGCTTCGAGTTGACCGACGAGCAGCAGATGTTCCAGCGCTCCATCAGGGAGCTCGTCAACCGGGAGTTCACGAAGGACTACTGCCGCGAGGCGGAGGCGCGCGAGGAGTTTCCGTGGGATCTGTGGCACAAGTTCGGCGAACACGGGCTGACCGGCGTGGGACTCCCCGAGGAATACGGTGGCCAGGGCGGCGGCATCATCGAGCAGGTGATTCTCGACGAGGAGCTGTCCAGGACGCTCGCCGGGCTCTACTGGCTGTTGGGCATCGCTCTGTTCGATGGCAAGGCAATCGCAACATCGGGGACCGAGGAGCAGAAGCAGCGGTTCCTTCCCGAGCTCGCGGCCGGCCGGCTGATGTGCGCGATCTCGATGACCGAACCCAGCGGCGGCACAGACGTGCTGCGAACGATGCGTACGCGCGCGAAGCGGACCAACGGCGGTTGGGTCATCAACGGCACGAAGATGTGGTCTACGCTCGCCCACGTCGCGGACCGCCTGTTCCTCGTGGCGCGGACGGACACCGACACTCGGCGATCGTTCGAGGGGATCACTGTGTTCTTCTGCGACGCGAAGACCCAAGGTGTGACCGCGACCCCGATCCCAAAGCTTGGGATGCGGTCACTCGGAAGCTGCGAGATCCAGCTCGACGACGTGTTCGTCCCGGATCAGGACGTCATCGGCGAAGTGAATGGCGGCTGGGACGTCCTGGCGCCGACGTTGAACAGCGAGCGGATCATGAACGGTGCGAACTGCACCGGTGCGCTGGCGGGCGTGCTCGACGATATGGTCGCCTACGCCAAGGAGCGCATCGTGTTCGACAAGCCGCTGGGGCAGATGCAGGCGGTCCAGCACATGATCGCCGACACCTACGCCGGGCTCGAAATCTCGCGCCTGTTGACCTATCGCGCAGCGTGGCTGCAGGCCCAGGGCCGCCCCTGCGGTGTCGAATCGACGCTCGCCAAGCTCGTGGCGTCCGAGCAATGCTTCGCGGGGGCCGACCGCGGGATGCAGGTCCTTGGCGGCTACGGCTACGCTCTCGAGTACGACATGCAGCGATACTGGCGAGATATGCGGCTGTACCGGGTTGCGCCGATCAACAACGAGATGGGGCGCAACTTCCTAGCCGAGAGCTTCGGCCTGCCGCGCTCATTCTGATCTCTCGGTCATAGCCGCCGGTCCCACTCGGCCTGGAGACGCTCCGGGATCGCTTGGACCTGCAGCTGGGGTCGCACCCGGGACGCGAGCCGCCGGACCGCGTCGCGTCGCGCGTCGGCCGTAAGCGCCTCGGGCAGGCGGATGAGCACCGTGTCCAGGCCCCACGCGCCTGCCTCGGACCGCAGCCTGCGCAGCAGCGCGACGGCGTCGAACCTGCCCTCCCGGTCGCACTCGAGGCGACGAATCGCCGGACGCCGCAGACGCCGCACCCCCGGTCCGAGCGTCGCCGCGGTCTGGTTCCAATCGTCCGCCGCGGCGTCCGTCGAGGTCTCGGCAGCCGCGACATGGCTCAGGCCGAACCGGCGCGCGGTATCGGCTGCGTTCGCTCCGATCAACCAGATCGGCAGCTCAAGCTGTGCAGGCTTTGGCGTCACGGCCAGCTCAGATTCCGGTGACGCCTCCGCCGGGATCGTCCAGTGCTCTCCCAGATATCGAAACGGCCTTGGACCGGTTGCGCTGAGCACGACCTCGACCGTCTCCGCCAGCATCGATTGAGGCGCCCGGGCGCCGTCGATCACAAGGTGCACCCGGCCGTTGGCGGCGTTGTCGGCAACGGCCGCCTGCTCGGCGATCAGGACGGGGTTCGGCCCTACGGGCGCAAGCGCGGCGATCCTGATTGTCGTCGTGCGCGCGGCCAGGAAGGCCGCGGCGGTGAGGGCCGCGGCCGATTGCCCGCCCGTCCGGTCGCCCTGCAGAAGCACGAGGTCAAGACCCAGCTCCTCGGCCTCGCGGCAAACGGGATCCGGGCCATCCGGCCACGCTTCGACGGGGTCGATCGGAATGACCAGCCCTACGCGCACGGGGAGGCGACCCGGGGAAGCACCTGCTCGCCGATCATCGCCATCTGCCGGCGGTGGTCGACGCCGGTATCGTCGCGCGTGACCATCAGGACCACCAGGTCAACCCCCGCGCTCACCAGCTCGCCGAGCTCGTGGGCGATCTCAGCCGCCGATCCGATCAGGGCGTGGTCAGCGGCGCGTCGCAGTTGTTGCTCGAGCAGATCCGGCGCGTCAAAGCCGATCCGGCCGCGCAGCGGAAACCAAGCGCCGGTGTACTCGCGAGCCGACGCGATGATCGTCCGTCTCGCCTGATCTCGCGAGGAACGAGCTCCGTCGGTCAGCCACACGTACTTCATCATCGCGACCCGGCCGGCAGTTTGACCGGCGGCGGACAGCTCGGCGCGGTAGCGCTCGATTGTTTTCTGCAGCTGGGTCCGGTCCATTGAGAACGGCAGGAAGATCCCGAGACCGCGTTTCCCGGCACGACGAAGTGCCGCCTCCGAAAAGCCTCCGATCAGCACCGGCGGACCGCCCGGTGGCGCCGACCAGCCACCAAGCAGTTGATCGAGGGTGGCGTCCATCTCCCGCCCACGCAGGCGGCGGTTGACTCCCAACCCGTGGTATTCGGCATCGCGGTAACCGAGTCCGACGCCAAGTAGGAGCCGCCGCCCACCGATCCGCGCCAGCGTGTCGACCGCAGAGCGCTCGCTCGCGACGTCCCAGAGCGGCAGAAGGTGAATCCCGGTTCCGACGCGGAGCCGCTTGGTTGCTCCCAGCGCGGTCGCGGCCGCGGTCAGCACGGCCGGGCACCAGCCGTCGTACGAGAAGTGATGCTCGGCAAGCCAAAGCGAGTGGAACCCGAGCACCTCAGCGAGCTTCGCGTCTTCCTGGAGGCAGCGATAGAGGAACGGGTGGGCGGCCGGACGGCGCGCGGTGCTGCGCATCGTCCACAGGCCGACCCCAAGGTCGATCATCGCCGGATCGGAGCCGGCCCGGAGCTCCCGGCCGGCGCGGCGCTCAATCGCTCGCCCGGTCCGCCAGCCAGTCAGCCGACGTCGCCTGTGATGCGGAGTCGCCAGCGCCGCGAGCGATCTCCTGGAAGGCCTTCTCCGTGCCGGGGTTCTGGTAGCCCTGGGTCAGCCATCCGCCGTCTACCGGCAGACAGACGCCGGTGATGAACTCGGCGTCATCGCTGCAGAGAAACAGCATCGCCCTGGCGATGTGAAGCGGACTACCCACCATCGGCAGCGGCTGGGCACCGCTCAGCATCTGCTGCCTGAATTCCTCCGACCCGGATAGGCCGGCCTCGAGCATTGGTGTCCGAATCCACCCGGGCGCGATCACGTTCACACGGATCCGATCGGGACCGACGACCTGCGCCACGCTCTCGGTGAGCTTGATCACACCAGCCTTGAGGCTGGTGTATGCGTGCGTGTGCGGCAGGGACCTGATGCCATTGTCGGACGCGGTCGAGACGATCGCGCCGCCCCCGGCCGAGCGCATCAGCGGCACCGCGTGCTTCATCCCGAGCCATGCCGCCCGCAAGATGACCGCATGCGCGCGATCCCAGTCGTCGATCGACGTATCCAAACCGATCGGCCCGCCGATCCCGGCGTTGTTGATCATGATGTGCAGGCCGCCGAACTCGTCGGCGGCACGTGCGACGGCGGCCTGGATGTCGCCCTCGATGGCGACATCGGTTCGCTGGAATACACACCGCGCGCCGCGCTCGCGACACCCGGCGGCGACCGCCTCGCCCTGTTCCTCGTTGACGTCGCCGACCACGACCGCGGCGCCCTCCGTCGTGAACAGCTCCGCTGCGGCGCGGCCCATGCCGCTGGCGGCCCCGGTGATGACCGCAACCTTGCCGTCCAATCGTGGCATCAGAGTTCCGATTCCCGCGTAGCGGGCTCAGGCCGCCGCGCCCGCGGCGGCGAGCGTCGACGGGAAGTGGGGCATGACCTTCTCGGCGAAGCGGCGAAGCGACGCGATGTGCATGTCGAAGGGCATCTTCGCGTAGCCCATGTTCAGCACCAGGTAGTTGGCGCCGACCTCTTCCTCATACATCCGCACACGCTCGATGCACGTCTCCGGGCTCCCGACGATGTGGAAGGCGACCGGGAGTACCGCGAGCTCCTTCATCCGTGCCGCGATGTCTTCGCTGACGGCGGCCGTGCCCGAATGCTGCTCACGGACCGCGGCGACGGCGTTCTCGGCATGCTGTCGCGCGAGTTCGTAGTGATGCTCGTTGATGTACTGGAACTGCGTCATGAGGTGCTCGACCACCTCGGCCGCCTCTTCGTCGGTCTCGCCGCAATACATGTAGAGGAAGTGAGGGCAGAGATGCTCCGACACGTCGAAGCCGGCCTCCTCGCCGGCAGCGAGATACTCGATGCGCTTCTGCTTGTAGTTGTTGACCTCGACCAGCGGCCACGTGATCGTCGCGTAAGGGAGGTTGTGCCTGGCGGCCCAGATCGCGCTGGAGTTGCTCGCGCTGCCGATGATCAGTGGCAGCTCGCGCTCGGGCTGTGGAGTGATCGCCAGCTTCGGCACCTTGTAGAACTCGCCGTCGAACTCGAAGAACTCTCCGGTCCACGCACGCTGGATGATCTCGATCGCCTCGTGATAGCGACGCTCGTTGTCCCCGGGGTCCGAAGGCACTCCGAACACCTGCGCCTCGCGGAAGCCGAGCCCTCGGCCGACGCCGAACTCCAGGCGGCCGTGGCTAAGGCCGTCGAGCAGGGCCGCCCGCTCAGCAGTGCGAACCGGATGGTCCCAATGGAGGATCGACACGGCCGTGCCGACGCGCAGCGTCGTGGTCTTGGCCGCCGCCCAGCTCAGAAGCGTCATTGGATCCGACGCCATGTCGTAATCGACGCTCGGGTACACGTCCTCAGATACGCCGAACGGGCGGTAGTCACGGTTGCTTGCAAAGTGGTGCTCGGTGGTCCAGATCGACCTGTAACCGAGCTCCTCCCCGACGACCGCTGTCTGGAGGTACTCGTCCAGAACCTTGCTCGGCGGATCGCCAACTCGATTCGAGTTGATCATGTTGATCCCAAACTCCATCGCTCAGACCCATGCCTTTCGTTCGCTCGCTGCCCTCATGCAGGCGATGATAACCAACCAAGCGATTGGTCGTCAACGTTTCCGCGCGACCGTCGGGGAGATCTCTCTGCGGCTCACTGACGCGGGGCTGCCTCGATCGGCCGCCCCGCGGGCAGGGGATCGTCCCGCAGCGGGCGCCGGCGCAGCTCCGCGATCGTCCAGACACCGTCGGTCCGGACGTATTCGGCTTCGAGGTGGCCGTAACGGGCGACACCATTGTCTTGGCGCTCGACGAGATCGAACAGTGCCCAGATCGCCCGCGCCCGGTCCCGCTCCGCGAACCGGACCTCCGGCATGTGCAGGTGATGCAGCGAGGTGGTGCCCCCACTTGTCTGCTCGGTATCGAGCCGCCGGAAATGCGCATGTGTGATGAGCTTGATCTCGTGCAGATCGACAAGCTGCTCGCCGGCCGGCAGCGCTCGAGGGGGGAGCCATCCGTCCGACACGCATTCGAGGTCATCCGGCTGGGCAATCGGCCGGCGTACCAGCGGATCGATCCGCAGATAGCTCAGGCGCAGTTCGGCGATCTTCCATCCGTCCTGCTCCTTCCTGTAGCGCTCCTCGTAGTGCCCGTAGCCACGGATCCCGGAGGGCGCCCCGCTGTCCCCCGCGGCCGGGAACTCGACGTAGTCGCCCAGGATCCAGGTGCCGACGGCACGATCTGAGTCGAGGAACCGGATCTCCGGGGCATGCCCGTGGTGAACCGTGATGGTGCCGGCCATGTCCCTGGACACTCGATCGACGAAGGCCTCGCCGCCGACCTGTCCTGAGACGACCGGCGGGACGTTGAACGTGGCATCGTGCGAACACCTCTCGCCAGCGGGCCCAATTCTTGGTGTCGAGGTAGCGGAAGTACCGCGCCTTGAGCTGCTTGATCGCCTCCAGGTCGGCCAGTTGCTCCCCCGCGGGCAGCGCTGCGTCTGACAACCAGCCGTCTGTCAGGCGAGCGGGAGGCCGGCGGTCGGGGAACAATCGAGCGCCATCGTCAACGCGCAGCCGGGTCGGCCGGCGCGATTTCGCAACCCACCCGCCCTGGTGGCGCCGATACTCAGCCGCCACGCTCGAGTAGACATGCCGGCGGATGGGCTCTGCGCCGTCGGCACGCTCGACGTACTCGAACACCTCCCAATCCGCGCGCGCCTTGGAGTCGTCTGTCAGCGTCACCGTGGGCATGTGCGGATGACGCAGCGACCCGCGAGCCGCGCCCGCCTCGAGCTGTTCGACCGCCTCGACCTCTACAAGGTCGGCCGGTGCCAGGGTCATCAGACCCGGCTGACGAAGAGCCGATCGATGCCCGAGCGCACCTCGTCGGGCGTCCCGGTGAGGATCACCTCACCGCGCCGCATTCCGTAGACGCGATCCGCGTACTTGAGCGCCTGATGCACGTGCTGCTCGACCATCAACACACCGACGTCCCGGCTCGCGGCTGCGTTTCGAACAGCATCGAGCAGACGAACCACCACCATCGGCGCCAGCCCGAGGGACAGCTCGTCGGCGAGGAGGAGCTTCGGCTTGCGTGCGAGCGCCCTCGCGAGGGTGAGCATCTGCTGCTCCCCGCCTGAGAGCAGGCCCGCCGTCCGGCGGAGCAGCGGCTTTAGCTCCGGGAACAGCGCGCACGCGTCCTCCGGCTCGACGCCCGCGACGCGCAGGTTGTCGCGCGCCGACAAGCGCATGAACACAGACCGCTCCTCGGTCACGAACGACAGCCCCTCGCGCGCGCGGGTGTGCAGCGGCTTGCGGTCGGTGCGGCCATCGAACGCGATCGAGCCCGTAAGCGGTTTGAGCCTTCCAGCGATCGCCATCAACGTCGTCGTCTTACCGGCGCCGTTCGAGCCTAGGATCGCCACGACCTCGCCGGCCTTCACCTCGAGATTCAGATCGCGAACGACCGGGTTGCCCTGGTAGCCGACCGCGAGATCCTTGGTTTGAAGCAGCGCGCTCACGTGATCGCACGCATCAGATCGGGATCAGCTCCAGTTTTCTCTGCAGCCGCTTCGGCTTCGGTTTCGCCGAGATAGGCGGCCACGACGGCCTCATTGGCGCGGACCTCCCGTGGGGTACCCGTGGCGATGACGTTGCCGAAGTTCAGGACGACGATCCTGTCGCAGATGCTCATCACCAGATCTACGTCGTGCTCGATTATCAGGACCCCCATCCCCCACTCCTTGGCCAGCTGCCTGATCAGAGCGCCGAGCTCCTGGGTCTCGTGCGTTCCGAGTCCAGCCGCCGGCTCGTCCAGCAACAGCACGCTCGGCTGCAGTGCCACCGCACGAGCGATCCCGAGCAGCCGCCTGCGGGCATAGGACAGGTCGGTCGGCATCCGGTCGAGGTCGTCCTCCAACCTGAACTGGTTGACGGCGGCCGTCGCCGTGCTCGTCAACGGCTTGACCCGAGGCGCGAACAGGCTCCTCGCGGCATCCCACGGCCGGCGGGCGCCGCTCTCGCTGGCGGCCTGGATGTTCTCGCCGACGGTAACGTCCTCGAACAGCTCGAGCGACTGCCACGAACGGGCGATCCCGCGCCGCACCCGCCGGTGCGTTGAGGCTCGACCCAGGCTGCGCCCATCCAGCTCGACCTGGCCGTCATACCTGACGAAGCCGGTGATCGCGTCGATCACCGTCGTCTTGCCGGCGCCGTTTGGACCGATCAGGCCGACGATCTCGCCAGGATCGACCTCGAACCCGACGCGGTTCGCCGCCACGACACCGCCGAACCGCACCGAGAGGTCGCGGACCACGAGCTTCCGTGCCGTTACCGCCCGCTCGCTGCCGCCGTCCGCCAGCCGCACCTTGGTCCGGACCGGTCTCAGGAACGCCTTGACCGGGCCCAGGGAAAGAACCTTCCGGATCCAGGCGCGCGCTGCCATCAGGCGGTTGAATCCCTCCCGCGTCGCTGTCACGATTCCGTCGGGGTTCAATACAACTGTGACCAGTAGCGCGACGCCACCGATCAGTGCGATGTACGTGCCGATCCCGCTGAGGATCCCGTTGAACAGTGACCCGATGCCACCGTCGGCGAGTGTCGATCCGGCGAGCGGTCCGATCACCGAGCCGACCCCTCCGATCACCGCGTAGGCGACCATATTGATGGAGGTCAGCGGATCGAAGCTCGTATAGATGATCGACGCGTTCCTGAACGCGATCGCGATGCCGCCGATCGCGGCGATCACCGCGGCGACGGAGAACGCCTCGAGCTTCGTGACGATGACCGGGATCCCGAGTGACGCGGCGGCCCGCTCGTTCTCGCGGATCGCGATCATCCGACGCCCGACCGAGCCACGTCTGATGTTGGCCACTCCGAGAGCCGCGATGACAAACAGCACGAACACGAACACGGCGTAGCGAGTTGGATGACTGAGCGAATCGATGTCAAGCCCGAACAGATGAATGAAGCCAACGTTGGTGCCCTGGAAGCCACCGGTGTCATTGACGTTGTTGAACAGCATGGAGTTGATAGCAACGGCGATCCCCAGCGTGATCACGGCCAGGCTCACGCCGCGGGTTCGCAGAGCGGGTAATGCGCAGATTGCGCCCAAGGGCGCGGCTCCGAGCACGCCGATCAGACAGCACGCCCAGAATGGGACGCCGGTGGTCGACGCCAGTCGCCCGGCGATGAATGCGCCAAGGCCGGCGATCGCGTACTGCGCCAGCGACACCTGCCCCGCGTAGCCGGTCAGGACGACGATCGACAAGAGCACGATCGCAGTCGAGAAGGAGACCGTGACCGCATCGAGCCAGTTCAGGTTGAAGACGAGCAGGATCAGCAGCAGAGTGACGACCGTCAGAACAATCACCGGGCCGGGGCGAATCGCGCCTCGACCGATGCTCTGAAGACGTTCATAGACGTGACTTCGGATCGGCACGGCGCGGCCGGTGACGATCATCACGACGATGATCACCAGGAACGGAAGCGCATCCCCGGCTCCCGTCCATGACACGTATTGGATGATCAGCGACTGGCCGACCCCGATCAGCGTTGCCCCGGCGAAGGCTCCCCAAAAGGAATCAAAGCGCCCGAGCAGAGCTGCGGCAAGTCCCGGGACAACCAGTAGAACGAGAGTCTCGACGACCAGCCCCGAGATCGGCGAGATCAACGCCCCGGCCAGTCCGGCCAACGCTCCACCAAGCACCCAACTCGCGCCGGCCAGGCGGTTCGGCGACCAGCCGAGCGCCGCGACCGCCGTTTCGTTCTCCGCCGCGGCGCGCGTCGCCAACCCGAGCCGCGTTCGCGACTGCAGCAACCACAGCCCCAGCGTGAGGCAAGCCGCAATGCCGAACAGGATCACATCGTCGGACTCCCACTGGAGACCGAGGAAGTGGAACGTGCTGGTCGGCAGGAATGACGGAACCTGCGAGTTGTAGAGGCCGTTGTAATGAAGATTCGCTGCCGATTCGATGATGATCAGCAGCGCGAGTGTCGCGATCAGCCTGGTCAGCGCCGAGGCCTGTGCCAGCGGCCTCATCACCAAGGCCTGCGTCAGGAATCCGAGCATCGCCCCGGCAAGGACAGCGAGCAGAATCGCTGGCACCGCTGACACGCCGGCCGAGTGCATGCCCGAGTACACGATCGCGCCGACGAGCGCAAACGCGCCCTGGGCGAAGTTGACGACACCGGCGCCCCGGTATGTGAGGACGATCCCGGAGGCGATCAGCGAGTAGATCGCGGACAGGCCGAGGCCGAGGATTGCGAACTGCAGGAAGTTTGTCACCGGCCGCGAGGCTCCCGGAGGGACGCATCAGGCACGGCGACGCCCCGCGCCGGTCGAAGGGGGTTGGGGGACGGCGAGCGACCAGGCGGCATTGCGGCGCTGATCCTCAGCCCACCGCCATCCGCGCCAACCGCCTTGGCCGACCTGCTTCCACGCAATCTCCCACCTCTCCTCGATCCGTCGGTCAAACGCTTGGTAGGTGATTCGAGCTTACCGTGGGGCGCGCGACGGTGTCAAGCCGCACCGAGCGTGGTCGAGAATCGCAGTCTGGCGCGCGGCGACCGGCCCGGCGGGCCCTGCGCCAGCGCCGGCTGGTAGCACAGCCACATTGGTCTGTGGCTCGGCCAATCGCGCAATCCAGGCCGACAGAGCGTCCCTCAAAGGCAGCCCTCGAACGCCACCCGTCGGCAGGATTACCGAGAGCATGCTCGTTGGAGGCATTTCCCGTCACTGGCCATCCAAGCGTTTGTTTACCGAAACTTAAGGGAAACCGACGGGTTCCGGGGCCATGAAACAGTGGGACCATCGCGCCCGGGTAAATCCTGGCCCGGGGCACCCAAAACCCGCTTGCATCGTCGATCGATCTCTGTATCATCGATCAGCAAGCCAAACAAGCGATTGGTAAGTTGCGAAACGCGCCTTTCCAGTCGAATGTCTCTGATGTTCGGGGACGGAGGGAGACCGAGGGATGTACAAGAAGCTTTGTGCCGCGTTCATTGCGGCGCTAACCGTGCTTGCGGTTGCGGTGTGCGGGAGCGCAGTTGCAAGCACAAAGAAGTCCGCGAAGAAGTCGCCGATCTTGATCGGGGTCGTGACGCCGGGCGCTGGGAGCCCGGTCGTCAATTCCCAGGCGAGCGTCTCGGCCGTCGCCGCGTTCATCCGGAACGCGAACGCGTCGGGCGGCTTCAAGGGGCACCCGTTGAAGCTTGACTACTGCAACGACAAGAATGACCCGAACCTGACGACCACCTGCTCGCAGAAGATGGTCCAGGACAAGGTCGTCATGCTCGCCGGCGGGAGTGACCTGAACGGTCCGCAGCTGACTGCGGCCATGAACAAAGCCGGGATTCCTGAGGTTGGCCAGACTGTCTACGACAGCACCTCCCTCAACAGCCCCAACCAGTTCATCATGACCTCGACTCTGCCGGGGTACCTCGTGGTCGACGGCTATCTCGCCTTCCATCACGACAAGGTGGCGATGCTCGGGGCCGACAACTCATCGGCGGCCCAGCTCTACCCGTTGATTCAGAGCCAGACGAAGGGCCTCAACAACCCCTGGATCAGCCAGACGCTCGTCCCTGCGACGGTGCCGGACATCTCGCCGTACGTCCAGTCGGCGCTGAAGGGCGGCCCGGGAGCGATTCAGAGCTTCCTGGGTCAGCAGCAGGATGAGCAGGTCGTGCAGGCACTGGGGTCGATGGGTTCGAAGGTCAAGTGGGTCACCGCCGCCGGCCTTCAGTCGGCTGCGGCCGTCAAGGCGCTGGGCGAGACCCAGGACATCCAGAACGTGATCTCGTTCGGGAACGTCCTGCCGCTGCAGGACACCTCGAACCCGCTGATCGCGACGTTCATCAGCCAGCTGAAGGCGTATCACAAAGCCACGCATGATCAGTACGCCACCCTGGTTCAGCAGAGCAGCCTCGGCATGCAGGGATGGATGGCGCTATGGATGCTGCAGAAGTTCGTCAACTCGGGCGCGCTGAATGCAAACCACATCACGGCCAAGACCGTCATGCACGCGTTCCAGAACGCAAAGAACATCAAGACGGAGGGCGTCATGCCGCCGTGGACGCCCAACGCGCCTGGCCCGACCGGCCAGACTCGGATCTCGATGCCCTACTACCAGATCTGGACGTTCACCGATGGTGGCGCAAAGGTCAAGCTTCTGCTGAAGAAGCCGATCACCGCCGCTCAGGCGCTGGCCGAGAAGTTCTAAGACCTCAAGCCTCTTTGTAGGCTCGATGAAGCGGTCCGTGCGGCTCAGCTGCACGGACCGCTTTCTTTTGGGCAGTACGTGTGTCAACTGAACCAGCTACAGGGAGCACCCAATGAACGTTCGCAGGCTGTACATGGGTTGCATTGCTGGGCCGCTGGGCCCGGCGACGCCGTTCAACGGTTATCTGATCGACCACCCCAAGGGCCTGACGCTGGTCGACACCGGGTTCGGGACGACACTGGCCGTGTTCGATCCAACCCAGGATCCGAACGCAGTCGCCGGCGAGCTGGTCTTCGGCGAAATGCGCTTTCCGTGGATCCGTCGGACGACGGTTGAGGCACTGGCCGATCACGGCATCGAACCGGGTGACGTGCGGTACATCATCAACACACACATCGGCGATCACTCTGGGGACAACCACATGTTTCCCCACGCCACGTTTCTGGTGCAGCAGCCGGAGGTCGAATGGGTTCGAAGTGTCCAGCCACACGGGCCCAGAAGCCTGAAGGAGTGGGACTTCCCCGGCGCCAAGCTGGAACTCCTGGAGGGCGAGGACGTCGAGGTGCTACCCGGGCTGACGTGCGTGTTCACCCCAGGGCACACGCCAGGGCATCAAAGCGTGCTCCTGGAGGCCGGCGCCCACCGGACCATCTTCTGCGGCGATGCCCTTTACACGGAGGACATCTGGGACGACCCGGACGAGATGAAGCCCGGCCATCCGGCGTGGCAGATGCAGGTCCACGGTGGCGAGGACGGGCTCGAGGTCTGGCGGCAGTCGGCGGCGAAGCTCCGCGACCTGAACCCGGACTCCGTTCACTTCGCCCACGACAGTCACTACAAGCACGCGTAGGTCGTAGGGTGTCGACAACGCCCTCGCGGCTCGCGCCTAGCCTGACACGTGGCGGCTCCGACCGCGCCTACACCTCCGCCGAGCTTTAGAGCACGAGACCGTCGTCCGCGGTGAGCACCGCGCCGTTCAGTCGAACGCCGGCATCGCTCGCGGCGAACATGATGACCGAGGCGACGTCCTCCGGATGGCCGATCACAGTCGGCAGCTGCCCGCCGGTCACACGCATGAAGCCACGCTCGCTGAAGCTCGAGCCTTCTTCGATGGCGCCCTTGGAGCCGTGGGCGGTCGCGCCAGGACACACGCACACGGCACGCACTCCATCCTCGCGGTAGGTGTACGCCATGCTCTTCGTGAGTCCGACGACTCCGTGCTTCGAAGCCGTGTACGCGGCACCCGCGAACGCACCCCGAAGCCCCGCGATCGATGACACGTTGACGATCACACCACCGCCCCGCTCGATCATCCCGGGCAGGACGCGCTTGGACAGAAGGAACGGCCCGGTGAGGTTGACGGCAACCACGCGCTGCCAGAAGTCGTCGGGTGTCTCGTCGACGAGCATCATGCCGTCCATGATCGCCGCGTTGTTGACGAGGACGTTGACGCCCGCCGGCGCCGCGTCCAGCACCCGATCGGCGTCTTCAGACAGGGACACGTTGGCCTCAACCGTCCCGATTCCCTGAAGCTCCTGGGCGAGGGCTTCGAGGCCCGGGCCATCGAGATCCACCGCAATCACCGTCGCCCCATTCGCATGCGCCGAGCGCGCCACGGCGCGGCCGATCCCGCTCGCTGCGCCCGTGATCACCCACGTTTCGGATCCTCCGGCCATGTTCCCGCGCTCCTCTCCTACCCGTTGTCGAGATTGACTCTATAAGATCAACCAAGCGCTTGGTGGATACAACCACCAGCATACCGGCCGACTGGCATCACCGCCATGCGGGACTCAAGCCGAACGAACCAGCTCGATCCTCACCTGCGCCAGACGCTTGCGATCATCGCGGGCGGCGTCTTCATGTCCGTGCTTGACATGACGGTCGTCAATGTCGCGCTTGGATCGCTGGCGGCGCACCTCGGTGCCACGGTCGGCTCGGTTCAGTGGGTTGTGACCACCTATCTGCTGGCGCTCGCCGCCACGATCCCGCTCACGGGATGGGCGACGCGCCGGTTCTCGGCCAGCCGGGTGTACACCGCGGGGCTGATCCTGTTCACGACTGGATCCGCGCTGTGCGCAGCGGCGTGGTCGCTTCCGTCTCTCTGCGCATTCCGCGCGGTCCAGGGGGTCGGCGCCGGTGTGCTGTTCCCGGTGGCCCAGACGATCCTGAGCCGCGAGGCAGGACCGAGCAGAATGGCGAAAGCGATGTCGATCTTCGGGTCGGTGGCGGTGATCGCCCCGATTCTCGGACCGATCCTCGGTGGGTTCGTGGTCGACCACCTGTCGTGGCGCTGGATCTTTCTGGTCAACATCCCGATCGGGCTGGCGAGTCTGGCACTGGCGGTGGCTCGCCTGCCGGAACCGACGACGGAGCCGGTCGGGCGACCGGACCTCACCGGGTTGCTGATGCTCGGCGGAGGCCTTCCCCTGCTGATCTACGGCTGCACTGAGCTCGCCGCGGGTGCGTCGTTCGCGTCGTTCAGGGGCGGCGGCCTGTTCCTGCTCGGACTCGCACTGATCGCGCAGTTCGTGTTCCACGCATTGCGCGTCACCCGGCCCCTGCTCGACCTGAAGCTGTTCCGAAACCGCACCTATTGGCTTGCGAGCGCCGCGCTGTTCGTGTTCAGCGCGGCAGTGTTCGGCCCGTACCTGGTCATGCCGCTGTTCTTCCGACAGGTACAGCACGCGAGCCCGATGCTCGCGGGAACGTTGTTCGCGTCACAGGGGATAGGCGCAGCCGCTGCGATCCACGCGGGCGGCAGGCTCGCCGGAAGACTCCCGGCCGGACTGCTGGCGACGATCGGCGCCGCGGCGGCGACGCTCTTCACCATCCCGCTCGCGACCTTCACGGCTTCCACGTCGCACGGTGTCGCGGTGGCAGTCCTCATCGGTCGCGGGTTTGGCATCGGCCTCGTGATGATCCCGTTGATCGCGGCCGCGCTCTCGGAACTGACCCCGCCTCAGCTGTCCGATGGATCAGCCCAGAACAATGTGATCCAGCGCATCGGGTCTTCGATCGGGACCGCCGCGATCGCGGTGCTGCTCTCCAGCGAGCTGGCCGGCAACGGAGACCACTCCTCAGCGTCTGTTGCCCACGCCTACAACGTCACGCTGTGGGCGGCCGTGGGCCTCGCTGCAGCCGTGCTCCCGTTTACGCTCGCGCTATTGAGGCGGCAACTGGCCCTCGCGAGGAAGCCCGTCGCCGGCGGGGCGGACACCGGCACGATTCCGGTGCCCACCGGCGAGCTTGCGTCCGCCGAAGGCCGGACTCAGGCCGGCTGATACGGCTTGGGATCGATCACGTCGCCCATCGGATTGAAATCCGGGTCGGGGACAAGGTTGATCCCTTCCGAATCGATGATCTGCGAAAAGTTGTCCCGGATATCCTCGAGGGTCACCGCTGGGTTCGTATAACCGTTGGTCTCGGCGAAACGCCGGAGTGTCGTACGCCCGCCCCCAGACTCGAAGTACCCCCCGTTGTACGGACACTCCTCGTGGCACAGGTACGCCACGATCGGAGCGACCAGCTCGGCCGGCGGCGCGTGCTGGCTCATGGATTCCTTGGAAAGTGTCGTCAGCGCGATCGTGAGTGCGGCGGGCCCGATGGTGTTGGCTTTGATTCCGTGCTTGCGACCCTCGATCGCGAGCCCGCGCACTAGCGACATCACGCCGCCCTTGGCCATTCCGTAGATGCTCACGTACCGCGTGCCGAGGAACGCGCCTGACGAGGCACAGACGATCCGCCCGTAACCCTGATCCTTCATGTGGGGCCACACAGCGCGCGTCATCCAGATGTTGCCGTAGACGTGCACCTGGACGACACGCTGGATATCCGTCGGGCTGATCTCGTCGAAGTCGGCGAGAATCGCAACGCCGGCGTTGCTGACCAGGATGTCGACCTGGCCCCATGTGTCCAGCGCGGTCTGCACAACCGCCCTGGCGGTGGGCTCCTCGGCGACACTGTTGGTGTCGCCGACCGCCTCGCCCCCGAGATCCCTGATCTCCTGGGCCACCGCCTCCGCGCTCGCCTTGACGACCCCGCGGCCGTCCGGTCCGACGCCGAGGTCATTGACGACCACCCTTGCGCCGCGTTCGGCGAGCAGGTGAGCGTAGGATCGACCGAGGCTGGGCCGGCCGCCCGCCCCGGTCACGATCGCCACGCGTCCATCGAAGCTCAGTTCGCTCATCACACATCCCTTCACCGATGTTGGTCAATATCTGGTCAGGCAGTGGCGCCAGCCGGCTCGGGGGTGTCGGCAAAGTGCGGCATTACTCCTTCAGCGAAGCGCCGCATCGAAGCAAGCGACAACTCGTGCGGCATCATGCCGTAACCCATGTTCAGCACCATGTATTCAACCCCGAGCTCCCGCTGGTACATGCGTACGCGTTCGATACAGGTTTCGACACTGCCGACGATCTGGTGCTCGACGGGGTATCGCGCGAGAGTGTCGATGTTCTGAAGCATCTCGCGGTCCTGCCCGAGCCACGTGGTGGCGGTCTGCTTCGACATCCGGCGGGCGTACTCGTAGTGCGTCTCGGTGATGTACTGGAACTGCGTCATGTACTTGTAGGCGGTGTCGGCCGCCTCCTCGTCGCTCTCACCGCAGTACATGAAGAGGATGTGGGGGTTGTCGTTGGACTCGACGAGGTGGCCCGCCTCGCGCGCGGCGTCCTGATAGACCTGCCACTTCGCCTTATAGGTGTCCATCCCGGTGAGCGGCCAGGTGATCGTCATGTAGGGCAGTCCCTGTTCCCCCGCCCACACGGCGCTGTCCTGACTGGCAGAGCCGATGTACAACGGCAGCGGCCGCGTCGGTCTCGGCACCAGGATCAGGTCTGGCGTCTCAAAGAACTCGCCCTTGAACGAGAAGTGGTCCTCGCCCCACAGCCCGCGAATGATCGCAATCGCTTCCTTGAACTTCCGGTTGCTCTCGTCGTTGTCCTTGGGAACCTTGTAGAGCTCCACCTCGCGAAACCCTGCGCCGCGACCTACGCCCAGTTCGAGCCGCCCGTGGCTGAAGGTGTCGAGCACGACGGCGCGCTCGGCGACCCTGACCGGGTGATCCCAGTGAAGGATCACAACGGCGGTCCCGAGACGAAGCTTCGTCGTTCTCGCCGCTACGAACGTGAGAAGCGTGAGAGGGCACGCCGCCATGTCGTAGTCGGTCACCGGGAACTCGGACTCCGGAACGCCGTACGGGCGATACCCGCGGTCGCTCCCGAAGTGATGCTCGGTGGTCCACCAACCCCAGTAGCCCAGAGACTCGGCTTCGACGGCCATGTCGACCCAGCGCTCCAGAGTTTCGGTCGCAGATCCGCCGGCACGCACCGACGTGATGTTGTTGATCCCGAACTTCACACGTTCCTCCAATCGGAGCGCGCCGGCCGTGCCGACACCTGTCGTCTTTGCCGTTGCACTACCTCTCTCCTGTCGTCACCTGAAACCACACCGTCACGCTAGGCGTGTCGCGAAGTCCTGCCCACGGTCGCTGCCCGATCGGAGCTCATCGATGATCCGATCGATCTCCTCGTCGCTCGGGTTCTCAGTGCCCAGCGCCTGCATCATCCGCATCGTCCACTGCAGCCACAGGACAAAGCCCGTGTACTCCACGAGGCCGCGAGTCCCCAACCGCTGTTCCATCGCCGCGAACGTCTCGTCGTCGACCTGCCCGTTGACGACCTGACGGATCCATTTCGCCAGCAGCGTCTCATCGTCGTTGAGGTCCTCCTCGTGGTGGTAGCGGAGCGCCTCGATCGCCTCGAGGCGGACGCCCACCCCGAGCGCGTCCGCGACGTGGACACCCTGAACGACGTTCGTCCTCCAGTCCGCCGAGAGAACCTGGTCGACAAACTCGCGGTCCGCGTGCGAATACGTGCCCTCGCGGTTACCCGCAGTGCGGACGAACGTACCCATCTGGGCGACGATCTGGCACATCGATGGGCTGTTCAGAAGCGCCCCGAAATATGTGCCCACCTTGAAGTCCTCATCGGCGGGCGCGTCGGCCATTCCCGCCATTCGCCGCATTCTCGAGACGACCGCGTCATAGGCCTCTATCTGATCGGCGGGTACGTCGGCTCGCCGCGGCTGCTCAGGTGGTCTGCTCATCGGTGCTCTCCTCTTCCTCGCTTGATGGGTCGCCTTTCAGACCCTCAGAATCTCCGCGTCATGGGCGAAGTGGACCGTCTGGGGTTTCAGCTGCTTCAGCTTTTCGACCGACTGGAGCCAGCGGTCCCGCCCGTCCGGGATCTGGATCTGCATCTGGAAGGCCGGATGGGATTCGTCGATCTGCTGCGGGTCGTTCCAGATGTCGATCGTGTACGCGGCGTCCCCGACGAACAGCGCCCGCTCATCCTCATCGCCCACCAGGATGCTCTGGTGGCCCGGCGTATGGCCCGGTGTGAAGATGCACGTGATCCCGGGCAGAACCTCGACGTCCTCCGCGGACAGCAGCTCCAGCCTCACGTCCGGGAAGTCCCAGGCGGCGCGGCTGGGAGACTCGCGCATCCACTCCCACTCGGGTGTCTGGACGATGAACGTCGCCTCCGGGAACAGGTGGTTGTCGCCGGCGTGATCGTTCAGATGGGTGTTGATCACGTAGGCGATGTCACCGGCCTCGAGGCCGTGATCCGCGAGCGCCTGAACGGTCGTCCGCCTCACCCACGGCATCCGAAGCTCCCCGAAGACGAGCTCCCCCGCAGGCGAGTCCCCTGGATTCCCCATCGTCGTGCCGAATCCCGTGTCGATCATCACCGGGCCCTTCGGGTGCATGACGAGATAGCCGTTGAACGGCGTCGCCGGACCCAATGGCCCACCGATACTTCCGAGGTACAACCGCTGAATTTCCATCGACCCTTCCTTCCAGCCGCGATACGGATTTCAGGCGGTGACTCGCGCCGGCGCCTCTTCCAACCCGGCTCCCACCGGACCCGACGACGCGGGCGGCATCTGTGCCAGGTCCGCTCGGAACAGCTCGTCCTCAACGCTGGGCGGCATGTCGTCCTCGCCGATCACCCGCGCGAAGCGGTGCCCCTCGTAGGTCGCCTCCTTCAGCATCCGTGGAGCAAGCGCGTCGCCGATCAGATACACGTAGTCGACCTGGCCCGTCAGCTGCTCGTACAGGCCGTCCTCGGCCTCACGCGAAGTCGCCAGCACGACGTGGCTGAGCCCGTCGATCGTCTGCTCTTGCTGGGTGCCGATGTGATAGATAGTCGCCGCGTGGTCGCCGATGCTCCGCAGGTAGTGGAGCGTCTGCACGTTGACGCCGGCTCCGTAGACCCGTTGCGCAACGTAGGTGATCGCGATCTCCAGGTTGGAGCCGGCCAGTAGCTGACGGGTAATGTAGTCCACCTGGCAACCGCGATTGGCGAGCATCTCGGCAACGCCGACAGCCGTGTGCAGCCCCTCTTCGTCCAGGACCAGGACCTTGCCCTCAGGCGCCACCGCGCCGCGGATCACGGCCTCGGGCCCGACCACGAAGTCCTGGTCCCAGCCCTCGATCGGCGGAATCGAGAAACCGCTGGAGCCGTCACGGCGGTAATGCGAGCCGCTCGCCAGGATCACGACGTCCGGCTCGAGCGCAAGCACGTCCGCGGCTGTAGCCTCCGTACTCGTGCGGACGTCGACACCGAGGTCAGACATGCGCCGGCTCAGGTAGTTCACAAGCGAGCGCATCGCCTGGCGTCCCGGGAGCTCCGCCCACAGCGCGACGCCCCCGCCGATGCGCGACTCGCGCTCGAAAAGGGTCACGCTGTGGCCACGCAGCGTCGCAACCCTTGCGGCCTCCAGACCGGCGGGGCCGCCGCCGACGATGACGACTCGGTGGCTCCGGGGAGCGGGGCCGAGGAGCCGCTCGCTGAAGCGCTGCTCGCGGCCGGCGGAGGCGTTGATCGCACAGCCCCAGCCCGGCGACAGGCCGCTGACGCAGCCGTTGACCGCGACGCAGATCCGTCGCTGCTCCTCCCGTCCGTCCCGTGCCATGTTGACCATTTCCGGCTCGGCGATCAGACCGCGCACCATCCCGACCATGTCCGTGACGCCCGTGGCGATCAGCTTCTCGCAATCCGCGATGCTGGTCACGCGCCCCGGTGTAGCGATCACCGGCAGCGGGCCGGCACCCTCGCGGACGCGTGCGACGCGCTCGGCGTTGTGCATCACTGGGTCGAACATCCCCGTCGTCATCAGCTGAATCTGCTCCGGCTCCATCGAGATGTCGAGGTCGACGAAATGGATCAGCTGCGACTTGACGAGGTACCGGAGTGTCTCCTTGATGTCCTCCTCGTCCATGCCACCCGGCATCAGCTCGTCCGCGTTGATTCGGATTCCGAGTGCCATCTCGTCGGTGATTTCCTCACGACAGACCTCGAGGACCTCCATCATGAAGCGGGCGCGATTCTCAAAGCTGCCGCCGTACTCGTCGGTGCGCTTGTTGTGGTACGGGGTCAGGAAGTATTCGACGATCGATCCGTGCGAGATATGCAGCTGGATCCCGTCGTATCCGGCCTCGCGAACGTTCTCCGCCGCAGTCCGGAACCAGTCGACCATCCGCTTGATCTCATGTTTTGTCGCCGCCCGGCGCACCCAGGGCATGTAGATGTTCTGGGTCGCCGACGGGCCGAGCGCCGGGGCCAGCGGCCCGAACTTCTCCCAGCGCTTCTGGAGCCAGTTGACGTACCAGATCTCGGCCATGATCTTGGCGCCGTGGCCGTGAACGGCCTCGGCCACGCGCCGGAAGGAGGGCAGGAACTCCTTGTGGTAGATCGTTTCTCCGACAGGAACCTGCGGGGTTCCCGGCGCGACCTGCGTGCTGTGGATGATCAGTCCCGTGCCGCCGGCGGCGCGCTCGGCAAAGTAGTAGACCCGGTTCAGCGACGGCTGCTGAGCGTCGAAGTCGTCCGCGGCGGCTTCGAACCCGATCCCGTGGGGAGACATGTAGATCCGGTTCGGCACCTCCACCGGACCCAGCGAAATCGGACTGAAGACGTTCGGATACCTGCTCAGCCCAGGCTGATCTGCCATCTCTCTCTCCTTACCGGGATCTCCAGCGCCGCGGACGGGTCGTCGCCGCGCCTGTCGTCGTCATCTCAACCAGACGATTGGTTGGCGAAGCGGCAAGCATACAACGCGGTGGGTCAGCTGTAAACCCAGGTCTCAGGCCTCGTGGCTGCAGTCCCCCTGCACCGCCAAGCGTCCGTGCCGTCGGTCCGGGCGACGCCTGGACCGGCGAAACGCGGGTGTGTGGACGGGTTGGATCACGCGCCCGAGCGTCGTTGCGGCCTCCCCGACGCCGTGTTCCCGTCGACGTCAGGGAGCAGCAGGGCTCGTCCCGCACGCTGGCGCCGTGCCATCGTCTCGCCTATCCAACACGCCGACGATCACCACGACGTCGGGGTTTGTCACGGGTCGAGAGCCGCTCCGTGAATGCCGCTGCTGACGAACGCGACGCACGTCTCCTGAAGCTCCGCGATGCTCACGTTCGACGAACGGCCGTACCACCTATACATCCAGATGATCGGTGCGAAGACGCAGTTGCTGAGAAGCTCGGCGCTCACCGTCGGGTCCGCGTCACCTTCTCGCTGCGCGCTCTCAATCAAGCCGATCAGAAAGGCCTGGTGCCGCTGCCAACGCTCACGTATGTTGCTGCGGAGCGGCTTGCTCAGGTGATGAGTGTCGTGGTGGTAGACCGAGACCTCTTCGAGGTTGCGGACGTTATATTCGATTTGGCGCCGCACGAAGTCCTGGATGCGCTCGAGCGCGCTCAGCCCGTCCTCCTCCATCACCTGGCCCATCAGCACATCGACGTCGTCGTGAACGTTGGTTGCGATCCGGTAGAGGAGCTCCTCCTTACTCTTGATGTAGTAGTAGAGGCTCCCTTTCAGCATCCCGAGCGCGTCGGCGACGTCCTGGACGGTCGCGTTTGCGTAGCCACGGCGGTAGAACACGCCGGTGGCCGCCTTCAGCACCTCGGCGTCGCGTCGACGGCGCCGAAGATCACCGCCGTCTGCCCCCTCATCCTCCAGCTTCACCGGCTTTGTGCTGCTCATCCTGGCCTCTTCCTTCCGGTCCTGCTCACCGACTCGTCCAAGCCGGGGTACACTACCAACCGCTAGGTTGGCATCTTAGGCGGGGGCGGCGCATCATGCAAATGGGGCGCATCACGTTGCGCCCCTCAGATCGGACAGTAGACTGTTTTGCCAAACAGCCGTTTGGATGGCAAGAGCAGGCTTCCTGAGTACTTGAGCGAGGAGAGATGAAGGCAGCAGCGATTGAAGTCCTGACGACCGGCGACCTGCTGGACCGTGCGGCGGCGCGGTCCGACTCGGACGCGCTGGTGTTCCCGGAGGAGACCGCCTCGTACCCGGAGCTCGCGGACCACACCCGCAGGCTCGCTCGAAGCCTGTATGGCCTCGGGGTTCGTCGCGGCGACAAGGTCGGCATCCTGATGCACAACTGCATGGACTTCGCCGCGACGCTGTTCGCCGCCGGGAGGCTGGGCGCGGTCGATGGTTCCGATCAACGGCCGCTTCAAGGCGCAGGAGCTGGGACACGTGATCGGCCACTGCGGACCTCCGGGTCCTGATCACGGCGTGTGGACCGCCTGACGCCACCGACTACCCGATGCTTCTCGGCGAGGTCCTACCGGACCTCGCCGGCCAGGATCCGTATGCGCTGTCGCTCGCCGATGCGGCGGAGCTGCGCGCGATCGTTCAACTCGACGGCGAAACCCCGGGAATGCTCACGCGCGACCAGTACAACGCCGCCGGCGAGGATGTGGCCGAGGAGATGATCGAAACGCTTCAGCAGCGCGTGCGCGTCCGCGACATCGCGATGCTGATGTACACGTCAGGCACGACGGCGAAGCCGAAGGGCTGCCTGCTCACCCACGAGTCGCTCGTGCGGCATGGCGGGAACGTCGCGCGGAATCGGTTCTTCCTGACGGTCGAGGACCGCTACTGGGATCCGCTGCCGCTGTTCCACATCGGCGGGATCGTCCCGATGCTGAGTTGCTTCGTCATGTCGGCGCGACCTTCATCCACGCCGGTCACTTCAATCCCGACGTCGCGCTCAAGCAACTGGAGGAGTACCGCTGCACGGTCGCCTATCCGGCCTTCGAGACGCTGTGGCTTCAGGTGCTCAACCATCCGCGCTTCGACGAGGCGGACCTCAGCAGCCTGAGGCTGATCCAGAACATCGCTACGCCGGAGCGACTGATCTACCTCCAGTCGCGTCTGCCGAGCGCGGCGGAGGTCTCGTCGTATGGCGCGACCGAGTGCTCGAGCAACCTGACGCTCACGCTTCCGGACGACCCGTACGAGGTTCGGATGCACACGCTCGGCCGCTCCGCTGCCCGGCCTGGAGATCAGGATCGTCGACCCCGAGAGCGGCGACGAGCGGCCGAGCGGGGAGGTCGGCGAGCTCTGCTTCCGCGGTTATTCGCGGTTCGAGGGCTACTACAAGGATCCCGAGCTGACCGCCAAGCGTGATCGACGCCGACGGCTGGTTCCACTCGGCTGACCTCGGCTACGTCGACGACGCCGGCCGGTTCGTCTATGCCGGCCGCCTGAAGGACATGTTCAAGGTCGGGGGCGAGAACGTCTCGGCACTAGAGGTCGAGGACTTCCTCTCCAAGCACAGCGCGGTCGACATCGTGCAGGTTGTCGGCGGCGCCCGACGACGCGCTACGGCGAGGTCCCGGCCGCGTTCGTCGCAGCTCAAGCCCGACCGCACCAGTCGAAGAGGCAGAGCTGATCGAGTTCTGCCGCGGTCAGATCGCTTCCTACAAGGTCCCGCGGTACGTGCGGTTCGTCGACTGACTGGCCGATGTCGGGAACGAAGATCCAGAAGTTCGTGCTCCGCGAGATGATCGCCAAGGAACTGGAGTCGCAGAGCAACGAGTTGGCCACCAAATGAACGCGCGAGTGCGGTGCCGCCACTCGTTCTTCGGCCGCACTCTCGATGAGTAGTCTCATCGGGCGTCCCCGCCCGACAACGGCCCAGGCCGTGTGGGAGAGTCGTGTGGGTCGTCGAGCACCCGCCGCACGTAGGCGAGGTCGTACCAGTTGCTCAGCCGGCGGATCCGGCCGCTCTGCAGGTCGAAAACGTCGATCGCGTCGAAACTGACCTGACGTCCGTCGGGCGTGGTTCCCGTGAACGTGACCTCGGCGACGATGGTGTCGCCGTCGCGGATCAGTCGCGTGGGGTGGTCGCGGTGCCGCGGCCACGGCGTGAAGAGCCTGCTGAAGTAGCCGATCACCTCGTCCAAGCCGAACCGCGGCCGAGCACCTACGGCGCGCAGTTCACAGTCGGTACACCAGAGCGTGCGCATCCGCGACCAATTCTCGGTGTCGAGGCAGACAAAGTACGCGTCGACGGTTTCGACCGGCGACGTCTCACTCACTAGCGACCACCACAACCTCCAGTCTGGGACGGTTCGAAACCGACCACGTTGCCAGTCCCGTCTCGCACATGTAGACTACCGGCCAGTTGGTAGGTAAAACAAGAACGACGAGGCACATGAATTTCGAACTTACGGACGAGCAGCGGCTGTTTCAGGACACCGTGCGCTCCTGGGTTGACAACGAGACACCCAAGGAGTGGGCGCGTGAACTCGAGCGCAAGGAGAACGAGTATCCGTTTGCTCTTTGGGACAAGCTGACCGACGCGGGCTTTCACGGCATCTCGGTGCCGGAGCAATTCGGCGGTCAGGGTGGAGATGTGTTCATGCAGATGCTGCTGGCCCGGGGCCTATCTCGGTCGCTGGCGGGTCTCACGTGGGTGTGGGGACTGACGTCCTTCGCAGGTTCGAAGTCGGTAGGCCTGTATGGGACCGACGAGCAGAAGCAGCGGTTTCTCCCCGCAATCGCGGAGGGCAAGGCCCGGTTCTCGATCGGCTTCACGGAGCCCGGCGGCGGCACGGACGTGCTGGGCGCGATGCGGACCTTCGCGAACCGGGTGGACGGCGGCTGGCTGATCAACGGGAGCAAGACCTGGTGCTCCTCGGCACATGTCGCCGATTACATCCTCCTGCTGGCCCGTACCGACCGAAGCGTGGAGCAGCGCCATCAGGGTCTGACGCTCTTCATCCTTCCTGGCAAGAGCGACGGAATGACCGTCCACGAGATTCCCAAGCTGGGGATGCGCTCGCTCGGCTCCTGCGACGTCGGGCTGGACGACGTGTTCGTCCCGGATGAGCTGGTACTCGGCGAGCCGGGCCGCGCCTGGTACATGCTGCTTCCGACGCTGAACAACGAGCGCGTCATGCTCGCGGCACTCTGCTGCGGAATCCTCGACGGCATCCTCGAGGACGTCCTCGAGTACGTCATGCAGCGCGAGGCGTTCGGCCGCAAGATCGGCGGCTTCCAGATCCTTCAGCACTACATTGCCGACATCTCGATGTGGCGCCGGCAGGCTGAACTGCTCGTCTACGAAGCCGCGACCAGACTCGGCGAGGGCAAGGAATGCTTCATGGAGTCCAACGTCGCGAAGGTGCAGGCCTCCGAGTACGCGGTCCGTGCCGCCGACCTCGCGATTCAGATCTTCGGCGGCATGGGGTACTCGGCCGAGATCGACGCCCAGCGTTACTGGCGCGACGCCAGGCTGTTTCGCATCGGCCCGGTCACCAACGAGATGGCACGGAACTCGATCGCCGAGCTCCTCGGCCTGCCGCGCTCGTTCTGATGACGACGCCAGGCTTCGAATCCCTTCCCGGCACCGCGCTTCCGGAGGGGCTGTTCACGATCACCGACGACGATGAGCGGCGGGTCGCGCATGTCGTGGGTGCACACCCAACGGGGTCGGACCAACGCCCACCCGCTGTGGGCCTACATCGCGACGCAACGCGGAATCGGGATCAGCGTCGCGGACATCTGCAAACTTGCGGACTTCGACGTCAACGACGGCCCGATGCTCGGCTCGTCGCACCTGGAGTACCACGGCCCACTTCGGCCGGGGGTGAACTATCGGGTGACCGGCGAGGTCTTGGGGATGGAACGCAAGCAGGGGAGCAGCGGGACCTTCGACGTGCTGGAGTTCCGCGAGGAGCTCCACGCTCCCGACGGCCAAACGGTCTGCGCATCGACGAGCACGTACATCCTTCCCCGGCGCGATCAGTCATGAGCATCTCATTCGGCAGCGAGCTGGCACCCTGGCGAATCGAGCACGTCGACCCCGAGAAGATGAAGGTCTTCGCGGTGGTGCTCGCGGATCCGAATCCGATCCACCTCGACAGCGAAGCCACCAAGGCCGCCGGTCTCGGTGACCGGGTGATCAATCAGGGCCCGGCAGGCTTGGGCTACGTCTTGAACATGCTGGCGGCCGCCGTACCCGGCGGGCAGATACGCGATCTGAAAGTCCGGTTCACCGCGAACGTGTTCGCTGGTGACACCGTCACCGCGGCGGGCGAGGTCGAGTCAGTCGAGGCTCGGGATGGTGAGCAGTTCGTTACATGCCGCGTGTGGCTGGACGTAGCCGACGGCCCGCGTGCGCTTCACGGCACGGCGACGCTCGCCCTGCCTGCAAAGTGAGTCAACCCTTCGTGACCGCGCGAGCCGCCGCGCGGTCGATCAGCAACGGCTCGTTCGGAAGCGGCGTGATCTGAGACCACAACCGAGTCGCGTCACGCAACTCAAAGCGCCATCCCTCGTCGGTTCTGACGAACTGTTCCTCGTACCTGACTCCGAGTGTCTCCAACGCGCCGCCGTGGCCCCCGTTAGCGATGTGGTAGGCGAGGCAGTAAGTCGTGCCTGTCGCGCGGTCGCCTTCGACGATCGCCTCGTGAGTGGTGATGTGGTGTAGGGTCGATTCGTACAGATCCCCGAGCAAGCGGGCGATCAGACCGATGCCGTCGGGTCCCGGCCCGCGGAACTCCCCAAGCGGCTCTGTGCGTCCGCCTTGCCTCACGAGCAACGATCCGTCCGGGACGAACAATCGCGGAAATGCGTCGAGGTCGACCCTGTCCATCGCAAGCGCGTAGTCCTCCGTGAGCTTTCGCAGCTCGGCCAGATCCTTCGCCGTCTCAGGTAGCTTTATCATGGCTGGAATTCTACCAAGCGATTGCTTGACGCCGCCATCGATTTCGGCGAGGATTCAGAAATGAATCTTGGGCTCGGCCTCTGGACGATGCGCTCCACCGCGAGCTTTCCGGCGCCGTGGGCGAAGCTCTACGCCGACCTCCGTGAAGATGCCCGTATCGCCGAGGATCTCGGCTTTCACTCGCTCTGGATCGGAGAGCACCATTTCTGGTACGACGGCTGGACACCGGCGCCGCTCGTCGCGGCAGCAACAGCACTGGCGGCGACCACGCGTCTGCACGTGGGGAGCGGAATCCACATCCTTCCCCTCTACGAGCCGGCGCACACCGCGCGACAGCTCATGGCCCTCAACCGCCTTTCTCAGGGACGATTTGAGCATGGCGTCGGCCTCGGCTACCGAGCCTCCGAGTACGACGGGTACGGCCTGTCACGGAAGGCCCGCGGGAGACGCATGGACCGTGCGCTCCAGCAGCTGGCCGGCGACGCGGAGGGGATGCCTCCCATCTGGGTTGGTGGCTTCGCCGAGAAGGCGGTACAGCGGGCCGGTCGCCTCGGTCTCGGGCTGCTGCTCCCATCGACGCTGAAGCGACCGCAGATGCTGGCGGCGATCGACGCCGCCAAGGCTGCGGCTGAAGGCGCTGGGCGGAGCGTCCGGATCGGTCTGATGAAGTACACCTGGGCCACTGACGGGAGCCAACACGAGCGCACGTGGGCCGAAGACATGCTCGGGGCCTTCACGCGCGAGTACTCGGGCACGTGGTTCCCGATCAAGGGCCGTCCCGGGTTCGAAGACCCAGCGTTGCTGGATGCGCAGATGCGGAGGTCAGCAGAGACCGCCTTGATCGGGTCCCCGGACGAGATCCTCGCCGAGCTCACCGAATACGCCGCCGCAGGAATCGAGCTCTGTGTCCTTCACCTGATCGGTGATGGCCGGCTTCCGCAGCGACACGCGGCAATGGCTCGACTGGCCGAAACGCTCATCCCCGCCCTCTCCGAGCCGGTTCCAGCGTGAAGCTCGGGCTGGCAATCGAAGGTGACCGCCTGGAGACGCTCACCGAGCGGGCCGTCCTCGCGGAGAGTGCGGGGATCGACATCGCCTGGCTCCCGCTCGCCGACCTCGACGACAGTGCGTTGATCAGAGCCGCGGCGATCGCCGCCGGCACCACATCGATCCGGATCGCGGCGTCGGTGCCGATTGGGACTCACCCACTTGAGATAGCCGAAGCCATCGCGGTTACCGACAATTGCTGCGGCGGCCGGCTGGCCGTCGTGCTCGAGGGTGACGAAGACGGACGGAGCTTTTTCGAGGAGACGCTCGACGTGATCGCCGTGGCGTGTAGGCCACGGCCATTCCGCCACGCGGGCCCGCGCTGGCGGATTCCCGCGAACCTTCCGGAGAACGACCAGCACGAGGAGCGGGTGATCGTCACGCCGTTCCTCGTCCAGCTCGAGCTCCCCATCTGGCTACGAGGCGCCGGCGCCGCCGCGCTTGCAGGCGCCCGCTCCCGTCCGGTCGTCACGCCCCTGGGCGCCACCGAAGGCCACCTCCCCGGCGAGTCGGGCACCCCCACGCGCATCCTCGAGGTCAGCGTCACGGCCCGCGCGGACGGATCGTTTGCGGTCGAGCCGTTGGTCGCCACGTTGATAGACCATCGCGCTGCGTGGGGTTCGGAGATCGGGCTCCTCCGGCTGCCCGCGGATCTTTCTGACCTAGCGTGGGCCTCCGCAGTCGACCGGCTTGCCCGACACGTGCGCCCCCGGCTGGTGCTCGATGCCCTCCCGGACGGTCTCGACGAACACTGGAAGGCGGCGCTCGCGAAATGAGCTCTCGGCCCCAGCGCTCGACCGCCGGAGGGCTGCGGCGACTGATCTTCACCGATGAGCACGACGCATTCCGGGAGTCGGTCAGAGGATTCCTCCAGCGGGAGGGCACGACACGCGCGGCGGAGTGGGAAGCCGCGGGCATCATCGACCGCGAGTTCTGGAAGCGGTCCGCTGCCCTGGGGTTCGTGGGCTTCGCCGCGCCCGAGGAGTACGGCGGCGCCGGCGTTGACGACTTTCGCTTCAACGCGGCGCTCGACGAGGAAATCGCTTACACCGGGACGGTCACCGATGCCTTCTCGCTCACGAACGACATCGTTCTCCCCTACCTGCTTGACCTCGGAACAGCCGATCAGAAGGCGCGGTGGCTCCCGGACCTGACGTCGGGAGAACGCGTTTTCGCGATCGCGATGTCGGAGCCGGGCGCCGGCTCCGACCTACGTGCGATCGCTTCGACCGCGGAGCGGCGGGGCGATACTTACCGGCTCTCAGGTTCCAAGACGTTTGTCACGAGTGGAATTCAGGCGGAAGTCGTGATCGTCGTGGCACGCGTCGTCGAACAGGGAATCGATGGGCTAGGCCTGTTCGTCGTGGAGGATGGCGTGGAGGGTTTCACCAAAGGCCGAAAGCTTCAAAAGCTCGGCCGGCTCGCTCAGGACACCGCCGAGCTCTTCTTCGACGATGTCGAGATCGGCGAGGAGAGCCTGCTCGGCGAATCCGGTCGCGGGCTCAACTACCTGATGCGCAACCTGGCGCAGGAAAGGCTGTCAATCGCCGTGTCAGCCGTCGCCTCGGCCGAGCGGGCGCTCGAGCTGACGCTTGACTATGTGCGTGACAGGCGCGCGTTCGGTCAACCGATCGGGAGCTTCCAGGCCAACCGGTTCGCCCTGGCCGAGCTCGTTACTGAGGTGTCGATCGCGAGAAGCCACGTCGACCGGTGCGTTCAGGCGCATTGCAAGGCTGACCTGTCGGCGTCGGACGCCGCGGGGGCGAAATTCTGGACCACAGAACTCGAGTTCAAGGTCCTTGACCGTTGCCTCCAGCTTCACGGCGGCTACGGCTACATGGAGGAGTACGAGATCGCCCGGCGGTGGCGCGACGCCCGGGTGACAAGGATCTACGGCGGGACCAACGAGATCATGAAAGAGATCGTCGGCAGGTCCCTCGGATTGTGACGACTAAAACCAACATGGAGTGAACATGCCGAGCGGACCACTCGCCCACATCTGTCTTCTTGTCAATAACCTGGATCAGGCGGTCGCCGACTGGACGAAGATCCTCGATGCGCTCGACCCAGGGCAGCTTGTGGAACCGATCGTTCGCTACGACGAGTTCGAGGGCGGTGATGACAGCATGCGCTGGGCCACGTTCGTCTCCGATCGCGGCACCGAGATCCAGTTGATGGAACCGGCTCCTGACAGCCCGCTTGGCAGACGACTGGCAAAACACGGCGAGGGCGTGCATCACATCTGCTTCACCACGGAGGATCCAGGCGAGGTCACCCGCGGGCTCGCGGAGCAGGGGCTGAGCACTTCGGACGAACTGTTCAGCGACCCGGACATGCCTTGGCAGCGGTGGACCTGGGTCCTGCCGGACAGCGCCCACGGCACCCTGGTCGAGGTGGCGCGGCCCTATCGCGCTGTCAACGGGAAATGGGAGTCAGGATCAACCGGTGGGACGGGAGAGGCGTCCTGAGGCACCCGCCTGACGGGACCTCGGGGACCGGATGAGCGGCCCCCGGGCACTGCCCGGCCCTACGCTGTAGGTGAGCGGATCGCAAAGCTGCCCACAGCGGTGATCAGCAGGCGCCCGTCCTCGTGACGAACCTCGCTTGTGAGCGCGGCGGCAAAGCGATTCCGGCGGTCCAGTCGTGACAGACAGCGGATCTCACCGTCAGACGCGCTCTGGATGAAATTTAAGGCGATGTTGATCGTCGCGATCATCTCGCCCTCGTTCCGGTGTTGCCAGAGCGCTGACGCCATCGAGTAGTCGATCAGAGCGAAGCCCACCGGCCCGACCAGAAGGCCCGCACCGTTCAACAGCGCCGGCGTGATCGTCAGGCTCGTGATTCCCGGCGCCTCACGGCGCAGGCCAATGAGGTCAGCGAACAGACGACCGCCGACGCCGTCCCCGAGCGGATCGCGTTCGATCGCCGCTACCGACCGACCGTCGTCACTATTCCGCTGAGGGGTAGCGAGCTCGCGCGGCCCCACGACATTCAAGCCTCGCGTTACGCCCAAATGGCCACGCTCCATTTTCCCAGTCTAGCGGAAAATCAAACAAGCGTCTGGTCGCTAACCGATGTCAGGTGTCAGGTTGCTCACGGACGCCGGTGCCCTAGACGCTCGAGAACCGCTGAGGATCCCCCGCGTCGCAGTGGCTCTCAGCCGTGCGTCGAAACGCCACCGTCAACGGGTATCACGCTGCCAGTGAGGTAGGCGCCCGCCGTGGACGACAGGAAGATCGCCGCGCCGGCGATGTCCTCGGGCCGGCCCCACCGGCGAAGCGGCACGGCCTCGGCCGCCTCGGCCGCTGCGCCCGGATCATTCGCGACGAAGGCCGTCATTTTGCTGGGAAAGAGCCCCGGGGCGATCGCGTTCACGGTTATCGATTCGCTGGCAAGCCGGTGGGCCAACTGACGCGTCAACATGTGCACTGCGGCCTTGCTGGCCGGATACGCGTAGTTCTCCCATTCGGGGACCCGAATTCCCTCGATCGATCCGACGTTGATCACACGTGCGGGATTCTCCGGCCGCGCCGACGCCCTGAGCAAGGGCAGGAAATGCACGGTGGTGTGGAACACGGACTTGACGTTCAGTGCAAGCACCCTGTCGAACGCATCGTCCGGGTAGCTCTCGAGCGGAGCTCCCCAGGTGATCCCGGCGTTGTTGACGAGCACGTCCACGCGCTCCTCCTCGGCGCCGACACGCTGCACCAGTTGTTCGACTCCCGCGGGCGTTGAGAGGTCCGCGGGCACCGCCGCGCAGAACCCGGAGTCCGAGAGGTTCTCCGCGAGCGCGATGCAGACGTCGGCCTTCCGCGAGCAGATATAGACGCGAGCTCCCGCCACGACAAATCCGGAGGCGATCATCTCGCCGATCCCGCGGGAGCCCCCGGTGACGACGACAACCTTGCCAGATACTCCGAAGAGATTAGCCACCGACTCCCGAGGGGTAATCGAAGAACCGCTCACGCCGAGGGGGCGTTACTTCGAACGAGCCGATCTCGGCGGGTTCCCGCGAATGCCGTAGCGAATGAACTGGGCGCAGGTTTCCCCAAGTTTTGCGACGGACACTCCCCCGCCGGGGCGATACCAACGGTACATCCAGATGATCGGTGCGAACACGAAATTGCTGATCAGCTTGGCGTCGAGATCCGGCGAAGCGTCTCCGTCGGCCTGGGCCTGACGGATCAGCTTCACGACATATCGATCGTGCGTGCTCCGCCGAGCGAGGATCTCCTTAAGGTGGTCGCCCTGCAGCTGCTCCATGTCGTGGTAGTAGACCGAGATTCCCTTCAGGTTGCGGGCGTTGAACTCGACCGTCCGCTTGACGTACAGCTCGAGCCTTTCGATCGCCGATAGCCCCTCGGCGCCCTCTACTTCGGCCAGCATTGCATCGACGCCATCGTGGATCTCCAGCAAGAGCCGATAGAGAAGGTCCTCTTTGCTGTCGATGTAGTAGTAGAGACTGCCCTTGAGCATCCCGAGCGCGTCTGCCACATCCTGGACGGTGGCACTCGCGTACCCGCGCTCGTAGAAGATCTCCGCCGCCGCTTGCAGCACCTCGGGATCCCTCCGGTGCGACTTCGCCGCAGCGCCGTTCTGTCCCGATTCGCCGGATCGTCTTACCGTTGCGCCTTTGCGCGGCATCGGCGGAAGTCTATCGCGGACCGATGTCGCAACGGCTGGCGTGGCTCCCCCGACCACCCGGCGATTTCCGCCAATCGCTTGGTAGAGTCGACGTGCGCGATCATCAAGCGTCGACCTGTTGGTAGAACCCCCGCGCGGACAGATCGGGCGGTCAGTGCTTGGGTTGCTGGGGAGCCTCGTCCAGCATTGCCCGGCTGATCGCACCGCTGATCAGTCCGGCATTGCCGATCCCGAGGTAGTACATGAGCTGCAGCGGGATCTCCCGAAGCTCCTCCTCGCTGAGCTCCCTGTTTGCCAGCGCCCCCCGAACCTGAACCTCGAGAAGGTCCGCTCGGCCGAGGGCCGCGGTGACCCCGATCACCAGCAGCCGGCGATCGCGGATCGATAAGCCGGGACGACTCCAGACATCGCCGAAGACGTGCGCCACGACTTCGTTGCCAAGCGGATCGCAGGTCCGAGGAACGGTGGCCGAGAAGCCCTCGCCGTAGACACGGTCCATCATTTCGAGCCCCCGCGCGAAGGCGTCGTCGGCTGAAGCTCGCTGGGTATGCGTCATGTAAGGTGCACGATAGCGCGGCAGCCAAACAAAGGGTTGATTGAATCGTGAGCGATAGCGCAGACACCAGACGGCCCATGGGCGTGATCGGTCTCGGCCACATCGGCGCGGGCGTCGCACGCAGTCTGCTTCGCGAGGGATTTGACGTTTGCGGCTATGACGTACGCGACGAGGCCGTGGCGCAGTTTGGCGGAGGCGTCCAGGCGGTCGCGTGCCCAGCCGACGTCGGGGTCGCGAGCGATATCGTCCTGATCGCCGTCCTCAGCGACGATCAGGTCCGCGACGTCCTGGTCGGCGATCGCGGGATCCTCACGGGACCGCGTCGCACGCGGGTCGTCGTGATCCTCAGCACCACGACGCTCGACACGATCAGGTGGGCTGCCGAGCGGTGTCAGCGGGTCGGGGTGGCACTGCTCGATTGCGGTGTCAGCGGCGGTCGCGGCGGCTTCGAGGCTCGGCAGGTGACAGCCATGGTCGGAGGCGACGTGACCGCCTTCGAAGCCGCGCGGCCCGCACTTGAGACGTTTGCCGATCCGGTGCTCCACATGGGGGATTTGGGACGCGGGATGGCCGCCAAGCTCGCTCGCAACGTGCTCGTCTACACGGATTGGTCTGTGGCGTGGGAAGCGGCCCGTCTGGCGCAAGCCGCGGGCGTCGATGTCGATGCGTTCGTCCGGGCGGTCGATGCCAGCGACCGCTACGTGGATGGCCATACGGCACTGGTTCGGGCCGGGGTCGGCGTCGGCGCCAACCCGCCCGAGGCGCAAGCCCGGGGCGCAGCGGTGGCCGTTTACGCGGACAAGGACCTCAGAGCGGCGATCGAACTGGGCGAGGAGCTAGGCACCGAGTTGCCGGCCGCCCGGTTGGCGCTCTCGCGCCTGGCTGACTTCACGGGCCAGTAGCCCGCCCGAACCAAATCACCTCAGTCGTCGTTCGCTCGCAGCTCGGCGATCGTGGCACGCAAGAAGCTCCGCTGGGCTTCGTTGTGCTCGAACTCGATCGCTCGCGTGTACGCACCGATCGCCTCGTCCCGGCGCCCCAGCCGTCGGAGCAGCTCGCCGCGGGTGGCGTGGAAGTATGCGTACTGCCCGAGCGGCTCGGCAAGCGCCGTCAGACCGGCGTACGCCACCTCCGGCCCTTCCGCCATCGCCACCGCGGCGAGCCGGTTGAGCTCGACCACGGGCGAGGGAGCGATCCGCATCAGCGATCGGTAGAGGCGGGCGATCCGGGGCCAGTTCGTCGCGTCGGCATCGACGGCGAGCGCGTGCTCGGCGGCGATCGCCGCCTGAATGAAGTACCGCCCGGGCTCGGCGTGGTGGGCCGCCTGGTCGAGCTCGGCCAGGCCCAGTCTGATCTCCTGCTCGTCCCAACCGCTTCGATCCTGGTCGCCGAGCAGGACCGGCCGGCCACGCTCATCGACCCGCGACCGGCGCCGCGAGTCGGTCAGCAGCATCAGCGCGAACAACGCGCGGACCTCGGATTCAGCCGGCATCAGCGTGCTGAGCGTCCGTGCCAGACGCAGAGCGTTGTCGCACAGGTCCGAGCGGACCAGCGTCGCGCCGCTGCTGGCGGCGTAGCCCTCGTTGAAGATCAGATACAGCACGGCCAGGACGCCGTCCAGGCGCTCGGCCAGCCGCTCTGGCGCCGGCACCTCGTAGGGGATCCGCGCGGCCTGGATCTTGCGTTTGGCGCGGACCAGGCGCTGCGCGAGCGTTGCCTCTGCCAGCAGGAACGCGTGAGCGATCTCGGGCGTTGCGAGTCCACCGACCGCGTGCAGAGTCAGCGCGACGCGGGCGTCGAGCGACAAGGCGGGATGGCAACACGTGAATATCAACCGCAACCGCTCGTCCTCGATCTCGACGCGCTCTTCGTGGGGATCGGCGGACGGCATCACAGCCTGCTCTCGGTCGCCGCGACTGCGATCACGTCGCATCCCATCGTGCGCCCGGTTGCGCGCGACGACGGCGAGCCACCCCGCCGGGTTGTCCGGCAGACCGTCCCGCGGCCATTGGCGAAGCGCGACGATGAAGGCCTCTTGCAGCGCCTCCTCGGCGCCTTCAAAGTCGCCGGTGGCACGGATCAGCCACGCCAGCACGCGGCCGTAGTGCTCGCGGAAGACCTCTTCGAGATCAGGCCGATTGCCGGCTCTCGTCGACGCAGTCACATCTGCGCGTCCATCTCGAGTAGCGGACGGACCTCGATCGCACCATGACGCGCACCCGGGATCCGGGCCGCCAGCGTAAGCGCCTGGTCGAGGTCGTCGCATTCCAACACGAAGTAGCCGGTCAGCTGTTCCTTGGTCTCGGCGAACGGCCCGTCGGTCAAAAGCGTCTCCCCGTGACGGACTCGGACCACCGTCGCCGAGGAAGGATGGTCGAGAACTTCCCCTCCGCGCAACACGCCCTCACGTGCTGCGGCCTCGGCGAACTCGCGATACCGCCCAGCCTCTTCGTGGTCCAACTCGTCCTCTTCTTCCCAGATCGTCCAGATCGTCGCCAGGTACCGCATCCGCGCTCCTCTCGATCGCCGCCGGCGTCCGGCCGGCGGCGCGAACCCGCGGACGCCGCCGGCTGTGGCGCAGTCTGCTACATCGCGGCGACGCCGATCGTGTGCCCATCCGCGTCGGCCAATAGCCCAAAGGTCACACCTGGAACCTCGGTGGCGGGTTGCACGGTCCGACCGCCGAGCTCCTCGGCACGCTCGAGCGTCGATGAGACGTCCTCGACCCCGACGAAGAACACCACCGCGTCGCTCCCGCCCTGTACCGGGCCAATTCCGCCCGGAATCGCTCCCTGTGCGCCGGTATCGACGTACGTGTAGCCCGGAATCCCGCCATCCGAATACTTCCAATCAAACAGATCGGCGAAGAACGTCCGGGTCGCGTCCGGGTCCTTCGAGCGGATCTCGAAGTGCACGACAGGATGAGGCATGCGCTGCTCCTTCCAATCCAGTTCCGCCGGCCAGACACCGGCCTCTCATTCAGATAGTCGGAGCCGCGCCCCACGGAATCGACAGCCGTGCGCGAGTTCGAGGAACGCGTCTGAACTGACCTGGGTTGACGGAGTCTCCGTCGGACCGGGTCAGCTCACGCGGAAGCGCCTCGGCAATTCCCTTGCATCGCAGACGACGTTGCCCGCTCGTTCCTGATTGGCCAGTATCCCCGCGACGCTCGGTGCGATGTCTGTCGCGCCACCTTCCGGTAACCCGCCGTAGCGTTCGTGCACGTAGGAGCAGACCTCCATCAGCGTTGCGTCGCGATCTCCCACCGCATCGAGTGTGAGCTGCTCGATAAGGCGTACAGCCGCCCGGGACGCCTCGAGAAAGGCGCCGACCGCCTCTCCCGACAGCGGTTCCTCGTGCGCTAGCAACAGCAGATCTGGCGCAAGGTTCTCGATTCGGTCGATCGTCGCGAGGTAGCTGCGCGGATCGAGGAACTGGGGCCCATACAGCAGCTCGCCGTCGCATTTCGGGATTCCGCGGCCCATCACGGCGTCGCCGCCGATCAGAGTCCGGGACTCGGGCAGCCAGACCCCGATGTGCCCGGCTGAATGACCGGGCAGGTGCACAAGCCGACAGGCAACTCCTCCAAGACACAGCTCGACGTCGCCGGTCAGCCACCGGGACACGGTGAACGGCCCTCCGAGCCGGGCGGTCGCACGGGCGCGCGCGGCGTCTGTCAGGGCGATTCCATCGGAGGCCGCGAACGCTTCGTAGCGCCCCTGGATCGTGCGCTCGGCTGACCCCAGCAGCGCTCGATCCGCCTCGTGCGCCGCGATCTCGATCTCGGGCCAGGCGGCGCTGAATCCGGCGGTCCCGCCGGTGTGATCGCTGTCCGGATGGGTCAGGACGAGCGTGATCTCGCGCGGGGCCGCGACCGTCTGGACGAACGGCACGAGCAGGCGGGCGGGCGTCTCAGGCAAGCCGGAATCGACGATGATCGCCCGATCGGTTCCGAGCACCGCCGCCTGGCAGACGATTCGCGGCCCGTCGCTTGCCTCGAACCTATACACGCCCGGCCGTAGCTCAGCGGTGGACCACCACTGCCGTCCAGTTACCACCCTGCTCCCATCTTGGCGTTCGCTCGGGGCGCGGAATGCGCGCCCCGAGCGTTTGCGCCTATCTCTGCGCCTATTTCAGCGTGGCCGCCCACTTCTTCATCTGCTGAACCTGCTGCGGCTGCTGCTCCTGCCACTGCTTGATGCTGCGGGCGATCGCATCGGCTGTGGCCTGGACGGAGCTCCCGCCAGAGAGAAGCGACTGCGTCGCAACACGGACGCCGTTGCTATCGACCTGCGGCGGCAGGTAGTTCTCCAGCCAGAACTGCTTCGGACCCGTGTCGAGCTTGAGCAGCTGCTTGGCGAGCGGATCCTTGACCGCCGAGGCGGGGAAGCGGCTATCGGCCGGGAACACCCCGGTCGCCTTGTACCAGCTCATCTGGTTCGCCGGCGTGTGCAACCACACAAGGAACATCGCGGCCTCCTCCTTGTGCTGGGACCATGACGTGATCATCTCGTTCGACGACTGCGTCACGTCGTAGTAGCTGCCGAGCTTGCCATTCCCCGCAACCGGGTACTTGGCCACGCCGATGCTCCCCTTCTTAAGCACCTTCTCGGCCTGAGCGACCTGGCCGTCGGTGGCGAGCTCCATCGCTCCCTTGCCCTGGGCGAACTCGTTGAAGCCCTGCTGCGCCGGGAGGTTCGCGATGTCGTCGTTGAAGCACTTGTGGCTGTAGAGCTGGCCGAGCTGCGAGACCCAGGTCGCGTTTCCGGAGCCCGACCCCAGCGAGAGCTGGAGTACCTGCTTGACCGAGTTGAAGTCGCCGAGCGCGATCGTGCTCATGAACCACGAGCCGACCGACTGCTCGTTATCGCCCATGATGAACGGCGTGACTCCGGCCTTCTTGAGCGCCGAGCAGTCCGAGAGCAACTGCGGGAACGTCTTGGGCGGCGAGTTCGGGTTCAGGCCCGCCTTGTGGAACAGGGTCTTGTTCCAGACAAACGGAATCCCGAGCAGGTAAAGAGGCGCGGCCCAGACCTTGCCCTGGAAGGTGTTCTCGGAGGTGTTGAGCCAGTACTTCATGTCACTCTTGGGCACGTAGTTGCTGACCGGGACGGTCTGTCCTTCCCACGCGGGGGTCAGCGTCGGGAGCGTCGACCACTGGGTCGCGAGATCGGGGCCGCTCTTTGACTGCGCGGCGGTCTCGAACGCTCCTTGAAGCGTCGAAGTCGCCTGAGGCACCAGCTGGATCGTCACCTTCGGGTGCAGCTTCTGGTAGGCCTTGATCCGCCCCGCCATCCAGGCGTTGGCACCGGGCGCGTCGGACTCCGCCCAGAACCAGAACACGAGCTTGCCGCTGTAGGCGGGGCCCCCGTTGGTCGCGGCAGAGCCGGCGCTAGCCCCGAAGGCACCGACGGCTACCGCAGATGCAGTCACGGCAAGCAGCACCGCGACGATTTTTCTCGTTCGCATTGCACTTCCTCCATTTACTTGTGTTTCGGGTAATGCAGCATAATGGCCTGGTAAACGCTTGGTAGAGGATCCTCGTTTCCTCATGCGCGCGGACGCATGATGTACTCACGGTCGTAGAACGGGTCGTCTGGCACGTTGCGGGGCCGGGCGGCGACCTCGCTGCGGTGATACTCGGCGTAGTGCCTGACGCGAGTGGGGTCGAGCTTGACGCCGAGACCGGGCCCTGTCGGCACTGAGAGGCATGGCCCGTCGAATTGCATCAGGCCATCCTCGATGATGTCGTCAGTGAGGTTCCAGTAGTAGGTCTGGTTGTCAAGGATGAAGTTCTGGTGCGCCGCGTGGAGATGCAGGACCGACGCCGTCGCGACGCCGAGCTCGCCGAACGTGTGCGTCACAACCGGCAGACCGGCTGTCTCGGCGATCGACGCGGCGACGCGCGCGCCGGCGATACCAGCGTCGAAGCGGGGGTCGAGCTGGAGCGCGTCGGCCGCCTGGTGCTTGATCACATTGAGACTCCCGTCGACGGTGAGCGACGCCTCATGGGCGAGGATCGGGATAGGTGACATCTGGCGAACGAAGGCCATGTCCTCCAGGTTCGACGCGAGCACGGGCTGCTCGATGTACTCGAGATCGAACTCGGCCAGCTTCGCGATCACCCGGCGCGCACCTCCCGGTGACCAGCCTTGGTTGGCATCGACGCGGAGCCGTGGACCGTCGCCCACTGCCTCGCGAACCGCGCGTGCTCGCGCCACGTCGAGATCTGGCCCGAAGCCGACCTTGAAGTAGAGCGTGCGGAAGCCTCGCGCGACCCATTCCTTCGCCTCCTCGGCCATTTCGGCCGGATCGCCCGCCGGAATGTCGCCGTAAAACGGTGACTGCGTCCGCCAGGCGCTACCCCACAGCCGGTGGAGCGGCTGGCCGCACGCTTGGCCCACCAGATCCCAGAGGGCGGTGTCGATGCCCGAGAGCGCCCATGAGAGGCCCTGGGTGCCGAAATGCGACATCGCGGTCTCGGCGTAGATCTGGCGGCGAACGATGTCGTGGTCGAACGGATCGCGACCCAACAGAAGATCTTTCACGCCGTCGATCAGCGCGACCGTGACCTCGGGGCGCCCCGCGTAAACCACCGGCGCCTCGCCGATGCCGGTCAGGCCGTCGTCGGTTGTCAATTCAACCAGTACCGCGGTCTGAGCCGCGCTCCCCTGGTACCCCCGCCGCCAGGAGGACTTGTACGCGCGCTTCTGCGGCACTGAGACCACCGTTGTTCGGATCTCTCCGATCTTCACGCTGCCTCCAGGACCCCTCTGATCGCGGCCTCGAGCCCGTCGGGCGCGATGCCGGCGATAGCCGGACGCGGCTCTATGAGCCCGATCAGGTCACTGACATCGAGATGTTCGAGCAGCGCGTGGTGATACGCCATCGGTGTCACCGTCGAATCGGGCACGAGGAGCGACTCGAGCGACGCGAGGTCGGTGGCGCCGCATGCGGCGATCCGCGGGTCGAGCGCGCCGGCGACGAGCGCCACCAATCCGAATACGCCGACCCCCCAGACGGCGAGTCGGCTCTTGTCGATCTGCTGCGAGCTCGAGTAGCGCTCGGAGAGGTGGTCGACGGAGCGCAACGTGTCCCAGACGCGCTGATTGAGGAGGTCGCGGTCGAGCATCCACGCGGCCGAGGCCTGCTCGAACTCGCTGGCCGCCGATTCGCCCGTCCCGCGGAGGTCGGGCAGGAAGAGTCCCCAACCGAGCATCCGCGCCGCTTCAGCCTCCTTGGACCTCAGCGCCTCTGCCTTCCCGCCCTCATCGAGGACGATCAACACCGGCGTGAGGTCCTCTGACCAGTTGTCGGCGAGGACGAGAAGCGCGTCGAGCGTTATGCCGGGCTCGCTCTCGAGCGTCAGTCTCTGGGCCGAGGCCCCCGCCAGGATGATGTGGTTGGTCACGTACGGCCGAAGCGGGATCCGGTCCGGGAACGGTCCGATCACATCCTGGAGACGCTCCCGGGTCAGCGCGGGTCGGCGTGTCCGCGCCCGCGTGGCCAGCTCCCGGGCGAGGGTCACGACCGGTCCGTTGGTGTCGAGCGCCTCGGGCAGGCAGTACCCGAGGTCGGACACGTCGGAACGCTTCGACATCGCCCGCTCCGCGCGCGCGATGTTGTGCGGAACGTCCCAGTGCATGTCGAGCAACTCGACATCTCGTTCCGGTGTCGGTTCGGTCCCGCGCAGGCGGCGCACGATCTCTTCGGAAAGGGCGCTTCGCACGGCGGGATGCAGGCCGTGCCCGCCGGGCACGTCGACGAACGAGAACGCGTCTGCCGCACCAGCGGCGGCAAACAGCGCGGCCACCCCGTCGGCCACCTCACGGGCACCCGCGATCGGGAACGGAGGGTCCTCGCGCGCGTGAACGATGCGAAGTGCACGCGGCGCGACGCATGCGTAGATCTCCGCGATCGTGCCGATGTCGCAGATGCCGGGCACCTGGATGCAGAGATCGGTCCAGCCGTCCCACCCGGTGCCGAAGCCTGCGTCGCGCATCTGGCTGAGGTGCGTGTTGACGATGCATGCGATCGCCGCGACCGTGATCCGCTCGTCGAGCGCGGCGGCGAACATCGTCGACCAGCCGCCGCCCGAGGTGCCCGTCATCCCGAGCCGCGAAGCGTCGATGTCGTCTCGGGCCGCAAGCAGATCCAGCGCTGCGAGGCTGTCACGGACCATGAGCCCGATTGACGTGAAGCCCGCCAGGAGCGGCGCGAGTTGCCCATGCTGGTGCCACCCGACCCGCCGCTCGCCCTGTCCGAGCGTGTCATAGACAAGGACGGCCACTCCGTTGCGAGCGAGGTGGGCATTGAATTGCTGCTGGACGACCTCGATCTTCGCGTTCTCCATCCAGTGGCCTGGCGGGTGCACGACGGCCGGATGAGGTCCGGGCGCAGCGGGCAGATACAGGTGCGCCGGAACGGGGAGCCCCGGGGTCGGCTCGTACACCAGCTTCTCGATCACGAAGTCGCCACGATCGATCGTGCCGACGGACCGCTGCGCGTCTTCCCGCGGCAGCCTGTCGATGCCGAGCGCGTCGCGCAGTCGACCGCGAATCTCGTCGTCCGAGCGTCGCTGTGGCCGGCGTTCCAGGTCCGCCACGCGCGACAGAATGAAGTTCGGCAGCATCTCGGCGCGCGGGGGAGCGCTCAGGAGTTCGGCGATCTGCCTCACTACTCGGGGACCGCCTCGGCATTTCCGGCGGTATCTGGGCTGAACGCTCCCCCGAGGAAGCGCTCGATGTGGGTGCCCAGGAGAGCCGACGCCTGCTCCTCGTCCCGGGCCTCGACAGCAGCGAGGATCGCCGCATGCTCCTCAGCCTCACCGCTCCACGTGGCGTCGCGACGCCATGCAGACACGCTGATCATCGCCACCCGGTCCTGGATCGCGTCGAGGAACTCGACGAGCAGATCGTTCGGACAAGGGAGGTAGAGCGAGCGGTGGAAACGACGGTTGGCCAACGAGATGTCGGCGATCTCGCCGTGCTCGGCGGCTGCCGCCGCATCCGCGAGCGCCGCGTGGCACGCGGCAAGCGTCTCATCGTCGTGCTCGGGCGTCGCCAGGCGCACTGCCTCCGGTTCAAGGAGGAGTCGCACGGAGTAGATACTCCGCGCCTGCTCGGGATCGACCGCCCGGACATGCGCGCCTCGATACGGAGCTGAAACCACGAGACCTCGACGGACAAGCTCCTTGAGCGCCTCGCGGACGGGTGTCTTGGACACGCCCAGTTGCTCGGCGAGCTCGCGCTCGGCAAGACGTTGACCCGCCTCGATCTCGCCGCGGAGAATGCTGCGCTCGATGGCGTCGACGACGAGTTCGGCACGTAGAGTCGCGTCGAGTGGTGCGAGTGATTCCGTCTTCTCCATAATGTCTGGTATACCATACTTCCAGTGGCAAATTTTTGGCAAAATGGGAGATTGAGAGCACGACATGTTCGCTGAGATCAGCGCCATCCCCGTCACGCCGTTCGACCCCGATGGCGCCGTGGATGAGGCGGCGCTCCAAGCGGTCGTGGCGCGGATCGTCGGCTCGGGCATCGGGTTGGTGGTCGCCTGCGGCAACACCGGGGAGTACTCGAGTCTCACCTCCGCGGAGTCGGAACGCGTCGCGGCGCTGACGATCGAGGCGGCCAGCTCCGCGACGGTACTGGTGGGAGTTGGCGGCGACATCGAAACGGCCGCCCGCGAGGCTCGTGCGGGGGTCGAGCGCGGCGCCGTCGGCGCGATGATCCACTACCCACCGGACCCGTACATCTCCGATGCCGGACTGCTGCGCTACTACGAGAGGCTTATCGACGAGATCGACGGCGTGGTGGTCCCCTACGTCAGGGGGCGTGGACTGCCGGCGACGGTGCTCGAGCGGATCATCGAAATGGAGAAGGTCGTAGCGGTCAAATATGCGGTGCCCGACCTGCTGCGTTTCGGCGAGTTCGCCCGCGTCTACGGCTCCTCGGTGACGCTGCTGTGCGGTCTCGCCGAGATTTGGACGCCGTTTTTCTGGATGCTCGGCGCCCGCGGGTTCACGTCGGGCCTGGTGAATGTCGCCCCGGAGCTCTCGCTGGAGATGCTGCAGGCCCTCCGGGAGGGCGATTACCCGGGTGCCATGCGGGTCTGGGAGAAGCTGCGACCGTTCGAGGAGATGCGCGCCCGCGCGATGAGCGCCAACAACGTCTCCGTGGTGAAAGACGCGATGGAGCTGCGCGGACTGCTGGCGACGGGTGCTGTCCGGCCGCCGATCGCATCACTGGACGAGACGGGGCGCGCCGAGCTATCGGCAGTCCTGGCGAGCTGGGAGTAGCCGAATGCCGGATCGTGTCGTGATCACGGGGGCCGCGGGAGGGATCGGCTCAGCCACCGTCGATGCGTTCCGAGAGGCGGGCTACGAAGTGCTGGGGCTCGACATCAAGTCGGTCCCGGAACGCGACGGATTCGAATGCCGGATCGCGGACCTCACCGATCTCGCCGCCGTACGCGACGCCCTCCATGGAGCTGGACCGATCCGACACGTCGTCTCGGTGGCGGGCGGCGCGCTTCCCGCGGAGAAGGCGCGTCCCGACATCGCCGAGTTGCCGCTCGAGACATTCCGCGCTTCGGTCGAGCTGAACCTCGTCAGCGCGTTCGTGACCCTCCAGGCCACCTTGCCGCACATGCGGGCGCTCGACGGCGACCGCTCGATCGCATTCACGACCTCGACCGACGCGATGGTGTCCTACGGACTGCCCGCCTACGCGGCGGCGAAGGCCGGGCTGATCGGGCTCGTTCGCTCCTTGGTCTCTCCGCTCGGGGCGGAGGGGATTCGAATCAACGCAGTGGCGCCGGGCGACATTCCGACGGAGCGCAACCTCCGCGAGTGGCGGCACCAGCCCAGCCACTACGACGAGATCGCCGCGCGCACGCCCCTGGGCCGGCTCGCGACGACAAGGGATATCGCCAGTACATTTCTCGCGATGGCCAACGGGATCTCGAGCGTCACTGGCCAGGTAATCGTGGTCGACGGAGGCGCGATCGCCACCGGGCCAATGAGCGTCACCGGCCTAATCGAGACCCAGCGTCAGGCTCGTTGACCTTGGCAACGTCCGCCCTGACACGAGCCCGCAGCGCGCCACGTCGGCTTCGCCTGGCCCGGCCCGGCTGGCCGCAGGCGTTCCTGCTCCCGGCTCTGGCGGCGATCGGGCTGTGCTTCCTCTTCCCGCTCGTCGTCGTGATCCGCGACAGCTTCTACGGGGGATCGGTCGCCGACCTCGTGCCGGTCGGGCTCAACAACTATCGCTTCGTCTTCGAGGATCCGGTCTTCTGGCAGTCGTTGCTGAACAACTTGAAGCTCTTCGCAACCGTTCCGATCACCACGACGTTTGCGCTGCTGATCGCGCTCGTGCTCAACGATCGGATCCGGGGCTGGCGCCAGTACCGGGCCGTCGTCTTCCTCCCCTTCATCCTGCCCTCCACCGTGATCGGGCTGACCTTCTCGTTCGTGCTGGCGCTCAATGGAACGCTCAACGCCTTCCTGCACAACATCCATCTCGGGTTCCTCGCGCACGATTGGCTGGGGACGTCCCAGTGGGCGATCCCTTCGATCGGCGGGGTCGTGATCTGGCAGCAGCTGGGTTCGGCGTCGTCGTGTTCAGCGCCGCGCTGCTCGCACTTCCACCCGAGGTGACCGAAGCCGCACGCATCGACGGGGCCAGTTGGGGGCAGATCCAGCGCCGGATCCTCGTTCCCCAGATCCGAGGGATCATCGAGTTTTTCATGGTCCTCCAAGCGATCACGGTGCTCTCACAGGTCTTCAACTACGTCTACGTGCTCACCAACGGCGGACCGGGCACCGCATCGAGCGTCCTCGAGCTGTACATCTGGAAGAACGGCTTCGCGCTGGGCGCGATCGGCACGGCGGCGACGGTGTCGGTGATGCTCCTGGCGCTGGCCACGATCCTGATCGCCATCTACATGCGTCTGCGGGCACGGCAGGCGGACGTCTGATGGCTCGTAGATTCAGGATTTCTGGGGCGCACCTGCTGCTGCTGGTGCTCGTGGTGGTGTCGCTCTACCCCGCGTGGTTCATGCTGCAAACCGCGCTCAAGACCGGCACCGACTACACCCTGAACCCGACGGGGTTGCCGGTTCACTTCACGCTCGAGAACTTCCGTCAGGCCCTCTTCGACCTGCCGATCCCCCGTTGGGCGCTCAACAGCGCCATCGTCGCGGCGTCGTCGGTGGCGATCTCGACGGTTTTCGCGCTCCTGGCCGCCTACGCGATCGTCTTCAGCAGTGCCCGCGGACGCGAGTTCTTCCTCCGAATGAACCTGGCGTTGATGGTCGTCCCGCCAGTCGTCCTGTTGACGCCGATGTTCATCTTCATGGTCCAGATCGGCCTGATCAACACCCTCTGGTCGGTGATCATCTTCTACTCCGGGTTGAACGTGCCGTTCGGCGTGTTCTTCTTCACCAATTTCTTCCGGCAGTTCCCGGGCGAGTTGATCGAGGCCGCCACGGTCGACGGTTCCAACCCGCTGACGACGTTGCGGCGAATCGTCCTGCCCATATCGGCGGCGGCGGTGTTCACGCTCGTCATCGTCAATGCGATCTGGGTATGGAACGAACTCCTGATCGCGCTCGTGTTCCTCCAGAATGAGAACCAGCGCACGCTCATGTCGGGACTGACGCTATTCCAGGGCCGCTACGTGACCAACGAGCCGCTCGTGATGGCGGCCTCGTTCCTCTCGATCCTGCCGGTGCTCTTCGTGTACCTCGCGGGACAACGTTTCTTCGTCCGCGGCCTCACGGCCGGTATCGGCAAATAGGACCCACCGAGGACTTCAACGCATGAGCGGGATCAATCTCTCTGGGATCGTCAAGGACTACGGTGGAAACGTGCGCGCGCTGCACGGGATCGACCTCGACATCCCAGACGGCAAGCTCACCGTGCTGGTCGGGCCGTCCGGTTGTGGGAAGTCCACCCTGCTGCGGATCATCGCCGGGCTGGAGGAGGCGACCGAGGGGACGGTGCACATCGGAGACCGCGACGTGACAAACGCCGCTCCCGGGGATCGTGACGTCGCAATGGTCTTCCAGAACTACGCGCTCTACCCGCACATGACGGTCCGCCAGAACATGCGCTTCGGGCTGGAGGTGCGCAAGACCCCGCGCGCCGAGATCGAGCAGCGGGTCGTGGAGGCTGCCGCGATCCTGGGGATCGAGGGATACCTCGACCGAAAGCCGAGGCAGCTCTCTGGCGGTCAGCGCCAGCGCGTGGCGATGGGGCGCGCCATCGTCCGCCGTCCGGTCGCGTTCCTGATGGACGAGCCTCTGTCCAACCTCGACGCGCAGTTGCGTGTGGCCATGCGTGCCGAGATCGCCCGGCTCCGCGAGGCGGTCGCCACCACCACGGTTTATGTGACACACGACCAGGTCGAGGCGATGACGCTGGGCGACTACGTCGTGGTGCTGCGCGACGGCGTCCTCCAGCAGCGGGGCACCCCCAGGGAGGTCTTCGATCGGCCCGCGAACGTCTTCGTCGCGACGTTCATCGGATCGCCGGCGATGAATGTCATCACCGGGGCTGTGGAGGGTGGCACGTTCAGAGCCAGTGAGCGATTGTCGATTTCGCTCGAGGATGCTGTCGGCCGGCGGCTGGACCGGCGCCGCGTCGTCGTGGGCATCCGACCGACAGACCTCATCGAGGACGCTCTGGCTCCTGAATCGCTCCCGCGCATCGAGCTCGAATGTGATGTGGTCGAGTACCTGGGGACTGAGGCGAACGCACTCTTCAGCCTCGAGGTACCGCCGGTCGAAGGGACGGCCATTTCGCGCGATGTCGACGGTGCGCTCTCGAGGCGCACTCAGTTCAGGGCGAGGCTGCCGCGCGACACCTCAGCTCGACATGGCGCACCGTTCCGACTCGCGGTCGATCCGCAGCGTGTGTATCTGTTCGACGCCGAATCGCACGAGGCCATCTGGGCCCCGGCTGACACCGGCGCACCCAGCTGACCCCCAGGGCCCGTGACCCTCAGGCAGGTCGCGACGTGAGGTCCTCCAGCGACGGGAGCGTTTCCCAATCGCCTGTGCCGCTCATTGCCGCGGCCGCCATCCGGTTCGCCTGAACCACCGCCTCATGCGGCGTCAGCGCCTCGAGCAGACCGAATTCGAACCCGGCGGCGAACGCATCGCCGGCCCCGATTTCGTCGACCACGTCGACGATCGCCGCCGGCGCGACCGTGATCGCACCGGAAGGACCGAGCAGTTGGGCGCCCCCCACTCCGATACGTACGACCGCGTCGGTGGCACCTCGGGCGCGGATCTCCGCGATCGTCTCCGCGGGCGTCGTTCCGCCGAAGAGGATTCGGCCCTCCGCTGCTCCGCACAGGACCCAGTCGACGTACGGCAGGATCTCGTCGAACACGGATGCCGCCTCCTCGCTCGACCCCCACAGGGCAGGCCGCCAGTTGGGGTCGAACACCACCCTCACCTCTCGCGCTCGGGCCCGGCGCGCCACGTCGACGACGGTTTCGCGCGCCGACGCGCTGAGCGCCATCGTGATCCCGGTTAGGTGCACGAGTTCGATGCCGTCGAGCGCCGTATCGGGAACGTCGTCGATCCGCAGGCGGCTCGCCGCGGAGCCCGCCCTGTAGTACTGGACGGAGGTCGAGGCAACGGTCCGCAGCTTGATGAACATCCCAGTCGGCGCGTCCGGATCGCGATGCACCAGCGAGGTGTCAACGCCCTCGCCGGCGAGGGTGTCGGCGATCAGGTCGCCGAGAGGATCGGAGCCGAGCCGCGACACCCAGCGCACCCCGACCCCGAGCCGACGTAAGGCGATCGCCACGTTGGATTCGGCGCCCGCCATCCGCAGCGTCAGCGAGCACCCGTAGGCGATCGGGCCTGCGGGGTCGACGAGCGCCATCGTCTCCCCCACAGTCAGCACGCGGGCCGTCACCGAAGCTTGCCGCGTGCCTCGATCGGCCAGACAGCCACGACCGTCCCGTCACGGTGTGCCACGACTTCGTCGTGCATGTTCGTCGTCCCGCAGGCGTGGTTTGGGACGACCGTCACCACGTCGCCGACCTGCGGGCGATCCTTACAGGAGGAGAGGTCGACATAGCCGTGCTCCTCGTTGAGCGCGTATATCTGTGCCCGCGGGAACTCGACGACGTGTCCCCAGCCTTCGAGACCGGGCTTCGTGTCGCTCGTCAGCGCCTTTGAGCCGGCATCGATGATCGCCCGGTCCTCCGTCGGCCGGCTGACGACGGTCGCGCGCAGCCGCAAGGCGCAGTCTTCGAGAGGCACGCTGCCATTGGCGATGCACATGCGATCCCCGTACACGTATGTTCCCGCTCTTACCTCGGTCAGAACCGATGCGTCCTCGGTCGCCTTCCAGCGCTCGGTCGGCGTACCACCGCCGCTGATCCAGCGGGGCTCTAGCCCGCGGTCTCGGGCTGCGGCTGCCGCCGACTGCAGGAACGCCCCGGTCCCCGCCAGCGTCGGGTAGGTCATGAAGCCTTCGAAGCGCAGACCTGGCAGTCGTTCGGCCAGCGCGCCCAGTTCCGCCGCGGCCTCCGGGGTCTGGACCCCCGTCCGGCCAAAGCCCGTGTCGCACTCGACGAGGAACCCGGCGGTTGCGCCGCGCTGCGCGAGCGCCGCCGAGAGGCCCCGGGCCACGGTCTCGGAGTCACCGACCGTCGCCAGCTGGTGCTCGGCCGCGAGTGCGGCAAATCGGGACGCCTTGCTCGCGCCCGTGAGCGGAAACGTGATCAGAATGTCGCGGATGCCAGCCCCGGCCATGATCTCGGCCTCGCCGAGCTTCTGACAGGCGATACCGGAGGCGCCGGCGCGAATTTGCATGTGGGCGATGGCCGGCAGCTTGTGCGTCTTGATGTGCGGCCGCAGAGCCACTCCGAGCTCGTCGCTGCGAGCTTGCACGCGCGCGATGTTCCTGTCCACCGCATCCAGGTCGACCGTCAGTGCGGGGGTGTCGAGTTCCTCGATACGCATTGCTCCAACTTCCTGTCCACGACGGTTTGGCGCAGGCTAGGATACGCCAACGCTACTCGAGCCGGCTCGCGAACCGACGTCCCTTCCAGGGACCGGAACGAGCTGCACGGGCTTGACCGAGCACGAAAGGTTGACCTAGACATCCATGAAGGAACAGGTGCAGGGCACGACTCCACAGGGCGCATACTCGCCCGGCATCATCGCCGAGGGTCGCTTCCTCTACGTCTCGGGCCAGGGACCGCTGCGGGACGGACAGCACGTGCCCGGCACGATCCAAGAGGAGACGCGGATCACGCTCGAGAACCTCGGCAAGATCTTGGCGGCGGCCGGCCTGGGCTACGCGGACGTGGTTCGCTGCGGGGTGTTCATCTCCGGCGCCGACCTGTTCGCGGGGATGAACGAGGTGTACGCCGAATTCTTCCCCGAGCCGCGGCCCGCGAGGACCACGGTCGTGTCGGGGCTCCTCGGAGGGATCAAGGTCGAGATCGACTGCGTCGCCGTGATCTCGACCTGAGTCGGTCGGGCCGCGTCATTCGAGCTTCGGCGCGGTCTGCATCGCGCCCATGACGTCGATCTGCGCCTTGAACGCCAAGTAGCCGGAGTCGATCGGGTAGATCCCCCCGGTAACTACCGCGGCCTCGTCGCTGGCGAGGTACACGGCCAACGGCGCAATCTGCTCGGGCGTCGCAACGGGGAGCAGATGCAGAGGATCCAAGGCTCGGGCGCGGTCGGGATCCGCCATCCACTCCATCTGTGACTCGGTCGCGACGAAGCTCGGCGCGATTGCGTTGACACGGATGCCGTCGGGTGCGAGGCCGGCCGCGAGGGAACGGGTCATCGCCACAACCCCGCCCTTGGCCGCGGTATAGGAGTCAAGGCCCGCCACGCCCATGAGCGCGTCTGTCGTCGCCGTCAGGACGATCGAGCCAGAGCCGTTTTCGATCATCGCCCCGCCGACGTACTTGCACATGAGGAACGTGCCCGTGAGGTGAATCGCGATCATCCGGTCCCACACAGCCTCCGGCATCTCGGTGAGCCTGCGGTCCTGGTTGTTGATGAAGTGCACGTCGGCGGCACAGTGGAAGAGCACGTCGACCCGGCCGAAGTGCGCGATGGTCCGGCGCACGAGCTCCTGTACCTGCTCGCTGGAGGACACGTCGGTGAGGACGACCAGCGCCTCTCCCCCTTCGGACTCGATTCCGGCTGCGATCTCCCGGGCGCGGCTCTCGTTTATGTCCGCCAGTACCACTCTCGCGCCCTCGTTCCCGAATGCCTGGGCGCCGGCCCGCCCGATGCCCGATGCCGCACCGGTGACGATCGCCACCTTGTCGCGCAATCGGTCGGTCATCGAGCACCTGCGGCGACCGCGGCGGGGTCGTTGGGGAGGTACTGGCCCTCGACGCGGTACCGGGCGACCGCCTCGGCTACGGCGTCTTCGTCGACCTCGACGCCGAGTCCCTGGCCCTGCGGAACCCCCCACCGCGGGCCGGTCGCGATCGGCAGCGGCTCGCGCAGGATGTCACTGTGCATCATGTTGCTCGTCTGCTGGTGGCCCGTCACAAGATTGGGCAGTGTCAGCAGCAGATGGTGACTCGCCGCGGCGGCAAGGCCGAACTCTCCGTGTGTGTGCTTACACACCATGCCGCCCTCGTATCCGGCAAAGTGTGAGAGCCGGTGAAACGCTGCGAGGCTGCCAACCCAGTACGGGCTGAAGCAGTAGATGTCGGCCTGGCGGGCGACGATGCGCTCGTAAGCCTGTGCCTCGCTCCAGAGACCCTCGTTCGCCGCCACGCGAATCGGGGCGCGCAGCCGTAGCTCCTTGAGGTGGCCGACGGGGTTGTCGCGGACCGGCTGCTCGATGAAATCGATGTCGAGCTCACGGAGGCGGTCCATCATCCTCAGTGCCTGCGGCATCGACCACGCACCGTTGGCGTCGAGGCGCAGCAGCGGGCCCGGCCCCAACGCGTCGCGCACCGTGCGGACCATGTGCTCGTCCGCGGCATCGTCGAGTCCCACCTTCAGATAGAAGACCTCGAATCCGAGACGGAGGCCTTCGGCGGCCTGGCCGCGGAGGCCATCGTCGTCGTCGCGCGAGAGGTAGAAGAAGTACGAGATGTCATCATGCACGACCCCCCCGAAGAGGCGGTAGAGCGGCTGGCCCGCGTCACGCGCGCAGATGTCCCATAGCGCGATGTCGATCCCGGCCCAGGCGAAGTTCGCGGTCCCGGCGCGGAACTGCCAGAGACCGTACGCCCAGATGTCCGAGCGCATGCGCTCGCGGTTCCACGGGTCCCGACCAACGACGAACGACGCCATCGCCTCGATCGCGCGGGCGACGGATAACGCGTCCGCGCCGCTGCACGCCTCGCCCCAGCCGACGTGGCCGTCCTCGGTCGTGATCTTCACGAGCACGTCGGTCACGCCGTCACGCCTGACCTGCGAAGACACCTCGGTGTGGGTGTACGGCACGCTGGCTGGAATAGGCTCGACGGACGCGACTCTCATGACCGGTGGGACTGCTCCTTTCGGGTCCCGGCGGCGCCGGGACGGGGTAACTGCGGTCATATAGATTGGATTTGTGGACCTTATCGGGACACCAGGCACGAGCGCCGGCCCGGCGCCGTCGCGCTTGCATCGGATCCGGTCCGAGTTGAGGGCGGCCGAGTGCGACGCGCTCGTCGCCTTCGGATCGCTGCACGCGGCACACCTCGCCGGCTACGACCGATACCTCTCCGATCTCGCCGATCTCGTGGCGGTGGTCGTCACTGCCGACGGCGATCGGGCACTGGTATGCGGTCGGCTCGAGGTCGCGGCGGCCGAGGAGGACTCGGACGTCGATGACATCCGCGGCTTCGGCCGCGACGATCTCCTGACGATCGACTCGACTCCGGGGCTCGCGGCAGCGTGTCGCGAGGTAGCGGGCGACGGACGTCTCGCCGTCGCTGGGCGATCAGCACTGGTGGAGCTGCTCGGCGGCGTCGTCGAGCCGTTCGACGAGGTCCTCGAACGGATCCGGCGCGTCAAGGATCCGGACGAGGTCGCGCGGATCGCGGAGGCGACAAGGCTGGCCTTGCTTGCGCAGGGCGTGGTCGAGCAGCGTGCCACGAGCGGGCAATCCGAGATCGCTCTCTTCTCCGCGGCGCGGTCCGCGGCCGAGGAGATGGCCGGCCGTCCGGTGGGCTGGGTCTGCACGGTGGCAGCGGGAGAGCGTTCCGCGCTGATCTCGCCGCCGTTCTGCGTCCCGGGAAGCGAACCGGTACCGGCAGCCGCGCCCCTCCTCTGCGACATCTCCGTTCGTCACCGCGGCTACTGGGGCGACACGACTCGGACCTACGGTGGTGATAACGAAGTTGCGTCGGTGCGCGACGCGGTCACCAGGGTGCTCCACGAGATGGCCATCGCCGCCTCGCCCGGGCTGCCCGCTTCGACGCTGTACGCCGTGGGTCGCGACGCGATCGCGTCGCGTATCGCCGGCGCGACCGCGCTGCCCCACCACGGAGGCCACAGCATCGGAGTCGAGATCGGTGAGCGGCCGCAGATCCTCCCAGAGGATTCGATCCAACTGGCCGAGGGCATGGTCTTGGCGCTCGAGCCGGCCGCGTACTTCGCCGACCGGTTCGGCGTGCGGGTCGAGAACACCTACGTCGTGACTGCCGACGGCGCCAGGCGCGTCGAGGAGGTCGTCGCGTGAGCCCTGGATTCCAGACCATCGTCCCAATGGTCACCCCGTACGGCGACGACGGTTCCGTCAGCACCGAGGCGATGGCGGCGCACGCAAGCGTACTTGCCCAGGACGGCATGGACGGCTTCTTCGTCTGCGGCACCAACGGCGAGGGGCCACTGCTCTCCGACGACGAGGTTGTCGCGGCTACGCGGGCGGTCGCCGGCGCTGCTCCGGGCCGCCGGATCATCCCTCAGGTTGGGCGTCCGTCGACCCGCGCGTCGCGCGAGCTCCTCGAGCGCTGCGTCGAGGCGGGTGCGACCGCGGTCGCCGTCATCACGCCCTACTTCTTCAAACAGACCGACGACGGCGAGCGCGAACACTACCGTCAGATGATCCACGCGGCGGACGGGATCCCGGTGCTCGCTTACGTGATCCCCACATATGCGGGCAACGACCTCTCCCCCGACCTGGTGGCTGAGCTGGCCGCCGCCGGGCTCGCGGGCCTCAAGGACTCGACGAAGTCACGTGAGCGCCACCAGGCGTACGTGGCAGTCCGGGAGGTCGCAGGCAAGCCTGAGTTCGAGACGTTTGTCGGGGAGGACTCGTTGTCGCTCGAGGCGTTCCGGATGGGGTCCAGCGGGGCTGTCCCAGCGCTCGCAAACTTCAGGCCGGAGCTGTTCGCCGAGCTGGCTAGCGCAATGACCGCGGGCGACAACGAGCTGGCGGAGGCGCTTCAGATCCAGATCACCGAGACGCGCGCGGCGACTCGTGGCACTGGCATCGCGACGCTCAAGCGCAACGTGGTCGGGATGCTACGTGAACGGGGCGTCACCTACTCCGACAACGGCGTACGTGCCCCGCTGAGGTAGCCCGACGGCGACGGCTGACACTTCCGACCATAGCCCAGCTCAGTAGGTGGCGCGTCCGCCTGACAGATCGAAGGTGAAACCGGTGCAGAACCCCGCCTGCGGTGACACGATGAACGCGATCATCGCGGCTACTTCGTCAAGCGTTCCCAAGCGTCCCATCGGGATCCTGTCAGTCATGTACTGCACCTGTCCATCAGGCATCGCCTCCACCAGTGGCGTCCAGATTACGGCGGGGGCCAGCGCGTTGATGGTAACTCCGTCGCGAGCGTACTCCTTGCCCTGCGCCTTGACCATCCCAATAAGCCCCGCCTTTGACGCCGAGTAGGCGACCATCCCGGCGTTTCCCTCCTTGCCGGCAATTGAGGCGACGTGGAGCATTCGGCCGTAGCTTTGCTCGAGCATGATCGGCAGGACATGCTGCGAGAAAATGAATGCCGCGCTCAGGTTGACCGCCACGACATTTTGGAAGTCAGCGAGATCGACTTCGTGGCTCCGCTTACCAGTCTCGCCGGTGACTCCGACGCAATTTACGGCGATGTCGATCGAGCCCCATTGTTCGCGGGCCTTTCTCAGCGCCGCTCGCACGGCATCTGGCTCGCCGATGTCGAGAGTGACAGCGTCGACCTCAGCGTTCCGTGCACGGAATTCAGTCAACGTAGCGCGGAGGGCCTGCTCGTTGCGATCGACCAACAATATCCTTGCCCCACTCGAGGCAAGCCGCGCCGCGGCCGCACGCCCGATGCCGCTGGCGGCACCCGTTACGACACCCGCGCAATCCGCGAGCGTCGCTGGCGGAGCGTACGTATTCGTTGCTGTCTCACGGCTCGTGCTGCTCACGTAGGTATTCCACCCCCGAGCGTTGGCTGCGCATCGCGACGGCTGGACTATAACCACCGGCACCGGAGCCACTGGCCGCGGTAGCCCCGATGCGCGCCCCTCTGACCAACGTCCCCCGGATTGCTCGACGGGTCGGCTCGAGGTGCTCGACCGCATCCGGATGGCGCCGCGTGGTAGCTTTTGCCCAGGCGTGTGAGGACGCCTCCGGGTCCGCGGGCAGAACCGAGTTCACCTCTCGATTTGAGGTTGCGGGTTGTGACTATCTCCAGACCCGGCGTGCGGACCACCGGGTCACAGAGGAGATGTCATGTCTGAACTTCCTGAGCATCCGGACCTCGATCAGGCGCGGCGCCAGGCAAAGGAGTTGTTGCACGCGGCCCAGGGCGGGGACGCTCGAGCGCTTGCGCGCCTGAAGGCCGTCTCGGCGCCGTTGACGCTCGCCGGGGCGCAACTGGCGCTCGCGCGCGAGTTCGGTCAGGCCAGTTGGGCGGCATTGGTCCGCGAGATCGACGCGCGTAACGCTTCGATCCCAGAGGACGTCCTCCGGTTTCTGCGCTTCAGCGTCAACATGCAGATCGGCCAGGCCGCCCGGATCCTGCACGAGAACCCGGCCGTGGCCGAGTCCGGGTTTCCGGCCGCGGTCGTCCTCGGCGACGCGACTCGGGTGCGCGCCGAGCTTCGCCGCAATCCCGGTTCCGCCACCCGCGTCGATCCCGGGAGCGGCTGGACCGCTCTGCACCTAGCGTGCGCCTCGCGCTTTCACCTCGATCCGGCGCGAGCACCGGGCCTCGCCGAGGTCGCTCGGCTATTGCTGGACGCCGGTGCGGAGATCGACGGAGAGAGTCGCGGAAGGCGGTGCTGGCGGCCGCTCGAGTGTGCGGTCACGAGCGCGAACTCGAGCGCCAACAACGAGCCGATCATCCGCCTGCTGCTGGACCGAGGCGCGCCCGTGCGCCCGGAGATGCTGGTCGCGGCGCTCTACGCGGCGGGTGGCACCTGGTGTCTGGAACTGCTCACCGAAGCTGCCGCAGACGCACCCGAGCTCTTCACGGAGGCACTCATAGAAGCCGTGATCGAGGCTGACCTGGACCCGGTGCGCGTCCTGCTGGCCGCGGGTGCCGACCCGGACGCGCCCGGTCGCGACGGACGCTCAGCCCGGCGAGCTGCACTGACCGCCGGAGTCGCGACCACCGTCGAGCTTCTCGGAGGCGCGGGCGACGATCCCGTCGACAGGCTCCTCGAGGCGATACTCACGGGCGACGGAGACGCTGCGCACAGGTTGGCCACCGCCGATCCCGGGCTGGTGGACAGGCTCGAACCCGCCGAACGGGCGGCGCTGGTCGCCGCGGCCGAGCATGGCAACGTGGCCTCAGTCGACTTGATGCTGGAACTCGGGTTCCCGATCGACGCGCGACGCGATGGCACCGACGACGACGGAGCCACGGCATTGCACGCCGCCTCCTGGGCCGGAAGCGCAGAAACCGTGGCGCTGCTGCTCGACCGCGGCGCCGATCTCAGCGCACGTGACACGCGCTGGCAGGCCCGGCCGCTCGAATGGGCGCTGGTCGGCAGCGGCGAGGATCCAGTGAGCGCCCCGGCGCCTGATTGGATGAGGACCGTGAGTCAGCTGCTCGAGGCGGGCGCCTCGCTCGACGGAATCACGCTGAACCCGGACGAGCCCAAACAGCCGAGCGCCGCGGTTCTCGAACTCCTCCGCTCCCGCGGACTCGCCGGTGACGGAGAGACCTGATCTCCGTCCCGGCGAGTTCCGGGGCTACGCGTGTGCGGGACGCGCCTCCGCCTGCGTCAGCTCGAGGTGGGCGCGGCTGTCGCGCGTGCGGATCAGCACCAGTGTCAGCACCGCTCCCAGCGCTGCGATGATCGCGCCGCCGAGGAACGCCACCTGGAACCCTTCGACCAGGGCGTGGGGCACGCTCGAGGTGCCGGTCGCCAGGACGTGATTGGTCCGAGTGGTCGCGAGCGTGGCGAGGACGGCGAGGCCGATTGCCCCTCCGACCTGCTGCGACGTGTTGATCAGGCCGCTGGCGAGCCCCTGCTCATGCGGCTTCACTCCCGCGACGGCGGCGATCGTGGAGGTGACGAACCCGAGTCCGAGCCCGATCGCGGCCAGCAGTGACGGGCCGAGGATATCGCTCAAGAAGCTGCCATTGACCGAGATCTTGCTGAACCAGAGCAGTCCGGCCGCGACGGCCACCATGCCCGCCGCGAGGATCGGCTTGAAGCCGAACCGAGTCACGAGCTGCCCACCGAGGCCTGCGGCGACGACGATCGTCAGCGCCAGCGGCAGGTACGACAGCCCGGCGTGAATCGGGCTGTAGTGCAGGACCTGCTGCATGTACAGCGTGATGAAGAAGAACATCGAGAACAGCGAGGCGCCCAGCAGCAGGCCGACCACGTTGGCGCCGGTCAGGGTCCGGAGCCGGAAGATCCGCAGGGGCACGAGCGGCGCCTTTGAGCGCTGCTCGATCACCACGAAGGCCGAAATCAGCGCTACCGCGAGCGCGAGCAGGGCGATCGTCCTGGTCGAGCCCCAGCCGGCGGTGCCGGCGTCAAGGAGCGCGTAGGCGAGGACCGACAGACCACCCGTGATCGTGACCGCGCCCGCCGCGTCGAAATGACGCGCCGCCCCCTCCGAGCGGCTCTCCGGAACCAGGCGCGGCGCCAGCGCGAACGCGATCAGCGTCACCGGAACGTTGACCCACAGCACCCATTTCCAGCTCAGGCCCGAGGTGAGCACGCCGCCAAGGAGAACGCCGACCGCCCCGGCGGCACCCGAGACCGCACCCCAGACTCCCAGCGCCTTGTTACGTTCGGCGCCGTCGGTGAAGAGCGTCGTGACGATCGAAAGCGCGGACGGGGAAATGAACGCCGCGCCCAACCCCTGCGCGGCGCGCGCGGCGATCAGCTCGCCGCGTGTGACCGCAAACCCGGCGGCCAGCGAAGCCACGGCGACTGCCAACAGCCCGGCCATGAACACACGGCGGCGGCCCAGGAGATCGGCCGCGCGACCGCCCAGCAGCAGGAAGCCACCAAACGCGATGATGTATGCGTTCACCACCCACGGCAGATCCCTGTCGGAGAAGTGCAGCCCCCTGGCGATGCTCGGCAGCGCCACGTTCACGATCGAGGCGTCGAGAACGACGACCAACTGCGCGACCGTCAGCAGCGCCAGCGCGACCCAGCGGCGATCGACGTCTTGAGACGTCCCGGACATGTCGAATACCTCCTGTATTTCGGCTAGGCTTCGTCAGTAAGCCTTGTAATCTTTCCTTACGGTCTGGTAACCTTATCAGGATGCCTTACAAAATGTCAACCGCCGCCGAAGAACTCACCCGCGAGCCGATGATCCGACTGCTCAGCGCGGCGTTCATGGATTTTTCCGATGAACTGTTCCGTCGCTTTGCGGCCGCCGGCTTCGGGGACATCCGCCCCGGCCACGGGTGCGTGTTCGGCTACATCGCTCCGGAGGGCTCGCGGCTGACCGACATGGCCGAGAGCGCGCGGATGACGAAGCAGTCGGTCGGCGAGGCCGCGACCGACCTGGAGCGCCGCGGCTACGTGGAGCGGTGTCCCGACGCGACGGACGGCCGCGTCAAGATCATCCGTCTCACCGAGCGCGGACAGGAGGCCCAGCGAGTCGGCCGGGGGTTGATCGACGAAATCGAAGGCGACTGGGCCCGGCGCTATGGCGAGGCCGAGATCGCCGCGCTTCGAGAGACGCTCGAGGCGATCACCGCCGGCCAGCCCAGCCCCGTATCCGCGTAGCTTCGAGTAGCGACGCGGCGCACTGAGTCAGGGTCTACCTCTGGGGCGTCGACCCGGCGCTCCAGCCAGGCCTGCGCAGCCGGTACAGCAGGACGGGCGGGAGCACTCCGATGAGGAGCACCCCGGCGAGCATCGCGGACACGTAAGCGGGTGTGCTCGTGTGCCCGAGCTGGCTCGGCGGCAAGAGGCCGACGATGCACGCCGCCAGGGAAGCGAGCAGCCCAACCATGCTGATCGTGATCAGCGCGGGGGCGCGATAGCCACGCGGGTGCTCGGACTGTCGTCGCCGCAGATTGCGGGCCGCGACGAACATCAGCACGTACATGATCAGGTAGACCTCCGTCGCCAGCGCGACGAAGATCCAGTATGCGCTCGAGACGGTCGGCACCAGCGCGTACAACAACCCGATTGCGGTGATCACGACCCCCTGTGCCACGAGGATGCGCAACTGCACCCCGTTCGCGTTCACCTGCTGGAAGTACTTCGGCAGGTACCCCCGCTCTCGCCCGATCTGCACCAAGCCAGTCGACGGACCGGCCAGCCAATCCAACAGACCGCTGACCGAAGCGACGACCAGTCCGACCGCGACCACCGGTTCGATGAAGCCGAGGCTGAAATGGTCAAGAAGGTGTCTGAAGGCCTGCATCACCCCGGCCGTGAGGCTGATGTGCTGAGAGGGGACCGCGATCGAGATCGCCAGCGTCGGCAGGATGAAGATGAACAGGATCACGACCACGGCCAGCAGGATCGCCCTCGGGAACTCGCGTGCGGGGTTCTTCAGGTCGTCGACGTGAACGGCGTTGACCTCGACCCCTGCGTAGGTGAAGAAGCCGTTGACGATCAGCACGATGCTGGTGAGCCCGTGCCACGGCGGTAACAGGTGGTGGCCGTCGAGCGGTGCCGCGGAGTGATTGCCCTGCGCCAGGAACACCCCGGCCAACACGACGAGCAGGAGCCCCGGGATCAGCGTGCCGATCACGATCCCCCACGAGGCCAGCTTGTCAGCGATCGTGACGCCTCGGGCGGCAACGAGCACAGACGCCCAGAACACGACGATGATCACCACGGTCGTGTACAGGCCGCTGTGGGCGAGTCCGGGAGCGAAAACATACGACAGCGTGCTGGCGACGTACGCCAGTACAGCCGGGTAGTAGAAGGTCGTCTGGGCGAACTGGCACCAGACGGCGGCGAAGCCCATCGCGGGCGAGATTCCCTCGCTGACCCAGTTGTAGACGCCACCCCGCCATCCGGATGCGAGTTCGGCTGACACCAGCGCCGCCGGCACTAGGAATACGACCGCCGGAACCACGTAGAGGACGACCGATGGCAGGCCGAACACGGCCGTTGCAGGCGCGGAACCAAGATCCCCGACCGAACCCACGGTGAGGAGCGCGAGCGCAAGCCATGTGAGGCCGGCTTTGCGCGGGACGCGGCTGCGGACGCGGGGCCCCGGACCAGGGCGGCCGCGAAAGAGCCCCCTGTTGATCAGCTTGTGGCCGCGCCTAGTCCTGGGTCCCAATGCTCTGCGGCTCGGGCACGTCCTTGTTCTCGGGGCTGAACTTGCTGGCGATGAACGTCGCGCCCTGCGGGTCGGCCAGCACCGCCGTGCGGACCCACGGGGCATCGAACGGCGGCACGACGACCGTCCCGCCCAGCCCAGCGGCCCGCGCCGCAACAGCGTCCGCATCGTCGACGGCGAAGGTGACGTTCCAGTGCGCCGGGACCTGAGGTTGATCGGCATCGATCACGTTCAGACTCGCGACCACATCCTCAAACCCACTGACGCCCATCTCCTCCATCTCTCCTCGCAAGCCCGGGCGGTCACGCTCGAGGTAGTCCCCGTACCCGGGCAGCGTCCACATCTCGAGCGAACGCCCGAACTGCATGGTCTCCCAGCCGAACACAGCACCGTAGAAGGCCTTTGCCCGATCCGGGTCACGCGTGAGCAGGCCGTTGAAGTTGACCGATCCCGCCTCGTTGACGACCTGCGCCCCCTTATGGCGCCCCGCCTGCCAGACGGAGAACACCGCGCCCTCGGGGTCGGCGAACACGCCCATCCGACCGGCATCGAAGACGTCAAACGGCGCCATCACCGGTGTTCCGCCCGCCCGGGTCACCTTCGCGGCGGTGTCGTCCGCGCTCTCGGTCCAGATGTACGTGTTCCATGCCGCGACCGGCGGGGCGCCCTCGGGGATCGACCCGATCGCGGCGACAGCACCCCCACGGATCCGCGCGGTGAAGTACCTGCCCGGGGCGTCATCGGGCATCACGTCCTCGATCTCCCAGCCGAACAGGCCGCCGTAGAAGCTCACCGCCGCCTCGGGATCGGGTTGGTTCGTGTCAACCCAGCATGGGACGCCTGGGATGTATCCGTCGCGCTGCGCCATTCGCTGCTCCGTTCGATCGCTATCCCCGACTACCGCCTGCACAGTAGCCCCGGTCCTCAGATTGCCGCGCGAAGCTCTCGGCGTGAACCAAGCAACTCACATGGACCGTCGACCGGCGGTTATCCGTTCCGGTTGTGCTCGGCCGCGCGCTCTCTGACCGTCTGCTTGTCGGCCAGCGCCATCGCGCCTGGGTGACCATCGCCCGGCCACGGCGTAAGCAGCAGCAGCAGCCGCGCCGCCTTTCGGGCGTGGACGGCGTGTCGCTCGCCCGGCGCGAACTCGACCATCAACCCGACGCCACCCGCGGTGGTCTGATCTTCGGCCGTGATCTCGACCTCACCGCTGATCACCGTCACCCACGCGTGCTCGTGGACCTGGTGATCCTGCAGGCTCTCCCCCGCCGGGATCTCCAGGACGATCGCCCTGCCACCATCGCCGCTGTCGAGGATCTCGGGCGAGTGTGGACGAACCTCTATCGACGTCAGGTCCCAACTCTTCATCTCTGCGTTCAACCTCCTTCAGCGGACGTAACGACACTGTCTCAGATACCAGACATGAATGGGGCGCCCGCGGTGACACGAGCAGGTCTGTCGGATTGAATGGAGGCGTATGGATCAACCAGCAGTCCTGATTGGGCCCGGAGCTCCAACCTTCGAAGATCTGGTCGCGGTCGCACGCGGAGAAGTGCGCGTCGGGCTAACACAGGAGGCGTTGACGGAGATTCGCTCGGCCCGGCGCACGGTCGAGGCGCTGGCTGACGATCCGCTGCCGCACTACGGCGTCTCGACCGGGTTTGGAGCACTCGCCACGCGACACATTCCGCGCGCCCAGCGCGCGGATTTGCAGCGCGCCCTGATCCGCAGCCACGCGGCATCGAGCGGCAACGAGGTCGAGCGCGAAGTGGTCAGGGCGATGATGTTCCTGCGACTGTCCACGCTGGCGACCGGCCGCACGGGCGTTCGTGAGACGACGGCCACCACCTACGGCGCGATGCTCAACGCTGGGATCACGCCGGTCATTCGGGAGTACGGCTCGCTCGGCTGCTCCGGCGATCTCGCCCCGCTCGCACATTGCGCGCTGGCTCTGATGGGCGAGGGGGAGGTTCGCGACTCGGAGAACCGCCTGGTGCCGGCGGCACGGGCTCTCGACGACGCAGGGCTGGCCCGAGTCGTCCTGGCCGAGAAGGAGGGGCTGGCGTTGATCAACGGCACGGACGGGATGCTCGGGATGCTCGTGCTCGCCCTCCACGACATGGAGGCACTGCTGAAGCTCGCCGACATCGCGACAGCGATGAGCGTCGAGGCGCTGCTCGGCACAGATGCCGTGTTCGCCGCCGACCTCCAGGAGTTGCGCCGCCAGCACGGTCAGATGGCCGCGGCCGCCAACGTCCGCGCGCTGCTCGCCGAAAGTCCGATCGTCGCGAGCCACCGCGGACCAGAGGACACTCGCGTCCAAGACGCGTATTCGTTGCGCTGTGCGCCGGCGGTGTCGGGCGCGGCGCGAGATACCGCAACTCACGCGCGCCTGATCGCGCAGCGCGAACTCGGGGCTGCGATCGATAACCCGGTCGTCAAGCTCGATGGCAAGATCGAGTCGAACGGCAACTTTCACGGCGCGCCGGTCGGCTACGTGCTCGACTTCCTGGCGGTCGCCGCCGCCGACGTTGCAAGCATGTCCGAGCGTCGAACGGACCGGTTCCTCGATCCGGCGCGAAGCCACGGCTTGCCGCCATTCCTCGCGGCTGATCCGGGCGTCGATTCCGGTCTGATGATCGCCCAGTACACGCAGGCGGGAATCGTCTCGGAGATGAAACGCCTCGCGGTCCCGGCGTCGGTCGATTCGATCCCCAGCTCGGCGATGCAGGAGGACCACGTCTCGATGGGCTGGGCGGCCGGGCGCAAGCTTCGACGCGCGATCGATGGCTTCACCCGGGTTCTCGCGATCGAGATTCTCACGGCCGCCCGTGGTCTCGACCTGCGCCAGCCGCTGGACCCGGCGCCGGCGACCGCGGCGGTTCTGACCGAGGTTCGCACGGCTGTGGACGGACCCGGCCCCGACCGCTTTCTCTCACCTGAGATCGAAGCGGTTGTGGGGCTTGTCCGTAGCGGCGCACTGCTGAGCAGTGCGGAATCAGTCACGGGGCCGTTGAGTTAGGGCGGCGGTGCAATAGCGAAGTCCCGCGCTCCCGCAGTTCCCCAACCGAGACGACCCCGAGGAGAGCTAGCGCCCGACGGAACTGATCGGCAAAGAGCCGCAGCACAAGGTCGACTCCGGGCTCTCCCGCCGCCATCAGGCCGTACAGATACGCGCGCCCGATCGCGCCGGCGTCGGCGCCGAGCGCGATCGCGATCGCCAAGTCGGTGCCGTCGCGGATGCCCGAATCGACGATCACAGTCGGCTCCTCGCCGACCGCGGCGCGCACCTCGGGGAGGAACTCAAGCGGCGGGGCGATCCGGTCCAGCTGGCGGCCGCCGTGATTGGAGAGATGGACTCCATCCGCGCCGGCGGCGATCGCGGCAACCGCCGTATCCGGGCTTATCAGGCCCTTCACGAGAAGCGTCCCGGGCCAGAGGGAGCGCAGCTCGGCGATGTCGTCGAGGTCGACCGACGGGTCGAATTGCAAGGTGACGTTGTGGATGGTGCGGCCAGCGCCGCGCGCGACACTAGGTGGCGCGTTGGCGAACGTGATCGTCGGGTTGCGCACCAGCGCAAGCCAGTAACCGGGCTTGACGGCGACGCTCCAGAGCGTGCGCGGCGTTAGCTGCGGCGGAACCGTCAAGCCATTGCGGACATCGCGGGTGCGCATGCCGGCCACTGGCACGTCTACGCTCACCTCGAGCACGCGATAACCGGCGCGCCAGGCGCGGTCGACCAGAGACCGAGTCATCTCGCGGTCACGCCACACGTAGAGCTGGAACCAAAGGTTGCGGTGGCCCGTGGTGGCGACATCCTCGATCGACGTCGCAGCGACGGTCGACAGCCCATACGGCACCCCAGCGCGTGCGGCCGCGCGTGCGACCCCAAGCTCGCCCGCCTGGTCGATCATCCGCGTGTACCCGGTTGGCCCGCACACGAGCGGCAGCGATAGGTCCTGTCCGAACAACGTGGTCGTCGTGCTGACCGCCGAAACGTCACGTGGAGCGAGCGGGACCAGCTCCCACTCGCGGAATGCCGCGACATTTCGCTCGAGGCTGAGTTCGCCATCGGCTCCGCCCTCGACGTAGTCGAACACCGGCCGCGGGGTTCGGCGTGCCGCCGCCCTGCGTAGGTCGTCGAGGCTATGCAGCCTCGCCAGGCGGCGCTCGTCGGCGCGTAACCGGGGCCCCTGCAACCCGCTCAGCTCGACCAGTTCGCGCAGCTTCATCGGGCGACCACCGCGGCGGACGCGCAGGTCACGATCGCCCGATGGAGGTCACTCGTCTCGACGCCTCGCAGGTCCGTGTGCTCGCGATCGATCCGCACGCCCGGAACGGCTCCCACGCCGAGGCTGTGGCGGCCGTTACGGCACAGCTCGCCCCAGAGGTCGCCGGCGCGGGCCAGCAGTCCCGCGCGCAATTCACGTTCGCGGCGCGAACCGGTCTCGAGCTCGCGCGCCTCTTCGAATGGGTCGATCCGGACCTGCGAGTCGCTGCCGATCGCGAGCGGCACGCCCGCGTCGGCGTAACGCATCGCCGGGAGGTATCCGTCACCGAGATTCCCCTCGGTGGTGGGGCAGGACACGACCGTGGTCCCGGTCCGAGCCAGCCGCGCGATGTCGTCATCTCGCACGTGCACTCCGTGGATCACGCTGGCGAGCGGACCGAGGAAGCCGCAGCGATCGAGCAGTTCGATCGGGGAGCAGCCGTGTTCGGCCTGGCACTCGGCGAGCTCCCGGCGCTGCTCGTGGGCGTGCACGTGCCGAGGAATCGAGTGCTCATCCGAGTACCGGGCGATGTCCTGTAGCCAACGGGCCGGCACGGCCCGCACGCTGTGCGCCGCGATCCCAACCCAGGTCCACGGTCGATCCCCGGCCCAGGCGCGCAGCGCCTCGACGCGGGCCAGGAAGGACTCGACGTCCGGGTCGCAGAACCGCCGCTGGCCACCCACAGGCGGGCGGTCGTGGCCGTCCCAGCCGTCGCGGTGGTAGGCCGCCGGGAGTATCACCAACGGCAGGCCTGCGGCGTGCGCTCCGTGCGCCACGGCGTGGGCGAGGGCGTTCGGGTCCTCGTATGGAACGCCACCGGGCTGGTGGTGAACGTAGTGGAACTCCCCGACGATGCCGTAGCCGGCCGCGTGCATTTCGGCGAATCCGGCCTCGGCGATCGCCGTCAACGACTCGGGCGTGAGTGCGTCCGCGACCGCGAACATCTCCTTGCGCCACGTCCAGAAATCGTCACGCGCGGCCGGTGACACACGTTCGGCCCGTCCCCGCATGGCCCGTTGGAAAACGTGGGAGTGGACGTTCGGCATCGCCTCAATCTCCAGGAACCTCTGGCTCATCGGTTTTGCTCGATCAGACCGCGCAGCGCATGCTCGATCAGCGCGATCCCGGTCTCGGCGTCGACAAGGTCGACTTGCTCCTCGGGCGCGTGGCTGATACCCGTCGCGTTGCGGACGAGGACCATCGCCGCCGGGATCCTCGCCGCCAAGACGCCGGCGTCGTGCCCGGCGAAGCACACGCAGTCCGGCATCGGCCGGCCGAACCGACGCTCGCTGGCGGCATGCAGCCGCGCCCGGATGATCGGCGAGAACTCCTGTCCCGGTGACTGGGAGGCGATCGTGATCGTGATCGCAACGCCCGCGGACTCCGACAGCAGTTCGGCGCGTTCCCGGAGCCTCCCAAGCCATCGCTGCGGTTTCTCGGGGTCGGCGGAACGGGCGTCGATCCACAGTTGGACGCGAGCGGCGATGGTGGTCGTCGCGTTGGGCTCGACGACGATTCGTGAGCTTGTGACCGTGAGCTCCCCCAGTTCGGCGCCGATCTCGTCGGCGGCGACGATCAGCCTAGCCGCCGTCGCGAGTGCGTCGCGGCGGCGCGTCGGCGGCGTCGTGCCGGCGTGATCGGCCTGGCCGCTGAACGTAACCTCCAGCCGCATCCTGCTCGCCAGCGACGTGACGATCCCAACCGGCGCGCCCGCCTCAGCGAGAAGCGTGGTCTGGTCGATGTGCAGCTCGATGAAGCCGCGGAGCTTCTCGAGCCACCGCCGTGTGTCCCCGATCCTCGCCGGTTCCAGTCCGTCGGCCCTGATCGCATCGGCCAGGACGACGCCGTCCTCATCGGCGCGTGTCAGCACCGCGCTGTCGAGCATTCCGGTGAGCGCCCTGCTCCCAAACGTCGGCGTATTGAAGCGAGCGCCCTCCTCATCGGCAAACGAGATCACGGCCACGGGCAGCTGCGACCGCTTTGCGAGCTCGAAGCCGGCGGCCACCCCCAGCGGACCGTCGAACCGTCCACCCCCGCGAACGCTGTCGAGATGCGACCCAACACCCCACCACGGCGGCGGTGTGTCCGGAATCGCCCACAAGTTCCCGGCCGGATCCCGCAAGACCGTGAGCCCGGAGTCGTGCGCCTGCTGCTCGAACCAGGCACGGGTCGAACGGTCCTCGTCGGTCCAGGCGAACCGTCGGACACCGTCGGATCGAACCCCGATCCGGTCGAGCTGGGCGAGGCGCTCGGCAAGGCTCACCGGGAGACCCTCCACGCTTGATCGGGGCGGACGTGGACAATTTCCCCACCGACGATCACCAAGGCCACGGGGTTGTGTCCGAGCCGATACGGGATCTGATCGATCGGACCGTCGAGGATCAGGAGGTCGGCCCGAAGGCCGACCTCCAACGAGCCCAGGTCTCGCCGGTCGAGCACCCATGCCGCGTTGAGCGTGCAGGCCAGCAGTGCCTCGAGCACCGACCAGCGGTACCGGCGGACGGCGAGCCCGACGATCAGCGGCAGCGAGTTGACGGGAGACGTCCCGGGGTTGAAGTCACTCGCGAGAGCGCAGATCGCACCTGCGTCGGCGAGCTCGCGCGCGGGCTCCAAGTGCTCATTACCAAGGAAGGCGGCACCTGGCAACAGCACCGCTGCCGTTTCCGAGGCCGCGAGCGGCACGATGTGATCAGCCGGCAGGCAGGCGAGGTGATCGACCGACCGCGCGCCCGCCTCGAGGGCGACCGGCACCGAGCCGTGGGTGTTGAACTGCTCGACGTGAGCGCGCAGAGCGAGGCCGTGGCGCCGCGCCAGCAGACCCATCTGGCGCAGGTCGTCGTTGCTGAACGCGCCGCTCTCGACGTAGATGTCGAGCGCGGTTGGCCGTCCCGCTGCGAGCAGGTCGGGCATCGCCTGCGCGATCGTCTCCATCCAGCTGTCGGCGTCAAAGCCGTCCGGCACCGCGTGCGCCAGAAGCGCGGTCGAGGTGACGGTCTGCGGGACCTGTTCGGCGAGGGCGACAGCGAGGTGCAGTGAGCGAGCCTCGGCATCGACCGAGAGCCCGTACCCGCTCTTGCACTCGAACGTGGTCGTCCCGTGCGCGAGCATCTCCCCGGCGGCAGCACCGGCCTGCGCGAGAACGTCCTCGTCGGTCGCGGTCGCGAAGGATCTCGCCGAGGACTTGATCCCACCTCCCCGTTCGGCGATCCGCTCGTACGGGACGCCCGCGATCTTCTGCGCGTACTCGTCTGCTCGCCAGCCGGCGAAGGGCAGGTGGGTGTGGCAGTCGACGAGGCCCGGGATGACGGCGCACCCCGAAGCGTCGATCTGGATCGGCGCGTCGCGCGACGCTTCGAACGCGGCGATCGCCGCGCCGTCGACTGTGAGCTCTCCGGCCGCGGTGACCAGCTGCCCGGCGCGGTCGTGGCGCAAGTATCCGAGGCCATCCGTCGGCGGGCGCAGCACCTGCGCCGCACCGGCGATTGAGATACCTGCCACCTTCAGCCCTCGAGCATCGGGATCCGCAGGTCGGTGTCGCGCGCGAACTCGATCGCCTGCTCGTAGCCGGCGTCGACGTGCCGGACGACGCCCAATCCCGGGTCTGCCCTCAACACGCGCTGGAGCCGTTCCGCCGCGAGCTCCGAACCGTCCGCGACGACCACCTGTCCGGCATGAATCGATTTGCCCATGCCGACGCCGCCTCCCTGGTGCACGGAGACCCAGCTGGCGCCGCACGCCGTATTGATCAGGGCGTTGAGGATCGGCCAGTCGGCGACGGCATCGGAGCCGTCGAGCATCTTCTCGGTCTCGCGTTCGGGCGAGGCGACCGAGCCGGCGTCGAGGTGATCGCGACCGATCACGATCGGCCCGGCGAGCTCGCCGGACGCGACCATCTCGTTGAACCGCTGGCCGGCGAGATGGCGCTCGCCGTATCCAAGCCAGCAGATCCGTGCCGGCAAACCCTGGAAATGAACACGTTCACCGGCCAGCCGGATCCAGCGTGCAACGTTCTCCTGATCGCCGAACAGATCGAGGATCGCCTCGTCCGTCTTGCGGATGTCCGCCGGGTCGCCCGACAGCGCCACCCAACGGAACGGACCCTTGCCCTCACAGAAGAGGGGGCGGATGTAAGCGGGCACGAACCCCGGATAGGAGAACGCGTCGCTATCACCGTGCTCGTGTGCAAGGCCGCGCAGCGCGTTGCCGTAGTCGAACGCCTCGGCACCTTGCGCAGCGAGCTCCCGGATCGCAGCGACGTGCGTGAGCGCGCTGGCGCCGACGCGTCTCAGGTACTCCTCGGGATTCGAGGAGCGCAGGCTCTCCGCCTGCTCGATTGTGAGACCGGCGGGGATGTACCCGTTGAGCGGATCGTGCGCCGAGGTCTGATCGGTGACGATGTCGATCTCGGCATGCCGCCTCGCCAGCTCGGGGAGAACCTCGCTGGCGTTGCCGAGTAGGCCGACGGACAGCGGCCGGCCCTCAGCCGCCGCGCTCCCCAGGCGCTTGAGCGCATCATCGAGATCGACGGCCCGCTCGTCGAGGTAGCCGGTCCGGATCCGACGTTCGATCCGGCTCACCTCGACCTCGACGCAGAGGGCCGTGCCCTCGCACATCGTCACGGCCAGCGGCTGGGCGCCGCCCATGCCGCCGAGCCCGGCGGTGACGACCAAACGCCCTCGCAGGGATCCTCCAAACCGCTTCTCCGCGATCGCGGCGAATGTCTCGTAGGTCCCCTGCAGGATTCCCTGACTCCCGATGTAGATCCAGGAGCCGGCAGTCATCTGGCCGTACATCATCAACCCGGCCGCGTCGAGTTCGTTGAAGTGCTTCCAGGTCGCCCACTGCGGAACGAGGTTCGAGTTCGCGATCAGCACCCGCGGCGCCCGCTCATGCGTCTCGAACACCGCCACAGGTTTGCCGGACTGCACCAGCAGGGTTTCCTCGTCGGCCAACCGCATGAGCTCCCGTCGGATCGCCTCGTAGCTGGCGTGGTTGCGCGCCGCCTTTCCGATTCCGCCGTACACGACGAGCTCGCCGGGCTTCTCGGCGACGTCTGGGTGCAGGTTGTTCTCCAGCATTGCGAGCGCCGCCTCCTGCTGCCAACCCCGGCAGCGACGGCTCATCGTCGTGTTCATTGCTGTCTCCCTTGGCTGGTCGCGCCCGTCGCGGGCGAGAACCGCGGCGGCGTGCGCCGGGAATCCCTCGTGTGTCGCGAACGAGACGACCGCCGGCGCGAGCGCCTCGAGCGCGTGGCGGTCCGCCTTTGCGATCGACGTTCGCTTCAGAAAGGTCTCAGCGGTGATCCCGGACGTGACCCGCGCGAACCCACCGGTGGGCAACGCGGCCGGAACGCCGATCACGTAGTTGCCCAGGGAGATCGGAGTGTTCTGGCCGATCAGAAGCTCGCCGGCATGCTGCAGCCGAGCGACCGTCGAGTCCTCGATCGCTGGGTCGACGACGAGCTGCATGTGTTCGGGCGCATAGTCGTTTGCGACGGCGATCGCCTCGTCGAGGTCGGCGGTCAGGACACACCCACCGTTCTGGCCAAGCGCAAGTTCGGCGTATGAGCGGCGCGGCTCTGGCAGTTCGGCGAGCTGCGTAGAGAGCTCGGCTTGGACGAAGTCCAGCAGCCGCTGGGAGTTCGTCACCAGCACGGACGATGAATCCGGGCCATGCTCGGCCTCGTTGAGCAGATCGGCGGCCAGCAGCCGCACGTCGGCGCTGTCGTCGGCGAGGATCAGGCTCTCCGACGGCCCACACAGCATTTGCGTGTGGCAGCCGAACAACTGGCAGTAGATCTGCGCGGCCTGGACCGGGGGGCTGCCGGGGCCGACGACCTTGCGTACCTGCGGAAAGCTCTCGGTGCCGAACGCCAGCGCAGCGATTCCGGCGGGACCGTTGGCCCGAAACACCTTGGTTATGCCGAGCTCCCGGGCAATCCACAGAACCGCCTGGTCGACCTCGCCGTCGCCACCGGGCACCGGCGGGACGACCACGGCGATCTCGGGTACACCCGCGACCACGGCCGGCACGCCAAGCTGAGTGAGGACCGACGGGAACGAGCCTTTGCCGCTAGGCACGAACAGGCCGGCGCTCACGATCGGGGTGAGCCTCTCGCCGACGATCAGGCCGGGCTGGATCTCGGTCCGCCATTCGCGCTCGCGGGTGGCGTACTCGTTGAACGCGCGGATGTTGGCGATCGCCAGCCGGACGGCCGCGAGGAGATCCGAAGACAGAGCGCTCTGGGCCCGCTCGAACTCCTCATCGGAGACGAGCAGGCGATCGGGGCTGATGTCGCACCCGTCGAACTGCTTCAGCGCCCGGCAAACCGCGGCGTCGCCGTTCGTCCGCACATCCTCGACGATGCCCCGAATGCTCGCCTGGAGCGCCGGATCGAAGATCTTGTCGAGCCCGCGCTCCAGAACACTGCGCCGACGTTCCTCATCCGCCTGGTCCCAGCGAACGACCGCGAGCGGCCCAAGCTCTGTCTCAGACAACGCGCCCTCCATCGATTGACACCACGGCGCCGGCCATATAGCCGGCATTCGAAGACAGCAGGAAGCAGACGAGCTCGGCGACCTCCTCGATGGTTCCGAACCGCCCCGCCGGGATCTCCCCAAGCAGCTCGGCCGCGGTCGGCGGATCCTCGAGGTAGGGCTTGGTCATCGCCGTCGGGATGTATCCCGGGCAGATCGCGTTGACCACGATCCCGCGCGATGCGAGCTCGATCGCCATCGTCTGCGAGAGCGATAGCACGGCCGCCTTGGACGCGTTGTAGTCGGCGAACAACCGCTCTGGCCGCAGCGCGTTGACCGAGGCGTTGAACACGATCGCCCCTCCCGAGGTCATCGCGATCGCGGCCTCACGGGCGACCGTGAACGCGCCCACGGCGTTGACGTCCAGCACCCGTCGTAGGTCGCTCGCCCTCAGCTCGAGAACGCCGACACCGACACCGTCGATGCCGGCGTTGACGAACGCACCGTCGAGACCCCCGAGCGCGTCTGCGGCCGCGACGACCGCCTCCTGCACCGCGTCGGCATCGGTCACATCACAGGCGCTGCCGCCTGTCAGGTTGGGGATGTCAGCCAGTGCCCTCTCAACGGTCTGCGGACGGCTGCCTAGGATCCAAACCCTCGCGCCGCGCTCGGCAAGCATTTGAGCGCAGCCCGCACCGATGCCGCTGGTCCCACCCGAGACGAGGACTCGCTGCGCGATCACCGCTTCAGAGCACCTCCCTGAGGACGGCGCGCAACCGCGCCATCGCGGGGGGTGGGCCCACCGAGATACGCACCCATCCCGGGAGTCCGAGGTCCGAACCGTCCCGGACCACCAGACCGGCCTCGTGCAGGGCGTCGTCGAGACGGTCGAGGTGGGGGCTGGTCAACGTCACGAAATTCGCCTGGCTTCGGAAGTAGGTGACGTCGAGCTCGTCGAGTGCCGCCTCGAGCCGGCGGCGCTCACGCACGGCGAGCTCAACGCCGTAGTCGCGCCAGGCGACACGCGCAAGCGCCACCTGGGCCGCCGCGATCGCGGTGGCGCTGACGTTGAAGGGGGGCTTGATTCGCTCGATCGCATCGATCACGGCCGGGTCCCCGAGGCCGTAGCCGATGCGCAGGCCGGCGAGCGCGTAGTCCTTGGAGAAGGTCCGCTGAACGATCAGGTTCGGATACCGCTCGAGCAGCTCCGGCACGGCCGGCCGTCGGTCACCGTCAACGTAGGCACGGTAGGCCTCGTCCAACACCACCAGGCATGCCGACGGAACCGCCTCGAGGAACCCGTGCAGCTCGTCCGGCTCGACAGCGATTCCGGTCGGATTGTGTGGAGTCGGCAGCCACACGAGCTTGGCGTCCTGCGCGTGAGCGAGCATCGCGTCAAGATCCTGCCCGCCGTCGGAGCGCAGTGGGACGAACTCCGGTCGGCCCCGATACAGCCGGGTGACGACCGCGTCGATCTGATAGCACGGATCTGACAGCACCACCTTCGCGTCCGGTTCGATGAAGAGCGACGCCAGCAGGTAACACAGCTCGTCGCTGCCGTTGGTGACGACAACGGCATCTTCGGGCATCTGCTCCTGCGCGGCGACCATGCGCGTCAGCGGCCGCACGTCCGGGTACCGATGGGCGTCGCGCATCGCGACGGCAACCGCCTCGTTCACCCCGGGCGCGGGACCGAGCGCGGACTCGTTCGACGACAGCTTCCCGGCCGGCGTTCTCGCCGCCTTCCCCGGCCGGTAGGCGGCGAAGGCGGTGGTCCGCATCCGCGCTATGTCAGGGAAGTTCACTACGGACACAGGACGACCTTCACCGCCTCCGGGCGCTCGAGTTGCGCGCGGACGACGCCCGCGAACTCGGACAACAGGACCGCGTCGGTGACGACCGGTTCGTACATGGCCGGATCCGCGGCGAGCCGTGCGATCGCCTCGGGCAACTCGTCCACGAACGCGCTGGCGCGGACGATCGTCGCGCTGCTTTGAACCACCGCCGCGGGGGTCAGCGTCGTCGAGGAATGATCGAGCGCAAGCAGCAGTATCTGGCCGCGCGGGGCCAGCACCCGCAGCGCATCAGTCAGACCGCGACCGTAACCGGCCGCGTCGACAACGGTGTCGAAGGCGTGGTCCGCCAGGAAATCGGCGTTCACAACGGTCGGCGCATCGAGCGCGCGCGCCAGGGCCGCCCGCAGCGCGGCGGGCTCGGCCACGGTCACTTCCGCTTCGGGGAATCGACGCCGCAGCTCGATGTGCAGCAGCGCGCCGATCGGTCCGTGCCCCAGGACCGCCACCCGCCGCGGCTCGACGGGCAGACGTGAGAGTCCGTGCATCGCGACGGCGAGCGGCTCCGCGAGCACCGCCGTTTCCGGGGCCAGACCGTCAGGGACCCGGTGCAGGAGTCGGCTCGGGAGGACGCAGCTGCTCGCGAATCCGCCGGGCCGGCATTCGCCGACGAAGCGAACGGCTCGGCATCGATGTGGTCGGCCTGCGAGGCACTCGGCACATGAGTCGCACGGCACCCGAGAATCGGCGACGACCCGGTCGCCAACCTGCAGCGAACCATTGGCCGGCGCCAGCTCGACCCTGCCGCACAGCTCGTGGCCGAGGGTAGCCGGCCACTGCGCGTCCTCGACCCAATCCCCGGTGCGCAGGACGTGGAGATCGGAGCCGCAGAGGCCCGCACACTCGACGCGGATGAGTGCCTCCTCGGCGAGAGGCGGAACGAGATCCCTCGTGCCGACCGAGATCTGCAGATCTCGATCGACGAACAGGGCCTCGGCCTGCAGGGCGCTCATCACGCGGACCGCCCCACGGTCGCCTGGTAGCCAAGGTTGATCGACAGTCGAGCCGCCAACGTCTGCACGGCTGCGACCAGATCACGGAGATCGGACGCGTCCCGCTGCGCCGAGACATAGGTCACCCCGACCGCTGCCGCGGGCACTCCCTCGTGCGAAAACACCGGAGCGGCGACACAGGCGATTCCGGGCGTGACCATCTGGTCCTCATGTGAGAACCCCAGCCCGCGGATCTCGGCCAGCTGGCGCAGCAGTTCGCCGACGCTCGCGGGTCCGCGTCCGGTCCGGCGCACCAACGGCTGCTGGGCGTAGAGGGCGCGGACCTGGGCCTCGGCGAGTTCGGCGAGTATCGCCCGGCCGACCGCCGTCAGATGCGCCGGGAGCCGCACACCAACCTCGGTGACCAACTTCGGCGCCGGACCAGACGCCTCTTCCTTATCGATGTACAGAACCTCGGTGCCGTGGAGAATCGCCAGATGTGAGGCGTCGCCGGTTTGCTGGGTGAGCTTGCTGAGAATCGGCCGGCCGAGACGCTGCAGCGGCCCCGAACGCAGGTACGCGGCGCCGATCTCGAACGACGCCACCCCGAGTCCCCACGCGCGCTCCGACTCGTAATAGGTGACGAAGTTACGCGCTCGCATCACGTTGAGCAGCTGATGGGCGCTGCTCTTCGGGATCGCGCATTCACGAGCGATCGTCATCGTCGGCACCGGCCGGGTGTGCTGTGCGAGCAGCGTGAGCACCTCCAGTACGCGCTCCGCCGACTTCACGGTTGGGATGTTCAAGACGTCTGACATGCCAGACCCCGGTCTGTCGTTATGAACAGTCAGTCTCGGGGATTCCGCGACAGGGTGCAAGGCGGTTCTTCCAGAAACGGTCCAACCCCCCAGACGCCCCTGCCGCCCCGAGAGCGCCGCGCGGTCGCCGCGCCGAGGCAGGCGATTTTCCCGCGACAGGACCATGGGGCAACTCCTTGACGCCCGTCAAACGGGCCTGTATACCCTGCGCTCACATGGCTGAGGCCACACTCACATATGTGAGCCCAAAGTCGGCCGAGAGAGTCCTGGACATTCTCGAGCTCGTCGCCATCAGCCCGGACGGAATGAGCCGGAGCGCGATCACGACGAAACTCGGCCTTCCCAGCAGCAGCGCGTCAATCCTCCTGCGGAGCCTGGTCGAGCGAGGGTACCTGCAGGCCGGCGCTGACGGCCGCCGGTTGGTGATCGGAGTGCGCGCGTTCGAGACCGGAACCGGCTTCCTGCGTCAGATGTCCCTCCGAGACACGGCGCGGGCCGAGATGGACGAACTCGTGCGCACGCTCAACCAGACTTGCCACCTCGCGGTGCTCGAGGGGCGCGACGTTGTCTATCTCGACAAGGTCGACCCGCCTCACGCCGCGGTGCAGCTCGTCACTGCCGTTGGCGCCCGGCTGCCTGCAGCCAGCACGGCGGTCGGCCTGGCGCAGTTGGCGTTCCTCGACGACCGCGACCTCGAGGCGCGCTTCGGCAGGGCACCGCGCGACGACAGCGCGATCGAGCGCATTCACGCCGGCCGGCAACTCATCCGCCGTCGCGGCTGGGCGAGCGAGCGGGGGCAGACAACCCCCGGCGTCGGCTGCGTCGCCGCCGCGATCTTCGACCACACAGGCGCGCCGATCGGGGCGATCGGAGCGACATACCTCGAGGCAACCGTGCACGGCTTCGATCTGGCATCGGGCCCCCGGCTGCGCGAGACGGCACAAGAGATCTCCCGCCGATCTGGGTACGGCGTGGGAAGAACGGGCGAGGAGCCCGACATACATCAAGCAGTCAACGGGAGGGATGTTCTATGAACAAGCGCCGAGCGCTTGCGGCGGCGGTCCTGGTGGGCGTCGCGTCGCTGGCTTACGCCACGTCGGGTTCGGCGTCGCCGAGCCCGATCAACGTCACGATGGGTACGGAGCCGTGGATCGGATACGCGCCGTGGTGGATTGCGCAGAAGGAGGGCTTCTTCGCCAAGAACGGACTGAACGTCAAGATCGTCAACTTCCAGACGGACGCGGACCGCGATTCGGCGCTGATCGCTGGGCGCACTGACGTCTCGAACGAGCCGACGAACGGCATCGTCCGCTTCGACTCGACGGGCAAGGCGCAGATGCGCGCATTGATCTACGAGGACGCCTCGCTCGGCGCCGACGCCGTGCTCGCGTCCAAGAGCATCACCAAGCCCTCGCAGCTGGTCGGCAAGACCGTCGCCTACGAGCAGGGAACCACCAGCGACCTGCTGATCCACTACCTGCTCCAGGTCAACCACATTCCGTTCAGCAAGATCAAGGTCGTCAATGCCCCCGCGGCCACAGCAGGCACCCTGCTGATCGCGGGTAAGGTCGACGCCGCGGTCACCTACCAGCCCTACATCAGCAACGCGACGGGCGGCCCGAACGCGGGCAAGGTGCACGTGCTCTATTCGAGCAAGAACGCCCCGGGGCTGATCAGCGACTATCTGGCCGCCAACCAATCGTGGCTGTCGAGTCACGAGTCGGTCGTGAAGGATCTCGTGAAGACCTGGCAGGACTCGATCAACTACTTCGTGACGCATCGCAACAGCGCCGTCTCGATCATGGCCGCGGGCGTCGGCGCCACGCCGAGCTCGCTCGGCTCGACGCTCGCGGGCGTCAAGCTCTACTCGATCCCCGACAACGAGAACCTCTACAAGTCGGGCGCGCTCAAGAAGCAGTACAACGGGATCGGCCAGACGATGAAGACGCAGGGCGTGATCAAGACGCTCACTCCCTTCAACACCACCCTCAACTTCTCAGCCCAGAAGTAAGCACGAATGCAGCAAGCGATCGCGGACAGTACCGCGACCCGCGCCCAGCGGCGATCACGCAGCCGCTGGGCGCGGCATAAGCCCCGGCCCTACGAGCCGATCCCGAGACTCGGGTACGTGCTCGTCGCCCTGTTCGGGATGGCATTGCTGTTCGGCCTGTGGTCTGCGGCGAGCTACGGGCAGTGGGTCAACCCGCTGTTCCTGCCGACCCCAACCCAGGTCTGGAACACGGGCGTGGGTCAGGTCAACAGCGGGATCCTCTGGACCGACATGGGCGCGAGCGTGTCGACGATCGTTTTGGGGTTCGCGATCAGTAGCGCCGTCGCGATCCCGGTTGGACTTCTGATGGGTGTCTACAAGCACGGCGAGGCGTTCTTCGAGCCGCCGATCGACTTCATCCGCTATATGCCGGCGGTGGCGTTCGTGCCGTTATCGGTGATCTGGTTTGGTGCCACGACCACCCAGAAGCTCGTGATCCTCTTCATCGGCATCTTCTTTCAGGAGGTGCTGCTGGTGATGGACAACGTCAAGACGGTCCGGCGGAACCTCGTCGACATCGCCTACACGATGGGCCTGCGCCAGGACCAGGTGATCCGGCGCGTGATCCTGCGCGCGTCGCTGCCGGGCATCGTCGACACGCTGCGGATCTCGATGGGCTGGGCCTGGACCTACCTCGTCGTCGCTGAACTGGTCGGCGCGAGCGTCGGCCTCGGGTTTCGCATCCAGCAGGCGTCGCGCTACCTCGACACAGCGACGATGTTCTTCGACATCATCGTCATCGGGATCCTCGGCCTCGCCTTCGATTTCGGCTTCAAGGCGATCTACCGCTGGTCGTTCCCCCACATGGCGCGCCGCGGTCGCCGATGAGCCAGCGGCCCAAGGTCGAGGCGGTAGATCTCTCCAAGGTCTTCTACGGCCGGCGTGGCGCCGACGTGGTGGCGCTCGACGGCATCTCGCTGCAGATCCACGACCGCGAAATGGTCTCGATCGTCGGCGCGTCCGGCTGCGGAAAGTCCACGCTGCTGAAGGTCATCGCCGGCCTGGAGGCGCCGACCGCGGGGGAACTGCTGCTCGACGGCCACCCGATCGAGGGGCCCGGGCGGGACCGCGGGATGGTCTTCCAGGAGTACACGCTCTTCCCCTGGCTGACGGTTCGCAAGAACGTCGAGTTCGGGCTGACGGACCACTCCAAGCCGGAGCGACGGGACATCGCGCGCCAGTTCCTCGAGGTAGTGGGGCTCTCGAAGTTCGAGGCGAATTATCCGGGCGAGCTGTCCGGCGGGATGCAGCAGCGGGTCGCGATCGCCCGCGCCCTCGCCTACAAGCCGACGGTCCTGCTGATGGACGAGCCATTCGGCGCACTGGACGCTCAAACGCGCTCGCTCATGCAGGACCTGCTGTTGAAGATCTGGACCGAGGAGTCGCTGACCGTCCTGTTCGTGACCCACGATGTCGATGAAGCCGTCTACCTGTCGGACCGTCTGTACGTGTTGTCGGCGCGACCGGGTCGGGTCAAGGAGCTCGTTGACATAGCGCTGCCGCGCCCGCGTGAGTACAGCGTCCAGCTGACGAACGACTTCCTCGAGCTCAAGCACCACGTCCGCGACCTGATCCACCGCGAGGCGCTCGTCAACACCGGCTTCGCCGATGTCCTCGCCGACGATGCCAGCAGCTACGAAGCCAACCGCAAGGAGCCAGTCGATGCCAGCTCACGACACTAGCTCGAGCCTGCCAAGCAACGTTTCGGCGACCGAGCTTCCCGACGGCGGGATCACGATCGCACGCGAGACGCGCGAGTCGTCTGTCGAGGTCAGCGTCAGCTTCGGCGAGCGCGACGACACCGTTCGCTCCGACACCGGCATCGATTTCTTCAATCACATGCTCGAGATGATCGCGTGGTACGGCGGGTTCAATCTGCGGGCGACGTACCGGACGCGTCGATTTCGGCTCACCCACGTGGTCTGCGAGGACGTCGGTGTGGTCTTTGGTCACGCGATCCGTCAGACCGTCGAGCGCCGGATTCCGGGCGGGGTGGCGAGCGACGGCGCCGGTTTCGGCGGCATCGACGACGCGCTGGCGTTCTCCTACGTGGTCCTCGAGGGGCGCTCAAACCACTTCCTCGAGCTGCCGGATTCGCTGCGCACCGGCGACGTCGAGGACGCCCACAACACCGACATCGCGCAATTCTTCGAAGGATTCGCCCAGGGCAGTCGCGGGACCGTGCACCTGCGCCTGATCGCGGGCGGCGACCCGCACCACCGATGGGAAGCTTGCTTCCGCGCCTTCGCCAAGGCGTTGCGCGCGGCGCTCGCCCCGGACCCGTGGCGCGCCGGCGCGACCGCCGGCGTCAAGGGGACGCTGGACTAGACGACTCCTCGCGCGCTCACGGGTCCGTCGCGCTCGGTCCATCCTCACCCGGCCAACGGCGGCCGGCGACCTCCAGCGATCCGACCTTCAGCGCGCCGATCTCGATCTCCCCGGCGCGGAGCTTGCGGATCACCGCCTCGGCGATCACGACCCGGCCGATCGCCACCGCGCCGATCGCCAACGCCGCGATCGCGACGGGTGCCAGGGCCGAGGGCCCGAGCGCTCGAGGGCCGGTCGCGATCAGGCCGGTGACGCTGGCACCGGTGATGTTCAGCCGCCTCTTCTGGACACGTTCATCCGAAATCCCTGGCATGGCTGCGCTCCTCCTTTGACGATCAATGGTGACTTGTCGGTGGTCTACCGATGCGCAGGTCGATCCGCAACCGCACGCTCCTCGGTGGCTCGCCGAGCGGCGGGAATCCGCAGCGAAAAGCACCCCCCGCGTTCGGCGTCCTCGTAGATGGCGGCTCCGTGATGCTGCTCGGCGATGCGGCGGACGATCGCGAGGCCGAGCCCGGCGCCCGGGCGCCGGTCCCCGTCAAACCGCACGAAGTCGTCGAAGATGCGCTCGCGCCGGTCGGGGGGTACCCCGGGGCCGTCGTCGCTCACGCGCAGAACGACATCGGCGTCGGCGCGGGTCACCTCCACGACGATGCGCCCGGCTCCATTGGTAGCGGCCACGGCGTTGTCCAGCAGGTTCCGGACGGCTCGCGCCAGCGCGTCGGCGTCCCCGGTCACGGCGGCGTCCTCGACGTCTGAGACGTCGATCTCGACGCCAGGCAGACGGGCCCGCGTTTCGTCGACGACTTCCCTGGCAACGTCAGCGAGATCGATCGCCTCCCGTCGCAGTGAGTCGCTGCCTTCCAGCCGCGCGAGGCTCAGGAGATCATCGACGAGCGTCCCCAGGCGCGAGCTCTCGCGTGCGAGCTGGGCTTCGAGCGCATCGCGCCCGGGCCGGGGCGGCTGCTCGCGCAGGAGCGTTTCGACGGTCGCGTGCAACGCAGCGATCGGCGTGCGCAGCTCGTGCGACGCGGCCGCGAGGAAGCTACGCATCGCCGCCTCCGAGCGATTCGCCCGCTCGACCGACGCGGCCAGCGCGTCGACCATCTCATCGAACGAGGCAGCCATCCGCCCAAGCTCGGTGTTGCGCTGCTCGGGGTTGAGCCGCTGGCCGCGGTCGCCCGCCGCTATCCGCTCGGCGACCCTACCGACGCGCGCCAGGGGCGAGAGCGCGGTACGCAGCCCCAACAGCAGCAGTACCGCCGCGAGCGCTATCACGATCAGCCCGGCCACCACCTCAACCACGATCAGCTGGTGTACGGGCGTTTCCACGCTCGACTGGCTGGCCGTCAATGTGGCGGTACTCGTGGCGGTGTCGGGTAGCGGGCTGAGGAGTTTCTTGAGCTTGGGGTCGCTGACACCGACGGGCACCCTGAGCACCAGCAGATTGCCCCTGCCGCTCACCGATGGATGCGTCACCGGCGCCGGAACGACCGAAGGCCGCTGGTGTCTGGCGGCGCCCGGCTTCGTCACGGGCTCTCGCAGATTCCCGAGGTTGACGTCGATCCCCTCGAGCGCCAGCGAGCTCATCAGTTGCTTCAGGTCCGTCGGCGACGTCCGCTGCAGCGCCAGCCCACCGGCGGTCAGACGATTGCGCAGGTCACGCTCGAGACCGCTGCGGTAGTGGAGAGTCACCGCGACCGCGAAGCCGGCCAGTGACAGCGCCAGTACGACGAGCGTCGCGACCGTCACCCGCAACCGCAGCGAGACGGTCCTCATGGCGCGAAGCGGTAGCCGAGGCCGCGCACCGTGTGGATCACGCGCGGACCCGAGGACTCGAGCTTTCGCCGCAGCGCGCTGACGTGCACCTCGACGAGGTTGCGGTCATAAGCCTGATACCCCCAGACCTGGGTGAGCAGCTGATCCTTGGAGAGCACCTGCCCGCGGTGGCGCATCAGGAAGGCGAGCAACCGCAACTCGGTCGGAGTGAGCTCGACGGGCGTCCCGTTCCGCGTCAGCCCTCCGGCCGTCTCGTCGAGCAGGAGGTCGCCGGCTTCCACAACCGCCCCGATGCGCCCGGTCCTGCGCAGCACGGCCCGGGCGCGGGCCAGCAGCTCCTCCAGCGCGAACGGCTTCACGAGATAGTCGTCGGCGCCAAGCTCGAAGCCCGCGACCCGGTCGGCGATCGCGTCGCGCGCGGTCAGGAACAGCACGGGCACGTCGCGGCGCGCGCGCAGCTGGCGCGCGAGCACGAAGCCATCCCCCGTGGGAAGCATCACGTCGAGCATCGCGAGATCTGGCGCCTGAGCGAGGATCAGCTCGACGTCGCAGGCGTCCGCGAACCCCACTGCCGCGAATCCCTCGTTTCGGAGCGCCCGTAGTACCGCGATGCGAACCGGTTCCTCGTCCTCGACGACCACGACTCGGGGGCGGGGTTCACTCACAACGCAGCCATTGTCGCGCCGCGCCACTGAAGATTCGCTGAAGGTCGCGCGCCTTTCAGTGCCAGTTCAGGCGAGCGGCCGAAGCTCGCGGAACCAGGGCTCGCGACCGTGTGAGCCCGTTCGAGAGCGGAGGCATTACATGTTGGGTAAACAGCTGCGGACCCGATGGGCCCGCACCGCGGCGGCAGGTCTGCTCGGAGTGCTCGTCGGGGCGTGTGTGTTCGGGCTGCCGGCCCTTGCGTCCACGTCTCACCCGAACGGTCATTATCGCCACGCCAAGAGCGCGACCGCTGCAGGCAGGACCAAGAGCTCCAGCGCCGACACCCAAGCCGCGGACGCCCGCGTCCAGGCGGCCGCCACAGCGGCTGTCCAGGGCTTGGTCAACGACGGCACGATCAGCCAACATCAGGCAGACGCGATCGACAGCCAGATCGACGCCGGCGCGGTCGATGACCAGCAACTGGTCGCCAGCGGCGTCGTCACCGCATCCCAGATGAGCGCCGTCGACACCGCCCTGATCCAGGTAAAGCGCTCGTTCGCGGGCGGCCCGGAGAGCGCTGGCAACGGCAAAATCGCGAGCCCAGGCGGCAAGACGCAGAGCTCCAGCGCCGACAACCAGGCCGCCGGCGCCCGCCTTCAGGCCGCCGCAACGGCAGCTCTTCAGAGCTTGGTAACCGCCGGCACGATCAACCAGCACCAGGCAGACGTGATCGAGAGCGCGGTCGACTCCGGTTCTGTCGATCCGAACCAACTGGTCTCGAGCGGCGTCCTCACCGCGTCCCAGATGCAGGCGGTCAACAACGCCCTCGTCCAGGTCAAGCAATCCTTCGCCGCCGGCTCCGGTTCCTGAGCGGGCCTGATCCCGAGACTCCTTGAAGGCCGGGGCGTGCCAACGCCACCGGCCTCAAGGAGGTTGGAAGCAAAGCCCAGCTCGTCAGCCGGCTTGCTGCGAATACATCAGTGACCCGGGAGTGTCGAGCAGCTCGCCGGTTTCGAGCAGCGTCTTCAGCCCCGACAGGATCATCGGCCAGCCCCCGTAGAGCTCAGCGTTGGCGCTCGGCGCCAGCTGGTCGTGGACGACCGTCAGGCGGCATGAGGTGCCGACCGGCTCGATCTCCCACGTCACCCGCGTCGTCCCCTGGTCCCTCACGTTGTCGCTCCACAGGGCGTCGAACGTCTGGACCAGCCGCCGCGGCGGCTCGACCTCGACGTTTGTTCCGCTGAGCATGGCCCCGACCCCGGGTACCTCGCCGCGGTAGGTGGAGCCCACCGACCAGTCCGAGTCGACCTCGATGCCGAAGCTGTACTTGCGGCGTTCCTGTGGATCCGTGATCGCCTTCCACAGCCGTTCCGGCGTGGTCTTGATGAAGACCTCGAATACGGCGGTTCCGGCGGCGACCGGAGCCGTGCCGTCGGCCCACGAGACCGTTTTTACCGTTTGCATGGTGTCGTCCTCCAGATGGGTCTTGAGCCCGCTGAGCGTCGCGGCCCAGGGCTCGGCGTACTTGCTCACCCACCGATCGTGGACGAGCCGGATCGGGACCGTGTTCAGGTAGTGGAGCTTCTCCCTACCCCGGCGCCGCGTCGTGACCAGACCCGCCTCCTCGAGCACGCCGAGATGCTTCATGACCCCGAAGCGAGTCATATCCACCCGCGCCTCTAGCGCGCTCAGCGTCTGTCCGTCCTGCTCGAACAACTGGTCGAGCAGGCCGCGGCGAGTCGGATCCGCGAGAGCCTTGAACACCTTGTCCACGGTTCGAGATCATAGGTGACCTTTTGGTCACCTGTCAAGTCCAGGGGTGGCGTTGCCGGCCGACGTGGCCGGCAAAAGCCGGGCCCCCAGGGGGAGTTCGGGGGAGATTTTGGCGGCGCGCATCATCCTTTGGTGTATGGAGCACCCCCAGCCGGTCTTCGGCGTCTACATCCACGTGCCGTTCTGCGCGGCGCGCTGCGGCTACTGCGACTTCAACACCTACGTCCCGGAGGGTCGTGGGCAGCAGCATGGGTTTGTCGACGCGGCGCTGTTGGAGCTCCAGCACGCGCGCGCCGAGATCGGCGACAGGCCGGCAAGCACGGTGTTCATCGGCGGCGGAACGCCGACGCTGCTGGGGGCCGATGAGCTGCTGCGCCTGCTCGCCGGAGTCGGCGACACGTTCGGACTGGCGCCGAACGCGGAGATCACGACCGAGGCGAATCCCGAGTCGGTCGATGCCGAGACATTCCAGGCGCTTCATCGGGGCGGCTTCACCCGCGTGTCGCTCGGCATGCAATCCGCGCGTGCCCCATGTGCTGCGCACGCTCGACCGGGTGCACACCCCCGGCCGAGCGGTGACCGCGGCGCTCGAAGCGCGAGAGGCCGGCTTCGAACACGTCTCGCTGGATCTGATCTACGGAACTCCCGGCGAGAGCGATGGCGACTGGGAGCGGAGCCTCGAGGTCGCGCTGTCGGCCGAACCCGACCACCTGTCGGCGTACGCGTTGACGGTCGAGCCGGGGACGGGCCTGGCCGCGGCGATCCGACGCAAGGAACTGCGCGCGCCCGATGACGACGAGCAGGCACGGAGATTTGTGCGCGCCGACGAGCATTTGCACGCGGCGGGGTTGGACTGGTACGAGCTCGCCTCCTGGGCGCGAGACGGCGAGTCGCGTTGCCGGCACAACATCGGCTACTGGCGATCGTCCGACTGGTGGGGAGTCGGGCCCGGCGCCCATTCGCACCTCGACGGCGTGCGCTGGTGGAACGTCCGGCGACCCGCCGACTATTCCCAGCGCCTGCGGCAGCGGAAGTCTCCGATCGCCGGTCGAGAGGTCCTCACGCCCGAGCAGCGCGCGCTGGAGGCCGTGATCCTCGGTCTGCGGCTTCGCGAGGGCTTGGAGCTCTCGTCGCTCAGCGGCGCGGGTGTCCGCGCGGCCGAGGAAGAGGTCGCACGGCGCCGCGTCGAGATCGCGGACGGCCGCGTTCAGCTCACCCTTCGGGGCCGCCTCTTCGCCGACGCAGTCGCCCGCGAACTCTCGGTTTGATCGAACCGGCATCGGTTGCCAGCGACTTACGGTTCGTGTAGTCTTACCATCGATGGAGGCCGATCGAACAGACGCGTGGACGGCGCTTGGGGACTCGACTCGCAAGGCGATCTTCGAGCTCATCGTCGAACGCCCACGTGCCGTCGTCGAGTTGGCCAGCGAGCTGCCGGTCAGCAGGCCGGCGGTATCCCAGCACCTCCGGGTGCTCAAGAACGCCGGGCTCGTCGTGGACGAGCGGGCGGGCACCCGCCGGATCTATCGGGTCGACCCCGATGGGCTCGTTGGTTTGCGCGCGGAGCTCGATCGTTTCTGGGAGCGGGCGTTGGCCGCCTATACGGCGGCCGTCGAGCAGGCGACCAAGGAGCAACCATGAGCAGCCACACCCAGGTTCCACTCACCACTGTGCGACGCTCGGTCGTCGTCGAGGCGCCGATCGACGCCGCATTCGAGGTGTTCACGGAGCAGTTTGACCTCGTCAAGCCTCGAGACCACAGCCTCCTGGGCGTCGAGATCACCGAGTCGGTGTTCGAGCGACGTGTTGGCGGATGCCTCTACGACCGGGGCGTCGACGGCAGCGAGTGCCGCTGGGCCCGGGTGCTCGCCTACGAGCCGCCCCGGCGGTTCGTGATCAGCTGGGACATCAGCCCGCAGTGGCAGATCGAGCCCGATCTGGAGAACACCAGCGAGGTCGAGGTGCGCTTCGTTGCGGAGGGGGATAACCGCACGCGGGTCGAGCTCGAGCACCGCAACCTGGACCGCCATGGCGGCGAATGGCGGGCGCTGCGCGACGGCGTCGGCGGCGACGGTGGCTGGCCTCTGTACCTGCAGCGGTTCGCAGGATTGATCGGCGGCGCGGAGCGCCTACCGTAGGACGGATGCCGCGAATCGCGACCATCGGCGTCTACGAGTTCGACTCCGGCCGCTTCATCCAAACGCTCGACGCGGCCGGGGTCACCCAGGTGATCGACGTCCGGCAGCGGCGCGGCGTGCGAGGCAGCGACTACGCCTGGGCGAACTCCCAGCGCCTGCAGCGGCTGCTGGCCGACAACCGGATCGCCTACGAGTACCACCCGGAGCTCGCCCCCGACACGGAGCTCCGGCAGCTTCAATACCGCGAAGACGCCAGGCAGGGGGTCGGAAAGCGCTCGCGCGTGCACCTCGCCCCCGCCTACATCCGCACCTACACGGCGGAGATCCTCGATCTGGTGCCGCTCGAACCGTTGATTGGGCGGCTTCCTGTGCACGGAATCGGGGCACTCCTCTGCGTCGAGGCGACAGCCGAGGCGTGTCACCGCTCGCTTGTCGCGCAGCGATTGGCGGACCGCTTCGGATTCGAGGTGGTCAACCTCGAGGCGGCCACCTCGAGCTCAGACGGTGGGCAGGATCTTCTTGACGAGTGCGGCGATCCTTGCAAGTGGCCCGCCCCAGAAGACCTCCACAGCCGTGCTTCCCTTGAGCACGACCAGCCCGTTGTTCCTGGCGCTTCCGGTTCCCTGGACGCTTGAGAACGCGGGAAGGCCCAGGCCGGAAAACGTCGTCGTCGAGTGCCCGCCGAAGACGCTTCGCATTGCCTTGAGCTTGGTGGGCGACACGTTTGTCTGAAAGTCCACCGTGACCAGCGCTCGCGTCGTCGTGCCGGGCTGCCCGAACATGCATTCGAAGACATGTCCGTTGCGCACCTCTGTCGGCGCCGGCACAACTACACCAAGGGTCGACTTGATCAGTGTCGGCGTGACCTTCCGGCAACTCGACGCGGCATCCGCCGGCGACGCGCTGAACAGCACCGCCGCGGCAAAGAGCGCCGCGGCGCCGACAGCCGTCCTCCAGCGTCCGGGCTCCTTGGCCGACATCACTCAACCGCCCAGGAAATCCATCAGCGCGGCGTTTGTCTCCTCCGGAAAAGTCCAACCGATGTTGTGTGGACCGTCCTTGACCTCGACCACGGTGAGATTCGCGATCCACTGCTCGTCTCGCAGCCGCGCCGCGGTGGCTTCGAACGGCAGGATCCGATCGGCGGTGCCGTGCACGACCAACGTCGGCACGTCGATCTTGGCCAGGTCCGCGCGGAAGTCGGTCAGCCACGTGTCGACGCACGCATAGGACGCGTACGGTGAGGCGCCGGCGGCAACCTGGAAGCTTGCGCGCAGTGCCGCGTCCCCGATGCGCTCGGGCGCGAGCACGTCGGTGTTGTAGAAGTTGGCGAAGAACGCGTCGAACCAGGCGTAGCGATCCGCGAGCACCGACTGCTTGATCCCGTCGAAGACCTCGCCGGGAACGCCCTTCGGGTTGTCGTCGGTCCGCAGCAGGAATGGTGGAATCACGCCAAACATCGCTGCTTTGCTGACGCCGGCGGAACCGTAGGCCCCGAGATAGCGCGTCACCTCGCCGGTGCCCATCGAAAAGCCGGCGAGCACGACGTCCTGATCCAGCGCGAGGTGGTCGAGCACGGCCTTGAGGTCCGCCGCAAACGTGTTGTAGTCATAGCCCGTCGTCGGTTGGCTGGAGAGGCCGAACCCGCGGCGGTCATAGCTGATGCAGCGATAGCCGTTCTCGAGGAGCACCCGCTCCTGGCGCTCCCATGAATTCCCGTCAAGTGGGTAACCATGAATCAGAACGATCGGCTTCCCCGAGCCGTGGTCGTTGTAATGGATCTCAATATCGGCACTGTTCTCGGTTCCAACCTTGACGAAGGGCACGTTGCTCCTTTGCGGTCATCGATTTGGACCCTCCAGCGGACGCTGCAAGGCGCACCAACTTTATTCCCACGGCGCTTGGCTGCTGTCACGTTCCTCGCCCTCATCGCGTCAAATCTTCAGACCCCCCAAACAACTCGGTAGGAGGCCAAAGCCATGCAACCACGTATCGAAACCCCCGTCATGCAGGCTCCGCGCGCGATGAAGGCGCTGCAGATGCTGGCCGACGCCGCCAAGCAGGCGGACGTGCCCGAGAGCACGCTGCTGTTCGTGCAACTGCGCGCGAGTCAGATCAACGGCTGCAGCGTCTGCTGCGACATGCACGCGCGCGAGCTCAAGCTGGCGGGTGAGCCCGACGAGCGCGTCTTCATGGTCTCCGCGTGGCGTGAGGCCCCGTACTTCAGCGACGCCGAGCGCGCCGTGCTGGCACTGACCGAGTGCGCCACGCGGCTCGCGGATCGTCCGGACCCGGTGCCCGACGAGGTCTGGGATGAGGCGGCCCGACACTTCGACGAACAGCAGCTCGGCGCGATCGTGCTCGCGATCGCCGCGATCAATGCCTGGAATCGCATCAACGCGGCGACCCGGCAGATCTCGGGCGAGTGGGTCAACCAGCTGATCGGCGCCGGCTCGCGGGACGGCGTCCACGCGGCCTGACAGCGGCGTCGGGATTTGACACCAGGGCCACGGCGCTCGGCGCGGGCGTTAAGCTCGCGGACCGTGGCTCGAACAGCGCTACCGGGGCGACTGACCTGGCAGCTCGGGCGGGTTCTCGAGCTTGTCGACGAGACGCCTCGCAGCAAGAGCATCGCCCTCGAGCTGCCCGACTGGCGCGGCCATCGGGCGGGCCAGCACGTCGATGTCCGACTCACGGCCGGGGACGGTTACCAGGCGCAGCGCAGCTACTCGATCGCCTCAGCCCCCAGTGACAGCAGCTTCATGCTGACGATCGAGCGCCTCGAGGACGGCGAGGTCTCCCCCTACCTGGTCGACGTGCTCAGGCCTGGAGACGAGCTCGAGCTGCGGGGTCCGATCGGAGGCTACTTCGTCTGGGAGGAGGCGTTCGGAGGTCCGCTGCTGCTGATCGCCGGCGGCTCCGGCGTCGTTCCCCTGCGAGCGATGCTCCGACAGTGGGCGGCTGGCAAACGCACCACGCCGGTCCGGTTGCTCTACTCGGCCCGCTCGCTGGACGAGGCGATCTATCGCGAGGAGCTGACACGCGCGAGGTCCGAGACCGGAGCCGAGGTCACCATGACGCTGACTCGGGAGTGGCCCGACGACTGGACCGGATATCGCGGCCGAGTGAGCCGCGAACTGCTCGAGCAGTTCGCCTGGCCGCCCACGGAGCAGCCACTCGTTTATGCCTGCGGGCCCACCAGCTTTGTCGAGACGGTCGCGCAGACGCTCGTTGAGCTCGGACACGAGCCGCACAAGATCCGCACGGAGCGCTTCGGACCCACGGGAAGCTGAGAGGTTGTCGCCGCTCCAGGCGCAACGGACGCGGTCGGGCGGCTACGACCGCCGACCGCGGGCGACCGTCCAAACCGAGACGCTGAGCATGAACGCCGCAACCGCCGGCACCAGCCACCAGGCGTTGACGCCGTTGTCGGTGAGGACGGCGGTCAGCGCCAGCGCGACCGCTACCGCCAGCGCGATCCGCCAGTCGTCGCCGATCACGAAGTCCCACAGAAAGTGCAGCAGCGCGACGACGCGTTTCATATGCTCACCGCCGTCTTCTCCACACCCGCACCCTCGCCGAGATAGCGACGCACCGCGGCGACGGTTGCCAGCGAGAACAACGCGATCGCCGGGATGATCGCGAGCAGCGCCGCGTCCCCGCCGGGCCAGTGCGCATTGGCGCCCTCGCCGCCCCAGAAGACTCCGAACGACGTCAGCATCACGCCGACCACGAACTTCATCGCGTTCTCGGGAACGCGGGCGAGCGGGGCGCGGATCGCCACGCCGGCGCCCACGATCACGAGCACCGCCAACAGCCCGGCGACCGCGGCCAGGGGGACGTTCTTCTGGTTGGAGCCGAAGGTGATGACGATGAACACCACCTCCAGGCCCTCCAGGAATGAGCCCTTGAAAGCGACCAGGAACGAGTAGCCGTCGAAGTCCCCGTCGACGGCGCCGACGCCGCGTGCCGCGGCCGTCTCCTCGGCGAACGCGGCCTCCTCATCGTGCAGGGCCTTCAGCCCGGACGCGCGCAGGATCGCCTTGCGTAGCCACTGCAACCCGAAGATCAGCAGCAGGCCGCCGACCGCGACCCGCAGAGTGTTCAGCGGCAGCGCCGTCAACGCTGGGCCGAGCGCGGCCGTCACGACCGCCAGCGCCATCAGCGCCGCCCCGACGCCGATCAGCGCCGAGCGCCAGCTGCGCGTGGTTCCGACCGCGAGCACGATCGTGAGCGCCTCCACCGCCTCGACCGCGCAGGCGACGAACACCGACACGACCAGGGCTACATCGGTGCCGCTCATCGCTCGCTCAACCGGCCGCCTTGCATACCATCCCGATGGTCGCAGGTCCAGTTGCGCGGGCGGAGCCGGTCACCGGCGTATGATCGTTCATAGGAGGCGGTGTGTTAGCCCTAGGAATCGCCCTTCTGGTAGCAGGAGCCGCATTGGCGGCCGCTGAGGCCCATGTGCCGAACGGCGCGCTCGGGACGATTGGCGGCGTTGCGCTCCTGATCGGTGGGATCATTGCGATCCTCTCGCTTGGCGGCACCGCCGCGGTCGCGGTACCGGTCGGCGTCATCCTCGGGCTCGCCGCCGGCGGCTGGACCCTGGTCGTCGGGCGCGAGCTCAGTCGCGGCAGGAAACTCGCGATTCGGTCGGGCAGCGAGACGCTCAGCGGACGCGTCGGCGAGGTGCGTCAGTGGCACGGCGGCGACGGCCAGGTGTTCGTCGACGGCGCCCTGTGGCGAGCGCGGCACGACGAGATCGCGGGCAACGGAGCGCCCGACCCGTGTTCATTCGAGCGCGGCGACCGCGTGGTGATCGAATACGTGCTCGGCCTGACCCTGTGCGTCCGGCGTGCCGAGGAATGGGAGCTGCACCAATGATCACAGCAATAATCGTCGTGCTGGCGGTGATCGTCGTGACGGCGGTCCTGCTCGTTTCAACATCGATCCGCGTGCTTCGTGAATACGAGCGCGGGGTCGTTTTCCGGCTCGGGCGCGCGGTTCCCTCGCGCGGGCCGGGGCTGGTCGTCCTGATGCCGATCCTCGACCGAATGGTCCGTGTGAGCCTGCGAACGATCACGCTCCAGGTTCCGGCCCAGGAGATCATCACCCGCGACAACATCCCGGCGCGGGTGACGGCGGTCACCTATTACCGGATCGTCGACGCCGCGAAATCCGTCCTCGAAATCGAAAACGTGACCTCCGCGACATCGCAGGTCGCGCAGACGACCCTGCGGTCGGTACTTGGGAAGGTCGACCTCGACTCGCTGCTGTCCGATCGCGAGACGCTCAATGGACACCTGCAGCACATCATCGACGACCAGACCGAGCCCTGGGGGGTCAAGGTCACCGCGGTCGAGATCAAGGACGTCGAGATCCCCGAGCGGATGCAGCACGCGATCGCGCGCCAGGCGGAAGCCGAGCGCGAGCGCCGCGGCAAGATCATCGCCGCCGAGGGCGAGTTCCAGGCCGCCGCGCGGCTGAACGACGCGGCCGAGGTGATCAGCCAGAACCCGGTGACGATCCAGTTGCGCTACCTGCAGACCCTGATCGAGGTGTCTGGCAACCAGGGCTCGACGATCGTCTTCCCGCTGCCGATCGATGTCCTGCAGCCGTTGGTCGCCTCAGCCCAGCAGCACCGCACCACGATTGGCCATCAGAAGGCTGGTCAAGAGAAGGGAAAGCGCAAGAAGCTCGACGAGGCACTGGCCGCCGCCCAGTCGGTGCTGCGCGGTGCGCACAACGGCGGTTCCGAGCAGATCGAGCAGCGCGCCGCCGATCCGCCCAGCCCGCCGACCTCCGGCTGAGGGAAACGCCTCAGCCGGCGAGGCCGTGCGTGTAGGCGTAGTGGACGGCCTGGGCGCGGTCGCGGGCTCCGATCTTCGAGAACACGTGATTCACGTGAGTCTTGACCGTCGCCTCGCTGACGACCAGGGTGTCAGCGATCTCGCGGTTCGAGAAACCGCGCGCGATCAGCGACAGCACCTCGGCCTCGCGCGGGGTGAGCTCGTCGGGCAGCGCCTGGCCGATCCGGGCGGCGGCCGGCGTGGAGCTCGTCGCAGCGGCCAGTAGTTGGCTCTGCACGACCGGGTCGAGCACCGCCTGATGCGCCGCCGCCGCCTGGATCGCCCTGGAGATCTCGGCGATCCCGGCGTCCTTGGTCAGGTAGCCGCGAGCGCCGGCACGGAGCGCGTCGAGAATCGAGGCTTCGTCGGCATGGGTCGTCAGCACGACCACCTCGACCTCGGGATCTGCCGCTCGGATCCGTCGCGTCGCCTCGACGCCGTCGAGCTTCGGCATCCGTAGATCCATCAGGACGACGTCGGGGTGGTGGCGAGCGCACAGCTCGACGGCCTCCTCTCCGTCGACCGCGGCCGCAACGGGCTCGATCCCTGGCGACGCCGCCAACAGCGTCATCAGCCCCTCGCGGACGAGGGCCTGGTCGTCGGCGACGACCACCCTCAACTCAGCGCTCATCATCGCCTGCGTTGCAGGTTGAGCCGGTCATAGCGCGCTTTTCATGCGTCGCGCCCCGGCGGGTGCCGGCAGCTGCAGCTCGACCCGCCAGCCGCCATCCCGGGGGCCGGCCTCGAGCGAGCCGCCGAGCAACTCGGCGCGCTCCCGCATACCGCGCAGCCCATAGCCGCCGCCGGTCGCGCTCAGTACGTGTGCCTCGGGCTGCGTGCGGGTGCCGTCCGGCGTGTCCTCGACGACCGCGAGGATGTCGCCGTCCAAAGGCTCGCCGGCGCTCACCCTCACCGACACGCGGGCGCCGGGGGCGTGCTTTCGCACGTTCGTCAGGGCCTCCTGGACCACCCTGATGACCGCTTCTCCCGCCTGCTCGTCGATCCCTGCCAGGTTCCCTCCGAGCTCGAGCCAGACTGGAATCTCCGAACCCGAGTCGTACTCCGCGACCAACGCCTCGATCCCGGCCCTGACCGACACCGATGGATCGCCGCGCAGCGCCCCGACCGCGCGCCGGGTCTCCCGAAGTCCCTCGCGCGCCAGCTGGTGAGCGCGCCGGACCCGCTCGAGCAGCGCCATCCGGTCAGCGCCCTGCTCGATCAGCGCGCTGGTGGCCTCGAGCTGGATCGTCAGACCGGCCAGCGTGTGCGCCAGCACATCGTGGATCTCCCGCGCGATCCGCGCCTGCTCCTCGAGCGTGGCGGCCCGCAACTGCTCCTCGTGTGAGCGCTGGGTCTGGGCGAGCAGCAGCTCCGCCTGCTCGGCGCGCCCTTGCGACTGATGCAGGTTCTCGGCGCCGAGGGTCGCGGCGAGAAGGCCGAGCGAGTAGGCGACCACCCCCACGGCGCTCTCGTGATAGACGGCAGAGCTGACGGCGACGCCGATCGCGCCGGTGGCCACCACCGGCAGCGATCTCCGGAACCCGACCCGGACCGCCGCCGCGACCACCGCCACGAAAACGAACGCGCTCGCGGCGCTCGACGGCGACGGCGCCGGTCAGCGCTCCACCGGCACCGGCGAGCACGAACAAGTCGAGCGTCAGCACCTTCGACCGGCTCGTCCAGAAGGTCCACCGAAGCCAGACGATCCCCGACACGATCAGCAGGATCAGGACCACGAGCCCCCGGCCCGAACCGCCAGGGGGCTGGCTCGAACCGAGGACTGTCCAGACGATCACCCCCAACCCTCCGAGCCGGATCAGGGTCGCGTACGGCCGGTCGAGCGAATACAGGAACATCAGACCGGGAAATTAGCGCCGCCGGCTCAGGCGAAGCTCAGAGCCGGCGCCTCCAGGCGGCGCCAGCGCACCGCCTGGATCAGGGTCCGACCGACGACCTCGCAGACCGCCATCGCGAGCAGCGCGTCGGTCCATGCAACCTCGCTGGTGATCGAATTGTGGGCGCTGAAGCTCGCGATCGAGGCGGCACCGCCGTGGGCGATCCAGACCGCGAACGCGAACCGCGACCCCATTCCGAGCACCCAGAAGAAGCCCGACCACCAGCCGCTGCGGGTGGTGACCAGCCCGCCTTCGCCACGCCGCATGATCGCGGTGAACCCGCTCGCGATGCCGATCGTCGCGCCGATCAGCCCGACGGCGACGATCAGCACCAGATCGTTGCCCGCGGTCGGGACGCTGTGGAAGTAGTTGGCCACCGCGACGGCGAGGATCACGAGCGGCAGGACCAGCATGTGCGTGGTCATCCGGCGCTCCCTGATCTGGAGGAGAACGAGCAGGACCAGCGCTGAATCAACGATGTAAGTGGAAGTTGTCATGGCACGATGATCGGGCGAGGCGGCGATTCGCACATCGGCGCAGGGGTCGATTCGCGGGTGGATTCGAGCGCCCGTCTCAACCCCCGGGTGGAGCCCACGTGTGACGGCGTCGGCGAAGCCGCGGCGAGCCGGCGGCAGATCAGACGATCAGCGACACGCCGGTCATCGCCGGCGGCTGTGAGTAGCCGAGCAGTTCGATGACCGTCGGCGCTACGTCGGCGAGCACGCCGCCGTCGCGCAACGTCAGGCCGGGGACGGTGACGATCACCGGCACCGGGTTGAGCGAGTGGGCCGTGTTGGGGCTGCCGTCCGGCTCGAGCATGTTGTCCGCGTTGCCGTGGTCGGCGGTGATCAGGCAGGCGCCTCCGCTCACGTGGACCGCGTCGACCACCTCGCCCAGGCACCCATCGACCACCTCGATCGCGGCGACCGCGGCCGGGATCACGCCGGTGTGCCCGACCATGTCCGGGTTGGCGAAGTTGATGATTCCGAACGCCGGAGAGTCCTCGCGCCAGGCGGACACGAACGCCGCGGCGGCCTCGCGAGCGCTCATCTCCGGCTTGTGGTCGTAGGTCGGCACGTCACGCGGAGAGGGCACCAGCTCGCGGCGCTCGCCGGCCTGCGGGGTCTCCTCGCCGCCGCCGAAGAAGTACGTCACGTGCGGGTACTTCTCGGTCTCGGCGACGTGTAGCTGGGCGCCGCGGTGGGCCGCTACGACCATCGGCAGCGTCACCGACGGATGCGCCGGCGCGAACGCGACCGGATAGGGCCAGCCCTCCTCGTACTCGGTCATCGTCGTGTACCGCTCGAGAGTCCCGGCGCCGCGGCGATCGACCTCGCCGAACGCTGGATCCGCGAGCGCCCGCGTGATCTCCCGCATCCGGTCGGGCCTGAAGTTGAACGCGACGACGCTGTCCCCCTCGCGGATCATCGCCTCGTCGCCGACGAGCACGGGCCTGATGAACTCGTCGGTCTCGCCTCGCTCGTACGCGTCGCGGGCCGCCTGCGACGCGGACGCGGCGTGGTGCTCGGCGCGGCCATGAACCAGCAGGTCGTAGGCGACCGCGACACGATCCCAGCGCCTATCGCGATCCATCGCGTAGTAACGGCCGACGACCGTGCCGATGCGGCCGCAGCCGGCGTCGCGAGTCCACTGCTCGACCTGTTGGAGAAAGCCGGCGCCCGAATGCGGCAGCGTGTCCCGCCCGTCGGTGAACGCGTGAATCACGAGGTCGCCGACGCCCAGCTCGCGTCCGAGGCCGACCAACGCGAGCAGGTGCTCCATGCTCGAGTGCACGCCCCCGTTCGACACCAGCCCGATCAGATGCAGCCGTCCGGCATCGGCAAAGGCAGCGCGCAGAACCTCGTTGGCCGCCAGCGCACCGCTCTCCACAGCCTCGTCGATCCTGGTCAGGTCCTGCATCACGACCGCGCCGGCGCCGAGGTTCAGGTGGCCGACCTCGGAGTTGCCCATCTGGCCGTCGGGGAGCCCGACGGCGCGCCCCGAGGCGCTGAGGTGGGTGTGCGGGTACGTCTCCCAAAGCGAGTCGAACACCGGCGTCGCCGCCTGCGTGACGGCGTTGCCCGGTCCAGCCGGCGCGATCCCCCAACCATCGAGCACGACCAACACGCAGGACGGCACCGGCGTCGAGCTCGGGCCGGGAGCGACCATCAACCGGCCGCCGCCACGATCGCCGCCAGGGAATCGGCGTCGAGGCTGGCGCCGCCGACCAGGGCGCCGTCGACGTCGGGCAGCGACAGCAGCGTTGCCGCGTTCTCGGGGGTGACGCTGCCACCGTAGAGGATCCGGGTCAGCTCGGCCTGCTCGGGCGAGCGACCCGCGATCAGCGCCCGGATGAACGCGATCGCCTCCTGTGCCTGTTCGGGCGTCGCTACCAGGCCGGTGCCGATCGCCCAGATCGGCTCGTAGGCGATCACGACCTCTTTGAGCGTCTCGACCGGCACCTTCGCAAGGTCTTCCTGGATCTGGTGGCGGAGCTTGCGCTCGGTGTCGCCCTGCTCGCGCTCAGTCTCGGTCTCTCCGACGCACAGGATCGGCACCAAGCCGCCGTCGAGCGCCGCGGGGACCTTCTGGGCCAGCGCCCTGTCGGTCTCGCCGAACTGCTCACGGCGCTCGGAGTGGCCGAGGATCACGCCGTGCGCGCCGAGTTCGCTGAGCATCGGCGCCGACACCTCGCCCGTGAACGCCCCGCTCGGGGCGTAGTGCATCGTCTGCGCGAAGACCTGCACGCGGGAGCCCCTGGTCGAGTCGACCATCGGGCCGACGGCGGTGAATGGTGGGCAGATCGCGACGTCAACCCGATCGGCGGTAGAGACCCGAGGCAGCAGTTGCTGGATGAACTCCTCAGCCTCCTCGACGGTCTTGTGCATCTTCCAGTTGCCCGCCACCAGCGGGCTTCGCCCCCCTGCGCTGCTCATCAAGCCTCCCCCATCTCGATTACGCAAGCATCCCGGCTATCCAGAACTTCGCCCACCATCCCGGCTAAGCGAGCGCCTCGACGCCGGGAAGCTCCCTGCCCTCGATCAGCTCCAGCGCCGCGCCACCACCGGTCGAGACGTGGGTGATCCGGTCGGACAGACCGAACTCCGCCACCGCCGCGGCAGAATCCCCGCCGCCGACCACGGTTGTCGCCGTGGACGACGCGACCGCATTCGCGACGGCCCGGGTGCCGGCGGCGAACGGCTCCAGCTCGAACGCACCCATGGGGCCGTTCCAGAAGACGGTTCCGGCCGCGGCGACGTGCTCGGCGTAGGCGGCCGCCGTTCGCGGTCCGATATCGAGACCCATCAGCCCATCCGGCACTTCGACGCCGTCAAGAGGGGTCACCGCGGCGCTCGTCGAAAACCGGTCGCCGAGCACGAGGTCGACCGGCAGCTCCAGCTTCTCCGCCGCGCGCGGGTGGCCGAGGATCGTCCTTGCGAGCTCGACGTCCTCGGCCTCACAGCGGGAGGCGCCGACGCCGTGACCCTGCGCTGCCAGGAACGGAAACGCCATCGCGCCGCCGATCAGGATCCTGTCCGCGACCTCCAGGAAGCGCTCGATCACCTTGATCTTGTCGCTCACCTTGGCGCCGCCGAGGAGCGCGACGAGCGGCCGGTCGGGACTCTCGAGCAGCTCTCGCAGGACTCGAACCTCCTTCTCCAGCAACAGCCCGGCCGCGTGTTCGGGAAGCAGCCGAGCAACCCCCACGGTCGATGCGTGGGCGCGATGCGCCGCCCCAAAGGCGTCGTCGACGTATACATCCGCCAGCGCCGCCAGCGCGGCGGCCAGCTGCGGATCGTTCCTGGTTTCGCCCGGCTCGTAGCGGACGTTCTCCAACAGCAGCATCTCGCCCGGGCCGAGTGAGTCCGCCATCGCCGTCACCTCGACCCCGACCACCGCCGGCGCCATCCTCACCGCCCCGCCGGTCAGCTCGGTCACCCTGTCGACGACCTGTCCCAGCGAGAACCTGGCCTCGTGATCCTTCGGCCGCCCCAGATGCGAGACGAGGATCAGCTTGGCGCCGCGGCGGCGAAGCTCCTGAAGCGTTGGCACCGTCGCCCGAATCCGGGTGTCGTCGCTGACCCTGCCATCGGCGATCGGCACGTTGAAGTCGACTCGGACGAGCACCCGCTTGTCGTTGAGCTCACCCAGATCGCGCAGCGTTCTCATTCGCCCCTCCCCGCTTCGGCCGTCAAACGAGCCGCTTAGAGCTTCTGGACGAGATCGACGACGCGGGACGAGTAGCCCCACTCGTTGTCGTACCAGGACACGACCTTGACCAGAGTGCCGTCGACCACCGCGGTCAGCTGCGAGTCGAAGATCGAGGACGCCGGGTTCTTGACGATGTCCGAGGAAACGATCGGATCCTCGGTGTATTCGAGGTAGTCCGCGAGCGGCCCGCTGGCAGCCGCCGCCTTCATCGCCTCGTTGATCTCCTCGACCGAGGTCTCGCGCGCAGCCTCGACGGTCAGGTCGACGACGCTGCCGGTCGGAACCGGCGCGCGCACCGCGAAACCGTGGAGCTTGCCGTTGAGCTCGGGGATCACGAGGCCGATCGCCCGAGCCGCGCCGGTCGACGCCGGGATCAGGTTGATTGCCGCGGCGCGTGCCCGTCGCAGGTCCCGGTGCGGCATGTCCTGGAGCCGCTGATCGGCCGTGTAGGCGTGGATCGTGGTCATCAGCCCATGCTTTATCCCGATCGTGTCGTGCAGAACCTTCGCCACCGGCGCCAGGCAGTTGGTCGTGCACGACGCGTTGGAGATGATCTTGTGGCTGGCGGGGTCGTAGACCTCGTCGAAGTTCACCCCCAGCACGACGGTCACGTCCGGCGAGGACGCGGGCGCCGAGATGACGACCTTCTTGGCGCCGGCGTCCAGGTGCTTGGTGGCGTTCTCGCGGTCGGTGAAAAGGCCGGTCGACTCGATCACGATGTCGGCTCCGAGCTCCGCCCACGGCAGCGACCCCGGGTCCTTCTCGGCGAGCACCCTGATCTCCTTGCCGTCGACCGAAATCCCCGAATCCGTCACCTCGACCGTCCCCGGAAACGGTCCGTAGTTGGAGTCGTACTTGAGCAGGTGGGCGATCGTCTTGCGGTCGACGAGGTCGTTCAGGGCCAGCCACTCGATGTCTGCGCCCTGCTCGTAGGCAGCGCGGAAGACGTTGCGGCCGATTCGGCCAAATCCGTTGATACCGACCCGCACAGCCATGCCAACCCTCCGGTCGTCGTGTCCTGCCAAGCCAAGACCTCACGTCGGCCTCGAGCCGGTGAGCGTCCGCAAGGCTACTTGTTTTAGGGGCTTGCCGAGCGCGCGAGTGGCGTGGCCAGGGCCTCACGCCGGACGGACGACACGCTTCATCACCATGGTTTCTCGATGTCCCGGTGGACCACGTCGATCAGGTATTCCTCGTCCCCGCGATAGTGCTCGGACAGGTGCTCGGCGATCGCGACGGAGCGGTGGCGGCCGCCGGTGCACCCGATTCCGATCACCAGGTGGGCCTTCCCCTCCGCCAGATACTGCGGCAGCAGATAATCCAACAACGGGTACAGCCGTTCGTAGAAGGCGTCCAGAGACCCGTCCCGGTTGATGAACTCGACGATGCGGTCGTCGAGCCCGGTCAGCGGCCGCAGCGTCGGCTCGTAGTGCGGGTTGGGCAGGAACCTGACGTCGAACATCAGATCGGGATCGCGGGCCGTGCCGTACTTGAACCCGAAGCTCTCGAAGGTCACGACGAGGCGACCAGGGGTGTGCGAGGGGAGCATCTGCTCGGCCAGCTTGCGGCGGAGCATCGCCGCTGTCAGCCCACCGGTGTCGACGAGCACGTCGGCCCGGGCCCGCAGCGGCTCGAGGAGCTCGCGTTCGCGCGCGATCCCCTCCGCGACGCTCCCGGTCGGCGCCAGTGGGTGCCGCCTGCGGGTCGCCTTGTACCTCGTCTGCAGGGTGTCGTCGTCGGCCTCGAGGAACAGGACCCGGTACTTGACCCCGTTTGCCCGCAGTTGGTCGAGCATCGAGGCGAGCCCTTCGAACAGGCCTCCCGACCGCACGTCCGAGGCGACCGCTGCGTACTCGACCTTCGAACCGCCGTGCATGAACAGCTCGACCAGCGAGATGATCATCTCCGAGGGCAGATTGTCGACGCAGAAGTAGCCCTCATCCTCGAACATGGCCATCGCGGTCGACTTGCCGGCACCCGAGAGGCCCGTGATCACGACCAGGTCGCGGAGCGCGACCGGGGCGTCGTCGCCGACGGCGTCGATGGTCGGCTCACTTAGGTCGGCCCGCTCCATCTCCCTCCAAGCTTGACGGTCGTGGCGGACGCGGAGAGGCGGGTGATCGATTCATCACACCCCGCTCTTGTGCAGCTCGCGGTGAAGTTGGCGCGCGAGTTTGCCCGACACTCCCGGCACCGCCTCGAGCTCCTCGCGGCTGGCGGCAAGGACCGCGTCGGGCGAACCGAAGTGGGTCAGTAGCGCGCGCTTGCGGGCGGGCCCCACGCCGGGCAAGCCGTCGAGGATCGAAGCCGTCATCGCGCGGTCGCGCCGCTGCCGGTGGTGGGTGATCGCAAAACGGTGGGCCTCGTCGCGGACGCGCTGGAGCAGTTGCAGCTCCGGCGTGTCGTGCGGCAGCACCAGCGGCTCCTCGCGACCGGGAATGAACACCTCCTCGATCCGCTTGGCGAGCGAGATCACGGTCACGCCCCGCTCCCTGAACCCCTGCAGTGCCCTGAGTCCAGCGGACAGCTGACCCTTGCCGCCGTCGATCACGACCAGGTTCGGCAGGGCCGCAAAGCTCGGGTCGTAGTCCTTATCGTGGGGCGAGCGATCGTGCTGGGTCTCGAACTGCGCCATCCGTCGCCCGAGCACCTCCTCCATCGCGGCGAAATCGTCGGGGCCGTAGTCGCCCGAGCGTCCGTTTCCGGTGCGGGTGCTTTTCAGTGCACCCGCACCGTTCGCCGCGGAATTCCCACTGGGGGCCCGGCTCTGCCGGCCAGGTCGGCCGGCATCGCCACCCCAATCGCCGCTCCGGATCCTGAACCGGCGGTAGTCGGACTTCTTCGGCGCCGCCCCCTCGAACACCACCATCGAGGCGACCGTATTGGTCCCCATCAGCGTCGAGATGTCGAAGCACTCGATACGCAGCGGAATCGTGTCGAGGCCGAGCGCGGCCTGCAGGCCGTCGAGCGCCTCGACTCGCTGCTGGCGGCGGCGCTCGCTGCGCAGCTTCTCCTGATCGAGCGCGAGCCGCGCGTTGCGCTCGGCGAGCTCGAGGATCCGCCGCTTGTCGCCGCGTTCGGCGGCGCGAACCTCGACCTTCGCTCCGCGTCGCTCGCTCAGTGCCGCGGCGAGCGCTTCTGGATCGGGAAGCTCGTGTTGCACGACCACCAGTGGCGGGATCAGCATCGCCGCGGCGTAGTACTGGAGGATGAACGCCTCCGCCACCTCCCCCAGCTCGGCTTCTCCGGCGTTGTCGAGGTAGAAGCTCTGGCGGTCCGAGAGGATGCCGTCGCGAACCTGCAGCACCTGCGCGTTGGCGTCGTTGTCGCCGACGGCCACCGCGACCGCGTCCAGCGTTCCGGCGCCGTCGTTCGCGACCCGCTGGCGCTCGAGCAGCTGCCGGACGGCGCGCAGCCGGTTGCGCTCGCGCGCAGCATCCTCGTAGCGCTGCTCGGCCGATGCCAGGTTCATCTCGTACTCCAAACGGCGTTCGATCTCCCGGTAGCGACCCGACAGGAACGCGATCACGCCGTCGATGTTGCTCCGGTAGTCCTCCTTGGAGATGTAGCCGACGCACGGGGCCTGGCAGCGCTTGATGTAGTAATCGAGACACGGCGAGCCGCTGCGACGGCCGGGCTCGGGCCCCTCGCAGGTGCGGAACATGAAGACCTTGCCGAGCACCTCGAGCGTCGCACGAGTCCGCTTCGCGCTGCTGAACGGGCCGAAGTACGCGCGGTCGCGTCGGTGGCGCTCCCGGGTGAAGTAGACCCGCGGGAATTCCTCGTCGAGGCTGATCGCGATGAACGGGTAGGACTTGTCGTCGCGCAGCCGGATGTTGAACCGGGGCTTGTACTGGCGAATGAAGTTCTGCTCGGCCAGCAGCGCCTCCGCCTCCGTCTGCACGACCAGGGCTTCGATCCGGTCGATCATCGGCAGCAGGTCGCGGCCGGCACGGGTGCTGGGATTCGAAAAGTGAGAAGCGACCCGCTTGCGGATCGACTTCGCCTTGCCGACATAGATGACGCGCCCCTCCCCGTCACGGAACAGGTAGACGCCAGGCTCATCGGGCAGACCGCTGCGGCGGTCGGAGCTAACTACCGACACTGACTCCTAGGTTACGCAGCGGCGCGTGACCTCAATATTCGCGCGAGGATCGGAATACCCAGAACACGGCGTAGGCACAGGCGGCCAGCAGCAGGATCCAGGCGATGCTCCCGAGGCCGGTGTCCAGCAACCTTGCACTGGCGGTGAACGTGAGCGTCGCGACCCCGGCGGCGACGTAGACGATCAGCCGCTTGCGGTCTCCGAGCGAGTAGAGCGACACCCGATGCTCGCGGTAAAGCCGAGACGCGACCCAGGCGATCGCCCCCAGGAAGACGAGCGAGATCAACTGGACGATGAAGCTGCCGGCCGAGCCGCCGCCGGGAATCGCGACGATCACGGCGGCGATCAGCGCGATGATCGCGAAGTTGCGTACGTGGGTGTTGAGCTTCACCGCGGAGCCTCGTTGCTAAAGCGAGCCGTCGTCAGTGCACGGCGACGATTCCAAATCGTACATCCGCGCGGTCGGACCCAGCCTCGCCCTCGGCGGGCGGGCTCGGGGTCGGCGCCGGCGGAGCCGCCGCCTGCGCGTCGTGCTCGGCGCCGGCACCGTCGTTCCGCTCGGCGCCGAACCGATATCCGACCCCGAAGTGGGTGTGGACGTAGCGCCAGTCCGGCGAGATTCGCTCGAGCTTGGTCCTCAGTTTGCGCACGAAAACGTCGACCGAGCGGTCACCGCGCACCATCGTGTACCCCCAGACGCGCTGGTAGATCTGCTCGCGTTCGAGGACCCGTCCGTCCGCCCCGGCGAGCTGGCGCAGGAGCTCGTACTCCTTGCGCGAGAGCCCGGCAGGCTCGTCGCCGACATAGGCGTCGAACATGTCCGGCCGGATCGTCAGCTCGCCGGCCACGACCGCCTCATCGTCGCTCGGGAGCTCGCCGGCACGTCGTCGTCTGAGGACGGATTGGATCCGCGCCAACAGTTCCTCCGGGTGGCAGGGTTTCGTGATCCAGTCGTCGGCTCCGGCCCGGAGCCCGCGGACGCGGTCGGCGACGGGGGCCGGCGCTGACAGAACAAGCAGCGCCAGGCCCGGCAGCGTAATGCCAATCCGCTCTATGTAGTCGAGCCCGGTCAGCGCCGGGTTGACGATGCCCGCGTGCAACCGCATCGCCGCCAGGTGGTCGTGCCCGGGGGCGTAGTTGAGCAGCTCGAGCTGCCAGCGCAGAGCCGCGAACCGCCGCTCCAGCACCGCCACCAGACCCGTATCGTCGTCGATGAGCGCGACTCTGACCGCCGAAGACTCGCTTCCCGGAGCCATGTGCCCGACGGAGTCTAGAGAGAGGCGGCGACGCGACCTGCGAGGTGCCGGTCGACGGTCTCGGCCGGGGCGGCCGGCCTGGCCGGGCCCGAGAGTGCCGCCGCGAAGGCCAGCTCGATCTCCAGACCGCCCTGAACGGGCGCTTCGGCGGCGAGTTCCGCCCCGTGTGCGAGCGCGATCGCACGGACGATCGAGAGTCCCAGCCCAAGCCCCCGATCCTGGCCGATCCGCTCGCCGTCGAGCCGGCGAAACGGCTCGAACAGTTCTTGGAGCCGCTCGGGCGGGACGATTTGGCCGGAGTTCGCGACCCGCAGAACGGGCTTTCCCCCCTCGACCGCCGTCTGCACCCTGATCCACCCGTCGTCGGCGACGTTGTGGGCGATCGCGTTGTCGATCAGGTTCGCCACCATGCGCTCGAGCAGGGCGCGGTCTCCGTCGACCACGGTCGGCTCGAGCATGGCCTCGACGCTCAGAGCGGCGGTGTCGAACGCCCGCGCCGCCAACAGGTCCGCCGCCAGCTCGGCGAGGTCGACCTGCTCCCGGGACTCGATCCCGGCCTGGCCGCGGGCGAGCGTCAGAAGCGCGTCGATCACCCGCTCCTGCTGAGCGCTCGAGACGAGTACTCGCTGGCAACAGCGCCGCAGCGACTGAACGGAGGCATCTGGATCCGCGAGCGCGACCTCGACCAGCGCCCGTTCCAGCGTCAGCGGTGTCCGCAGCTCGTGCGAGGCGTTGGCCACGAACCGGCGCTGCGCGTCGAACGCCCGCTCCAGACGCTCGAGCAGCGCGTCGAAGGTGGCGGCGAGCTCTCCGAGCTCGTCGGTTCGTGGCTCGATCCCGACCCGCTGGTGCAGGCTCTCCTCGGTGATTTCGCGAGCCCGCTGGTTCATCGTCCGCAGCGGGCGCAGCGCCCGGCCGGCGACGAGCCACCCGAGCAGGATCGACAGCAGCGCCATGATCCCGAGTGCGATCCCCGACTTCGTCTCCAGCGAGGCGAGCGACTGCGAGCGCTGTGTCCTCAGAGCCGTGTTCGCTCGCGAGCGGTACAGGTCCAGCTGCTTCTGCCCGTTTGCCTTGATCTTCGCGAAGAACTGCAGCTGCTGCCTCGTCGGCTTGACGGAGCTCGGGCTGCCGCCGCTCGTCGGCGCCAGACCTTTCAAGTTGGCGCTTGGCCCTGCTTTGCCGGTGGTAATGACGCCGTATCGCCCGTGGAGGGCCCCCGCACTCAGCCGTTGCACCGCGTTCGGCCCTGCCAACCGCAGGCGCGGGCCGGGCAGGACCAGCGCCTGACTCGAGTTGATGCTGTGCGCGAACAGGCCGTAGGTGATGCCCAGCAGCGCCGCGCCGGCGATCAGGAAGACGGCGCCGTACAGGAGCGTCAGCCGCAGCCGCAAAGTCATCCGAAACGGGAGCTTAGATGCGATACCCAGCACCCGGCACCGTCTCGATTACGGGGGGGTCGCCGAGCTTGCGGCGCAGCCGGCTGATCGTCACCTTGACGACGTTGGTGAACGGATCGGCTGCCTCGTCCCAGGCCCGTGTCAGCAGCTCCTCCGTGGAGATCACCGCCCCGTCGGCAGCCATCAGCAGCTCCAGCACCGCCAGTTCCTTGGCGCTCAGATCGAGCGGCGTGCCGTCCCGGCGAGCGACGCGGCGGGCGGTGTCGAGCTGCAGATCTGAGCGCTCGAGCACCGGCGGCAGGGCCGGCTGGGCGCGACGCCCGAGCGCTCGGATCCTCGCCACCAGCTCGGCGAACGCAAACGGCTTGGGCAGGTAGTCGTCGGCGCCGAGCCCCAGCCCGCTGACGCGATCGGCGATTCCGCCGGACGCCGTCAGCATCAGGATCCTGGCGCGGCCATCGCCGGCGGTGAGCCGCTCGCAGACCCGGTCGCCATGCAGGCCCGGAAGGTCGCGATCCAGCAGGATCACGTCGTAGTCGTAGAGGTCTGCCTGCAGCAACGCTCCATGCCCGTCGTGGACGGTGTCGATCGCCATGCCCTCGCGGCGAAGGCCCGCCGCGATCGTCTCGGCGAGCTCGACGTGATCCTCGACCACCAGTACCCTCATGGTCGCGCGGCCCTGAGTCTCGTGCCCATGAGGTGAGGATGTGACCGGAGACGGTTACGAGTGGGTTACACGCGCTTGGCCATCTGAAAGCGCAGTCCCTCTGACCGTCCACATATCCGCGGAGCCTCTTCGTGACTTCTTAGGTGTCTGTTCCCGTGCTGTAACCGCGAGGTCGTTACCACTGGAGCCATGCTTCGGATTCTCACACCCGTAGGCTGCGTGCTTGCGGCCGCAGCGCTGCTCGCGGGCTGCGGCGGGTCCAATAACAGTGGAAACGCCGGCTCCGCGACCGCGAGCTCGAGCAGTCGGGCCAATGCCGGCCTGAAGATGGCCCACTGCATGCGCGCCAACGGCGTCCCCAGCTTCCCCGATCCATCGTCGAACGGCGGCCCTGTCGGATTTGGGGGCGGGTCGAACGGCGAGGTGACGATCGGCGGCGTCTCGGTGGCGCAATCGACCTTGCAGGCGGCGTTCCAGAAGTGCCGGAAGGACCTGCCCCAGGGTCCGCCGCTGACCACGGCGCAGATCGCCAGGCTCAGGCAGGGAGCGCTGAAGATGGCGCAGTGCATGCGCACGCACGGCGTCCCGAACTTTCCTGATCCGCAGATCACAGCCGGCCCGGGCGGACGCGGGATCGGGATCCGGATCGGTCCTGGTGGCCCCGGCGGCAATACGGCTGGACCGGGCAAGACAAAGAGTGCGCCTCCCGCGTTCCAGTCCGCGCAGAAGATCTGCATGCCGCTGATGCAAGCGGCCTTCCAAAAGCGGCCAAGCGCCGTGAACGAAGCCCCGACCTCACCAGTCGTCACGCGGCCGGCGGGCGCGGATCGCCGCGACCTCCGCGCTGGTCATCGCCGTCGCCGTCGCGCTGTACCTGGTGCTCGCCTCGGGCAGCAACGGCGATCGAAATACGGGCGCAAATTCGGCGGCCCGATATTCAGGGTCGGCGACCGTCCTTCGCCGGAACCTGGTCGAGCAGGACACGGAGTCCGGGACGCTCGGCCACGCCCGTTCGTACACGGTCTACAACCGGGTCTCCGGCACGATCACATGGCTGCCGAGCGCCGGCGACGTGATCAAGGCCGGCCAGATCATGTTCCGGGTCGACAACAAGCCGGTGCTGCTGATGGACGGAACGACGCCCGCCTACCGCGACCTGTCTTCCTCGGACTCGCCCGGCCCGGACATCCTCGAGCTAAACGCCAACCTCGTCGAGCTCGGCTACAACCCCGACGGGATCGTCGTCGACGACACCTGGCAGGCCGCGACGACCGCGGCGGTCAAGGAGCTGCAGCACGACCTCGGGGAGGGCCAGAGCGGCAAGATCTTGCTCGGCAAGGTCGTGTTCCTGCCCGGCAAGCAGCTCGTCACGAGTGTGCTCGGGACCGTTGGCGCCACCGTCAGCCTGACCAACTCCCCGTCGTCGCACGCGGAGTTCGTCAGCCTCGACACGACGCCGGCAGACACGACGTCCACGACCAATACAACGACGGATACAACGACCACGACCACGACCACGACCACGACCCCCGCCGGTCACAACCCCGACCACAACGACTACCGCTACGACGGGCACGACGGCCACAACCACGACCCCTCCGGCCACGACGACCACGCCCCCGCCCGCGACCACGACCGGCACGACGACGCCGCCGCGAACGACGACCGGCACGACCACGACGCCAAAGACGCACACGAACACGAACGTGGCGGGCAGGACTCCGACCAGCACGGGCACGCATCATCCGTCGACGACGACCACGCCGAGCAAGAACAGCTCGTCCGGCCAGACACCACACTCGACCACGGTTCCCGGCGGCGACAACCTGAGCCAGCGGACGCTGCGAGCGCTGTTGCAGCTCGTCAAGGAGCAGCAGCAGGCGCTCGCGCACGAGCAGAGCCCATCGCACAACGGGTCCCCGTCAACCTCGTCGCACTCGCACCCGCCGTCGAGCTCCTCGCAATCCCCGTCGAACTCGTCGCACTCCCCGTCGAGCTCCTCGCACTCCCCGTCGAGCTCCTCGCACTCCCCGTCGAGCTCCTCGCACTCGCCGTCGAGCTCCTCGCACTCGCCGTCCAGCTCCTCGCACTCGCCGTCCAGCTCCTCGGACTCGCCGTCGAGCAGCTCGAAGAGCCCGAGCTCCTCCGGCGGCGGAGGAGGAGCCGGCACCGCGATCATGGACACGACGTCGACTCAGCTCGTCGTGACGGTCGACCTGTCGCCGAGCTCGCAGAGCGAAGCGGTGGTCGGCAGTCACGTGACGGTCCAACTGCCCAACGGCGGCACCGTCCCAGGGACGATCAGCGCCGTCAGCTCGGTCGCCCAGAGCTCCAGCTCCGGCGCCACCGGGAACACCGGCAGCGGCGGTGGCGGTGGCGGGTCGAGCTCGAGCTCGGTGCCCGTGACGATCACGCTCGACAAGCACGTGTCGGGCAAGGGGCTCGACCAGGCCGCCGTCAGCGTCAACTTTGTGCAGGCGCGCGCCAACCACGTGCTGTCGGTGCCGGTCACGGCACTGCTGGCGACCTCGGGCAGCAGGTATGCGGTCCAGGAGGCGGCACGGCCGCACAGGCTGATCCCGGTGAGGACGGGCATGTTCGCCGCCGGCTACGTCCAGATCTCGGGCGCTGGGATATACCCGGGCCTGCAGGTGACGGACTCCCAGGGATGAGCGTCAGGCTCGACAACGTCGTCAAGGAATATCCGGGCGGCGTGACGGCACTGCGCGACGTCACAGTCGACGTCCCCGAGGGCGATCAGATCGCAGTGGTCGGGCCGTCGGGCTCGGGAAAGACGACGATGCTGAGTGTGCTCGGGACGCTCGAGCGTCCCACCCGCGGTAGCGTGCACGTCGCCGGGCAGAATGTTGGCGCTGCCAGCGACCGCGAGCTCGCCGGGCTCCGCGCGCACCGGATTGGGTTCGTTTTTCAGGCGTTTCACCTGCAGGAGGCGATGACCGCCGTGGATAACGTCGCCAACGGCATGCTGTACACCGGGATGCCAGTGCGCCAGCGCCGGCAGGCGGCCAGGGTTGCGCTCGAGCGCGTCGGACTCAGCCACCGGCTGGAGTTCAGGCCCCGACAACTGTCGGGCGGCGAGCGTCAGCGGGTCGCGATCGCTCGCGCCGTCGCCAAGCGCCCGACGATCGTGCTCGCCGACGAGCCGACCGGCAACCTCGATTCGCGCGCGGGCGAGGGCGTGTTGCAACTGCTCCACGGGCTGGCCGAGGAGGGCGCGACCCTGGTCCTGATCACCCACGACGACAAGATCGCGAGCGGCTTCCCCCGCCGCCTGCAGATGCGGGACGGCGAGATCATCGCCGACGATCGCCGATGAGCAGCACCTCAGCCGCGGCAGACAGGATCCGGCGCGGTCGCCGCCTGCGGCGGCGACCGCGCCCGTCGGAGGTCGCGCGGCTACCTCCGCACGAGCTGTTCGGCGTTGCGCTGCAGGGACTGCGGACGCGCAAGCTGCGGGCCGCGCTCTCTGCGCTCGGGATCGCGATCGGGATCGGCGCGATGGTTGCGGTCGTCGGCGTTTCCTCCTCGGCACAGGCGAACCTGCTCGCCGAGATCGACAGCCTCGGCACCAACCTCCTGACGGTGTCGCCCGGGACGGACTTCCTTGGCAACAACGCGGTGCTTCCGACCAGCGCGGTGCCGATGATCGACCACATGCAGAACGTCAAGAGCGCTGCGGCGATCTACCAGGTCAGCAACCAGAACGTTTATCGGTCCCCACACGTGCCGGCCGAGCAGACCGGGGGCATCGGCGTGGACGCAGCCGACGACAACCTGCCGCACGTGGTCGGCACCTCGATGGCGTCCGGCCGCTTCCTGAACGCCGTCTCAAGCCGTTATCCCGAAGCCGTGCTCGGCTCCCAGGCGGCGGCGACCCTGCAGATGCAGCACGTCGGGGGTCACCTGATGATCTACGTCGGTAACCAGTGGTTCGTCGTGGTCGGGGTGCTCAAGCCGGTGGTGCTCGACTCGAGCCTGGACGCGAACGTGTTCATCTCGCTGCCCGTGGCCAAGAAGCTGTTCCAGGCCAAGGGAAACGCCACCGAGGTGTACGTCCGCGCCAGCCAGAACGACGTCAATGGCGTTGCCAACCTGCTGGCCGCGACCGCTAACCCACAGGACCCGAGCGGCGTCGGCGTCAACCGCCCCTCGAACGTACTGGAGGCGCGCGCGGCGGCGAAGGGCCAGTTCACGACGCTGCTGCTCGGTCTCGGCGCCGTGGCCCTGCTCGTGGGGGCGATCGGGATCGCAAACATCATGGTGATCTCGGTGCTCGAGCGCCGCGGCGAGATCGGGCTGCGGCGCGCCCTCGGCGCCACCCGTACCCACATCACCGTGCAGTTCCTGGCCGAGTCGGCCCTGCTCGCCGCGATCGGCGGCATCGCCGGCCTGGCGCTCGGAGCCGGTGCGACCGAGGTCTACGCGGCGGCCAAGCACGAGCCCTTCGTGGTGCCGCTCTACGCCCTGATCGCCGCGCCCAGCGCCGGGTTCCTGATCGGCGCGCTGGCCGGGCTCTATCCGGCCGCGAAGGCGGCCAGACTGAGCCCGACCGAGGCGCTGCGGACTTAGAGCCTGACGTATCTCACGGGCCCGAGCCGTTAGCCCGTACGCCCGCCGGGAGCAAGGATCGGCACGCCTGATCCGCGTGGCGGAACACCGGCGTGTATCGCCCGACGTCGCTGATGCCCGGGACGTTCCCGCGGTTCAGCACGCCGAACTGATCCGGGTCGAGCATCGGGATCCCGTGCTGTCGCATGCACTCCGCGTAGTGGACCAGGCCCAGCCGGCGTGACTCGGTCAGCGTTGCTCTGGCTCCCTGCTCCTTGGCCGCGACGAGTGAGGCGATGTAGTGCCCGCAGCTGTTGTCGGCCCGCCGGAACGCCGGCGTCTTGCTGCCAGATATGTTCAGCGACAACCCGGTGTGGCCGGGGATATGCCTCGGGTCGGGCACGTTGGCCCCGTGGGCGCGCATACAGACCGCATAGTGGATCATCTCCCGGTCGCCACTGGACGGCTGTGCCGAGCTGTGGGTCCCACCCGCGTTTGTGCCGCCACCGCCACACCCGCCGACCGCCAGCGCGACGATGCCGAGCAGGCCGGCCACCGCGTATCTAGATCTAAAGCGGTCTCGGGCCCAGTGCGGCAGCATTTACGCGGTTGCTAGTGGCGAGCCTTGGCTCAGGGTGGTTTGACAGCCCTCGGCAGCGATCGTCCTTCGGGGTTGCGAGGATGCGACCGGACGCTCCGGCGCTACTTGATTCGTTAGATCCAGCAATGGCATGGGCGTCGTGGTGACCGCCTGGTGACGCACGGGTGACGGCTACGTGCAACGGTATGGCGGGAGTGCCGCACGCGATTCAAAAGGATGCCGGCGGGGTCACGTAGCGGTGGTGACACTGGCGGCAGCGGCGCATGATCATTCGAGCCGGTCCTTCGACCCGGCAGCGAACGTGACGCGTTCTCTGGCCTCCCGGGACCCACCGTCCCTCGACCCGTCCGCGGGCGCTGAAACCAAGCGTGGTTCCGTTGGTTCGCGGTGGCCGCTGTGCCTGCGGAGGCGTCGCCGGCCCCACGGGAGAGTGCGCGGCGTGCAGGGCGAAGCGGGAGGCAACTCAGTCGCACGGCGCTGCCGGGCGATCGGTGGTCCAGGACAAGGTTGGATTCCTTCGGGACCTGGCTGGACGGCCGCTCGAACGCGGTGTGCGCGACCAGATGGGTGCTGCGTTCCATCACGACTTCTCCAAGGTGCGCGTGCATACCAACGCTCAGGCGAGCGACGGCGCCGCGGCCCGCGGCGCGATCGCGTACACGACGGGCACGGACATCGTGTTCGCGGACCGGCGCTACGCACCCGAACGAGCGGACGGGCGGCATCTCCTCGCCCATGAACTCGCCCACGTCGTACAGCAATCCTCACTGCCGGATGCGGGCGCGACCCCTCCGTGGACCGTGCCGTCCGCGGACGCAACCGAGCGCGAGGCTCAGCGCGCGGCACGCGCTGTGATCAACGGCCGGACACCGAACGTGCCGACCCGGCTCACCGGTGGCGCGGTGGTTCAGCGCCAACCGGCACCCACGAAGCCGACACCGAAGGCTCCGGCGGCCCCGACCGCTCCGGCTAAGGCTCCCGCTCCGGCTAAGGCTCCCGCTCCGGGCCCTCCTGCGTCGATGAAGATCGACCCGCTGGGGCCCCCGACGGTGGGCACCTGCGGCAAGTTCGACTGGCTGGTGAATTTCACTCTCCCGACGAAGTCCCCAGCGGGTGGCTACTTCGTCCAGGACATCAGCTTGCACATAGACGGGGACCACTGCGGCGATGAAAAGGCCGTCGCTGGCTGCGATGGCAGCGTTCGCTATTGGGAAGCGTGGCACGTAGCGGCGGGCGGCACGCAGGACGAGAAGGTGGCCGACGGAACCGAGACTTTCACGGACCACTACGGGTGGGACACCTGTGGTAAAGGCACCAAGGGCACGTTCACGGTCATCGGCTCGGTCAAGTTCTACGAGGGATTGACCCTGCCGGCTTCGTTCATCGTGAACAACCCGAAGACGCTCGCCCGCGAGGTGCTGTCGACCGATGAAGACCCCGATCTGAAGGGCGGGACGCCGGCCCAGCACCACTCCATCAAGGGTCACTGGGACTGTTGCCCGGCTCCCGCTCCCGCTCCCGCTCCTACCCCTGGTCGTCGTCCTGGCCCTAGCCCGACTCCTGCCCCCGCTCCAGCTCCCGAAAGAGCGACGGTGATCACAACCCGGGAGCCGTCGTGAGGGACGACGAGTCGCCTCCCGAACGGCGCTCGGACCAAGAGCTCGCGCGAGCCGTCCGCCGAGGCGCGGACGCCCGGAGTCCGGTCGAGGTGGTTTGAGCGGTTCCGGGAAGCTTTGCGGTCGTGCGATCTGCTCGTCGCATATGCGTCGCCTGAGTTCAGCGACTCTGACTGGGCGGACCAGGAGGTCGGCTGGGCGCTCGGGCGCGAGCTCGTCGCGATACCCGTCAGTGTCGACGGCGAGATGCCCAAGGGTTTCCTCGGGAGTTATCAGGCCGCTCGCCGGCATCTGAATCACGCCGCAATGTTTCGGAGGCCAGCGTCCGGCGGCGAGCTCGGTGCGCGCCCGCGTCGTGCGCGTGACCGTTCCGTCGCCAGTCCGATGGTCAGCTCGCAGGGCACTTGAAGACGAAAGCATTCGTCCGAGCCGTCGCCCGAGGCCCGTAAGGTCGGCCGTAAGAGCGCGGCCAAAGCTGGTCAAGCCGCGGATCTCCCAATTTTGAGCAGCTGGTGGCTAGTGTGCGAAATACGGTGTTAGGTGTGACCCATTCCGGCTCGGTGCAGAGCCGGGATATGGCTGAACCGGCGAGGCCGGCGCCCGGACTGCCGGTGCGGCGTGAGGCGTCGGCCGCGGCGGCGGATTGCCGTGTGGCCAGGCGCCCATCCCAGGTGCCCGCAACCCAACCGGCGGACCGACTCGTTGAGGATGGCGCTGCGGTCGTGAAGAGCGCCATGCACTTCTCTCCCGGACCGCATCCCGCGCTGGGCACCGCCACGCCCGCCTGGGCAGAGAATGGACGGGTCGTGTTCGGGACGCCTGCGCTCCTGCTTCCGTCGACGGCGTGGTCGAAGCTTATCCGTCACGAAACCATCCACGCGCTGCAGCAGCGGCTGGCCCCAGCGGAAGAGACGGCTGAGGCACGACAGCGCGCCGAGCGGCTAGCGGAAAGGTCGGGGCCGAGGCTGCCGTCACCCGCGGAGCTGACGATGCCTGCGCCGCGGCTTCTCGCCGCGCCGGTCACGGGACCTCCTGCCAAGGGGTTTGATCGGCTGTTCGGAGGCGGCGATGGGGTGATTGGCGAAGTGAAAGAGGCGGGGGTGACCGTGCGGGCCGAGCGCTCCTACAAACAGCTTGGGATCAGCGCTCCGGTCGACCCTCACAGCCGGCTCGGGACTAGCACGATGACCGATCTTCAGTTCATGGCCTGCGGGAAGAAGTCGTGGCGAACTCTTGCGGCGCTCGCCGCGAAGATGCGTGCCACCGCGAAGCCGATTGCGGCAGCGAATGCGGTGCTCGATCCGAAATCGCCTCGGCGTGTGGAGCTCGTGTTGGTCGCTACCGAGGAGAGTCGGCAGCACTTTGTCGACGGCCAGGAGCTGGTCACGATCTCACAAGACGATTTCGATAAGGCCGGCCCGGAAACCGCGGCCCATGAGGCCTCGCACGCGGTGTTCGATAGTCACACATACGACGTGAAGGATCCGACCGCCTTGGCCCCGGACACCTTCGCGCTGCGTTTTGCGGATCTCTTCATCCGTCTGGGAAATACGACGCCTGTGCCAGAACCGATCGCTCCGTTCGAGAAAACAAAGCCGCGATTGAAAGTGACCGACCCCCGCTCAGCGGAGCCAGCGGGATATCTCATGGTCGCCGATGTCCTGTGGCAGAAGACCTCCACGTCCCGCAGCGACAGCCATCCGTGGGCCAGTCCCGACGAACTGTTCGCAAGCGCCTACGGTGCCTTTCTCACCGACAAGGCGCAGCTCAGCACGCTGATCGCGTACTACACGAAGGCAGACCCGTCGATCAAGGCCCTCGGCAAGGAGCTGCTCGATCTGCTGCAAGCGGTCAAGGACCCGTCTGCGCTCAAGCCGTTAGCCGACCCCGCAGCGGCGGCGGCGGCCCGAGCGACGATCAAGCCCGATCCGGGCAAATCCACCGTCAAGGACCGGCTCGGCACGATTCTGACGCCCGAAACACTCCCGCCGCCGACGGTGGAGTGTCCGACGCCGGGTAAGTGACGGGAGACGACAGACCCAGCGACTATCCCGCCTTGGCCGGCGGCTGTGCATACCGTCGGTCGGCATGAGACTGGCGCGATTGCATTTGAAAGCAACCGGAGCGCCCGGGGTCTCTGCTGTGAGCACTGTCAGCAGCTCTGACCCGGGCGACGAGCCCGGCGGCCGCGCGCAAATGGCTGGCGCTTTTGGGCAAACTCGCCACTATTCGCGGCATTCTGTCCGGGCCCGTAGCGGCCCGCGAACCCTCAGACGACCCTGCTGCTCCGGGGCGCTCCCTGGAGATCAATGGCGATGGCGGACTACGATCTCCCAACGGCCATGAGCCCCGCCGAGACACCCCAGGCTCCAGACGCAACCTTCGTCCACCGACGCTGGATTCCACATCACCGCGCGGAGTGGGCGCGAGATTGCAACCGAATTCTCCTCGAGCACGGCGCCGTCACGGGTAGCACGATCTACCGAGAGCGTCATCAGGCACGCTGGGGGGCCCGGTATCTGATTGGGCTACTGGTCGAGCTGGATATGCATCCTCGGCCGGCGCTGCGCGAGCACACGGACCGCAAGGATGGCGGGTGGGCGTGGACTATCGAGTACGTGCGCTCGGCCCGTAACAGTTAGCCGTACGGGTTGACCATCCGGGCATTGTGGAGCTCCTTGGCCTGCAACGCTCGCTGGGATCGCAACCGGTCGGCTTCGGTGACCGGCGGGGACACCTGAAGCTGCTGGGATCGCTGATCCAGTACCTCGAGCTCTGTCCCATACGCGCCCGGCAGCCTTCGTTGGATGAGCCCGGCCTCATCGCGAGCCTGTGCCAGTTCGGGTCTGCGGCTGCGCCAAACGGGAGCTAGGCGGGCGATAATGTCGTCGCGGATCGCGGCCTCACGCTCGATCTCTTCGTGCAACCGGTCGGCCAACTGGACGTGGTCTCCAACGCAGGTCTTGGCGATCTCGAGCGCTTCCCGGGTGCTCGCCGAGGTGACGTCCGTGCGCACTCCGCGAAGCACCTCGGCAAGGCTCCACGCGGCCACACGCTGTGGTGGTGAGCAGTACTTCAGCTTCCGAAGGTCGAGCATCGCGATCTTCTCGCTGAGCATCTGCTCGACATAGCCACGCTCCGCTACAAGCCGGTTCCGTTCGACCGCCCGCTCGATCTCACGCTCGAAGCGGCGGGCATAGAGCTGCTCGCGCTGGCGCTGTGCTGCATCCGGGTCAGGGCGCAGCGCCCCATCGCCGAACTGGGGCGCGAGCCTCGCGGGGTAGCCGTCTCGTGCGTGCCCGAGCGTGTCAGCACACGCCAGGTAGTCGTGTACGGTCGTGAGCACGGCCTGGTCGAGCGGCCCGTCGGCGAGCGCGGCTCGACCGAGCGCGATCCGGGCGAGCGGCTCGACATCGGTGAGACCCCACCCATCGTCGTTCAGGCCCTCGCGCAGCTTGGTCCGCAACAGCTCCCACAGATCGTCCGGCAGCGCCGTCGCGGGTGGTCGGACCTGGTCGAGGTTGAGTTTCGGGACCACCACCTGACCGTTCTTGATGCGCCGCACCGCCCGGTCGAGATCGTCGAGGAGCGGGTTCAGCGGCGTCGTATCGATCACGACCGATCGGCGCACGTGCGCGGCGTGGAGAACGCGGAGGCCCGCCACGCCGGCTGAGCAGGCGTGAGCTAGCCCGACTAGACGATCGACAACATCGGCAAGCCGTTCCCGTTCGACGAACTGGTCGCCCGCGTCCACGCCCTGCCGCCTCGGTCGCCCGCGGCCGCGCCGATCGTCGTCCGCGGGGGCATCACGCTCGACAGGGCGCGGCGCCGCGCCACCCGCGACGGTCGCGAGCTGATGCTCAACCGCAAGGAGCTCGGGGTGCTCGAGGCGCTGATGATTGCGGACGGAGGTCTCGTCAGCGCCGAGGACCTGCTCGTCACGGTCTGGGACGAGAACGCCGATCCTTTCACTCGGACGGTGACCGTCACTGTCGCGCGGTTGCGGCGCAAGCTCGGCGAACCCGACCAGATCGAAACCTTGATCGGTTGCGGCTATCGGATGCTGTGAACCCGTCAACGACAATGCAACGGCTCCGCGACCTATGGCCACGGCGCGTCCGCGCGAGGCTGGCGATCCTGTACGCCATGCTGTTCCTGGTCGCCGGGTCGGCTCTGCTGGCCCTCACCTATGGGCTTCTCGCCGACCGACTGCCCCGTTCGTCGATCAAGTTCAACCGGGAGCGGGCGGCCGCGCTGTGCAGACGGAAGGCGGAATCGAATTCGCCGCTCGCCAAGCCGCCCGGGTCGAAATCGGTCAACGCGGCCGCCTCGCTGACCGACAAGTGCGTGGGGTCGGTGGCCGAGGCTGCCCGGCTCGGCTCGCAGAACCAGCGCGACCTGACTTTGAACACGATGCTCGAGGTCGCCCTGATCGGCCTCGCGGTCTCGACGGTCGCCTCCGGCGCGCTCGGCTGGATCGTCTCAGGCCGCGTCCTGCGGCCGACCGAGGAGGCGCTCGCCAGCCGCCAGCGGTTCATCGCCAACGCCTCGCACGAGCCGCGCACGCCGCTCAGCGCGATGCGCACGGCGCTGGACGTGACGCTGTCGAAACCGGCCGCCACCAGCGATCAGCTGCGGTCGATGGCCGAGCGAGTGAGCAGGTCCGTCGATCAGGCGAGCGCCACGGTCGACGCGTTGCTGACGCTGACCTCGGCCGAGGCGACGGTCAAGGCGCGCGCCCCGGTCGACCTCGGGACAGCGTCGGCAGGACGCCCTCGACGCCGCCGCGCCTGAGATCAGATCACGCGACCTGCGGGTCGAGTCGTCGCTGGAGCCCGCCGAGGTCCTCGGCGATCGGGTCCTGATCGAGCGCCTGGTCGGCAACCTCGTCGACAACGCGGTGCGCCACAACCTCGCCGGGGGCTCGATCGAGCTCCGGACGTCCCAGCACAACGGCACCGCCGAGTTGACGATCAGCAACACCGGGCCGATGCTCGACCCGGCGCTGATCCCACGGCTGTTCGACCCTTTCTCCCGCGCGGCGCGGGTCCGGTCGACCGAGGGCGTCGGGCTGGGCCTCTCGATCGTCCAGGCGATCGCGAGCAGCCACGACGGCGCGGTAGCGGCCAGCGCCAATCGCAACGGCGGCCTCGAGGTCTCGGTCATCTTCCCGGCCAGTTAGCACCGCAGCGCCTCCCGGTCCAACTCAGCCGGCGATCTCCTCGTAGCGCGCGTACAGCACATCGACCGCGCGCTTGGCCTGCTCGTGGCGCGCCGTGGAGGCGGCCGACTGCTCCGGCGTCGCCCAGGCGCCCGGGTCCGCGAGCTCGCCCTCGACCATCCGCAAAGCCGCCTCCGCCTGCTCTATCTCCGACTCGAGGCTGGCCTGTCTGGCCCGCGCGTTCTTGCTCGGGCCGGCAGGCTTCGTCGTCCGGGCCGACTTGCCGGCGGAGTTGGCGGGGGCCTGCGGCGCGACGGGGGGCGCGGCCTCGCGCTCCTGCCGGACTCGCACGTACTCAGGCCAGCCGCCCACGTAGCTGCGGAGCGTCTCGTCCTCGAACGCGACCGTCCTGCTCCCGACCGCGTCGAGCAGCGCCCGGTCGTGCGAGATCAGCAACAGCGAGCCGGTGAACTGCGACAGCGCGTCCTCCAGCGCCTCCCGGCTCTCGATGTCGAGATGGTTGGTCGGCTCGTCGAGGATCAGTACGTTGGCGCCCGACTGGACGAGGATCGCGAGCGACAGCCGCCGCCGCTCGCCGCCGGACAGTCCCTCGAGCGGCTTCTCGGCGTCCTCGCCGCTGAACAGGAACCTGCCGAGCAGCGCCCTGCCCGCCGCCGGGGTCAGACCGGTCGCGCGTTGGCAGGCCTCGAGCACCGTCCGCGCGGTGCCGCCGCCGATCTCGTCGGCGTGCTGGGAGAGAAACCCGACCTTGACGTTGTGCCCCGTCCGGAGTCGGCCGGTCACGACCGGACCCGAGCCGCCGGCCACGGCCGCATCTGTGTCCGGGGTGGCCCGTCGGCCACCCCGGACAGCCATCCCGGCTGCGTCGCGGGCATTCGAGCCATCGTCGGCGAACTGCCGGATCCCGGCCAGCGTCTCGATCAGCGTGGTCTTGCCGGCGCCGTTGGGGCCGACGACCGAGACGTGCTCGCCGCGCTCCACCCACAGCCGGGCCTGCTCCAGCAGGACACGGTCGCCGATGCGCACGCCGCCGTCTTCCAGTTCGAACACCACCCGTCCGCTGCGCTCCGGCGGCTTGAACGCGAATGTGAGGTCGCGCCCGTCCCGCGGGTCGCGCTCGAGTCGCTGCATCCGGTCGAGTCGTTTCTGACGAGACTGGACCTGGCGGGCGCGGGTACCCGCGCGGAACCGCGTGACGAACTTCTCGAGCCGGTCGATCTCGGCCTGCTGGCGCTCGATCGCACGCCCGAGCGCCAGCTCGCGCGCCGCCTGCTCCTTGCGCCACTGATGCCAGGTGCCGGGGAAGAACCTTCCGCGACCAGCCTCCAACTCGAGCACCGAGGTCCCCACCGACTCGAGGAACCAGCGGTCGTGCGCGACCAGGATCACGGCCGCGTCGAGCCCAACCAGATGCGACTCGAGCCATTCGAGCGAGTCGATGTCGAGATGGTTCGTCGGCTCGTCGAGCAGCAGCAGGTCGGGGCTTCCGGCGAGCGCGCGGGCAAGCGAGGCCCGGGTCAGCTCGCCGCCCGAGAAGGTGCCGAGCCGACGGTCCAGCACCGTGTCGTCGCCGAACCCGAGCCCGTGGAGCGTAGCCAGCGCGCGATCGCGCCAGGTGTAGCCGCCCGCGTGCTCGAGCGCCGCCTGGGCGTCGGCATACCGGCTCAGGGTCGGCTCGGCGTAGTCCCCGTCGGCCATTCGCTGCTCGACCTCCGACAGCTCGCGCTCGAGCGCCAGCAGCTCGGGAGCGCCGGAGAGGATGTAGTCACGGAGCGTCACGTTTCGGTCGCGCGGAGGGCGCTGGTCGTGCAGTGACACCTTCGTCCCCTTCGCCAGGACGAGCTCGCCGCCGTCGATCGACGCCTCGCCGGAGAGCATCCGCAGCAGCGTCGTCTTCCCGGAACCGTTGCGACCGGACAGCGTCATCCGGTCGCGGCGCTCGAGCTTGAACGAGATGCCACGCAGCAACGGCTCGCCGGAGATGTCCTTGCTCAGATCGGAGGCGATGATCACGGCCATAGGCTGGGATAGTAGGGGTGGCTCTCGCGGCCACGTGGCCGCGAGAGGTGGGCCCCCAGGGGAAATTCGGGCGGGCTACGATCCGGCGATGGCTCCGTTTGAGCCAGTGCCCGAACCGCCCGTCGAGCTCCCGCCGGCGCGGACCGTTCACGTACGCGGGCGCGGGGAGTTCTTCCTGCGCGATTCCGGCGTCCTCGGCGGCGCTTCGGAGCAGGCGGTGATGCTGCTGCACGGCTGGATCGCGACCGCCGACCTCAACTGGGCGACCGTGTACGGCGACCTGATCTCGGCCGGCTACCGGGTGCTCGCGATCGACCATCGCGGCCACGGCCGCGGGCTGCGCCCGCTGGTGCCGTTCCGGCTCGATGACTGCGCCGCCGACGCCGCAGGGGTGCTGCGAACCCTGGGCCTCGCGCCGGCGCTGATCGTCGGCTATTCGATGGGTGGCGCGATCGCGCAGCTAGTGGCGCGTGACCACCCCGATGTGGTCGCCGGGCTGGTGTTGAGCGGCACCGCCCAGCATTGGCGGGAGCCCGAGTTGCGACGAACCTGGAAGCTGATGGGCGCGGTCGGCTTCGGGCTCGCCGTGGCGCCAGGCCGGGTCTGGCGCTACGGGTTGGGGCGGGCCGGTCTCGGCGCGTCGCCGCGTGCCACGTGGATGCGCTCGGAGATGCTGCGTCACAGCGCCCGCGCGGTCGCTGAGGCCGGCCGCGAGCTCGGGCGCTTCGACTCGCGGCCCTGGCTGGGACCGCTGCCGGTCCCGACGGCCGTCATCGTGACCAGTCGCGACGACGCGGTCCCCCCAACCAAGCAGCTCGCCCTCGCGGCCGCACTGCATGCCCCCGTGTTCGACGCTCCGATCCGCCATCTCCAGGTCACGACGGCGCCGGAGACCTACAACCCGGTCCTGTTGCGGGCTCTGGCCACCGTGGGGGGTTCCGCGCGACCAGCGGGTCCGGTAGGCTTCGCCGCGTGAGCAGGCGCAACCGGATCCTGTTGCTCGCGTCGGTCGTGCTGGTCGCCCTGTTCGTCTTCGTGCCTTCGGCTCTGGCGGTGACGCACGACGGCGAGGGAATCTACGGCCCGACGGACGACCTTCAGACCACGGACGCGATGTTCATCGTGATCGCGTTCTTCCCCACCGTAATCGTCGTGTTCTCTCTGATCCAGGCGTGGCTGGACCATCGCAAGCACGCTCGGCTCGACGCCGAAAAGCGGCGTGCATCGGCGGTCGAATGGAAGGGCGGCTGGTAGCCGACAGTCGCGCGCGGTCGCCCGGTAGCGGCGACCCCCGGACGAACCCTCCCCGGAGTCGGTCGGGCCGTTAGGCTGGTCGCGTGGCGTACCTCGTCTCCGGCGCTACTGGATTCATCGGCCGGCGTCTCGTCGAGCGGCTCCTGAGCGAGCGCCCGGTTGTCGACATCCATGTGCTGACGCGCCCCGCTTCGCTGCCGCGGCTCGAGCGCCTGATCGAGGCCTGGGGCCAGATCGACCCGACGGCGCCGGATCGGATCCAGCCTCTGCTCGGTGACCTGACCGAGCCCAGGCTCGGCCTCGACGAGGATACGGTGGCGGCGCTGAGACAGGATGGGGTCGAGCACTTCTTCCACCTCGCTGCCGTCTATAACATTTCCGCCGATCTCGAGACCGATCAGCGCGTCAACGTCGAGGGCACGCGCCATGCGGTGGCGCTGGCCTGCGCCGTTGACGCCGGCTGCTTCCACCACGTCTCCTCGATCGCCGTCGCCGGCGACTACCACGGCGTCTTCACCGAGGAGATGTTCGACGCAGGCCAGCCGTTGACCCATCCGTATCACCTCACGAAGTTCGAGGCAGAGCAGCTCGTCCGGCGCGATTCGATCACCCCCTGGCGCATCTACCGGCCGGGTATCGTGGTTGGCGACTCGCACACGGGCGCAATCGACAAGATCGACGGCCCCTACTACTTCTTCCCGCTGATCAAGGGAGCCGGGGCACGTCTGCCGGGTTGGGTGCCGCTCGTCGGACCCGATCTCGGCCATACCAATGTCGTCCCGGTCGATTTCGTGGTCGCGGCGCTGGACCACATCGCGCACCAACCTGGCCTCGACGGCCAAACCTTCCATCTCGCGAATCCGACCCGGCAGCGGGTGGTCGACCTGATCAACGCGCTGGCGGCGGCCGCGCACGCGCCACGCGTCGCGGCCCAGGTCACCGGTGGACCGCTGACCGCCGTCCCCAGAGCCGCTCTTTCGCTGCTCGTGCAGATCCCGGCCGCCCGGTCGGTGGGTAGGCTCGCGCTGGCCGAGGTTGGCATCCCCGAGGCGGTCCTCTCCTATGTGAACCTGCGTGCCGAGTTCGACACCCGCAACGCGACCGAGGCACTGGAGGGATCCGGAATCGCCTTGCCGCCGTTCGAGAGCTACGCGAACGCGCTCTGGCGATACTGGGAGCGAAACCTGGACCCCGCCCGCTTTCGCGCCTCGAGCTTCCACGATGCGATCAACGGCAAGGTCGTGATGATCACCGGGGGCTCCAGCGGGATCGGTCGCGCGACGGCGCTGAAGATCGCGGCCGCGGGCGGCGTCCCGATTCTGGTCGCTCGAGGGCTGGAGCGGCTCGAGGAAACTCGGCGCGAGATCGAGCAGGCTGGCGGCGCCGCCCACGTCTACGCGGCGGACCTCTCCGACCCCGCGTCGATCGACGAGCTGTGCGAGCGAGTGCTCGCCCAGCACCCCGTGATCGACGTCCTGGTCAACAACGCGGGCCGGTCGATCCGCCGCTCGATCGCGCTGTCCTATGAGCGGTTCCACGACTTCGAGCGGACGATCCAGCTCAACTATCTGGGAGCGATCAAGCTGATCATGGAGCTGTTACCGCGGATGCGCGAGCAGCGGGCCGGCCACATCATCAACATCTCCTCGATCGGCGTACAGACGAACCCGCCGCGGTTCTCCGCTTACGTGGCCTCGAAGTCCGCACTCGACGCGTGGACCCGCGTCGTCGCCTCTGAGTGCATCGGCGACAACGTCCACTTCACGACGATTCACATGCCGTTGGTGCGGACGCCGATGATCGCTCCCACCAAGCTGTATGACCGGTTCCCGACGATCTCCTCCGACGAGGCGGCTGACATCATCTGCGAGGCGATCCGAACCCGGCCCAAGCAGGTTGGGACCAAGCTCGGGACGCTCGGCGAGGTCAGCTACGCCCTGTTCCCGAAGCTCGTCGATCAGCTGCTCGCGGCCGCGTACAGGGTGTTCCCCGACTCGGCGGCGGCCCGCGGCGTCAGCGATCCGGGCGAGGGGGCGTCGAGAGAGCAGCTCGCGCTGGCACGGTTGACCAAGGGCGTGCATTGGTGAGCGGCGGCCGGGTGGTACGCAATCGGATCGACCGGCACGCCCGCGTGCCGGATCGGTTCATCGGGCGTCGAGCAGGACACCCTCGCGCAGACCGCCGCTGACGATCTGCAGCGGCGCGCCGACGAGTTTCGACACCGCCTCGAGGATCAGTAGCCCCGCCGGCAGCAGCCTGAGTCGTTCGAGGTCGAGCCCCAGCGAAGTGGCGAGCTCGCTGCGCCTGGAGCCAAGCAGCAGCGTCAGCGACGACCCGAACGTGTCGGCGTCGAGGACCGGCCCGGCCAGCCGCCCGAGCGAGTTGGCGCCGACCGCCACCGCGGTGATCGTCGGCGGCGGTTCGATCCCCGTCAGCGTCTCCTGGAGGCACTCGCGCGCCCGGGCGACGTCGCCGGCCGAGGGCGGATCGCCGGCCAAGAACTCGTGAGCGAGGTCACTTGAGCCCAGCGGGAACGAAGCCCACCAGCTGACCCCCTCAACCATCGTCCCGACCGCCAGCTCGCACGACCCGCCGCCGACGTCGACGACGCTGACCGGCCCGCTCGGCTCGCCCTTCAGCCCGTGCATCGCTCCGAGAAACGAGAGCCGTGCCTCGTCCTCGCTGGACAGCAGCTCGACCTCGAGGCCCGCACAGGTGCCGCTGACGCGCTCGATCAACTCGTCTCCGTTGCGGGCGCGGCGGACCGCTGCGGTCGCCACGCAACGGATTTTCCCGGCGCCCAGCCGTCTGGCGCTCGCGACCTGATCCGCGACCGCGGCACAGACCTCGTCGAGCTTTTCGGAGGGGATCTCCCCGTCGTCGCGCAACGCGTCGCCGATCGACGTGAACGCCCGCTCCTGGTGGCGCTCGACGAGGCGCGCGCCATCGCAGTCGGCGACCAAAAGCCGGGTCGTGTTCGAACCGATATCGATGCAGGCGCGCCGCACTGCGGGCGGAACCCTAGCGCGTGCGCTTCAAGGTCCGGTTGGGCCGAGAACCTCTACTAGGCCGCCACGGTCTCGGCGGCCGCCTCCGACTCGACCGACTCGGCAGCCCCCGGGACGTGCGAGAGTCTGGGGACCAGCATCGCCGCGAGACCCGAGACGGTCAGGAACGCGGTGGCCATCCAGAAGCTCTCGGTGAACCCTGTCACGGTCGGCAGGCCGTTCGCCGTATGGCCGGCGATCAGGGTGGCCGCGATCTGTCCGCCGAGCGCTCCGCCCAGCGTCCGCATCACCGTGTTCATCCCGCTCGCCACCCCGGTCTGGTATGGCGGAACCGCCTGCACGATCAGGTTGCCGAGCGCCGAGAAGGCAAGGCCGATGCCGACCCCGAGCAGCAGCGAGGAAATCAGCATGTCGTAGGGGTGCGCGTGCCTGAGCGCCAGATAGGCGAACGCGACCGCGCTGACGAGCGATCCGGCGACCAGCGCCAGTTTCGACCCAAACCGCCGCGCGACGCGGCCGGCGAGGCTTCCCATCAAGACCATGCCCAGCGCCGACGGCAGCAGGTAGAGGCTGGAGACGACGATCGAGGCGCCGAAGCCGAAGCCGGTGCTCTTCGGCAGCTGGGCGAACTGCGGGAAGACGATGAACGACGAGTACAGCCCCGCCCCCAGCAGGAACGCGGCCAGGTTGGTCGTCCAGACGCCGCGGATCCGCATCATCGCCATGTCGACAAGCGGCACGCTGCTGCGCAGCTCGACGACCACCCAGAGCCCGCAGACCGCCAGTCCGGCGGCCAACAGCGCGACCGTCTTGATGCTTCCCCAACCCCAAACCGACGTCTGCGCGATCGCGACAAGCACCAGCGAGAACCCGAGCGCCATCACGGCAGCGGCCAGCCAGTTGATCCGTCCCGGTGCCCGGATCGGCGACTCGGGGATGTAGCGCCAGGTGGCGACCGCGGCCAGTAACGTGACCGCGAGCGGAAGCCAGAAGAGCCAGTGCCAGCCCAGGTGCTGCACGATCACGGCCCCGATCACCAGCCCGAGCCCGGCGCCGATGCCGAGAATCGAAGACATCAGGCCGATGCTGCCGGCGACCCGGTCGCGTGGAAACTCGTCGCGGGCGATCGAGAAGGCGAGCGGGAATATCCCGCCCCCGACGCCCTGGATCACACGGGCGACGATCAGCACCGCCAGCGTCGTCGCCAAGGCCGCCAGCAGCGTCCCGAATGCGAGCACCACAAGGGTCAGCAGCAGCACCCGCTCCTTGCCATGGATGTCGCCGAGGCGGCCGAGGACCGCGGTTCCAACCGACGCGGACAGCAGGAACCCCGTCAACAGCCAGGTCACTCCGGTCTCGCTCGCGTGCAGCTCGTGCTGCAGAGTCGGCAGCGCCGGGATCACCGCCGAGGACAGCGCCGCATACGCGAGACCCGCCAACGACAGGACGGCTAGGATCAGGTTCGGATGGACGTCGTGTGCCCGCTCGGGGACGTGAAGGCGATGCTCGCGAACGGGCACGCGGCTACTGTAGCGGAATGACCATTCCGCGTGCGGCGCAAACAGCTGCCGAAGCGTGGGCCCTGCCCGATCCGGAACTGGATTGGGCTACCCTTTCCCAGGACGCCAAACGCGAGCGGATCCTGTCTGCCGCCGGGCGGGTTTTCGCCGCGGATGGCCTTGACGCTCCGATGCCGGCCGTCGCCGCAGCAGCGGGCGCCGGCGTGGCGAGCGTCTACCGGCAGTTCCCCTCCAAGACGGACCTGCTGGCGGCGCTGGTCAACACGCGCCTGCGGCAGATCCGCGACGCGGTGATCGCCGCCGCTGAACGAGACGTCGACCGCTGGACGGCGCTGACCGAGATGCTCTGGATGCTGGTCGAGCGCCAGTCGGCCGACGACCTCCTCGGCGAGGCCTGGCAGCGAGTGAGCGACCACCCGGCGGTCGCCGACGCCAGTCGCGAGGCGACCGAGGCGATCGGCCGGCTCGTCGTCGAAGCTCAGGCCGAAGGGACCGTGAGAGAGGACGCGAACGCGGTCGACATCCGGCTGCTGTTCGCGGCGACCCGCGCTGCGCGGAGCGTCGAGCCCGCCGCCTGGCGGCGGATGCTCACGCTGCTGATCGACGGGCTGCGGGCCCCGGCCCGCTGACTCGGCGATCCGCGCGCGGACGCCGTCGATCGTCGTCTCGACTCCGAACCCCGGGTCGGCCTCGCGACCGATCAGCACCCCGAGGATCCGTCCTAGGCTCGGCGACGGTCCCGACCGGCGTCGTCTGATCGGCCTCGCCCCAGATCACCCCAAGCGGCGCTCGGGTTTCGGCCAGCAGCGGGCGCAGGTCGGCGGCGGCGATCGTTCGCAGCGCCGGCGCCGTGCGTATCGCGGTCGATGACGCCTGCACCATCTGGCGCGCCAGCGACGGCGGCAGCGCCGCGCCGTCGGCGACAACGCCGGTCAGCAGCAGCCGCCTCCCCCACCCCAGATCCGTCAGCGGTGCCGCCCCTCGCCGGGCGGCGATCACCGCCCCCGCGGCCGAGGCGAGGATGCCGGCGATTCGCGGGGGCAGCGGCCTCAGCCCGCCCGGTGCCACAAGCACGAGCCGCCGTACCGTCTCCTCGATCGCCAGCCGCGCACCCACGCGCCCATCGTATTTGCAGCCGGCGCCTGAAACCTCTGCCCGAGCAGGACGGGCCCTTGAGATGAGCTCTAAGAGCTTGTCTCAGAACCGAGGTGCGTGGCTGGCGAGCGCCGGATCAAGCGGGGCGAGGACGCAGGGGGTGAAGGCGTGGCAGCGCCACGTCGAACCCCCGAGGACACTGCCCCGCGCAGATCCGCCGCCGCCAGACGCGTGCCGGGGTTTTGAGACAAGCTCTAGATTGGGCGACGTGGCACCCGCCCAGCAGCAGTTCACGATCCGCGCCGCGGAGCACGCCGAAGGCTCGTTTCGCCGACAGGTGAGCCGCTTCCGGAGTTGGGTGACCGCGGACGGCTCGAGCGGATTCGCGGTAACCCCCGGCCGCTATCACCTGTACGTGGCGCGCGCCTGCCCGTGGGCGCATCGGACGATCATTGCCCGCGAGCTGATGGGCCTGCAGGAGGCGATCTCGATCTCGTTCGTCGACCCGATCCGCGACGTGCGCGGGTGGGCATTCACCGGCGACGGCTACGACGATCCGGTCAACGGGTTCGGATTCCTGGCGGAGGCGTACCTGAGAGCCGACCCTGGCTATCCGGACCGCGTCACGGTGCCGGTCCTGTGGGATCGCGAGCTGGCGACGATCGTCAACAACGAGTCGGCGGAGATCCTGCGGATGCTCTCAACCGTGTTCGCGTCGCTCGCGGCACATCCTGTCGAGCTGTACCCGGCGGCACGGCGGGCCGCGATCGACGAACTCAACGGGCGGATCTACGACGCGCTCAACAACGGCGTTTACAAGGCCGGCTTCAGCACCCGCCAGAACGTCTACGAGCGCGCCGTCGCGGGCGTCTTCGAAGTGCTCGACGAGATCGACGAGCGCCTGTCCGCCAACCGCTTCCTGTTTGGCTCAGAGCCACTCGAGACCGACTGGCGCCTGTTCACGACGCTGATCCGTTTCGACCCCGTCTACCAGATCCACTTCAAATGCTCCCGGCGCAAGGTCGCCGAGTATCAACACCTCTGGCCCTATCTTCGTGACCTCTACCAGTGGCCAGGAGTCGCCGCGACCGTGTCGTTCGACGAGATCCGCAACCACTACTACCGAACCCACCCGATGATCAACCCGACGGGGCTGGTCGCGGCGATGCCTGACCTTGACTTCGACGCGCCGCCCGGGCGTGAGCGGCTCTAGTGGGTCTCCCGGGAACGTTCCGCCCGAAAGGGCGAAGTACGGGGGCCGCGCTGGCCAAGGACGCAAGAGCCGTGGCGTGGCGGCGCCACGCGAGGCTCTGAGGACACAGGCCAGTGGTCAGCCGGACGAGCAAATTCGGGTGGAATGTTTCTGGGAGCCCCACTAGCTCGACCGCCGTATCTACCGCCGCGGGTACAACTTCGACCGCGGCGTCGACGTCAACGGCAACCATCACTCCTGTTGGGGGCGGTTACCGCTTTGCACTGCCGGGAGTGAAGGATCGGCGCGACTGGGACGCGAGCCGTTTGTTCGCGGCGTGACGGCCGGCTCGCCCGAACCCTGGTTCGATGCAGCGGCGGTGGCGACGTCGGTCGGGTAGGTGTGCCGCGCCCGCAGCAGCGACAAGCCGCTGGCCGTCAGTGTCAGCAGCAGCAGCAGAAAGGTGATCTCGAGGCCGTGGGCCTCGTTCTGGTTGGGCGCCGCCGGATGGGTGCCGATCGGAGCTTGCGACGGGTAGAAACCGGCGATCAGACCGGCGAGAGAGCCAAAGATCAGCGGCGCGAGTGCCTGTGCGAGGGAACGCACGGAGGTCCGAACGCTCTCCGCGCGGCCCCACAGGCCGGCGGGCATGATGTCCAGCCGTGCAGCGTCGAGCGGCGGGTTGGCCGCCATCAGCAGCGCCGCGCCGACAGCTGCGAGCCACAGCGAGGGCGTCAGCTTGTTCGCGACGAATGCCGGGATCAGCAGCAACGAGGCGCCGATGTAGCAGAGCGCCGGGATCCAGACGCGGCTGTTGAGCGATCCGCGCCGGACCAGGTCGTCCGTCAGCTTGCCGCTGACGAGCGTCCCCACCATGGCCCCTCCGACCAGCACGCCGAGGACGAGCTCCGCCGTCGCCTGACCAACGTGGTAGTGGCCCTTTATGAAGAGCAGCGCGAACGCCTGCAGACCGGAGAAGAAGAAGTAGCCGAGCGACGAGCTGACGATCATCAGGACGTTCGTCGGGATACTCAGGATGTACCGGATTGAGTCGCGAAGGTTCAGGGTCCGCGGATCGGCCTCGAGGATCAGCTCGGGGTCGGGCTCGACACCGAGATTCTCGACCGCGATCCGCGCGGGCGTATTCGCGTCGGGAACGGGTTCGGGGGGCACAAACGCCTGCGTCGTGGCCTCGTCGCGATCGCGGCGGCTGGCTTCGCGGGCCGCGCGAGCCACCTCATCCAGGTTCTCGGCGCCGGGCTGGAGATGACTCTGGCCGCCCCGGAGGGGCTCCGGAACCGTTCGGTAGAGCTCCCGGGCGAGGAAGAACCCCGGAATCGCCAGCAGTAGGAACGCAGCCCGCCAGGTGATCACCGCGACGCTCCCGCAGACGATGAACCCGATCGCCGTCCCCGCGATCTCGCCGCCAAGGATGTACGCGTACACGCGTCCGCGCTCGCTCGACGGGAAGTAGTCGCCCGTCAGCGACGCGATCGCCGGGCCGGCGCTCGCCACCACCGCGCCGAGGATCAGCCGGCTCAACAGCAGGCTGGTGAAGCTGCCGGCGAACGCGCTCAACAGCGACGCGATGCTCCACAGGACGATGCTGAACGACAGCAGCGGAATCCTCGCGACCCGATCGACCAGCAGCCCGACCGGGATGGTCGCGATCGCGCCAACCAACAGAGAGGCAGCGGCCAGCAGCCCGATCTGGGCCACGTTGATGTGCAGCGAGGATTCGAGCTGGGGCGCGACCGCGCCGACCGTCGCCAGGTCGGCGCCGTTCAGCGCCAGAACCAGGCCGAACAGGACGATCACGCGGGCGCGAGCGGGCCCGCCGACGCGCTTGACGACCTCTCCGCGAGCGAGCCGCCACAGCCACCCCATCACCCTCGCGGTCCCCTGTGTCGGCTGCGCGCCGGCACTCGGATTCGAGGTCTCGCTCACGATTCCAGTATGGCTAGCGCCGACCACGCGCCGATAAATCGCACAGTTACCTCCGTGTGACCCGCCCAGCCCTAAACAGCCCGCATATACGCGGTCTCATGCCCCGATTTGGACGGTCTTGGCCGCCTCCGGTTGCCCTGTTGTGGTGGCGGCGTGCGGGGCCGGCGGCCCGAGCCGGGCGCCGTAGCCACTCACGCGGCGCTGCCGACGACCCGGTCGCGGCCGGTCCGCTTCGCCTCGTAAAGCCGCTGGTCTGCCAGCCCCAGCAGGAGCTCGAGATTGGCCGCGTCCGGCGTCGTCGCGACGCCGATGCTCGCGGTGACGCTGAGCCCCAACCCGCTGTGCTCCCATTCGACCGCACCGACCGCCTCCCGGAGCCGCTCGCAGCAGCTGGCCGCGGCCTGCTCGTCGGTGTCGGGCATCAGGACGACGAACTCCTCGCCGCCGCTACGGACGACGAGGTCCATGGCGCGCAGCACCCCTGCCAGCAACTCCGCAACTCGAACGAGGACCTGATCTCCGGCGTTGTGTCCGTAGCGATCGTTGATCTCCTTGAAGCGGTCGAGGTCGAGCACGGCGATGCTGACCGGTCCGCTCAGCGGGTCGGCCTCGAGCTGGTCCAGTTGGCGCGCCAGGAACCTGCGGTTGTGCAGGCCGGTCAACCAATCACGGTCAGCCTGGTCTCGGAGCTGCTCCTGCAGGGCCTCGAGCTGGCGCGTTCTGTGCTCGAGCTCGCGATGCGCGTCGGCGAGCTGCCGGTTCGTCGCGGCCAGCGAGTCGCTCTCCCGGCGCGCCGCGCGCGCCTGCAGGGTCGCCCGCTCGAGGCCGATCTGGAGCTCCGACAGTTCCCGGAAGGCCTCCCGCTCGAGCTCCGAGGCTCGGGACAGGGCGTCGAACGCCTCGTCGAGGCGTCCCGCCTCTCGCAGCGCCCGTGCAAGCGTCTGCAGAATCACGATCCGGGTTCGCGGCATCCTGTCGTCGAGCACCTCGAGCGCCTGCTCGCCCGACCGCCTGGCGTCGTCGAAATGGCCGAGCGCCATCATCGCCTCGACCTGGGCACGGACCGTCGCGCCGATCAGGTACGGGCTGCGCTCGTGAATGTCGGCGATCAGGGCCAGCGACCGTTCGGCGTCCGCCAGCGCGGCCGCCGGACGGCCTGCCCGCAGCCGGATGTCCGCGCGGGTCGAGTACAGGACGGCCCGCAGGAAGCGAGTCTCGGTGACGATCGCGGACGCCGTCGTCAGGGCGAGCTCGATCTCACGCGCGGCACCGGCGACATCCCCGGACTCCTCGAGCAGGCAGGCGAGATCGTTGCGCGAGACCGCCTCCTCCCACAACTCGCCAAGGTAGACCGCAAGTTGGAGGGTTTCGTCGAAGCGCTCACGCAGGTCCGCCACCCCGACGCCGCCGAGGACCAGACATGCCGCGCGACGGGCGAACAGCCTCGTGTCGTCATCGGCTGAGTTGTCGGCGAGCTCGATCCCGGTCATCGCCTGGCGCACCGCGTCGCCGTATGAGCCCGTGAAGAACGCCAGCTGGCTCTTGAGCGCCAGAACCTCGATCCGAGCGTCGACATCGTCGCAGTTGCCGAGGTGCTCCTCCGCTTGGACCGCCAGTTCGAGCGCGCCGCGCAGATCACCGCGATGCACGCAGACGAATCCCTGGATCGCGAGGCTCCGACACGCCAGGACCGAGTCCGCGCGTGAGCACGCTACCTCGTAGCAGCGGGCCGCGTCAGCGAGCACCTGGGATGGCTCCTCAAAGTGAGCCCGGCGGCCACGACTGAGCATCCGCGCCAATTCTGCGCCGGGTCGACTCTCGGAAATCCCGTCCGCGGCCGGTCTCGTCTCGGAAACCGTGCGGTCAGTTGCTGATGCGTCCATCTGTGTGGCGTCTGCCCAACCCGGTGTTCTCCACCGGCCTCGTTGCGCCAAAGAGTACCGAGCGCGGCTAGCCGCGGCCCGGGCTACTACGGTGATCGCCTCGGGCGCCGCTCGGCCGGCTCGACAGTGTTGACCGGCGACAACGGCGGCTCACCGGTGAGGACTCGCACCACCTCGTCGGCGGCGAACCGCCTCACCGTGCCGACGGATTCCTCTGAGTAGTAGGCCACGTGTGGCGTGATCACCACGTTGTCGAGGCGCAGTAGCGGATTGTCCGGTCGCCAGCCCCTGACCTTGGCCGGCTCCTCCTCGATGTCGTCGAGGCCCGCGCCGGCGATCCAGCCCTCGCTCAGCGCTCTGTGCAGCGCATGGTCATTGACGATCGGACCGCGGGCTGTGTTGATGAGGATCGCCGTCGGCTTCATGCGCCGCAGCTGAGCCTCGTCGAACAGGTGGTCCGTCTGCGGTGTGAGCGGGGCCTGGATCACCAGGCAGTCCGACGCGGTGACCAGCTCGTCGAATGACGCCGCCTTGGCGCCGGTCGCCGTGATCTCGTCGGGCGGCACGTACGGGTCGTGGGCCATGATCCGCATGCCGAAGCCGCGGCCGCGGCCGGCGATCGCCCTGGCGATCGCGCCAAACGCCAGGAGCCCGAGGATGCGCCCCCGGAGGCGGTGGATCGGAGCTCCCGATTGCCATTGCCAGGTGCCGGCGCGGGTCGCCCGGTCATAGACGTTGATCTTGCGCGACACGGCCAGCAACAGAGCCATCGCATGATCGGCGACCTCGTTCTCACACCAGTCGTTGGGAACGTTCGTGACCAGGACGTTGTGCCCGGTGGCGGCCTCGACGTCGACGATGTCGACGCCGGTGCCGTAGCGCGCGATCACGCGACACTCGCGCAGCTCGGCGATCACGCGCGCGGTGATCGCCGCGTACTGCGTCACCACCGCGGCGGCGTCCCGGGCGACCTCGATCACCTCATCCTCGGTCTTGCACTGCGCGGCGATCAGCTCAAAGCCCGCCTCCTCGATGATCGCCCGCTCGATGTCGACGTCGCCGTAGTCCGAGTCGGCGATCACGACCTTTGCCGGTTCACTCGCCACTGAGATCCCCTCGGTTAGGGGCGCCCCGCCTGCGGGGGGAGTATGCGGACGCGCCGTCGCCTGGCAGCGAGGTCCCGTTGCCAAGCAGCGAAGCGCCATGCGATGCGCCGCTCGCAATCCGTTCGTACAGCGACAGGATGCCTTTGCTGTGGCGAGGTGGCCGCGGCGACCAGCGACTTCGGCGCTGGACGAGGATCTCTGTCACCTCTTCTTCCGGTCGCGGTTCGCCGTCGACCCCAATGATCGCCAGCCGGCGCTCCGGGACGTTGAGCTCGATCAGGTCGTTCTCCTCGACGAGTGCGATCGGGCCTCCATCCAATGCCTCCGGGGTGACATGTCCGATGCACGGACCCTTCATCGCGCCCGAGTAGCGGCCATCGGTGACGATCGCGGTCGTGCTGTTGAGAGTCGGGTCTGCTGCCAGGATCGCCGCGGCGAAGTACATCTCCGGCATCCCGTTGGCGCGCGGTCCCTCGTAGCGGATGACGATGACGTCGCCGGGGACAATTCGTCGCTCGATCAACGCGTCGATGGCGTCGGGCTCATCCTCGAAGACTCGCGCCGGACCAGCGTGCGCGTGCATTTCATCGGGCACGGAGAAGGTCTTCATCATTGCTCCTTCCGGTGCGAGGTTGCCCCGCAGGATCGCGAGGCCGCCATCCGTGCCGAACGGATCGTCGCGGGGTCGGATGATCTCATCTTTGTCGATCCTGAAATTCCTGAGGTAGCCGAGCCGTTCGCGCATGAAGAACTTGCTGTGCTCGATCTCTTCGAGGTTCTCACCCAGGGTCTTGCCCGTGACCGTCATGCAGTCGAGGTGCAGCAGGTCGCGCAACTCCAACATCACCGCCGGCACCCCACCGGCATACCAGAAATATTCGACCGGATACCGGCCCGTTGTCTTCACGTTGGCGAGCACCGGGACTCGCCGGTGGATGCGATCGAAGTCGTCGATCGTGATCTCCACCCCGACCTCCTGAGCGATCACCGGCAGGTGGAGAAGAGCGTTCGTGGAGCCGCCGATGGCCGCGTGGATGACAATCGCGTTCTCGAACGCCGCGCGGGTCAGGATCCGCCGCGGTGTGAGCTCCTCGGCGAGCAGTCTCAACACCTGCTTGCCCGCTGCGCGGGCGTAGCGCAACAACTTGGTCAACGGCTCGGGCACGAGCGCCGAGCCGGGAAGGGCGAGTCCTAGCGCCTCGGACAGCACCTGCCCGGTCGACGCACTGCCCATGAACTGGCACGCGCCACAGGTCGGACACGCCCCGCGCTGGGCCAGCTCGAGCTCGTCCTCCGCCAGCTCGCCGCGCCTGACCGCAGCCCCCATCTCCCACATCTCGTTGGAGGTGACGTAGTCAGGTGCGTTCAGCTGGGTTCCCCCCGGCACGTGCACGGCCGGCAGATCGCAGCGAGCGATCGCCAGCAGATGCGCGGGGACGGACTTGTCGTTGCCCGAGATCAGCACCATCGCGTCGTGGGGATGGCCGAGCGCATGGATTTCGACCATCGCCGCCATGATGTCCCGGGAGACGAGCGAGTAGCTCATGCCGCCCGTCGCCTGGACGACGCCGTCGCAGATGTCCGAGACGACGAACTCGGCAGGCTTGCCGCCCGCCTCGAACACGCCGTTGGAGACCTCCTCGATCAGTCCGCGGAAGTGAAAGGTTCCAGGGTGACCCATCCCGTAGGCGCTTTCGACGAGCACCTGCGGCTTGCGGAGGTCGTCCTCGGTCCAGTTCATGCCGAGTCGCAGCGCGTCCCCCTGGAAGTTGACCTGGCGGAGCCGCTGGCTGCGAAGCCGCTTTCGGTCGATCGGAGCATGTGTCTGCTCAGTCGCCATCCACGTGATCCTCTCTGGGCAGTTCGTCAGCACGCAGGCTACCGACGAGAGGAAAGTGCGACGGAGGCGCAGTGCTCGGAAGTCCTTCAGGTCGTACCGACGGTCGCCCACGCAGGCTCAGAGCGGCAGGAATCCTCGAGATCTCATGGAAATAACCGCATGCAGTCGCGGAGTTGTCTAGTGTGGATACGGAGACCGTTCCCGGACTCCGTCAGGGACCAATCAAAGTGGGGGAGGTAGTGCTGCATGAAACTCGAAAACGTTTCCAGGGAGGACTGGATTCTCGGGGGGGTCGCGTTGCTGCTCTTGATCACCCTGGTGGCCCTACCGTGGTTCAGCATCAGCGTCGGGCCGTTCACGGTCACGTCGACCGCCACGGGCTCGCCCGACGGCTGGCTCGGCATCCTGGGCGTTCTGGCCCTGGCGGCACTGATTGCCGACCTCGCCGTCGAACGCCTGTCGCCCCAGACGGCGGTGCCATGTATCGGTGGCAGCCGCGGCCAGACACGATTCGTGCTCGCCCTGATCGCCGCCTTGTTCGTCGCGCTGAAGTTTCTCTTCCACATCCACTTCTCGTATTTCGGGTGGGGGTTCTACGTCGCGGTCGTTCTCACCATCGCTCTGGTCTGGCTCGCCCACCAGGCGCGTAGCGCAACCTCACCGGTGGCAAAAGGTGTTCAGGTCAACCACTGACCACATTCGTCGCGGCGAAGTGCGCTGAATCTCGGCGTCGCCGCATGGATCGAACCGCCCTCCGAAGTCGCGAGGGCGGTTCGGTTCATTGGCCCGCCCGTCAGGTTCTCTGAAACGCTCGGTGACGCGAACGGCAACGACATCGGGTGCGGCGAGATCCTATGAGCGGGTTGAGGGCTCGGACGCAACGCGCGGGATCAGGTGACGTGGTTCGTAGCCGAGCAGAACCTGATAGTGCTGCAGGTCGCGTTCGTATCCCAGCGCTCCCAACGGTCCTTCGCCCTCGGCCAGTAGGTACCGTGCGCGGCGGGCGATCAGGATCCTCACGAGGTGGTCGTGAAGTGCCCACCTGGCCTCATGCGAACTGGCGACGGCCACGGAGGTATTCGGCGTGATCGGAAGGAAGCAGCAGCACCGCCCGGCAGAGTCGATTCTGCGGAAAGACGCCGAGGAACCGCTCGCCGAAGTAGAGGGCGAGCGTCCGCCCAGCGGGCGACGGCGAGAGTGGCGGATGTTCCGACCTCGTCTTGAGAAGGAGGACGACCAGCGCCGCGAGGCGCCTGGGTCGTCGCACTGCCGCGGCGAGCAGGCGTGCGAACCGATCGGGGCGGCTGAGCCGTCCGGTGATAGGGAGCGCACTGGCCGCCCGGAACACCGGTCCTCCGTAGCGGAGAGGGGAGCTGTCCGCGGCCCCGGGCGACGTCGCCTGGCTGCGGGCCCGACCTCGCCGACCCGGCCGTGGCCCTACGGTTCTCGGCGACAGAACTGCCAACTAATTACCTGACCGTCGGGGTCGGCCAGCGGAGATTGAACGAGAATGATTCCCCCATTGATTGATTACCAGACGCCCCTTCGGGATCCGCTGCACGAACGCTCGGCCCTGAGACGCGATGCATCTTGAGGCCATTAGCGAACCGTAAAGGAGCGCGCGGCCGGGTTTGTTGTGTCCTCGTAATCGAGGTGCCTTTGAGGCGGTGCCAGTAGTCGAGGCGGTGTGTGAGCACCGCGAGGTCGAGCGCAGTCGCGTCAATGGACACCAAACGCCGACGTGGACCGGCGCCTGCGATTACGCCAAAGCAGCGAGTCGTTAACTCGGATTGCGCGTCGCGCTGATTCGATTCGAAAGGTGCAGCGATGGTCAGACCGTCGATCCTTGGTACGGGCGCAGACCTGGATGTTCGACAAGCTCACCTGGGCCCTCTTCGAGCGCCGGCTCGGAACCGAGACGGATGAATGGGTCGAGCTGACCGAGCTCGGACTTCCATCCAAGGAACGGCTCCGATATCAGCCGTCCGCGTGGTGGACCCTTCCGCGCGTTCTCCGACGCTCGGAGGTGTCCCCTGCGGATGTATTCATTGACTTCGGTTGCGGCAAGGGCCGGATGGTGCTCGAGGCGGCCCTGCTCTATCGGTTTGCGCGTGTGGTAGGCGTCGAGCTGTCACCGGATCTTTCCGCCATCGCCCGCGGCAACGTTGCGCGGAACCGCCGGCGCCTGAAGACACCCCGGGTGGAGATCGCGGTCAGCGACGTGCTCGAATATCCGATTCCTGACGACGTGACGATCGCGTTCCTCGCGAACCCGTTCACAGGCTCGATCTTCGGCCATGTCATCACGGAGCTGCTGGCCTCCGTGGATCGCTCCCCCCGTCGGCTGCGGATCGTCTATTGCGTACCCGTCGAGGAGGGAATACTGCTGCAAACGGGCCGGATCAGACGCGTGGCCAGCGCGCGCTCGTTATGGTCACGTCGGCGCGTGCACCATGGCATCGGCCTCTACGAGGTCGACCCGGCGCGATGCGGCAACGTCTAACAAGCCACCCTCGGCCATAACTCAGCCTGTACGTTGTGGCCGAGTCGATCGGCGGCGTGCGTCTGCTTGCGGCCGTCAGCAGCCGAGCGCGTCGCGGAGCGTCCGACAGACGTGCGTCATCCGCCGTGCGGAAAGCTGCGCCACCCGGCGCCGGAAGGTCGAGCGCGGCAGCGTGTGCACGTTGTCGAAGTTCACGACACAGTCGGTCGGGACACCGTCTTCCCCTGTGGTGAGCACCAACTCGGACACGAGCCCGCGCCTCGTCCGGGTCAACGCAGCCACGACAACAGAGCCGATCCGGTCGGCGACCGGATCGCGCGTCAGCACCAAGACCGGGCGATCCCCACCGGGCGTCGTCGCAAACCAGATCTCACCCCTCTGCATCGGCCCACTCCGACCAGTCTTCCGCCGGCCCCCAGTCGGCAATCGCTTCCAAGGAGCGCTCCGCTTCGGTAGCCGGCTCCTCCTCCCACCGCTGCGCATCCGCCTCGCCGTTGAGCAAGATCAGATGCCGATGCAGTGCATCGCGGAGAATCTCGGAGCGATCGATGCCAAGGGCCTCCGCCCATCGTTGTATCTCAGCGGCGTCTTCGTCGGGCACTCGAAAGCTCAGCATCGTCATACATATAACAGTAGCGCGTATGACGAACCCCGCGAGACAAGCATGCCGACGCAGAAACGCCCTCCGACCGAACCGGACGGAGGGCGCCACAGAGGTGGACGCGGACGCAAAGAATTCGAACCGCGGCCGCGATCCCATTCGTTGTGACGATCGTCGACGCGGGTTCAACACCCGTGTCCTGGAGATCGCCGCGCTGGCGGCGCACCTCCGTGAACTCGGGATGAGCGATCGCGCAATCGCGCGGGCGATCGGCGTCAGCGACAAGACAGTTGAGAGTGATGGCTTCGCTCGGGACCAGCGCGATGGCTTGAGTTGGGACCATCTTGTGGCTGGTTGATGTTGTGTGGATGGTGACGGATCGGGTCGGTCGTGCGCGGCCGTCGGCGGGGGTCAGGTCTTCTTGCGCTGGTTGAGGCCGTGGCGAAAGCGCCAGGACTCGCTCAGAAAGCAGCAATCTCGAAAGGCGTTAGGGACGGCCGGGACATTGCCGAAATTTCGTGCTTGCCGCAGTCTGCGTTTGTTGCGGACGTTTCTCGTCCTGGCCGTCGCGGGTCTGCATTTGCGACGCTTCTCTTGGTGGGAATCCGATTTTGGGATCCGCGCAGCTCGCGGCGGTCGTCGGGTCCCGGATGGTCAACGCGTCAACACCTCTCCGGGGGATCAAAGCCATGAGCCATTCCGGTGCGTGGACCTGTCGGTTTTTGGTTCTGGCCCGCGGAGGATAGGTTTGTCCGATCGGCCTGGGTCTTCTTCCAACTGCTGTCGTGGGTAGCTATCCGCAGCCGGATTGGCTGATCAATCATTCGGCGTTGGGCACGCGGGTGCCCCGGGTCCGTAGGCCTGAACTGTGGCGGCTTGAGGGCGAGTTGCTCGAACAAGCGCAGGATGACGCGACTGAGTTAGCGGTGCGGGCCATGGAGCGGGCCGGGATTGACGTCGTGACTGACGGTGAGGTCAGGCGCGAGAGCTATTCGAATCACTTCGCGACTGTTCTGGAGGGTCTCGACATGGAGCATCCGGGCACCGTCCGTGGGCGCAGTGGTCAGGAAGTGTTTGTGCCACGGATTGTCGGCCGGGTTCGGCGGAAGTACTCTGCGGATGCGCGCCACGTCGCTTTCTTGAGAACGTTGACCGACAGACGTATCAAGGCGACGGTGCCGGGGCCGTTCACGTTGTCTCAGCAGGCGCAGGACGAGTACTACGGTGATCCGCGCGACCTTGCGCTGGCGCTGGCCGATGCGGTTCGCGAGGAGCTACAGGATCTGTTCGCGGCGGGCGCGGATGTTGTGCAGCTCGATGAGCCTTGGCTCCAGGCGCGTCCTGAGCAGGCGCGCGCCTATGCGATTGAGGCGATCAACCGCGCCCTTGATGGCGTTGTGGGCGAAACGGCACTCCATGTCTGTCATGGCTACGCCGCGGCGGTGCTGCAGAAAGCCGATGCCTACGCGTTCCTTGGGGAGCTTGAGGACTGCGCCGTCAATCAGGTATCGCTCGAGACTGCTCAACCGAAGTTGGATCTGTCTGTGCTGCGTGAGTTGCCTAGCAAGACCATCATGTTGGGCGTTCTGGATCTGAGCGATCCGACCGTTGAACCGGTGGATTTGATCGTGGAGCGCATCGAGGCTGCGCTCCCACATGTTCAGCCTGAGAGGCTGGTCATCGCGCCGGACTGCGGGATGAAGTATCTACCGAGAGCCGTTGCAGACGGGAAGCTGACTGCGATGGCTGCGGCTGCTCAGGTTGTGCGTTCGCGCCTCGTCGCCGGCTAGCGCGTTAGCCGCGAGGGAACTTGCGGGACTCGGGTCTGCGGCTGCGATAGCCGGTGCAGCTGTCTCTGCCCGGATCGCGCTTGCCGAGTCCGAACTGTCACTGACTGAGGGGAAGGGATCTCGCCGGAACCAGCTGGGCGGTTCTCCCGATGGGACGATCTCGAAGGCTACGATTCGGTAGTCAAGTTGCAGGTTGCGAAGGTCGGCGAGGAGCGCTGCGGACAGATTCACGCCGTGACCGTCGATCAGGTCTGAGACCAGGCTGTCGGTGGCGGCGAGACAACACCAGGCTCGCCACGCCAGGTTGGGATCATCCATAGCCGTGAGCGATAACGCCCTCGATAGGCCATTGGAGTCGGCCTTCGAGGATCGGTACGCAGCTTCGTGCGAACTCCGAGGTGATGGCGACGCCGTCGTCGAGTGTTCGTTCGATGAAGCCAGACAGGTGATCGATTGCACGCGGATGCGTGTCGTGAAGGACGAGGACGGTCCAGTCCTGCTGCTGGATCGCATCGTGTGCGCGCGCGACCCAGCTGTCCTGCGGCTCCTCCCAGTCGCGTGGCACGCAGTTCCATGTCACGACGGTGTAGCGCTTAGCGACCAGGTACCTGGCCGCGTCGCCGCTGAGGAGGTGGGGTCCTAGCGTTCCGCGTCCGTTGGGTCGAAACAGAAGCTCGTCGCCTGTAAGACCGTTGAGGGCATCCTGGGCGTCTCGAATCTCTGAAACAACGGTGCCGGCGTGATCGCGGCAGCCGAGTGGCTCCCCATGAGACATGGTGTGGTTTCCGATCCGATGACCTGCCTCCTTGACGCGCAGGGCAGCCTTCCGGCCGCCCGGCGCCAAGATCCTCTGACCGACCATGAAGAAGGTCGCGGTGAGCTCGCAGTCGGCGAGCACGCTGAGCACCCGTTCGGTCTGCCCCGGAACCGGCCCATTGTCGAAGGTAAGCGTCAGGCGCCTCATGCACCTAGCTTGCTGCCGCCTCGGCAGTGCTCAGCTCGCGCGATCCCGGAGATCCGGGTGACCGAGCCTCGACACCGCGGAAGGAACTCGCCTCATGGCGCCAGGAATCCGGCGCGCCCGGGCCCCAAAGTTCGGCAATGTCGTGCCTATCAGTCGACCATCCGTAGCTTTCATCCTCAAGATCAATCAGTTGGTAGGGGTGGCTGAGAAGCTCGACCCGGTGACCATCGGGGTCACGGAGGTAGAGAAACCGCTCGTTGCCGAGCCCGTGCCGGCCGGGACCCCACTCGACGCTGTCACGCATGCCCATCGCCGCAGCCACGTCACACACGCGTAGCAGCGTCGTCGAAGCATCGTGCACAACGTACGCCAAATGGTGGAGTCGCGGGCCTTGGTTCGACGCCAAAACGATGTCATTTGCGTTTCCCTTCCGGGCCAAGAAGACTGACCGGAGAGAGCTGCTGAGCGTTCCATCTTCGCTCGCGTATTCCGAGATTCGAAATCCGAGCTCAAGGTAGAAATTCAACGCAACTCTGATGTCGGCAGTGTGGATCTGAATGTGGTCGAGCCTCGCCGGGGCGGCGCCTTTGAGCAGATCGAACCGCACCTCCCGGCGAGGATCCGCGGGCATATGGGCACAGAACTCGATGGGAGCGCCGGCACGGTCCGCTACCCGCAAGGTCAGTTCCTGATAGGCGACATCAGCCCAGTCGGCCGAGCGATCGTTCGTGACGAAGAACTCCTTGGCCTTTTCCAGGTCCGTCTCGGTCGCGACGCGAAAACCGACGCGTTCGCAGGTCGCCGGCTCGTCGCGCTGCTGCAGGACCAAGCTGTGGTGACACCGCTCCTCAACGCCCCGCAGGAACAACGTCTTGTTGTCCGCGTCGACGACGCTAAGTCCGATGACCTCTTCATAGAACCGGCGACTGGCGGCGAGATCAGTCACGTTGAGCGCAACGTGACTGACGCGCGTGATTACAAACGGCGGCGGCTGGCGATTGTCAGAGGTCACGACCGAACGGATACGCAGATACCGGTACTCACATGGGAGCCCTCAAGTCGAGCGTACGCCCACTCACGGTTGGGCGCCACAGGCGAGTCCCATCTGATGGAACCAGGATCGGGAGCGCTACAAGAGGGCCCTGTGCAGCGCCTCTGCTGCTCGTGCGACCCGGTTAGATCCGCACCGTATTGCGGCGCTGTTCCACGGGCCGACGCAGCCGATCGCGATGGTGGCGCCGCCGGGCACAACAATCGATGCGGCGACCCCGCTGACCCCCAGCATGAACTCCTCATCGGAGAAGGCGACCCCTTCCTGAGCGACCCGGTCCAAGTGCTGGCGAAGCACGGAGTGTCGGACGATGGAGCGACCGGTCGCGGCGCGTAGGCGCGCGTGCCCCAACAGCTCCTCGCGCTCGGCCGACTCAAGGCTGGCCGCGATCGCCTTCCCAATGGCAGTGCAGTGGAGCGGCAAAGTGGCTCCGACAAGCCGTGGAATCGCGGGCTGCGGCATGTAGAGCGCGTCGAGAATGAGCGCTTTACCGTCGTGCAGGATCGCCAGATTCGACATGGTGCCGGTGGAACGTTGGAGGTCCAGGAGGAGCGGCACTGCCGCTACCCGCACTTTATTGATGACCGGGTTGGAGTTGGCCAGCGCGAACAGCTTCACACCAACAGCAAACCCCTCGTCCGTGCGCTCGAGGAGCCCGAGCTCGACAAGCTTCCAGCACATACGGTGGACGGTCGTCTTCGCGAGTCCAGTTTCGTCGACGAGCTCGACCAGAGTGAGTGCCCGCTGTTTCGACGCGCACGCCTCAAGCGCCAAAAGGATCCGTTGCGCTACCGGCTCACGAACCGGCAGCGGTGTCGCCACTCGATCGATCAACACCTCTCCTCCCCTCGCTCCGGCGCCCGGACCCACATGCTTCCCGACAGCGCAGAGGCTACAGAACCCGACCCCTCCCCCGAGAACCAACCGGCCAGCTCCCAACCAGTGGGGCGCGACGGCGTCGGTCCAACCGCTGGGTTCTCGGACGCCGGAGCGCCTACGTGATCGTGAGCACAATCTTGCCGCGGGCCATGCCGCTTTGCGAGAGCTCGAGCGCTTCGTTGGCCTTGGCGAGCGGGAGCGTCAGCTCGATCGGGATCTGGAGCTCTGCTGTTGAAGCCAAGCGCGCAAGCTCCTCGAAATCCTGCTTGACGGGATGGGACAGCAGATTGTGCGCGCGGATATTGCGTTTGGCAAGCGCATCAACGGCGGCGCCGAACGTGAGGCTCACAACCCGCCCGCCTTCCCGAACCGCGGTCGTGTTCTGGCTGAATCGATCGCCCGTGTTGACGAGGTCGAGCATGGCGTCGACGCAACCATCAGCGAGGTCGGTGGCCCGGCTGGGCACGTCTTCGCGCTCGAAGTCGATCACGGCATCGGCGCCGAGACCACGGATGTATGTGACCTCGGAGGCGCGTGCAGTGGCGATGACTCTCGCGCCCCGTAGCTTTGCGAGCTGGCAGGCATAGGAGCCGACACCTCCGGTCGCCCCGACGATCAAGATCTGTTGACCCGGACCGACCTCCAGCCAGTTCAGAGCGGCCATCGCCGCGCCACCCGCTAGCGGCAGCGCCGCCGCTTGCTCGAAACTCAGGGCGCGGGGCTTGCGGGCCATCCTTGCGTCTTCGGATACGACTAGGTAGTCGGCGAACGTTCCGAACTCGAAGATCTCCGGCCAAAACAATCCGAATACCTCGTCGCCTCGCACGTAGGCAGTGACTCCGGCGCCGAGCTCGTCGACGACGCCAGCTCCTTCGAGACCGAGGATCAGCGGAAACCGGGTCTGTTGATCGAACTGGTTCGGGGCTCCGTCGCGCACACGCCAATCCATTGGGTTCACCCCAGCCGCCCGCATCCGAAGACGTAGCTCGCGACGCGCGAGCCGCGGCACAGGCATGCTCCGAAGCGTCGGAACATCCTCGAACCTGTCGATCGCGACTGCCCGCAAAATGGTCTAGTTGGTCAGGAGAAGGACCCGCACAGGTGACCCGGTGCCGCGCCCGATCTTCAGGGGCAGCGCGATAAACAGTCCTGACGCGGGGACGCCGGCAAGGCCTGTCAAGCCTTCGACGATCAGGATCCCCTGCGGTAGGAAGTGCTTGGCGTGTCCTGGAGCAGACAGCATCTGCCCGTCTCGACACGAAACGTCGCACGCGGCAGTGTCACAGGCGACCGCTGACACGCCGGCGGCGGCGAGATATTCACAGGCTGCGTCGGACAGTCCCGGCTCGTTACGTCCCCACCAGCCGGGTTCCCGTTCAGCCGCGCCGCCTGCGAGGTAGCGATCCCACCCCACTTCAAGGATCGCGACGTCGCCAGGCTCGAGGGTCAGTCCTTCCCGCTCTGCGGCGGCGATCAGGTGCTCGCGCTGGACAGGTTCACCGGGCTGGTGGTCGTTCGCGCTCAAATCGAACTTCTTGAACGGCTTCAGGAGCAGGGCATCCGGAGCTAGCGCGTCTACTGTCAGTCCGGCAGGATCGAAGTGAAAAGGCGCGTCGATATGCGTGCCAGCGTGCTCGGCGATCTCGAGTACGTTTGCGGCGGCGCCCCCGGCAGCGTGCTCGTACAGCGGCCGTATCTGGGGGCCCTCGTACATGAAGAACACAGGAAGATCGGCCGTGATCGTCGGCGAAACGTCATGGACCCGCAGCCGCCCAACGGCGAGCGCCAGATCCGACAGCGAAGGCGGTTCAGTTTGAGACATGAGCCACACTCTCTCGGGAATCGGCGGGGAGTGCCTTGGACAGCAATGGTGTGATCTTGTCGGTGAAATCTCGCACCACGTTTCGGACCAGATGTGGCGGTGGATTCAGTGTGAGGTTCTGGAGCCCGGTTGCTTCGAGCTTCTTAACCGTTGCCGCGATCTCTCCTGCAGTGCCGGTGAGAGTGGTCATCCGCACGATCTCGTCGGTGAGGACCTCAGCCTCGCCCGGCAACATGTGAGAGAGGTGCCCTCGGTGGACCTCCTGGTGTCGACGATCCTGCGAAACAGGGAGAGCGGCCAGCACCCGGTCATATACGTCGAGACGATCTCGAATCGGCCGCGGGAGGTGATCGGCGATCGCAGGATTGTCGGCATACGCGTGGAAGGGCATCATTGCGTACGCCCCAACGTACTCCAGCGCTCGCGTGGACGTGGGCGCCTCACCCTCATCTAGCACGCAGAGCCCGGCAGAGCACATCGTGTAGAAGTCCGCACGCTCACGATGCGCTTCTGAGGCAGCCGACTTGACGGCTCCGAGCGAGGAGCGCAGGACCTCCGGCGCGTTCACCATCCAGTCTGAGAACTGAAGGCTCGTGATCCAACCATCGCCGAAGCGGCCGGCTACCTCTAGTGCCCGCGGGCCATCGGCGGCGACATATATCGGGATGCGCTCGCGCGATATGTACCGATCCTCGAATGCGTGTGCGAGCCGGATCTGTGTTCTGTGGTCCGCCTCGCGATGCTCGACCTCCTCGCCGTCGAGCAGTGCTCGACAGGACCGCACATATCGCGACAACCGACCGCTTGAGATCGGTCTTAGGCCGAAGACCGCCCGGCCTGTGAAGCCTGTACCGATCCCAAGGAATGTCCTCCCCGGAACCAACCGATTGACAGTCGCGATCGCGGTTGCCAAAGTGGCGGCGTTGCGGTTGCTCGGGACCGCGAGCATTGAGCCCACCTTGAGAGTCGAGGTCCGCTCGGCAGTAAGCGCCATCGCGACGAACGGATCGCCGGCGATCAGCGGCGAGTCGACGAACCCGGCGGTCGCAAAGCCATTCTCTTCGGCGTACGCCGCGTCGTCCCACGAACCGAAGTGGCTCATCAGCACAAGCCCAACGTCCATCGTCCTCCTCTCGGCCTCATCCGATCCTACGATCGCCCCATGCCGCGGGCAACGATGAAGGTCCATCCAACGGAACCCAACCGCAGCACCAGCTCGTGAGCTGCTGGTAAGAACGTTCGATGGACCTCGGCATCGCGGGACGCCACGCGATCATCTGCGCCTCCTCCCGAGGGCTCGGCCGAGCGTGCGCAGAAGCGCTGGCCGCCGAAGGAGTCGACATTGTCGTAAACGGGAGAGACCCGCAGCGGCTGGGCCAGACGGCAGACGAGCTCCGGCAGCGATTCGACGTTGCCGTGGAAGCCGTCGTCGGCGATGTCACGACGGAAGAGGGGCGAACCGCGCTGCTGAGCGCCGTCGGCAAGCCAGACATACTTATCACCAACAACGCCGGTCCGCCCCCGGCATCGTTCCAGTCTCTGAACCAGGAGGACTGGTTCAGAGCACTCGACGGCAATCTCGTCGCCGCGCTGCTGATGATCCGCTCGGTTCTCGACGGCATGCGAGAACGAAAGTTCGGCCGGATCATCAACATCACCTCAGCGATGGTCGCAACCCCACGACCCCACATGACGCTCTCAAGTGCAGCCCGAGCAGGCCTCACCGCCGCCGTCAAGGGGCTATCGCTGGAGGTGGCTTGCGACAACGTAACGATCAACAACCTCCTACCCGAACGCTTCGACACCGACCGTCAGCGATTCATGGCAGAGCGGGTGATGAATGCCGAGGGAATCTCCTACGAGGACGCGCGCCGCCGACAAGAACAATCAATCGCGGCAAAGCGCCTCGGAAGGCCCGAGGAGCTCGGCGCGACATGCGCATTCCTATGTAGCCGAGACGCCGGCTACATCACGGGCAACAACATTCATCTAGACGGCGGCAGCTACCCCGCCCTGCTCTGACTTCACGGACGAACCACAGGTTTCCGCGAGCATCCGCCGAAGCACCCCAAGGCCCGCTCGCGGTCGAGTTCGTCAATCAACCGATTGGCGTTGCCGCATCCGCGGCCTCCGTGCTTGCCCGCCAGTCTGACCTGAACATGGAGCCCGTTGGCCACTGCGTCGCGCTGTCGCAACCGCCGCGACTGGGCGGTCAATACCGAACTGCTGCTCCGCCTGGTCCCAGACCTGGAGCAGCAGTCGCGCTGCCGAGTTCTGCAGCGGCCGACACTGATGCTGGTTCGAGGGAGCGGCAGCGCCGGAGATCGCGTTTGTGGCGAAGGGCTCGTCCCGCGGCGGCAGCTCAGGGGCTCTAATCGCCCAGGCAATCGGACGCCGGGATTGAACAGAGGCTGCGGCGCGTACCGTCGCTTTACGCCGACGCGCGCGGGGCGAGCGGCTCGTCGCCCAACCCAACTGAGAGGATCGTGGACCTACCGGAAGCGGACCGAGTCAGCCGGCGTGCGCGCACCTACGCGGGATCTCCGCCGAGGCGCCCTCGGCCGTCACGTCTCTCGATCGATCATTCGGCTGTGGTGGCGGGCGCGATCGTGAACACAACCGCGACTGTCGCGTCGACTTCCTGGACGCCCCGGTGGACCGTCGTCGGTGTCGACGGTGCCCCCTTGCGCACCGGCAAAGACGCGGTACCGGGCGCCGCCACGACACCTGGCTGTGGGTTCAAACTGATCGACTGCACTCCGGTGACCGTGTAGCCGAGCTGGTCGGCGGCAGCGGTTGCCTGGTTTCGGGCGTCGGTGATCGCCGCGTGCTCGGCTGCGATCTCGCCGGCGGACGGGTTAGCGAACGAGAAGTTCGGTCCGTCGATGCTGCTCGCGCCCGCATGGGTTGCCGCGTCGACTACGCGGCCGACGATTGCCGCGGTCGAGGTGATCGATAGGGACTCGCTCGCTGTGCAGCGCTGGATCCGGTGCTTGTGACCCTTCGGCCCGACGCGGATGCGAGCGCAGTTGGTGTCGATCGATCCCGTCTGGATCGCGGGCGCGGGCACGGGCACGCTACGAACGGCGTGAACGATCGCGTCGACAATCCGGTTCGCGGCCGACAAGGCCGGCGCAGACCTCGGGGCAGAGCGCGTCACCGACAGCGACAACGACGCCTGGTCTGGCGTGATCATCACCGACCCCTGGCCCTCCACGCTCAGTGTCTCCGACGTCGATGACGCGGCAAGCGCCGCCGGCGCGAAGCCAAGCCAGATGAGGACCACGCCGGCTGCAGTTCGGGCAAGCACAGAAAACTCCCTTCGATCGGCTGACGACATCTCCCAAGCAATACGCCTGTACCGCAGCCGCCGTCACACGATCGGCGCTCGGCGGGCTGCCGCGCGAGACGTCGTCAGTCCCGCGGACGATCAAATCCGTCCTCGCGTCCCGCTCACCTCGCGCGAGCGCAGGGCGAACCTAAGAGGCCGAACTGGCGCCGAACGGGCACTTCGCAGCAGCACCGTCGCGGTCAATCGCCCGTCCGACGAAGCAACGCGCGTGATCCCTATCGCGGCGAAGCGCTCGTCCGATGCCGGCGGCGCGGACGCTTGCTGGGTCGCCAAGGGAATCGTCGGCCAGATCACGGGTTGACGATCGGGTTCGTGGCAAACCACTCGTTCGGGCGGGTGAAACCGCAGTGCTGATGCCTTCCCCTGCTACGTGAGTGTGAGCCTGAAGGTCACGGCGGACTTGCTCTTGCCGCCAGCCTCGATGACCGTGACCGTCCCGCTGGCGGCCAGCTTGCCAAGTTTCTTCAACAACTTCCTGCCGGTGCGGTTGAGGGTCGCCGTCAGGGTCGCCGTCTGGCCGTAGCTGATCGCGTAGTGCTTCGTGGCGATCACGACCGTGACCCTGTGCTTCTTGTGGTGCTTGACGACGGTCTCCGTGTGGCCCAGGGTGACGCTGCCCCCGCAGTTGGAGCCGCTTGACGCACACGCGAGCTTGACTACCACCGCCTTGCCGTTGAATCGCTTGGCGATCAGGCTGATCTTCGACCGCGGTGCGTAGGTCACCTTCGCCGTCGTGCTCGCGGTGCTGCCATCGTCGCTGGTCGCAGTCGCGGTCAGGGTGTTCTGTCCGCGGGTGAGCGGCACGGACGCCATCCAGGTGCCATTGGAGACGGTGGCCGCGACGCCGTTGACCGTCACGCTGCTGACGCCCGACGGCGCGCTCGCAGTGCCGGTGACGGTCAACGGCGTTCCCGTCACGGTCCCACCGCCAGCCGGCGAGGAGATCGCCACCACGGGAGCCTGCATCGCGGCCTGTGCCGCAGCCGCGTAGCCCTGAACCTCAGCCAAGCTGGTGCCGGTCGCGTAGCTCCACGTGATCGAGGTCGAGCCGGACGCCGGAACCATCCGCTGGAAGTCAAACAGCGTGGACGGGTGGCCCGGGCCCCAGATCGTGTGGTCGAACGTCACCGAGTTGTACGGGACGGAGAACGTCGCAGCACCCACCGGATTGTTCAGGCTTGGCGACGACGCGGGGGCGGCGATCGCGTAGATCGTCTCGGGTACCGCCGTGGCGGCAGGACCGCGCGTGCCAGTGGTGCAGCAGTAACCGCTCTGCCCGGGGAACTGCCAGCCGGCGGCCCCGTCGCCGATGTCGGTCTCGTACTGCAGGTCGAGCGCGTGGGCTAGACCGTCGGTGCTGGTGAAGGTGTCGGTCGCGGTGATAACCCGGCCGCTGTTGGTGTAGTCGCTGACGCGCTTGAACGCGACGCCCGTAGAGGCGAACGCAGTGCAGTTCGCGTACGTCGGCGTATAGACATCCTGCGGGGTGCACTTCACGAGCTGCTCGCTCTCGGTCGTCTGGGCGTTGCCGTTAGCGGTCGAGAAGCTGTCCACGTTGATGCTGAGGGCCGGGAACCCCGCCAGCGCGTCGCTGCCGCTAAAGAGCTCGTCGGCGCCGGTCGAGCCGTATGCGTTCTGCCCGTCGACCTCGATCTCCGACCTCGTGAGATCCGCGCTCGAATCCATATTGATCGGTCCCCCCTGCCACGTCTGGTCACTCAACGAGGTGTAGAAGCTGCCGCAGCCCCACAGGCTGAGCGGACCAAAGTTCATCGCGCTCGTCCCGTCGTCCAGTTGGCTAAACGCGCCACAGTACTCGCTTGAGTTGCTGCCGGCATCGGCCTGGGTCGTGTCGTCGCCGAAGACATAGTTGATCGTCGGGTGCGATCCACCCGCAGCCTCGACCGTCTGGAACGAGCTGAAACCGACGCGCGGGCCCGTGTAGCTGATCCCCGGGTCCGGAGTGGTTCCATGCGGCACCACCACCAGGTGGCAAGGCTCTCCGTGGAAGGTCACCTGCGGCACCGTGACAGAGAAGTTTCCACCCGGGTCGAGCCCCAAGCCGGGATTCCCCGCACCGCCCGCGTAGACGGTGTAGACGGTGCTGCCGAGGTAGCAGTCGATGTCGAACAGATTGCTCGTGTCGCTGGCGGTCCAGTTCGTCGTTCCCGCTACGGTGATCGTCGCGTTCGGGTTGGCGTCGATGTTCTGAAACAGCAGCGTGCCGTCGGCCGGCGAGGTCACGTTCGAGCTCGTGAAGCTAGTGGGCGCCGCCTGCGCGCTCGCCGCCACCACACACATCAGTAGCAGCGTGGCTGCTGCCATCCAGGCACCGATGTTCCGCATTGCCCTCCCCCCCTCACGTCGGCCCATTGGGCCGTAGACGAACTTTACAGCTCGCGATATCGGAGCGGGAAGTGAGCGGCAAGTTCTTTTGCCCCCGGCCTCCAGACAGGCTCCCTCAGGCAATGCCGACTGCGGCCGGCCGCATCTCCGCCCACGCAGGGTCCGTCTCACATCCCCGGCCCCGATGGCAGTCCCACCGACCTGGCTGTTCGCGCCCCCGATCTCGAGCGCAGCCAGGAGGCCGAGTTCGCCGGGATCGACGATCGCCAACGAGGACATCGCTCTCGCCGCGAAGGCAGTTTCCGCTCACAGCCGCTCGGGGCGACCTCAGCATCGCGCCCGTCGGGTGCGCCTCACGACTCCTTCGCCACGAAGGCGATCGCCAACGCCGCCGCTATCCGCGCCAGGAGGCAAGGAGGCCCGCAGCAACTGCCGCTCCTTTGCCGAGGTAGCAGCGAAGACGTGACTGCTCTTGCGCCGCAATTGGGCGGTTAGCGGCCGACTGCCGCTTGGGGTGGTCCCAGACCTGGATCAGCAGTCACGCTGCGGGGTTCTGCAGGAGGGTCGGCCAGTCGGACCCGATGCGCAGCGGCAGCGGGTGGTCGCAACGGCGTTTCCTATGATCGAAGTCGTGTCCGTCTCGGGTCCAGAACCGGATCGCCGTAATGAGCTACGCGCAGCGGATTCCGACCGCGATGCAGTGGTGGAGCGGTTGCGAGACGCGGCGGCGGAGGGTCGTCTTGAGCAGATCGAGTTAGACGAGAGGGTCGGGAAGGCCCTGACCGCTAAGACCTACGCAGATCTTGCCGCTCTCACCGCCGACCTGCCGCCGGAACCTTCGGCGGATCCAGGAGAGCCGCTGCTTCTCAAGGGCGGTCTAAACGGCGCGGTGCGGGCTGGGCGCTGGCAGGTACCGGCTCGCATTACGGTCTACGGCGGGATGGGCGGTGCCAGGCTCGATTTCACCCGAACGGCTACCCGACTGGCTGAGGTCGAAGTAGAAGCGCACGGGCAGTGGGCCGGCGTGACGATCGTGATCCCCGATAGCTGGGGGGCAGAGACGGGCGGGCTGGACCCTGGGATCGGCGGACTGAGAGACACGACCACTCCCGAGAGGCTCCCTCGAACCCCATTGCTCCGCCTCACCGGGACCGGCGGAACAGCGGGTGTCACGATCCGGCACCCGAACGGTTGGGAACGTCGCAAGCTGCGACGCAATCAGCCCAGTGAGCTGTGAGACCGCGGTCTAAGGCTGGAGGACTAGGCGTGCCAGGCATGCGTCCGATCGGGACACCGTCCGCCAGGCGCGGCGTGAGCGTCCAGTAGCTCGCACTGGCGTTGATCCACGCGCTCGCGCGGGCCGGCCGAGCGTGGCGGTCGCCCGGATGGCGCAACGGCTAGTACAACGTGCACCCAGACGCGGGTGTTGACCGCGACGCTCGCGCTGCTGTCGGCCCCGTTCGCGGCCGGTCGGCGCGGTCCCCGCCGGGGAGCGCAGAGGGCAGTTGTGCCCGCGTGACCCCAATAGGCGTAACCCGGCAGCGTGTCGTGGCTCGCGCCGGCAGGTGGTGATCTTGGCTCCAGTCCTGGTCTGCTTCACACACGACCATCGCGATCCGGCGCCAACGTCACGGCCCCTTTGTCGCCGGTAGCGGTGAAGACGTCGCTGCTGCTCTCGCGGGCCGATCGCCCGCGATCTTGTGCGCGTATGGGCCGGTCGTATCGGTTTCAAGAAGCTCATCGACAATCCCGCGCGCCTTCGCCACGGCGCCAGCTTCGACACCACCGAGGTCGACCGCCGGAGCGTCGCGAGTGCCAGAGCCGCGGCGGTCGCTCGCTCGACGCCGTTGGGATCGCCCGCGAGCCGGCCGCCTCCGCCCGTGCTACCGCCACCGGCTCGCTTGCCTGAAGCTCCTCACCGCGCTGCGTCAGTGCGAGTGCTTCGTCCAAAAGCGGCCAGACGGCGGGATCCCCGCCGCGAGCGTGCACTCGGCCGACCACAGTGAGCGCGATGATCCGGGGGATTCGGGACCGACCCGCCATCACACCGATGCGCTGCGACCTTGAGGTCGAGGTGGAAGGTCGCGCGGGTCTTACCGCGAGGGACGCGTTCATTTGCTTCGGCGCGGCTGCTGCTTTTCGGGTGTCGACAGATGGCGCGTAGGGCTCGGTCTGACGGGGTGTCACATCCGAGGCTGTTGTCTTGTCTTGTGGGGTACACGTGATCTTCGATCAAGGAGCCGGTGATGAGAGTGTTTGTGGCAGGTGCGACGGGAGCGATTGGAAGGCAGTTGGTGCCGCGGCTGGTTGCTGCCGGTCATGAGGTCACGGGCATGACTCGCAGCGAGTCAAAACAAGCGATGGTGCGCGAGCTGGGTGCTATGCCGGTGGTGGCGGACGCGCTTGAACCTCATGCGGTCGCGGACGCGGTGGGGAGGGCGAGGCCGGAAGTGATCGTCCATCAGCTGACCGCCCTTGCAGGCGTCGAGCGCTACACCGAACGCGATGCCGCGCCGACTAACCGCCTGCGGTCGGAGGCCACCGATTACCTGCTTTCCGCCGGGCAGGCGGTGGGAGTGCGCCGGTTCGTAGCACAAGGGGTGGCGGCCTTTGGCGCCTATGCGCGCAACGGCGGACCGGTGAAGAGCGAGGAGGATCCGCTGGACCCGACGCCGGTACGGGAGATGCGCGGGACCCTGGCCGCGATCCGGCATCTCGAGCAGTCGGTTCTCGGGGCAAAGTGGACGGAGGGGATTGTGCTGCGCTACGGAGCGTTCTACGGGCCGGGTACCTCGTTGGCGCCGGGCGAGGAGCAGTTCGAGCTGGTCCGCCGGCGCAAGTTCCCGGTGGTCGGCGACGGTGGCGGCGTGTGGTCGTTCATCCACATTGCCGACGCCGCAGAAGCGACGGTGGCGGCGGTCACGCACGGCAGTCGCGGCATCTACAACGTGGTTGACGATGATCCCGCCCGGGTCGCCGAGTGGCTGCCGGCGCTGGCGCAGCAGCTCGGCGCCAAGAAGCCGATGCGCGTGCCGCGGTTTGTTGCGCGGCTGTTCGCGGGGGAGGCCGGCGTGATGATGATGACCGAGCTTCGCGGTGCATCGAACGCGAAGGCCAAGCGCGAGCTGGCGTGGACGCCGGCGCACCCGAGCTGGCGGCAGGGGCTGGCGGGCGCATGACCGGTCGCGAGCGCTTGCTTTGACGAGCTGCGGCCGGTCGCGTTCGCGATCGCCTGCTGGATGCTCGGCAGCGTCTCCGAGGCCGAGGATGTGCTCCAGGAGGCGCTGCTGCGGGTGCATCAGGCGCTTGATGAAGGAATGAACAGCTCAGACGGTCAGGAACCCGAAAGTTGGGCGCCTGAGTCCAGGTCCGGAGGCGGCAGCGGCAGCACGGGCTCGATCGACAACGGCCCTGGAACTCGCAGGACCAGCACCGCGCCAACGGCCGACGCCACCGTCTGGCCGGGAGTTGTTCAGCGAGGTTCCAGGAAGCTTTCTGGCGATGTCCGGTTGACCATCGGGGCGAGCTCCCGTCGCAGGGCGAGGGCCGTCAGCGCGAGTGTCACAGCGGGGATCGCTGTCTTGTCTTACGGGATACAGGTCATCCCAGATCAAAGGTGTTGATGATGAGAGTGTTTGTGGCAGGTGCAACCGGAGCGATCGGCAAGCAGCTGGTACCGCGCTTAGTGGCCGCGGGCCACGAGGTCACCGGAATGACGCGCAGCGAATCCAAGCAAGCGATGCTCTTTGAGCAAGGCGCAACGCCGGTGGTGGCGGACGCCCTCGATCCCGGCCAGGTCGCGGCAGCGGTGGGGAAGGCAGAGCCCGATGTGATCATCCATGAGCTGACGGCGATCCCTGACCCGCTTAACATGCGCCATTTCGATCGCGACTTCGCGCTGACCAACCGCCTGCGGACCGAGGGCACGGATCATCTGCTCTCGGCCGGGCAGGCGGTCGGGATCAAGCGGTTCATCGCGCAGAGTTACGCCGCCTGGCCCTACGAGCGGGTGGGTGGCCTGGTGAAGAGCGAGGAGGACCCGCTGGACTCGTCGCCGGCGCGCGAGATGCGCCAGTCGATGAAGGCGATCCGTCACCTGGAGAAGGCGGTGCTCGACGCCCACTGGACAGAGGGCATCGTGCTGCGCTACGGCGCGTTCTACGGTCCCGGCACGAACACGACCGCTGGCAGTGCGCAGATGGAACTGGTCCACAAGCGCAAGTTCCCGGTGGTCGGCAATGGTGGCGGGGTGTGGTCGTTCATTCACATTGCCGACGCCGCCGAGGCCACCGTCGCGGCGCTCGATCACGGTACGCCCGGGATCTACAACGTGGTCGACGATGACCCCGCCCCGGTCGCCGAGTGGCTGCCGGCGCTGGCCCAGACGCTGGGCGCCAAGAAGCCTATGCGGGTGCCGCGGTTCATCGGACGGCTGTTCGCCGGCGAGGCCGGCGTCGTGATGATGACCGAGCTTCGAGGCGCTTCCAACGCTAAGGCCAAGCGTGAGCTTCAGTGGGGTCTGGCTCACCCGAGCTGGCGACAGGGGTTCGCGACGATCTCGTCCGCGGCGGCCCTCGCCGGAGGAGTCCCGGCATGAATGCACCTGTCAACCCAGGTAGCCGTCTGAATGCGGTGCTGCTGGATCCGTACACGGGAGGCGCCAGGACAGCACGCACCGAATCGATATCCGGCTCTCGAGATCCAACCAGCGGCGTCTCGCCCGGACACCAGGCGTCACCGTCAGGTCTCGACCTGGTTAGCGAGGTGGCTGACCTTGCGGTCGGCGCCGGAATGCTCACCTTCGCACTGGCTCCGTTCGCGCTGCCGGCCCTGGCCCTGATAGCACTAACCATGGCGGTACTGATGATCCCCGCGCTCGGAATCGCGTTGTTCCTCGCGCCGTACGTGGTCGCGCGGCGCTGCTGGCGGTCAGGTCATCGCCCACAAGCCGCCACTGGGGTTGCTCGCCCCGGCGATGGTGACGCGGGCTACGTGACGGTGCGCCACGAGTTGGTGCTGCGAGGATTGGGCGGATGACCGATCGTGAGCGGTTGCTTGATGAGCTGCGGCCGGTCGCGTTCGCGATCGCCTACCGGATGCTCGGCAGCGTCTCCGAGGCCGAGGATGTGGTCCAGGAGGCGCTGCTGCGGGTGCATCAAGCGCTCGATGCCGGCGAGCAGATCGCCTCGCCGCGCGCGTTCGCAGCGACTGTCACGACCCGGCTGGCGATCAACGAGCTGCGCTCCGCGCGCGCCCGTCGTGAGCGCTACGTCGGCGAGTGGCTGCCAGAGCCGATTATCACCGACGGTGAGGATGATCCCGCCCGGCACGTTGAGACGGCCGATTCGCTGTCGCTGGCGCTGCTGGTGTTGCTGGAGAGCCTGTCGCCTGAGCAGCGGGCCGTGCTGGTGCTTCGCGACGTGTTCGACTACCCCTATCCGGAGATCGCGGCGATCGTCGGGAAGAGCGAGGCAGGCGTGCGCCAGCTCGCTACCCGCGCCAGACGCCACGTCGAGCAGCGCCGGCCCCGGTTCCAAACGACGCGCGAGCAGCGCGACGAGCTCGCAGCCCGGTTCTTTGAGGCCGCCGAGCAAGGCGATCTCGCCGGCCTGGAGACGCTGCTCGCTTCAGACGTGGAGCTGACCGGCGATGGCGGCGGCAAGGTTCCGGCGCTCGCGCGGTCGCTGCGCGGACGCAGCCGTGTCGCGCACACACTGATCAACTGGTTCCGCCTGGGCGCGCGCCTTCCGGACGCGTCGCTGCGGCCGATCGAGATCAACGGCGGCCCCGGAGCGCTCTACCTCGACGCAAAGCAGCGGTTGATCGGCGTGATCGCGCTCGAGGTCGCCGGCGGTCAGATCCAGAGCATCAGCTCGATCGTCAACCCCGACAAGCTGACGCACCTCGGCCCCGTCGCCGACCTCGGATCGCTACTGAGGTCAACCAGATGAACGCCACCACCGCCACACCACGCCTGACAGCATTGTCCAGCGCCTCCCGCGGGGATCACCGGTCACCAAGCAAGCAGCTGCTGCCCGCCCGCACCGCCTACGCGGCGCTCGCCTGGGTGGTCGTGTTCTTCGCCTTTCACGTCTACTGGTACCTCGGCGGATCGTTCGGGGTGGGCGGGGAGGGGTACCGGCACGCCCCGCATTCGGTGGCCGGCTGGATCTTTGAGGTGCTGGTCGTGTCGGCGTTCCCGCTGGGCGCGTGGGCGTGCCTGGCGATCGCCCGCGGATGGCAGCACGGCAAGCTGCGACGCATCGCCGCGATCATCGTCTGGCTCGGCTGCGCAGTGCTCGTCGTCCGCGGCGGCGCCGGGCTCATCGATGACCTGACGCGCGCGGTCGGCCTGCTGCCCAACGGGATCACCGGGCTCTCACACAAGCAAACGATGGGCGCGGCGTATTACCGGTCCGCGTCCGCCACCTGGTCAGGCAACGCCACCGACGGCTACTTCCTGGCCGGCGGGATCATCTTCGGCCTGCTCGCCTGCCGCTACCGCCTATCTCGATCAACGACCAGACATTGAGTGCCGGCGCCGATGTGCACGTCGCGCTCGATCCGCCGCGGCCCGAGCCAGCGCAACCACATCGTCGCTTGCGCGATCAGTCGGGGACTCCCCACGCAACCGACGACACTGATGCTGGTTGTGAAAGCGAGCACTCTGGGCGATCAGCGACTCACTGTTCTGTCTAGCCGATCCGGAAGCGGATCTGACCTGCGTGTGGGGACGGGTAGACCGTCGCTACGCGCCGGTCGAAGACGCGCATTTCTACTCGCGCAGACCAGCGCCTCGCGTCGAGCTTCGTGACCGCGTTCGACTTCTACGTCGAGGTGGCTAGGCGCGGGAAGATCTGCAGCGCGATGCTTCGCAAGGCCGCGACGATCTGCTCGGGGGACGAGTTGGGGTCGGTCAGCTCAGCGGGGATCACGAGCCCGGACTGCTTTGCATGCTCGAGGATGCCGCTGCCTGCGGTCTTGCCGAGGACGCTGAGGGCCTTTCCCATCTGCACCATGTCCATGTGGAACTGCGGGACCGGGAGCGCCTCGACGTCCGGCCAGCTCGCGGAATCGCGAGGGGTCTCGCGGGAGAGCAGGTGATCAAAGGTGGTGGCGGCGGCGTCGCGGCCGGTGAACGGGTCGCCGAGACTCCATGCGTTGCGGAGCGTGGCGATCATCGATGTATGTCGGTGCTCATCGTTGATCACGATCCCCTCGTCCACCCACGGGGAGACGATGATCGCCGGCACCCGGTAGCCCGAGCGGTCGAATTTGAAGTCGAGTTGTCCCGCTGGCGCGGTCGGGTCGGGCGGTGGCACGGGTCCTGGGGGAATGTGGTCACGACCCTCGATGCTTTGGCCCTAATAGAACCGCCCCCCGGTGCGGAGGGCGGTTCGAATTCTTTGCAAAGGTGGAGACGGCGGGAATTGAACCCGCGTCCGCGGTCGCGCAGGAGATGGCATCTACGAGCGTAGCCGGCGCTCTGATCTCGCTCTCTGGTCGCCTCGCCGGCGGGGTCTCAGAGAGCCAGCTCCCTGGGTGGTCCTCGGATCGGAGGGAGCAAATCCTCACCGAGCTAGCCCACTATTTGATCCCGGATCCCCGCACGTGGGCGAACGGGGGCGAGATGAGTCTTAGCAGCTAGCTGGGATTAAGCAGCAGCGAGGCCAAGATCAAAGTTGTGCGAATCCGCACTTATTGTTTCCCAGGTGTTTAACGAGGCCTCCCGGGCACCTCGACTCGCAACCAACCCCACGATCCGACCACGTCGAAGCCTGTCGTCCCCGGGGTGTTGTTTCTTCATGATTGATTGTAGACACGCGTCACAATTCATTCGTAGTCATGGAATCGCCGAATCCGCTGCTTGAGGCACCGCCGCCGCTTCCGCCGGCGCCGACCCCTCTCGCCGATCCGCCACCGCGCCGCTCGCGTCTACGCGAGAAGCTCGGCGCTGCCGGCGCGGCGGTCTTGGCTCTCCTGGCAAAGCTCAAGGCGATCCTGCTGCTCCTGCCGAAGGTCAAGCTGCTCGCGACCGCCGGGACGATGGGAGTGTCGCTGGTGGCTTACGCGTCGATCTGGGGGTTCGCATTCGGCGCCGGCTTCGTCGTCCTGCTGTTGCTGCACGAGCTCGGGCACGTGATCCAGCTGCGTCGCCAGGGGATCCGGGCCAGCGCGCCGATCTTCATCCCGTTCCTCGGTGCCGTGATCGGAGCGCGGTCGCTCGGCGACGACGCTCTCGCCGAGGCGAAGGTCGGCCTCGCCGGACCGGTGCTCGGGACCATCGCCGCGGCGGCGTGCATCCCGATCTGGCACGCGACCGGCAACGACCTCTGGCGAGCGCTGGCCTACACCGGCTTCCTCATCAACCTCTTCAACCTGATCCCGGTGGTGCCGCTCGACGGCGGCCGCGCGATGGCCGCGATGAGCCCGTGGATGTGGATCGCCGGCTTCGGGGGCCTCGTGGTGCTCGCGGTGCTGGCGCCGAACCCGGTGTTCGTGCTGATTCTGATCCTCGGCGGCTTCGAGTCCTACCGCCGCTGGCAGCAGTACCGCCACGGCGCCGTCGGCTCCTACTACCGCGTGCCGGCCGTCGACCGGGCCCTGATAGCCGCGGTCTACATCGGCCTGATCGCGCTGCTCGTGGTTGGCATGCAGGCGACCAACCTGCCGCGCACGATCGTCTGAGCCCCCCTGCAGGTCGCCCAAACGCTGAAGGGGGCCGCGGCGGCCCCGTTCGTCCGCTAACGCCTCAGTTCCCGAAGCTCGCGCTGGACCTCGCGGGCCGTCTCGCGCCGGCGAATCGAGTCGCGTTTGTCGTACAGATCCTTCCCTCGCGCAAGCGCGATCTCCACCTTCGCCCGCGACCGCGGCCCCGCGAAGTAGATCCGCGTAGGAATCAGCGTCAGGCCCCGCTCATGGGTCCGCCCCACGAGCCGCTCGATCTCGTCACGGTGCAGCAGCAGCTTCCGGGGCCGTTCCGGGTCGTGGTTGTCCCGCGCCGCGGCCGGATACGGCGCGATGTACAGGCCGATCAGCCAGACCTCGCCGTCGCGCACGACCGCGTAGGAGTCCTTCAACTGCGCATTGCCGTCGCGCAGCGACTTGACCTCGGTGCCGGTCAGCACGAGACCACACTCGAACCTCTCGAGCAGGTTGTAGCGGTACGAGGCCTGGCGGTTCGTCGCCACGTCGCCGGAAGCTGTCTTGCGCTTGCCCTTGGCCATCAGGCCGCTGACTGTAGAAGGTCCCAAGGGTCGCGCGGCAAGTCCGGGGGTGGGCCGCGCGGGCGGGACCGCGCAGCTTCTGCGCAGCCGGTCCTTCGGTTGTGTCACGATCCCGCGGGTGTCTCCGTTTGGCAGGCAAAGACCGCCAGCACCCACGGACGATGAGCGCCGGGCGGCCGAGGTCGACCTCGAGCGGATTCGGCAGGGCGGGATCCCGCTCGGTGCCGAACAACGCTTGAAAAGGGTCGCGACCGCGAGCACCCCGTTCTTCACGAGCGACCTGAGTGCCAAGGAGTATGCGGTCGCCCAGGCATCGGGGCTCCAGCCGGTGGCGCAGGTGATGGGATCGTCGGTCGTTCAGCATGGCTGGTTGGGCGCGCAGCGCGCGGCGTATGTCGCCGATGAGATCCCGGCCCTGTCCGATCCGTGGAACATCGCTCGCAATCGTGCGTTCGACCGGCTGCGCCAAGAGGCCGAGCTGGCCGGTGCGGATGGTGTGATCGGGATCGAGATGACGGCGGGTTCGCTCGGCAAGGCCGGGAGCATCGAGCTTGTCGTTTTCGGCACCGCGGTGCGTGACAGCACGCTGCCGTCACGGACCAGCGGCCAGCTGGGGATCAGCACGCTCTCGGGTCAGGATGTCTACAAGCTTCGCCGGATCGGCGCGGAGGCTTGCGGCGTGGTCGGTCACACAACTGTCCTCTCGGTGCAGCTCGGCATGAACTCGAGTTGGGTGATGAATGCGAGCGGCATGTTCGGCGCCGGCGCCCAGGTGAATACCGAGATCACGGAGATCTCCCACGGTGTCCGCGACGCCCGTAACCGGGTGATGGCCAGGGTACGCCGGCAGGCGAGTGCGGCAGGGGCCAACACGATCGTGATCTCGATGCTGAGGCACACGATCGACCACTATGAGTACGAACAGGCCGGGTACAAGCGCCACTACTTCCATGTGACGATGAATGTCCTCGGTACGGGGATCCGGCTGCGAGCGCGGGAACCGTACCCGGCTCCACTTCCTGAGCCGGTGATTTCGATCAACCTCGGTGCCTCAAGCTCGGTGCCTAATCGAAGGTAGGAGCGCGGCGCATGACCAACTACGACCCGAACAGCACCGAGGGCCTCTCCGAGCACGCGAGCGAGCGTCTGGCGATGAACGCCCGCGGGCTGTTCACCTCGGACTTGTCGGTGAACGAGTATCTGTGCGTCGAGAAGGCCGGCTTTGATCCGGTCGGTCTGGTTGTCGGCTCGAGCATCTACCACGTCGGGTACCAGTTCCGGAGCCTGCGGCGCAACCAGGAGTTGGATGTGCTCAGCCAAGCGATGTATCACGCTCGCGACCTGGCGATGACCCGGATGGAGGAGGAGGCCGATCAACTCGGCGCCGACGGTGTCGTCGGCGTCCGACTCGATATCGGCCGCTACGAGTGGGGCGCGGACATGGCCGAGTTCATCGCCATCGGGACGGCGATCCGGCACAAGGAGGGCAAGTTGCATCGGGCGCCCAGCGGCCGCCCATTCACGAGCGACCTCTCCGGCCAGGCCTTCTGGACGCTGATGCAGACCGGAAAGCGTCCCGTCGGGATGGTCATGGGTAGCTGCGTCTACCACGTCGCCCACCGCGGGATGATCCAGTCGATCAAGCAAACCGGCCGCAACGTAGAGCTCGAGCAGTACACGCAGGCGCTGTATGACGCTCGCGAGCTGGCGATGGAGCGGATGCAGACCGAGGCCGAGGACATCGGCGACGGGGTGCTCGGGATCGTCGAGGTCAAGCTTCACGAGAACAGCCACGGCTGGGGTAGCCACGTGATCGAGTTCTTCGCCGTCGGAACCGCGGTAGTCCCAAACGAGCACGTGACCGAGGGGCATCAGCTGCCCGACATCACCCCGGTGCTCGACATCAACGACTGATCTCCCACGCGCGCCGGGCTCGACATCAACGACTGATCTCCCGCGCGCGCCGGAGTTAATGATCCGCATCGCCCACGGGGACCAGGTCGACCCGGCCGCGAGGTGCGTCGATCCCGTCGACCCGGACGGTGATGCGGTCGCCGAGCCGCATCGCGCCGCCACCGCGAACCCCGATCAGCGCCGTCTCGTACTCGTTGACCTCCCACCAGTCGTCGCGCATCCGCCGGACCGGCAGCAGACCCTCGTACTCCCCCCGTTCGCCGAACGCGACAAACGCGCCGGCGCCGATCACACCCACGATCTCACCCTCGAAGACGGCGCCGCCGACGTCCCCGCAAGACAGTTCGCGCTCGAGCAGGAAGCAGCGAGCCACGTCGTCGGCGTCACGTTCGATCGTCATCGCCGCCCGCTCCCGGGCCGAGCAGGCGGGCCCGGCGGCCGCCACCCACGACGACTCCGGCGCCGGCTCGTCCCCCGAGACGGCCGACAGCAACGACCGGTGACAGATCAGATCCGGGTATCGGCGAATCGGCGAGGTGAAATGGCAGTAGCTGTGAAGCTGCAGGCCCGAGTGGCCGCGGTTGTGATCGTCGTAGTACGCCTGCTTCAGCGACCGCAGGACGATCCGGTTCAGCGCCCGCCCCCCGCGACCGCCGTGCGCCGCGACCCAGTCGGCCACCATCGCCGACGCCTCGCCCGCAGCGTCGGCCGCCTGCTGGGGCGTCAGTGGACCATCCGACACCGGCGGGGTCGGCACGCCGAGCGACGCAAGCTGGTCGAGCATCCGCTGCACCGAGACCCCCTCCGGGCGCTCGTGCACCCGGTAGAGGGTGGGCACCTTGCGAGCCTCGAGGAACCGAGCCACCTGCTCGTTGGCGGCGATCATCAGATACTCGATCAGCTCGTGCGACTCGGTCTGCGCGACGGGTTCGACACCAACCACGTTGCCGGCCCGGTCGAACGAGAACTCGGGCTCGGTCGACTCGACCACGAGCGCGGCCTTCGCAGCCCGCCGTTCGCCCAGCGCCGCCGCCGCGGCACGCGCGGCGGCCAGTCCGGGCCCCCACTCGCCGAGGGCGGCGAAGCTCGGATTCCCGTCGAAGATCGCGTCGACCTCGGGGTAGGACAGCCGACAGTCGGAGCGGATCACCGACCTGTAGAACGACGCGTTGACCACATCCCGCCCTCGCACCGTCAACTCGACCGTCAGCGCCGAGCGATCCTCGCCGGGAACGAGCGAGCAGGCGCCGTTCGACAGCTCCGATGGCAGCATCGGCTCGACCGCCCCCGGGACATAGACGCTCGTACCACGACGGTAGGCCTCGCGGTCAACTGGAGATCGCGGGCTCACGTACGAGCTGACGTCGGCGATGTGGACCCACACGCGCCAGCCCCCGCCGTCGTCGTCCGCCGCCGAGATCGCGTCGTCGAAGTCCCGGGCCGTCGCCGGGTCGATCGTGAACGTCGGCAGCGTACGCAGGTCACGACGGCGCTCCGAGGGCGCGATCGGCGCCTCGGACGCGCGCCGGGCGGCCCGTGCGACGTCTGGATCGAACCCGGCCGCGAGACCCCGATCAAGCATCAGCGCCTGGATCACGTCGCGAGCGACGTCCGGTCGCCCGAGGCGTCGCGCGACGCGCGCGCGACTCCCCTTGCCGCGGCGCCCGGAGATCCCCGGCGTGACGAGAACCAAATCGCCGTCGTCGTAACGGGAGTCACGACTGACCGCGAGCCGCGGCCCGGAAGAGAAGAACGGCTCGGCGACGAGGAACTTGCCGCGCCGCTGCACGAGCGCCACGCGCGCTTCATTGCCGCTGCTGGCTCGCGGGCCAGCAGCGGCACCCGACCCGCCGGTCGTCCGCGTCACCCGCCGCCGATCTTGCTCGACAGCACTCGCTCGGCAGCCCGCAGCGCGCGACCGGGATCCCGCGTACTGGCGGCCGCGTAGACGTTCGGCGTGACGCCGGCGCCGCGCTTGACGCCGCCACCACCGAGGTTGCGGCCGTTCGGCGTGAAGTACTCGCCGACCGTGATGTCGAGTGCGCCTCCGCCCGAGAGCGCCTGGATCTCCTGGAAGACGCCCTTCCCGTACGTGTGGGTGCCCACCACCGTGGCGCGTCCTCGGTCCTGGAGCGCCGCGGTCACTATCTCGGCCGACGAGGCGGTGCCGTGGTCGACGAGCACGACCACCGGGATCCGCGGCGCAATCGCGTTGCCCTTGGCGAGGTAAACGTGCGTCGGCTGATTGCGTCCGCGCGTGGTCACGATCGTGCCGTCCTCGATGAAGATGCTGGCCGCCGCCACCGCCTGGGCGAGGAGCCCACCGCCATTGTCGCGGAGGTCGAGGATGAGTCCCGTGGCGTGGTCGTGCAGCATCCGGCGAACCTGAGCCCGGAGCTGTCCGGCCGATCCCTGGGTGAACTGCGTGAACTGCAGATAGCCGAGCCTGTGACCGTGGAAGTTGATCAGCTTCGAGGAGGCAACCGGCACGGTGACGGTTCGGCGCACGAGCCGCGTCTTGTGGGTCCTGTCGCCGCGGCGGATCGTCAGCACGACGGACGTTCCCGCGTGCCCCTTGATCAGCTGCGAGCCCTGGCCGACGGTCTTGCCTCGCAACGAGGTCCCGTTGACCGCGACGATGACGTCGCCGTGCGCGAGGCCGCCTTTGGCCGCCGGTGAATCCTGGAACACCTCCTCGATCTCGATCCCTCCGGCCACCGGCTCCGGGTTGACCTCGACGCCGATTCCCGTCACCTGCGGGTTGGTCTGCTGCTGGAACGACTTGTACAGAGCCGGCGGGAAGTAGTGGGAGTACGGATCGAGACCCGAGATGGCCGACTCGAGGCCGCGGTCGAGCAGTCGCTCTGTGTTAATGGGCCGGTAGTAATTCTGCGCGACCAGGCCGAGGACATTCTGGACCTGGCGCTCGTTCGAGGTCTGTGAGACGAACACGCTGCGGATCCCCGACGGCAGCCAGTCAGGATGGCCGCCGAGCAGGATCCCGACGAGCAGGACGAGGACCAGCACGCCCGCGAGCAGCCAGCGTTGACGGGTCGTGTTCTTCCTGGTCTTCCCCACGCGATCAGAGTAGCCGGGCGCAGCGGCGCCGCCACCCACACGACCGTTCCGTCAGACGCGCAGGAAGCGCCGCAGCGACAGGCCAGAACCGACGGCCGAGACGCCGATCGCGGCGGCCATCAACACCGCCACGAGCCATACGAACGGAATCGTCCGCGGGGCGGAGATCAGGGTCCAGTTACCGGCCAGCGGATCCAGCACCAGGACCTTGGCGACGCCGAGGATGCAGAGCGCGCCGACCGCCCCGACCGCGCCGACGATTGTTCCCTCGATCACGAACGGCCAGCGGATGAACCAGTCGGTCGCGCCGACCAGCTTCATCACCTCCACCTCGCGGCGGCGTGCGAACAGCGACAGCCTGATCGTGTTGGCGATCAACAGCACCGAGGCGAGCGTCAGCAGCACCGCCAGGACGGCCGCGGTGATCGTCACCAGGTTGGTCACCCTCAGCAGCTTCCTGGTGTCGGTCTTGTGGTTCGAGACGCTTCCCATCGCCGGGTCGAGCAGCCGGGTGCCGCCACCGGGCTGCCGCGGCGTCAGCGCGCTCCGGATCGCCAGCACGTTCGACGGGTCGTTCGGGTACACGTGGAACGTGTCGGGCAGAGGATTGGAGGAGAGCAGCGCATATGCGCTCGGATCCTGCTTCTTCTGCTGCTGGAATGCGTTCTTCTTGGACTCGAACACGACCCGTGCGACGTTCGGGATCGCGAGCAGCTCGCGATGGACCCTGGCGTCCTGCGCGGGCGTCGCGCCGGTCCTCATATAGACGTCGACCAGCACGCGATCACGAACGCTATTGGCCGCGCCCTGGGTCGCCTGGACGATCGGGATGAATACGCCGACGACGATCATCGTGACGGCGACGGTCGCGAGTGCGGCAAAGCTCGGCGCCGCGTTGCGCCGGGCAGACCGCAGCGCCTCCTTGAGGAAGAAACCTAAACGCACCGGGGCCTAGACCCCGTCAGGGCGTTCGCCCGTGCCGCGCAGCCGCTGAGCGAACTCGCGCGTCGATTCGTCGCGCGCATACAGCCCCGTGGCCTCGTCGCGCACGATCCGGCCGCGGGATAGCTCCAAGACGCGGCGGCGCATCTTGTCGACCATCACATGGTCGTGACTCGCCACCAGCACCGTGGTGCCTGTCCGGTTGATCCGGTACAGCAATCGCATGATGTCGATGCTGGTCTCGGGGTCGAGGTTTCCCGTGGGTTCGTCGGCCAGAAGCAGCGGCGGGTGGTTGACGAACGCTCGGGCGATCGAGACACGCTGCTGCTCGCCTCCGGACAGCTGGTCCGGGTAATTGTGCAGCTTCACTGACAGACCCGTCAGCCGGAGTACATCGGGCACCTTGGCGCGGATCTCCCGGCGCGAGTGCCCGGTGACCTGCAGGGCATACGCGACGTTGTCGTAGACGGTCCGATTCGGGAGTAGCTTGAAATCCTGGAAGACGACGCCGACGTTGCGCCGGTAGTAAGCCACCTGGCGGCGTCTGATCCGGCTGATGTCGCGACCGGCGACGCGAACGATCCCCGCGGTCGGTTCGAGCTCCTTGATCAGTAGCCGCATCAATGTCGACTTGCCCGAGCCGGTCGGGCCGACGAGGAACACGAACTCCTCACGGTTGACCGAGAATGTCGCCTGATCGAGCCCGATGTAGCCGCTCGGGTACTTCATCGACACACCTCGGAACTCGACCACCGGCCTGCTTGAGACGGGCGACGAGGGGCGCTTCAGCGTGGGTCCGGTCCCCGCTGTTGGGCGTCCGGTGGACGCCTGCCTGAAGCGGCGGCGCCCACGGGCCTTGGGGTCTGAGCTAGTCATACAGCTTCGGCAGACTAGCGACCGGTCCTGCGATAACGCCGATTCCCGACCGGAGTGCAACCGGATTTGCAGCCGGATTCACGCGACGACAACCGGCCGAAGCCGCGAACGAACCCGGATCTATGCCTCCCTCGGTCGTTACCGCTACCGTGTTCCGCCTATGCCCGAGATCGTCACGAGCGTCATGCCCAACGGGCTGCCGCTGCACCGGATCTCGCTCGAGGCCACGCGCGCGGTGACCCTCCTCGTGGCGTTCGACGCGGGGGCACGCACCGAGCATCCGGACGAGAACGGCATGGCTCACTTCCTCGAGCATCTGGTGTTCAAGGGCGGTGAGAAGTACGCGACCTACCGGGACGTCAACAGCGCCGCGGAGCGCAACGGCGCCGTTCTGAACGCCTACACGAGCCATGATCTGGTGGCGTTCCACATCACCGCTCGCTCGACCCGCGCCCGTGAGGCGGCCGACCTGTTGACGGACTTCGTCGGGCGCCCCCGACTCGACCCGGGCGAGCTCGACCGGGAGCGGGGGGTCGTCGTCCAGGAGATCGCCCGCTACAACGACCAGCCGGCTTCGGTCGCCGAGCACCTGATCGACGAGGCGGTGTTCGGCAATCATCCGCTCGGCAGGCCCGTGCTGGGCACGACCGAGCACCTGCAGCAGACCTTCACCCGAGACGGAGTCGTGGCATTCCGGGCCCGCCAGTGGGCGCCGTCGCGGGGTGCAGCGTTCGCGGTCGGCAATCTCGAGGAGCTGCCCGACGACCGTGAGCTCGAAGAACTGTTCGGGCGCTTTCCGGTCATCGAGGCGCCCGCTCCCTACGAGCCCGCACCGATGCTGGTCCCGCGCGTTCTGGTCACCGAGCGGGACTCCAACCAGTCGCACCTGCGGATGTCCTACCGCCCTCAGATCGACGTCACCGACTCGGCCGAGCGCGCGGCGCTGGTCATCTACTCGACGCTGCTCGGCGGCTCGATGGGTTCGCGTCTGTTCGACGAGATCCGCGAGCAGCGTGGTCTGGCCTACTCGGTCAGCTCCTTTCCCCACGCCTACGCCGACGTTCCGATCCTGCAGCTGAGCGCCGGCCTGGAGAGCGGCAAGTGCATCGAGGCTTACGGGCGGATGCGGGAGATCGTCACCGAGCTGCGCGAACAGGGTCCGACCGAGGAGGAGGTGGAGCGCGCTCGGGCGTATGCCGCCGGGGCACGGGCGATCGCGTTCGAGAACACCGGCGCCATCGCCCGTAACGCCGCTGGGCAGTCGATCGTGTTCGGTCAGTCGATCGACCCCGACGATCTGATCGAGCGGCTGGACGCCGTCTCGATCGAGGACGTGCGGGAGGTCGCGCACGGGATCGCGGACGAGCTGTCGATCGCCTGCGTCGGCCCGCACACGGTGCAGGAGTTTGAATCGGCCTGAGGGCCTACCCGTCGGCTCCTTGGGGCGGCCGCCGGGCGTCTGCCGACTGGCCATACTGATCCTGCTGCTGCTCGCGACGGCGATCCTGCTGACGAGCTGCGGAGGCGGTGGCCGCGAATCGAGCTCCTCGCCGGCGACGACGCGCAAGCAAGCCGCTCTCACCGTGCTGCGGCACGGGACTCGAGCCCCGGCGCCCAGCACGCCGCGACCGGTCACCCAACAGCAAACTCCCGAGCACTCGCCGGCCCTGACGCAGTTGCGGGCGCGTCTGACCGCCGCGCTTCGCCACCAGGGCCAGCACGTCGGCGTGCTCGTCAAGGACCTCACGACGGGGGCGACGCTCTACAGCCGCAAGCCGAACGTCGCGCGTCCTCCGGCTTCCGTCGAGAAGCTCTACACCTCGCTCGCGGTCCTGACGATGCTCGGCCCGAACGCAAGGCTGCACACTGACGTCCTGGGCACCGGCCACATGGGACCCGGCGGTGTCTGGCACGGCAACCTGTACCTCCGCGGCGATGGCGATCCCACCTTCGGCGACGGCTACTTCAACCGTGTTTATGAGGACGGGTACGGCCCGACCGCGGCCGATCTCGTCGCACAGCTCGCCAAGCGCCGTATCCATCGCGTGACCGGCCACGTGTTCGGCGACGAGTCCCTGTTCGACGCCGATCGAGGCGGGCCGTTGACCCACAACCGTCCGGACACACCGGACTACGGCGGCGAGCTCAGCGCGCTGGTCTACGACCACGGCGCGAGCGCGCGCGGGTACCCCCCACCCGTGTTCGCCGCTCGCGAGTTGGTGATCACCATGCACGCCAGGCAGATCGCGGCGCGGCTCGGGCGCCGGGCGGCACGCACGCCGTCCGGCGCCCGTGTGCTCGCGACCGTCTCTTCGCCGCGGATGTCGGTGCTTGTGCGTTTGATGGACGTCCCCTCCGACGACCTGTTCGCCGACCTGCTGGCCAAGCAGATCGGCGCCGACTTCTTCGGCGAGGGTACGCTCGCGGCCGGCGCGCTCGAGATCCGTCAGGCGATCGCCGATCAGTACAACATCACCCCGACGATCTGGGACGGCTCCGGTCTGGACAAGGCTGATCGCTCGTCACCGGAGCAGATCGTCGAACTGCTGAACGAGGTCTCGGGCACCCGCGCCGGGCACGCGCTGGCGTCGGCGCTAGCGGTCGTCGGCAAGAGCGGCACGGTCGAGCCGATCGGTGTTCACACCCCGGCGCAGGGGCACTGCTACGCCAAAACCGGGACGCTGGACCAGGTCACGAACCTGGCCGGTTACTGCAACGCACGCGGCGGCCAGCGGATCGCATTCGCGCTGATGGTCGACGGCCCGGAGAACTGGCAGGCGCTCGCCGCTTTCACGCCCGCGGTGGGGGCGATCGCCGGATACTGAGCCGGCAGCGCCGGGCACGATTCCCGCTTGCATCGCGGGGCCTGGAGTGAGGACAATGGCGCCGTGAGCGTCAGCGCGGGCCTCAACCGGGCGGAGCTGCGACGGTACATGACGCGGGTCTCGGACCGCTGGCAGATCGAAGCGGCATATCTGGGCGGCGCCCGAGTCGCCGACGAGCACGGCGCTCCGGCCCAGCGCGAGCGCGGACCCGAGTTCGTCGTGGTGCTCGTGTCCGAGGCGTTCGATCAGGTTCCGTGGCTCGAACGGGTGTACGTCGCGGGCTCGCTTTGGGACGGCCTCGAGATGGGCTCCGCAGCCGACGTCCACTGCTACACGCCCCCGGAGTTTCATCGCAAGCAGGCTCAGCTGTCGCCGGTCCGCGATGCGGTCTGGCACGGCGTCGATCTGCTCGCCGAAACCCAGGCGCATCGATTCGGGCGCTGACGTCGGACCGCGACGAGCTCCCGGGCGCGTCGCGATACCGCTAGCCGATCGCGACCATCCGCTCGATCGGCACCCGTGCCCGCTCTGCGATCGCGGGATCGACCCTGACCTCGTGGACGCCATCGCGCAGCGCGTCGCGCAGTTTCGGCAGCGTGATCATCTTCATGTACCTGCAGGAGGCGGCCTCGTTGGCGGCGATGAACTCCAGGTCGGGCGCGAGTTCGCGCAGGGGGTACAGCATTCCCGTTTCGGTGGCGACGATCGCCGTCCGATGCTCGCCACGGTGCTCGTCCGCATACGCCAGCATGCCGCCGGTCGAGAGCATGTGCACGCCCTCGGGCGCCACGTCGCCAGCGGCGACGTACTCCATCACGCTCGTCGAGCACCCGCATTCGGGATGGATCAGGAAATCTGCGTCGGGATGGGCGGCGCGCACCGCCTTGATGTCGTCAGGCCGGATACCGGCGTGTACGTGGCACTCGCCGTCCCACACGTGCAGGCTGCGCCCGAGCGTCCGCTCGACATAGGCGCCGAGGAACATGTCAGGGCCAAACAGGATCTCGGTGCCATCGCCGTGCTCGCGGAGGATGTGCCTGACCACCTCGACGGCGTTGGCCGACGTGCAGCAGTAGTCGGTTTCGGCCTTGACCGCCGCGGTCGTGTTGACATACATGACGACGATCGGCGGGTGGGCGGGATCGAATCCCGCCTTCCACTCCCGCAGCTGCTCGGCGGTGATCGAGTCCGCCAGCGAGCAGCCGGCATCGGGGTCGGGGATCAGGACCCGCTTCTGGGGCGACAGCACCGAGGCGGTCTCGGCCATGAAGTGCACGCCGCAGAACACGATCGTCTCCGCCTCGGCCGCCGCCGCCTGGCGGCTCAGGCCGAGCGAGTCGCCGACGAAGTCCGCCACCTGCTGGATCTCGGGCAGCTGGTAGTTGTGCGCCAGGATCACGGCGCCCCGCTCGCGCGCCAACGAGCGCACCTCGTCCTGCAAGAGAGGGATGTTTTCAAGCATCAGCGGCCCATCGGCAAGACCGATGGAGCCATTGTCCGCGCTTAGCATCGGCAAGTTCATGGCAGTGGTTCCAACAACAGTGAGAGGTCGAGCGCCGGAGCGCTGTGTGTCAGTGCCCCGACTGAGATGAAGTTTACGCCGGTCGCTGCGACGTCCCGGATCGTCTCGAGGGTGAAGCCGCCACTGGCCTCGAGCTCGGCACGGCCGGCGACCTCTGACACAGCCGCCCGCAGGTACTCCGGGTCCATGTTGTCGAGCAGGATCTTCGGCGCCCCGGCCGCCAGCGCCTGCCGCACCTCTTCCAGGTCCCTGCACTCGACCTCGAGCGGCAGCCCGGGAGCGTGCGCTCGCGCCAGCCTGACCGCCTCGGCAACGCCGCCGGCGAGCGCTACATGGTTCTCCTTGATCAGGATCGCGTCATACAGGCCGGCGCGGTGGTTGCTGCCGCCGCCGGCGACGACCGCCTCCTTCTCGAGCCGCCTCAGTCCCGGCGTGGTCTTGCGGGTATCGAGAATGCGGGGTGGGCGGGGTTCAATTCCTTCCACGGCCCGCACGCAGCGCGCCGTCAGGGTCGCGACCCCGGAGAGGCGCTGCAGAAAGTTGAGGGCGGTGCGCTCGCCCGCCAGCAGCGCGCGAGCGGAGCCGCTCGCCTCGAGCACCGGCCCCCCCTCACGCCAGTGGCCCTCGGGCCCGGTGCGCACGAAGGCGACGGACGGGTCCAGCGCGCGGAACGTCGCCTCGGCGGCGTCGATGCCGAACACGACTCCCGGCGCCTTCTGGGTGATCCGAGCCTCCGCCCTGACGTCGGCGCCGACCGTGGCCTCCGAGGTCACGTCGCCACTGCCGAGGTCCTCGGCCAGCGCCCTCGCGACGATCTCGTCCAGCCGGTCGACTTCCACCCTGCCCGATGTTACGCAGGGACCCGAGCAAGCCGGCTGAGATTACGATCCCGGTATGAGTGAGCCGTCCGATTCCCTTCCGGAGCTCCGTGCCTCCGATGCCGATCGTGAGCGGATCGTCGAGGTGCTACGCGGCGCGGCCTCTGACGGTCGACTGACCGTCGAGGAGCTCGAGGAACGAGTTCCTTCGGCCTATGCGGCGCGCACCCGGAGCGAGCTCGAGCAGCTGACGGCCGACCTCAGCACCTCGCCGCTGCACGACGCGGCGCCGGCATCCCCCTACGCGGACCAAGGGCAGGTCCCGGTACGCGACGGACCGGGCGGCGCCCGCTGGGTCGTTTCGATCATGGGCGGGCACGACAAACGCGGGCGCTGGCGGATCGGGCGCCGCGCGACGGTGGTCAACATCATGGGTGGCAGCGATATCGACCTCAACGACGCCGAGCTGTCCGGCCCGGTGACCGAGCTCACGATGCTTTCGATCATGGGAGGCGGCACGATCCGGGTTCCGCACGGAGTCGACGTACAGGTGTCGAACTTCGCGTTCATGGGTGGCAACGACGCCAAGCTGGGCGACGAGGTCGCTCCGCCGGGCGCGCCGACAATTCACATCCGGCTGGTGTCGATCATGGGCGGGTCGGAAGTGGTCCGCGGTCGTAAGCTGACGAAGGAGCAACGTCGGCGAGAACGCGAGCTGCGCGACGCGCGCAGGCGCGACCTCGAACCGTGACGCCAGGCCCCTACTTCAGGTAGACGGCGAAGAAGTCCCGGTCATCCGGCGTCAGGTACCGCTGCGGCGACTGGGCCATCCCCGGTAGGAAGTTCGCGGCGCCTGCGGCGTCCGGCCCGGAGTAGGTGATGAAGCTGGGCCACTCGGCGTTGATGTCGAGTTCCATCGCGCGGACCGCCCCGGCATGGAGCATGATCGCGGCCAGCGACCCGACCGTCTGATAATTGGCGGCCGCATAGATCAGGTTTCCGTGGCTATCGACTCCGACCGCCGAGCGCCAGACCTGGATCGCGTTGCCGAGCGTCGCGCCCCACTCTGGCCCGTTCGACAGGTTGGGGTTGGGACGGCCGTTGTCGACGATCAGCGGCAGGTTCTGGCGAGCCCAGACGACATTCGCGGGGGCGGTCGAGCCGCCGGTCCAGTTGATCACGTTGACGCGTCCGTTCGCGTACCGCACGATCGTTCCGACCCCGTCCTTCATCGGCGCCCAGGTGTGATCGTGCAGCACCACGCCGCCACCCGAGTCCGCGAGCTGAAAGGCGCTGTTGAACGTGGCGACGAGGCGCGACCGCATGTTCGTCGGGACCTCCATCGCACCGCGCGAGGGCAGCTGTACCGCGGGTTCGACGCGCCCCGCGTATAGCCAGGTGGTGGTGAGCTTTTGATCGATCCAGGCGACGCCGGCGACCGTTTGCGGATACGAGGGGTCGCTGCGGAAGCTGGTGATCAGGACCGGCGGCCTCCTGACGCCGTCACCGTGAAAGGTCGAGCGCCAGATACCCTCACCGGCGAGCTGGGGTGTGATCAGCGGCTTGATCGCCGGGGGACGGTAGGCCGGCTTGATCACTGGCGGTCCTGCCTGCCCGGCTTGGCTGGTCGCCGACGGCGCGGTCCGGGCTCGGTAGCCAGGCTGCTTGGGGAGCGCCCGCAACGCCGGGCCGCCTTTCGACGGCGCCTCCCACGAGTAGTAGATCGTCTCTACCTCGTTGACAAGGCCGCGAAGGCCGTTGTCGCGCAGCCACTCGACCGTGCGGACGCCGAGTGGAAGGCTGGAGGCCTGGGCCATCGCCAGGGCGTAGGAGATCAACGCGAAGCACAGCGCCAGCCCTGCGGTCAACACCGCGATGCGTCGTGCCCTGGCACCCGGCGCGGACGCCCGGCGGCGGGGACGCATGGGAACTTGACGCGGCTCAAATTCGGGCATCTAATAGAGGACGATCCCCCTTAAGACCGTAATCCGTCTAAGCGACAAATGAGAATTTGCCGAACGACCGCATCAGCGGCCGTTTAGATCGATCGATACCGTTGCCGCGTCAGATGCGTCAGATGCTTGAACCAGCCGGAGTCACCGGCCCCGCCGTCGAGAGCTCTCGATCCTTAGCTCGAGCCCTGGTCAGCACGGCCCGCCCTCGACAGTGGGTCAAGAATGCGCTCGTGGTCGCTGCCGCAGGTGCGGCCGGCGCCCTCGGGCACGACGACGTGCCCGGCCGGGTTGCCGTGGCCTGCCTTGCCTTCTGTCTGCTGTCGTCCGGCCTCTACGCAGTGAATGACGTCCGCGACGTGGCCGAGGACCGCCTCCATCCACGCAAGCGCTTCCGTCCAGTCGCGGCGGGCGATCTCGCTCCCTGGGTGGCGATCACCGCCGGCGCCGGGGCGATCGCGACGGGGCTTGCCGCCTGTTTGTTGCTCTCCCCGCTGCTGGGCCTCGTCGCGCTCGCCTACGTTGCGCTGACGCTCAGCTACACGCTCGTCTGGCGTCATCTGGTCGTGTTCGACATTGTCGCGGTCGCCGGCGGCTTCGTGCTCCGCGCGATCGCCGGCGGAGTCGCCGCGGACGTGCACCTCTCGGACTGGTTCATCGCGGTCGTAACGCTGGCGGCGGTGCTCGTGGCGACGGGCAAGCGGAGAGCGGAGTTGCTCCGCGCTCAGCGCGGCCAGGCGCCGCGGCGGCGCGTCCTGGCCCATTACACCGGCGCCGCTCTCCAAACCTTGCTCGTCCTGAGCGCGATCGGAGCGCTGATCACGTACTACCTGTGGGCGTTCGAAGCGAGGGTCGGCGCCGGGATCCCGTGGCGCGTGCTGACGATTGTGCCGTTCGCGGCGGCCATCCTTCGCTACGTCGGGATGCTACGCGCCGGCGACGGCGAAGCGCCCGAAGATATGCTGTTCGGCGACCGCGCGCTGCAGATCGCGTCGGCCCTGTGGCTGGTGCTGTTCGTGCTCGAGGTCAATGCGGCGGCGTAAATGCCCGCCGAGCGTGCGGCACGCTGAGTGTGCGCCAAGCTGAACGCCGGACCGGGTGGTTGCGGGCCGCAACGCCGGATCGCGTTTGCGGCTGGGGCGGCGGTGAGCGCACCCCGGTGTGGCGCTGGCTGCCGCCGGATACGGCTGCGCTGAGGGCCGCCCTCGGCCCGGGCCGCGCGCCGGGCTGGCCCGGCGCGATCGCGCGCGGAGGCGGCCGCAGCTACGGCGACGCCGCGCAGTGCGGCGGCGGCTTGGTGATCTCGACCTCGCGACTCGACGAGCTGAAGCTCGATCCCGACAACGCGCTCCTGACCGTCGGCGCCGGGGTCACGCTCGCCCGAATCCTGACCGAGTGCGTCCCCCACGGCCTGATGCTCCCCGTGGTCCCCGGCACCCAGCACGTGACCGTCGGCGGCGCGATCGCCAGCGATATCCACGGCAAGAACCACGGCCTGGCCGGTGCTTTCGGACGGCATGTCGAGGCGCTCGGGCTGGTCACCGCCGCCGGCGAGCTAATGGAGCTCACTCCGACCACGCCCGGGGGGCTATTCGACGCGACCGTCGGCGGCATGGGCTTGACCGGCGTGATCGTCTGGGCGCGGATACGCCTCTCACGGGTCCCGGGCCCTCGGCTTTCGGTCGACACCGACCGGGCTGGCTCGCTGGATGAGATCTTGGCGCTGCTCGCCGGGCCCGGTGGACCTCACCGGGTCGCCTGGCTCGACCTGCTCACCCGCGGTTCGGTGCGCGGCATCGTCACGCGCGCCGAGCACACCCCCGCCAGTGACGCCAATCGGCTCGCCGACGCGCGACGAGCGACGCGGTCGGCGCGCGCGGTCGTCCCGCCCGGTTGGCCCGGCTGGCCTCTGCGGCCGAATACCGTGCGGGCGTTCAACGTGCTGCGGTATCGGTGCGCGCCCCGGAGCGAGAGGAGCAGGATCGTCGGCTTCGGCGAGCACATGTTCCCGCTCGATGCGCTCGGCGCCTGGCCCCGGCTTTACGGCCCGGACGGTTTCGTGCAGTACCAGTTCGTCGTTCCGTCCGGCGCCGAGCGGACGCTTGAGCTCGTGATCGGGCACCTTCGAAAGGCGCGGATCCCCGCGTTCCTGGCGATCCTCAAGGACATGGGCGCCGCCGGTCGCGCTCCCCTGTCGTTCCCCCTGGCCGGGTGGACGCTGGCACTCGATATCCCCCGCCGTGCCACCGGGCTGAGGGCCGCGCTGGACGACTGCGACGAACGGGTCGCCGACGCCGGCGGCCGTGTGTATTTGACAAAGGACGCGCGACTGCGTCCTGAGGTGACGGCAGCGATGTACCGGCGACTGGACGAGTGGCGAGAGGTCCGCGACGGAATCGACCCCGACGGTATCTGGCGTTCGGACCTCGGGCTCCGAACCGGCCTGGTCGCTTGATGGTCGCGGTCCCGGACACCGCAGCGGGACCCAGCCGCCGGGTGCTGCTGATCGGCGGCACGTCCGAGATCGGGCTTGCGATCCTCCGGCGCCTCGCAGCGGACGGGCCTCTTCGCCCCTACCTGCTGGGTCGCGACCTCGACCGCCTCGAATCGGCCCTCGCGTCGCTGCAGGCCGCGGGGACCGAGGCCGGCGAGGTCGCCGTGCTCGACGCCGATGATGTCGACTCCCACGAGCTGGCGATAGCGACGGCGTTCGAGCGCGGCGGGCCGTTTGACGCCGTCGTCCTGGCGGTCGGAGTCCTCGGGGCTCAGAAGGGGCTCGACTCCCACCGGGACGAGGCGCTGCGGGTGATGCGGGTCAACTTCGTCGGCTGCGGCTCGCTCGTGCTCGCGTGCATGCGGGCGCTGCGCTCGGCCGGCGCAGGCACACTGGTCGTCCTGTCGAGCGTCGTCGCCGAGCGGCCGCGGTCGGGCAATGCGATCTACGGGGCCGCAAAGGCAGGGCTCGATGCCCTCAGCCAGGGCCTCGCGGATGCGGCTCACGGCGACGTCCGCGTTCTGGTCGTGAGGCCTGGGTTCGTCCGCACCCGGATGACGGTGGGACTTCCCGCGGCGCCATTTGCGACGAGCCCCGAGGCGGTCGCCGAGGCCACCGCCTCGGGGCTCGCGTCGAGTGCCCACACCGTCTGGGTGCCGGGTACGCTGCGCTATGTGTTCTGGGTTCTGCGCCAACTTCCGCGGCCGATCTATCGGAGGCTGCCGCTGTGAGAAGACGGGAGCTCCGGGGCGACCTGCTGGTCGCCACCTCAGTCGTGATCCTGCTCCTCGTCCTCTCCCCAGGGACCGCGTTCGTCGGCGCGGTGGCGCTGCTCGTGCTGCTGGGATTCGGCGCCCATCTCGCCTGGACCGCTAGACGTCGTCGGCGCCGGCCCGCACGCCGGCCCGCACGCCGGCCAGCACCCGGATCGTCCGGAAGGTCGGATCGGCTGCGCCATGCAGCCGCGCTCCCGCCGTCGTCAGTTCGCGCAGGTACTCGACGACCTCGGCGGTGACCCGCTCCCCCGGCAACAGCGTCGGGATGCCGGGCGGGTAGCCGGCGATCGATTCGCACGAGATTCGGCCCACCGCCAGGTCCACAGGAACCGCCTCGCTGTGACCGAGAAACGCCTCCCGGGGCGGGACCGCTGTCTCGTCCTCGCCACCCGTGGGCGGATGCGTCACCACGGGCAGCCCGTCGGGCTCGATCGTCGGTGCGACCCGACAGACCGTCTCGCCGAGATCATGGGCGACCCGCTCGAGCGCGTCAGGCGGCTCCGCAATCCCGAGCACCAGCACCACCGTCGCGTGGGTGGCGAGTTCCGGATAGATGTCGAACGAGGCGCGAAGCGCCGAAGCGACCTGGTAGCCCGTCAGCCCGGTGCCCCGCACGTCGATCACGATCCGCAGCGGATCCCAGCCGGCGATTCCGGGCCTGCCGACCATCTGCTCCCCGACGACCCTGCATCCCGGAACCGCATCGATCGCCGCCCGCGCCTTTGCCGCGGCGCGCATCGTCCGGTCGAGGAGCGCCTCGCCGTGGACCGCCAGCTGGCGGCGAGCGGCGTCCAGCGAGGACAGCAGCAGCGCGTTCGGGCTGGTCGAGCGGACGAGCCGAACCGCCCGGGCGACGGCGCCGGCGTCGACGCGCCCGCCGTCCGAGACCATCAGCATCGCCGACTGGGTCATGCTGCCAACGATCTTGTGGGTCGACGCCAGCATCGCGTCGGCACCGAGCTGAAGCGGCGAGCGCGGAAGCTCGGCGTGAAAGCCGAAGTGCGCCCCCCAGGCGCAGTCGACCAGCAGCGGGACCCCGGCGGCGTGCGCGACCTCGGCACAGCCGGCGACGTCGGCCGCCATGCCGTAGTACGTCGGGGAAACGATGAAGACGGCGTCGATCGGGCCGCCGAGCGAGGCGCGTTCGAGTGCGTCGGCGAGCGCGTCGGGCTCGACCCCGTGCGCCATGCCCAGCTCGGGGTCATACGCGGGCGCGACGAAGCTGGGCACTCCCCCGGACAAGACCAGGCCGTCGATCAGGCTGGCATGCGAGTTGCGCTGGATCATCACCCGGGCGCCAGGCGGCGCGAGCGCCAGCGCCAGCGCGTGGTTTCCCTGGGTGGCGCCGTTGGTCAGAAACCAGCACTGCCGCGCGCCGTAGGCTTCGGCCGCGAGCAGCTCCGCGCGCTCGTACGGAGTCGGCGACGGGCCGACGTCGATCCCCTCGATGTCCTGCGGGACGTCGAGCAGCAGTGCCCGCTCGCCGACGGCGCTGAGGAGCCCAGGGTCGGCGCCGGCGCCGCCCTTATTCCCCGGAACGTGGAATCTGATCGACCCGCGGAAGCCGTACGCGGTCACGGCCTCGAGATACGGAGTGGTCGGCTGCCGAGGCAGCTCACGCGGCATTCGCGGCCTTCTCACGCGGCGTTCGCGGACTTCAACAGATAGGCGCGCACGAATCCGTCGAGGTCGCCGTCAAGCACCCGGTTGGCGTCCCCCATCTCAAAGTCGGTCCGGAGGTCCTTGACCATGGTGTACGGATGCAGGACGTAGGAGCGGATCTGCGAGCCGAAGTTGACGTCCTGGGCCTCGCCCCGCTCGCGCGCGATCTCATCGCGGCGCTCGCGCTCAGCGCGTTCGGCGAGCTTTGAGCGCAGCATCGCCATCGCCTCCGCGCGGTTCGAGGATTGTGAGCGTTCGTTCTGGCACTGGACGACGATCCCCGTCGGCCTGTGCGTGATCCGCACAGCAGAATCGGTCTTGTTGACGTGCTGGCCGCCGGCGCCGCTGGCTCGGTAGGTGTCGACCTGGAGGTCGTCATCGTCGATCTCGAGCTCGCCCACGTCCTCGACCACCGGTGACACCTCGACGCCGGCAAACGAAGTCTGCCGGCGGTGAGCCGAGTCGAACGGCGACAGGCGTACGAGCCGATGGACGCCCTTCTCGCTGCTGTACAGCCCGTAGGCGTTCTCGCCCTTTACCAGGAACGTAGCCGATTTGATCCCGGCCTCCTCGCCCGGTGATGCCTCGAGCAACTCGACCTGGAAGCCCCGCTTCTCGGCCCAGCGCATCTCCATCCGCAAGACCATCTCGGCCCAGTCCTGGGCATCGGTGCCGCCGGCGCCGGCATTGACGGTCACGAACGCGTCGCCGGCGTCGTAGCGGCCGGAGAACAGCCGCTGTTCCTCGAGCTCATCCAGGCGCGCCTGCACGCTCGCGACCTGGTCCTCCAACTCGCTTGAGATCTCCGGGTCGTCGACGGCCAGCTCCGCGAGCGGCTCGAGGTCCTCGACGTCGGACTCGAGCGACCGGAAGGTTTCCAGCCGCCTACTCGCACGCGAGTGTTCCGCGCTCATCTGCGCGGCGCGCTCCTGGTTGTCCCAAAAGCCGGGCTCCCCCATCTCGGCTTCGAGCGCGGTCACGCGCTCGCTCAGCGTGGCCGGGTCAAAGATAGTCCGCGAGCAGTTTCAGCTGCGCGCGGATTGCGGCGAGCCGCTGCGAAAGCGGCTCTGATGGGACGGTGGCCATGTCGGCAACCCTAGCATTGAGCGCGTGACGCCCCCGGTGGAACTCCAGTTCCGCACGATCGACATCGACGGGATCGAGCGGACCTACTGGGTCCCGAGCGACCAGCCACGCGCACCGGCGCCGCTCCTGATCGCGTTCCACGGTCTCGGGATGACGGGGCGCAAGCTCGCCCTTTGGACGGGGCTGGCCGAGCGCGGACCGGCCGCCGGATTCGCGACCGCCTTCCCGGACGCGCTGGGGCGGGTGTGGGACGACCACGGGACGGTGCGACGCGACGGCGGCGACGACATCGCCTTCGTCGACACCCTGATCACGCGCATGCGGAACACGGGCGCGGCCGGCGACCGGCCCGTCTTCATCGTCGGGCTCTCAAACGGCGCCGCGTTCGCCGAACGCGTCGCGCGGACCGCCGCGGTCGACGTCGCCGGAGTTGCGCTGGTTGCCGGAACCGCGCGAGAGGCGAGCCGCGCGCGCACTCCCACGCCGCTGCGTCCGGTTGCCCTGGTGGCGATCCTCGGCACCGCCGACAGATCGTTCCCGTTCGAGGGCGGCCGCTCGCGTTCGCGGTTCCGCCGTCAGGCGAGCCTCCGTGTCCGCCTGGCGCTGGCCGACACCAGCGGCCATGAGGTCGTCGCCGCCCAAACCCTGCTGGACGACTGGACACGGGTGAACGGGGTCGCCAGCGAATCAGCCGCATTGCGGCTCGATCCCGGCCGCGGAGATCCACCGGTGACGCGGCTCACCTGGGCCGCCGTGACGCCGCCGGCAAATGCGACCGCCGCGCCGGTCGTGCTCTACCGCGTCGAGGGCGGCGGCCACGGCTGGCCGGGTGCCCGCCAAGTCCTGACCGCGAAGCTGTTTGGCCGGATCCCGAAGCAGTTCGACGCCACCGGAACGGTCCTGGAGTTCGCCAGGCGCGCGCTCGACCTCGGCGGCCAGGCGGTCCGCTCGGCCGCGGAGCCACCATAACTTCGGACGGAGCGCGACAAAACCGGGGCTCACCCGATCTGGATGATGAGTTGTCGTCCGGAAGACGGTTGGCTTCCCGACACATTGGCTGGTGATCGGGCCTCTCTGCTGAGGCCCCGGCTCGTCCGTAGCACCGCCATCGTCAAGTGGAGGTGGCGGTTTCATGCCAGATCGGGTCGCTAGTGGGGACGCCGGGGTCGCGGGGTGGATCTCCGCGGAGGTGCAGCAGAATGTCATCCAGCCGATTGCGGACTTCCAGAATCCGAATCAGGAGTGGCGCCGGCTCTTCTCGGAGCTGCTGGGGACGTTCTTTCTGGTCATGGTTGCGGCCGGCGGGGGGATGATGGGGGCCGCGTTTCCGAACACGATCAGCCGCACTGCGGCGGTGGTCGCACCGGGGCTGATGGTGTTGGGGATCATCATGTTCATGGGGAAGGTCTCGGGCGCTCACCTGAACCCGGCGGTGAGCATCGCGTTCGCGTTGCGCCGGGACTTTCCGTGGCGGCGGGTGCCCGGGTACATCATCGTGCAGCTGATCGGCGCGACGCTGGCGGCGCTGGTCCTGCACGCCGTGGTCAACGTGTCGGCCGTTCACGGTTCGAACTACGTCGCGCCGGGGTACAGCGCCGGTGCGGGGTTCTGGATGGAGCTGCTCCTGACGTTCGGGCTGGTGAGCGTGATCCTCGGGACCGCTTCGGGCGCGCAGAACATCGGGATCATCGCCGCGCTCGGCGTCGGCGCGTACATCGCGCTGGCCGGGTTGTGGGGAAGTCCGATCTCGGGAGCGTCGATGAACCCCGCGCGAACGTTCGGCCCGGATCTCGTCGGTGGGAAGTTCACCGACTATTGGGTCTACATCGCCGGGCCGATCGCAGGTGCTGCTGTTGCGGTTGGCGTCGCGTTCGTGCTCCGAGGGCCCGGCGGCGGCATCTCCGGCTCGGTCGCCGCGCAGGGCGCCCTCCACACCGAGGCGAGCAGCGGCGAACAGGACCAAACGACCAAACGTTCATGAACGGTTCGTCTGGACGGCCGGACGTGATGCCAACGATGGAATGCAGCCGATGTCGCTGTCGTTGACGGCATCATCGACTACTCGCGCGTGTGCGACGCATCGTGTGCCGGTCATAACCGGCATACGATGCAAAGCGCCGTCGAGGTGACGAGACATCATCGACGCACGCGACGAACGTATCCAGCTCCAGCTGGCGCTGCTACGAAACCGCCGAAAAGCAGAGCGTCCTGGCCGACGGTCAGGCGCCGTGGCACTTCTTGTACTTCTTGCCCGACCCGCACCAGCAGGGGTCGTTGCGACCGGGCTCATCCCCGGTCCGACGCTGCTCCACGACCACGGCGGGAGCGTCCGGCACGACTCCGGGGATACCGCCGCCGGCGGCTTCGGGCTCCTCGAGCGCCGCACCGGCTGCTGCCGCCGCCATCGCCTGGGCGCCGGTCGCCACGCCGGTTCCACCCGAATAGCTGACGCGACCGCCGCCCGTCGCCGAGCTCGCGGCGGCGCTCGGGCGCCGCGGTGCCGGCGCAACCCCGTCGGGCTCCTCGGCGACCGTCACCTGAACGTGGTAGATCATCCGCGCGAAGTCGCCCCAAACGATGTTCATCAGGTCGCCGAACAGGGTGAAGGCCTCGTTCTTGTAGGAGACCAGCGGGTCCATCTGGGCCGCGCTACGGAGATGGATACCCTCACGCAGGTAGTCCATGTCGTGCAGGTGCTCGCGCCAGCGCTGATCGATGATCTGCAGCAGCAGGAACCGCTCCAGCGCTCGCATCAACTCCTCGCCGAGCTCCTCCTCGCGACGGTCGTACTGCGCCAGCGCCTCCTCCTGGAGACGGAGGGTCAGGTCCTCGCGGTCGACGGTGTTCGGGTTGACGGCCAGAAGCTGGTCGCTCGGGCTGAATATCTCCTGGGCCAGCGCCAGCAGGCCCGGGACGTCCCAGTCCTCGACGAAGTCCCCGGCGAGGTACTCGTTCACGAGCCGGTCGATCAGGTTGACGATCTCCTCGCGAGCGGCGTCGCGTATGTCGCGGCCCTCGAGCACCTCGTCGCGGTAGGTGTAGATCACCTCGCGCTGCTGGTTGAGCACATCGTCGTATTCGAGGGTGTGCTTGCGCATCAGGTAGTGCTGGTCCTCGACCTTCTTCTGCGCCTTCTCGATCTGCTTGGAGAGCATCTTGGCCTCGATCGGCTCCTCGTTGCCCTCCTCGTCAGTGGTCCCGAGCTTGTCGAGGATCTTGTAGATCCGGTCGCCCGCGAACAGGCGCACCAGATCGTCCTCGGCTGACAGGAAGAAGCGCGACTCGCCGGGATCTCCCTGGCGGCCCGAGCGACCGCGCAGCTGATTGTCGATCCGCCTGGACTCGTGACGTTCGGTGCCGATTATGCAGAGGCCACCCGCGTCGACGACCTGCTCGCGCGCGGCTTCGATCCGCCGCTCGATCTCCGCGGTGACTCGCTCAAGGTGCTCGTCGTAGTCCGGCATCCCGGGCTGCATCCCCAGCTTCGCCATCTCCTGCTCGGCAAGGTGCTCGAGGCTGCCGCCAAGCTTGATGTCGACGCCGCGGCCGGCCATGTTGGTGGCGATCGTGACCGCGCCGGGCGCGCCCGCCTCGGCGACGATCTGCCCCTCGCGTTCGGCGTGCTCGGGCTTCGCGTTGAGCACCGTGTGGTCGATCCCCTTCCGCGTCAACCGCCCGGATAGCAACTCTGAAACCTCGACCGAGATCGTCCCGACCAGCACCGGCTGGCCGGTGTTGTGGCGAGCCTCGATCTCGCGGACCACTGCCGACCACTTGCCGTCCTTGGTCTTGTAAACCTGATCCTCGCGGTCGGCACGGACCATCGGAGCGTTGGTCGGGACCTGGATGACAGGCAACTCGTAGATCTTCATGAACTCGGTCGCCTCGGTCAGCGCGGTGCCGGTCATCCCAGCGAGCTTGTCGTACATCCTGAAATAGTTCTGCAGCGTCACCGTCGCGAGGGTCTGGTTCTCCTCCTGGATCGCGACGCCCTCCTTCGCCTCGACCGCTTGGTGCAATCCCTCCGACCAGCGGCGGCCTTCGAGGATGCGGCCGGTGAACTCATCGATGATCCGGACGTCGCCGTCGATCACCGCATAGTCGACGTCGCGCTTGTACAGCGACTCCGCCTTCAGCGACTGGTTGAGGTGGTTGACGAGGGGGCCGTTCTCGGCGCGGTACAGGTGGTCGATCCGCAGGAACCGCTCTGCCTTCGCGACCCCGCGCTCGGTCACCGATACGGTCTTGTGCTTCTCGTCGAACTCGTAGTCGAAGTCCGCGACGAACGCCTTGCGCTCCTGCGGGAGCAGGCCGTCGGGGGTCTTGCCGGCGATCATCGTCCGCGCCAGCCTGGCGAAGGTGACGTAGAGGTCCGCGGCCTGTTCGGGCGCCCCCGAGATGATCAGCGGGGTCCGCGCCTCGTCGATCAAGATGTTGTCGACCTCGTCGACGATCGCGTACGTGTGGTAGGGCGAGCCCTCGGCCGGCTTCTCGCGACCGCCGTGCTGAACCTTCTCCTCGAGGGTCGTCGCCATGTTGTCGCGCAGGTAGTCGAACCCAAACTCCGAGTTGGTCCCGTACGTCACGTCGGACGCGTAGGCGTCTCGCTTTTCGTCGTACGGCTGCATGTTCTGCAAGATCCCGACGCTGACCCCGAGCAGGTCGTAGATCGGCTTCATCCACAAGGCATCGCGGCGGGCCAGGTAATCGTTAACGGTGACGACGTGGACGCCGCGTCCGGCCAGCGAGTTGAGCACGACCGCGGCCGTCGCGGTCAGAGTCTTGCCCTCGCCGGTCTTCATCTCGGCGATCGCTCCGTCGTGCAGGACCATGCCGCCGATCAGCTGCACGTCGAAGTGCCGCATGTCGAGCGTGCGCTTGCCCGCCTCGCGCACCAGCGCAAAGCACTCGGGGAGCAGGTCGTCGAGGCTCTCGCCACCCCGAGCGCGCTCTCGCAGCTGGTCAGCCAGCTCGCGCAGCTCCTCGTCCGTGGAAGCCTCCATCTCGGCTTCGAAGCCACCGATCCGGTTGACGCGCTGCTCGTAGTTCTTGAACCTTTTGCCCTCGCCCATGCGAAGCGCGCGGTCTAGGAAAGACATGGGTCAAGCGTAGCATCGGACCCCCTTCCGGATGGCGCCTGAAGCGCGTCGTTCGGAGGCCTCCGGCCGCTCAATCGACCGATGCCCCGTAAGGTCCGCCGTGGCGGTCAGATGGACCGCCACGGGTGCCCTCGGGCGTCTCAGAAGGCCGGTGGATTGCCGGCGGCCTCCGGCGTTTCCTCGCTGATCTCGGGTCGCGACTCGCGCCGTTTCCGACGTTTGTCGCGGTGGCGCTTGACCTGGACCGTCAACTCCTGGCTGACGACGATGATCGAGTGCTGCAGGTCGCGAGTCGCGCTTCGGGCCCGCAACGTCACCCCCTTCAGGTGCAGCGTCGCCTCCGCCACCTGGTTCTCGGAGATGGCGGGGTTGCGCTCCTCGAAGACCTCGACCTCCAATTCCGCCAGGTCGGACACCTGCCTGTCGATCACACGGAACCGTTTTGCGACGTGCTCTCTCAGATCTTCCGAGACAGGCAGGTTGCGCCCCTTAACCTCGATTCGCATCGACCGACCTCCTTTGACAGAAGGGTTCTGATGGTCGCTACAAGGGTAGATCGACACGAGTCGTTTGTCGATGGAACAATGGCTTAGAAGTGGCGCCGCCGATTGTGTGGAGTTTTGAGCCGAGCGTCATCGCCGGTGTACTGGCGTTGTCGCTGGTCTACGGCGCCGGCTGGCTCCGCGCCCGGGGACCTGGCGAGCCGCATCCGCCCGGCTACGGGCGACTGGCGCTGTTCTCGGGGGCGATGTTGTGTGTACTGGCGGCGCTGGTCTCGCCGATCGACGAACTGTCCGAGAACCTGATGTCGATCCACATGGTCCAGCACATCCTGCTACTGGACATCATGCCGATCCTGCTGATCCTGAGCCTGACCAAGGGGATCCTGCGACCCGTCACCAGACACGTGACGCGGATCGAGGCGCGCGCCGGGATCTTCGGTCACCCCGCCTTCGGGATCGTCGCCTACGTCGGGGCGATGTGGTTGTGGCACGCGCCGCCGCTGTACGATGCCGCGCTCTCCAACGGCGGCATCCACATTCTCGAGCACCTCTGCTTCAGCGCGGCGGGCATCCTGTACTGGTGGCACCTGCTCTCGCCGATCCGCTCGCGGATGCGGCTCGGTGGGATGGGCCCGGTCATGTACATGGTCATCACCAAAGGTTTCGTCGGCGTCCTCGGCGTCGTGCTCGCCTTCTCGCCGGACTCGCTCTACCCGTGGTACCAGCAGCACGCGCACTACTGGGGCCTCTCGGCGCGAGTCGACCAGAACCTGGCGGGCGCGCTGATGGCGCTCGAACAGTCGATCGTGATGGGCATCGCGCTCGTCTACCTGTTCGTACGGATGCTGTCCGAGAGCGAGCGCGAGCAGCAGCGCGCCGAGCGTTACGAGGTCGCCTGAGCAGAGCGGCCACGCCCGTGGTCATCGGCTGGTGCGGCCACGCCCGTGGTCATGGTCCCAGGGGTGACTTTGAGACGGCTCAGCGCTTCCTGCGCACGAGCAGCGCCGCCCCGATCGCGCCTCCGGCGTCTCCCAGGCCCGCCAGATGCACGGCGGGCCGCTGGTGGCCAGGGAACAGGTGGGGCCTCATCGCCTTGCCGATCTTCGACACGTAGGGCTCGCCGAAGCGAACCCCGAGTCCACCGCCGATGATCACCGCCTCGATGTCCAGCAGGTTGAGTGCCGACGCGATTCCGGTCCCGAGCGCCTCCACCGCCTCGTCGATCAGCTCGGTCGCAAGCTTGTCCCCCTGCTCGAGTGCGGCGCCCCAGACGGAGCTCGTGAACCGGTCCCGGTCCTTGTGACGGGCGATCTTGATGAGGTCCGACTTGCGGCCCTTGTCGATCTCGCCGCGAGCGCGCCCCTCCATCGCCTGCCGCCCGGCGTAGGCCTCCATGCATCCCTTGTTCCCACACGGGCAGAGGCGTCCGTCAAGTTTGACGACGACGTGGCCGATCTCGCCGGCGCCACCGCGTCCCCGCCACGGCTCGCCGTCCAGGATGATTCCACCGCCGACGCCGGTCCCCCAGAAGACCCCGATCACGGATCGGTATGGCCGGCCCGCACCGAGCTCGAACTCGGCGTCGGTCGCAACCTGGACGTCGTTGCCGACGCGGACCCGCGTCCCGAGCTCGTCGGAGAGCGTCGGGCCGAGCGCGAAGCTGCCATCCCAGCCGGGCAGGTTGCGCGCGCTCGACACCGTTCCGGTGGCGGCGTCGACCGTGCCCGGCGATCCAACCCCGACGCCTGACAGCCGCGAGACTTCGGTGCCGGCGGCGCTGGCCGCCTCCATCATCGCCGCGCCCATCTCCCGCGCGACATCGGCCGGCGTCCCGCTCGTCGGGGTCGGCCGGCGCGAGGAGCCGGCCACTCGGTGGCGCCCGTCGACGACGATCGCCTCGATCTTGGTGCCCCCCAGGTCGATCCCGCCCCGCAGCGCCGGCGGCCGCTTCGCCGCGGGGGCTCGGTTCGGCTGAGTCATCGGAGGATGGTCGCAGACCTCAGGCGTCTGCGCCGCGACGGCGTCTAGTGGTCCACTACGTCCAGCTGCGGCGGTAGTCGGACTGCTCGGGCGTCGGCTCGTCGATCGTGACACCGAGGGCGGCGAGCTTGAGCCTGCCGACCTCGCGGTCGATCTCGGCCGGGACCGCTTGTACGCCGGGGGCGAACCTGGCCCGGTCGCAGACAAGCGCCTCGACGCTCAGGGCCTGCAACGCGAACGACACGTCCATCACCGCCGCCGGGTGACCCTCGGCCGCCGCGAGGTTCACGACCCGGCCGTGGGCCAGCAGATTGAGGCGGCGGCCATCGCTCAGTTCATACTGCTCGACGAGCGGCCTGACCTGGCGGGGCTCGCCCTCGGTCACCTCCCGCAAGTTCTCGAGGTCGATCTCGACGTCGAAGTGGCCGGCGTTGGCGAGCAGCGCGCCGTCCTTCATCCGTTCGAAATGCTCGGCCCTCAGTACCCGCCGGGACCCGGTGACGGTGATGAAGATGTCTCCGCGAGGAGCGGCCTCGAGCGACGGCATCACCTCGTAGCCGGCCATTCTCGCCTCGAGCGCCCGGAGCGGCTCGACCTCGCAGACGATCACCATCGCGCCGGCCCCGCGGGCGCGTTCGGCGACGCCCTGGCCGGCCCAGCCGTAGCCGACCACCACGACCGTGTGCCCGGCGAGCAGCACGTTGGTGGCGCGGACGATCCCGTCGAGCGCCGACTGGCCGGTGCCGTGGCGGTCGTTGAGCGCCCGCTCGGTACGAGCCTCGTTGACCGCCAGCACCGGGCACCGCAGCCCGGACTGTTCCTCGAGACGGCGCAGCCGCAGCAACCCGGTTGCGGTCTCCTCGGTGCCTCCGACGAGCGAGTCCACGGGTGACCTCGGCGCCCGCGTGGCCGCCAAAGTCGCGCCTCCAGGAGCTGTCTGCCCGGCGGCAACGGTCTCGTGCGCACCGACGACCAGGTCGGCGCCATCGTCGATCGTGACCCATGGGACATCCGGGTCGGCGCCCGCGATCAGGCTCGCGATGTGCGCCTGATAGGCGTCGAAGCTCTCACCGCGGCGGGCCCGCACCTCGACTCCGTGCTCGGCGACCAGCGCCGCGGCGACCTCATCCTGCGTCGCCAGCGGATTGGCCGAGCAGAGCGCCACCTCGGCGCCGGCCAGCCGGAGCGCTCGCACCAGGTTCGCCGTCTCGGCGGTCACATGCAAGCAGGCTGCGATCCGGATTCCGCCCAGCGGACGCTGGCCCTGAAACCGCTCGGCCACCTGGGCAAGGACGGGCATCTGGCCCGCTGCCCAGGCGATCCTGTCGGCGCCGGCCGGCGCCAACGTGAGGTCGGCGATCTCGTGCGGAGGGAGCGCTGAGCGCGCCATCGCGGCCACCGCTCCTCGACGGTCAGGTACTAGTAGCGATAGTGATCGGGCTTGTACGGGCCGTCGATCGGCAGCCCCATGTATGCCGCCTGGTCGGGGGTCAGCTCCGTCAGACGTATGCCGAGTGCATCGAGGTGCAACCTCGCGACCTTCTCGTCGAGGTGCTTGGGCAGCGTGTACACGCGCCGTTCGTAGACGTCGGTGTGGCCGAACAGCTCCATCTGCGCGATCACCTGGTTCGTGAACGAGTTCGACATCACGAAGCTCGGGTGCCCGGTCGCGTTGCCGAGGTTCAGCAACCGACCCTCTGACAGGACGATGATCGAGTGTCCGTCGGAGAAGACCCACTCGTCGACCTGAGGCTTGACGTTGATCCGCTCGATCCCCGGGGTCGCCGCCAATCCGGCCATATCGATCTCGTTGTCGAAGTGGCCGATGTTCCCGACTATCGCCTGGTGCTTCATCTGCGCCATGTGGGCCGCCGTGATCACGTCCTTGTTGCCGGTCGTGGTGATGAAGATGTCCGCGGTGGAGACGAAATCCTCCAGGAGCGCAACCTGGAAGCCGTCCATCGCGGCCTGCAGAGCACAGATCGGGTCGATCTCGGTGATGACGACGCGAGCGGCCTGACCGCGCAACGATTCGGCGCAGCCCTTGCCGACGTCGCCGTAGCCGCAGACGACCGCGACCTTGCCGCCAATCAGCACGTCGGTTCCGCGGTTGATCCCGTCGATCAGCGAATGGCGGCAGCCGTACTTGTTGTCGAACTTCGACTTGGTCACCGAGTCGTTGACGTTGATCGCCGGGAACAGCAGCGTTCCCTGCTGGGCGAACTGGTAGAGGCGATGGACGCCCGTCGTCGTCTCCTCGCTGACTCCGCGGATGCCGGCGGCGGCCCTCGTCCACCGCTGCGGATCCTCCTCGAGCGTGCGCGCGAGCAGCTCCAGCACGAACCGGTACTCCTCCGAGTCGGCGGTCGAGGGATCCGGCACCGAACCGGCACGCTCAAACTCGACGCCCTTGTGGACGAGCAGGGTCGCGTCGCCGCCGTCGTCGAGGATCAGGTTCGGCCCGGAAACCCGATCCCCGCCCGGGCGGGAATCCGAATCGGTGTCCGAATCAGGATCAGCGGGCCAGGTGAGCGCCTGCTGGGCGCACCACCAGTACTCCTCGAGTGTCTCGCCCTTCCACGCGAAGACCGGCGTCCCGGACGGGTTCTCGGGCGTGCCGTCGCGGCCGACGACGACGGCGGCGGCCGCGTGATCCTGGGTCGAGAAGATGTTGCAGGAGGCCCACCGGACCTCGGCGCCAAGCGCCACCAGCGTCTCGATCAGCACCGCGGTCTGGACCGTCATGTGCAGCGAACCGGTGATCCGCGCTCCCTTCAGCGGTTGTGCGTCGGCGTGCTCGCGCCGGGTCGCCATCAACCCCGGCATCTCGTGCTCGGCCAGGCCGATCTCCTTGCGGCCGAATTCGGCCAGGCTCAGATCGGCGACCTTGAAGTCAGTCAGCGCTGCGGTGGTGCTCATATGTCTCTCCGGTCACGTCGTAGTCCCATGGGTGTGTGGTCGTCCTGCGGCGAGGTAATCAGTCGCTCTCGAGTGACTCAGCCTGGGGGCCCGACTGTGGCGGCCACGTCGCCGCCACAGTCACCCCTAGAGACCCTGGGGGCCCGACTGTGGCCGCCACGGTCACCCCCAGAAGTCGCTCGTGTTTGTCCTGCTCGAAGCGCAGCCAGTCCGCCGGCTCGACGTCATCGGGCCGTCTGGCCGTGTCCTTGAGCCATTCCTCGATTGCGCGCTGAAGCGCGGTGTCGGCATCGAGGCGGGCGGCAAACGCCACTTCCGAGAGGGCGACGCCGAAGCGGTTCAAAAGCTCCTTCAGCGTGCGGAGTCGCTGGAGCTCCGCGGGTCCGTAGATCCGATACCCGGACGCCGTCCGGCCCGGCGATACGAGGCCGGCCTGCTCGATGTAGCGGAGCATCCGCGCCGACCAACCGGTCGTCTCCGATGCCTCGTGGATCGTCAGACCATCCATTCGCCCAGTACGTTACCACGAGCGTGTCAAGGTTTGCGACGGCGTCAGGCGACGGGTCTCCGAAAGCGGCCGGGAGACCCCGCCCGCCGCCGGGCGGCGCGCCCCGCGGGCCACGCGCGACACCTGCTGCTCAGCCGTCGAACTGCGGACGGGGCCGCGCTTCTCCGAACCGCTCGAGGCCATCATCGGGGATCTGCTCCCAGGCGGCGGCGTAGGCGACGAACTGCCGGTAGCTCGGACGCACGCCCGGATCCTCGTCGAACGCTGCCATGCGGATGCTCATCTGCGTGGGGTCATCGGGGCTGCGCGAGAACAGATGCGCCCCACATTCGGCGCAGAAGCACTTCTCGAAGCCGCCGCCCGGTGGATGCCAGCCACGGACGAGGTCATCGCCGGTGAGGAGCCTGAAGGTGCGGCCGTCGATCCGCGCCTGCACCGAGGACCCCGTCCCGGTCCGTCGCTGACAGCGCGTGCAGTGGCAGTAGCCCGCGAGTGTCGGCGCCGCTGTCAGCTCGAAGCGGACGCGGCCACACAGGCAGCCACCGTGCACCGCGACCTCGGTCACGGGCTCATCCCTGGTTCAGCGCCGCCTTCAGCGAGTCGATCGTCTCCACCGGGGCCGGGTCGACGCCGCGCAGCACCGCCATGTACAGAGAGACCAGATCGCCCAGCAAGAGCACCGACACGAGCCGCTCGAGGCGAGTCTGGCCGTCCGTCTCGACCCTGAACGTCGGGGCGCCGCGACTGGCGATCAGACCACGGGTGAGCTCGATCCGCTGTTTGACGCGCGGGTGTAGGTCCGAGTCGTCCAGGAAGACCGCGCTGAACGGACCCAGCGCGCGGGCGCCGTCCCAGCCCGCGATCTCATTGTGATCGACCTCGGGGAGGTCGGAGGCGAACGCGGGCATCTTCGCGTTCTCGTTGATCTGCGTCTTCCATCGGTACGCGACCGGCACCGTGAGTCCGGCGCCGCAGATTTGCGGAATCGTGCTGTGGAGTGCGCGTGCGAGCGTCTTGGCAAGGTTGTCGGCGCCGGCGTCGGGGCCCCACCGCGCCGCCAGCTGTTCAGCGTGACCGGCGGCCACATCGATCTCGGAGCGCACCTGCGCGGCGGCTCCGCACAGCGCCGCCACCTCGAGTGCGGCGACGAGCATGTAACCGACCGCCGCGCGCGGCTGGAATCCACCCGGGAAGGGGATCACGGGCACATCGTCGGCTCGCGCCAGCTCGGCGAGCTTGCCGCCCGTGGTCGCGACGATCGTCGTCGCGCCGAGCGCCTGCGCCCCGGTGTAGGCGGCCAGCGTCTCTTCGGTGTTGCCCGAGTAGCTGGCACACAGGACGGTCGTGTCCGGGGTCGTCCAGGAGGGAAGCCCGTAGTCCTGGGCGAGCATGATCGGTCGCGACGCCCGGTCGCCGAGCGCGGCGCAGGCCAACGCCCCGCCGATGGACGACCCGCCCATCCCTGCGACCACAAGCCCACCGGGCGAGTCGTGGGGCCTCAGTTCGGCCGACTCCACGCGCCACAGCGCGTCGCGAAGATGGTCGTGCAGCCCGAGCGTCTCGGTGACCTGACGGCTGATGTCGACTTCCGCGATCGCGTCGGGCGACAAGCTCAGGGTCGTGCTCAAAACCTGATCGCCTCGTCTGGTAGCTCCACGTCAGGGAAGATACGGACCCCAGCCGCGAGCGTGTTGTCGGATCCGATCCGGACCGCCCGGCCGAGCACGACGCCATCCGCGATTCGGCACCGCGAGCCGATCGTCACTGCCGGCCCGATGATCGCGTCGCTGATGATGCACCCCGCTCCGATGCTGACGCCATCGAGCAGGACCGAGCTCTCGACCCGGGAGCCGTCACCGATCCGCACGTCGTTGCCGAGCACGACCCGGCCGCCGACAATCGCGCCGCGGCCGACCACGCAGTCGGTGCCGATCACCGCCGGAGCGACGACGCGGCCCTTCGCCTGCACGTCGTCCAGCAGCCGCATGCCGGCGTCGCTCAGCCGCGCCCCGATGCCGGTCTCGACGTTCCCCTCCAGGATGTCGAAGGTAGCCTGCAGGTAGCGCCTCGGCGTCCCGATGTCGAGCCAGTATCTGTCGGACGGGCAGCCGTACAGTCCGTGACCGACGAGCGTCGGGAACACGTCGCGTTCGATCGAGATGTTGGTCCCCGCGGGGGCCAACCCGGCAAGCACCTCGCGCTCGAGGATGTACGCGCCGGCATTGATCAGATTGGTGTCGACGACCTCGTCGGCACCGGGCTTCTCCAGGAACTCGCGGACCGAGCGGTCGTCGCCCAGCGGCACCAGGCCATAGGCGCTGGGATCGGTGACGGGAACCAGCGCCAGCGTCGCCCGTGCGCCGGTGCGCTCGTGCTGCGCGAGCTGCGCCGTCAGGTCGAGATCGGTCAGGACGTCGCCGTTGAGCATGAAGAAGCGCTCGGCCAGCAACTCCTCGGCGTACTTCAGCGCCCCGCCGGTCCCGAGCGGCTCCGGCTCCTCGACGTAGGTCAGGCTGACGCCGTAGCGCCCGCCGTCGCCGAGCACCTCTTTCACCCCGTCGGCGAGGAATCCGCACGACAACACGACGTCGTCGACCCCGTGGCGACGGAGCCACTCGAGCATGTAGCTGAGGAACGGCTGATCGACGAGCGGCACGATCGGCTTGGGCATCGTCGAGGTCAGCGGCCGCAGGCGCGAGCCCTCCCCTCCAACCAGTATCAAAGCCTGCATCGCCATCGCCCCCGGCCTGTGGTCTCGGCACGCACCCTAGCGGCCCGGTGCGTAAGGCGCGCGGCCGATGCCTTCGTAGGCAAACCCGGCGGCCCGCGCCGCCTCGCCGTCGATGTAGTTGCGCCCGTCGATCAACACGCGACCGTTGGTCGACCTCGCGACCTCGTCCCAATCGAGCTCGCCGAACTCGGGCCACTCGGTGACGAGCACGATCGCATCGGCTCCGGCGATCGCCTCGAGCGCCGAGGACGCGAACTCGACGCCGGTCATCAGCTTGCGCGCCTCGTCCTCGGCGACGGGGTCATACGCCCGTACCCGTGCTCCATCCGCCTGCAGGCGGGCAGCCAAGACCAGCGAGGAGGCCTCGCGCATGTCATCGGTGTTCGCCTTGAAGGCGAGCCCGAGCAGCGTCACCGTCTTGCCGACGAGAGTTCCCAGATGCTTCTGCAGCTTCGCGATCACCCGGCGTTTCTGGAGCTCGTTGACCTCGATCACCGCGGTCAGCAGTTGGAAGTGGTAGCCGGAGTTGCCGGCGAGCTGCTTGAGGGCGGAAACATCTTTTGGGAAGCAATTGCTTGAAACTAGTGCATTGGAGGTGACGATGGTATGTGCGTACGGGACCTCAAGCGAATAAACCGATCCGCCGAATGCTCGGGGCTCGGCGCGGGTCACTCTCACCCAGGCGGTTCCGTCATCAAAACGGCGGTAGCCGGTCGGGGCGATCCGCTTCTGTTGGCGGGCAATTGAAGCGAGCACCCCGGGGCGGTCACGCTCTGGGACGAGCCGGATCGCTCGCTCCACCTGACGCGCACCGGCGATCCGGATCCAATGGGTGTCTTTGGTGGACTTGGCCACTCGCCCGATGCGCTGCGAGGCCATCACGCCGACGCTTGCCAGAAGCCGCATTGCGCCGTCGGCGAGTTCATCGCTGACTGTCCCGAGTTCGATCACGACGCTCGGGCCGCCGCTTACCAGCGACCACGAACCGTCTCCTTCGAACAGGCCCGACAGGAGCGCCCAGCGATCGTGTGTAGGCCGGTCCCAGATCTGGTCGGGGAGCCGTTGCTCGTAACTGGTGCGACCGAGGCCGAGCACTTGGGTCCACCAGGCGGCGAGCAGCCTCGAGCTGACACTGACGACCTTGGCGGTCGGCTTGCGATGCACCGCGGAGCGAACGTTGTGCCGCAGCCAGAACTCAACCACCTCGTCGACGAGGTGTTCCTCTTTCGTTGGATGAAACGACCACTGGATCCTCCCGCGCGTGGCGACCGTGGTGCACCCCTCGGCCAGGTAAAGGCCGACGACCCGCCAGAACTGCTCATCGAGGGAGATCAGGCTAGTGGCATGGTTCCCGTTCTTGGTCGTTCCGAGCGTCGCCGAGGCCAGCGTCAGGTCTGCCCGCTCGGCCTCGTCAAGTCGCAGCGTTCCGGTCCGGCGCACGTCCCCGGTCCGGGCGGCGACAGACGCCGATCGGGCGAAGATCGCTCGACGGTCCGCCATCGGCAGTTGCACGATTCGCTGGATCTCCTCTCGCTGAGGCCGGACGATCAGCTTGTCCGGGGCAATCTCGGCGACCTCTGCCGCATTCAGCAGCGACGCAGTGCTGACTCCCTCCCACTCCTCCGCGCCACCCATCGCAACCGGCAGCCAGTCCCCTGTATCGAGGTCCGCCGCAAGCTTCCGCTCCGGGAACGAGCCCCGGCCGTCGCTGACCAAGAACGGGTGGTCCGCCGTTGCTGCCACCCGCCGTCCCATCTTCGTCTGCACCTCGATGATCTCGCCGTAATAGTCGCGGCGGGTCACGCACAGAACGGACAGAAATATCGGCGCATGCTCGCCAGGGAGCCAGGCGAGCACTTTCAGGTCGTGCGGCTCGATGACGCCGTCCGCGGCGTTCTGATCGCGCGCGAGCGTCGTCCATAAACGCTCGAAACTCATCAGTGTCGTTCGCCCCCGGTGACGCACGAGCAGGGTCTCGTCGCCGACCAGGCATGACCCCCCGAATCCAATCCCGGGTCGCAGGAAGTGCTCACCGATCCGCTGGTCAAGGCCCATCCCCCGCGCCACCTCGAGCACATCCGCGCCCGTCTCCTCGCAGACGTTGGCGATCTCGTTGATGAACGAGATCTTGGTGGCGAGGAACGCGTTCGCCGCCAGCTTGATCATCTCGGCGCTGGCGATGTCGGTTCTGACGATCGGGGCGTTCAGCGGCGCGTACAGGTCGACCACCGCGTCGCCGGCCCAGTCCCCGGCGTCGCCGACCACCACCCGGTCGGGATGGCGAAAATCCTCGAGCGCCGAGCCCTCCTTGAGGAACTCGGGACAGGAAACGTAGGAGAAGCCGGCCTTGCCGCGATCGGCCAGCGCGCGGCGGATCGCCGCGCCGGTTCCGACCGGCACGGTCGACTTCATCACCAGCGCGTGGCGGTCGGACTCCGGCATCGCCTCCACCACCGAGTGGACGGCGCTCAGATCGGCGTCGCCCGAATAGGTCGGCGGCGTTCCGACGGCTACGAACAGCAGCCGAGTGTGCTCGAGCGCGGACGCCAGCTCGGTGCTGAAGTGCATCCGCGCCCCACGGGCGGCGATCGACTCGGCCAGGCCCGGCTCGTAGATCGGGACCTCGCCGCGCTGCAGGCGCCGCACCTTGTCGGGGTCGATGTCGACGCACCAAACCTCGTTGCCCAGCTCGGCAAAGCCGGCGGCGGTCACGAGCCCTACGTATCCGGTGCCGATCACGGCCACCGGTTCGCGCTGCGCCGAATTCATGAGCGTCGTCAGATTATCGGCTCCAACTTCGCCCCGCGGGGGCGGTCACCGCGCGAGCGTGAGTGAGGCGGCCATCGCGACCATCTGCGAGTTCGGGATCGAGTCCACGAGCGTGTTGGAGATCCAGTAGACGCCATGGCTTGTATGCATCGCGACAACGCTGATGTTGCCGCCGTTCTCGTACACGTAGAGCCTGCGGCCGTTGACCACCTGCACACGTGCGAGCGGTGCATGGGTGAGGATCGGCGGCGTCTTCCAGGTCGTTCCCTGAACGCTGTAGTACTCGCCGAGCGCCGGGTTGACGACCAGCGTCATCACGTACGACGGATACTTGGTCCCGTCGGGCGCCCGGATCCAGTACTTGCGGGGGTAGGAGTTCTCGTAGACGCTCGAGGGGTTGGGCGGCTGGTCGCAGTTGGCGGTCTCGGTGAAGCAGTATCCGGCGTACGGGCCGCTGACGATGTCGTACGGGTAGTAGACGGGCATCTTGATCTTGCCGAGCTGCGCGGCCTGCGAGCGCCCGTCGCCCGTGTCGGCAATCAGGCCGGTGGTGGAGATCGCCGAATGGTGTGTGTGCTTGACCGTGCGTTTGCCGCCCCGAGCGCGCTGCTGCGATCGCTTCGCCGGCAGCGCCGGAGCGGGGTTCCTGGTCGGCGTCATGAACGCGTGGTAGATCTCCTCCTCGCGTGTTCGGTCGGACTCGATGTAGCTGGCGCTGCCGATGGTGGGAGTGCTGTCGACCGGGAACGGGAAGCTCTTCAGCGTGTGTCCGTTGGCGTTGATCGCCAGATCGGCCAGGTTGATCAGGCCATCCGTGCTGTCGAGGTTCTGGTCGGTCTGGGTGTTTTGGGCGAAGACCTTGATCAGATGGCTCTTCCCGGTCAACAGGTCGGCGGTGCTGAACCCATCCTTCGCCCAGCGGATGAAATCCTGCTGGCGCGACTCGCGGACCAGATCGGAGTCGGTGTGGCGGAAGCGCACGAACGCGAGCGCGCCCGTCGGCCCGGCGTTGTCGCCGCAGAGGCGCTGGTAGCCGGGCTCGATGTTGATGCTCGAGTAGTCGGTCACGGCAGTGTTGTTGTAGTAGCGGTGGTCGACCATCGTGTAGACGCAGCCGATCGCGTCGATCATCCGCGAGAAGCCGAGGAAGCTGACGATCAGGATGTGGTTGACCTTCAGGCCCGGGAACACCTGGCTCTTCAGCACCGTCAGCAGCCCGCCCGGGCCGCTCGTCGAGTAGATCGAGTTGAGCTTGGTGATCCCCCCATCGGCGGTCGTGACCTCCAGATCGCGCGGTACCGACAGCAGGTTGATCGTCGCCGAGGCGTCGTTGATCCTGGCCAGCATCATCGTGTCGGTGTTGCCGATCCCGGTGCCCTGGCCGATCCGGTGATCGGCGCCGATCAAGAGCAGGGTTTGCGGTGATCCGGGTGGAGGCAGGGTCAGCTCCTTGACGTGCTTCAGCGGCTTCCCGAGTTTCAGCTCGTCGACGATGTTCTTGACCTCGAGCAATCCGGCGACCGCGGTCGTCCCGGCGGCGCAGGCGACCACCACGAGCGCCCCCAGCAGGAACCGCCACAGCGCGCCGCCGCGGGTGCGAGGCATGAGCTTCACGACGCCAGACCTCCCTGGATCGTGCGCAGCGCTCTGAGCGACATCGGGAGCGCGTGGATGAAGTCACCCAGCGCCCGCCGGTACGCGGACAGGCTCGCCAGCGATACCCACTCTCCGGGTCCGTGATGGCCACCGCCGGCGGGCCCGAACTCGACCGCCGGGATCCCCGCCCTGATGAACGACGCTGCGTCGGAGGCGCCGTCGCGGCCGACGCTCATCACCTCCCCGCTCGTCGAGCGGCAGACCGCCTCGCGCAGTGCCTGGACGTAGGGGTCGGTACGGGCGACCGAGACGGTCGGGTGCACGAACGTCCGCTCCACCTCGATCTCGGGGATCGCGCGCACTTGCTCGAGGATCTCCGCCGGGTCCTGGCCGGGCAGGTACCGGACGTCGACCCACATCGTGCAGCGGTCTGGGACCATGTTGAGCGCGTCGCCTCCGTCGATCCGCCCGAGGTTGATCGACGGCCGCGGGAACAGGTCCGACGCCTCTCGGCTGAACGGCAATGTCTCGATCGCCCGGAAGACGTCGATCGCCTTCAGCACCGCGTTGTCCCCGAGCCAGGGCGTCGAGCTGTGCGCGGCGCGACCGTGGACGACGATCCGCATCACCAGCACCCCTTTCGCCTCGACGCCGATGTGCAGATCGGTCGGCTCGCCGGTGATCGCAAAATCGCCGCCCAGCCCACGGGCGACCACCTCGTCGGTTGACCTGACGTCGAGATCCTCCGACTCTTCGTCCCCGACGCAGACCAGCCGGACGCGGATCCGTCGCTGGCCCTCGACGTCCTTGAGCGCGCACATCATCGCCGCCAGGCCGCCCTTCATGTCGTAGGCGCCGCGCCCGACCAGGCGATCTCCGGAGATGTGCGGTTCGAACTGCTCGGGCCTCCCGGGAACGACGTCGAGATGACCGTGGAAGACCACGCACGGCACGCCTTTGCCGCCGCCGACCTCGGCGACCATCACCGGCAGCCCTCGCGCCTCTTGCTCGCGAACCTCGATGTCGCGTGATTCGAGCCAGCCGCGGACGAATCCTGCCGCCGCCACGAGCTCCTCCGGGCGCGACGTGTCATAGCGGATCAACCGCTCGGCGAGCACTCGCTCATCGACCATCCGCTCAGAATACGGCCGGGCTGGGCCTGAGGCTAAGAGGCTGCCTGAAGCGCCCACTAGTGGGTCTCCCGGGAGTGTTTCTGGGAGCCCCACTAGCTTTCGGCGATCCTTAGGAACGCCTGCCAGCGGCGCTGGTTGCGCAGCGCCTGACGCCGCTGCTCGCTGTCCTCGCCGGCGCCCTCGAGCTCTCGCTCGGCCTCCGCCAGCCGCTCGCGCAGCACGCCGACGTCGAGCTGGTCCGGGGTGATCGCCTCCTGCACGAGCAGCATCGCGTGGTTGCCGCCGACCTGCAGGTAGCCCTCGCTCTGCGCGAACCGCACGATCTCGGTGTCGCTGCGATACAGACGCAGCTCGGTCGGCTCGAGCGTTGCGAGCACCGGTTCGTGATTGGCGAGGATCCCGATCTCGCCCAGCGTCGTGCGCGTCGAGACCATCTCGACCTCTTCGTTGAACATCTCGCCCTCGGGGGTGAGGACCTCTACCTGGAATTTGGTGTGTGGCATCGGCGGAGTCCTCCGTGCGGGCGGGCGGGCCGGTTACAGTCCCTAGTCGCGCTTGGCGTCCGCGACGACGTCGTCGATCGTGCCCTTCATGAAGAAGGCGCGCTCGGGCAGCTCGTCATGCTTGCCCTCGAGGATTTCGTTGAAGCCACGAATCGACTCGGCGATCGGCACGTACACCCCGGGGGTGCCGGTGAACTGTTCGGCGACATGGAACGGCTGCGACAGGAATCGCTCGATCTTCCTCGCGCGGTTGACCGTGACCTTGTCATCGTCGGAGAGCTCGTCGATCCCGAGGATCGCGATGATGTCCTGCAGCTCCTTGTAGCGCTGCAGCACCATCTTGACGTTGTTGGCCACGTCGAAGTGCTCGTCGCCGACGATCTCACGCTTCAGGATCGTCGAGGTCGAGTCGAGCGGGTCGACCGCCGGGTAGATGCCCTTCGAGGCGATCGACCGAGACAGCGTGGTGGTCGCGTTGAGGTGGGCGAACGCAGACGCCGGCGCCGGATCGGTGAGGTCATCGGCGGGAACGTAGATCGCCTGGATCGAGGTCACCGAACCCTTCCGGGTCGACGTGATCCGTTCCTGCAACTGGCCCATCTCCTCGGAGAGCGTCGGCTGGTACCCGACCTGGGAGGGCATTCGCCCGAGCAGCGCCGACACCTCCGAGCCCGCCTGCACGAACCGGAAGATGTTGTCGATGAACAGGAGGACGTCCTGACCCTCCTGGTCGCGGAAGTACTCCGCCATCGTCAGCCCCGACAGCGCGACGCGCATGCGAGCACCGGGCGGTTCGTTCATCTGGCCGAAGACCAGCATGGTCTTGTCGATCACGCCCGATTCCTTCATCTCGAGCCAGAGGTCGTTGCCCTCGCGCGAGCGCTCGCCGACGCCGCAGAACGCCGACAGGCCGCCGTGTTCCTGGGCGAGGTTGTGGATCAGCTCCTGGATGATCACGGTCTTGCCCACCCCGGCGCCGCCAAACAGGCCGACTTTGCCGCCCTTGGCGTACGGGGCCAGGAGGTCGACCACCTTGATCCCGGTCTCGAACATCTCGGTGGTCGGGCTCAGCGCCTCGATGCTCGGCGCGTCCCGGTGGATCGGCCAGCGCTCGACGTCTGCGCTGATCGGCTCACCGAGGTCGATCGGCTCGCCCAGCAGGTTGAAGATCCGGCCCAGCGTCACGCGACCCACCGGCACCGTGATCGGAGCGCCCGTGTCGAGGACTTCGGTTCCCCGCGACAGCCCATCCGTGCTGTCCATCGCTACCGCTCGAACCCGGTCGTCGCCGAGGTGCTGCTGCACCTCGCAGACGAGCAAGTCGTCGGCCTGGGCGGCGATATCGAGGTCCTCCTCGGCTCGCGCGGCCTCCGGCCGCTTGATCGTGATCGCGTGGTTGATTTCGGGCAGCTTGTGCGGGAACACGGCCTCGATCACGACCCCCTGGATCTCCTCGATCCGGCCGATGTTCTGCCCCTCATCCGTCGCTGGGGTGTTTTGCTGCGTCTCAGTTGTCGCTGACATATCGCTCCATGTTCTAAAAGACCTATTCTCGTCTCAGTTCAGTGGCACTCCCTGGGGGCCCGACTTTGGCGCCGACATGGCCGCCAAAGTCACCCCTAGTGCACTAGACGCCCTCAGCGCCGGCTACGACTTCCATGATCTCCTGGGTGATCGCCGCCTGGCGCGCTCTGTTCATCTCCAAAGTGAGGTCCTCGATCAGGGTGCCGGCATTGTCCGAGGCGTTGCGCATCGCGGTCATCCGGGCGCCGTGCTCGGACGCCGTCGACTCCAACAGAGCTCTGAAGATCGAGATCTCAACGTAGTCCGGAACGAGGCGCTGCAGGATCTCGTCGGGGTCGGGCTCGTACTCGACCAGCGCCCGCCGGCGCGGCTGCTCCTCGCCCGACCCGGCGTCCTCGCCCGCTTCCTGCTGCTCGTCATCCAGCACGCTCGCCTGTTGCAGCGGCAGCAGCGTCTCGCGCCTGACGACCTGCGAGATCGGCGAGATGTAGCCGTTGTAGATGATCTCGACGCGGTCGACGTCGCCGTCGACGTACGCCGTCATCAGCCGCTCGGCGATCCGTCGCGCATCGGCGTAGGCGGGGCGGTCGGAGAACCCGGTGAAGCTCGCAACGACCTGCAGCCCGCGGAACGTCAACGATGACGCCGGCCGCCGGCCGGAGGCGAAGTACAGCGGCGTCACGCCGCTTGCCTCATAGTCGCGACCGGACGCGACCCCGGCGCGGACGATCTGCGAGTTGAAGGCGCCGGCGAGGCCGCGATCGCCGGCGATCAGGAGTAGGCCCGCATTCGACAGCGACTCGTGCTCGGACAGGATCGGCATGCTCGGCACCGCGCCGGCGGCGTCGGCGGCCTCCCGGGTCATCCGCCGGATCGCGTCCGCGTAGGGCCGCAGAGCGCTGATCCGCTGCTCGGCGCGGCGCAGTCGCGCCGCGGCGACCATCTCCATCGCACGAGTGATCGTCTGGATGTTCTTGACCGACGCGATGCGGTTGCGAACGTCTCGCTGCGAGGGCATGCGTTAAGGGGTCCACCCGGGTGTCGAGGTCTCTGACAAAGCTGCCACGAATCTGCCTATCCGCCGGTCGCCTAGGCGGCGATGACGTCGACGTCCTCGAGCGGGTGGCCCTCCTCGTCGAGGTCGTAGCCGAAGTCCTCGGCGTACTGGCTGACGGCGGCCTTGACCGCTTCCTGAGTCTCGTCGGACCAGTCGCCTCCGGCGATCTTCTCGAGCACCTCTCCAGAGCCCGCACGCACCGAGTCCGACAGCCCGGCGAGGAACTTCTCGACCTTGTCGACCTCGATCCGGTCCAGGTAGCCGTTGGTCGCGGCGTAGATCTGGACGACCTGGATCTCGATCGGCAATGGTTGGCGCTCGCTCTGGTTGAGCGTCTTGACGAGCCGCTCGCCGCGCGCCAGCGTCCGCTGCGTCTCGGGATCGAGCTCAGAACCGAACTGCGAGAACGCCTCCAGCTCGCGGTACTGCGAGAGCTCCAGCTTCAGCCGGCCGGCGACCCGGCGCATCGGCGTGATCTGAGCAGCACCGCCGACCCGCGAGACCGAGATGCCCACGTTGATCGCCGGCCGGACGCCTGAGTAGAACAGCTTCGGCTCCAGGAAGATCTGGCCGTCGGTGATCGAAATCACGTTGGTCGGGATGTACGCCGAAACGTCCCCCGCCTGCGTCTCGATCACCGGCAGCGCCGTCAGGCTGCCGGCGCCGAGATCGTCGTTCAGCTTGACGGCGCGCTCGAGCAGCCGTGAGTGCAGATAGAAGACGTCGCCGGGGTAGGCCTCGCGCCCCGGCGGGCGGCGCAGCAGCAGCGACATCTGCCGGTAGGCATAGGCGTGCTTGGTGAGATCGTCGTAGATCGCCAGCGCGTGGCGGCCGTTGTAGAGGAAATACTCGCCCATCGCGCACCCTGCGTACGGGGCCAGGTAGGTGATCGGCGCGGACTCGTCGGCCGCGGCCATGACGATGATCGAGTTGTCCAGCGCGCCGGCGTCCTCGAGGGTCTTCGCGAGCGCCACGACGGTCGCCTTGCGCTGTCCGATCGCGACATAGACCGAGATCAGCCCGCTGTCGCGGTTGTTGATGATCGTGTCGACCGCGATCGCGGTCTTGCCCGTCTGCCGGTCGCCGATGATCAGCTCCCGCTGGCCGCGGCCAATCGGAATCATCGAGTCGATCGCCTTCAGACCCGTCAGCATCGGCTCCTTCACGGGTTGGCGCTGCACGACCCCGGGGGCCTTGTGCTCGATCGGGCGCGTCTCGGTCGTGTGGATCGGCCCCTTGCCATCGAGCGGATTGCCGAGCGGGTCGACGATCCGGCCGAGCAGGTCCTCGCCTACCGGGATCTCCAGCAGGCGCTTGGTCCGCTTGACCGTGTCGCCCTCGGAAATGTGCTCCCACTCGCCGAACAGCACCGCGCCGACGTTGTCGGATTCGAGGTTGAGCGCCAGCCCGGTGACGCCGTGCGGCAGATCCAGCATCTCGAACGACATGCAGTTCTCAAGCCCGTGAATGCGAGCGATTCCGTCGGCGATGGACAGGACCGTCCCCACCTCTGTCAGGTCGGCGTTCGAGGTGTCGAGGCCCTCGATCCGGCTCTTCAGGATGGAGGTGATCTCGTCTGGGTTGATCTGCATGTTCGATACGGCTCCTTGGCGCTGCGCGGCGTGGTTGATGGAAGCTTGGCAGGTGGCCAGTGGACGGGTGGCCGGGGGTGGGTGGGTCCGACTAAGTCTGCGCCACTTCCCGGCGAAGTTGCTCTAGACGGCTGCGGATCGACGCGTCCATGATGAAGTTGCCCACCCGCAGGACGATTCCGCCGAGGATCTCGGGATCGACCCGGCTGGACAGTTCGATCTCGTTCCCGGTCTGCTCGCCGATCCGCCGCCCAAGGCTTTCGACGGTCTCGGGGTCGAGCGCGACGGCGCTCGTGACCTCGACCGGCAGCAGCTTGTTGGCGTCGTCCCACATCGCGTCAAAGCGGCTGCGAATGCGGAAGATCGCGGGCATCCGGTGGCGCTCGAGCAGCGCTTCCAGGAAGTTCATGAAGATCGGCTCGGCGCCGTGCACCGCGCGCCGCAGGCCATTCTCCTTCTCATCGGTCGAGAAGTACGGCGAGAACAGGAAGATCGCCATGTCGCGATTGGCGGCCAGGGCGTCGGCGAACTGCCCCAGCTGCTCGTGGATCGGGTCGAGCCGGTCCTGCTCCTCGGCGACCTCGAACAGCGACCGTGCGTACACCTCGGCGATCTCTTCCATGGCGGTTGTCAACTAGCCCCGGGCCACCGGGCCCACTAGTTATTCCCCCCGCTGAGTGCGCTGAAGTCGAGCTCCGACAGCGCGTCCTCGACCAGCCGCTTCTGGTCGGCGTCATTCAACGTCTTGCGCGTCACCTTCTCGGTTGCCAGCACGGTCAGATCGGCCACCTCGCGGCGGATTTCGTCGATCGCCCGTCGGGTCTCCGACTGGACGTCGCGACGGGTCTGCTCGATCAGTCGCTCGCGTTCCGCGCGCGCGGCCTCGACCGCTTCCTTCTGGTGCGCGTCGCCCGCCTGCCTTGCGCGGGTGACGATCTCATCGGCCTGCGAGCGCGCCTCCGCCAACCGCTCGCGGTACTCATCGAGAACCTGCTGCGCGTCTGTGCGGAGTTTCTCGGCGGCGTCGATCTCGCCGTTGATCGTCTGGGCGCGACGGTCGAGCGCCTGCCCGATGACCGGGAACACCCACCTGCGCAGGATCAGGTATGAGATCAGGAATACGACCAGGACCCAGATCATCAGCCCCACGTTGGGGGTGATCAGGAACGATCCGCTGGCGGCGAGAGGCGTGTGTGCTGCTGCAGGCATCGTCTGCTCTAGAGGAAGAAGGCGATGAAGCCGCCGACCAGGCCGTAGAAGAAGGTCGCCTCGGTCAGCGCGAAGCCAAGCCACTGGTCGCGCTCGATGTCCTGTCGCAACTCGGGCTGCCGGGTCTTGGCCTGGATCGCGGAGGCGAACACGGAGCCGATGCCGGTGCCGGCCCCGGCGGCGCCGCCGCCGGCGCCGACGCCGAGCGCGATCGCGCGGCCCGCCTTCTCGCCGTAGGTGGTGGGATCCACCACCGCCGTCAACAGCGGATGAAGGATCGTCAGGAAGTGGGCAAACATTGAGTCGATAGCTCCTTGTTAGTGACTGGAGACGGCGTCGCCGAGGTAGATGGCCGTCAAGATGGCAAAGATGAACGCCTGCAGGCCGGCGATCAGGACGGCCTCGAAAAGGAAGATCGCGATGCCGATCGGCAGCAGCAGCCACTGCACCCACTGGTCGCCTACGAGCACGCCGAGCTCGCCACCCATGAACGCGATCAGCATGTGACCGGCGAGCAGGTTGGCCCACAGACGGACGGTAAGCGAGATCAGCCGCAGGAAGTAGGAGAGGAGCTCGATCCCGAAGATCAGCGGCACGATGCCGCCGGTCACCCCCGCGGGCATCAGGCTCTTGAAGAAGCCGATCACTCCGTGATGGGCTTTGAGTCGCTCCCAGGTGAACAGAACGAACACCATCAGCGCCAGGATCAGCGGAAAGGCGACGTTCGTGACGGCGGCGTAGAGCTGGAAGCTCGGTATGTGCACGCCGCCGATCGTGAACTTGTCGATCGAGTTGATCGGCAGCGGGATGTAGCCGATCAGGTTCGACACGAGGATGAACACGAACAGCGTCGCGATGAACGGGAAGTACCTCTTCGACATGGAGTCGTCGAGGTTCTCCCGGGTCATCCCGCTGATCAGGTTGTAGAACATCTCGACGGCGACCTGGAGCCGCCCAGGCCGTTGCTGTAACCGCCGCGAGATCCACACCAGCACGCCGATCGTGATCAGCCCGGCGAGCACGACGTAGAGGACGCCCTTGTTGAAGTCGATCGGGCCGATGCTGAACCAGGTGTCGAGCTTGAACTCGTTGGTCGGCGCGAACACGCCGCTGACGACCGCGGGTGCCTTGTGCGGCTTGAAGCCGAAGACGGCGATGAAGAAGATGAGGCCCCCGAACCACAGGCCGACGATCGCCAGCGCGAGCTTCCTGCCGCTGCTCATCCCCTGCTTCGGCTTGTTCGCCGCCGGCGTCGGCGCCGACGCCGCGATCGCGCTCATCTGGAGGCGCGCTCCCCGGGCCGCCCACTGATAAGTCTGATCGCGAAGGCCACCGAGTAGGCCCCGAAAATCACGAGCGCGGCGGTGAGTCCATCGGCGCGGTCGCCGACGACGCCGGCCAGGACGATCGCACCCGCCAGCAGCCAGATCCGTCCAAAGGCTTCAAAGACGTGCACGCCAACCTGGGTCGTGGGATCCCGGAGGCGCGCGGCCCAGCGCCGGTCGGTGGCCTGGATGGCGCGCTGCAGAAGCCACGCTCCGCCACCGACGACGTAGCCGAACACCGGTGCCCCGAGGATCAGCGCAGGGATGGCGGCGATCACGACGACCGCCACGTCCACGTACGCGAGCGCAGCCGGCGTCGGGCGTTCAGGAGCAACCTGGCCCGCTACCGCCAACGGAGGCTCCGGCGGTTGCGCATCCGGTCCGGCATCTGCGTGCGCCGACTCGCCGAGCACCCGCTGCTCTTTTCATACCCAAAGACGGTTTGATACAAATAACACATACTTCTGGCGGGCAGTGGCATGCCCGCTGGATGGCGCCGGATCCTACCGATTCCCAGGCCGCAGAGTCGGCTGGTTTGCGTGTGCCCGCGCTGGGTTGGATCCCGCGCCCGGACGCCAGGCCTCCCGCCCGGCGGACGCGACTTTAGCGGAATTTAGGCTGTCAGGCGCGACGGGTGACAGCCGTCGTCCGCGCCTGCTCGCCGAGGTCGCGACCGAGCGCGTCGATCTTCTCGGCGACCAGCTGCTGCTTGGAGACCAGCTGGTCGTGCAGAGCGTTCAGTTCGCCGAGGCGCTCGCGAACCAAACCGAGCTGAGTCTCGATGTGCGCCTGCGCCTGGCGCAGCAGCTCGCGCCGCCGGTCGGGATCATCGGTTTCCCCGAGCTCGCGCCGGATCTCGGCGCGAGCGGTCTCGGCCTCCACGAGCTGCGAGAGCTGCTCGAGCGAGAGCCCGAGCAGGTCGCGGAGGCGGACGACTTCGCGGATCCGCTCGACGTCCGCCTCGGCGTAGCAGCGGTGTTTGCCCTGCTCTCGTTCGCTCGCGGAGCCGAGCAGACCGATCTCCTCGTAGTAGCGGATCGTGCGCGGCGTCGTCCCTGTGAGTTCAGCCACCTCGCCGATCCGCATCGATCGCTCAGCCGAGGCCGATTCCGTGGCCATCAGACCTTCACCGCCTCGGCCGCGGGCGTGTCGACGGCCGCGCCGGTGGACACGTGCTTGGGCCGAGCGAACGACACGACGGCGCCGAGGATCGAAACCGCGGTCAGGCACCACAGCGCCGTATGCATGTTCGCCAGGAACGGAGCCAGCTGCTCGCTGCTGATCCGCTGGCCGAGGCCCGAGAAGATGTTGAAGAGGACGGTCTGCGGCACCGCCGCGGTGATGATCGCCATCACGAACGCGATTGACAGGACGGCGCCGGTGTTCTGCACCAGGACCCGGGCGCCGGCGGCGATTCCGCGCCGGTGCGGGGCGACGGTGCCCATCATCGCGGCCGTATTGGGCGAGTTGAACATGCCCGAGCCGATTCCCACTACGAGCATGTACAGCCCGGGCCACCAGTAGCTCGTGTCGCGCGAAAGCGTGGTCATCAGCCCGAGCCCGAGCGCGGTCACGAGCATCCCGATCGACGACAGCGCGCGCGATCCGTGGCGGTCGGCGTAGATACCAGCGATCGGCGAGGCGATCACCATCCCGACCGCCAGCGGCGCGAGCTTCAGCCCAGCCATGATCGGGGAGTCGCCCTGCACGCCCTGAAAGTAGAAGACAAACACGAACATCAGCGCGAACCGCGCCAGTCCGTTCAGGAAGGCCGCCGCCGCCGCAGCCGAGAACAGCCGGTTCTTGAAGATCGTCAGGTCGAGCATCGGCGCTCGGTGGTGGCGCTCGATCACGACGAACAGCGGCAGGAACACCACTGCCGCGATCAGGCCGCCGAACACCAGGGGGCTGTGCCAGCCCTCGATGCCGCCCTTGGAGATCCCGAGCACGAGCCCCGTCAGTCCGAGCAGGAACGTGATCGTCCCGAGCGCGTCGAACGAGGTGTCTTCGGATCGGCCGGTGATTTCGTGAAGCACCACGAACGCCCACGCGGAACCGAGCAACCCGAACGGGACGTTGAACCAGAACACCCAATGCCAGGAGATGGCGACGAGGGCGCCACCGAGTACCGGGCCGATCACCAGACCGACCGCCGCGACCATCGTGTTCGTCCCCATCGCAACCCCGAGCTGCTCGCGCGGGAACGCGTCGGTGACGATCGCCGCGGCGTTGGCGAACAGGAACGCGCCGCCGACACCCTGCAGGACCCGCCACAGGATCAGCTCCGTGCCGCTACCCGCGAAGCCCGCGCCGAGCGACGCCGCCGCAAACGCCAGAAAACCGCCTATGTAGGCCTGCTTGCGTCCGAACTGATCCGACAGGCGCCCGGCGCTCAGCACCAGCACCGTCGAGGCGATCATGTAGACGAGAATCACCCACACCAGGGTCAGCAGGCTCGTGTGGAGGCTACGCTCCAGATCCGGCAGCGCGATGATCAGCGTGCCCGAGTTGACCGTCGCGAGCAGCATCCCCAGGCTGGTACACGAGAGCGCCCACCACTTGTAGCTGTCGTGGCCCGCGTCGACTCCGAGTCGACGCCGTGGCGGTCCAATCTGCTGGGGTCGCTGTTCGGTCGTCGTTGTCAGGGCCATCGCCTCCCGTGGCGGAAATCAGTTTCTTACGTAAACGTCAGAATAGCATTCCCAGGGAGCGGCGCCGCGTGTTCGCGGGTCCCGTGCCCGGTAGGAGCGACCACTACTCGAATGCCGCGACCGTCGCGAGCACGATGTACACGCCGGCCAGTGCGACGCCCTCGAACAGCGTCGCCTCGCCGTCGCCGGTGATCTGCCAGATCAGGATCGCCGAGACCGCCAGCGCCCCGACATAGACGGGCGCCACCGCGAACGTCAGGTGGCTCGCCGTGAGCAGCGACACGAGCACCATCAGCGGGTACAGGAACGCCGCGATCTGAGCGACCGAGCTCTTCACCACCGAGATCGCGAGGTCAGCGTGCCCCTTGAACGCGAGGGCGATTCCCACCACGTGCTCCACCGCGTTCCCCGCGATCGCGACGATCACGAGCCCGGCGAACGCCTGCGAGAGATGGAACTGGTGGATCGTCGGCTCGAGCCCGTGTACGAACCAGTCCGAGACGAACGCCGAGCCGACGCCGCCGATGACCAGCAGCGTGACGCTGATCGCGATCGGGACCCTCGGCGGCTTGCGCGCTCCCGGCGGGGCGTCGCGCGACTCGCGTAGGTATTGGCTCAGCCAAATCGCATAGACGACCAGGAGCACGGCGGCGCCGACGATCGAGATCGTCTGAGTGTGGAGCGCGGCGGGGTCGTTCCCCGCGTTGACGATCCCGAGCAGCACGATCGTGAACGACGCAACCAGCATCAGGGTCGCCGTGTCATTTGGCAGCCGTTTGCTGAAGCGCATCACGCCGTCGGGCGCGCGGCTCGAGCCGGCGACGAGGACCAGCCCGAGGACCAGCAGCGCGTTGACGAGGATCGAGCCGACCAGCGCCGTCTCGGCCACGACCGTGTGGTGTGCCTCCAGCGCGAACAGGACGACGAAGAACTCGGGCAGGTTGCCGACGGTCGATTGAAGGGTGCCGGTGATCGCCGGGCCGAAGTGCTCTCCGACCTGTTCGGTGGCCATCGAGACGACCCAGGCCAGACCCGCGAGCGCCAGGGTCGCGAAGACGAACGCGACGATCGCCGAGAAGCCGGCCAGGTAGCGGCCGAGCGCCGCCAGCCCGACGAAGATCGCGACGACTCCGAGTCCGGCCAGTTCGATCTTCGTCAGGCCGGAGGAGCTCCGCATCAGGAAGCTATCTTCCCGTCATCACGGTGTCGTCGTCCGAATAGGCCGGGGCGCAGCAACACAGCAGCACCAGCGGCTCGGTTCCGGTGTTCCACAGCTTGTGCCGGGTCCCTGGCGGGATCACGACGCAATCGCCCGCGACCACCTCGGCTTCGTCCGCCGCCAGCCGCATCCGGCCGGTCCCGTCCACGAAGTAGTAGAGCTCCTCGGACCTGCGGTGGTAGTGCTCGAGCGTCTCCTCGCCTGGGTTCACGGTCGCTTCGGCGAGGCTCTGGTTGCGCGCCGCAGTCCAGCTCGGTCCGACGATCTCCCGGATCCGCGAGCCATCCGCGGTGATGAACGAGCTCAACTGGGCGAGGCGGGAGATGTGCACGCCACTACTTCCCCACGACCTCGAACTCCCCGGTCCCGACGTCGCGCTCGACTGTCTCGTCGATCTGCTCCTCGGTGGTGTCCGGATCGAGTCGCCGTAGCTGGATCGTGCGCAGGCCCTTGAACTTGAAGATCTCGAGCACGTAGACGAGGTACACGCTGGCCGCCGCCGCCATCAGCAGGATCGCGGCCATCACGACCGACCACCCGAGGCGGTAGTGGGCGTGGTGGTCGGAGTAGGGCACGAACCGAAGCGCGATCGCGACGCCGGCGAGCATCACGGTCCAGGCGTACAGGTAGATCACTGTCCTACGAGGGCTGAAGCCGATTCGGGCCATCCGATGATGGAAGTGCTCGGCGTCGGCAGCCCACGGTTTCCTGCGGTACTTGAGACGCTTGGCGACGACAAACCCGGTGTCGAGGAACGGGACCGCGAGGATCAGCAGTGGCAGCGCCAGGGCGATGACGACGTTGGTCTTGATCGACCCGATCACGGCCACCACGCCGAGCAGATAGCCGAGCAGGTTGGCACCGGTGTCCCCCATGAAGACCTTCGCCGGGTAGAAGTTGTGGAACAGGAAGCCGAGCGCGGCACCCGCGGTGATCGCCGCCAGCACCGCCGCCGCGCTGGCGGGTCCCTGCAGGCTGAACGCGATCACGGCGAAGGCGACCCCATCGATCGTGCAGACCCCGGCGGCGAGCCCGTCGACGCCGTCGCTGAAGTTGACGATGTTCATCAAGGTCACCAGCCAGATCACCGTCAGCGGCCCGCTCGTGTCGGTGAACTGCAGCGAGCCGATGAACGGGATCGTGACGTTGGTGATCTCCGCGCCGGCCTTGACGGCGACCACGGCCGCGGCGACCTGGCCCGCCAACTTGATCGTCCAATGGAGGTCGCGAGCGTCGTCGAGCGCGCCGACGATCGCGATCAGCGCAGCCCCCGCGATCAACCCCCAGGTGTGGACGGTGCCGGCCGAGCCGACGCGTCCGTGCGGGGTGTGGGAGAGCATGATCGATGACGGCATCCACAGGTAGGCGGCGAGTCCGACCCCCGCGAGGATCGCGAGACCGCCAAGCTCGGGCGTCGCGCGTTCGGCCAGGCCGCGGGCGGACGGAACCGAGATCGCGCCTACGCGGCGCGCGAGCCTCGCGGCCAGTGGGGTCAGGAGCGCTGCGACCACCGCAGCGACGATGAAGGCGAACGCTGCGTCCTCGTAGCGCGAGGGCACGGCCGTGGCGTGTAGATGAGCATGCAGGCCGGAGCCGACCCGGCCCGCCAGGAACGTCTCGGTCAGGCGGCTGTGCCCAGGGCCCGAGCCCCACGTGGTCAGTCGGCTATGCCCCAGCGCTAAACCCCACTCTGAGTACCTGTGCCACATTTCTCGTGGTCAAGGTACTCGACTCGCCGCCGTGCTCCTTCTAGTGGACGACTAGGCCGTAACGCTCTGGCGTAGCCCGGCATAGAGCGGGTAGCGGTCGGCGATCGCGGCAGCACGCTCGCTGAGCTCGCCACGACGGGCCTCGAAGTCACCCGGCTGCAGCGCGGCCGCCAGGATCCCGCCGACCTCGGCGAAATCCTCCGCGTGGAGGCCGCGGGTCGCCAGCGCCGGCGTCCCGATCCGCAGCCCCGAGGTGACCATCGGCGGTCTCGGGTCAAATGGGATCGCGTTGCGGTTGACCGTGATCCCGACCTCGTGCAGGCGGTCCTCCGCCTGCTTGCCGTCGAGCTCGGACTCGCGAAGATCGACGAGCACCAGGTGCACGTCGGTGCCCCCGGTCAGGACCGACACGCCGCCGCCGGCGCCGAGCAATGCCTCGGCGACCAGCTTGGCACCGGCCACGGTCCGCTCCTGCCGCTCGCGAAACTGCTCGGAGGCGGCGATCTTCAGGGACACCGCCTTGGCCGCGATCACGTGCTCGAGCGGCCCTCCCTGCTGCCCCGGAAAGACGGCCGAGTTGATCTTCTTGGCGTACTCCTCGCGGCAGAGGATCATCCCCGCGCGAGGTCCGCCGATCGTCTTGTGGGTCGTGGTCGTGACGACGTCCGCGTGTGGGACCGGATTCGGGTGCAGGCCAGCCGCGACCAGACCCGCAAAGTGCGCCATGTCCACCAGCAGATACGCGCCGACCTCGTCCGCGATCTCCCGGAACCGCGGGAAGTCGAGCTGCCGCGAATAGGCCGACCAGCCCGCCACGATCATCTTCGGGCGCCGCTCGCGCGCGATCCGCGCGACCTGGTCCATGTCGATCACGCTCGTCTCGGGGTCGACACCGTACGTCGCGACGTCGTACAGCTTCCCCGAGAAGTTGATCTTCATCCCGTGGGTCAGGTGGCCGCCGTGCGCGAGCTCGAGTCCCATGAAGGTGTCGCCGGGGTTCAGCAAGGCGGCGTAGGCGGCGGCGTTCGCAGTCGCGCCGGAATGCGGCTGGACGTTGGCGTGGTCGGCGCCGAACAGCGCCTTGGCGCGGTCGATCGCCAGTTGCTCGGCGATGTCGATGAACTCACAGCCGCCGTAGTAGCGCCTCCCGGGGTAGCCCTCGGCGTACTTGTTGGTCAGCACCGACCCCTGCGCCTGCAGGACCGAGACCGGGGCGAAGTTCTCGGAGGCGATCATCTCGAGCGTTCGCTGTTGGCGATCGAGCTCCAGATCGAGCACCTCGGCGATCTCCGGGTCGACCTCGCTGATCGACGCGTTGAAGTAGTCGGGCGGCAGCTCGGCCATGGCTTCAACGCTACCAGCGGGGGTGGCGGCTGCACAGTGCCGCCACCCCCGAACGCCGCCGCTTCAGACCGACGGCTCGGCCGCTATCACCGCCAGGTCCCTATGACTCCACATCACGTCCGCCTTGAATCCGGCGTCCGTCAGCCACGAGAGCTGCTCGGCAACCGTGCTCGGCTTGTCGTAACCGGGGGTGAGGTCGGCGACCGCGTCGGCGGGATCGGCCGGCACCACGACGTCGGCGAGTGCGAATCGGCCGCCGGGCGCGAGCACCGATCGGATACGCCTGAACAGGTCGGCTTTCTCGGCGGGGTCGAGATGGTGGACGGCGAGCGCACTCGCGACCAGGTCGAACGGACCCTCTGGCAGCGGGTCCTGCAGCCGCGCCGTGAGCAGCCGGACACGCTCGGCCGGCAGCGCCGTCCGCGCCGCCGCCAGCATCCCAGGGCTTTCATCGAGCCCGGTCAGAGTCGCCGCCGGGTGATGTTGGAGCAGCAGGGCGGCCGTCTCGCCGGTGCCGGTACCGAGCTCGAGGATTCGCCGCGCTCCGTCGCCGCTGCTCGCGACCAGCCGCTCCTGGAGCTCGCCGTACGCCGGCATTTCTTCGCGGATGGTCGTGGCATACGTGCCCGGGTCGAAATGAAACTGACCATCGAGTGCGGCCGCGACCACCGACGCATCGACCGCGCCCGCCCGAACGATCGACCAGGGCCCGGGGCCGACGCCGCCGGCCTCGTATGAGCGCAGGTCGATCACCGTCGACGGCGTCCCCGGCAGCTCGCCGAGGTCGACCACCAGGTCGACGCCGGCGCGAATAGATTCCGGGACGTCGCTCAACCGCCGCGCCTCGGACTCGCCGGAAAGGTTGGCGCTCGACTGCAGCACGACCACGTCCGGCTCGCCGACCGCCGGCACGGACACGACCCGCAAGCCGACCGTGGCGGGATCGGCCCCGGACGCGAGCGGCCACCGGCGTCGCGGGTTGGGGAGCAGGACGGTCACGCTTCCGGGCATCAGCCGCTGCAGCGCTCCCCGGGTACGGTCGCCGAGCTCGGGCAAGGCCGACAGCGCCGCGTCCAGCGAGAAGAACATCACCGCCGCCGCCTTGTCGGGCGGGCGGGCCTTGAGCGTGTACAGCCGCGCGACGGCGCCCGCGTCGTCCGGGGAGCACGCCAGTCCGTAGACCGTGTCGGAACCGAACAGGACGACCCCGCCGCCACGGATGACCCGCTCGAACTCGCTCACCGCCGCCCCACCACCACTCGATCGTGCCCCGCCAGATCCCGCAGCCTCTCCACGGCCGTGAAGTCGGCGCTCCTCAGAAGCTCCGTGACCGCGTCCGCCTGGCCAATCCCGATCTCGAGCGCCAACGTCGCGACCTCCTGACGCCCGCCTGCGACGAAGACGAGCCGGCGGATCGCGTCGAGCCCATCGCGGCCGGCAAAGAGCGCCGTGGCGGGCTCGAACTCGCGCACCTCCGGTGGCAGCGTCTCTCCTTCGCGAACGTACGGCAGATTTGCCAGCACGGCGTCGTACACCGCACCATCGTCGAGCAGGTCCGCCTCGACCCAGCGCACATCCAGCCGCAGACGCTGAGCATTTGCCCGGGCAACCACGAGCGCCGCCCGATCACGCTCGACCCCGGTCACGGCTAGATCCGGACGCTCGTCCTTCAGCGCCAGCGCCACCGCCCCGCTGCCGGTCCCGACGTCAGCCACCCGCGCGCGGGACGGCAGCTCCAACCCCACCTCAACCAACAGCTCGGTCTCCGGACGCGGGATCAAGACCCTCGGGTCCACGGCCAGAGACAGACGCCGGAACTCGCGGCGCCCGAGGATGTACGCGACCGGCTCCCGCATCGCCCGCCTCGTCAACAGAGCCATGTACCGCGTGCGCTGGTCGCCGGTCAGCCGATCCGAGTTTGCGATCACGAGCCCGGCGCGGTCGGTCCCGAGCACTTCGGCAAGCAGCAGCTCGGCATCGAGCCGCGGGGTCTCGGAGCCGGCCTGGGCAAGCGACTCGGCACCCGACGCAAGCTCATCGCGAAGCGTCGTCAAAGCCGGGCAGCCGCTCAGGCGGCGTCAGCGAGCCGGCGGCGCTTCTCGTCGTCCTGCAGCGCGTCGGTCAGCTCGTCCAGCTGACCCATCAGGATCGCGTCGAGATTGTGCACGAGCAGGTTGATCCGGTGATCCTTGACCCGCCGCTCGCCGAAGTTGTAGGTGCGGATCTTCTCGGACCGCTCGCCGGTCCCGACCTGCGCCGAGCGCGAAGCGGCCTGCTCGGCCTGCTGCTCGGCCAGCGCCCGCTCGTACAGCCGTGCCCGTAGGACCCGCATTGCGCGCTCGCGGTTCTGCAACTGCGACTTCTCGTCCTGCATCGAGACGACGATCCCGGACGGCCTGTGCGTGATCCGGACCGCCGAGTCGGTCGTGTTGACCGACTGGCCGCCCGGCCCGGAGGAGCGGTACACGTCGATCTGCAGGTCATTCTGGTCAATCTCGACCTCGACGTCGTCGACCTCGGGGAGCACCGCGACGGTGGCGGTGGACGTGTGGACCCGCCCCTGCGACTCGGTCTCCGGGACGCGCTGGACCCGATGCGTGCCACCCTCGAACTTGAACACCGAATAGGCGCCGTCGGGTGGGCGGGCCCTAATCGAGAACGTGTAGGTGCCATCGCCGATCGACAGCACCTCGGTCTTGAAGCCGCGCCGCTCGGCGTAGCGGGTCAGCATCCTGAACAGGTCGCCGGCCCACAGCCCCGCCTCGTCGCCGCCGATGCCGGGGCGGATCTCGATGATCACGCTCTTGTCGTCGTTGGGGTCGCGCTCGACCATCGCCAGGCGAATCTCCTCCTCCAGAGTGTCGAGCCGCTCGACCGCGGTCTGCAGCATCTCTCGCACTTCCGGGTCATCGCCGTCCTCGGCGAGCAGTTCCCTCGCGCCGGCGGCGTCGTCCGCCGCGCGGCGGTACTCGGCGGCAAGCCGAGCAGCGGGCTCGAGCTCCCGGTACGCGCGCGAGGCCGCCGTGAACTTCTCACGGTCACCGATCACTTCAGGATCGGCGAGCTGCGCCTCCAGCTCGCCGAAGCGTGTTTCGATCTGGGCAACGAGCTCGTCAAGCATTCACTGATCGAGTTTAGAAGTCGGGCCGCGCCCGGGAACCGGCGACCCGTGAAATACGTCGTCCGGCGGCTAGCGGGGCTCCCGCTAGGCGACGACCTCGAGGCCGAGCATGTCGTCGGCGGACAGCTGCCCGGGAACCTCGCGATTCAGCACCGCGCGCAACGCCGCAATCGCGACGTCGAGCTCGCTCTTGTCCGGCTCGCGAGTCGTCAGCCGCTGCAGCTGCAGGCCGGGGTACATGATGATCTGCACCCAGCGCCTGTCCCGGTTGCGCCCGGCGAACCTGATGATCTCGAACGAAAGGCCGGCGATCACGGGGATCCCGAGAATCCGTGTGAGGACCAGGAGCCACCAGGCGGGCAGGCCGATCGGCGCGAACACGAAGATCGCGACGATCATCACCACCAGCAGGAAGCTTGTCCCGCAACGCGGATGCAGCCTCGAATACAGTGTCGCCCGCTCTGCCACGAGCTCGTCGCCGGCCTCGTGACACGCGATCACCTTGTGCTCTGCGCCGTGGTACTCGAACACCCTTCGCAGGTCGCGCATGCGCGACAGAAGCGCGAGGTAGCCGAGGAAGATCGCCGTCCGCACGAGGCCCTCGACGAGCCAGAACAGGAACGAGGAGCCGAGCTGGCCCTTGATCAGGTTCGTCAGCGACACCGGCACAACGAAGAACAGGCCGACCGCGAAGACCACCGAGATCACGATCGTCCCAGCCCAGATGCCGCCCGACATCTCCTGCGCCTCCTCGGGCATTTGCGCGTTCGCCGCGATCGACAGCGCCCGCATCCCGATCCGCAGCGACTCGACCAGCGCGACCACGCCTCGAACCAGGGGCAGCCGGACGAGTCGGCGCCGACGCTCCTTGCGCGGGATCTCGAATTCGTGAATTGCGATCTCGCCGAGGTCGTCGGCACCCGCATGGCCAACGGCCCGCGGTGTGGCATCGGCCACATCGGCAGCGATTGCATCGGCCACGTCAGCATGGCCGTTGACCGCCGCTGCGGCCCTATCGGCGACCTCGGCGGCGCCGTCGACGTCGGGCACGGGCAATCGGACAGCGACCGCCCAATGCCGGACCCCGCGCATCATCACGCCCTCCAGGACGGCCTGGCCGCCAATCGGGGCGTCAGCCATTGGCTCTGGCGTCAGGCGCCGCTGGCGACGCGGGCCGCCCGGCGGCCCTTGGCGACGCGGCGCTGGAACCGCTCGACCCGACCGCCCGTGTCAACCAGCTTCTGCCGGCCGGTGTAGAACGGATGGCACGCGGAGCAGATCTCGACGTGGATCTCTGATTTGGTGGAGCGCGTCGTGAACTGATTCCCGCACGTGCAGGTCACGTTGGCTTCGACGTACTCGGGGTGAATGTCGGTCTTCATCTCGATACCCAAGGATAGCGGCACGACTCGGATTGGTAAGGGCGCCGCCGGCTCGACTCGAGGTCCGCTTCGCGCTCCCGCCTCAGTCGTGGTCCAGAGACATCTAGTGGTCCGGCGCGGCCGTTCATGCCACCCTACGGCGCGCAGTCGACCTGTGCGACCGCCTGGGCCCGGCTAGACACGTCGATCTGATCGTTCGGGTCCGCGGTCACGCTCGCCGGCACGGCAGCGTTGCATACAGGCCCCTTGAACTTCAGGACCTGGCTCGAGTGCGCCCCCAGCCGGACGATCGTTTGCTGGACGATGGTTCCGCCGACGTTGAGCTCAACCAGGACTCCAGCCGCGGCGGTGGCTCCGGTGTTGGAGATCGTCGCGGTGTAGGTCCGCCGGTTCGGGCGACCGGCAACCGGCGTCAGTCCGACGGTGCCGACGACCAGGTCGGGGCGCAGCTCCGGCTGCTGGCAGACCGTGCTCGTCAATGTCTGTTCGCCGAGGACCTTGCCGGCATTCCCGACCCACCGGAACTCGACGCTGAAGCGGTAGGCGGCCGGAGCGGTCAGGTCGGCGACCGGATGTCGGACGTTCCAGACGTCTCCAGGACGCCGGCCGAGCGTCGGCGGATCGGTGGGCGAGAACCACTGCCCGAGGCCTGGCGCCGTGATTGGCGACCAGGTGCGCACGCCACCCGGCCTGTCCAGCAACCGGAAGTCGACGCTCAGCTTCTGCGTGCCCTTCAGCGGCCGCATCGTCGCTGTCACCGAGACGCTCCGCCCGACCGGATCGAGCGCCTTCACGCAGGCTAGGACCGACAGCTGCGCCCGCGGCGGGTTCGTGGTGGGAACCGGCGGGACCGCGGAGGCTACGGTGGCCGCCGCCATAGCTGTTGCAGCCACGAGCTTCACACCTGCTTAAACCGTGCGCGCGGCGGGAAGTTTCCGTTGACGCTCGGGCGACTCCCGTACGGCCCCGAGGGCGATCGTGCGCAGCCGCCGTTGATTCTCAGGTAATCGTGTAAAGGGGGCCGTCGCCGCCCTCGGGCGGGGTCAGCCTGCCGCCCTTCGCGGTGATCGCGCCGCACTGCACGCAGTTCGTGTAGTTGACCGTGACGTCCACTGAGCCCGTCGCCGGCGCGTCGTCTGGGATCTCGTAGACGCCGGCCGGACACATCCACCGCCACGCCTCCGCAATCTCCCGCGGAACGTGCCGCTGCACGCGAATGTGGTTCGGGGAGTCGTCGCGAGTCGCGTTCCCGGAGATGTAGACGCTCGACAGCTTGTCGAAGATGTACTTGCCGTCAGGCTTCGGGTACCGCGCGCTGGTGTCGCCGACGAACAGCGGCTGCTGATCGTCGCGATGCCAGCCGAGCCGGCCGAACGGCAGCCTCCCCTTCGTCAGCAGCGCCAGGTTGACGGTCGGTCCTCCTCGCAGCATTCCCCTCTGGAACGGCTGTCGCGTGTTGCGGACCTCCCACAGTTCCTTGCCAGTCGAGGAGCGCTCGATCATCCGCTCGTAGCTCTCGAGCGCCTCGCCGTCCGCGAGCGACGCGTAGATTGCCTCGGCCGCGAGCATGCCCGACTGGATCGCGTGGTGGACCCCCTTCAGCGCCACCGTGTCGACCATCCCGCCGGCGTCGCCGACCAGCAACGCGCCGGGCATCGATAGCTTCGGCATCGACCAGTAGCCGCCTCCTGGCAGCGCCTTCGCGCTCCACGCGACCCGCTCACCGCCTGCCAGGATCCCGCGGACCAGTGGGTGCGTCTTGAAGGTCTGCAGCAGGTCGTGGGCCGAGGTCGTCGCATCGGCGTACTCCAGGTCGACCACGAACCCGATCGAGACGAGATCCTCGCCGGTCGTCTCGTCCTTCATCGGGTACAGCCAGGTGCCGCCGATCTGCGCGTACTTGGCCGACAGGTGCAGCGGCCAGGGACCGAGGGTGTGGATCACGCGGTCGAGCGCCTTGGGAACCTTCCAGACCTCCTTGACCCCGAGCTCCCAGACCTGCGGCTCGCGGTTCTCGCCCAGGCCGAATTCGCCGATCGCGACTCCGGTCAGGTGGCCCCAACAGCCCTCCGCGAGCACGGTCACGCCCGCCCTGATGTCGGTGCCGGGCTCGAAGTTGCGCAACTGCTCGCCGTCCTTGCCGCGGCCCTTGTCGCCCGAACGGACCCCCACGACCGCCCCGCCGTCGACGATCAGCCGCGTCGCCGCCGTCTCGGTCAGGACATACCCCCCCGCCTCCTCGACGACGCGCTGCTGGTAGCGCGCAAGCGCCGCCACCGAGACCACCTCGTTGCCGTGGTTGCGGAAGTTCGGGGGCGTCGGAACCTTGATCGCCCGGGTCGCGCTCGGCACCGCGTAGACGGCCTCCTTGGTGACCTCCCCGAACGCGAAGCGCTCGCGCCGCCAATCCTCGCGTGTCAGCTCCGGGAACAGCGCCTGCAGCGGTCCGGGCCGCATCACCGCGCCGGACATGATGTGCCCGCCGCATGTCTTGGCCTTCTCGATCACCGCGACCGGAACCTCCCCCAGCTTCTCCATCGTCTCGGGGTCGTCGGCGAGCAACTGCAGCAGCCGGTTGGCGCAAGCGAGTCCCGCCGTGCCGCCGCCCACGATCGCGACGCCGACGTCGATCAGCTCGTCCTCGGGGTCGAGTCCTCGCTTCACGAACTCGGCCTGCGGGTCGACCGGCGGCGGGAACTCCGCCGGCGATGGCATCGGCTGGGCGCTCACTGCTTCTTCGCCCGGATCGCCTCGGTCAGCTTCGGCAGAATCCTGTTCAGGTCCCCGACGATCCCGAGGTCGGAGAACTCGAAGATCGGCGCGTTCGCGTCCTTGTTGATCGCGACGATGTTCTCCGAGGACTGCATCCCGACCTTGTGCTGGATCGCCCCGGAGATCCCGGCCGCCAGGTACAGCTTCGGCGATACGGTCTTGCCGGTCTGGCCGATCTGCGCGGCATATGGGTACCAGCCGGCGTCCACGACGGCGCGGGTCGCCGCCACCGCCGCCTTGTCGCCGAACGCCGCCGCCAGTTCCTCCGCGAGCTGGAAGCCCTCGGCCTTGCCGAGGCCGCGACCGCCGGCGACGAGGATGTCCGCGCCCTCGATGTCGACATCGGCGCCGCGCTGCTCGCCGCGGGTGACGATCGTGGCCTGCTTCGACCAAGGCGAGTACTCGACCTCGACGTCGACGATCTCGGGCGCAGCGTCGCCCGCGTGGGCGAGATCGATCTCGAAGGCGTTGATCCGTCCGATGATGATCCCGAGATCGCCGCGGTAGCGCGATACCGAGATCTTCGAGTCGCCGAGGATCGGCCGCTCGGCGACCAGCGCGCCTCCGTCGGCCCTGATTGCGGTGACCTCCATCGTCACGCCCGCGTTCCGGCGCGCCGCCAGTCCCGCGCCGATCTCAAACCCGAGCAGTCCCCCGCCGAACAACGCGTAGCGGTGACCGTTGTCCTCGATCACCTTCGCCATCACGTCGATCACCGGCTGGGCGAGCCCCTCGGTGCCCTTCGCACGGAATACCTTCCTGGCGCCGTATGCGCCGAGCGTGGAGACCAACTCGTCGGTCAGGTCGTCGCCGCCGACGACGACCGCGTGCGCCTCGCCGCCAATCTCGGCGGCGCGCGCCGCGCCCTCCGAGACCGCGCCAAGCGAGTTCTTGTTGAAGGCGCCCTCGTGGTGCAGGACGTAGACCAGAACGTCGGCCATATCTAGATCAGCTTCCTTTCCTCAAGCCACGCGACGATCTTCGCGACCGTCTCGCCCGTGTCCTCGTCCTCGATGATCTGCCCGCCCGCCTTGGCCGGCGGGTCGTGGAACTCACCGCAGTCGACGCGAGAGCCGTCGGCGCCAACGAGAGCGGGGTCGATTCCCACCTCGGCCCCCGAGAGCGTGTCGAGCGGCTTCTTCTTGGCGCCCATGATCGCCTTCAGCGAGGGGTAGCGCGGCTCGTTGATCGCATCGCCGACCGAGATCACCGCCGGCAGGCTGACCTGCACCGTGTCATAGCCGTACTCCGCCTGGCGCTCCAGGCGCAGGGTGGCGGGGGTAGTGGGCGGGACGGATTCCACATCAAGCTTGATCACCTGGGTCAGCGACGGCATCTTAAGGTGCTCGGCGACGACCGCGCCGATCGTGTAGCACTCGCCATCGTCGGACTGCTGGCCCAGCAGGACGAGGTCGGGCGACTCCCGCTCGAGCGCCTTCGCGAGCGCGTAACCGGTCGCGGCCACATCCGAGCCCGCCAGCGCGTCATCGGTCAGGTGCACCGAGCGATCGGCTCCAAGCGAGACCGCCTTGTGCAGCGCGCGCACCGCCGACTCGGGTCCCATCGTCACCGCGACGATCTCGTCGACCTCGACCGCGCCGCCCTCCCGCAACTGCATGGCGGCCTCGATCGCGTGCGTGTCGTACGGGTTCAGGTTCTTCTCACCTGATCGGTCCATCCGCCCTGTCGAGGGATCGATGCGTTTCTCGACGGCGGCGTCCGGGACCTCTTTGACCAGGACGCAGATCTTCAAGGGTGGCCTCCTAGCGGTTTCGTACGCGCAGATTCTAACGCGCTGACTGACGAGTCAATCGGGTGACATCGCGCGGGCCGACGGACGGTGGTTGCCTATACTCCGCGCCTCATCGCCCTCAACCTCGAAACCACAGTGATCGCTGGTCCCGTTCAGCCTCGCGGCAATCCAGATGTCGGCTGACGACGCGCTTCCGCAAAAAATCGACTGGACGCAGCGGGAGTTCGTCGAGGTCCGGCCGGGTGTGTTCGGGGCGACGGTGAACACCCCGCAGCTGACGGCGACGCTCTACAGATACCGACGAGGATCGAGCTGGGAAGAGCACCAGCATCCAGAGGATCAGATCACGATGATCCTCGAGGGTGTGATCGATTTCCAAGTCGATGGACGGCCGGTGAGGCTCCGCCAGGGGGAACTCGCGGCGATCCCGGGAGAAACTCCGCACTCGGCGGCGGTCCCGGAATCAGGCGACGCTGTCAGCCTCAACGTCTTCACGCGCCGATAGGTTTCGCGCATGCCTGATTGGCTCGGCCTCCGGGGCGCCCGCGCGATCGTCGCCGGCGGCGCCGGAACGCTCGGGTCGGCGTTGATCACCGGGTTGCTCGAGGCCGGCGCCGAGGTGGCCGCGATCGATCTCGACCGGGAGGCGCTGGCTGGCCTCTCCGATCACGTGTCCGTCAGGCACCGTGCCGACCTGAGCGACCCAGACGCCGCTCGGATCGCGGTCCAAGAGACCCGCCGCGATCTTGGTGGCGTTGACGTCTTCGTCCACTGTGCGGGAATCAACGTCCGCAAGCCCCTCGACGCCTATGTGCCGGGCGAGTGGGAGCGGATCATGACCGTGAACGTCGCCAGCGCGTTCTACACGGCGGTCGCGGCGGCAACCACGATGCGCCAGCAGCAGCACGGCCGGATCGTGTTCTTCTCCTCCGTCTCAGGACGAAGCGCCCATAAGCATCATGGGCCCTACGCCGCCAGCAAAGCCGCGATCAACCAGCTTATGCGCGTGATGGCTCACGAGTTCGCCGGCGACGGGATAACCGTGAACGCCGTCGCCCCCGGGTACATGGAAACCGCGCTTACCCGCGATTACCTCGCCGAGCACCCGGGCGCGAGGGAGGCTCTCGTGGAGCTGATTCCGGCTGGCCGATTCGGGATGCTGGAGGAGGTCGTCGGGCCGGTTCTGTTTCTTTGCTCGCGGCACGCTGGCTTCATAACCGGCCATGTCCTCTACGTGGACGGCGGTCGCTCGCTCCTATAGGGGCCGCCCCGTTGGCGACTCATCCAGGGATCGACTCTTCCAACACTCGGCCGTCAATCTCGACTGGGCCGGCGGAAATCAGCACGAAGACGACTCGGCAGGGTTCGGTGCCGCGGTTGAGCCAGCCGTGGGTGGTGCCGCGCTGAACCACGACATCGCCAGCCTTCAGATGCACCGATTCCCCCTCATCGAGTTCCATTTCGATCTCGCCGTCGATGATCACCGCATAGTCGAGCGAGGAAGTGCGGTGGACGAACGACGGGTTGCCGGGCTCGAACTGGATCATCCGGAACACGGTTCCCCCGGGAATCGTCAGACCGATGTCCTGTCTGGCGGCATCTCCCCCGGTTGAGTTGTCGATGTGGATCGAATCCGTCGTCCACAGCACGCGAGCAGCGACGTGCTGCCGGCGCTGTACGAACTCCTCCGTCTGATCGATCTTCACGACCGCCCGGCCGTCGGGGTCGTGGCCCGTTACGACGCGTCTCACCCTTGCTGCCATGCTCCCTCCAGTTCTCAGCGCTCCCGGGAAGTCGATACGTCGACGGCTGCTCCCTCGACGACCGTGCCAGACAGCTGGGCAAACAGCCGGCGGCGGGTCGCCTCGATCTTGTCCGCGTCCCAGCGACCAAAGCCATGCCCCGTCTTCGCGCCGAGCTTGCCTGCCGCGACCATGTCCCTCAATAGCGGCGACGGCCCTGGACGTCGCTCCAGATGAGGCAGGACGTACTCGTGGATCGCGAGCGTCAGATCGAGGCCGACGAGGTCGGCGTTCTCTAGCGGACCCAGCACCGGCAGGCGCAGCCCGAAGCTCTGCCTGACCACCACGTCGACGTCCTCGGCGTCGCAGACGCCGTTCTCTACCAGCGAGATCGCCTCTCGCCACAGCGCGTGCTGGAGCCGGTTCCCAACAAAGCCGGGAATGTCCCGCCGAACGTGAACGGGGGCTTTCCCGGCGCTCGCGAGGATCGACATCACCCGCTGCACGACCTCGATCCGCGTGTTCGCCGCTTGGGTGACCTCGACCAGTGGGATCAGGTACGGGGGGTTCCAAAAGTGCGTGCCGACGACGCGGCCCGGGTCGATCGCGTCGCGCCCGATCTCGCCGATCGACATCACCGAAGTGTTTGAGCCGAGGATTGTGCCGGCGGGAGCTATCTCGCCGAGCCGGACGAACAGTCGGCGCTTCAGGTCAAGGTCTTCAGGAGCTGCTTCGATCACCAGTTCGGCGTCCGCGACCGCCCCTTCGAGGCTCTCGCGAAGTTCGATCGAGTCGGCCGGTGCCGGGTCGGCGCCCGCGAGCCTCAAGTTCGACCGCACCCGGCCGCGTGCGCCTGTGAGCACCTCGCGGCTGACGTCGGTCATCACCACTGGGTGGCCCGCCACCGCGAACAGCTGAGCGATCCCGTGACCCATCAGCCCGGCGCCGATCACCGCGACGCGCTCGCGCTGGGACATCAGCCCGCCGTGTAGCCGCCGTCGACGTACAGCGTCTGCCCCGTGCAGAAGTCCGACGCCGGTGAGGAGAAGAACAGAACCGCGCCGACGAAGTCGTCAGGCTCGCCCAGCCGTCCCAGCGGAATTCGCGCGAGCATCGTCTCGCGGACTGATCTTCCGGGGTCCTCGTCGGAGTACATCCACTCGGTCAGGTTGGAACGAAACACCGTGGGGCCGATTGCGTTGACCGTGATCCTGTGCGCGCCCCACTCACAGGCGAGCGTTTTCGCGAGTACGTCCACGGCCGCCTTCGATGGGCAATACGCGGCGTAGCCGGCTGGGTGCCCCAGCCTGGCTCGGGTAGAGGACACCAGCACGATCTTGCCGCCGCGTCCCTGGTCGATCATCAAGCGCCCGGCCGCGCGGCAGATGAGCCACGAGCTCTTGACGTTCGCGTCCATCACCGACTGCCATTCCTCGACGGGCTGCTCGGTGATCTTGCCGACCTTGTTCATGCCCGACGCGGTGACCACAATGTCGACGCCGTCGTGCGTCCGGACCGCCTCGGCGACGATAGCCCCGGCGTCTTCCTCCGTCTCGGGCCTGCGGGCGATCGACGTCACCTGCGCCCCGGATGCCCGCAGCTCGCGCTCGACTGCGGCCAGCTTCTCCTTGTTCCCGCCGGCCAGCGTCACGCGCGCGCCTGCACGCGCGAGGCCATCAGCGGCTGCCTGACCGAACGCGCCCGTCGCCCCCGTGACCAGGGCGGAGCGGCCGGTCACGTCGAACAACTCAGTCGCGGTGGTCACGACGAACGCTCTGGTGGATACGGCATCACGACGAGCATCGAAGCGGGGCGATTGGTGCGGTTCTCGATCGCGCGCTCCTCGTTTGGCGCCAGGTAGCAGGAGTCGTACGCACCGAGCGTCGTCTCGCCCTCCTCGGTGACAACCGTCACTTCACCGTCGACCACCACGTAGACCTTCTCGAGCGGCGTGGCATCGAGCTCGCAGCCACCGCCCGGCAGGAAGTGCGACAACCCCACCCAGAAGTTCTGGGAGTCGGACTGGTCCCACCCCTGAAGCCGCAGTGCCGTGCAACCGAAGTGCTTCGGCGCCTCATATGGCCGCGCGTCCGCCAAACGCACGGTCCTCATGCGTCATCGTCGCCCTGCTCGATCCGGAACTCGCCGCTCGGATCGAGAATCGCAACCAGTCGCACGATGCAGCCGTCGCCCTTCTCCCACCGCCACGGGAACGCAGCGAACGTACAACGTTTGCCGGTGACCGCATCGATTTGGCCACCTACATTCTCGAACCCGACGATTCCATTGCCGAGAAGATGACGATGACAGGGCTCCCACAACGGGAAGTCCTCGTGGATGTCGCGACCGGTGTGCTCGCGGTACTCCTCGATCACCGACGGCACGAGCGGACCGTTTGGTTGCGGTCCGATCGCGGTGCCGAGCGGGTGGTCGAGTGCTTGACAGTCGATCCCGAAGGCTTTCACCCGCCTGTCGGCGAGCCATGCCCCGGCCTCGTCGTAGGTGCCGGGAGACTCGACGAAGTACTTGCGGTTGTCGCCGTAGTAGCGGTGCCAGCCGGTGTTGACGATCACGATGTCGCCCTCGCGAATGTGCGGGGTTGCCCGCTCCAGGTCCTCAGCGGTGATCACCTCCCACTTCTCCTTGGGAATCGACACGACGACGCCCGTCCCGAAGAACGAGGAAAGTGGCACCTCGTCGATATACGCCGTCCCCTCGATCACATGCGCGGGCGCATCGCTGTGGGTGGTGCAGTGCATGAACGTCGTGATCTGCTGAGACAGCACGCCTGACTTGGCGTGGTAGTGGAACCGCTCGATCTTCACGTCGGGGAAGTACGGCCACAGCGGCGCGTTGTGTCCCCACGGATGGGAGAGGTCGTAGAACTGCAGGCCGGTCCTCGGGTCGGTCGCGCTCGCCTCGGTGGCGGCCGGCGCAGTCGTCGTCATATGGTTCTCCTGAAGAAGCGCGGCGTCCCGAGTCGCGAGACACCTGTCTTATGTTGCAGAACGATAGTCCTGATGGCTTGCGAAGGCAAATCCCGAATGGTGAAACAGATGTCTTGCATACCGGACCATGCATGATTACGATCGTGGGGTCGGCGACGAGGTGAATGAGGCGTGACGGCGTCCGGTCAGCCGCAACTGGTGATCGACACAGACGTGATGATTCCGACGCGTGACGGCTCGGCCGTGTGCGCGGACTTCATCCTGCACCCCGGCCCAAGCCGGTCTCCGGCGATCGTTTGCATGAGTCCGTACGGCAAGGACGTCAGCTGGCTCGACGCCTACCCCGATCACCACCTCGACATCAGCCCATACACGGTCTGGGAGACGCCGGATCCTGCATGGTGGGTCCCGCGCGGCTACGCGATCGTGCGGGTCGACTCCCGCGGCATCGGCAAATCCCCGGGAACGCTCGACCCGCTGAGCGCGAAGGACACCGAGGACTATTACGACGCGATCGAGTACGTCGCGTCCCAGCCATGGTGCACCGGGAAGGTTGGGCTGCTCGGCATCTCGTTCTACGCGATCACGCAGTGGAAGGTGGCCGCCCTGCAGCCACCGCACCTTGCGGCGATCATCCCGTGGGAGGGAGCCAACGATCTCTACCGGGAGTGGGCCCGTCAGGGCGGCATTTACGCAAATGGGTTCGTCGACTTTTGGTGGCAACTGCACTTCATCGACCAGCCGATGCTCACCGGCCCCGCGGTGGACTGGCGCGAAGAGTTCCAGCGACACGAACTCGACGACGAGTGGTTTCGCGAACGGCGCGCCGAACTCGAGGCAATCACAGTGCCGGTGCTGTCAGCGGGCAACTGGGGAGCGTTCCACATGCACCTGCGCGGCAACGTGGAGGGCTTCGCGCAGATCTCCTCGCGGCACAAGCGGCTGATCATGATGACCGGAACCCACATCGATCCGTTCTACACGGACTGGGCCCGGTTGGAGCAGTTGCGCTTCTTCGATCGCTGGCTGAAGGACATCTCCAACGGCGCTGAGCGCGACCCGCCGCTCAGACTCGCGATCCGCTACGGGGCGGAGATCGAGTGGCGAGACGAGCAAGAGTGGCCGCTCGCCGACACCGAATGGACGCGGCTGTACCTGGACGTGCAGGATGAGTCGCTGTCATCGGAGGCTGCGGTGGAGGGCAGCGTCAGCTACGAGGCGCCTGCCGGCTCGGTGAGCTTTCAGACAGCGGCGGTAGACGCCCTGCTCGAGCTGACCGGTCCCGTGCTGCTGAGACTCTGGGTTTCGTCCAGTACCGAGGACATGGACGTATTCGCGACGCTCCGGGACATCGGCCCCGACGGCGAGGAGGTCCACGGCATCGGCCCGCGGGGTGGCCCGGTGCCGATGGCGATCGGATGGCTGCGCGCCTCCCATCGCGAGCTCGATTCAGAGAGGTCGTTGCCGTACCGGCCGTTTCACGCCCACCAGCGGCGGCTGCCGCTTGCGCCCGACAAACCGACGCTCGTGGAGGTCGAGATCTGGCCGACCAGCATCGTGCTGATGCCTGGACACAGGCTTCGGCTGGTCATCTCCGGCAACGACGCCCACATGGTCGCGCTCGTCCACAACAGTTCGGTCGACAGACCTGCCGAGCGCTTCGCCGGCATCAACACAATTCACACGGGCGGCGAGCACGACTCGTACCTGCTCGCGCCGGTGATCCCGGTGGCCGCGCGCCAACGAGGTGCCGTTGCCCGTGTCGCCAGCCTGCCGGAACGGGAGGTGGTTGCCGCGGCCAACTCCGGGCGCGTCCACACGGTGTTCAGCGACGGCGCGTGGGCACTCGCGCTCGAGGGCTACGGTGAGATCATCCGCTTCGCCACTCGCGAGGAGGCGGTCGTCGGTGGCCGCGAGCGCGCGCAGCGAAGCGCCACCGAACACGTCATTCACAATCAGGACGGCACCGTCGCCGAACGCCATTCCTACCGGCGGGGACAGACTAGTGATCCGACTGATGAGACAGGTCGTCTTGCACCACGGGACACCGTATGATCCAATCGCGGTTCATGCCGACGAATTCTGAGGACAGGAACGAACGTAGCCCGGTACAGGTCGTCGAGCGCGTCGCGGCGATCCTGCAGGCGTTGCAGGGGGAACCGGATGGGCTCAGCCTGTCCGAGATCGTGGCCCGCGTAGGTCTGGCGCGCTCGACGGTGCATCGCCTGATCACCGCGCTGCAACGCGAGCAATTTGTCAGCGCGGCGTCTCGGAACGGAGGATTTCGCCTCGGCCCGGCGCTGGCGAGCCTCGCCGTGGCGGCGTCCCGCCATTTCGTGATTACCGTGCATCCGCACCTCGCCGCGCTCTCCCGAGAGCTGAACGAGACCGTCGATCTCGGGGTCCTCGAGCACGACCGCGTGCTATTCGTCGATCAGGTGGCGGCCGATACGCGCCGACTCCGGGCGGTGTCGGCCGTAGGGGCGGTGTTTCCCGCACACTGCACCGCCAACGGGAAGGCGCTCCTCGGCCGCCTCTCCAACGACGAGCTCGAACACCTGCTCCCGCAACGGCTCGAGCGTTCGACCGAGCACACGATCACGTCGCTAGCCAAGCTCCGAGCCGAACTCGATCTGGTGCGTCGAGACGGCGTCGCCTATGACCGCGAGGAGCACACCGAGGGAATCTGCGCCGTGGGAGTGGTGATCAGCCCCCCCAACGCGCCGATCGCGGCGATCAGCGTGCCGCTGCCGGCTCAGCGGTTCTACGGCAGCGAAGAATCGCTTGCGGCGGCGCTGCTGCGGACGCGGGCGTCGCTCGAACGCGAATTTGGGGGGCTCAGCCACCTCTCAAAGCCCGAGAACGGCCGCAAACGAAGACTTGCCAGCGCCTCACCAAACCCGTGAAAGGCCACCGATGAAGTCTCACATGTCGACCGTTCGACCGCCGCTGCCGGAGGGGATCGTCCTCGAGGAGGACGTGTACGTCACGATGCGCGACGGCGTTCGCGTCGCTGCCGATATCTACCGCCCGCAGCAACCGGGGCAATACCCCGGGATCCTGTCGATGTCGCCGTACATCAAGGAGATTCAGCAGTGGCCGCCGGCGATCTCGCACTCGATCGAGGCCGGGAGAACCTCGTTCTTCGTGCCAAACGGCTACGTGCACGTGATTGTTTCTTCGAGAGGAGCCGGGCTCTCGCAGGGGCAGTGGTCGCCGTTTGCGATCGAACAGCAGCAGGACGGCTTCGACATGGTCGAGTGGATCGCCGAGCAGCCGTGGTGCAACGGCAGCGTGACGATGCTGGGCGACTCCTACTTCGGGATCATGCAGTGGCTGACCGCGCTTCAGAAGCCACCCCACCTCAAATGCATCGCCCCGGTCGACGGATCGACCGATTTCTATCGCGACTATGCCTGGAAGGGTGGGCTGTTCAACACAAGCTTCTTCGGAATGTGGGGCCCCGACACGATGGCCCAGTGCTACTGGCCCGGGGAGGTGGAAGGCAAGCTCCCACCCGCTGACCTCTTCAACCCCTTCCTCGCTCACCCTGAGGACGGCGAGTTCTGGTGGACAATCTCCTCGTGGAACCGGCTCGATGAACTCGACCTCCCGGTGCTGAGCATCGTCCCGCAGCCCAGCCAGAACCACTCGCGCGGACAGCTCTGGGGCTATCCCAAGATCCGGAGCCCAAAGAAGTTGATGATCCTCCCGTGGCTGGTTCAGTCACACGTGACCTTTCTCGAGAGCCTTCCACTCAACGAGTACATCCTGCGCTGGTTCGACCATTGGTGCAAGGGCATCGACACCGGGATCATGGACGAGCCGGAGGTGATGATCTGCGATTCGGTCACGCAAGACTGGCGCTACGAGACCGAGTATCCGCTTGCCCGAGCGAGCATGACGAAGTACTACTTTTGTGCCGGAGACGGGAACGCCGCAACCGACTCGCCCTGGGGAGGGCTGAGCGTGGATGCGCCGGGAGAGGAGCCGCCCGACTCCTACCCAACCGGGTCGCGGCTTCCGTTCACTGCGGATCTGAGCAACGACCCCCGCACCCCCCCGGGAACCGCCAGGCTGATCGCCGGAGAGCCCCAGATCGCGTTTGTCAGCAAGCCGCTGAGCACCGACCTTCGCGTTTGGGGGCCGATCAGCGTCTCGATCTGGGCCGCGATCAACACGCTCGACATGGCGTTCTTCGTCAAGCTCGCGGACGTCAACCCGGAGGGAGGGCGGCAGGTGATCTCGGAGCACGTCCTCAAGGCCTCCTACCGCGAGGTCGACGAGAGCCGCTCGAGCCCCGGCCTTCCTTTCCACCCCTACCAAAGCCCGAGCCGTCCCGAGGCCGGAGAGATCTACGAGTATCAGATCGAGCTGCCACCGAAGTTCTGGACCTTCAAGGCCGGCCATCGGGTCTGGCTCCAGATCTCCAGCGACGACAACGTCTACCACATGATGCTCCATACGATCTACACCGCGGAGCTGCTGCCGGTCCCCGGAACCGCGACGATCTACCACGATCAGCAACATCCTTCGCACCTGCTGCTGCCGGTGGTCGAGGATGCGCCGGAGATTCAGGCCGTGCCCAAGCCGGTAGCCGACATTCACTGGCCACCGAACCCGTGAGCGAGCCAGGTCCGCGACCGGCCGTCGCGCCCGGCGGGACGCGCGACTTCACGCTTGCGGTCGACATCGGTGGCACGTTCACCGACCTGATCGGCTACGACGCGCGCGCGCGACGGTTCCTGCACGCAAAGAGCCTCAGCACACCGCGGGACCTGGTCGATGGGATCCTGGCTTGCGTGCAGCGCAGCGGGGCCGACCTGTCGGACGCGACGCAGGTCGTGCACGGCACGACCGTGGCGATCAACACCGTGCTCGAGACCAAAGGCGCGCGCACAGGGCTGATGGTGACGCGCGGGACACGCGACGTCTATTCGATCGGACGCGGGAACCGGCCAGATGCGTACAACCTGTTGTTTCGTCGCCCCCGACCGTTCGTCCCCCGCTCGCTGACGTTCGAGGTGCCGGAGCGAGTGCTCGCCACGGGGGAGGTGGCAACGCCGCTCGACGAGGACCAGGTTATTGCGGCCTGCGCCAAGCTGCGCGAGGCAGGGGTCGAAGCGGTCGCCGTGTGTTTCCTCCATTCCTACGTCAATCCCGAGCACGAACGGCGCGCCGGCGACCTGATCCGCCGGGAGCTCCCCGACACCTATGTTTCGCTCTCGCACGAGATCCTGCGCGAGTACCGGGAGTACGAGCGGACCTCGACCACCGTCGTCAACTCGTACATCGGTCCTGTCGTGAGCCGCTACATCGAGTCGCTCGACGGGCGTCTACGAGATCGTGAATTCCGCGGCGAGCTGTGGATCATGCAGTCGAGCGGCGGCGTGATGGCGCCGGGGACCGCAGCACAGCGGCCGGTGGCGATGATGGAGTCAGGCCCCGTCGGCGGGATCGTTGCTTCGGCACAGGTGGGACGCGGTCTCGGCTTCGGCAACGTGATCGCATTTGACATGGGTGGCACGACCGCCAAGGCCAGTCTGATCCGCGACAGCGTTCCGACCGTCACGGACGGCTACTACATCGGCGGCTACGCCGAGGGCCACCCGGTGCTCAGCCCCGTTGTCGATGTGATCGAGGTCGGCACCGGCGGCGGAAGCATCGCCTGGATCGACGAGGTCGGTGCTCTCAAGGTAGGTCCCCGCAGCGCGGGCGCCGACCCGGGGCCGATCTGCTACTGCCGCGGCGGCACCGAGCCGACCATCACTGACGCGAACGTCGCGCTCGGCCGGATCCGGCCGAGTGCGTTCATGGGTGGCGAGTTCAACCTCGATGCCGGTCTGGGGTTGGCCGGAATCGCCGAGCGGGTGGCACAGCCGCTCGGCCTGGACCCGCTGGCTGCCGCCCACGGGATCGTCGCGATCGCGATCGCCAAGATGTCGCTCGCGGTCCGTGAAGTGTCGGTCGCAAAGGGCTACGACCCGCGCGACTTCGTGCTGATCGCGTCCGGCGGGGCAGGGCCGCTGCACGCGGCCGCGATCGCCCGCGAGCTTCATATCCCGCAGGTGATCGTGCCGCGCTTCCCCGGCCACTTCTCCGCCGTTGGGATGCTCCTGACCGACCAGCGGCACGACCTGGTGCAGACGATCTACGCGCGGCTCGATCAACTCGACACAGACCGGACGCGGGCGACCTACGACAGGATGGCCGGTCGGCTCGGCGAGCTGATCGACGCCGAGCGGCTCCGGATCGAGGCGTTCCTGGATATGCGCTACGCGGGTCAGGACTTCACGTTGCCGGTTCCTGTGGATCGGCAGGACCTCGCCGACGACGGCCTGAGGCGAATTCGGCGCCGGTTCGATGAGGTTCACCAGCGCCGCTACGGTCACAGCGCACCCGACGAGCGCGCCGAGGTTGTCAACCTGCGGGTCACGGGGTTGGGGCGCCGGGAGAGGCCCGATCTGGTCGATGCTCCCCGTCCTGGAAACGCCTCGCCCGCGCCCGACCGTGCGCTCGTCCACTTCGAAGCGGGCGGCGAGCCGGTCAGCGCGCCGATCTTCGCGCGCGAAGGACTTGCTCCCGGTTACGAGCTCGAAGGGCCGGCGTTGGTCGAGGAGTACGCATCGACGACCGTGCTGTTTGCCGGCGACCGCGTCACGGTCGCCGACAGCCTGGAGCTGGTGATCGACGTTCACGGCCCACACGCATGACGAGCACCACCACGCAGCTTGACCCAATCACCCTCGAGGTGATTCGTAACGCGCTGCCGGCGATCTCGGACGAGATGGCCGCCGATCTCCGGCGCGCCTCCTACAACATGATGATTTACGAGGTCGGCGACTTCTGCTGCGCGCTGGTCGCGCCGAACGGAGACCTGGTTTCGCAGAACGGCGGCGGCGTGTCCCATTTCGTCGCCGACCTGGGAGTGGTCGCCGTGGACGCGATCGAGCAGTGGGGAGCCGACGGCTTCGCTCCGGGGGATGTGCTCATCACAAATCACCAGAAGGTCGCTGGGCAGCACCTCAACAACGTCGTGGTCTCGGTCCCGGTGTTCATCGGAGGTCACATCGTGTGCTTCTCGATGGTTCGTGCCCACTGGGTCGACATCGGCGGTCTGTCGACCGGATTCGGCGCCGCCGGGGCGGTCAGCGACCCGTGGATGGAGGGGCTGCAGCTCGACCAGCTCAAGATTCACGAAGCGGGGAGGCCAAACGAAACGCTGTTTCGGGTGCTGCGCGCGAACATCCGCTTCCCGGAGGCGTCGCTCGGCGATCTGCGCTCACAGATCGCGGCATGCCAACTCGGCGCTCGACGACTGGAGGAGCTCTATCAGCGCTACGGCGCGGAGATTGTGACCGCCGGCGTCGGACAGATCTTCCGGGAGTCCGAGCAACGATGCCGCAACGTGGTGGCGCGGATCCCCGACGGGGTGTACGAGGCGTCAGCGTTCCTCGACGACGACGGGCGCACGCTGGGTGAGCCGATCGACATCCACGCATGCGTGACCGTGTCCGGTAGCGACATGACGATCGACCTGTCCGGCTGCTCAGGCCAACGAGATGGCGCGATCAACTCTCGAACTCGTGCGGGTGCGATGGTCGCGTACAAGGCGTTGACGACCCCCGAGGAGCCTGTCAACGCCGGGGCGTTCCGGGGCCTTGAGGTGATCATCCCAGAGGGCAGCATCATGATGGCGAGGTACCCGGCGCCGATGGCGGACTGGAGCCTGCCGTTGCCGACGGTGGTCGACACGATCATCACAGCGCTGGCTCCGGCGCTCTCAGACCGCGTCCCCGCAGCACACCTGGGTTTTCTCGGCGGGCCGGTGATCTTCACCGGACTGCACCCCCGCACCGGCCAGCGGTTTGTCGTGCAGAGCCTCGAAGGCGGCGGCTGGGGCGGGAGGCCATTCGAGGATGGTCCTTCAGCGTCGCTGTCGGTCTGCCAGGGAGACGTTCGTAACGCACCGATCGAGGCGATCGAGCTTCGCTGTCCGGTGGTCGTCGAGCGGCGGGCGCTGAGGCCCGACTCAGCCGGTCCGGGCGAATACCGCGGCGGCTTCGGAGTCGAGGTGGTGGTCCGCAACCTCGTTCGAGGAAAGTGGAACCTGTGGCAGGCGCGTCGTCGCAGCTGCCCGCCGTGGGGGCTGTGGGGCGGCAAAGCGGGCGAGCCGCCGGATTACCTGCTCAAGACGCCCCACGACGACGAGTTTCGCAGCGTCGACGTCGTCCTCCATGACGTGCCAGCGGACTCACGCGCGGCGATCCGCACATCGGGAGGCGGTGGCTGGGGAGATCCACACAAGCGCGATCCGCAGGCTGTGCTGCGCGACGTGCGCGACGGGCTCGTGTCAGTCGAGGCCGCCCGGCGTGAATACGGCGTCGTCATTCATGAGGACCGGGTCGAGGAGGAGGCAACCGCACGCCTGCGCTCGCCGCTATGAGGCCAGCGGTCGCCGAGCGTCTGGTACTGGTGCACGACGGGATCCACTCGTTTCTCGAGGCGAATCCGGTATTCGCGGCGACGCATTGCAAGACGATCGGTGAAGGCGCGGCGGTGATCGACGCCGACGGCCGGATCACCCTGCTGGCCTCGCCGGCCTGGGACGCCTCGCGCTTGCGAGAAGAGAGCGGTATCGACGTGATCGGTTGTGAGGACGTCGCCTCGCGACTGGCCGAGATGCTCGCAGGGTGCGACCGGGTCGAGGTTGCCGGACTGGACGACGTCCCGGTGCGCTACCGCGACGCCCTGGAGGGCGCGGTCGGTGAGCTGCTTACGGCATCTTCCGACATGTCCCGACCCAAGACCAACCGGGAGCTCGCGGGGGCCAGACGGGCCGCCGAGATCGCTGAGGATGCATATGCAACGTTGCTGACGCAGCTGCGGCCATCGGTCCGTGAGCACGAGCTGATCGCTCGCCTCGACGTCGACGTTCGGCGTCGGGGGGCCGACGACCACTTCGTGCTCGTGTCCTCGAGCTCGGACGGCGACAACGTTCGGGCGCCGACAGAGAGGATGCTTGCGCCTGGCGATGTGGTCAACATCGAGATCTCGCCCGCGGTCGACGGGCAGTTCATCCAGATTTGCCGAACCGCCGTCCTCGGCAGGGCTTCGAGGTCCCGCAGGCAAGCCTACGCGTTGCTGGTCGAGGCGCTTGCCGAGGGAACAGCGGCCGCGAGCCACGGTTCGACCGTCGCCGAAGTCGTCGCGGCGCTGGACGCGCCGCTGATTGCCGCCGGTCTTGCCGAGTACTGCCGCCCGCCGCACATCCGGGTCCGCGGGCACGGCCAGGGTCTGGCGTCGGTGTCACCCGGGGACATCAGTTGGGACAACCAGACGCCGCTGGAGGCAGGGATGATGTTCACGCTGCACCCCAACCAGCGCTTCCCCGATAACGGCTACATGCTCTGCGGAGAGCCCGTTCTCGTCACGCGCACCGGCGCGGCAACGCTGACGCGGCGGCCACCGGGCCTGGACGAGGTGGCCTGCTTCTAACGTCGTGAGTCGAAACTAGTGCAAACGATGCACCCCGTGGCCTTGCGCGGGCTCACCGGGCTCCCGTTGCCGGTCGAAGAGTTCGACGTGCGGGCATCCGCGATCAGACACGAGCTCGTGCGCCAAGCACTCGATGCCCTCGTCGTCTACGGCGATGCGCGGGACTACGCGCCGCTCGCCTGGGTGACCGGACTTGTGCCGATGCTGCGTTGGGCGATTGTGGTCGTTCCTGCGCAGAGCGCCGTGGAGCTGTTTGTGGCGATGCCGGGGAGCCGCGACGTCACGACGATCGGCGGGCTCGCGGCGGTGGCGACCGTCGACGGCATCGAGGCGCTCGGGGGCTCGCTGCGGCGCTTTCGCCGCGTCGGGCTGGCCGGCGCCCGCCACATGCGCGCCCGTCAGGAGGCCGTGATCCGGGAATCCGTCGGCGACGTTGTCGACGGCGACGCCTTGATCGCACAGCTTGCCGCGGAACCGTCCGAGGGCGAGGTCGGGCTGCTCGAGGAGGCGGGGACGTTGGCCGAGGAGGCAGCCCGGATCGTCGAGCGCGCCTGGCGGCAGGGCATGGCCACCGGCCCAGCCCTCCTGGAGGGCGACCTGTTCGCGCGCGAGCTCGGTGCCCACGATGTCCGATTGATGTGGAGCGACGACGGCGGGGCGACGTTCCGGCCACTGACCCAGGCGGCCTCACGGCGCCCGCATCCATTCCCGTTCTATCTGGCCCTCGAACGCCGCGGGTATTGGGGTGAGGCGTTCCGGACACTCGACGCGCCCTCCGGCGAACCGGCCGCACCGCATCCATCGGTCGCCCCGGCGGCACGGATGTGGCTGTCGATCGAGGAGATCACCGAGCCGCCGAGCCGGCCCGGGGTCTACTCGATCCGAGCGGCGGGGGTGAGCGGAGCGGTGTGGTCGCGGACGGTTCGGGTCCGTTGACCGCGCTGCACGATCTGGCGCGCCGGTTCGTGAACTGGGAGGCCACTGGGGTGCTCGTCGGTCCTCGGACGTTCGACGCGTTCGGTGCCCTCGTCGCCGGATCCGGTACCGCGGAGGGGCGCGCTATCGCCGCGGTCGGCGCATGGGATCGGGACGTCGCGGCTGCGGTCAGCCGGAGGGTCGCGATCACGCGGATGACCGAGCTCGACGATATCCACATGGCGAGCTGCACGACGCCAGGCGCGGTCGTCGTCCCGACCGCCCTGACGGTAGCCGCCGCGCTCGGCGCAAGCCCCAACGCCTACCGCCGGGCGGTTGAGGTCGGCTACGAGGCGATGACGCGGCTCGGCGCAGCGATCGACGGCCCACACATCGTCTACCGCGGGATCTGGCCGACCTATTTCTGCGCACCATTCGCCGCTGCAGCCGTTGCAGCTTCGCTCCTCGACCTCGGCGCGCCACGCACGGTGAACGCGCTGGGGCTCGCGCTGACCCGCGCGACAGGGCTGGTTTCCGGAATCGCCGGGAACCCGCTCGGGCGTTGGCTGACTGTGGGGGATGGCGCGCGGTCGGGCTGCGCCGCCGCGCTCGCAGCCCGAGACGGGTTTGTCGCAGAGGTGGAAATCGAGCGCGTCTGCGCAGCCGCCGGGGTGCCGTTCGATCGCGCTGCGCTCACGGCGGAAGCCTCGCCGGCGATCGAGCACGTGAGCGTCAAGCCGATGCCGGTGGCAAAGCAGTGCCTTGCCGCTGTCGAGGCCGTGCTCCGAATTCATGTTGACGATGCGCCGAGCGGGATTTGCGTGAAGGTTCCGCAGGCGTACGCCGGGATGGTCGCGGCGCCACCGTCGCCGGTCAGTCGCCTGAGCCGCCTGGCCAGCGCGCGCTGGAACGTTGCCCTGGCGCTACTGGCACCAGCCGAGTTGCACGACGTCGAGCGCTCACGGGTCGAGGATCCAGAGCTTTGGGCGCTGGCGGCAAGGATCGAGGTGGTCGACGACCCTGAGCTCTCTGACCTCTATCCCCTCCGCTGGCCCGCGAAGGTCGAGGTAGCCGGGCGCTCGGAGGCCGTCATCGACGCGACCGGTGATCCAGCGAACGGAAACGGCCTCGAGGCGGTCGACGAGAAGTGGCGCGGGCGCCCGGAGCAGCTGCAGACGGCGCGCGAAGCCGCATTGGCCCTCGATCTGCAGCGACTCGCGGCCGTGCTTGACACCCTCGAAGGGCGCAGGTAGTGTCCCACGATACAAGCCTGACCGTACCGCATTGCGGGCCGGGGAAGGTTTCGATCGGGACTCTCGTGGGAGGACCTCGTTGACGAAGCTCGTCGTCGATTTCCATGCGCATGTGCTGGAACCCGAGGTCCTGGAGCGTTCCTGGATGCACAACGTCGCCTCCGGCTTCGGCGCAAACGGGCCCGCTGCGCCGGGCAGTCGTCACCGCGGGCTGCAGCGCAAACAACTCGATCCGGCGGCGCATCTCGAGGACATGGACCGGTTCGGGATCGATCTGTCCGTGTTGTCTCTCTCGACCGTCATCTCGGGCGGGCAGTGGGCGGAGCCCGAGATGGATCTCGAGCTCAACAGGCGCTCGAACGATCACATCGCCGAGCTGGTCCGTGCCCATCCGGCACGGTTCGTCGGCAGCTTCTCGCTCCCGCTCCAGGACGTCGATCTGTCGCTGCACGAGCTCGAGCGGTGCGTCGATGAGCTTGGGCTTCGGCTTGTCAACCTGCCGGCTGCGGCCGGCGGCAAGTATCTCGGCAACCCCCGGTTCTTCCCTCTGTGGGAGCAGGTTGCCGATCGCGAGCTCGTCGCGTTTGTGCATCCGGATGGGGTGACCGACCCCTGGTATCAGGAGTACTCGCTTTGGAATTCAGTCGGGCAGCCGGTCGAGGAGACGAAGGTGATGTCCTCGATCATCTACGAAGGCGTGTTCGACCGCTGGCCTTCGGTCCGGATCGTGATGGCGCACGGCGGCGGCTATTTGCCCCACTACTACGGCCGCCACGACCGGAACGTCGGCAATCGCCCGGAGACGGCTCGCAACATCACCGGGAAGCCGAGCGACTACCTCCCTCGCTTCTACTACGACACGTGCGTGTATGTCCCGCACGTGCTGGAGGAGCTCGTCGACCTCGTCGGCGCCGAGCACATCGTGGTCGGCAGCGACTGGCCGATGGGGGGGATCGACCCGGTGGCGTTTGTCGACGAGGCTCGGAACGTTGGGCGTGCGGAGTCCGCGCTGATCAAGGGTGGAACCGCGGCAGGGCTGCTCGAGGAGGCTGGCGCGCTACCAATCGCGGACCAGCCAACGTCGCAGAGGTAGAGGGCTGATCACCGCGGGCGTCCGGTGCAGCAGAGACGCTCCTTGCGCGTGTCGCCCCGAGAGAGAACCGAAATGGGAAGGCAGATCGGATGAAGCTTGCAACCTTTGAGCACGATGGGGAGCTTCGGGTCGGAGAGGTGCGCGACGGGCGCATCGTCGAGTTCGATGTTCCCTCGATGCGCCAGTACTTCGAGCGCGGCGGTTCGGCATCGCGATCGGGCCGTGAGCTCGACCTTGGGGAGGTGCGGCTGCGGGCGCCGATCGTCCCGAAGAAGTTCTTTCACACCGCGGGCAACTTCCGTGAACACCACGAGGAGTCACAGAACGTCGGCTGGTCTCACCCCGTCGCGCCCTGGATCATCTTTTTTCAGAACGTCGACGCGATCATCGGTCCAGACGAACCGATCGTGTACCCCTCGCACCTGACCAGCGAACTCGACTATGAGCTCGAGCTGGCGGTGGTGATCGGTAAAGCCGGGAGGCACTTCGGGCCGCAAGAGGCGATGGACTACGTCGCCGGCTACGTCGTCTTCAACGACATCACCGCCCGAGACATTCAGCGGCGCGAGATGCGATCGGGCGTGTTCTCCTTCTGCAAGGCGATCGACACTTTCTGCCCGCTGGGGCCGTGGATCGTGACGGCGGACGAAGTCGGTGACCCGCACGAGCTGTCCATGGAGCTGCGAGTCAACGGTGACAAGCGTCAGGTCTCGAACATGAGCCGGATGTCCACGACCGTACCGGAGGTGCTCTCCCACTACTCTCCGCTTGGCTACTCCGCCGGCGACGTGCTGTCGCTTGGGACCGTGTCCGGGGTGGCCGGATTCAGCGATGACCCGACCTCGTTGTACCTTAAGCCCGGAGACGTCGTCGAAGCCGAGATCGAACGCGTCGGGATCCTTCGAAACCGAGTGATCTCGTGGGAGCAAGCGCACGGGAGTCCGGCTCCGGAGAAGGTCCGGTGGATCGATGAGGTGGAGGTTTGACCAAGTCCACCAGGGTCTTGACCGAATGAACGGGCTCGAGGATCCTGACCGCATCAGAGGCCGTCTCGAGGGTCGGTACGCGCTCGTCACCGGAGCAGGAAAGGGCCTTGGTGTGGCGATCGCGGAGGGCCTGGCCCGCGAAGGGGCGAACGTGGCGGTCCACTACCGGAACTCCGAGGCGGGAGCCGAGGAAACCGCCGCTCGGATCCGCGCGCACGGGCGCGCCGCAATCACCGTCCAGGGCGATATCGCTCGCCCCGAGGACGTGACGCGGATGGCCGCCGAGGTGGTCGAGGCGTTCGGCCGGATCGATGTGCTGGTCAATAACGTTGGCGATATGGCCGCCCAGCAGATGTCGTGGCGCGAGTTGACGCCGGAGGCGATTGACCACACGCTGGCGCTCGACGTCAAGGGAACCCTGCTGATGACCCACGAGTTCGGCCGGCGGATGCTCGATGATCAGCAGTCTGGCGCGATCGTGAACATCGGCTCGCGAGTCGTCGCCGAGGGCAGCCCTCGGGCACCGCAGTACGCCGCCGCCAAGTACGCGATCCTCGGTATCTCGAAGTCCTACGCGCACGCGCTCGCGCCGCACGTGCGCGTCAACACCCTCGGCCCCGGGTTCGTCGAGACCGACACCTTGCGGGAGCGCGAAGACTGGAAGACCGGTCGGCGCGAGGCAGTCCTGGCGCGCACGCCGCTCGCCCGGATCCCCTCCCCCGAGGACGTCGTCCCGCCGGTCATCTTCCTGGCGTGTGACGACTCGCGTCACATCACTGGCGCGTTCCTGCTTTGCGACGGCGGTCACAGCATGGTCGGCGCGTGAGCCGCGCGCTGCAGCTCACGCTGTCCTGCGGCCTGTACGAGCTCACGCGATCTCTCGTCGACCGCGAGGTCACGCCGAAGGGCGTCGAGCTCACGATTCTGACGGACGATCCCCAGCGCATCTATAGCCTTCGCCGGCGGAACGAGGTCGACATCGGCGAGTTCAACGTAGCCGAGTACTTCCGCGCCAGGGACCACGGACAGCCGCTAACGGCGCTCCCGATCTACCCGCATCGGCGCTTCCGTCACGGCTATTACTTCACCAACACCGACGCGGGGATCCGCGAGCCGGGCGACCTCATCGGGGGGCACGCAGGGATCGCGGGCAGGACGCCGGCCGCCGGCGTGTGGATGCGCGGCATCCTTCAGGACCATCACGGAGTGGCGCTGGACGCCGTCGACTGGCGTGAGAACGCGATCGAGCCGATGGACGGCTCCAAATTCGAGCCGGCTCCCCACACGGTGACCGAGGAGACGCTGCTCGACGGCGAGGTCTCGCTGCTGCTCACGCCAAGGATCCCGCCATCGTTCGCTTCCGGCGATCCCCGGATCGCGCGGCTGTTCCCGGACCATGTCGATCGCTCTGTCGCCTACTACGGGACCACCGGCATCTTCCCGATCATGCACGTGGTCACGATCCGGGAGAAAATCGTCCGGGAGCACCCCTGGGTCGCAGAAAGTCTGTACGAAGCGTTCGACCTGGCAAAGCGGATCGGCTATGAGCGCATGTCCAATCCGCGGCTGACCCCGCTGGCGTTCTTCGAGGCGGCGTGGGAAGACCAGCGCGAACTGCTCGGCCCAGACCCCTGGGAGTACGGGCTCAGCGATGCAAACCGCCACAACCTCGAGACCGTTCTTCGCTACACCCGGGAGCAGGGGCGGATCAGCCGGGAGCCGTCCGTCTCGGACCTGTTTATCGACGTGGGCTAACGGCGCCGACTCCGAGCCGACCTTGCGCGCCGATCGCGCCCAGGCCTTCGCCGAAACGGTCGTCGTCGATGACCCCGCAACCTGCCCCGGCCATCAGTGAGCGGATCTGCTCGCACTCCTCGACCGTAGGCTTTGGCAGCGGCGGGCGCATCAGGGGGTGGCCGACGTGGCCGGCGATCCAGGCTCCGACCTTGGTTCGCACGTGGAGCCGGGATGGTTCGGCAAACACAAACTCCTGCAGTTGCCGCAGGCCACCGTCCCAAATCGCAAGAGCGCGTCCGAGATCCTCGTTCTGGAAGGCGGCGATGTGCTCGAGATGGGGCTCGAGCGCGTAGTTGAGCCCGGCCGACAGCGCGCCGTCAAAGACGCCCGAGGCGATCGCCTCATGGAAATAGCGGGCACCCGAGCCGAGCAGCGCGATGTGACGGTCGAACTGCCTCAGCGCAGCGGCAACGATCCGCAGGCCCTGCCAGCTGTAGGTCATCTTCCAGGCCGCCACGTTCTCGATTTCGCTGACCATCCGCAGCACGCCACCCACCGGAAAGCCGGGGCCGAACTCGGGGGTCATGTTGGTCACGGGGTGCATGATCAGGGGCATTCCCGCCTCCTCATCGACCGCCCGCGCGATGTCGATCCACACGTCTGGGTACTTGACGGTGTTCCAGCCGACCGAGACATCGACCGCTCCCATCGGCGGCAGCAGCATCAACCCGTCGACACCTGCCCGCTTGGCGTCCAGCGCGAGCTCGATCATCGCCTCGGGGCGAAGCGCAGCGACGCCGGCGACCACGGGCACGCGCCCTCGGCACTCGTCGACCGCGATCTCGACGTTGCGGCGCGCCTCCTCTCGACTGAGATAGACGAGCTCACCGGCCTCCGAGTTGATGACGATCCCCACCCCTCGCGCGCAGAACTCATCGCTGGTGAGATGTCGTAGAAAGCGGCGAAGCCTCTCCTCGTCGATGTCGAATCCGCCGTCCGCGAACGGCAGGACAGTGGGAACAAACAGATGGTGAAACGGCCGATTTCCGAACTGCAGCGTCACGGAGTCGGCTCAGCTCAGATACGCGCGCCGGACGTCGACGTTCTCGGCGATCTCGCGATAGGTCCCTTCGGCGATGATCGTCCCGCCCGCCATCACGATCACTCGGCTGCAGAGCGCAGCGACCACGTCGAGCGCGTGCTCGACCATCAGCACCCCAACCCCGGTGTTGGCGACCTCACGTAGATCACCCATCAGCTTGGGCAGCAATGCGGGTGCGACGCCGACCATCGGCTCGTCGAGTAGCAGCAGCTGCGGCGAGCGGATCAGTGCCATCGCGAGGTCGACGAACCTCCGCTGACCGCCGCTCAGCTCACGACCATAGAGGTTTGCGATGTGGGCGAAGCCGTGCTGGTCGAGTAGTTGCCAGACTCGGTCGGCGGCATCGAGCTCCTCCGGGCGTTGGCCACGGCGAACCAGGGTGCGACTGAGCGAGGCGCCGTCGGCGCCCCGCATCACGGTGACGAGCCCCTCGAACACGGTCAGGCCCTCGAACACCCGTGCGGTCTGTGAGGTCCGAGCCAGTCCGCGGCGAGCCCGCCGGAAGGGAGCGAGCCTGGTGATGTTCTGACCGGCGAGGCGGACGGATCCGCCCGCCGTCCGCACGTCGCCCGAGATCGCATTGAGCGCAGATGACTTCCCCGCCCCGTTTGGTCCAATCAGCCCGACGATTTCGCCGCTCCCGACGCTCAGCGAGATCCGGTCCACAGCGACGACTCCTCCGTACTTGACGCGCAACGCGCTGACCTCGAGCAGCGGCGTTCCTGGCACGTGGGCGTGACGCTCGGGCTCTTGCTCTGACGCGCGGGCGGTGGGTCTCGCCACCTGCGTTGCTGCGTGCTCGCTTCGTGCAGGGTCCAGTGGGTTGGCGCTCACGATGTCGTGAGCCTTTTGGCCGTGGGGGCCTGTGGCGCGACTCGGTCGCGGCTCGACTCGCCGGCGCGCTTGGCGATGTGGCGCCGCTCGGGCAGGATCCCCTGCGGACGGATGAAGAACGTGATCAGCCACAGCAGCGCGATAACGATCCACTCGAGGTTTGCTGTCAGGCCCGGATAGCCGAACTGCGGAAGGAACGACGGCATCGTCCCGAATACAACCGGCACCAGAAAGGCGCCCAGCAGCGCGCCGACGTTGTTGCCGCGGCCGCCGACATAGACGGCGACGAACACGACGAACGTCTCGACGAAGCTCCAGGCGTCAGGAGACCATGTGCCGAGGTACTCGACGAGCAGGGCGCCGCTGAGTCCCGCAATCGCGCCTCCGACCACGAACACCACCACCCGCAAGACCTGCACGTTGATCCCGGAGTAGGCCGCGAGCACATCGTCCTCGCGTACCGCGCGCAACGATCGGCCCCACGAGCTCCGGCACACCCACTGTAGACCGACGAAGACGATCACACAGATCACCGCCATCCACCCCACGTAGAACCACTGGTAGCCGCCGTAGGAGAGGTGGAGAGCCTTGCTGAATGGGTGCGGGACGCTCGATACCCCGTTGGCGCCGTTGAACAGGCCGACGTCGGCGGTGACCACCTCGGCGGCAATGATCGCGACCACCAGGAGGAGGACTGCCTGGAAGTCCGGCCGGATCTTGCGTGTGAAGACAATCACCCCCAAAACGAGCGCCAGCGCCGCGCCCGCGAGCGTCCCCGCGAGCAGCGGGAGCGGGAACGGCAATCGCGCGCCGAGGATGTAGACCTGGTAGGAGGTTGAGCTCGTCGGGCCGAGCGCCACCACGGCCGCGACGTACGCGCCGATCGACTGGAATGCGATCCAGCCGAAGTTGATCAGCCCCGCGTAGCCGTACTGGAGGTTGAGCGACCACGCCGACAGCGCATAGATGCCGAGATAGACCAGCGAGGTCGAGATGAATGCCTGCACGTTTTCTCAATCCTCCCTGGTCGTCATGCTGTCGGAGACCACCACCGTTCAGACGGTGATCTGAACCCGGTCGGTGACCAAACCGCCCTGCACGGTCCTCGGGCGCGCCAGCAGCACGAGCGCGAGGATTCCGTAGGCGACGGCGCTGTCATAGCTGGAGGCCCCTGCCACGCTCGCGATCTGCGTCGCGATCCCGATCACCAGCGCCGCAGCAACTGCTCCCCGCACCGAGCCCGCGGTTCCCAGCAGCGCCGAGACGATCACCAGCGAAAGCAGGGCGTCCCCCGTGAACGCGTTGATCGTGAAGATGTTGACCATGAACACACCGCCGGCCAAACCGCACAAGAACCCACTCAGCAGCCAGGCCGCCGTGACGATCCGGCCCGTGGCGATGCCGGAGGCGCGGGCCAGGTCGGGATCGACCGCTGTCGCCCGCAGGGCAACACCCAGCCGGGTCAGCCGAAGAAATAGATCGAGGGCGACGAACGCGACGGCCGCGATGATCACAAGCACGAGCTGAGTGGCGGTGAAGCGAAGCGGGCCGAGGGCCAGCACGTGAGCGAGCGGGAGACGGAGCGCATAAGTGTTGTTCTGGGTTACCGACGCCAGGCCGTACTCCACGATCAGGGCGACGCCGAAGGTGATCATCGCCATCTCGAACAGGCCCGCGCCGCGGCGTGCGTAGACCGACAAAAACGTCTTTGCGATGAACAGCGTGACGAGGCTGGCCGCCACACCACCGACGGCGAGTGCGAGCCAGATGTTGACGCCCGCTGCGTAGGCTTCGTAGGCCACAAAGCCACCGACGCTCATGATCGCGCCATAGCCGATATTGAGCACGTTCGTGAGGCCGAACTGAATCGTGAAGCCCATCGCGCCGAGCGCAATGCTCGCAGCCGCAATCACGCCAAAGCCGGCGGCCTCTAGATAAAGGTCCATGCTCGTCTGCTCGTGTTCATCCGACCGCCGGCACCATTGTCGCTCCGCCGCTGAAGAACAGATCCGACAGCTTTTCCTCGGAGTCGCGGAGCTCCTGCGCCGGGCAGGCGAGTCGCACCTGGCCCTGGGCCATGACATACCCGAAGCTCGCGACCTCGAGCGCCATCTCCACCCGCTGCTCCACCATCAGGACGGACTGGCCCGCGTCTCGCACTCTCGCCACGACCTCATTGAGCACGGTGCGCGCGACCGCCGGCGCGAGGTTCGAGGTCGGTTCGTCGAGAATCAGTAGGGCTGGCCTCATCATCATCGCGCGGCCAATCGCGAGCATCTTGCGCTCGCCGCCGCTCAGATTCCCCGCACGACGGCGTCGCAGTTTCGTGAGCGCGGGAAACAGCTCGAGCACCGTCTCGGCACGCGCTCGGACTTCGTTTCGGGGTAGCAGGTAGCCGCCCATCCCGAGGTTCTCCCAAACCGTCAGGGTCGGGAACACGTCCCTGATCTGCGGGACGTATCCCACGCCCAACCTGACACGCTGCGGCGCGGGGGTGTGGCCGATGTCGACGCCGTCGAGGCTCACCGACCCGCTGCGCAGCGGCAGCTGGCCGATGAGCCCCTTCACGAGCGTGCTCTTGCCTGCTCCGTTGGGACCCAGCAGGACCACCGTTTCGCCTTTACCAACCCGGACGCTCACCTCGTGGACGACCTTCAGCGACCCGTAGCCGAACTCCACCCGTTCCGCTTCCAGATGCGGTGGTGGACGGTCAGATCCGGACATGACGGCGCTGGTTCCAATCAAGCCAGGACGCGTTCAAAGGCTGCCCGCTTGGAGATCCAGGTGATATGTCGCGTTATGGGCGCGCCTCACTCACCCGTGTCCTCTAGCCGGCCGCCTCGAGCTCGCTCGCCGGAACCACCCCGAGAATGTGCTCGCTGCCAAGCGTGGCGGCCGGGAAGCTCACGGCGACCTGATTGCCATAGAAGTTGTGCCACTTGTTGAAGTTCACGGGCCCGGACACGCCAACGTAATGGATCCGCTTTCCGCGCAGCAGCGCAGCCTTGCCGGCGGCGAAGCTATAGACCGTGACCTTGCCCGGCCCAGGCGCGCTCACCTTGGCGATCCACGGGTTGAACTTCGGCGGTGAGGTGCTCTTCGCAGCCACCATCGCGAGCGCCTGCATCGTCAGACCGTCGTACACCGCCTCCGCGTAAGGCTCGTTGTACCACTGCGTGACCGGCGCCTTGACGTTCGTATGGGCGCCCTTGAGAGCCGAGACCCATGACCGGTGGGCCGCGGTGGTCGGCGCCGGCTGGGGCGTGAGGCCGACATAGTTGCTCGCGAAGTTCGACGAACCGATCACCGATGCGACCGCCTGCATCCAGTCGTTCTCGATCGTCCCCGAGTCACCGATGATCGGGGGTACCGTCCCCAGCTGTGCAAGCTCCCCGAAGAACGTGCCCGCCGTGGTGTGATCCTCTTCGGTGAAGATCGCCTGCGGGTGGGCGGCCAGCAACCGTGCGGCGTCCGACTGATACGACGGCTGGTCGGGAGTCAGGCTGATATTGGCGACGACGTTGAGGTGAAGGTGCTTGACGCCGTACTGGATGCCCGGCAAATCGGTCTGCGCGGTGGTGTCGGTGCCGAACACGAGCGCCACCCGCTTATAGCCCTTCTTGGCCGCCCACTCGGCCATTGCCAGCCCGTTCACCGGGTCCGGCGCGACCAGCCGCCAGAAGTACTTGTACGGAGTATGGTCGAAATTCGACGACCCCGCGTCGGAGATGATCGTTACCTTGTGCTGGTTGAACAGCGGGGTCAGCTGATTGGCCGTCGCTCCGTCCGGGCCGACGATGCCGACGAGGTTGGTAGCGGTGCCGAAGAACCGCTGGACGAGCGGAAGCGCGTCGGCCGGGTCACCGCGGGTGTCGACGGTGCTGACCGCAAAGTCTTTGCCCATCACGCCGCCGGCGTGATTGATCGCATAGACGGCGGGATACGCGCCGGCCGTCAGCACACCGCCGATGAACGACTCCGGCCCGGTGAATGCGGTGATTACCGCCTCGTTGAGCGTGCCGCCGGACGGCTTGGATCCCGCGGCGGCGGCGTTTCCCGACGAGCTCGCAGCGATCACGCCAGCAGCCAGCACGGCGAAGGCCCCGTAGGCCCGTAGCCGCCAAGACCTCGACATCCGGGTACCCCAGATCGTCGTCATACTCCGCCTCCTCAATCCTCAATTCATTGCTCCCGGTGCCAACTAGCGGGACACTCCGGACCAATCTGCGGGACACCATAACCACATGTTTGTGGAGATGCAAGCGGGGTTTTGTTACGCGATTGCTTGGCTCATGGCTGATCACGGGTGAGTCACGCGGGCACCGGGGCGACACCGCCGAACGCGCCCACAGGCTCCGAGGGGGCGGGCCCGTCACGGCACGGTTGGGAAACTAGTCCATTGGCGCGAGGTTGGTCAACGGCGCCGGGTGAAGTGCCGCGGTCACCGGCCCAATCAGATGAAGCCCCGGCGATGCTGGGCCACCGGCCCCCGCCCTTACATCAGGTCCCAATGGCCGTACAGCCCGGTGCCGTGCCAGTCCCCTTCTCCGGCAAATGTGCTGAACCGCCCCTCCGGACGCCGCACGTTACGGTCGCCGTTCAGCACGCGCAACAGCACCGCGCCGGGGTCCTCGGCGTCGATCTCATAGATCATGATGCTCTTGGCCTCGAGTTCGGTCGGCTGCGGGTTGAGGGTGCGAAAGCGAGAGCACTCCACCAGCCCGGGAGTCTCGAGCAGGTCGTGTGCGTGGACGTTGAGCCACCAGTCGTCGTGCTCCAGCTCGCGCCCAGGCTTGGTGTTCGAGTAGTAGAGCAGGACCGCTTCCGGCATGCCGTCGGGCAGCCGCGTCGGTCGACGGTCGGGATCGCGAATGGTTCTCCTGACGGAGACGAAATCCCACACGGTCAAGTCCTGGATCTCGGCCGTCTCGAACAGGCCTCGGTCCTGCTCGTCGGCGGTCACCCGCCGTATCACGCCCCACGGGTCGGGATCGTTGATTCGGTAGAGGGTCAGGTAGCGGGTGTGCTCGCCCGAGGCCGCCGTAAAGCGCTTGAAGTCGTCGCCGAGATCGGGCTTGACGTCGCGGTAGCGGAAGACGTCGACGATTCCGTCCAGCTGGCGCAGGTAGGGAACGCGAACCTTGTCGTGCCAGTAGTTGAACTCGAATTCCCGAGCCGGGTCGGTGGAGATGATGACCTCGATGGCGATCGACTTGGCGGGAAACAGCTCACTCATCCTCGGCTCCTCTGCTGGCGGTGGTCGTACGGGCTGTCGTCCAGTCCTGATGGCGACGATCGGCGGCGCCGGCGTGGCGGCCCATACTGTCGTCCAGGGTAAGGCTATGGAAGTGACGGACACCCTGGGCGCATTCACTGTTCGCGTGTTTGGCGGCGGTCTGGAGAAGACGGCCGGCCCGCGAGCGTGCAAGGTTCCCGATCACCGGCTCGCTTGCAAGGTTACGGCCGCGGATCGGAGCACCGCCTCGGTCATCTCGATGACTTCCGGGACCGCCTCGCCGAGCGATCGCCCACGTCCAGCCAGCGTGTCGAAGGTTTCGAAGCTGGTCAGCGCGAGCAGCCGCCGCGCGATCGCCGCACGCATCGCTGCGTCGATCGACTCGCCGAGCATCCTTCGCGCGAGGACCTCGATCCCCTCGCGGCGGCGCTGGTCGCGTGCCGAGATCACGGCGGCGACTTCGGGCTCGAGCTGCGCGAGCGCACGCAGGCGCCTCATCACCAGCCGATCGGCGTCCCAGAAACGACCGAACACCGCGACGAACCGACGCCACGCTGCACGGGCCTCGGCCTGCGTGAAGGCACCGGCCAGGTCCGCGAGACCGCCTGCCTCGGCGAGGTCGTCGCAGACCGCTTCGAGCAAGCCCGGTTTGGACCCGAACTGGTAGTAGACGGTCGCGCGCGCCACCCCGGCTCGCCGCGCCACCGCATCGACCGTGAAGTTCCCGTAGCTCGTCACCTCGGCCAGCAGCCCACGCGCGGCGTCAAGCACCTGCCGGCGCCCCTGGCTGATCTGCACCTGGCGCTTCCCGAGGTTGTATGGGCGGGGACTCATCAGGGCGGACTTGCCGGAAATTTACTTCGTGATTTAATCGTATGTGCTGTCTGACTAAATAGTGTCTGGAGCACGCAATGCCAAACGCCGTCGTCTATCCCGATCTCGCCGGTAGCGTCGCGCTCGTCACGGGTGGCTCCCGGGGGATCGGCGCCGCGACCGCCGCCGCACTCGCCGCCAACGAGGTCGCCGTCGCCGTCGTCGGTCGCGACCTGACAGCACTCCAGAACGTCGCCGAGTCGATCCGCGCCGACGGCGGCCGGGCGGTCGGGGTCGCCGCCGACTGCACCGACGAGGCGCAGCTCGCCGCGCTGCACGAGCGGGTGCGCGAGGAGTTCGGGCCGGTCGACATCTGCTGCCCGTTCGCGGGCGGCGACGGCATGCCGGTCCCGACGGCCGACGAGAGTGCCGCCCATTGGCGCCAGGTGGTCGAATCCGATCTCACATCCAGCTTTCTGACGATCTCCGCGTTCCTCGCGGACCTCGTCGCGTCGCCCCGCGGGGTGATCGTCACGATGGCGTCGGCCGCCGCGCGCCAGGCCGCCCGTTCGTCAGCCGCATACGCCGCCGCGAAGGCTGGGGTCGTCGCGCTCACCCGCCACCTGGCGGGGGAGCTCGCGGCCGACGGAATCCGAGTCAACTGCCTCGCGCCGTCCGCGGTCGAGAACGACAAGATGCGCGCCTGGCTCACCGACGAGCAACGGCTCCAGCTCGCCTCGCAGTTCCCGCTCGGCCGAATCGGCCAGCCCGTCGACGTCGCCGCGGCGACGCTGTTCCTCGCCTCCGATGCGTCCTCTTGGATCACCGGCGTGACCCTCGATGTCTCGGGCGGCAAGGTGATGCTCTGATCGAACCGGAGGAGGTCCCGATGTCAACCGCCGCGCAGCCCCGGCCATTCGCTCGTCGACTGCAAGCCCGAGCGATGCGCCTCGTCAACGTTCCGATGCGCCGAGTCCTCGGCGCCCCGTTCCCGACACCGCTCGGCAAACGGCTGATGCTGGCGACGATCACCGGCCGCCGCACCGGCAGGCTCTATCGCCAGCCGCTCAGCTACGTTCGCGACGGCGATGTCCTGCTGACGCCCGGCGGCGGCCGCTGGACTCTCAACCTCTTGGAGGGCCCCGCGGTCCCGATCCGGGTGCGCGGCCGCGACATCGTCGCGCGCCCCGAGTTGGTCTCCGATCCCGAGGAGGTTCAGCTTCTGCTGTCGCGGATTGCCGCGATCAACCCCGGCGCCAGGCGCTTCATCGCGATCCCGGCTGACGCGAATGGCCGCTTCGACGACGCCCGGCTACAGACCGCCATCCGCCACGGCTTTCGGATTGTCCGCTGGCACCCGGAGCCGAGCGGGCAGCGCGCTTGAGGACACTAGTACCGACGGACGCTGCTGCGGATGAACTCGATCGCGGACTCGGCCGACGCCCCGGGCGTGAACACCTCGGCGACGCCGAGCGCCTTCAGCTCGGCGATGTCCGCCGGGGGAATCGTCCCGCCGACCGTCACGAGCACGTCGTCGACCCCTTGCTCTTCGAGCAGCTCGAGGATCCGCGGGACCAGCGTCATGTGGGCCCCCGACAGGATCGACAGGCCGACGGCGTCGGCGTCCTCCTGGATCACCGTCTCGACGATCTGCTCGGGGGTCTGATGCAGCCCCGTATAGATCACCTCCATCCCGGCGTCGCGAAGGGCTCTCGCGATGATCTTGGCACCGCGATCGTGGCCGTCGAGGCCGGGTTTGGCGACGACGACACGGATCTTTCTGTCGGTGGACACGGCCACAGGCGCGATTGTATGGACGCGCTCGTGGTCCCTCAGCCGGACCGCCGCGACGCCACAATGGCGGCGGCCGCACCGCCGGCGGCCGCCGCCAACAGCAAGCCAGCGCCCAGCACGAGGTGCCGCCTGAGCGGGTCGAGCCGGAGGATCTCCCAGCCGTGCTCGCGCGCCATACGCCTCAGCTCCGCATCGGGGTTGACGACCACGGGATGTCCGACGATGCTGAGCATCGGCAGATCCGAAGCCGAATCTGAGTAGGCGTAGGAGGCCTCGAGGTCGAATCCGTGCTCGGCCGCCAGGGCGGCGACGGCCTCGGCCTTGGCCTCGCGGTACAGGAAGGCGCCGGTGGCGCGGCCGGTGTAGACGTCGTTCTTGATCTCCGACAGGTTCGAGCCGACGGCGCCGTCGAACGAGAGCACGGTCGCCAGCACGTCGGCGAGGCCCTGGGCGGCGGCCGTGATGATGTAGACCGGACGGCCGGCGTCCTGGTGCTCGTACGCGATGGTCAGCATCCGCGGGTACAGCTTCGGCAGGATCCGCGTCAGCACGCGCACTCCCAGGCGCTCCAGGTCCTTCACCCGGATTCCCTGCAGCGAGGCCGCGATCCGGTCCCTCAGCGCCAGCGAGTCCGCATCGGTCGCCCCGCGGAACCGGAAGCGGAGGTTCGCGACGGCGTCCGCCACCAGCTGGCGCCGGGTCATCAGTCCCGCCTCGCGCACGGCCTGGGCGAACTGGAACGCCGATGAGCCCTGCATCAGCGTCTTGTCGAGGTCGAAGAACGCAGCCGCGCGGGATCCGACGAGCGCACGCGGCTCGGCCGCCGCCCGCGCCGCCGAAACCTCGATCGCCTCGGGGTCGGGTCCGCCGCTCACCGCGCCGCTCGCTCGCTCAGCCGTGGTTTCCGTTTACCTCGACGATCACGGCGTCGCCCTGGCCGCCGCCCGAGCAGATAGCCGCGCAGCCGAGTCCGCCGCCGCGGCGGCGAAGCTCGTGCACCAGCGTGCCGAGGATTCGCGCCCCGGAGGCGCCGATCGGGTGGCCGAGCGCGACCGCACCGCCGTTGACGTTGACCCGGTTCTCGTCGATCTCGAGCATCCGAATCGAGTTCACCGTCACCGACGCGAACGCCTCGTTGATCTCCCACAGATCGACGTCCGCCGCGCTCAGCCCGAGCCGTGCGAGCGCTGCCAGCGACGCCTTGGCCGGCGTGCGCGCGAGGTAGGGAAAGTCGTCGGCGATCTGGGCCTGCGCGACGATCGTCGCCAACGGCGTCCTGCCGGTGCGCCGCGCCCACTCGTCGCTTGCGAGCACCAGCGCGGCGGCACCGTCGTTGACTCCAGGCGAGTTACCGGCCGTGTGTGTTCCGTCCTCGAGATACAGCGGCGGGAGCTTGGCGAGCGCCTCGAGGCTGGTGTCGCGCCGCGGCGCCTCGTCGACCTCGACCACCGTGGCGACCCTGCGGCCGTTGACCGTCACCGGGACGATCTCGTCCGGCAGCCGGCCATCGTCGGTGGCGTCGATCGCAAGCTCGTGGGAGCGGAGCGCCCACCGGTCCATGTCCGGCCGGGTCATCTCCAGCTCGACCGCCACCTCGCTGGCCTCGAGCGCCATCGCCTTGCCGGTGAACGGGTTGAGCAGACCGTCGTTGATCATCGCGTCGATCGCCTGGCCGTCGCCCATCCGGTAGCCGAAGCGCGCACCCCTCAGCAGATACGGGGCGTTCGACATCGACTCCATGCCGCCGGCGACGCCGACCTCGATGTCGCCCGCGCGCACCGCGGCGTCGAGCATGCCGGCCGCGCGGATCCCCGACGCACAGACCTTGTTGATCGTCTCGGAGGAGACCTCCCTGGGGATCCCGGCCTTGATCTGCGCCTGCCGCGAGGGGACCTGACCCTGGCCGGCCTGAAGCACCTGGCCCATCACCACATGATCGACGACCTCGCCACCAACCTCGGCGCGCTCGAGTGCTGCGCGAATCGCGACCCCGCCGAGGTCAGTCGCGTCGACTGTGGAGAGGCTTCCGCCGAGCTTGCCGAACGGCGTCCGGGCAGCAGAGAGGATCACGGTCTTGGGCATCGTCGGTCAGCGTATCGTCCCGCCCATGGACTTCGACGTCGCCGACGACCACCGGCTCCTGCGCGACACGGTCCGCGAGTTCGCCCAGAGCGAGATCGCACCCGAGGTGGAGGAGCTCGACCGTACGAAGGCGTTCCCCTACCAAATCGTGCGGCGGCTGGGCGAGCTCGACCTGATGGGAATCCCGTTTCCGCTCCAGTACGGCGGGGCCGGCGCCGACACCCAGGCGTACGCGATCGTCGTCGAAGAGCTGGCGCGGATCGACTCCTCGGTCGCGATCACGCTCTGCGCCCACACCTCACTCGGCACCCAGCCGTTGTATCTGTTCGGCTCCGAGGCCCAGAAGCAGCGTTATCTCCCCCGGCTCTGCAGCGGCGAGATCCTCGGCGCGTTCGGGCTGACCGAGCCAGAGGCCGGCTCCGATGCCGGCAACACCAGCACTCGCGCGGTCCTGCGCGACGGCGACTGGGTGATCGACGGCGCCAAGCAGTTCATCACCAACGCCGGCACCGAGATCTCGGGACTGGTGGTGATCACGGCGGTCACGGGTGAAAGCGACGGCGGGCGCGAGATCTCAAACATCGTCGTCGAGAACGGCACCGCCGGCTATGAACAGGGCGAGCCCTACCGGAAGATGGGCTGGCACGCCTCCGACACCAGGCCGCTGACCTTCACCGATTGCCACGTCCCTGAGGAGAACCTGGTCGGGCATCGCGGCGCCGGCCTTCGCCAGTTCTTCCATGTGCTCGACATCGGCCGGATCGGGGTCGCAGCGATGGGCGTCGGCCTCGCGCAGGGGGCACTCGATCAGGCTCTCGCATACGCCAAACAGCGCCACGCGTTCGGCCGGCCGATCTCGAGCTTCCAGTCGATCCAGGCCAAGCTCGCCAACCTCTCGGTCGAGATCGAGGCTTGCCGGCTGCTCGTCCAGAAAGCGGCCTGGCTCAAGGACGAGGGCCGCAACTTCACGCTGCTGTCCGCTCAGGCCAAGCTGAAGAGCGGCCGGCTCGCCGTCCATGCCGCCGACGAGGCGGTCCAGATCCACGGCGGCTACGGCTACATCGAGGAATACCCGATCTGCCGCTTTTACCGTGACGCCAAGATCCTCACGATTGGCGAGGGCACCGACGAGATCCAGGAGTTGGTGATCGCCCGGGCGCTGGGAGCGTGACACCCAGGCCGGCGAGAGCTAGTCCTGGCCGCGCGAGCGCAGAATCTCCGCTGCCGCGCTGGCCGGATCCAGCTCTCGCGCGACGACGCGGTCCAGCAGCTCGCCGAACCGCGGGTCGGCGGCCAACTGCCCCACCAGCTCCCGGCGGATCCGGGTCGTCGCAATCGCCAGCACCTCGCTGCGCAGGTGCGCGCTCCGTCGCTCGCCGAGCGTCCCGTTGGCCTCGATGTACGCACGGTGCTCGGCGAGCGCCTCGAGCAGCTCCTCGACCCCCTCCCCGCGCTTGGCCTCGGTGCGCAGGACCGGCACCTGCCATCCGTCGCGGGGACCGAGCGCCAGCACACCGCGGATGTGGCGCACCATCGTCGTGGCGAACGGGTGATCGGCCTTGTTGACGACGATCACGTCCGGGATCTCCATCACGCCGGCTTTCAGCGCCTGGACCGAATCGCCGGAGCCGGGCATCAGCACCAGCACGACGGTGTCGGCATGGTCGACCACGTCGACCTCGGCCTGCCCGGTGCCGACGGTCTCGATCAGCACCATGTCGCGTCCGGAGGCGTCCATCAGCAGCGCCGCCTGGAGCGTCGCCTCGCTGAGGCCGCCGAGGGCGCCGCGGCTGGCCATCGAGCGAATGAACACGCCCGGGTCCAGGAAGTGCTCGCTCAGCCGGATCCGATCGCCGAGCAGCGCGCCGCTTGTGAACGGCGAGGAGGGATCGACCGAGAGGACCGCGATGGTCCGACCCCGCGCGCGCTCGCATTTGGTGACCGCCGCCAGCAGCGTCGACTTGCCGACGCCCGGCGGGCCGGTGAAACCGAGGATCGCGGCGCGGCCGGTATGCGGATAGGCAGCTCGGACGACGCGCCCACCGACCGGGTCGTTGTTCTCGACCAGGGTGATCGCTCGGGCGAGCGCGCGGCGATCCCCGTCGAGCAGGCGCTTGGCGAGGGACTCCGCGCGATCCGCCGCCTCGCTCATGCCTGCGCATGATGCCGAATCACGGCGCCAGGCTGACGTGGCCCGATGGCGGACGTCCAAACGCGGTCCCTCCGTGCCCAGCCAACCTCTAGGATTGCGCGGTGCCGCCGCGCACCGCAGCCAAACCCTCGGCGAAGCTGGCGCTCACGCTTCCGCCGGCCGTCCGGCGGTTGCCGCCGGAGCCCTTGCACGGCGGCCCGCTGACGTTTCTGCGATTCGCCTGGACGCACCACATGTTCCGACCTGCCTACGTGCGGCTGATCGCGAGATGGTTGTGGCTGAAGCTGCGTTGGCGGGGACGCCTGCGGACCGACGGCCTGTGCTTCGTGCTCCCGAATGTGCACTTGGAGATCGGACGCGATGCGACCGTGATCCTCGGCCGTTGGTCCTGGATCGGCCACGGCACCAAGATCCGCGCCCACGAGGGCACGGTGTCGATCGGAGCCAAGTCGGTGCTGGGACAGGAGTGCACTATCTCCTGCTACCAGCACATCTCGATCGGGCGCGAGTGCATCATCGCCGACCGGACGATGATGATCGACTTCGATCACTGCACCGCCGAGGTCGAGCGCCCGATCCGCGAGCAGGGCATCTACAAGCGAGACGTCAGGGTCGGCCACAACGTCTGGATCGGCTATGGGGTCTGCATCCTGCGCGGCGTCACCGTCGGCGACAACGCCGTCGTCGGCGCCTCCGCGGTGGTCACCGAGAGCGTGCCCGACGACGCCGTCGTCGGCGGGATCCCGGCCAAGGTGATCAGGAGGCGCGAGCACCCGCGCAGCTTCCGCTGGTGAAACAACCTCTGGACCGAGGATCGGTCAGGGAATCTCGACGTCCGGCGGCAATTCGACGGGATACGGTTGCCCGAAGTCCGCGGACCGGCCGACGGCGGCCCATGCGTTCGCCTCATCGACCTGGCGCTTCGAGTAGGCGAGCGCCATTCCGACAGCGCCGGCCCCAAGCGGCAGATGGGTCGGTGGATGCTCGCGGTCCACGGCTCTGACGACGATCTCGGCCCCGCGCTTCGGATCCCCCGCAGCACCGCTCGTCGCCCGAACCCGGTCGTGCATCGCGCCGACCGTCTGCTGATACGCGGGCGCAATCTCGTGCACGGTCATCGAACTGCCCGCCCAGTCGGTCGCAAAGCCGCTTGGCTCGACGACGACCACGCGGATTCCGAACGGTGCGGTCTCGACTGCGAGCACTCGGCTGAAGCCGTCGACCGCGAACTTGGCGGCTTGGTAGCTGGCGATCCCGGGCGAGCCGCCGACGCGTCCACCGATCGACGAGAACTGGACGATCGTGCCGCCGCCCTGGGCGCGCAGCTGGGGGATTGCGGCTTTCGAGACGTTCCAAGTTGACATGCGACTAGTAAAACATTGTTGCGTTATTTACGCAACCGGGTCTCACTAAGATCTTTCGCCCCTAACATCGTTCGCATGCCGTCCGCACCCTTCCAACGCGCCCGCTCCGGTCAGGCGAAGCGGGAGCGCGAGCAGGCGATCCTCACGGCGGCCGTCTCGCTTGCGTCCGATCGTGGAATCCGCAACGTGAGCCTGACCGACATCGCCGGTGCCGTCGGCCTGCACAAGTCAGCGATGCTCCGCTACTTCGAGACCCGCGAGCAGATCTTCCTGACCCTCACCGCCCTCGGCTGGCGCGACTGGTCCACGAGCCTGCGCTCGACCCTCGCGCAGCTGACGTGCGATACAGCCTCCGACGAGATCGCTTCCGCGTTTGCGGGTTCGCTGGTCGCCAGGCCAATCTTCTGCGATCTGCTCGCCCAGGCGCCGTTGAACCTCGAGCGCAACGTCTCGCCCGAGTCCGTCCGCCGGTTCAAGCTCGTGACGCTCGAAGAAGTGGATCTGATTTGCGCGCAGCTGCGCCGACTACGCCCCGAGCTGGACGATGCACGGGCGGTCGATGTCATCGCCGCCGCGACCGGGCTTGCAGGGGCGTTTTGGCAGATGGCGACCCCGGGACCAGAGGTCGCCCAGCTCTATCGCGACGATCCGCGGCTGCGTCACGCGATCGTCGATGTGGAACCGCGACTCGCCCGAATCCTGACGCCGCTGCTCGGCGCACCACCTCGCAGCTGACGGCACCACTTAGCGACAGATCGCGAGAAAATCCAGAGAGCGCTCGAGCGAGTCCGACCGCAGCGCGAAATCGCTGGTCGCGATCGCGGGCGTGAAGCGGTCGTAGAACGGCGCCGTGATCCGCAGCGTCGAGTGGATCCGGTCCCAGCCGAGTGACAGGGCCACCGCGTGGACCCGGAGCTTGCCGGCGTGGTGCACTCCGAGCATTTCGACCGAGCCAAACGCCGACGCGCACAGTTGGCGGAACTCGGCGGCCCGGTACTCCTTTATGTGCCAGGGGTTGTCCGACTTCTCGGCGCCGGGCGGGGCCAGGGTCAGCAGGTTCGGGGTCGACACGTAGACGACGCCGCCCGGGGCCAGCAGCGTCCGCAGGTGCTCGAGGACGGCCACGGGATCGGCGACGTGCTCGATCGTCTGCAGGAACACGACGGCGTCAAACGCGCCCGGCTCCCCGTGGCTCTCGACGAGCCCGCGCTCGAACCTCAATCCGGGTTGCCGATAACGCAGCCGGGCATGCTCGTGGGCCTCCGGATTGGCGTCGACGCCGACGACCGCAGCGGCCCGTCTCGCCAGCACCGCGGGCCCGTAGCCCTCGCCGCAGCCCATGTCGAGGACCCGCATGCCGCCCACACGCGCGGCAATCCACTCGTACACCACGAGATGCCGCCGGTACCAGTAGTTCTCGTCCGGAATGTCGGGAAGCGTGCGCTCACCGGTCAGCGACAGCGGCGGCACGCCCGCAGGCTGGTCCTGCTGAACATGCTGCGCCTCGGCCGTCACGACCGGCACACGGTAACGTCACCGCGAGATGCAGGCCGCCGTCGTCCGATCCGCCGAGGAGATCCGCGACGTCAACGCGCGTTACCACGACATCACCGCGGCCGGCTACGACACCAAGTGGGGGATCGATTTCGGCGAGCTTGGCCAGGGCCAGGTCCTGGGTAAGATTCGCAAGCTGTTGGATCCGGCGATCACGGCCGCCGGCCTCGGGGAGGCGCTCGAGATCGGCGCCGGGACCGGCTACTTCGGCCTGAACCTGTTACGAGCCGGCGTGATCGACGCGCTCACGTGTGCCGACATCTCGCCCGGCATGCTCGCGGCGCTCGCCGACAACGCTGCACGGCTTCGGGCCGATGTCGGCACGGTCGTAGCCGACGCTGAGGCCCTTCCGTTCGAGGACCAGAGCTTCGACCTGGTCTTCGGTCACGCGGTCCTGCACCATCTGCCCCACCTAGACCGGGCATTCGCCGAGATCCATCGCGTGCTGCGGGCCGGCGGCCGGATCCTGTTCGCGGGTGAGCCCTCGCGGCTCGGCGACCGTCTCGCGCGGCTGCCGAAACGGGCCGCCGTAATCGCGGCCCCTGCGTGGCGCGCACTGGTCGGCGCCTGCGCGGTGCCGGCAAACGGCTCCGTCCACGAGCATCCGACGGAGCGCGAACTGGAGCGCGAGGTCGACATCCACACGTTCGCTCCGGAGGACCTCACCAAACTGGCGCGCGAGGCAGGGTTCGCCGAAATCGAGGTCAAGGGCGAGGAGCTGACCGCAAACTGCTTTGGCTGGTTCAACCGTGGGCTGGAGGCGAGTGCCTGCCCGCAGGACATCCCGATGCGTTGGCGGAACTACGCGTTCCAGGGCTATCTGGCCCTGCAACGGCTCGACGCCAAGGTGCTCGAGCCGCGGCTGCCGGCTGCTCTGTTCTACAACCTGCTGCTGACCGCCCGCCGACCGTGAGCCTGGAATCAGAGCACGCGCACGGGTTTCCGCTGTTTCCGCTCGAGCTGGTCGTGCTCCCGACCGAGGTGGTACCGCTGCACATCTTCGAGGAGCGCTACAAGACGATGGTCGGTGAGTGTCTGGCCAGCGATCACGAGTTCGGGGTCGTCTGGCTATCCGACAACGGCCTGCGTCACATCGGCTGCGCGTGCCGGATCGAGCGCGTGCTCGATCGCGACGACGAAGGCCGGATGAACCTGCTGACGCGAGGAACCCGTCCATTTCGCGTGATCGAGCGCCAAGGGCATCTCCCTTATCCGGCTGGCGTGATCGAGTTCCTCGCCGACCGTGGTGAGCGGGTCGATTCGCGGCTGCAGGCAGAGGCACAGGACGCGTATGGCGACCTGGTCCGTCGGGCGACCGATCGCGAGCCAAAGGCCGAGGAGCTCCGGGAGATGAGCGCCTATGAGATGGCGGCGACGGTCGACTTCGGCCTCGCCGCCAAGCAGGGGCTGTTGGACCTCCGCTCGGAGAATGCCCGGCTGCGGCTGGTCACACGGCTGTTCCGCGCGGCGATCACGCGCCTGGACTTCGTCGACCGCGCCCAGGCCCGCGCGAAGTCCAACGGCAAGGTTCGCTTCGGCTGAGCGGTCCTCCCGAGGCGCGTGGTCAGGCCTGCCGGTCGCAAACGACCACCGCGGCGCCGCCGCGCCGCGGATCGCCAGCGCCCCAGAAACGCCCGGCGGAATCTCGCTGAACGGCTTGGACGCCGCCGAAGAAGAGATTGAGCTCGCGGAAGCCTGCGTGGGCGGCCGGGTCGATCTCCACGGAGTCGAGCGGTACCCCCGGCTCGGTGAAGAGGACGCCGTCCTCGAAGTGCACCCGCGGCGCCCGCACCGCCTCGCCCGCGTCGAGCCCGTCGTCGACGACCCGCAGGATCGTCTGCAGGATCGCCGAGCGGATCCGGTTCGAGCCGGCGCTGCCGAGCACGAGTTCGGCGGCGCCGGCCCGCCGCACCACTGTCGGCGCCATCATGCTCGGCAGCCTGCGGCCCGCCGGGTAGCGATGGAATCCGAGCGGGTTCAGATCCTGTTCGCCGAGCATGTTGTTGAGGTGGATGCCGGTTCCGGGGACGACGACTCCCGAGCTCGATCCGTTGCTGCAGGTGACCGAGCACGCCAGGCCATCGCGGTCGAGAGCGGCGACATGGGTGGTGCTGCCGAGGCGACCGGCGCCCGCCGAGCCGCCCAGCTGTGCCTGTAGGAACTTCTCGGCGAACCCAGGCTGGTCGAGCCCGGCGAGAAACTCGGTCGTACGTGCCGCCTGCGTGCGCTCCATCACCTCGATCACGGCGCTCAACGGCGCCGGACCCGCATCGGCCGCCAACAGGCTGAGCGCCCTGGCGAGCAGGATCCCGCCCGCCGATGGCGGCGGGTTGGTGAGGACCTCGCGCCCACGGAATTGCACCCGGACCGGTTCACGGTCGATCACGCGATATGCGGCGAGGTCATCGGGCGTCAAAAGACCGCCGCGCGCTCCCAGCCAGTCGGCGATCGCGGTCGCCTGCGCGCCCGTGTAGAACGGAGCCGCGCCGTGGCTGCCGAGCACCTCGAGTGCGTCGGCGAGTCCGGGCTGGCGCAGGACGTCGCCCATCCGCAGCAGTTTGCCAGCGGGCGCGAACAGCGCTGCGCACTCGGGCGTCGAGGTGACGAGCTCGCTGAGGATCTCGACGATTCGGGCCTGCGGCCCGTTGAGCGGCACGCCCTCACGGGCGAGCGCCGCCGCGGGGGCGGTCAGCTCTGCCAACGGGAGCCGTCCGAAGCGCTCGCTGGCGGCCGCGACACCGGCGGGGACGCCGTACGTGCCGACCGAGGCGGGTCCGATGTTGAACACCTGCACCGCGTCTCCGAACGAGATCTCCACGGGGACAAGCTCCGCCACGGCTCCTGGCTGCGGCGCCCGCCCCGGCATCTCGACGAAGAAGTCGAGCAGCACCGGGTCTGCGCCTCCGGGCACCACGAGCATGTACCCACCGGCGCCCAACCCGGTCAGCAGCGATTCGCAGCAGAAGGCGGTCAGCATCGCCGCGAGCGCCGCGTCGACCGCGTTGCCGCCGCCTCGGAGCGCCTCGGCGCCGGCGCGAGCGCTCAGCTCATGACCAGCGGCGATGACGCCGATCTCAGCCACGGCCGGACCCCGGACGCGCGCCGGCGGGGTCAGCGCAGTGCCTCAGCGCGGGGGGATGAACTCGGGCACGTCGACGTCCATGAACCGAGCCGGGCGATTCCGGTCGCGTTCACGGTCGCGAGCCCGATCCGTTGCGCGGGTGACTCGTGGCTCGCCGGCGGGCTCCCGCCACATCTGGTCCCTCCCGGTCCTTTGGTCCCGCGCAGTGCGCTGGTCCCGATCGCCCCGCTTCTCCCCAACCCGCCAGCGATCCTCGCGGGCTCCTCGCTCGGCCCCCGGGCGCTTGTCGCGTCGCGGCCTCGCGCCGCGGTCTCCGTAGCCGGTCGCGATGACCGTAACCCACACCTGATCCTCGCCGAGCTTCTCATCGAGCATCGCGCCGAAGATGATGTTCGCGTCGGGGTGCGCGGCTGCGGCGATCGCCCTGGCCGCCTCGTTGACCTCCCACAGCGATACGTCGGAGCCGCCGGTGATCGAGAGCAGGATCGAGCGCGCGCCCTCCATGCTGGTCTCGAGCAACGGCGACGAAGCGGCGGCCTCGGCCGCGTCGATCGCGCGACGCTCGCCGGTGCCCATGCCGATCCCCAGGAGCGCGTTGCCGGCGTTGGACATGATCGTCCGCACATCTGCGAAGTCCAGGTTGATCAGCCCCGGCAGGGTCACCAGATCGGAGATCCCCTGGACGCCCTGACGCAGGACGTCGTCGGCGACCCGGAACGCGTCGACCATCGTCGTGTTGCGCTCGAGCACGGTCAGCAGCCGGTTGTTCGGGACGACGATCAGCGTGTCGACCACCTCAGCGAGTGCTTCGATCCCGGCCTCGGCCTGGCTCTGTCGGCGGCTGCCCTCGAACTGGAACGGCCGCGTCACGATCCCGACCGTCAGCGCCTCGAGCTCGCGGGCGATCTGGGCGATCACCGGCGCCGCACCCGTGCCGGTGCCGCCTCCGGCGCCCGCCGCGATAAACACCATGTCCGAGCCGCGCAGCAGCGCCTTGATCTGGTCCGTGCCTTCCCGGGCGGCCTGCCGTCCTACATCCGGATCCGCGCCGGACCCGAGACCGCGGGTCAGCGAGTCGCCGATGTGGAGCGTCTGCGGGGCATCGGACTGCTGGAGCGACTGCATATCCGTGTTGATCGCGATGAAATCGACATCCTCGATCCCCGCCTCGATCATCCGGTTGACGGCGTTGACGCCGGCGCCGCCGACGCCGACGACGCGCAACACCGGTTTGCCGACCGGCGGCTCGGCCCCGACCGACTCCGAACCGCGATCGGACGCGGCCCTGACGCCCTTCGCGGCCGGTGCAGCGGGCGCCGGCGGCTCGGGAGCCGGCGGCTCCATCAGGCTGGCGGGAATGTCGGCCGAGAAGGCCGAGCGCAACCGCTCCTGCGGCGTCCGCACGCTCGGCTCGGGTTCTGAAACCTCACCCCGCGTCGGGTAACCAGCGTCCTCGATCGGCAGCGCCAGCGACGGATGCGGGGCCGATGAGCGGTCGGCCGCCGACCCGGATTCGGGCGCCTCGCCCTCGTCCTCACCTTTCCGGGGATGCGCCGACTCCTCGGCGGTCTTGCGGAATAGGGCCGAGAGCGGCCCCTCACGCATGCTCGCGCGCTTAGCGTTTGTCATTCGAGAGGACCTCCTTCGCGAGCTGCCGGTAGGAGTGCGCGGCCATCCCGTCGGGTTCGTATTTCAGGACCGACATGCCCTTGACGGGCGCCTCGGCGAAGCGCACCGTCTTGCGAATACGAGAGGTGAAAACCTGGTCGCCAAAGTTCTCCTCGAGGAGCTCGATCGCCTCCTTGGCGTGCAAGGTCCGCGTATCCACGAGCGTCGGCAGGATCCCTTCGATCTCGACGTCCGGATTGAGGTTCTCCCGGATCATCGCGAGCGTGTTCTGCAGCTGGACCAAGCCGCGCATCGACAGATATTCGCACTGGACGGGGACGATTACCTTGTCGGCCGCCGTCAGCGCGTTGATCGTCAACAGCCCCAGGCTCGGCGGAGTGTCGATGAACACGAAGTCGTAGTCCTCGTCGATCTCGGCGAGCGCCTTCTCCAGGGCGCGCTCACGCCCGATCATCGTCGACATCGCGATCTCGGCGCCGGCGAGGTCGATCGACGCGCAGGCGACGTCGACCTCGCGCTTGCGGATCACCTCGCGGATCGAGGTCTTGTGCACCAGGACGTCATACATCGAGAGCTTGAGCCCGTCTGGATCGATCCCCTGGGACATGGTCAGGTTGCCCTGAGGGTCCATGTCACAGCACAGGACCCGGTGGCCCTCCTCGGCGAATGCCACCGCGAGGTTGAGGGTCGTCGTGGTTTTGGCGACGCCGCCCTTCTGATTGGCGAACGCGATCACCTTGTTCACGGGAGTGTCCTCCGAGGCTCAGGTTCGGCTGAGGAACGCATCGCGCCTGTATTCGCACGCCGCCGGGGGATTCCTGCATCGCCGGCGCGCGTCCACGCCCGCGAATCGCGCCCCGCCGCGTGGAGAGACGCTGTCGTTCAGGACGGCGGCACGAGCCCGGCACGCGACTTTCCGAAAGAGGGTCTAACGTCTTGTGCGTCCGTGCCTCGACCCCTGCTGCAGCATCGTCTGATCTTCGTCACCGGCAAGGGCGGGGTCGGCAGATCGACTGTGGCCGCGGCGCTCGGGCTCGCCGCGGCCGGCCGGGGCATGCGCACGATCGTCGCCGAGCTGACCGGCGAATGCCGTCTCGCGCGCGCCTACGGGGTCCCGGACGTCCGGCTGTTTGAAGAGCTCGAGCTCGCGCCAGGGCTGTGCACGATCTCGATCTCGCCCGAGCAGGCGATGGAGGAGTACCTGGTCGTCAAGGCACCTGACCGGATCGGACATCTGCTCGGTCAGAGCCGTCTGTTCCAGACCTTCGCGATGGCCACCCCGGGGATGCGTGAGTTGCTCGTCCTCGGCAAGGCCTGGGAGCTGGCCCAGCCGCATCGCCGGACTCACGGGGCCGCGCCATACGACCTCGTGATCGTCGACGCCCCCGCGACCGGCCACGGCGTCGGTGTGCTGAAGACCCCAAGGACGTTCTCCGAGATCGCTCGCGTCGGGCCGGTCGCCCATCAGGGTCAGACGATCGCCCAGACGATCGCTGACCGCGACTTCACCGGGATTGTCGCCGTCTGCACGCCGGAGGAGATGCCCGTCGCCGAGACCGTGTCGCTGCACGAAGCGCTGCTGGGCGAACGCCTCGACCTCGACGCGGTCGTGATGAATGCCCGCTACCCGAACCGCTTCACGGACGACGAGCAACCGGTACTGACGGAGGCGCTGTCGAGCGGCCCGACTCCGCCGGTCGGCCCCCCTTTGGCGACCACGTCCCCGACGAAGTCACCCCTGGTGCGCGCGGCGATAGGAGCAGCTATCTCGGTGTACACGCGCGCCGCCACTCAGGCAGAGCAGGAGCGGCGTCTGCGCGACGCCTTCCCGGGCCGCGTGCTGACGCTCCCGTTCGTGTTTGCGCCGGCGGTCGAGGCCGCGGAACTGCAGCTACTGGCTGCCATCCTCGATCAGGAACTCGGTTGAACATCGCCGAATTGCTCGATGGCCGCCGGGTCTGTGTGTGCGCAGGCTCCGGTGGGGTCGGCAAGACCAGCACCGCGGCGGCGGTCGCGCTCGGGATGGCCGCCGATGGCGCGAAGGTCGCGGTGGTCACGATCGACCCGGCGCAGCGGCTGGCGACCGCGCTCGGGCTGGAGCAACTCTCCAACGAGCCACGCCCCGTCGAGCTGCTCGCAGCGGCTGGCGTCGACATGCAGGGCGAGCTGTGGGCGATGATGCTCGACCCAAAGCGAACCTTCGACGAGCTGATCGACCGGTTGGCCCCAACTCCGGAGCGGGCTCAGGAGATCAAACGCAACCGTGTCTACCGCGAGCTGTCGAGCGCTGTATCCGGCTCGCAGGAGTTCACGGCGGTGTCGAAGCTCTACGAGCTCGCCAACGAGGGCGAGTTCGATCTGGTGGTCCTCGACACGCCGCCCTCGCGCAACGCGCTCGACTTTCTGGAGGCGCCGCGCCGGCTGACCGCGTTCCTGGAGGGACGGATGCTGAAGGTGGTGCTGCGGCCGACCGGCTTCGGGATGCGGGTTCTGAGCGTCGGCACCGCGCCGCTCCTGTCGGCGCTGCGGCGCGTCACCGGCTTCGACGCGATCGCGGACGTGACCGGCTTCTTCGCGCTGCTGGGCGATATGACCGAGAGCTTCCACGCTCGTGCTCAGCACGTGGAGGAGCTGCTGCGCTCGCGGCAGACGGCGTTCGTGCTCGTCACCTCGGCCCAGAGAGAGCCGGTCGACGAGGCGATCTGGTTTCGCCGCACCCTGCGGGAAGGGGGCCTGCCGTTCGCGGGCGTCGTCGTCAACCGCTTTCATCACGACCTCCGCGCGGTGGGCGGCGTCGACGGACTCGAGGGTGAGCTGTCCGCGACCCTCGGTCGCGACCTCGCCGACCGGGTGCTCGCCAACCTCGCCGACTACCACGTGCTGGCCGAGCGGGACGCCGCCAACGTCGCCCGGCTGCAAGACGAGCTCGACGCCGACGAGCCGCTCCTGCTGATCCCGCAGTTCGACGACGACGTTCACGACATCGCGGGCCTGCTGCGGATGCGGGAGTTCCTGTTCGCCTCGGACGAGGACCGTGCTCGGCTGATCAGCGATGCAGTGTCCTGACCGCGGCTTTGCATCTCTGGCCGGCTAGAGCCGGCGTTCGATGCAAACGTCTCCCCCCAGCCAGCTCTCGGATCGCAGCAGCACCTCCTGCCGGCGCTCGGGCTCGATTGCGACGCCATCCGCGAGCAGGCTGCCGTCCCCGCGTGCCAGCAACTCCCAGACCGCCAGCTCGGCGACGGCCAACCGCTCGCTGACCCGCGAACCGTGCATCAGGTCGTCCGCCAGCACGAGGACCTCGCCGAGCGTGACCGGACCGGCCGACAGGCGGCCCGCGAGGCGCTCCTGCAGCCGATCTAGTGCCGGGTGGCGCGCCTTCTGCCCGCGGGCCTGCCTCAGAATCCGCTCGGTGACATCGGTGCCGCTGCGCTGGACGTTGCCCCACCCCCGGCCCATGCCAATCTGCTCGACCGGCAACTCCGGTCCTTCGTAGACCGTCACGGTCGTCTTGCGCGGCGACCACTCGCGGTCGTTGTAGATCAGTCCGCGACCATTCACCAGAGGCGTCAGGAAGCGGTCTGTCAGCTCCTCCGCGGTGAGGTTGAACGCGCGGGCCATGTGCGGACGCATCCGCAGCTGCAGGTGGTACACGGTGGCGATCGCTCGAGAATCTACGCCACGGAAAACGGCACCGGCGACGCGACGGGCGCCTGGGCCGCTTCGGCGAGCAGTTCGTCGGCGATGCTGCGCACGTCGGCGTCGAGGTGGCCGCAGATGACATCGCGAAGGATCGCCCGCAGGTGCTCGGCGAGCTCATCGACGAGCGCGTCGGCCCCCGGTGACGCGGCGGCCAGGCCGGCGATCACCGCCCGCTCGAGCGAGATCGCGCGGGCGGTCCGCTCCGCCAGCTCCGCCTGCCCGTCGAGCGGAGCGCAGATCACGGCGAGCCTCTGCGCGAGCCGGCCCGTAGCCGGCCCCTCGGGCTCCAGCAGCGCCCGCAGGCCCAGCAGGTAATCGGTCAACGCCTCGAACGGCGCGGACCGCTCGCATCCCATCTCAAAGCGCGCCAGCGCCCAGGCAAGCTCGCCCGCGCCGGAGCCATCGGGCAGCGGTTGGTCGCGCGCGTCGCGAGGGGCGACCGGCGCCGGAACCCGACGCGCGACGAGGTTGGTGAAAGCGCGGAGCTCGTCCTCCTGACCGCGCTCGATTCTCGTGATCAGGCGCGACCGGGCGCCGTGGCCGAACGCGACTTGCGTCCATGCCCCACCGTCGACCCGGGCGTAGCCCTTCGGACCGACGGAGTAGCCGCCTGGTTCGAACAGGCGCAACGCCGTTAGCACACGACGAAACCGCGACCGTGCCGTCGATGTCGGCGGCTGCTGTGGCCATTCGTGCGCGCTGCGCAGCACGATCAGCAGCGCCGGCGCGGTCCTCGACGCGGTCTCCTCGTCCGCACTTCCACCCGGAAGGCGTCCCGCGACCGAGCCGCCGGCACGACCGACCAGCTCCGGTGGCGCTCCGACGAGCGCCCCGGGGCGGATCAGCAGCAGGCCGTCCCCGAGGTTGAGTTCGAGGGTGTCGGGATCGAGATCGAGCCCGCGCAGCGGCGCGATCACCTCCGTGACGCAGCGGCCGCGGTACACCGCACGCTCCAACTCGTGGTAGGCGACGTCGAAGCGCTCAGCGTCGAAGTCGAAGCTGCTGCGCTCATCGAACACCCTCGCGACGAATGACCGGAGCGCGGCGTCGGCCCGCTGCCGCCCGTCATCGGGAACGACCGACTCGCCCAGCGCTCGCAGATAGAGATCGGCACCGCCGGCGTTCTCGAGCCCGCGTACCGCCGGCGCGTAGCTCGCGAGCGCCCCCAGCGAGTCGATCTTGGCGCGGATGAAGTCGCCGGTCAGCGCGCGGTAGCAGTACAGCGGAACGTGTCCCCGACCCGACGCGTCTCTCTCGATCACCTCGAACGGAACCGGGTCGCCTCCATCGGCAATCTCCGTGAGCCGGGCGCCCGCGTCGGATGCGAATCCCTGGAGCAGGCCGTGAAGCGTGGGGTTTCTCACGTGGCGCGCTTTCGGCGTCGCGCCTCCCGATCCTCTTTACGCAACCGCGCTGCCGGCCCTTCATCGCCAGGCGCCAGACGCGCCTGCACGCAGGCCCCGGGGTGTCGGCGCTCAGGCGATCGCCGGCGCGGCGGTGTCAGCGAGGTCGTCTGCCGCCGGGGCGGAGTCGTCCACGCAGCCGCCGGCGAGCCACGCCAGCCCGTAGGCGCGCATGTCCTCGATCAGCGGCGCCAGCGCGCGACCCTTGTCGGTCAGCGCGTACTCGACGCGCGGCGGCACCTCAGGGAAGGTCTGGCGCTCGAGGATTCCCTCCTCCTCGAGCGCGCGCAAACGCAGCGACAGCGTCCGCGGGCTGATCCCTTCGAGGGAGCGCTCGAGCTCGCAGAACCGCGACCGACCCTCGGCCAGGTCCCTGACCAGCAGCAGAGTCCACTTGCCGCAGACTATTTCGGCCGTGCGACAGACCGGACACGTATCGTTGCTTGCCATCTCGCTATGCGAGTTTAGCGCGCGCTTCACCAACTGAAGCGCTGGCGGAGACCAGCGGCGACTGCGCTCTCAAGCGAGCAAGGCGCCCCAGCTCCGCGCAGTGGCTCTCAGGCACAATGACGCCCTCGGGGTTCGGCATTCACGAAAATCGCGTAAGCGCGTTGAGTGAATGCCGCGCCCCGAGGGCGCCCAAACCCGCGTCAGGCGACGTCGCGGAGCTTCTGCGCCTCAGCGAGCGACTGCAACTTCTTGAGCGACTGGTTCTCGATCTGCCGGATCCGCTCGCGCGTGACGTTGAACGTCCGCCCGACCTCGTCGAGCGTTCGCGGGTGCTCGCCGCCGAGTCCGTAGCGCAGCTCGAGCACGCGCCGCTCCCGGTAGCTGAGGTTCTCGAGCGCCTCGCGCAAGGCCTCCTTGGTGAGGATCTCGGCGGCTCGCTCGTAAGGCGACTCAGCCCGCTCGTCGGCGATGAACTGGCCGAACTCGGACTCCTCCTCGTCGCCAACCGGCTTCTCCAGCGACACCGGCGCCTGCGCCGAGCGCTTGATCGACTCGACCTCCTCAGGCTCGATCCCTGTGACCTCGGCGATCTCTTCGGCGGTCGGCTCGCGACCGAGCTCGGTGACGAGCTTGCGCTCGGCCCGCCCGATCTTGTTCAGCTTCTCGACGACGTGCACCGGGATCCGGATGGTGCGGGCCTTGTCGGCCAGCGCCCGCGCGATCGCCTGGCGGATCCACCAGGTGGCGTACGTCGAGAACTTGAAGCCCTTGCGGTAGTCGAACTTCTCCGCCGCGCGCACGAGCCCGAGCGTGCCCTCCTGAATCAGGTCCAGGAACGGCAGACCCTGGTTGCGATAGTTCTTGGCGATCGAGACGACCAACCTCAGGTTCGACTCCACCATCTTCTGCTTGGCGTCGAGGTCTCCGCGTTCGATCCGCTTGGCTAGATCGACCTCTTCCTGCGCCGTCAACAGCCGGACCTTGCCGATGTCCTTCAGGAACAGCTGAAGAGAATCGGTTGTCATGTCCGGCTTCAGGTCGAGCGCCGTCTTGGCCTTGCGCCGACCGCGCTTGTCGGGAGCTCGCTCCACCTCTGCCGCCGTCTCGGCCGGATCCGCCTCTTCGACGAGCTCGATCTCGGCTCGTTCGAGATAGCCGTGCAACTCCTCGACGTCGGTCTCGTCAAGATCAAGCTCGGCGATCGCGCCATTGATCTCAGCGAACGTGAGGACGCCGAGCTGCTGGCCGCGATTGACCAGGTTCTTGACCTCTTCAAGTTCCTGCAATTCCGCTACTGACATCTGGTTCCGTTTCCCGTCGTCGTATGACCAGCGTACCGATGAGCTCGGAGCGCCTCGTCTGGTGGCGGGCGCTGCGGTCCAAGCGCACTACACCTACTCAAGCACATTCCGGCGCAATGCTACGCAGGGCTAAAACGCCGGTCAAGCCGGGGCTGCCAGCTCCTCGCGCATCCGGCAGCTGGTAGCCCCAACGGCTAAAGCTAGTACGCCCCAACGGCTTTGCCGTTTCACTTGTCTCCCAAATTGACGCAGATCGATCCCCCGGCCTCGCGAGGCCGACCACACGTGTCTCCTGAAATTGGTATAGATACGCAACCCACATAGCCGAACGGCCGCCCGTCCGCGGGCGACCGACGGGGGACCCACTTGCGACGCCGCACCGGCGCCGCTGGGGCGAATCGGACCAGTTTTTGGCCCGTAGCGCACAGCGCGAGCCCGTCAGCTCACCCCGTAGGCACCAGCCAGAGCCTCGTCGGCCGCGCCGGCGCGGACCCCCGCAGTGACCGACGACTTCAATCGCCCCCAGTTCCGACTGCTCATCAGCGCGTGCCCGCCGCTGGCGATCCTCGCCGCCGCGCTGCTCGCGCTGGCCGGCGCGGCGAGCCCGGCGTCCGCAGCCACCTCCCCCGTCAGCGGCGGTGCGGGGATCGACGGCGTCGTATCTCCGAGCACGCCGACCGCCACCTCCGTCCTGCAGGTCGGTGGGCTCCGATCGGTCAGCGGCAGCGGGATCACCCTGGATTCGCCGCCGACCGCCCTGATGAACCGCACCGTCGGCTTCACCGGCACCGTGGCCCAGGCGAAGATCGGCGAAACCGTCGTGATCCAACGGCAGGGCGCGCTGCCGGGCGAATGGGCCAACGCGGCGTCGGCAACGGTGGGCGCGGGCGGGACGTTCGCCGCGAGCTGGCGCGTCAACCGAAGCGGATCGCTCTCCGTCCGGGCCGTGCTCGACTCTCCCGCCACCAATGTCGCCACGGGCCGCGCCGCCGCTCTGAGGGCACATCGCACCGCCGCCCAAGCCCTCACACTCGCCGCCACCCCCACGCTCACGCTGACGGTCTACCGCGCAGCGGTGGCGACGTACTTCGGCCCGGGCTTCTTCGGGCACCGCACGGCGTGCGGCGAGCGGCTGACCCGTTCGACCGTCGGCGTCGCGAGTCGAACCCTGCCGTGCGGCTCGATGGTCGCGATCTATTACAAAGGACGCGAGCTCGTCGTGCCCGTGATCGATCGTGGGCCGTACGCCAAGCACGCCAGCTGGGACCTGACCCTGGCCACTGCCAAGGCGCTCGGAATCACCGAGACCGTACGGATTGGAGCGCTATCGCCGCCGCCGGCGGCTTGAGGCGATCGATACGGTCCTGGAGACGCACTCGTTTCGGCATGCAGCCCGACAGCTGAGCGTCGGGCAAAATCGGTTCGTGGCGCAGTCCGGGCTTGGCGGGAAAATCGACGGGTTGCTCGCGCGGCTACGAGCCGGCTACCGGCGCCGTCGACGGCTTCCGGGACGCACGGCGATCATCTTCCCCAGGCGCTCGACCGTGATCGCCGCCGACGGAGCGGTGCGTTCGACCCAGGCGGCCAGGCTGACGCTGTCGCGCGGCGACATGGAGCGGCTCTGGAGGCCGGCCAACCTCGAAAACCTGGGCCGTACCTACTGGCGGTTTCTCTCCCGCGTCACCCTCGGCCTGATCCGGGTCGTCTACGGGCAGGACGAGCGCTCGGTCGTCCTGATCTCGAGGCCGCTGACGCTGCTTCGGTTCGAGGCTCCCGAATACGTGCTCGAGCCCTGCCACGGGCGGATCAGCTGGCGAATTCGCGACGGGCTGCTCGTCGCCCGAAGCGGGCGCGGCTCGGGATGGCTGTCGTTCGACGTCACCTGTGAGGCCGCCGAGGGCGAACCATCCAGCCCGACGACGCGCGGCGAGCCCTCGGACAAGGTCAGCATCGAGATCGAGGCCGAAGTCGCGAACTTCTACCCGGCGATCGCCACCGGGATCAGCACAGCCGTCTACGAGGCGACCCAGGCATTCATCCACGTGCTGGTCACGCACGCCTTCCTGCGCTCGCTGGCGACCCTGGAGCTGGCACAGTCGAAGATCCGCCGCTTCTCGTCGGACGCGGCCCCTGGCCCGACGCGCGGCGTCACGCGTCAGGGTCAGCCGTAGCGCTCGCCGACGAGCCCTCGCAGCTTGGCGCGGTCGTGACGCGCGGTCACCCGGCGCACGGTCCCTGACCGTGCCCGCATCACCAGCGACGCGGTCGTCGCCGCGCCGGCGTGGTAGCGGACGCCCTCGAGGACATCGCCGTCGGTGACCCCGGTCGCCGAGAAGAAGACGTCCTGCCCCTTGACCAGATCCTCCGCCGCCAGGACCCGCTCGAGGTCGTAGCCGCGGTCGATCGCTCGCCGGCGCTCGTCCTCGTCACGGGGCCAGAGGCGGCCGAGCAGCTGGCCGCCGAGGCACTTGATCGCGGCCGCGGAGATCACTCCCTCCGGAGTTCCGCCGATCCCCCACATCAGGTCGACGGCGGTGTTCTCTGAGACGGCGAGCAGCGATGCCGCCACGTCGCCGTCGGTGATCAAGCGGACCCGAGCACCGGCCTCGCGCACCGCCCGCATCTGCTCCTCGTGGCGGGGGCGGTCGAGCATCACGACCATCACATCGCGGATGTCGATCCCCTTGCGACGGGCGACCAGCTCGAGCGTCTCGGGCAGTGGACGCTCGAGGTCGAGGAGGTCGGCGATCTCGGGGCCGCCGGCCAGCTTCTCCATGTACACGCACGGGCCCGGGTCGAACATCGAACCTCGCTCGGCCAGCGCGATCACCGTGATCGCGTTGGGCATTCCCAACGCCGTCAGGCGGGTGCCCTCGAGCGGGTCGACGGCGATGTCGACCAACGGTGGATGGCCATCGCCGATCCGCTCGCCGTTGTAGAGCATCGGCGCCTCGTCCTTCTCCCCTTCGCCGATCACGACGGTTCCGTCCATCGACACCGTGTCGAGGACGTTTCGCATCGCGTCCACCGCAGCCTGGTCGGCTCCCTCCTTGTCGCCCCGCCCGATCAGCCGGGCAGCCGCCAGCGCAGCCGCCTCGGTCACGCGCACGAGCTCGAGGGCGAGATTGCGATCCGGACGCTGCGCGATCGCCGGCGCGCCCTGAGCTTCTGAGTGCACGGCGCGCAGCCTATAAGATCCACTCGGATGGGCGTGATCGCCGAGGCCCTCCAAGAAACCCGAGAGCGGACGCTAGCGCTCGTTGCGCCGGTCGATGACGACCAGCTCGAGCGGGTCCACTCGTCCCTGATGAGCCCACTGGTCTGGGACCTTGGGCACATCGCGGCATTCGAGGATCTCTGGATCGGCCACCGCTACGGCGGCCGGCCGCTGCTGCGCGACGAGCTCATGGATGTCTACGACGCGTTCGAAACGCCGCGAGCGGACCGTGGCTCCCTGCCGTACCTGCGTCCGGCAGCAGCGCGCGAATACCTGGACGAGGTCCACGCGCGGTCGCTCGAGGTCCTCGCCGAGCGCGGCGAGGACCTCGCCGCAGAGCTGGTGGTCCGCCATGAGCAGCAGCACTGCGAGACGATGCTGCAGACGCTTGCGCTGGCGCGCCTGCCCGGGTACTCGTTGAGCACCGCGCGGCCGGCCACATCGTCGCCGGCGCCACGCGAGGCACCCCGGAGCGGTCTCGACCTGGTCGAGGTGCCGGCCGGCGCGATCACGATCGGCGCGCCCGACGACGGCTTTGCCTACGACAACGAGCGGCCGCGGCACGCTGACGTGCTGCCGCGCTTCCTGATCGGCCGTGCGCCGGTGTCCAACGCCGACTACCTCGAGTTCGTGATGCGCGGCGGCTACGACCACCGCAACTGGTGGTCGGAGGAGGGGTGGGCCTGGAAGCAGCAGTACGACATCACCAGACCTGGAGGCTGGACGGAGGGCCTGGACGGCGAGTGGCGCGTCGACGGGGTGCGTGCACTCGACCCGGCGCAACCGGTCGTCCACGTCTCCTGGTTCGAGGCAGACGCCTTCGCACGAGCCCACGATGCCCGGCTGCCGACCGAAGCGGAGTGGGAGAAGGCGGCGACCTGGGACCAGGAGCGCCGTCGGGCCAACGTGCTGCCGTGGGGGGACGGCACGGCGGTGGCAGGCGTTCACGCCAACATCGACCAGATCGCCACCGGTCCATTGCCGGTCGGCGCCCACGCCGATGGCGCCTCGCCGTACGGCTGCCTGGGGATGATCGGGGACACCTGGGAGTGGACGTCCAGCGAGTTCAGCGGATACCCGGGATTCGTCGCGCACCCGTACCCGGAGTACTCCGAGGTTTTCTTCGGCGGCGGCTACCGGGTGCTGCGCGGCGGCTCGTGGGCGACCCGCTCGCGGGTGATCACCGCCTGCTTCCGCAATTGGGACTTCCCCCAGCGCCGTCAGATCTTCTCGGGAATCAGGATCGCGAGGGACCCGGGGTGAGGGCAATCCTCGATAGCGAGCGGGTCAGGATCGATTCCTGGCTGACGGAGGAGGACGAGCGCTCGCTCGGCCGGGACGTTCTGGCGGGGCTCACACGCACGTTCAAGGAACTGCCGCCCAAGCACTTCTACGACGCCAGGGGATCGGAGCTATTCGAGCAGATCACAGAGCTGCCCGAGTACTACCCGACCCGCACCGAGCTCGAGATCCTGCGGGATCGCGCCGACGAGATCGTCGCGTTGAGCGGAGCGGGCGAGCTCGTCGAGCTCGGCTCCGGAGCGTCGTCCAAGGCGCGGATCCTGCTCGACGCCATGGAGCGGGCGGGAACCCTCCGCAGCTATGTACCGCTGGACGTGTCCGAGAGCGTCATTCGCGAAGAGGCCGAGCAGCTCGTCCGCGACTACGAGACGCTGACGGTCCACGGCGTGATCGGCGACTTCGAACGGCACCTGGGCGAACTTCCGGCGGGCGGGGACTCGCCCCGACTCGTCGCGCTGCTCGGCGGCACGATCGGCAATTTCATGCCGGACGCGCGGCGGACGCTGCTGCGCAAGATAGCCTCGCTCCTGCGCAGCGAGGACGCGCTGCTGCTAGGGACCGACCTCGTCAAGGATCGAGCCGTGCTCGAGGCCGCCTACAACGATTCGCAAGGCGTGACTGCGGAGTTCAACCGCAACGTGCTGTACGTGATCAATCGCGAGCTCGGCGCCGACTTCGTCCCCGAGGATTTCGAGCACGTTGCACGGTTCGACGCCGGACACGAGTGGATCGAGATGCGGCTGCGCTCGACCCGGGACTGCGTCGTCACGATTGCAGGCCTCGACCTGTCCGTCACCTTCGAGGCCGGGGAGGAGATGCGCACCGAGATCAGCGCCAAGTTCACCCGGCGTCGGGTACAGGACGACCTGGCCGCGGCCGGGCTCGTGCTCGACAGCTGGCTCACGGACGCCGAAGGGATGTTCGCTCTGTCGCTGGCGCGCCGGCCGGGTTAGAGGCCGAGCTCGCGAACGCCGTGCTCGTCCCAGCCCAGATGGTGGGCGAGCTCGTGGCGGAGCGTCCGAGTCACCTGGGCGCGGAGCCGGTCGGGGTCGTGTCCGAAGTCCCGCAGCAGCGTGTCGCGGTAGATGACGATTCGGTCGTGGAAGTAGTCGTGGACCACAGTGCCGCCCTGGTACAGGCCGTAGGCGCCGCGGCGGAACCTGCCGACCCGCGCCGACGCGCCGCCGTCCGCCACGACGATCGCGACGTGCTCCAGCGCTCGGTGAAACTCCAGCGGCAGCTCGTCGACCGCCGACTTGACCAGCGCGTTGAATTCCTCGTCATCGGCGGGGTCGATGCCGACGCGGCGGCGATCGGGGTGCTGATGCCGGTCGCCGTGGTCAAATCGATCGCCGTGGTCATAGAGCTCCTCCCACGACGTCCCCGCGGCGAGCTCCTCAGCGCGTCGCACGATCTCCTCGAATTCGTACTCGGACTCCGGGTCCTTCCAGCCACCGAGCCTGACCAACACCAGGACGACGACGCCGACCACGATCAAGACGCCGAGGCCGAATACGGCGAAGCCCTGCAGCAGGCGCACGGCCGGCGAGGTGCTGAAGCCGACCGCCAGCGTGACGACCCCCAGGCCCGCGGCGAACGCGGCAATGGCCGCGAGCGTTATCTGTCGGAGCGTGGGACGGCCGAGGTGCACTAGGGCCTCATCTCAGGGTTCGGGCGACAACGAGACGCTGGATCTCGTTGGTCCCCTCGTAGATCTGCGTGATCTTCGCGTCACGCATCATTCTCTCGACCGGGTACTCCCGCACGTACCCGTAGCCGCCAAGTACCTGCACGGCCTCGACCGTCACCGACATCGCGGTGTCGGAGCAGAACAGCTTTGCCATCGCCGAGTACTTGCCGAGGTCAGGGTCGCCGCGATCGACCTTGCAACATGCCTGGTAGAGCAGCTCTCTCGCGGCGGCACAGTGCGTCTCCATATCGGCGAGCTTGAACTGGATCGCCTGAAAGGAGTTGATCGGCTGTCCGAACTGCTTGCGCTCGCGCGCGTAGGCCGCCGCGTAGTCGGTCGCTCCCTGCGCGATCCCCAGCGCCTGTGCGGCCACCCCGAGCCTTGAGCGGTCAAGTGTCGCCATCGCCACCTTGAACCCTTGGCCAACCTCGCCGATCACGTTCTCCGAAGGCACGCGGACCTCGTCAAACACGGGCTGCCCGGTCGGAGATCCACGGATCCCGAGCTTGTGCTCGAGCTTGCCGACGCTGAACCCGGGACGGTCGGCTTCGACGACGAACGCCGTTATCCCGCGCGAATGGCCGGCGACGCGGTCCGTGACAGCAAACACGGCATAGAAGTCGGCCACGCCTACGTTGGTGATCCAGTTCTTGCTGCCCGTGATCACCCACTCGTCGCCATCCGAGTGAGCGTGGGTGATCATCCCGCCCGGATCCGAGCCCGCTTCGGGCTCGGACAGCGCGAATGCGGGCGACCACTCGCCCGACGCGCACCGTGGCAGGAACCGCTCCTTCAGCTCGTCCGAGCCGAACAACTTGATCGGAAGCGTCCCGAGGTCCTGAATCATCAGGATCAGCGCGGTTGAGGCGCACGCCTTGGCGATCTCCTCGACCGCCATGTTCAGCATCAGCGTGCCAGTGCCGGTGCCGCCGTACTCGGTCTCGAATGGGAGTCCGAGCACGTCCTGCTCGGCCAGCAACCGGCGCAGGTCATGGGGATACTCGGCCCGCTCGTCGATCTCAGCCGCGCGCGGCGCAATTTGCTCGCGGGCGAGCTGGCGGATCAGGTCACGGAACTCCAGGTGCTCGGGCGGAACCGTGTACGTATCGGCGAGCGCGGACATCCAATCGCCATCGTAACGCGGCGAGCACCGCGCGGGCATCCGAACCCCTCGGCCTCAAAACAGGGCCCAACAGGCCTTCGTCGGGCGCTCGCTCCGACGCCCTGCTACCACCCGGCCGGGTGCCTGACGACCCAATCGCTGCCGGGCGACACCCGGGTGCTCGACCACCGGTCGTTGCCGTTCTGGGCGCTCTGAGCGGCCGTGTCGAACCAGACCCCTGCCACGTCCATGAAGGCGTGCCCGGCGTTCGTGTAGATCGTGATCCAGCGACCCGAACCGGCGAGACCGTAGGACTCGAACTGGGTCGAGTCCAGTGGGGTCGAGAGCAGGTTCGCGCCGTGCAGCGCGTAGCTGACCGAGCCCGAGCAGTCGTAGCCGGCGGAGTTGAAGCTGCCGTGGCCGCCGCCGAAGATGTACGGCTTGAACGCGATCTGGTTGGCGGCTTCGATCACATTGCGAATCACCATCGGCGCGTCGGCCGGCGGCTGCACGAGTCCGGTCAGTTGGTCGTAGGTGGGCGCCTGGACAGGAGCGTCGGCGGGCGGGGGCACGAAGCCGGCGCCCCCGCTATCGCTGGGCGGCAGCGGCGCCGGCGTCGTCGCGGTCGTCGCCGTCTGGGCTCCCGACGCGGCAAGCGCCGTGTCCGGCATGGTGGCCAGCCTGTGCAGGAGTTTGGTCAGCTTCGTGTAGGTCGAGGGACCGACGACGCCGTCCACCGACAGCCCGTAGCGGCGCTGGAAAGCCTTTACGTGTGACTTGGTCTGCTGGGTGAAGATCCCGGTGGAGACGGTCGTGAAACCCGCCGCGGTCAGATCGCGCTGCAGTGTCGTCACGTCGAGGCCCTGAGTCCCGACGCGCAGCAGACGGCCGCCGAACTTCGTCGCCGCCGATGCGGAAGTCGCGGCCGCGAGACCCGCCAACACCACCAGCAGGCTGGCAATCGCTGTGCGGCGCCAACCGGACACACGTATGAAGTACGACAAGCCAACCCCTTCTCTTTCTCAGGCCTACGGGGTTAGCTGTCGGGCTCGCGCTGAAAGAGTTCGCGCTACGCCACAAAACTTGCGGCGATTCGCCCCTAGAGCCCGGGTATGTGGGGCTCATCAACTGGGTTCCCCCGCTCCGTACCGACGTGCGATACGGACTCGGCTGGGTGTGTTGGCGCGGCAGCATACAGCATGGCTCACACCGCTAGTGGGTTCGTTGCATCGCGCGTCGGAGAGTGGAGCCGAGGGCACCTGGCGGGAGGCCGGTAAGCTCGATCGCATGGGCGATGACTACACGCCACAGCAGGTCGCGGCGATGCTCGATCAGAACGACATCCAGCTGATCGACGTCCGCACCGCGAGCGAACACGACGCGGGCCACATCGCGGACGGGCGGTGGATCGAGCTCACCGACCTCCCGGCGCAGGTAGGGACGATCGACCGGAACCGCCCGGTGATCTTCTACTGTCGCAGCGGCCAGCGTTCCGCGATGGCCACCGAGGCCCTGCGCCAGGCGGGCTACGACGCCCACAACCTGGTCGGCGGGCTGCTCGAGTGGCGCGCCTGCGAGCTTCCGCTCGAGCCGGCGGACGGTTACGTTGCCGACCACTAGCAAGGGTGGTCCGGCCTAACGCCGGAGCCGCGTCTGCGGCCGCCAGCCAGAAGGCTGGCGGCTGCAGGAGCAGCTTCTTACAGCTTCATGACGTTGATCGCCTTCGGGCCCTTCGGGCCCGCCTCTTCCTCGTAGGAAACCTTCGAGCCCTCTGAAAGGGAGCGATAGCCATCCGCGCTGATCGCGGTGTGGTGGACGAAGAGGTCGCGATTGCCCTCATCGGGCGTGATGAAACCGAAGCCCTTCTCGTCGCTGAACCACTTGACTGTTCCGGTTGGCATCTTGGAGTCATCCTCCGTAGCTAGAAAGTGCTGCCACCGCGAGGACGTCTCTCCCGTCACACCATCGGAGCCTGCACCTGCTTTACGCCGTTTCTGTTCGATACAGACGGCCTTACGGCGCGGCACGGTAGCACGGCATCACGACGGCAGGGCGGCCGCATGGACGCTTTCACGATCTGAACACAAGAAGGTAGGCAGATGGTCGACCGCCCCTCGCCCCACCCCTGTCATCGCACGGCCTGTCTCATACAGTCGGACCATGCGCTGGCTGGTCGATGGGATGAACGTGATCGGGGCCCGCCCCGACGCGTGGTGGCGGGATCGCGACGCCGCGATGCTGCGTCTTGTCGACACGCTCGAACGCTGGGCGGCAGCCGAGGGCGAGGACGTCGTGGTCGTGTTCGAACGGCCACCGTCGCCGCCCATCCGCTCAACCGTGATCGAGGTCGCCCATGCGCCGAAGCCGAGGACCAACGCGGCGGATGACGAGATCATCAGGCGGCTGCGGGCCGACCCTGAAGCGCGCGCCGTCCGTGTCGTCACCTCGGACCGAGGACTGGTTGAGCGCGCCTATGCCGCCGGCGCGACCGTCGAGGGCTCGGATTCGTTCCGGAGCCGGATCGAGTCCGTTTTCTAAAGCGTCGTTAGGGAGAACCTAAGCAGTTCAGCGGAGGCGCCCCCTGGGCTTGCGACAATGTTGCGATGGCCGAGAACACACCCAAACGGCCGATGGCCGGCCGCCCCCGTCAGGACGGAGGCGGACGTCCACCGCCACCTCCAGCCCATCCAGGGTGGAGGGTAACGCCCGCGCCTGACGGCCGCGGGGGCGCGCCACGGCAACAGGGCGGCAGGCCGCCGGGGTCGGCCCGCCGCCAGCGGATCGTGCTCGCGGTGCTCGTGCTCGGGCTCTTGGGGCTCAACCTATGGATCTCCTCGCAGGCGCTGAAACCAAATCCGCGGGTGACGATTCCCTACTCGCCGAATTTCATCCACCAGGTCAACGACGGCAACGTGCACAGCGTGTCGTCGACCTCGTTGGCGGTCCAGGGGACCTTCAAGCAGGCGATCACGTACCAGGGCAGCCACACGATCTACTTCGCGACGCAGATCCCGGCGTTCGCAGACGGGCATGCTCTGTTCACGAAACTGGAGCGGGAGGGCGTCACGGTTGGGGCGCAGAACCCAAACCAGGGCGCGTCGGTCCTGATCGAGCTGATCTTCGGCTTTGGGCCGACGATCCTGTTGGTGCTGCTGTTCGTGTTCTTGATGCGCAGAGCCGCGGCGAGCGGCGCCGGCGGCGGGCTGATGTCGTTCGGCCGCTCTCGCGCGCGCCGGGTTGAAGCCTTGGAGCAGCCGGTCACGTTCGAGGATGTAGCCGGAATCGACGAGGCCAAGGAAGAGCTGCACGAGATCGTCGACTTCCTCAGGGAGCCCGAGAAATACCTAGCGCTGGGGGCGAAGATCCCGCGCGGGGTGTTGCTGAGCGGCCCGCCGGGTACCGGCAAGACCCTGCTCGCCAGGGCCGTAGCCGGCGAGGCGGGCGTTCCGTTCTTCCAGATGTCGGCGTCCGAGTTCGTCGAAATGATCGTCGGCGTCGGCGCCTCTCGTGTCCGTGACCTGTTCGCGCAGGCGAAGGCCGCCTCCCCCGCGATCATCTTCGTCGACGAGCTCGATGCGGTCGGTCGCTCGCGCTCCTCCGCCGGGGCAAACATCGGGGGCGGCCATGACGAACGCGAGCAGACGCTGAATCAGATCCTGACCGAGATGGATGGCTTCGACGCGCGTACCAATGTCATCGTCCTCGGCGCGACGAACCGACCCGAAGTGCTGGATCCGGCGCTGCTGCGACCCGGACGGTTCGACCGGCGTGTCGTGGTGCAGCCGCCCGACCGCGGCGGTCGCGAGGCGATCCTCCGTGTCCACACGCGCTCGGTGCCGCTCGCCTCCGACGTCGACCTCGTCCAGATCGCCTCGACGACGCCCGGGATGGTCGGCGCCGATCTGGCGAATCTCGTCAACGAGGCAGCGCTACTGGCCGCCAAGCGAGGCCACACGGCGGTTCGCAACGAGGACTTCACCAACGCGCTCGAGCGGATCGTGCTCGGTGCGGCCCGCAGCGTGATGATGACCGAGGAGGACCGGCGCCGAACCGCCTACCACGAGTCTGGTCATGCGATCGTCGGGATGCTCACTCTCGGCGCCGACCCAGTCCGAAAGGTCTCGATCATCCCCCGCGGCCAGGCGCTCGGCGTCACTTTCTCTGCCCCCGACTCCGACCGTTTCAACCTCGACCAGCGCCACCTGCTCGCGCAGATCAAGGTGGCCCTCGGGGGACGCGCCGCCGAGGAGATCGTGTTCGGCGACATGACGACCGGGGCCGAGTCCGATATCCAACAGCTGACCCGGATCGCGCGCTACATGGTCGGGCGCTGGGGCATGAGCCGGGCGATCGGGCCGATCGCGGTGATCCCTTCGGAGAGCATGGGCATCCTGCTTCCGGGCGCTTCCGAGACCTCGCAGGAGACACAGCGGCTGGTCGATGAGGAGGTCAGGCGGATCGTGGAAGCGGCCTACCGAGAGGTGCTCGAGCTGTTGCGCGACAGGCGCGGCAGCCTCGATGACCTTGCCGCGGCACTGCTCAAGGACGAGACGCTCGACGAGGCGGAGGCGTACGCGGCCGCCGGCGTCATCCGCGAGTCGGCGAGCGGGGAGGACAGGCGGCCGGTGGCAGCCCTCCTGCCGGCGACACGCGCCGACACCTCCGAGATTCCTGACGGCGGCTGAACGGTCCGGAATAGGCCCTTAGTCGCCGAGCCGCGTCATCTTTGCGAGTGCCTCATGGCACTCGACGACGCGCTGCTTGACCGGGTCGGAGTCGGGTCGGTCGTGGACAAGATCCCAGGTCCGATCCGCCACCTCTCTCGCGTTCTCCGGAGTCGCGCCCTCCCACAACCGATTGACCAGCCTCAGCTCAAATTGCTGGATCTGGTCTGCCGGATTGCCCGGCGGCATCTTCGGAAGCGGCTCCCCGGTCGCCTCCCGCCACATCCCGGTCGCGACCAACAGGCGGTTACGGAGTTGGATCTGATCCATCCCAGGCAATCATCCTAGTCAGACCCGTCCGCCGACCGACGCGTCAGCCCTCTTCGCGCGCACAAATCACAGCGCCGGCAACGCTTGATGCATCCCGGCCGCCGGCGCGAACAGGTCGCCAAGCTCGCCTACGCGTCCGCGCACCTGCTCGGGCGTGAAAACCAGCGACAAGCCGTCCCGGCGCCGACGGCATGATTCGACCTCCTCCCAGCTGATCGGTGTCGAGACGCCCGGCTTCGCGAGCGCTCTCATGGAGTAGGCGGTCACGGTGGTCTTGTGGGCGTCGTTCTGACTCCAGTCGACGAGGACTCGCCCGGCGCGCAGCCGCTTCGTCATCCGCGACACGACCAGCTCCGGCATCCGGCCCTCGAGCAGCTCCGCAATCCTCCTCGCGAGCGACTTGGTGGCCTGGTAGGTAACCGACTCATCGCCCAGCGGCACGTACACCTGCAGCCCCTTGGATCCAGACGTCTTGGCGCAGGCGACCAGATCAAGCGCGTCGAACATCCCTCGCAGGACGACCGCCACCTCGCAACACTCGACGATCCCGGCGGGCGGGCCGGGGTCGAGGTCGAATACCAGCAGCGTCGGGCTTTGCGGCCCGCTCGCGAGCGCCAGCGACGTGTGTAACTCGACGTCCGCCAGGTTCGCCAGCCAGACCAGTGTCGCCCGCTCCTCCACGACCGTGTAATCGACTCCGCCGATCGAGGCCGTCGCGACCCAGTCCGGGCGATGCGAGGGCGACTGCTTCTCGTAGAAGTACGGCTCCTGGATCCCGTTCGGATAGCGCTTCAGCGTCAGCGCCCGTCCACGAACGTGCGGCAGCACCGCCGGCGCGACCCACGCGTAGTACTCGATCAGGTCGCCCTTGGTGAACCCGGCGTCCGGGAACAGCACCTTGTCCCAGTTGGAGAGCTGCAACCGACGGCCGTCGACCTCGACGACGCGCCCGCCTCCGGGCAGCTTCTCGAGCGTGTCGATGGGGCCGGGATGCGCCGAGATCGTGGAGCCAGCCGGGGGCGACTTTGGCGGCCCCGTGGCCGGCGGTCTGTCATCGCGCAGCCGCTTGAATGAGGGCGCCCGCATCACCCCGTCGGCGGTCCACTCTCGAAACTCGATCTCGGCCACCAGGCTGGGCTTGACGAAGATCGCCTCACGCGGGAGCTTCGGCGCCCCGGTGAACGGGCTGTCGTCGCGGACCAGCGGAGCGAGCAACGCAGCCAGCCGCGCGAGCGTCGGCTCGTCGAAACCGGTGCCGACCCGCCCGGCATAGCTCAGGCCGCCGGCGTCGTCTTCGTGGCCCATCAGCAGCGCGCCGATCCGGTCGTGCCGGCGGCCTTCGCCGGGCAACCAGCCGCCGATCACCAGCTCTTCTCGGCGAGTGTGCTTGAGCTTCAACCAGCTGCCGTTGCGCGCCCCGGGGTCGTACCGCGAACCCAGGCGCTTGGCGACGACGCCCTCGAGCCCGCCAGCCAGGGTCGCGTGCAGCAGCTTCTCGCCGGCGTCGGGGCCGGTGTGCGCCGACGGCACGCGCCAGGCCGACCCGTTCGCCTCGAGCTGGTCGAGGCGGCTCCGGCGTTCTTCGTAGCGCAGAGCCAGCATCGACTCTCCGTCGATCTCCAGCAGATCGAAGATCGCGTACACCACGGGGATCTCGGCGGCGAGCGAAGCGACTGCGTCGCGCCCGGTGACGTGCATCCGCCGCTGCAAGCGCTCGAAGCTCGGGCGACCGTCGTCGCCGAACGCGACGATCTCTCCGTCGAACACCGCCTCGCGTCCAGAGAGGGCCTCGACGAGCCCAGCCAGCTCCGGATAGGAGGCGGTGATGTCGCGGAGGTTGCGGCTCTCGAGCCGCAGACTTCGCGGCCCCACGTACGCGATCGCACGAACACCGTCCCACTTCACCTCGAACGCCCAGTCGCGCTGGCTGCGCGGCAGCGGCCCGGGTCGGGCCAGCATCGGCTTGATGTGAGCGAGCGTCCGCACGGGGTACGCGAGATCCTGCCAGGGACGTAAGCTCGCGTAGGAGGCCCTAGTGGTCCACTAGCCCGATGCTCATCGTGACCTGGAACGTGAACTCGCTGCGCGCACGGCTGCCGCGCGTGCTCGAGTTGCTCGACCTGCACCGCCCAGACGTCGTCTGCCTGCAGGAGACCAAGTGCACGGTCGACAATTTCCCCACAGCCGAGCTGCAGGCGTCCGGATACGCGGCCCACCACGAGTCCGCCGGCCAATGGGCGGGCGTCGCGATCCTGGCAAGGGAGCCGCTGGAGTTGTCCGCTCCGGCGGCGGGACTGCCTGGGGACCCGGTCGCGACCGAGGCGCGCTGGTGCGAATCGACGGTCGATGGGATTCGGTTCGTCAGCACCTACGTGCCCAACGGCCGGACGCTCGACAGCCCGGAGTTTCCCCGCAAGCTCTCGTTCCTCGAAGCGGCGGCCGCGCGGGTCGAAGCGATCGACGGCCCGCTACTCGTCGCGGGCGACATGAACATCGCCCCCGCGGACGCCGACGTCTATGACCCGGCCGCGTTCGTCGGCTCGACCCACGTGACCGCGGAGGAGCGCTCGCTGCTCGCGGCGATCCTCCAGGCCGGCGGGCTCGTCGACGCCTTCCGCCACGTGCACCCCGACGAGCAGCAGTTCACCTGGTGGGACTACCGCGCGGGCAATTTCCACAAGGGTCTCGGGCTTCGAATCGACCTCGCGCTCGTCAGCGCCGGGCTCGCGGCGCGCCTGCGGGAGTGCGGCATCGACCGCAACTTCCGCAAGGGTCACAAACCCTCCGACCACGCGCCGCTGCTGGTTCGTTTTGCTGGTTGACGCCCCTCGCCCGGAGGCGTCGCACCGCTCGGTACGCTTTTCGAACTCATGGCCGATGGCGAGGCGATCACGCTCCCGCATTCCGAGAACTTCCGGAAGGTGCTTGGTCGGCTGCCGACGGGGGTCGTGGTCGTCACCGGAGGCGACCCGGAGCACCCGAGTGGACTGGTCTGCGGATCCTTCATGTCCGTTTCGCTCGAGCCGCCGCTGGTTGTCGTCTCGCCCGCCAAGAGCTCGACCAGCTGGCCCGCGGTCGAGGCGGGCGGTACGTTCTGCGCCAACGTCCTGGCCGACGGCCAGGAGCACCTGGCACGTCGCTTCGCCCAGTCCGGCGGCGACAAGTTCGAGGGGATCAACTGGCATCCGGCCCCCGCGACCGGGGCGCCATTGCTCGACGACGTCGCCGCGTGGATCGATTGCCGCATCTACCAGCGTGTCGACGCGGGCGACCACCTGCTGGTGCTGGGCGAGGTGCTGGAGCTGAGCGTGCACCGAGATGCGGGCGCGCTCGTGTTCCACCGCGGCGGGTTCCACCAATTGGGGTAGGCCTGACGGCATGTTCGGCGGCGGGCGGTACCGTTCTTCACGTACTGTTACCTGGGCGACCGACGATGCGTGAATGACGCACATCCTTGTGGTAGACGACGAGCCCGCCGTCAGGCGAGCGTTGGAGCGAGCGCTGAAGCTCGACAGCTACGACGTCGAGCTGGCCGCGGACGGGCGCGAGGCGCTCGATCACCTCGCCGACAGCCCCGCCGATGCGGTGATCCTAGACGTGATGATGCCCGGGATCGACGGCGTCGAGGTCTGCCGTCGGATGCGCGCGGCCGGCGACCGCACCCCGATCCTGATGCTGACCGCCCGCGACGCGATCGACGACCGCGTCAAGGGCCTTGAGGCCGGCGCCGATGACTACCTGGTCAAGCCGTTCGCCCTGCGCGAGCTACAGGCGCGGCTGCGGGCGCTGCTCCGTCGCGCCGGCGACGACGGCGACACCCCGGAGGTTTTGCGGTTCGGCGATCTCGTGCTCGACCCGATGGCGCACGAGGTCCACCGGAGCGGCCGCTTGATCGAGCTCTCGAAGACCGAGTTCCTGCTGCTGGAGTTGTTCATGAAGCACCCTCGCCAGGTCCTGACCCGCTCGACCATCTTCGAAAACGTCTGGGGGTATGACTTCGGCCCTACCTCCAATGCCCTCGGCGTCTACATCGGGTATCTGCGACGGAAGACGGAGGAGGGCGGCGAGCCGAGGCTGCTGCACACGGTGCGCGGCATCGGCTACGTCCTGCGCGACTAACAGGGGTTGGGTGCCGGCGTGCCGTTGCGCAAGCGCATCAGTCTCGTGGCAGCCGGCGCGGTCGCCGTCGCCGTCGCGATCGCGTGCGTCGTCTGCTACGCGGTCGTCCGTGGACAGCTGCTGAACCAGATCGACAGCGAGCTGACCCACCAGGCCCAGTCGATCCAGAGCGACCCGGTCCATTCGCTCGACCAACCGCTCCCGACCAACCCGGCCAGTAGCGGCGGCCCGGCTCCGTATCTCCAGATCGTTCTGGCGGACGGGACGATCGCCGGCACCGACGGCGGGCTCAAGCTCCCCAACACGAGCGAGGCCGCCGCCGTGGCCGTCGGCAAGCCGCCGTCTATGACCGACGTGACCGTCAATGGGACGACCTTGCGCCAGTACACGTTCCCGCTCGTCGGCGTCCAATTGTCGGGCCAGCAGATGGCCGTCCAGTTGGCGCGTCCGCTCGCGCCCGTCGAGAATGTGCTGTCGCACCTTCGCCTGATCCTGGCGCTCGTGTTCCTGGCCGGCATCGCGCTGGCCGCGGCGCTCGGACGAATGGCCGCGAGCCGAGTTCTCTCGCCGCTCGCCGAGATGACCGAGACGGCCCAGCTGATCGGCGAGACCGATGACCTCAGCCGGCGACTGACCGTCCACACCGAGGACGAGGTCGGCCGGCTGGCGGACCGCTTCAACGAGATGCTCTCGCGCCTTGCCGTCTCGCGCGACGCGCTCGACGACTCGGTGCACCAGCAACGCCAGCTGGTGGCTGACGCCTCGCACGAGCTGCGTACGCCCGTGACCAGCCTGCGCACCAACGCCGAGGTGCTGCTCGCGGGCGCCGACCTCGACGAGGAGGACCGCCAGCGGCTGCTGGTCGACGTCGTCGAGCAGGCAGCCGAGCTCAGCGCGCTGGTCTCGGACCTGATCGAGGTGGCGCGCGGGGATCTGCCACCGGACACGATTGAGGACGTCCGGCTCGACCGCCTGGTCGAGGAGGCGCTGCTCCGCGCCCGCCGCAACGCCCCTGAAGTCGAGTTCACCGCTCGCCTTCAGCCGGTCGTGATCCAGGGCAATCCGGAACGCCTCAGCCGGGCGATCAACAACCTCCTTGACAACGCGGCTCGCCACGCCAACGGCAGCAAGGTCGAGGTTGTCGTCGACGCCAGCGAGGTCCGGGTCCGCGACCACGGCGACGGCATCGACGAGCAGGACCTCCCCCACGTCTTCGATCGCTTCTATCGCGGCGTCGACTCGCGCTCCCGCCAGGGCAGCGGCCTCGGACTCGCGATCGTCCGGCAGGTGGCCGAGCAGCACCACGGTACCGTGACAGCCGCCAACGCGCCCGACGGCGGCGCCGTGTTCACGCTGTCGCTGCCGGGGCTCCCGGCGAGCCACACCGACGACGACGATCTTTCGATCTACGACGACGGCGGGCTCACGACCCCGGCGTGACGGCCTGACAACGTCAGTCCCAGCGGCGGCGGCCGGCACGCAGCGCGCGCAGCTCAGAGACGCCGTCGGGCTCGCGCCTGGCCGCCCCACCGGTGGTGGCGCCGGGCAGTAGTCGGACCGGCTGCGGATTCGCGAGGACTCCCCCCTGTCCGTCGGCCTCCACGTGAACGAGGCGCGCATCCGGTCTTGAAGCGACGCACTCCACCAACCGCGTTCCGTTGAACAGCAGGGCAGCGCCGTCATCCGCCGCAAACCCGGGCGGCAGCGCGCCCGTCCCGACAGCATGTTTGAACGCCGGCAGTCGCTCGGACTCGCCGTCGAGATGGACCGACAGGCTGCCGGCCAGGAGCCCGATGCCGTGAACGACCTCGGGAGCTCCGCCGCTCATGCTGACGCCGCCCTCGAACCAGCACATCGCCCCGGCGCTGAGGCCGGCCAGGACGATGCCCCGCTCCCAGGCGGTGCGCATCGCGTCGTCGATGCCGTGCTCGCGCCAGATCGCAAGCATGTTGCGCATCGAGCCGCCGCCGACGTAAAGAGCGTCCTGCTCGAGCAGGTACGCGATCGGGTCGATCCGATCCCGCGAAAGGTGGAACAGCGACAGGATGCTCGGCTGGCATGGCCAGCCACCGAATCGCTCGTAGAACCGTGTCACCTGGTCGCCGGGGTCGCCGCTAGCGGTTGGCAGAAAGCAGATCCTCGGGACCTCCTTGCCGGTCAGCCGCAGCACGAACCTGTCAAGCGCGTCGCTTCGGTCCTGCTCGCGCATCGTGAACCCCCCTCCGCCCATTGCCAGAATCCTCCGCGGATCCGGCGCGGAAGCGCTGTCCCCCTGAGCGTCTGCGAAGCTCACGCCGCGACCGCTGCCGTCTCCTGCAGCCCATCGAGAGCCGACGCTCCCAAGTACCGGACAGGGAGCTCGCGCTCCGTCGCGACACCGGTGTCGTCCGGCGCGACGAAGGCCGCTCGGGCCTTCGGCCGTGACGCAACCACCTCGGTCAGCTCCGTGCCGACAAAGTGCAGCGCCGCCGAGTCGCCGACCCCGTATCCCGGCGGCATTCCCAGACCGATCGCCTCCAGGTAGGTGGCCCGGCGGTCGTCCTCCTCGTGGTAATGGACCGCGCCGCTCCACGGCAGCAGGCCGAGCGCCTCAATCCTCCGTGTCGGGCCCTCGTGGAAGCCGCTGAGCGCCTGCGAGAACCAGCACAGCGCCCCGGCGGAGCCGCCGCACAGCACCACCCCAGCGCTCCACGCGGCACGCAGGGCATCGTCGATCCCGTGAGCACGCCAGGTCCCCAGCAGGGAAACCAGGCTGCCGCCGCCCACGTAGATCAGATCCTGAGCCAGCAGATGGGCGCGTGGGTCTCCGACCCCGGTCTCGCGGCGGAACAGCGAGATGTGGGAGGCCTCACAGCGAGTGGCCGGAAATGCCCGGTAGAACCGGACGACGTAATGATCGGCATCGCCGCTGGCCGTCGGCAGGAAGCAGACCCGCGGCCTAGCGTCCGCAGGAAGCCGTGGCCTTACCGAGGCTGCGAGCGAGAGGACGTAGTCATCGAGCAGCGTGTTCCCCCACTCCATCGAGAACCCGCCACCACCGAACGCGACGATCTGCTCCACGATGCGCAACACCGTAGGGTTCCCGTTCTCCGCGGTCATTATCCGCGTGTCCAGAAGTGCCAAGCCTCCGGCGTTAATTCGGTCGGGACATCGGGACTCTAATGTGCCCGATATGAGCTCCAGAGGCGCTCGGTTTCCCGGCCGCGAACTGCTGGACGAGCTCGGGTCGGTCGTGCCCGGCGACCACAGCCGCCAGGGGCTGGCCGAGGACTACATCGAGCGGCGGCTCGGGGCGGGCGGGGATCCCTGGCGGGTACTCGACCTGGGCTGCGGCGACGGCGACTCGGTCGACCGGTTTCGGTCGGTGGATCCGGCGGTGCGATGGGTTGGGCTCGACGTTCCCGACTCCCCCGAGGTGAGGACTCGCAGACGCAGCGACGCAGAATTCGAGACGTTCGACGGGTCGACGATTCCGTTCCCCGAGGCGAGCTTCGATCTCGTGTACTGCCGGCAGGTGCTGGAGCACGTCCGCCAACCGGAGGCGCTGCTGGCCGAGGTCAAGCGGGTGCTCGTCCCCGGCGGGCGCTTCGCCGGCTCCACCTCCCAGCTCGAGCCCTACCACTCGCTCAGCATTTGGAACTTCACTCCAGCCGGCCTCTGCACCGTGATGGCCTCCGCCGGCCTCGAGCCGGTGGAGCTGCGACCCGGCATCGATGGCGTCGCGCTGATCTCGGTGCGACTCTTCGGCAGCTCGCCGCCTCGCTGGTTCCAACGTCAGTTCGCGAAATGGTGGGCGACGCGGTCGCCGCTGAACGCGCTGATCGACCTCTACGCTCGGGTAGCTGCACTCGATCCGCAGGCTACGAACGCCACCAAGCTGGTCCTGTGTGGCGCGTTCACCTTTCTCGCCCAGCGGCGCCGTGGCGAGCTAACTGCTTAGGCGGCGTGGCGAGCTAACTGCTTAAGTACCCACCCGCGTCAGCGCTCGTCACGAGCGCGGCTCCAGTGATCGAGCACCATCAGGGTCTTCGTCCCGGTGAACGTGCCTGACAGACGAAGTTGATTGATCACCTGCTTGAGGTGGTCGACGTCGTCCATCCGGATCCTGACCAGGGCATCCGGGTCCCCCGCGAGCGTGAACACCTCGGTGACCTCGGCGATCCCGACGACGGCCCCGACGATCTCATCGATGCTGGCGGTCCCTGGTATCCGCAGCTCGGCAAAGGCATCGATCGACGGCCCCATCTTCGCCTCGTTGACCAGCACCGTGTACCCGGCGATCACTCCGAGACGCTCCATCCGATCGATCCGCCGCTTGACTGGCGCGGCCGACAGGTTCACCGAAGCCGCGATGTCGGAGATCGTTCGCCGCGCGTCGCTGCGGAGCAGATCGAGGATCCGTAGGTCGACGTCGTCGAGCACATCCTGGTGGGCCATCCAGGCCGGTATAGCGCAAGTCCGCCCGCGAGTGGAGGAAGCAATAACTCTTACCGCAGAAAACGAACGAAACCTGCGTTTAACGGCCACATTTCTGCGAATTCGTTTGCGCTCATCCGCACAAGCGCAATGCTTCTGTTCGAGATGCTGTCCTCAGGCTCAACGTCACAGCTTTTTAGCGGAGAACAACTGATCCTCTGCCACGACGAGTCGGTCGGACTGCGGGCGGCGATCGCGATCGACGACACCAGGTTGGGTCCCGCGGTCGGCGGCGTACGCCTACGGAGCTATCCGAACGAAACCTCAGCTCTGACCGAGGTTCATCGACTGGCGAGGACCATGACCCTCAAGAACGCGGTCGCGGAGCTTCCCTATGGCGGAGCCAAGTCGGTGATCATCCAGGACGGCGGCGAGCCGCCGAGTGGGCCCGAGCGAGTCGAGCTGATGCGTCGCTTCGGCGAGTTCGTCGGTCGCACGGCGGGAACCTACATACCGGGCGTCGACATGGGCACCAGCGTGGAGGACCTCGCGATCATCGGCGATTCCGGCGCTCCGGTGTCGTGCTCGCGACTCGATCCGTCACCGTGGACGGCGGTTGGCGTGGCCAGTGCGATCCGTGCGGCCGTGGCAAGTGTCGACGACCGCTCCGATCTCGAGGGGGTCCGGATCCTGATCCAGGGCATCGGCCACGTCGGCGCGGCGCTTGCGCACGACCTGGCATCGGACGGCGCCTCCGTGATCGTTACCGACATCGACGCGGTTCGCGCCGCCGAACTGGCCGACGAGGTCGGCGGCGCCAGCGTCCCGGCCGAGCGAGCCCTCGAAACTGCGTGCGACGTTTTTGCTCCCTGTGCCGTGGCTCGAGTGATTTCACAGACAACGGTCGGCAGGCTCAGGTGCCGGATCATCGTAGGCGCCGCCAACGACATCCTGGCCGACCGATCGCTCGCCGCCAGCCTGGCCTCGCGCGGGGTCACCTACGTGCCCGATTTCGTCAGCAACGCCGGCGGCGTCATCCACATTCACGCGGTCGCCAACTCGTGGGATAGCCTCGCCCTGACCGCAGATCTCAACCGGATCGGCGACCGGGTCACGGAGATCCTCGAGGAGGCCGAGCTCGTCGGCGGAACTCCGCTGACGGTCGCCGAGCGCCGCGCGATGCGCATCCTGGACGCGGCAGCTGCGGCCGGCACCAACGGTCACGGACCGAACACCTCCGCCCCCAAGGGCCGACAGGAGCGACTCGCGGCATGACGGCCACAGCGCGGCGCGCCGACGTCACGCTGGCGGATCGTTACGTGGCGTCATCCGGACCGATCCTGATCTCCGGGATCCAGGCGCTCGTGCGCCTCGCGCTCGATCAACGTCGACTCGACGAGCGCCGCGGGCTCGACACCGGCGTGTTCATCAGCGGCTACCCGGGCTCGCCGCTGGGAGGCCTGGACATCGAGCTCCGGCGCGTCAAAGATCTGCTGGATCCTGCCGGGATCGTCTTCGCTCCCGGCCTCAACGAGGAGCTTGCGGCCACGGCCGTCGGCGGCACCCAGCTGCTGGCGGAGGTCCCGGGCCGCCGCAAGCAGGGGGTGACCGGCTTCTGGTACGGCAAGAACCCGGGCCTCGATCGGGCCGCTGACGCGATCCGCCACAGCAACCTCAGCGGGACCGCCCCGCTGGGCGGCGCGGTCGCGTGGATCGGCGATGACCCCGCGAGCAAGTCCTCGACCGTTCCCAGCTCCTGCGAGCCGCTCTGTCGCAGCCTGGTCGTCCCGATTCTGGCGCCGGGCAATGTTGCCGAGGTCCTGACCCTGGGATTGCACGCGGTCGCGATGTCGCGCCACGCTGGACTCTGGACCGCGTTGAAGCTAGTCGCCGACATCGCCGATTCCTCCACGACGGTCGAGGCCGGCGAAGCCCTCGACGCGATCCCGGACCTCCCGATTCGCGACCAGCTGTCCCCCCCGGTCCTGCTCCCCCCGAGCAACCTCGAGGCCGAGGCCGACCTGCTCACCACGCGTCTGGAGCGGGTCCGCGAATACGCGATCGCCACCTCGCTCAACAGCGCGGTGTTCAATCCGCGCCGGCCACGGATCGGGATTGTCGCCGCCGGAGTCGCATTCCAGGCGGTGCTGCGCGCGCTGGACGACATCGCCGTCGGCGAGCAGGCGCTCGAGGCGGCGGGTATCCGCTTGATCAAGCTGGGAATGCCCTGGCCGCTCGACGCCGGAGTACTCGCCGATCTGACGGCCGGCCTCGAGACGGTGCTGGTCGTCGAGGACAAGCTGCCGTTCGTCGAGTCGCAGCTGCGGGAGGCGCTCTACGGCCGCTCGCACCAGCCGCTGATCGTCGGCAAACACGACTCCGGCGGCCGCCCGTTGCTTCCCGCGAATGGCCAGGTGGGTGCCGACGACGTCGCCGACGCCCTGGTCACGCTCTTGGCCGACTCGCCGCTCCCCGAGCCGGCCCGCCAACAGCTCGACGCCCGCGGCCTCCTACGTCAACTCTCGCCGATCCTCAACGATCCCGCCGATCCGCGCCGGACCCCGTACTTCTGCTCGGGCTGCCCTCACAACGTCTCCACCCGGGCCGGGGCGGAGGAGCTCGTCGGCGCCGGAATCGGCTGCCACACGATGGTCGCGCTCGACCGCTCCGGGTCCCACGGCCAGATCTTGGGGATGCCGCAGATGGGCGGCGAGGGAGCTCAATGGATCGGGTTGGCGCCGTTCTGCGACGAGCCTCACTTCCTCCAGAACCTCGGCGACGGCACCTTCCACCACTCGGGCTCGCTGGCGATCCGCGCGGCGAGTGCCGCGGGGGTCAACATCACCTTCCGGCTGCTCTACAACGACGCGGTCGCGATGACCGGCGGACAAGCGCCGCAGGGCCGTCTGCCGGTCCCCGCGCTCGTGTCGGAGCTCGCGCTCGAGGGGGTTCGGCAGATCGTCATCACCACGCCCGAGCCCGAGCGCTACCGAGGCGTCAAGCTCGATCCCGTCGCGAGCGTTCGCCACCGCGATGACCTGCAATCGGTCCTGCGCGAGCTCGCGGTGGTGCCCGGCGTCACGGTGATGATCCACGACGACCGCTGCGCCACCGAGAAACGGCGGCTGCGCAGCCGCGGAAAGCTCGAGACCCCGGAGCAGCGGGTCTGGATCAACGAGCGCGTGTGCGAGGGGTGCGGCGACTGCGGCGAGAAGTCGAACTGCCTGTCGGTCCACCCGGTCCAAACGGAGTTCGGACGCAAGACCCAGATCCACCAGGGCTCATGCAACCAGGACTTCACGTGCCTGGACGGGGATTGCCCCTCGTTCATGGTGATCACTCCGAAGGCCCACCGCGAACGCGCGGTGCCGGCCCGACGCACCCCGCCGGCCGCGCCAAGCGATCTTCCGGACCCCGAGCCTCTCGTCGGCGACGCCGTCCTGATCCGGATGCCCGGCATCGGCGGCACGGGCGTTCTCACCGTATCTGCGATCCTGCAGATGGCCGCCCACGTCCAGGGCCTCCACGCTGCCGGACTCGAGCAGACCGGTCTCGCCCAGAAGGGCGGCCCTGTCATCTCCGACGTCCGGATCTCGCCGGCGCCGATCAGGGGCCAGCTGCGCGCGACGCTGCACAGCGTCGATGTGCTGATCGGGCTCGATCTGCTCGGCGCCGCAGACCCCGCCACGATCGCAACGCTCGACCACGACCGCACGATCGCGATCCTCAACTCCGACCTGACTCCGACCGCGGCGATGGTCACCGACCCTGATGCGCCGGCGCCCTCGGCCGAGCGCTTGATCGGCCGAGTTCGCCGACACAGCCGCGCCGCCACGCTGTTCACGATCCCCGCCCAGACGATCTCCGAGCGACTGTTCGGGGACCACCTGCCGGTGAACCTGATGCTGCTCGGCGCCGCCTTCCAGCGCGGCTGCCTTCCGCTGCAGGCAGCCGCGATCGAACGGGCGATCGAGCTCAACGGGACCGCCGTCGAGCGCAACATCGAGGCATTTCGCTGGGGCCGCGCTTCGGCTGCGTCCCCAGCCCTACTGGAGCGTGCGATGGCCCCGGCGGGCGCTGAGAAGGCGACCCCGGCCGACGACCCACACGTGATGCGCATCCTTGAGACGGCGCGAGTCCCCGCGCGGCTGCGAGATGTCGTCGCGCGGCGCGCCGGGGAGCTGATCGCCTACCAGGATGCGGGTTACGCCGCCGCGTACGCGCGAGCGGTGGCCGGCGTGGCCGAGGTCGAACAGCGGCAGCTCGATGGCCTGGGCGCGGGGATCGCCGAGGCGCACGCTCTTGGGCTGTTCAAGCTGATGGCCTACAAGGACGAGTACGAGGTCGCTCGCCTACATCTTGACGCCATCGAGCGCGCTCGGCTCGAGGATCAGTTCGGATCCGAGATCAGGGTTCAGACGCTGCTTCACCCGCCGTTTCTGCGACGCCTTGGCGTACAGCGCAAGCTCAAATTCGGTCGCTCTGCAAACCCGCTGTTCAAGGCACTCAGAGCGACACGCCGGCTTCGGGGGACAGCCCTTGACCCGTTCGGACACACCGAGATGCGCCGCACCGAGCGCGCCCTGATCGACGAGTACCGGCGGCTCCTCGACGGCGCCCTGACCCGTCTGACCCCGGCGACGCAAGGCATCGTCGCCGAAATCGCCGCGCTCCCCGACCTCGTACGCGGCTACGAGCAGATCAAGCTCCAGAGCGTCGTGCGGATGCGCGAGCGCGCGTCCGCGCTCACCGCCCAGCTTGACGCCGCGGCGACGCGTTCGGACAGCCCGACCTACGTCGTCGCCGCCTGACGGACGTGGGTCAGGCCGCCGGCTCGGGCCGACGGCCCTGCGTTACGTCACTTCGGTGGAACTCCCGGAACAGCCCGGTGACGACGAACACCGTCTGCTCGGCGACGTCGACGGCGTTGTCGCCGATCCGCTCCAGGCACCGCGCCACCAAGGTCATGAACATCGCCCACTCTCGCACTTCGGGCTCGTCCCCGACATCGACGGCGCGCTGAAAGATCTCACGGTTGAGCCGGTTGACGTCGGCGTCCTGGCGCGCCAGATCCTTCGCCAGCGAGACGTGGCGCGTGCGAAACGCCTCCTTCGTCTGGACCACCTGCTGTCTGGCGAGCTGGCCCATCCGCTCGATCAGCTCGAGGATCGTCGCGTCCTTGGGCGCCTCATAGCCCGACAGGGGCACGAGCTTCGCCATGTTTACGCACTGGTCTCCCATCCGCTCGACGCAGCGGATGATGTGGAGAAGCGCCGCCGCCAGGCGGAGATCGTCGGGCGCCGGAGCGTGACTGCCGAGCAGCGACAGCACGCCGTGGTGCACCTCGAGATAGCGACCGTCGATCTTCTCGTCGTCGGCCACGACCATGCCCGCCAGTTCGACGTCCTGGTAGTTGATCGACTCGAGCGCGCGATCCAACTGGAAGACGATCAGGTCGAGCCCGGCCATCGTTTGCTCCTCGACCAGCCGCAACTCCTCGCGGAAGCGACTGTACGACTCCACCGCCTCCGGATCGGTCAGCAGTGGAACTCTGTCACCTGCTTTCGTCATGCGTTCGCCTCGCCATTCTCATCATTAGCCCCATGATTCCACGGCTACTCCCCTCCAAACGCCTAGCCGAGGTTAGCTAAGAAATGCCTAGTCGAGCGTGGTTGCGTGCGCGCCTGGCCGCCGGCGCTGAGCAGCCAGCCGGTAGCCGAAGCCGAAATGAGTGTGGATGAACGACCAGCCCGGCAGCGCCGCTTCCAGCTTGACGCGAAGCTCGCGGACGTAGACGTCGACCGAACGGTCCCCCACCCGCATCTCCCGACCCCAAACGAGCCGAAAGAGCTCGTCGCGGACACGATCCGATCGACCCGGCGGGCGAGTTCGATCAGCAGACGCAGCTCCCCGACCGACAGGCTTTCCGGCGTCGACGAGGTCGCGGCTGCCATGCCCCGGCATGCTCGTTTTAGCCAGAAAGAATCGCGTTACTCAAATGTAAACCGGGTGTGAACTCCCTGATACCCGTGAAAACTTCGGCGTCCGAGAGGCGTTGAGACAGCCGCGCGTCCGCCCGGCTGTTCTGACGTTCCGGCGGGCGAGACGTGGTCAGCGGGCCAGTGCGGCCTCGAGCTCCGGGTCGTCGTCGCGGTCGGCATTCGCGCGATCGCGCGCGGTTGCGGTGACCCGGTCGACCTCCGGAGCGAAGCGATAGCCCACCCCGAAGTGCGTGTGAATGTAGCTCCACATCGGCGAAGCGAGCCGCAACTTCTGTCGGAGCTTGCGGACAAACACGTCGACGGACCGGTCGCCGTGCGCCATCGCGTAGCCCCAGACCCGCTCGTAGATCTCCTCGCGGCGCAGGACGCGGTCTGACTGCGACAGCAGGTGCAGGATCTCGAACTCGCGCGCCGTCAGCTCGAGGCTCGTGTTACCGGCGTACCCCTGGTAGAGATCGGGTCGGATCGTGATCTCGCCGACGTGCACAGCGTCGTCCATCTGCGGCATCTCGTTACGGCGATGACGGCGGATCGCCGCCTCGATCACGCAGATCAACTCCTCTGCGTGGCACGGCTTCGTCATCCATGCGTCGGCCCCGAGCCTCAGCCCGCGAACGCGTTGCGCCACCGACGATGGACCCGTGCAGACGATCACAGCGAGTCCCGGGAGCCGTCCGCAAACGCGCTCGAGGTACTCCCAGCTGCCGGGACCGAGCACGGTCAGATCGGCCACCAACGCGTTCAGACGCATCCCGACAAGGGCATCGACGGTGACCGCGCTCGAAAGCGCACGGAGGTCCCAGCCGAGCGCATCAAGCCGGTTGGACAACACCTGCATGAAGCCGGGGTCGCGATCGACGACCGCCAGCCGGAGACGATTCTGCGCGCGCTGCGTGGCGGCTGGCGCCGCCATCCCCGCAGGCACGTCGCTCACATCTGGCGACATGGCCCGCAACTGTAATGCCTCCTCCTGAACCGTGCCATTCTGTCGAGATCATCACAGGATCTTTACCTGCAAAGTGCGGCCCTGCCGGATTGTGCGCTCCCTGGCAATGCGTCGGCGGACAACCCATCCACTACTTGCGCAACTCTTCGAGTTGAACGCTATCTTTGCCCGTCGTTAATGGCGTCTCGTAAAGAACAGAAAGAACAGGCAAGGGCCAAACGGCTGGAGCAGGAGCGCCAGGCCAGCGCCAAGTCCCAGCAACGGCGCCGCTACATGATGCTCGGCGGGGTCGTCGGCGTGGCGGTCGTCGTGATCATCATCGCGATCGTGGTGTCCAGCGGCGGCGGCAAGAACAACACCACCGGCCTCCAGACCGGCCATACGGCGAGCAAGACTTACGCGACGGTCAACAACCTCCTGGACGGGATCCCGCAGAGCGGCGTCACCCTGGGCAACCCGCATGCGCCGGTGACCATGACCTACTTCGGCGACCTCCAATGTCCGATCTGCCGCGATTTCACGCTCGACCACCTTCCCGCAGTTCATCCAGAACCAGGTCCGCAACGGCAAGGTCAAGGTGAAGTATCGCTCGTTCTGTACGGCGTCGTGCAACAACACGACGTCCAGCAATCCGCAGGCGCTGTTCAACACCCAGCAGGTCGCTGCCTACGCCGCCGGCAAGCAGCGCCTCTTCTGGCAGTACCTGGAGCTCTTCTACCACGAGCAGGGCGCCGAGGACACCGCCTACGTGACCCCGGCTTTCCTCCAAGGATTGGCCAGACAGATACCCGGGCTCAAGTTGACCCAATGGACGTCCGACCGGGGCGACCCGGCCCTGCTGTCCCAGGTCCAAGGTGACGAGCAGGCCGCGGCCGCTCAGAGCCTGTCGGGTACCCCGACGCTGATCATGTCGGGGAAGAAGGGCGCCGAGACGGTCCAGGGCAGCGGCGGCGCGCTGCCGAACTATGGCAACCTCGCCGCGGCGGTTCAGGCGGTCCAGTGACCACCACCGCCGAGCAGGGAAGCGGGTCCCGGCGGACGCTCGGCAACGTCGATCTCCTGTTCGCCGCGATCCTCGTGATCGCAACTCTGGGGCTGCTGATCGCGGCCTACCTGACCTACGAGCACTACGCCGGGCTGAAGGGATTGCTGTGCTTGGGAGGCCACGCCGGCCACTCGAGCTGCCAGACGGTTCAGTCCTCTACGTGGTCGAGGCTGGCCGGGATCCCCGTTGCCGTGCTCGGTCTCGTCGGTTATGTCGTGATCCTTTCAAGCCTGGCGATCCGCGGCGAACTCGGGCGCGCGATCGGCTTCGGCACGGCGCTGATCGGTTTCGGCTTCAGCGCTTACCTCACCTATCGCGAAGCCCACTCGATCCATGCCTACTGCGAGTGGTGCCTCGGCAGCGCCGTCGCGATGACGTTGCTGATGATTCTCACCGGGATCCGGTTCCTGCGGACCGACCCGCAGGCGTAGCGCCGGGTCCCCAGGCTCAACGGCCGCGGGCGTTTACATCTTCGTAACCGGAACTTGCCGGACTCGTCACGAGTTCGCAGTTCCCGCGGGCGATGCTGCATTCTTGATGAGAACTGCAGTTCGGATGGACCTTCACTGCCATTCGCGGGCAACGGCCCGCTGTGGCACCTCCCCCATCGCGCTCTATGAGACCGCCAAGCGCCGCGGGATGGACTTCGTCACGATCACCGACGAGGACTCGATCGCCGGCTGTCTCGAGATCGCGCACCTTCCCGGCACGTTCGTGTCGCTGAAGCTCACCGCCAGGTTCGAGCACTCGGAGCAGGCGATCCAGATCCTCTGCTTCGGGATCACCCCTGGGGATCACGAGTGGCTGACGAGCCACCGCCAGAGCGTCCGGGAGGTCGCGGGCTACCTCGCCGACCGAGACATCGCGGCCGCGCTCGCGCACCCGTTCAGGACGGTCAAGGCGCCGCTGACGCCCGAGCAGCGGCACGTGCTCGGGACCCTGTTCCGCCTCTGGGAGACCCGCAACGGCTCCCAACCGCACGAAATCAACGCCCCCGCCGCGGCGATCGCACGCTCGATCGGCGGCGGCGCGATCGGCGGGTCCGGCGACCGCACCGGCGAGAAGGTCGGCACGACCTGGACCAAGACCCCGTACGCCGCCACGACCGATGAACTTCTCGCCCACCTTCGCGCGGGTCGCGTTACCCCGCACGGGATCGAGCGAACACCGGTGGCGCCATCGGCCCACCGCAGCCACGCTTATCAGCTCGGCCGCGGGGTCCCTCCAGATCCGCCGACCCTTGCCACGGTCGTCACCGGTGGGGTCTCAGACCCCGCCCTCGCGCGGACGCTCGACGAGCTCAGAGCGCGCGGCGTGCCGGGACACGCGATCGAATTCACGGACACGCTGACCCGGCCCCGTGGCGACCTGATCCACCTGTGCGGGTCGGGCGAGGCCGCGGAGCGGGCGGCTCGAGTCGCGCGGTCAGCGGCGATCCCGCTCGTTTGCAACTTCGGGTCCGGCGTCTATCACCACAGCCGCCTCGTGCTATCGCCCAGCCAGGCCGCCGACCAGCAGCTGAGCGGCCTCGGGGTGGACCCGAGCCGGATCCGTCGCTGGGAACTCGGCGTCAACCCGGAACGCTTCAGCCCGGCGCACTACCATCCCGCGGCGATGCCGGCCGCCGGCGACGGCGCGGTCGCGCGGATCAACCTGCTCTACTCCGGCCCGCTCGACGGGGAGCACGAGATCGAGGTGCTGACGGACGCGTTCGGTCTCGCTCAGGAGCGAGACCCGCGGCTGCATCTGGTGCTCGCCGGCGCCGGGCCTGACGAGGCCGTTTTGCGACGCCGGCTCGGCGGCACCGCCACGTTTCTCGGTCCACTTCACGGAGACGCGCTCGCCCGGGCCTACGCGAGCGCCGACCTGCTGGTATGCCCGAACGCCGATGGCTACGTGCAGCCGATCCTCGACGCGCAGGCCTCGGGGCTGGCGGTCCTGGCGGTCGCCGACGGCGCCGCCGCGGAGCTGATTCAGAGCGGACGCGACGGATGTCTGGTACCCGCCGGCACGGTGGCGCTGGCCGAGGCGATGCGCTGGCTCGCGAGGCGGGCGACGCTGCGCGAGCGACTGGCGACCGGGGGCCTGCTGGCGACCCGGGAGCGCACCTGGGAGCGCTCGCTGCGACAGCTCGCGGCGGCGTGGTCGGACGCGCTCGCGCCCGACCAGGCCTCCGAGGTCGCCCATGCCGCCTGAGCTGGCGCTGGCCACTTCCTCTCCTCCCAGGGGTGACTTGGGCGGCCACGTGGGCGCCCAAGTCGGGCCTCCGCGGCTTCGGGCTGCAGACGACGCTGCGGGAGCTCGCGCCCGACGTCGTGCTGCTCCACGATCCGTTCTGGACCCCGCGCGTGGCGTGCCGCGCCGCTGGTCGAGGAGCACCTGCTCGACGGTCGCCGCTATCGGGCACCATTCGGGATCCCCTCGGTGTCGATGGAGGAGCGCTCGTTTCGGCCGGGCTTCCAGATCTGGCGCTGCTGGCGCGGACCGTCGTGGATGAACACCAGCTGGCTGCTTGTGCCCGCGATGCGCGAGCTCGGATACGCGCGGGACGCCGACCGCGTCACCGAGTCGATGCTGCTCGCGGTGGACCGGCACGGACTCCGCGAGTACTACAGCCCGCTCACCGGGGTCGGGCTTGCCGCTCGCGGCTTCGCCTTCTCGGCGCTGATCCTCGATCTTCTCCCCGAAATAGGCCCACGATCCGGGAATTCCTGGCTGGAAGGCCCGAGGCCGTCCGCCGACGCGCGGATCATGAGCACATGAGCTGGCGAAGCACACGAGCGACCGCGTCCAGCGGCCAAACGACCCGCCAGATCGCAGTGATCGACCTCGGATCCAACTCCTGGCGGCTGGTCGTCTACAGCTACCAGCCCGAACCGCCCAACCAGTGGTGGAAGGAGACGGACGAGCTGTACGAGACAGTTCGGATCGGCGAGGGCATGGCGACGTCCGGGACCCTCTCGGAGGCAGCGATGGACCGCGGCCTCGAGACGCTGATCGTGTTCGACCGCTTCTGCCGCGCCGCAGGGTTGACCGTCGAGGATGTGCACGTGATCGCCACCAGCGCGATCCGCGACGCCGACAACCAGGGGCAGTACCTCGAGCGGATCAGCGCCGCGACCGGCTACGAGGTCGAGGTGCTCTCGGCCCACGACGAGGCCCACTACGGATACGTCGCCGCTGTCAACACCACGACCCTGACCGACGGCGTCGTGCTCGACATCGGTGGCGGCAGCATGCAGCTGATCAACGTCGTGGGTCGGCGCGAGATCGACTCCGTCTCCTACCCGCTCGGCGCCGTTCGGGCCACCGAGCAGTTCCTGTCGGACACGCCGGCGAGCCGCCCGACCCGACGGAAGGACCTCCAGCGCGTCCGCGACCACGTCGAGAAGACGCTTCGCGATGCCCCATGGCTGACGGAGCATGGCGGCCGGCTGGTCGGCACCGGCGGAGCGGTCCGTAACCTGGCCGCCGCAGCCCAGCGGGCGGCGTTCGGGTCCGTCGGCGGCATCGACATCGGTGTCCAGGGCTTCCTGATCAGCGCAGATGCGCTCGGCGAGGTGGTCTCGACCCTGGCCGCGCTGCCGCCGGCGGAGCGCGACACGGTTCCGGGGATAAAGCCCGGCCGGGCGGACATCATCCTCGCCGCGGCGGTGACCCTGCAAACGGTGCTCGCGGTCGGCGCGTTCGACGGAATCGAGGTCACCGAAGCAGGCCTGCGGGAGGGCATCTTCCTCGCTCGCACGCTGCTCGACGAGGCCGATCCGCTGTTTCCGGACGTCCGCGAAGCCGCCGTTCGCAACCTCGCAATCCAGTACGAGGCAGACCTGCAGCACACCGAGCACGTCGCGCGGCTGGCGCTCCAGATGCACGACTCGCTCGTCCGCACCCGCATGTTCAAGCCCGAGCCCGACGAGGCGGGATTGCTGTGGGCCGCGGCGATGCTCCACGACGTCGGGATGACGATCTCCTATGACGACCACCACAAGCATTCGCGCTATCTGATCGCAAGCGCCGAGTTGCCCGGCTTCGATCCGCGCGAACGGGCGCTGATCGCGCAGATCGCGCGCTATCACCGCAAGGGGGCGCCCAAGCTCGGCGAATTCGCCAAGCTCGGCCGGCCTGGCGACGAGGAGATGCTCGACCGCTGCTCGATGATCCTGCGGCTTGCCGAGCACCTCGAGCGCGGGCGCGACCAATCCGTCAGTGAGGCAAGGCTCCAGACCAACGGCGACGGGATCGCGTTGCACCTGCACGCCGACGGCGATCTGACGCTTCCGCGTTGGAGCGTCGAGCGTTACGGCGACGACGAAGCCTTCCGAAGGGTGTTCAACCGGCCGCTGGTGATCGGTTGATGAGCCCGAGGGCTCGCCGCAACCCCGTAACGGCGTAAATTCCTGACGTGGCCTTAACCCGCGCCGAATCCGATCTGCCCGCCGTGCAGCTGGGAGACTCGAGCCTGTACGTGAATCGCGAGCTGTCCTGGCTCGACTTCAACGATCGCGTGCTCCAACTCGCCGAGGACGAGGATGTGCCCCTTATGGAGCGGCTCAAGTTCCTCGCGATCTACACGTCGAATCTCGATGAGTTCTTCATGGTCCGAGCAGCCGGGGTCCACAGCCAGATCGAGGCACGGATCGATGCGCGCGGCCCCGACGGCCTGTCCCCGACCGAGTTGATGGAGGAGATCTCTCGTAAGGTCCGCGCGCTCGACGCGCGCCAGACGCACGAGTTCACCGATGTGGTCAGACCGGAACTGGCCCAACATGGGATCCGGATCGTCTCCGTCGAGGACTCGGGCGCTCCCGCTGCCAAGATCGAACGCCACTTCCGGGAGCACATCTTCCCCGCACTGACGCCGCTGGCGATCGGCCCCGGCCGGCCGTTCCCGTACATCTCGAACCTCTCGCTGAGCCTGCTCGTGCACCTTCGCGACCCGACCCTGGGGACGGAGATGTACGCCCGCGTGAAGGTCCCCAAGGAGGTGCTGCCGCGCTTCGTCGAGATCTCCAAGGACACCTTCATCCCGCTCGAGGACGTCATCGCGCGGCACCTCGACGCGCTGTTCCCGGGGATGGAGATCGTCGCCCACAACCTCTTCCGGGTGACTCGGGACGCGGACTTCGAGATCTCCGACGGAGCCGACGACCTGATGCAGGCGGTTGAGGACGAGCTCCGGCGACGTCGTTTCGGCGAGGTGGTCCGGCTCGAGGTCGGAGCCGACATCGAGCCTGATATGCGCGAGCGGCTGATCGACTGGCTCGGGGTCTCGCCGGGGCAGGTGTACGACCAGCCGGGGATGCTGGACCTCACCGATCTCTGGCAGATCGTCGGAATCGACGGCCACTCCGACCTGCGCCAGACGCCGTGGACGCCGATCACCCATCCGGCACTGAGACCCCGGCCCGACGACGACGAGAGTCCGGCGGACGTGTTCGCGGTGATGCGCCGGAACGACCTGCTCGTCCACTACCCCTACCAGTCGTTCTCGACGAGCGTCGAGCGTTTCGTGTTGCAGGCGGTTGACGATCCCAAGGTGCTGGCGATCAAGATGACCGTGTACCGGACATCCGATGACTCAGCGCTGGTGCCGGCGTTGATCGATGCCGCGGAGAAGGGCAAGCAGGCCGTCTGCATGGTCGAGTTGAAGGCGCGTTTCGACGAACGCCGGAACATTCGCTGGTCCCGTGAGCTCGAGGAGGCCGGCGCCCACGTCGTCCACGGCATCCCGGGGCTGAAGACACATGCAAAGGCGATCCTGGTCGTCCGCGCCGAGCACGGCGAGGTCCGGAACTACGTGATGATCGGGACCGGCAACTTCCACGCCAAGAATGCCCGGCTGTACGAGGACTTCGGGCTGTTCACGACCGACCGGGAGATCGGCGAGGAGGTCGTCAACCTGTTCAACACGCTGACGGGCTACGCGCATCCGCCACGCGAGCGGAAGGTGCTGGTGGCGCCCAACTCGCTGCGCGTGCCGCTGCTCGAACTGATCGACCGGACGATCGAGGCCCACCGCGCCGGCGAACCGGCCCGGATCGAGATGAAGATGAACTCGCTGGTCGACCAACGCTGCATCGAGGCGCTGTACCGGGCATCGCAAGCCGGCGTTCCGATCGATCTCAATGTGCGCGGAATCTGCTGCCTGTTGCCGGGGATCCCCGGGGTCAGCGAAACCATCAACGTCACCTCCATCGTCGGGCGCTTCCTCGAGCACTCGCGGATCTACTCGTTCCGCTTCGGCGACCAGCACGCGGTCTACATCGGATCGGCCGATCTGATGCCCCGCAACCTGGATACCCGTGTCGAGCTGCTGGTCCCGGTGGAGCAAGAGGAGCTCCGGGCGGAGCTCGCCGACACGCTCGAGCGTTGCTTCGCCGACGACACCAACGCGTGGACGCTCGACGCTGAGGGTCGCTGGCACAGGCGGCCCGGCCATAGCCGCAGCGTCCATCGCGAACTGATGGAGCGCACCCTCGCGGACGCGTCGGCGACCGCCTCGTGAACAGCGACTGCCGCGGCTCCTCGGCGCCGTCGCCTACTGGATCGCGGCGCTGTTCGGCAGCGGCGTCCTGGGGCCGATCCTCATCGTGTTGGCCGCCGCGGCCGGCGCCGCCTACCTAATTCGGTGGCAGCGCCGGCCGTTTGCGACCCTGGAGATCGGCGCCTGACGGCAGCGGCCCTGGGGGTGCCCCAGGGCCGCTGGTGTCAACCCGTAGGCGCGGTCGCCGGTCGGTCCCCAAGCGTTACGTGTATCTGGTGATTGGTGCCGTTGCGACGGACGGTCATCGTCAACGTCTGTCCGGGCTTGTAGTTGCCAACGGTCGCGATGAAGCCGTTGGTCGAGTGGATCCTCGAGCCGTTGATCGCGGTGACCACGTCACCCGACCGCAAGCCAGCCTTGGCTGCCGGCGACCCGGCGACGATCGGTGTCGCGCAGGTCGACCCACCGCTCATGGCGATCTGGGCGCCGTCGCCGCTGTACAGGGAGTTCAGGCACACCCCGACGTAGGGGTGCTCGACCTTCTTGCCGGAGATGATCGTGTTCGTGACCTGCATGTCGGTATTGGCCGGGGTCGCGAAGCCGACGCCGGCGCTCTGGCCCGAGTTCGTCTGGATCTGATCGTTGAGACCGAGGACGTGACCGTTGGCGTCGAGCAGCGGACCGCCCGAGTTGCCCGGGTTGATCGCCGCGTCGGTCTGAATCGCGCCCGTGATCGTGTAGTTGTTGGGCGCAGTGATGCTGCGCCCGACGGCACTGACGATCCCGGCGGTTGTTGTCTCCGGCAGGCTGAATGGGCTTCCGATCGCAACCACCGGGTCACCGACCTGGGCGGTGTCCGAGTTGGCGAACGGAATCGGGTGCAGTTCCGAGGCGGGCACGTTGACCTTGATCACCCCGATGTCGGTCGAGGGGTCGGTGCCGAGCACCTTCGCCGGCGCGCTGACGCCGTTGTTGAAGTGGACCGTGACTGAATCGGCGTTGGCCACGACGTGCTCGTCGGTGACGATGTCGCCCTGCTTGTCGTACACGACCCCGGCGCCCTCGCCCTCGGTCTGCTGAGTACCGCCGCCGAACAGGTTGGAGTTCGAGGACTGCTGCGAGGTAACGGTGATGTCGACCACGCCGGGGCTGGCGGTCCGGTAGATCTGGTTGATCGTCATGCCGTGGGTGGAACCGAGTGTGGAGGGGACCGACGTCGACGCGGCTTGGCCGGAGGACACCACGGTGGTCACCGTCTTTGTCGATCCACCCGAACCCGACGCGATCACGACCGCCACGAGAGCGCCGGCAGCGGCGCCCAAAAGCGCGGGCAAGAACGTCTTCAGGTTACGCATCTGTCTGTCTCTCTCTGTCGAAGCTTTGTGGCGGGCCCCTGGACGGGAGAGCAGGTGCCCGCGTTCTCATGTCAACAGAGGTAGCGCAGAGGTTCGTAAGAAGGGTCGATGGGCCCGCTAAGAAGTGCGCCGGCGTGGTGGGCGCGGCCGAGGCCTTTATCCGCGGAATTGGGACGCTCAGCGACCTGTTGCCGCCATCGCGACGAACTGGTCGAGCGCCGCGGGATTGGCGAGCGATTCCCGGCTGGCGGCCTGTTCCGCCGGCATACCCATCAGGATCCGCTTGACCGGGACCTCCAGCAGCTTGCCAGAGAGCGTCCGCGGTACTTCGGTGATCTGCACGATCTCGTCGGGGACGTGGCGCGGCGAACAGTCCTCGCGCAACCTGCGCCGGATCGCGGCGATCAGCTCGTCGGTCAGCTCCTGCCCGGCGCGCAGCACGACGAACAGCTGCATCCAGCCGTCCGTCCCCTCGCGGGGAAGGTCGATCACCAGCGCATCGAGCACGTCGTCGAGCGACAGAACCGACCGGTAGATCTCGCTTGTCCCCATCCGGACGCCGCCGCGGTTGATCGTCGAATCCGAGCGCCCGTAGATCACCGCGCCGCCGGCACGAGTGATCTCGATCCAGTCGCCGTGGCGCCAGACGCCCGGGTAGATCGCAAAGTAGCTGTCGCGGTAGCGCTCGCCTGACTCATCGCCCCAGAAGAAGATCGGCATCGAAGGCATTGGCGCTCTCAGGACCAGCTCGCCGACCTCCTCGAGAACCGAATTCCCGTCCTCGTCCCAGGCTTCCAGCGCAGCGCCGAGCGAACGCGCCTGCAGCTCCCCGAGCCGCACCGGCAGCGTCGGCACGCCACCGACAAACGCCGTGCAGAGGTCGGTCCCTCCGGAGGTCGAGAACAGCCACGTGTCGCGTCCGAGCTCGTCGTACACCCAGCGGAAGCCCTCGGGCGACAGCGGCGAACCGGTCGAGCCGACCGACCGCAGCGCGCTCAGATCCCGCCCCCGGCGGGGATGCACGCCGGCCTTCATCGATGCCGCGATGAAGGCCGCGCTGGTCCCGAAGCAACTGATCCGGGTCTGCTCGGCGATGTCCCAGAGACGCTCCATGTTCGGATACCCCGGGTTGCCGTCGAACAGCACGATCGGCGCTTCCGTCAGCAGCACGCCGACGAGCATGTTCCACATCATCCAGCCGGTCGTCGAGAACCAGAAGATCCGGTCGCCCGGCCGCGCGTCGAGGTGCAGGTGGGAAACCTTGAGCTGCTCCAGCAGGATCCCGCCCTGGCTGTGGACGATCGGCTTGGGCAACCCCGTCGTCCCCGAGCTGTACAGGACCCACAGCGGATGGTCGAACGGGACCTGCTCGAAGTCGATTGCGTCGCCGCCGCCGGACTCGAGCTCCCCGAGGAACCCGGGTTGCCAGCCGCTACCGTCGCCGTACCCGAACTGGACAAGCTCCGGGCTGGACGGCAGTGCGGCCGCGATCTCCCGCGCGAGCTCGCCGCGATCGAAGTCCGTCCCGCCGTAGCGGTAGCCGTCGACCGCGAGCATCAGCTTCGGCTCGATCTGGCTGAAGCGATCGATCACCGCCCGCGCGCCGAACTCCGGCGCCGCCGAGGACCAGATCGCCCCAACCGCCGCGCACGCCAGGAACGCCGCCACCGTCTCGGGGATGTTCGGCATGTACGCGACCACCCGGTCACCGGGCGCCACGCCGCGGGCCCGCAAGCCCGCGGCGATCTCAGCTGTCTCCTGTGCCAGTCTCTGCCACGTCCACGACGCCAGCGGACGGATCTCGGAGACGTGCTCGATCGCGACCTGCTCGGCCTGCCGGCCGCGGAATACGTGCTCGGCGTAGTTCACCCGCGCTCCCGGGAACCACTCGGCCCCGGGCATCCGGCGGCTGCCGAGCACCGCCGACGGCTCCGATGAGAAGCGCACCTCGAAGAACTCCGCGATCGAGCCCCAGAAGTCCTCGAGGTTCGAGACCGACCAGTCCCAGAGCTCCTCGTAACTGCCGGTGTCCACCCCACGCTCCTCGCGCAGCCAGCGCTGGTAGCGCGTCAGCGTCGCCGCCGCGACGCGCTCCGGCGACGGCGTCCACAGCACCTCGCGCTCGGTCATCGCCGCAAGTATGCCTGGGCAGATACGCAGAGTTGTTTGAACTAGAGGCCCGCGCGTACGTTTAGAGGTGCAGACAACCTCTTAGGCATCTGGGCTCCTGGCGAGCGCTCCGGACGGGCAGTCTGTCCGAAGGCTCACCAGGAGGGGGCGCGGCGAGGAGGGATCCCCGTCCCGCTAGCGACGAGGCGCACTTCGTCGCAGCCCTGTGGCGTCCAGGCGGGGGCGTTCGAGGGAGCGCGGGGAAGTCCCATCGACCTGCTCGCCAGCCGTTGTTGAGGGGCGCCAGTTCGGCATGCCGAAACGGTACCCAGCGGCCCGTCAGGTCACCGTAAACAGGCCTCGGTGGCCACCGGTCAGCTCTTTGCGAGCGACCGCTGCCGTTTCGGAGGCACGACGGCGGCCGACTCCGCGGGCAGGGTCACCCTGACGACCAGGCCGCCGTCCGGCGGGGCGCTGAGCTCGATCGTGCCTCCGTGCGCCTCGGCGACCGAGCGGACGATCGACAGGCCGAGACCGAAGCCACCGCTGATCCGGCTGAGCCGGCGGAACGGTTCGGTCAGGGCCTGCGCCTGCTTCGGGGTCGATCACCGCGCCGGTGTTGCTGACGGTCAGCCGGGTGCTGTCGCTCGCGGTCGCGGTGGCGACGCTCAGGTGGCCGCCGGGCTCGTTGTACCGGATGCCGTTGTCGATCAGGTTGGCGATCATTCGCTCCATCAACCGTGGCTCGCCACGAGCGATCGCCGGCTGCAGGTCAGTATGGATCTCGACCTCGGCGCTCTCGGCGCCGGCATGCAGGTCGGTGATGCAGTCGGCGGCCAGCGCCGCCAGATCCACCGGCTCGGCGCGGCCGACCACCGACTCGCTGCGAGCCAGCATCAGCAGGGTCGCGATCAGCGCCTCGCTGCGGTCGATCGTCTCGCGGACGGCCTCGCCCATCGCCCGGAGATCGCCGGCACTCCCGTCCGGATCGGCGAGCGCCACGTCGACCTCGGTGCGCATGATCGCCAGCGGCGTTCGCAGCTCGTGGGACGCGTTGGCGACGAAGTGGCGCTGGCTTGCGAATGCACTGTCGAGTCGGGCCAGCATGCCGTCAAAGGTGTCTGCAAGCTCCTTGAGCTCGTCCTGCGGGCCCTCCAGTGCGATCCGCTCCCCGAGGTTCTCGCCGGACACGCGCTGTGCGGTCGTGGTGATCTTCCGCAGCGGCGCCAGCGCGCGGCCGGCAAGGAGCCACCCGACGACGACCGAGATCCCCGTCATCAGGACGAGCGCGGCGATGTACTCCGTCAGAAGCCGGTGCAGCTCGCCGTTGGCGAGCTCCTCTCGTACCTGCTCGAAGTAGCGGTAGAGGAAATGGTTGCCGTACTGGGCCTCGTCCGGAAACGGAGGCAGCCGCAGCGCCCGCCGGAGCCCGAGGCGCTGGTCGAGGTTGTGACGGACGATGAAGTATCCGCTGGTCAGCAGCGCCGCCCCGGTGAGCAGGAATACGAGCCCGTAAGCGAGCGTCAGCCGGAACCTGATCGTCCGAGCGCTTCCCGGAATCATGCGCCCGAACATCACGACATCCGGTAGCCGACCCCGATCACGGTCTCCACGACCGGCGGGTCCCCGAGCTTGCGCCGCAGCGTCATGATGGTCATCCGGACGACGTTGGTGAAGGGATCCGTCTGCTCGTCCCAGACGCGCTCCAGAAGTTCCTCGGCCGAGACGGTCGCTCCGTCGGCCGCCATCAGGGTCTCGAGCACCGCGAGTTCCTTGCGGGCGAGTTCGATCGGCTCGCCGCCGCGCGTCACGCTGCGGCGAGCGGGATCGAGCTCGAGGTCGCCACGCTGCAGCACCGGTGGTCGGCTCGGCGCGGCGCGCCGGCTCAGCGCGCGAATCCGGGCGACCAACTCCGCGAACCGAAACGGCTTTGCCATGTAGTCGTCGGCGCCCAGCGAGAGTCCCTCGACCAGATCCTCCAGATCCCCCGCGGCGGTCAGCATGATGATTCTCGTCTCCGGGCGCTCGCCGCGCACGGCCCTGCAGACGTCGTCTCCGTGGACACCGGGAAGATCGCGGTCGAGCACGACCACGTCATAGCGCACGACCCTCGTCTTCAGCAACGCCTCGTCGCCGTCGGGCGCTACGTCGACGGCCATCCCCTCGCGGCGCAGGCCCCGAGCGATCGCGTCGGCGAGACGTCGTTCGTCTTCGGCAACGAGCACGCGCATTTCCAGTCAGGATGAAGGTAGAGCAGTAAGAACTCCGTAAGACGCAGGCGCCCTCCCGCGGCCCCACCAGGAAATGAAGGGTGCGGCTGGGCGGCTACCGCCAGGCGGTGCAGCACGCATCAGCGGAGCGCCGTCGCGAGCGCCGCCCGGGCTCCGTGATACCCGCACATGCCGTGGACCCCACCCCCTGGCGGCGTCGAGGACGAGCACAGGAACAGGCGCGGATTCGGGGTCGTGTACCGGGACAGCGTGGGGACCGGGCGTGCGAACGTCTGCCACAGCGTCGCGGCGCCGCCGTTGATGTCACCACCGATGAAGTTGGGGTTCAGCTCCTGGAGCGCCGCCGGTGTATGGGCGACCCGGGCGAGGACGAGCTCCGAGAATCCCGGCGCGAAACGCTCGATCTGCGCCTCGATCGCCGCCGTCATATCGACCGACGATCCGTTCGGGACATGACAGTACGCCCACAGGGTGTGCTTGCCCTCGGGCGCCCTCGAGGGATCGATCACGGTTGGTTGTGAGGCCAAGACGTAGGGGCGCGCCGGGGGGCGGCCGCGGGCGACGTCGGCCTCGGACGCCGAGATGTCCGCGAGCGTTCCGCCCAGATGGAGGGTCCCGGCGGCACGACACTCGGATGCGGTCCACGGCACAGGACCGGACAGCGCGTAGTCGACCTTGAATACGCCCGGGCCATAGCGGAAGCGCTCGAGCGCGCGCCGGTAGCCACCGGGCAGATCGTCTGGGCCGCAGATCGCCAACAGCTGCGCGGGAGTGAGGTCGAACAGGATCGCCCGCGCGGTCCGCAGTTCGGGCAGATCATCGAGCGAACGCACCTCGACTCCTGTCTGAACCGTCGCCCCCAGCGATTCGAGCTCGGCCCTCAGCGCAAGCGCGATCGCCTCCGATCCGCCGCGCGCGACCGGCCAACCGCAGGCGTGTGCGAGGGTCAGCAGCACCAGCCCGAACGCGCCGGTGCCCGCGCCGCTCAGCGGCTGCATCGAGTGCGCCGCCATCCCCGCGACCAGTGCCCGGGCCCGCTCACCTGTGAACGCGATCCGCGCCAGCGCCCGGGCCGAGAACACGCCCGTCAGCGCGAAGCGAGCGGCCAGCAGCGGGGCTCGTGGCCAGCGCGGCAGCGGCCCGAGCAGCGTGTCCGCCAGCCGCTCCCAGCCCTGCGCAAGCGGCCCGATCAGCGATTCGTATGCCCGAGCGTCCTCCCCCAGACCTGCCGCCGTCTCGGCCACCGAGCGGCGAACGGCGACCGCGCCGCCCTCGTCCAGCGGGTGTGCCGCCTGGACCGCCGGGAAGACCAGCTCGAGGCCGTGGCGCTCCAGGTGCATGGACGACAGCGCCGGCGAGCCGACGGCCAGCGGGTGGACGGCCGAGCAGACGTCATGGCGGAACCCCGGGAGCGTCAGCTCGGCCGTATGGGCGCCGCCACCGACCTGGTCCCGTCGCTCGATCAGGTGCACGGAGCGCCCCGAGCGGGCCAGCTCGATCGCGGCCGCGAGCCCGTTCGGGCCTCCCCCGACGACGACGGCATCGACGCTGGTCACGCCTGCGAGCGTATCCGGGCGAGCGCCGCGATTGCGATAGCCCTAGATTGCCGTCGCATGCTGATCCGCCACGCCGACCCACAGCGCGACGCCGCCGCCTGCCTGGCGATATACGCGCCCTTTGTGACCGATTCGTCAGTCAGCTTCGAGCGCGAACCGCCCAGTGTGTCGGAGTTCGCCGACAGGATCGGGCGCTATTCGAGTCGCCACGCGTTCCTCGTCGCCAAGGACGACGGCACGGTCGTCGGGTTCGCCTACGCCAGCCCCCACCGCGAGCGGGCCGCGTATCGCTGGACCGTCGAGACCAGCGTGTACCTCGACTCCGATTATCGCGGCCGCGGCATCGGCACGTCGCTGTACGAACAGCTGCTGTGCCTGTTGCGTGCCCAGGGAATCAGGCTGGCGCTCGGCGGGGTGACGCTGCCCAACGACGCGAGCATCGCGCTGCACAGACGGTGCGGGTTTGTGCAGATCGCCGTGTACCCGAGCGTCGGCTGGAAGGCCGGCGCCTGGCGGGATGTCGCCTGGCTCGTATGTGATCTCGATCCGAAGGCCGACCGCCGACCCGGCCCCCCGCCCGAGCCAGGGCCTCCGGTCACGCTGAGCTAATTCCGTGTGGGGAGCTCCCTACCCGCCGGCGACGTCGCGGCGCAGGAACACCAGGAACGCCGCGATCAGAGCCGGCACCCCGTAGAGCGCGCACACCCACAGGGCGCGGATGATCGGGGCCCAGTCGGTCGGAGTGCGAAGCAAGCCCTGCCAGGCGTTGAACTGCGTGCTCAACAGGTACGGCTGCAGACCCGACAGCCCCGGCAGCACTCCGAGCAGCTGGATCAGCAGCGAGATCATCAACGTGCCGACGACCGCCGCGGCGCTGTTGCGGGTCACCGTCGAGAGCAGCAGTCCGATGCAGACGATCGCCGCGATCGGGACGAGATAGACGGCGAAGCTCGCGTAGACGAGCAGGAGGCCCCTTGGGGCGGAAACGATCGTGCCCGACAGGCTCTGAAGGCTGTTGAAACCCGATTGGATGCAGCCAGCGATGACGGCCACGGTGACGGTCAGGAGGATCGCGACGACCGCGTAGGTGGCGGCCACCAGCGCCTTTCCGGCGAAGATCTGCTGACGCTCGAGCGAGCGCGTCAGCACTGTCTTCAGCGTTCCGTTGTGGTCTTCGGAGGCGAAGATGTCGCCCGCGACCAGCGCGACGATCAGCGGGAACATCCAGACGGCGCCGAACAGCAGGATCACCAGCGGCATCGCCAGCCCGCTGCGGGTCAGATAGTCGGAAAACGCGAAGTCCCCGCCGCGGTGGTGCAGGTGCTGGAAGTGGATCGCGAGCACGAACAGGATCGGCACGATCACGGCCCCACCGAGCCCGAGGTAGGTTCGCTTCTGGTAGCGGAGCTTCACCAGCTCCCAGCGGTACACGGTGAAGATGCCCGGCCGCCGCGACACTCGCGGTATCGACACCGCCGCGCCGCGGGGAACCTCCGCGACCGCGCTCACAGCGCCGCCTCGACCGGCTCGGCTGCTCGGCCGGCGTGCTCGCCGATCGGCGCGGACGGGCCGGACGCATCGCCCTCGGTCAGCGAGAAGAACAGGTCCTCGAGCGTGACCGTCTGCGGGGCAAGCTCGTGGATCAGCACGCCCGCTTCGACCAGCGCCCGCGATAGCTCCGCGACCGCGGCCTCGTTCGCGGTGAACGTGATCCGCCCGTGCTGGACCTGCGGATCTCCTATTCCCTGCTGCGCGATGCAGATCGCCCGCGCGCGCTCGTCGTCGGTGGTCGCGAGCCGATAGACCGTGCCCGCGCCCCGCGCCAGCGCCGCGATCGTGCCCTCGTAGACGATCCTCCCGGATCGCAGGATCGCCACGCGGTCGCAAAGTTCTTCGACCTCGGCGAGCAGGTGGCTGGACAGCAGCACCGTCATCCCGTCGTCGGCGAGCCGCCGGATCAGCACCCGCATGTCTCGCATCCCGGCGGGGTCCAGCCCGGTCGCCGGCTCGTCGAGGAGCAGCAACTTCGGCGTCCGCAGCAGCGCTGCCGCGATCCCGAGGCGCTGCCGCATGCCGTGCGAATAGCCTCCGACCCGATCGCCGGCGCGATCGGTCAGCTCGACGGTCTCCAGGGCCGAGTCGATCCGGCCGCTGGCGTCGTCACCGTCGAAGGCGGCCAACAGCTGGAGGTTGCGCCGCGCGGTCATGTAGGGATAGAAGGTCGGCGCCTCCACGAAGCCCGCGACGCCGTCGAGTGCCCTCGCGGTTTCGTTTGGATCGCGCCCAAACAACCTGACGGTCCCCGCCGTCGGCCGGATCAGGCCGAGCATCATCCGCAGCGACGTCGTCTTGCCGGCGCCGTTCGGTCCCAGATAGCCGTAGACGTCGCCCGTCTGGACCGTCAGGTCGACCCCGTCGACCGCCGTGAGCTGTCCGTAACGCTTGACGAGACCGCGGACCTCGATCGGCGGCGAGGTCTCCGTCACGGCAGTGACGCGGCGACCGATTCGATCGTCGACGGGGTCACCGACCCGGCGAGCAGGTAGCCGACCCCGTCGCGGGTGAACTGCAACACCGTGCCGAGCGAGGTCGGCAGTTCCTGACCCTTGACGCCGTCGATCGTGACGGTCTTCACCGGCAGCGGTCCAGCGGGACCGCTGCCGGAACCGGCACCGCTGCCGACCGGATGCTTCGCCACCACCATGGCGCCGAGGCCCTGGCCGATGACCTGAACGTCGCCCGTGCCGGCGGGCGCGGTGTCCGTTTGCGGGCGCTGCGGGAGCGCGACGTGGACGATCTTGTTGCCCCGTGGCGGCGAGAGCTGCAAGGCAGACGGCGGCACCGGACCGTAGCTCACGTTCGACGCCTGAAGCTCGAGCGCGGGGTTGCTGTCGCCGCGCGGGACGATCGCGAAGTCGAGCGGATTCCCCTGATTGGCGTCGAACGCAAACCGCACCGCGCCGATCAGCCCGGCGCTCGAGTTCGGGGTCAGCTCGACGCTGTATGCAGGCTGGCCGCCGACGTCGGTGGCGGTGGCGGCGGAGACGCCTGCGTGCGTCCCGAGCCGGTCCAGCGCCCGCTGAATCTGCGCGACCGTCGGCAGCGCCCCACCCGCGTTGTCCGGGCCGGTCGAGTCCTGCCTGTTCGGGAGGGTGCCCTCATAAACGGTCCGAGAATTCGGGTCGTACATCCAGAAGCGGTGCCTGTCGAGGACTAGCTGGGCGTCGCCGTTGTCGGACTGCAGCTCGAGCCGCAGGTGGCCGTCTCCGGCCCAGAGCCTGCCGGTTCCCCCGGTCAGCAGGGGATCGACCGTCCCGATCGAACTGCCGGCGAAGAGGTTGTTGGTGAACGTGATGTCGGCACTGACCCCGGCGACCGGCTTGCCCTGCATCGCGGTATGGATCGCATCGGCCAGCGAGGCGCGAGCCGGCACGGGACCGGTCCCGGCGGCGGCGATCGCGATCGCCGTAGAGGCCAAGCCGACGACCACGACGCCGAGCAGGCCCGCCAGAAGACGGCGGGTTGAGACGGTTCGGAGCAGCTTCATGACGTTTCCTTCTCTTGGGGCAGGCGAGGCATCCCGCCTCAGCAGACGATAGTCCCGGCCTTAAAGGGTAGCTCTTCGATTTTCGGGGCCGCCGGACCGGCGCCGGGCGGTTTGTCCGGTCCGGAGCCTCGAGCGCGTTAAATGTCGTCGATGCTGCTCTACAACAGCGCGGTCTCGGGCAACTGCTACAAGGTCCGTCTGCTCGCCGCCCAGCTCGGGATCCCGCTCGAGCTGCACGAACTCGACGTCGTCGACCGCTCGAACCGACGCGAGGTGATCGGCCACCTGAATCCGGCGCTTCGGGTCCCGACCCTGATCCTCGAGGACGGGCGACCACTGGCCGAGTCCAACGCGATCATCGACTATCTCGCGGAGGGCACCGAGTACCTTCCCGGCGATCGCTACGAGCGGGCACAGGTGCTGGCGTGGCAGTTCTTCGAGCAGTATGAGATCGAGCCCAACCTGGCGGTCGCCCGATTCCTGAAGCTGTTCGGCGTCGACGCACCGGAGGCGTTCTGGCGCCAGCGGTTCGAGGGCGGGCGCAAAGCCCTCGAGGCCCTCGAGCGAGGTCTGAGCGGCAGGACGTGGCTCGTCGGCGAGCGCTACTCCGTCGCCGACATCAGCCTCTACGCCTACACCCACGTCGCCGACGAAGGCGACTTCGACCTCGGGCCCTATCCCCAGATTCGCGCGTGGCTGCAGCGGGTCGCTGCCCGGCCCGGACACATCACCATCGACGCCTGACCTTGCCTGGAAGCGGCAGTGGCGACAGGGTGCGCATCGCGGTTTCGGCGAACATTCGGGGTTCAACCTTTTGGATCAGCGAGTACAGCTCGGCGCGCTCGCCCGCCGAGAGGTTGCCGACGCGACCCTTGCAGTCGCGGATCAACACGACGACGCGATGCCGTTCGCGCGGAGTCAGGCGCTCGAGGTGGTCGCGCGCAAGCAGCAGCACCTGGCTGGCCACGATTACCTGCAGGAGCGGCACGCGACGCAGGCCAGGGACGCGGCCGACGAATTGTCCCGCGGCCAGCATGAGCAGCGCCGCGGAGCGGATCCTCAGGTCAGACTCCATCTTCTACCGATTCTAGGTCCGCCGGCCGAACCCTCCGGCCCGCTCCCAGATAGATTCCGCTGCCGTGCGCGACGCTGTGATCTGTGAGCCTCTCCGAACTCCGGTTGGGGCGTTCGGCGGCGCTTTTCGCGACGTCTCGGTGACGGTGCTTGCCGCGACCGTGATCAGAGAGCTGATCTCTCGAACGGGGCTGCCCTCGGAGCAGATCGACGACGTCATCCTCGGCCAGGGCTACCCGAACGGCGACGCCCCAGCTCTCGGCCGGATCGCGGCGCTCGACGCCGGGCTTCCCGTCTCGGTGCCCGGCATGCAGGTCGATCGCCGCTGCGGTTCGGGGCTGCAGGCGGTGATCGACGCGTGCCTGCACGTGCAGACCGGCGCCGCCGACGTCGTCCTGGCTGGCGGCGCCGACAGCATGAGCCGGGTCGAGCTCTACTCGACCGAGCTGCGATGGGGGGTCAAGACCGGCGGCGCGATGTTGAAGGACCGGCTGCAGGCCTCACGGGTCGGGGCCGGCGGCGAACTGCACCCGGTTCCGGGCGGCATGATCGAAACCGCGGAGAACTTGCGCAGGCAGTATTCGATCGCACGCGAGGAGCAGGACGAGCTGGCGCTGCGCTCCCACCGGCTCGCGGTCCGGGCGCGCGAGCGCGGGGCCTTCGCCGAGGAGATCGTCCCGGTCGAGGTGCCCGGGAAGCGTGGCGCGCCGCCGACGATCGTCGACCGCGACGAGCATCCGCGCCCGGACACCTCGCTCGAGAAGCTCGCGGCGCTGCGCCCGATCATGCTCAAGGCCGACCCGCATGCGACGGTGACCGCAGGCAACGCCAGCGGTCAGAACGACGGTGCCGCGGTCTGCATCGTCACCCACCCACAGCGCGCGGCGGAGCTCGGGCTGAAGCCGTACGGCCGGCTGGTCAGCTGGGCGGTCGCCGGCGTCGCGCCGGAGACGATGGGAATCGGGCCGGTGCCCGCGGTGGCCAAGGCGTTTGCTCGCGTCGGGCTGAGCTTCGCGGACATGGCGCTGATCGAGCTCAACGAGGCGTTCGCCGCCCAGGTTCTCGCGGTTCTGCGCGAGTGGCAGCTGCCGGACGGCATGGGACGTGTCAACGTCAACGGCTCCGGGATCGCGCTCGGCCATCCGATCGGCGCCACCGGCGGGCGGATCCTGACGACCATGCTGCACGAGCTCCGCCGTCGCGGCGACCGCTATGCCCTCGAGACGATGTGCATCGGTGGCGGCCAGGGAATCGCCGCCGTGTTCGAGAACGTCGCGACCGCCACGTAGCCTGGGTCACGCCGACCGGCGACTGATCGGAGCGAAGCGACGGCTGCGGTCAGTACTCATCGTGGTAAGCGACCGCGGGGACCGCTCGACCCGCCTCCCTGCCAAACGCCGTCGCGCGGTCCGCGGGCTGCTCCCACTGTTCCTGGCGGCCGAGCGGCGTCAGGTCGAGGAAGTTGCTGATGAACCCCAGGTTGTCGACACCCCGAGCGTAGGAGGAGTAGCTGTGGAAGACTCTGTCGCCGTCGCGAAGAAACACGCTCAGGCCGTGTAGGTCGAACGGCTGCTCCCACTCCTCGATCCCCAAGCCGTCGCGCTCCAATTCCGCGCGGGATCGATAGTTGTACTCGATCGGCGCAACGGTCTCGTCGAAGGTCACGTGGTAGTCGTAGTTGAAGCTCGAGTCACGGGACGACACCCACGGAAAGCGCCACCCCAGACGGTTGCGATACTGGCGCATCCGGTCGGGCGAGCCGCGTGAGATCGCCGCGAAGCCCGTGTCGCGCACGTGCAGGTGCGCAAGATCGCCGATCTGATCGAGGAACGCCGAGCAGCTCGGACACGGTCGATCCTGGTCGTACAGCCACATCGCGTGATAGACGACCAGCTGGTGGCGACCGGCGAACAGATCGACCATCGTGACCGGCCCCGTCTCGTCCTCGAACACATATTCGACCTCGACGGGCACCATCGGCATTTCACGCCGCCGCCTCGACAGGAGGTCGCGTTGACGCGTGAATTGCTTCTCCTCCTCGAGCAGCCGACGGCGCGCCCGCAGCCACTCCTCACGAGGTACAACCTTCGGGAGGCTCATCAGTCTCGGGATTCGCCCCGCTTGAAAACCGTTGTCGCAACCTTGACGCCGAGGCGACCCGGGATCAGGACGACGTCCCACATCTGATTGACGACGCTGCCGGCGGGGAGGTTCTCCGTGAGCTCTTCGACGACGTCGTCGGAGGCCTCGAGGATATCGCCTCCAGCCTCGAGGATATCGCCACCGGCACCGACGACCTCGCCCACCGTACCGCTGGCCACGGCCGATGCGATCTCGACCGTCACCGCCGGCGTCAGCCGGCCGAGGGTCTCGCGAACCGCCCTTTCGGCCTCACCCCGGGCCCGCTCCAGCTGCTGGAGGCTGTCCTGGCGGTCGGCCCGGCCGACGCGCCACCACCTCCAACCGGTGACACGCCCGGCGCGAACCGACAGTGCGAGCGCGAGCACCGATCCGAGCGCGAGCCACGCTCCGCCGAGCACCAGAGCCGCGAGCGATCGCGACATCACGGTCCGTAGCGCGTCCAGCGCAGCCACGTTCCCGAAGACGAACGCCGTCACCAAAGCAAGCCCGGCTACCACGGCGCCGGCGATGTCGCGGACGGCGCGCCTGACAGCGCGAGGATTGCGAACGATCGCAAGCTGCGTCTCGCGGAAGACGAGGGCACCGACGTCGCGCCCGAGCTCTTCGAGCAGGCCCGTGATCGACGCCGACTCCTCGGCGGTCGCCTCCTCGGCGGTCACTTCTTCGCCGATCGCGTCCTCAGCAGTCGCTTCCTGGTCGGGCGCTTCCTCGTCCTCGGACGGGCCCACATCATCGGATGTCTCGGCCACGACCTCCCCTTCGCGTCGCAGGTCTGGAGGCGACTTCGACGGGCGAGTCTACTACCGGCGCCCATGCGAATCGCGCAAGCGGTGATCCGGCGTGACGTCGGCGCGCGTCAGCCGGCCGCGGCGCCGGCGGCCATCACGGCGGCCACCTGAGCTGGACGCCAACCGCCGGGCAGCGTCCACAGCGCGTCGTCCCCGAGCGGGTGGCGCTCGACCTGTCCGTCGCCGAGCAGCGCGACCAGCGCGCTCTCCGCCCCGCCGCGATCGGGGCGGTCATTGCCGTGCGTCAGTAGCGCCGCGACCTCCTGGGTCGTCAGCCCGAACTCGAATTGTTCGAGCAGCTCGATCGCGTCAGCCGGGGGCGCCTTGCGCTCGAGCGTCGGATCGAGGTTGGCGACGATCACATCGTAGGCCTCGACCGGCTGGAAACCACCGGCCTCGAGCCTCCGCCCGTCCTCGGTCTCGAAGACCACCGATGGGGCGGTGTAGCGAACCGCGCCGTCGCTGTTGCCGGCCTTGCCCTGGAGCTCGGTCGGGGAACCCGCCGCGGTGCGTGTCAGCGCCTTGTCGCGCTCGTAGCGGGTCACCACCTCGGGCGAGTCGAGCACCAGCAGGATCCGGTCGGCGTCGACCCCGGGGACGGTGCTCAGCACCTCACGAAGCTGGTCGTCGTCGTCGAACAGGAGCGGCGTCGTGAAGTTCGCGAGCTGCAGCGCCCTGAACGCGCCCCACTCGCTGCCGGGCCATAGCTCCCGCGCGGCGACCACGGCCCGGCAGGCGCGCGAGGAGGCGCTGAGCCTCGGCTTCGGTGCGCTCGCGAACGGCATGCCGTAGCGGAAACGGAAGTTGAGATTCCCTTGAACCATCCGCAGCGGCGTGTAACCGTGCGACTCATACCGCGAGGTGTCCTCGCTGAGCCCGACCATCACCAGCTTCCACTCCAGCTGATCGCCGTACCGCCACTCGATCACCCGCAGCGGCGGATTCTCGGAGTAGGCCCACGGGCAGGCCGGATCGGTGAACAGCGTGGCTGTGATCGAACCCTTGATCACTCAATCATACCGGATCGGTGTTGATGCCGTCTCTCCGAGACGCGCGACGAGCCGGTCGACGAGCTTCACCTGCGCCGGATTGAGCCTGACGCGTGCCTCCTCGAGTCCGAACCACTCCGCCCGATCGACTTCGGGAACCTCGATCATGCGACCCGACCGAGGCGGCCACTGGAACGAGAAGGTGTTGCTGAGAACCGTGTCGGTGTCGAGATCGCCCTCGAGCGCCCAGCCGATCACCCGCTTGCCGGACTTCTGTCTGATCTCGCCGAGCGCCAGCTCCGGTCCCGGTGGAGGCTGGCTGCCGAGCTCCTCCGCGAACTCGCGACGCGCCGTGCTCAGCGGTCGCTCCCCAGGCTCGCACTCGCCCTTCGGGATCGACCAGGCGCCAACGTCGCGCGTCGCCCAAAGCGGCCCGCCGGGGTGCACCAAAAGCACCTCGAGTTGGTCCTCCGCACGGCGGTACAGGAGGATTCCGGCGCTTGGACGTGGCACAGCCCGATCGTACGCCTCCCGCCGATCCCGGACACGCCATCGTTTTGAAACAGGCTCTTAAGCGCGCGTACGTCTGGCGCCACCACAATCGATACGCATGCGAACCGTCGCCAGGTGGTGCTTCCGGCACCGGCTGGTCGTTGTCGCCACCTGGCTGGTCGCGGTCATCGCCTGCACCGCGGTGCAGCATGGCGTCGGCAGCGGCTACGCCGACAACTTCAGCCTGCCGAATACGGAGAGCGCCCAGGCGACACGCCTCCTGCAGCAGGCCGCCCCGGCCCAGTCGGGAGACACCGATCAGCTGGTCGTCGCCGTCGACCACGGCAGCGTCAGGAATCCGGCGGTCCGTGCCCGTACGGAGGCGGTGATTCGGCGAGTCGCCCGGCTGCCGCACGTCGGCTCGGTCACCTCCCCGTACAGCGCCGCCGGTGCCGGCCAGATCGCGCCCTCGGGGCAGGTCGCGTTCGCGACGGTCAACTTCAGCGAGAGCGCCGCGGACCTGTCCACGGCCGAGTCCGTCGCGTTTGACTCGATCGTCAGCTCCGCGTCGGGCCACGGCGTCAGCTTTGCGGCTGGCGGCCAAGTCGCCGAGGTCGGCGACCCGTCCGGTTCCTCGACGGCGATCCCCATCGGCTTCGTCGCCGCCGGCGCGGTGCTGCTGGCGGTGTTCGGGACGTTTCCGGCGATGATGCTGCCGCTGCTGACCGCAGGCGTGTCGCTGGGCACCGCAAACGCGCTCGACGGCCTGCTGTCGAACGTGATCAACATGGCGTCGTTCTCGAGCGAGCTCGCCCTATTGATCGGACTGGGCGTCGGCATCGACTACGCGCTTTTCATCCTCACGCGCTACCGCCAGGCGCGACTCCGCGGCGTCGCCGGCGAGGAGGCCGTGCTGCAGGCACTCGATACGTCCGGGCGGGCGGTGCTGTTCGCGGGCGTGATCGTCTGCGTCGCGATGCTGGGGATGATGCTGCTGGGAGTCAGCTTCCTGTACGGCGTCGCGATCGCCGCCGCGATCACAGTCGCGTTCACCGTGCTCGCGGCGCTGACGCTGCTCCCGGCGCTGCTGTCACTGTTCGGCCAGCGGGCCCTGCGCCGCGCTGACCGGCGGGCGATCGCGTCCCGGCGCTTCCGCGCCACCGACGAATCGCCTGCCTGGCGCCGCTGGACGGCGGTACTCGCCCGACGCCCGGCGCTGTTCGCGGTGATCGCGACTGCCGTGATGGTGGCCCTGGCGGCACCGTTGCTGTCGATGCGGCTCGGCTCCACCGATGCCGGCTCGGACCCCGACGGCACCACCACCTACCAGGCGTACCACCTGCTTGCCAAGGGTTTCGGTCCGGGTTACAACGGCCCCCTGCTGCTGGTCGCGGGCACCGACTCGCCCCTCGGCCGCGCGGTCTTCACGCAGGTCACAAAGGAAGCCGCCGCCACGCCGGGGGTCGCCGCGGTCACCGGCTCCAGCTTCATCGACGGCCGCGACGGTCGGCCCGGCGTCGCTCTCGCGGACGTCTACCCGACCGGCTCACCGCAGGCCCCCTCGACCTCGACGCTGCTCAACACCCTGCGCTCGAGGCTGATCCCGATCGCGACGAGGGGCACGGGGATACGGGTCCTGGTCGGCGGCCAGACCGCGGTGTTCGCGGACTTCGCCGACGTTCTGACCGCGAAGCTGCCGCTGTTCGTCGCGATCGTCACGCTCGTCGCCTCGCTGTTGTTGATGATCGTGTTCCGGAGTCTGGCGGTGCCGCTGGCGGGGGCGTTGATGAACCTGCTGACAACCGGTGCCGCACTCGGGGTGGTCACCGCCGTGTTCCAATACGGCTGGTTCGGCTGGCTGCTGGGTGCCTCGCCCGGCCCGATCGCCGCCTTCGCCCCGGTGCTGATGTTCCCGATCCTGTTCGGGCTGTCGATGGACTACGAGGTCTTCCTGTTGAGCCGCATCTACGAGGAGTGGCACCTCCGCGAGGACAACCGCGAGGCGGTCACCCACGGCCTCGCCGCCACCGGCAAGACGATCACCGCGGCCGCCGCGATCATGGTCCTGGTGTTCGCGGCATTCGTGCTCGGGGGCCAGCGGATCATCGAGGTGTTCGGAGTCGGGCTCGCGAGCGCGGTGCTGGTCGACGCGGTGATCGTCCGCTCGGTGCTCGTGCCGGGGATGATGCTGCTGCTCGGGCGGGCCAACTGGCGCCTCCCCGGTTTCATCGAGCGGGCGCTACCGCAGCTGCGGGTCGAGGGCCAGCTCCGGCCGGAGTCGGCGCTCGACACCCGCGCGGTCTGAGAACCGGTCGTGGAGCCGGCGCAGCGGCTCCGGCGACCACCAGTTCCAGCGCCCGAGCAGCGCCATCAGCGACGGCACCAGCGCGGCCCGAACCAGGAACGCGTCGATCAGCACCGCGACCACCGCGCCGATCCCGATCTCCTTCAGAAACACGACCTGAGAGGTGGCGAACGCGCCGAGTGCGACCGCCAGTAGGACCGCCGAGGCGCTGACCAATCGCCCGGTCCGCTCGAGGCCGCCCGCGATCGCCTCGCGATCCGGAAGCCCGCGGTCGTGACCCTCCTTGATCCGCGTCAACAGCAGTACGCCATAGTCGGTCGACAGCGCGAACACGAGCGCCGCCAGCACCAGGAAGTCGGCTTGCTCGATCCCGTGCTGGCTGGTGTAGCCGAGCGGTCCCTGCAGGCGCCCATCCTGGAAGACGAAGACCAGCAGGCCGGTCGCCGCAGCGGCCGTCAACGCGTTGAGGAGCAGCGTGGCGTCGACCGACTGAGCAGCTCAGACCGTTGCGTCGGTGACGTCCCGGATCACGAGCGACGCGTACAAACCTCCGCGGTCGAGCAGCTCCTCGTGGGTACCACGTTCGGCGATCCGGCCCTGGTCGAGCACGACGATCTGGTCCGCGTCGCGAACGGTCGAGAGCCGGTGGGCGATCGTGATCGTCGTGCGTCCTTCGGCGAGCCGCTCGAGCTCTGCCTGGACGGCGGCCTCGGTCTGGGTGTCGAGCGCGCTGGTGGCCTCGTCGAGGATCAGCACCGGCGGGTTTCGCAGGACCGTGCGGGCGATCGCCATCCGCTGCTTCTCGCCGCCCGAGAAGCGGTAGCCGCGCTCGCCGACGATCGTGTCGTAGCCGTCCGGCAGCGAGGCGATGAGGTCGTGGACGCGGGCGGTTCGAGCGGCATCCTCGACCTCCTCGTCGCTCGCGTCGGGCCTCGCGAAGCGCAGGTTCTCCCGGACGCTCGCGTGGAACAGGTAGGTCTCCTGGGAAACGACGCCGACGGTCGCCGCGAGCGACATGAGGCTGGCGTCGCGGATGTCGACCCCATCGATCGTGATCCGCCCTTCCTGCGGGTCGTACAGACGCGCGGCGAGGTAGCCGAGGGTCGTCTTCCCGGCGCCGGTCTCGCCGACGACGGCGGTGCGGGTCCCCGGCGGGACCACCAGTTCGACGTCGCGGACGGTCCAGCCGTCCTCATCTGTCGCCGCGTAGCGGAACGAGACGTTCTCGAAGCGAACCTCGCCGACGATCGCGTCGGGCTCCAGGTCGACTGGGTGCTCGCATTCGACGATGTCGATCGGCAGGTCGAGGTACTCGAAGATGCGGTCGAACAGCGCCAGCGACGACTGCATGTCGGCCTGCACGCCGAGTAGCGAGTTGATCGGGAACAGCAGCCGTGTCTGCAGGGTCGTGAACGCGACCACCGTGCCGATCGAGATGGTGCTGGCAAGAAAGGATTGGCCCGCCAGCCAATAGATGACGGCCGGCTGAGCAGCGAAGATGAATTGGATCGTCCCCATCATCCAGCGGCCCGCCATCCGCGACCGGACCTCCAGGTCGGCAATCCCCTTCGATTCGCCCGTGAAACGGTCGGCGAGGTCGGCGCCGCGGCCCATCGTCTTGCCGAGCATGATCCCCGACACCGACAGCGACTCGGCGACCAGCGCGCTCATGTCGGCCAACCGTCGCTGCTGCTCGTTGGTGATCCGGCGGCGGATCTTCCCGACTCGCTGGGTCGCCCACACCGACGGCGGCACGAACACAAGCGACAGCAGCGCGAGCTGCCAGTTGAGCAGGCACATCGCCACCAGCGCCGCCGCCACCGTGGTCACATTCGAGGCGATCGTCGTGGCCGTGCTGGTGACGACGTTGTCGAGGCCGCCGATGTCGTTGGCGATCCGCGACTGCACCTCGCCGGTCCGCGTCCGCGTGAAGAACGCCAGCGACATCTGCTGCAGGCGGTGGTAGACGGCGGCGCGCAGGTCGTGCATGACCCGCTGGCCGACGACGTTCGACAGGTAGGTCTGCCAGACGCCGGTCGCCTGCGAGACCAGCGCGATCGCGATCATCCCGAGGACCGTCACGGTCAGGACCGTCTGGTCGTGGTTGAGCAGCCCCTCGTCGAGTGCGTCGCGCAGCAGGAACGGCTGCAGAATGCTGATTCCGGCCGAGAAGACGATCATCACCAGGACCACCGTCAGTCGAGTTCGATACGGCCTGAACAGTCGCAGGATCCGCCGGGAATCCCGCTGGCGGGTCGGGTCCATCAGCGGCGGCGGCTTCCGCTCCTGCCCGCGCAGCGCCCGCATGGCCCCGGTCCCGGGGGTCCCGGCCGCTGCGCCAACTCCTTGTCGACCCGTACTCATCGATATCCATGATGACGGGTCGTGCTCGGTTGCTCGAGAACCACCCACCGTTGCCGGACCGAACCGACCAACCCACGGGGAGGCCGACGGTCCACTGCCGCCCGGCGATCTGATTTGATCCGGCGTCGATGATCGATCACCTATGCCAGGCCTGCTGCCGATGATGAGAACATGATCGAGCCAGTCGACGGCGGAGAGCCTGACCCACTCGCGCCCCAGATCCTGACGCTGCCGCAGATGCGGCAGTTGACCAGCAGTAGCCCCCTGCTGGGGGGCAGCCCGTTCCCGCCGATCGCCGAATACGCCTTCCTATCCGATTGCGAGACGGTGGCGCTGGTCGCGCCGAGCGGTGGCGTCGAGTGGCTATGCCTGCCGCGGGTCGATTCGCCGAGCATCTTCGGCGCGCTGCTCGACCGCGACGCCGGTTCCTTCCGGCTCGGCCCCTCCGGGGTCACGGTGCCCAACGCGCGCCGGTATCTGCCCGGCACGATGGTGCTGGAGACGAGTTGGGGCACCGGCTCGGGTTGGGTCGTTGTCCGCGACGTGCTCCTGATCGGCGCCTGGCACCACGAGCACGACCGCTCCGGAACCCACCGCCGGGCGCCGACCGACTATGACGCCGACCACGTGCTGCTGCGCACCGTCCGCTGCGTCAACGGCCAGGTCGAGGTGACGCTGGACTGCGAGCCGGTGTTCGAGTACGGAAGCCGGCACGCCACCTGGGAGTACTCGGAGGCCGGCTACAGCCAGGGAATCGCGACCGCCTCGGGGTCCGACGTCTGGGTCGGGCTGAAGACCGACCTGCGCCTCGGGTTTGAGGGTTCCCGCGCCACCGCCCGACACCGGATGAAGGAGGGCGAGGAGCTGTTCGCGGCGCTGTGGTGGTCGGAGCACCCGCCGCCAGAGGATCTCGAAGAGGCCCATGCCCGCCTGGTCTGGACCGCCCACCACTGGCAGCACTGGCTCGACCGAGGCACGTTCCCAGACCACCCGTGGCGCACGCATCTGCAGCGCAGCGCGCTGACGTTGAAGGGCCTCACGTACGCGCCGACCGGAGCCCTGCTGGCGGCCGCGACAACGTCGCTGCCGGAGACCCCGCAGGGCGAGCGCAACTGGGATTACCGCTACAGCTGGATCCGCGACTCGACCTTCATGCTGTGGGCCCTGTACACGCTCGGGTTCGACTGGGAGGCCAACGACTTCTTCTACTTCATCGCCGACGTCGCCGACGCCGAGGAGGCGCTGCAGGTGATGTATGGGCCGACCGGCGAGCGCAATCTCGACGAGCACGAGCTCGACCACCTCGGCGGCTACGAGGGCGCCCGACCCGTGCGGGTCGGTAACGACGCCTACAAGCAGGAGCAGCACGACGTCTGGGGAGCGCTACTCGATTCGGTCTATCTGCACACGCGCTCGCGCGACACGCTCGACGAACGCGTCTGGCCGATCCTCAGACGCCAGGTCGAGATGGCGATCGACAACTGGCGACGGCCCGATCGCGGTATCTGGGAGGTCCGCGGCGAGCCCAAGCACTTCACCTCGTCCAAGATGTTCGCGTGGGTGGCGTGCGACCGAGGAGCGCGCCTCGCCGAGCTGCGCGAGGACTGGGAGCGGGTCGAACGCTGGCAGGCGGCGGCCGACGAGATCCATGCCGACATCTGCGAGCACGCCGTCGACGAGCGCGGCGTGTTCGTCCAGCACTACGACACCAACGCGCTCGACGCGGCGCTGCTGCTGATGCCGCTGCTGCGATTCCTGCCACCCGACGACCCCCGGATCCGGAACACCGTGCTCGCGATCGCCGACGAGCTGACCGAGAACGGACTCGTCCTCCGCTACCGGACCGAGGAGACCGACGACGGGCTGTCCGGTCGCGAGGGCACGTTCATGATCTGCTCGTTCTGGCTGGTGTCCGCGTTCGCCGAGATCGGCGAGCTCAAGCGCGCGCGGGAGCTGTGCGAGCGATTGCTCGGCTACGCCTCACCGCTGGGGCTGTACGCCGAGGAGATCGACCCGCAGACGGGCCGGCATCTGGGGAACTTCCCGCAGGCCTTCACCCACCTGGCGCTGATCAACGCGGTGATGCACGTGATCAGCGCCGACGAGGCGCAGGCCGTCCAGTCTCCAGGGCCCGAGTGGGAGTGAGCGCCGCCGGGCCGAGCGAGCGCTTCAGGGCGTCAAGCCAAGGGACCGCGGTGCGCCGGGCTGCCTGAGAACGGCTCGGCAGGCCGCTGGAAGACGATTTCGGGGACGACCGCCATGGGCGATAGGGAAAGGACGAAGCGGACCGCGGCGACGAGGTCGCCGGGGCGGATCATCTGCTCCGGCGCGACCGAGTCCTTGACGAACTCGGTCATATCGGTATCGACCCACCCGGGGCAGAGCGCCACCGATCTGATCCCCTCGCCGTTCAGCTCCCTGTTCATCGCGACCGTGTAGGCGATCACCCCAGCCTTCGTCGCCCCGTACACCGACAGCCACGGCGCCGGCGACTTGCCGGCGATCGACGCGAGGTTGACGACTTGCGCGCGGCGGTGCTCGGCCCCCGCGACCCGGAGCAGGTCGAGCGCCTCCCGATAGAACAGGACGATCGAGCGCAGATTGACGGCGAGCTGGAGGTCGACGGACCTCGTCGCGTGGGCTCCGGCGGCGGCGCCGACGCCGACCCCGGCGTTGTTGACGAGGACGTCGAGCCGGTCGTGACGCTCACGGTGCAGCGCCACGACCGCGGCTATCGCCGCCTCGTCGACGACGTCCGCCGCCAGGTGCTGCACCTCGCAGCCCTGGGCGGCGAGCGCCTGGGCGGTTGCGGCGAGTGCTTCGGGCTTGCGTGCCGTCAAGGTCAGCGCGTAGCCATCGGCGCCGAGCGCCTCGGCGATCGCCCGGCCGATTCCGCGCGAGGCGCCGGTGACGATCGCCGAGCGTGCCGGCATCGGTCTTGCGCTGGGCCCTACACCGCGACCGCGGCGGGCTCCGGACGGCGCCGCACCGACGGCTCCAGGGCCGGATTGGCGTAGCCCGAGTCGAAGGAATTCACGTTGACGCCCGGCGGAACGATCTCGTCGATGCTGTTGAGCAGGTCCTCCGGGAGCGTCACGTCGGCCGAGGCCAGCTGTGACTCCAGATGCTCCATCGTCCGTGGGCCGATGATCGCCGACGTCACCCCGGGGTGCCGGACGACCCAGGCGAGCGACATCTCGATCAGCGTCATTCCCGCCTCCTCGGCCAGTTGCGCGAGCGCGTCGGCCGCCTCGAGCTTTCGCTGGTTTGGGGGCAGCGACAGGTCGAACCGGTCGGGCAGCCGGTTCGAGCGCTTCGACGACGGCTGCTCCCGGCCCGCGCGGTAGCGACCCGTCAGCCAGCCCCCGGCCAGTGGGCTCCAGGGGATGACGCCCATGCCGTACCGCTGCGTCGTCGGCAGCACGTCCTGCTCGATCCCGCGAACGAGGATCGAGTACGGCGGCTGTTCGCAGACGAACCGTTCGCGTCCGCGCTTCTCGGCGACCCACTGGGCCTCGACGATCTGGCTCGCCGGGAAAGTCGACGAGCCGATGTACCGGACCTTGCCGGCGCGGACCAGGTCGGTCAGGGCGCCGAGGGTCTCGTCGATGTCAGTGTCCTCCTGAGGGCGATGGATCTGGTAGAGGTCGATCCAATCGGTCTGCAGTCGTCGCAGGCTGTTTTCGACCTCCTGGATGATCCAGCGCCGGGAGTTGCCGAAGTGATTGGGGTTCTCCCCCATCTGAGCGTGGACCTTGGTCGCGAGGATCACGTCTTCACGCCTGCCTCCTGCCAACGCCCTCCCGACGATCTCCTCCGACTCGCCCTGCGAGTAGACGTCGGCGGTGTCGACAAAGTTGACGCCGGCGTCGAGGGCACGGTGGATGATCCGAACCGACTCGTCGTGGTCGGGGTTCCCCCAGGCGCCGAACATCATCGCGCCCAGGCACAGCTCACTGACCTTCATTCCGGTGCGTCCGAGTTCACGAAGTTCCATGGCTCGCACCCTACCGATCCGGCGCTGCCGCCCGCGCCGCGCCCCCGGGCGCGCGAGCCGGAATCATCCGGGGCCGCCGTGGACGTCCCCGCGCGAGCCCGCTCAGGCCAGTAACCCCAACCGCTGCGCCTTCTGCACCGCCTCCGTCCGGTTGCGAACCTCGAGCTTGCGGTACAGCGAGCTCGTGTGCTCCTTGACGGTGTGCTTTGACAGGTGGAGCGCCTCGGCGATCTCAGGGTTCGTCGAACCCGCGGCCATCAGCGCGAGGACCTCACGCTCGCGCTCGCTCAACCCCAGCACGCCCGTCCGATCCTGGCGCTCGAACACCGTTCCGCCGAGACCGACACGCCTCACCGCGGCGGCGATCTTCGCCGCCGGCCAATCCTTGTGGGCGAAGCCGGAGGCGCCGGCCGCGCGAGCCGCGCTTGAGGAGATCTCGCCGGCGCCCGAGCACAACAGCACCCGCGTCCCGGGCTCGGCGGCGCGCAGCCGCTCGCACACCTGGGCGCCCGACTCCTCGCCGATGAAGAGGTCGACGACCGCCACGTGCGGGCGGTAGCGCCTGGTCAGCTCGAGCGCCTCGTCGCCGGTCGACGCCGCCAGGCAGCGCTCGACCCACGGCTGTTGGCTCAGCATCAACCGGAAGCCCCAGTGCACGACGTCGTGATCGTCGACGACAAGGACTCGCAGGCGCTCCGGGCTGCGGATTCCGTTGTCGAGCGCGCGGTCGGCCCTCGGTCGGTCGTCGGTCGCGCGGTCACTCATCGTGGGGAACGACCAGGCGCACCTGCCAGGACCCGGGCTCGGGGCTGCCGAACTCGAGCACCCCGCCACTCTGCAGCGCCTCGAACGCGGCCAGGCGCAGTCCCATCCCCGGGCTCCCCGAGCCCGCCGCGACGCCGTCGTTGATGACCTCGAGCACGAACGCCTCGTCGGCGCGGCTGGTCCGGACGCGGACCGCGGTCGGCTCGGCGTGCTTGCGTGCGTTGCGTACGGCCTCGATCAGGACGCTCTGGGCGACGGCCTCGAGCGACGGGGGCACCTTGCCGTCGTCGTCGCCCTCGAGCGCGATCCCCAGCTCGGGATGGGCCCGTGACAGCCGCTGCACCTCGGCGGACAGCGTCGTCTCGGTCGCCTGGGGCGCCCGCCCGAGCGGGCGTTGCAGGGCGCTGCGGAGCTCCGACAGGGCGGCCTGCGTCTCGCTCGCGCAGCGAGACCGAGCGTCGGCCGGCAGGTCGCCGTCCCCGCCGAGCGCCAGCGACACCCCGAACAGGCGCTGGATCACGCCTTCGTGCACCTCGCGCGCGAGGTCGATCCGCTGCTGAAGTTGCTTGGCGTTCTCGGCCTGGGTCGCCACCGTCCGGGCCACCGACGCCAGCGCCGCCGTCTTGCCAAGCGTCCACAGCAGCTGGCGCGCGGCGCCGTCAAACGGCGGCGCGTCCAGCTCACGGTCGGCGAAGATCACGCCGATCGCCCTCCCGGCAGCGCCCATCGGCGCGCACGCGAGCCGCATCGGCTTCTCGACCAGCGCGGCGTATTCGGGCGGGAACTGTCCCCGCAGGTCTCCGGCCGCCTCGATGACCTGGTCTGCCTTCAGCGCCCGAGCGGCGATCGGCGCCGAGTCGACCGAGATGTGGGCGCCCGCGAACTGGCCGACGTCAAGCCCGTATGCGCCGGCGGCGCGCACCCGTCGGCTGGCGGGGTCGTAGCGGAAGATCACCGCCCGGCGCATCCGCGCAAGCCGGCAGATCGCGCCGCACAGGTGGTCGTAGAAGCGCTCGCCGGTGCTGACCCCCTGCTCGGTCTGCGTCAGCACCTCGACGAACAGTTCGAGCGCCTCGACGAACGCGCCCTCGGTGGCTGCGCCGGCGGGCACCGCCGATTCCGACAGCTCCTGGACCATGGCCGAATGCTAGTGATGGAGGACGCTGAGCCGCAGCGCCTGCTCGGGCGTCAGATAGACGAGCCAGCGCTGGTCGCATGCCTCGCAGGCACACTCCACCGTCGGGTCGTATCCGACCAACATCGCGCGCCACTCGATTCCGGCGATGCGCAGACAGAACGGACACGCGAACGCCATTTCGACCAACTCATCCGGGTCGTCCGCCAGGAAACGCGCGACGTCGGCCAGCATCCCTGGGAGCCTAGGCCCTTACGCGGCGAGCGCCTCGGCGCGGCCGATCGGCCGCTTGCCCCAGCGGCTCGCGGTCGCGAAGTCGAGCAGCCGCTCGAGGTAGTCCCCCAGCGGCGAGGCCTGAATCCCGGCGGGCAAGAGCCTGGCCGTGGTCTTGGCGTTGTCGAACACGGTGCCGATCGCGAAATACGGGAAGTACGCGCGGCTCGACTCGAGCGCGAGATCCGAGATGGAGTTGGCGAAGGCCTCGAACTCGGACGGCGGCACGACCTGCGGCAGCGGCAACCGGAAGTAGGTGCTCGCGAGCAGCGCCAGCTCGCCCATCGTCGAGGCCTCTGCGCCGGCCGTCAGGTGGAACGTCTCGCGGGCGGCAAACTCGCCCTCACAGAGCTCGTGAATCGCGTCGGCGACATAGTCGATCGAGACCACGTCGAGCGGCGAGGCGGGGTTGGCGGGCACGGTCTTGAACATCCCGGTCGAGAACGCTCGCAGCGGCCAGTAGAGGACGTTGAACGCCGCCGTCCAGCCGCTGCGCCGGTCGCCGACGACGATGCTCGGCCGCAGGATCATCCAGGGGAGGTCCTGGCCGTGGGTGCGAACGAACTGCTCTGCCTCGAACTTCGACTGCTCGTAGGAGTTTCGGAACTCCTGACCGACGTCCAGGTCCGCCTCGGAGAAATGGCCGTCGTGGGTGCCGGCTACGTACGCCGTCGACACCTGCGCGTAGCGCCGCAGGCCACCGCGCGCCTGGGCGAGCCGGGCGAACTCGAGCATCCGCCTCGTGCCCTCGACGTTGACGTCTCGCGCCTGCGAAAGCTCCATCGAGAATGACACCGACGCTGCGCAGTGGACGATCGTCGTCACCTCGCAGGCAAGCTGGTCTCGCCGTCGCTCCGAGAGCCCAAGCCCGGCATCGCTGAGCTCGCCCGCGACGGCGCGAACGCGACCGTCGAATCGTTCGACGCCGCGACCGAACAGGTTGCGGAGGATTCCGTCGAGTCGCTGGCTGGCGGCGCGGTCGCCGTCGGCCCGCACCAGGCAAGTGATCTGGCGGTTCGAGCGCTCGAGGTACCGGGCCAGAACCTCCATTCCGACGAACCCCGTCGCGCCTGTCAGCAGCACGGCGCCGTCCGGGGCGCCCGAGCTCATGCCCTCGCACCCGCCAGCGACCGCAGCGCCCAGGCGACCCGCGAGCGTGTCTGGACCGGCTCGATCAACTCGTCGATGTGGCCCGATGCGGCCGCCACCTGCGGCCGCAGATGCGTGTCGGCGTAGCGCTCGGCGAGCTCGTCCCGGGCCGACTCGGGGTCATCCGCCGATGCCAGCTCGCGCCGGTGAATGATCCCGACCGCGGGTCGCGCGCCCATCACCCCGACCTCCGCCTGGGGCCAGGCGAACACGTAGTCCGCGCCGAGATCCTTCGAGTTCATCGTGATGAAGGCACCGCCGAAGGCCTTGCGCATCACGACCGTGACGCGCGGCACGGTCGCTCCCGCGAACGCCTGTACCAGCGTCGCCCCGAGCCTGATCACGCCGGCCGATTCCTGTCGCGTGCCGGGCATGAAGCCTGGCGTGTCGACGAGCACCAGCAGCGGCACGCCGAACGCGTTGCACTGAGAGACGAACCGGGCACCCTTCTCCGAGCTCGAGGCGTCGAGCACGCCGCCCAGGTAGCGCGGCTGGTTGGCGATCACGCCGACCGGCCGGCCCTCGATCCGCGCGAATGCCGTCACGAGGTTCCGAGCCCAGCCCGCCGAGACCTCGAGCATCTCACCGGCGTCGACGAGCGCGGCGATCACCTCGCGGACGTCGTAGACGCCGCGGGACTGGGCGGGGATGGCAGCGGCTGGGTCGGTCGCGCCGGGCCCGAAAGCCGGCGCGACCGGAAGTGCGCCATCGCAATGGCTCGGCAGGTAGCCGAGCAGCCGTCGCGCGAGCTCGGCCGCGTCGGCGTCGGTCGGTGCGACGAAGTGGCAGACGCCGTTGCGCTGGTGGACGCGGTGGCCGCCGAGCTCGGCGGCAGTCACCTCTTCCCCGAGCGCCTCCTTGACGACGCCCGGGCCAGTCAGGAACATGCTCGCGTTCTCGGTCATCATCACCCAGTCGGTCAGCGCCGGTGAGTACGCCCCGCCGCCGGCCGATACGCCGGTGATGATCGAGATCTGCGGCACCTTCCCGGACAGGGCGACGCTCCTGCGGAAGATCCGTCCGTAGCCACCGAGCGCGGCAACCCCCTCCTGCATCCGCGCGCCGCCGGAGCCGACGAAGCCGACGACCGGAGCGCGGGCGCGCTCCGCGAGCTCCAGCACGCGGACGATCGTCTCGGCGTGCGCCGCGCCCAGCGAGCCGCCGGCGTACGACGCGTCCTGCGCATAGCAGAACACCGGGCGCCCGTCGACCAGCCCGGCGCCGCCGATGACGCCGTCGCCGGCGACCGCGCGGTCGCCCATCGCGATCGACCTGACCTCGGAGCGGATCACGTCGAGCGACCCCGGATCGCACAGCGCGCTCAAGCGGTCAAGCGGCGTGATCCGCGCGTCGGCGACGTCATCGCCGCGAGGGTTGGCGACGGTGATGCTCACGCCGAGAAGCTCCGGTCGGTCACGCCGAAAGACCCCACTCGAGCACGGTCGCCCCCCAGGTGAGGCCCCCGCCGAAGGCGCCGAGCAGCACTCGGTCGCCGTCGCGCAGTCGCCCGCCGGAGACGCTGTGGGCGAGTGCCAGCGGCAGCGTCGCGGCCGACGTATTCCCGTAGTCGCCGATGCAGTCGACGACCCGCTCTGGATCCAGACCGAGGCGCTCGCCCACCGCGGCGAGGATGCGGCCGTTGGCCTGGTGGTAGACGAACAGGTCGATTTCCGCGAGCGCCACGCCGGCGGCGTCTGCGGCCTGCTCGGTCGACACCGACAGGCAGTTGACCGCCTCCTTGTAGGTCTCGTGGCCGCGCATCTCGATCAGAGGCACGTCGCGCGGCACCCGGATCGTGCCGGTCGCGTCGCCCTTGGAGCCGAGCACCACCGGTCCGACTCGTGTCGGTTCCCCGGTGGCAAGCAGCACGATCGCGCCGGCCCCGTCCGCGAACACCGCGGCGGTGCCGCGGTCCTGCGGATCGGTGATCCGGGACATGAAGTCGGCGCCGATCACGACCACGCAGCCGGCACGGCCGGCGTCGATCAACGCGACGCCGGCCGCGAGCGCAGAGAGAAAACCCGTACACGCCGCGCCGACGTCGAACGCTCCAGCACCGGCGGCGCCGAGCGCGGTCGCGACCAGAGGCGCGGCGTTCGGCATCACTTCATCGGCGGTCGTGGTGGCGACCAGCACCAGGTCGATGTCTTTGCCGTCGATCCCGGCCACCGCCAGCGCCTCGGCCGCGGCGCGCGTCGCGTGTGCGTCGAGTCGCTCGTGCTCGGACGCGATGCGCCTGGCGCGGATCCCGGTGCGCCGCTCGATCCAATCGGGCGCCAGCCCAAGTCTCTGCTCGATTTCGCGCGAATGCACGATGGTCGCCGGCAGGCTCATGCCCACCGAGGCGACGGCCGCCCCGCCTGGCCCCGGCGGCGCAGTAAGGGGCCGGGGACGGCTCTGCGGCCTGAAAGTCGTGGTCACGGTCGAACATACACTGAGGGCGGCTGAGCGTTGCATCCAGGGCGCCACGGACCAAACCACCCGGGCGGGGGGTGGCGGCCGAGCCGCCTACCATTTGCCATATGCGCGTCTCAGTCCTGGACCAGTCCCCGATCCCCGAGGGACTGGGCGGAGGCGACGCGTTGCGCAACACGATCGACCTGGCGCGGCTGGCCGACCGGCTCGGCTACCACCGTTACTGGGTGGCTGAGCACCACGGCGGGCCGATGCTGGCCGGCCCGGCGCCGGAAGCGCTGATCGGGCCGATCGCGTCGGCGACCAGCGGGATCCGCGTCGGCAGCGGCGGCGTGATGCTCCCCCACTACAGCCCGCTGAAGGTGGCCGAGGCCTTCTCGCTGCTGGCGGGCCTCTACGGTGAGCGGATCGACCTGGGGATCGGTCGGGCGCCCGGAACCGATGCGCTGACGACCTATGCGCTCCAGCGCGACCGCCGGCAGGCCTCGCCCGACGACTTCCCCCAGCAGCTGGTCGAGCTGCTCGGCTACCTGAACGACTCGCTGCCGGCCGATCACCCGTTCGCGCGGCTTGCCGCGACGCTGCCCGGACGCCCCTACAAACCTGACGTGTGGCTGCTCGGGTCATCTCCTCAGAGCGCGATCTGGGCGGGCGAACTGGGCCTCCCCTATGCCTTCGCGGATTTCATCAACCCCGACGGCGCCACCCTCGCCGACAGCTACCGCCAGCAGTTCGCGACGCACCATCGGGGAAAGGCATCGACCACCGCCGTCGGGGTCTGGGCGATCTGCGCGGAGACCGACGAGCAGGCCGAGTTCCTTGCGGCCCCGAGCCGGATGACAATGCGCATGCTGCGCCAGGGCAAGCTGATCCCGGTGCCGCCGCCGGAAAAGGCGCTCGCGTACCTACGCTCGATCGGCGAGCAGCGGGATGGCTTCATCCCCGGCAGGCGCGGGATCATCGGCACGCCCGAGCGCGTCCGGGCCGGGCTCGAGACGGTTGCCGACGAGTACGGAGCGGAAGAGGTGATCGTCGTCACGATCACGTACGACCACGAGTCCCGCCGTCACTCCTACGAGCTGATCGCCGAAGCGATGGGCCTCGAGCCGCGGGCGCAGCGCGATCTCACGATCTCCGGCTCCGGCGTGTTGTAGATCACATGAACGAGATCTACACAGTGGTGGATTCCCCGGTCGGCGAGTTGCTCGTGGGTGGCGTCGCCGGATCGCCCGGGCTCAGGCGTCTGTGGTTCCTCGACGCCGAGGCGGCGGATGTCGCCGATCCGTCGTGGGCGCGCGACGACGACGCGTTCCCGGATGCGCGCCTGCAACTCGAGGAGTACTTCGCCGGCGAACGGCAGAGGTTCGACCTCGAGCTCGACCTGATCGGAACCGAATGGGAGGAGCGAGTCTGGAACGCGCTGCTCTCGATCCCGTACGGGCAGACGCGTTCGTACGGCGAGATCGCGTCCGAGGTGGACACGATCAGAGCGGCGCGTGCCGTTGGGATGGCCAACGCCCGTAACCCGGTCGCCGTGATCGTCCCGTGCCATCGCGTGATCGGTGCCAGCGGGCGACTCACGGGATACGGCGGCGGGCTGGAGCGCAAGCGGACGCTCCTCGACCTCGAGGCCGGGCGCCTGTCCCTGACCGCGCGCTGACTCGCCGATCCGCACGCCGCCGGAGGCCGGCCCCGTCGCGAGGCCGCCTCTGAGACAGCGACCTCGCGGCGGCGCCGGCCCCGCGCTCGTTCAGTGTAGGTTGCAGGTCTGCGCGGCCTGTTTGAAGACGGGCGAGTTGGTGTCGATCGACCGCGGGATCGCGAGCACCTCCCCGCCGCTGTCCTCGACCGAGCTGTAATTCGCCGGGTTGAGGTCCGGCGGCCCGTTCGGCGCGGCAAACGGGTCCGGGAATCCGGTGACGCCGTGCTGGCGCATGCACTCCGAGATCGCGACCATCTGCGCGATCTGTTGCTTCGAGGCTCTGCCGCCGCCCGGGCCGCCGCCGGGCAGCTTGTGGAAGCAGGCTTGCTGGGCAGCTCTGAACGACGGCGCGGCGGGGTTCATACCCGCTGGCAGATTGATGCCGCCATGGGTGCTCGGGTCCGGAAAGTTGGTGACGCCGTGGGAGCGCATGCACTCGCTGAATGCGAGGAACGCGCCGGCAGCCTTCGAGCCTCCGCCTGATTTCTTCGGCGACGAGCCGCCGCAGGCCGCGATCGTGACCGCACAGGCCAGCGCCAGCGCGGTCGCGACCAGCAGCCGGCGCACGTCCGTGCGTGCGGGCCGATCACTTGCGAGGGGGCCGGTGTTCGTCGACCCGCTGCGGGACATGCCCCTCCGTGACATGCCCCTGTTTTACGACGTCGCCAGTAACAGGGCGGTTACGGCGAGACTCGCGACTACTCGGTCGCGAGCTTCGCCATCGCGGCGGCGAGGAACCCGTCTGCGACCGACTGCGCGATCGCGCCGACGGGAAGAAACGGCGGCAGGTTCAACGTCGCCCGCAGCGCGACGCTCAGGTGCGTCCCGGTCGCGCCGTCCTGCGCGAGTGCCCAGGACACGAGCATCTGTTCGCCGTCGGCGGCGTTCTTCTTCACCCGGATGAGCTCGACTCCGCTCGTGCTCGGCGCTGTCGTGGCGACCGCGAGCCGCAGGTCGAAGTCCTTGCGTATCGGCCCCTCGCCGAGCGACAGCAAGGCCGCCACCAGGTTCGCGCGCCCGTCCGGGTCGCGCTCCAGCACCTCGACGCGCTTGACCCCGGTCGGGTACCAGTCCGGGTAGCGCTCGACGTCCGCGACCAGCTCGAAGCAGCGCGCGATCGACGCAGCAGCGATATCACTGGCTGTGGCGGACAGCTCCTTCATCGGCGCACGTATCCTGCCAGGAAAGGAGTGGGACGAAATGGCAACCATTGACGGCCAGTCGATCGCCGAGATCAACGCCCCGATCGAGCACGTCTGGGAGATCGTCCAAAACGTCGAGCGCTCGCCCGACTGGCAGGGCGGGATGAAGAAGCTGACCGGACTCGAGCGCGACCCCGAGGAGCGCGTGGTCCTGGCTGACGTCGAGGTCGACGGGAAGGTGCGGACGCTGCACTCGCAGGTGCGGTTCACCTACCAGTCGCCTTCGCGGCTCTCGTGGGTGCAGGAGCGCGGCCAGCTCAAATCGGTCGTCGGCTCGTGGGAGCTCAGCGAGCTCAACGGCGGCGCCCGCACGCAGGCGACCTACCGGGTCGAGGTCGACCTCGGCCGCCTCGGGATGGTGATCCGTGGTCCGCTCGTCGCCGTGCTCCGCGGGGAGCTGGTGAACGCGCGCGCCAGCGAGCTCAAGCGCGCGGTCGAGGCCGCCTGACGCCACGCTTGCGCGAGGCGGCGCGCGAGCTAGGCCGGCGCGCCCTCCTGGCTCAGGCGCCACTCCTCGTCGGCCGCTCGCATGCTCGCCACCGCCCGGTCGGCGTCGTAGCGCTCGAGCTCCGGGAACGCGAGCATCGTCGCCCCCACCCCGACCAGGCACCCGATCCCGCCGATCAACACCGAGTTCAAAGCCCCTACCAGGCCCGCCACCAGCCCCGACTCGATGTCGCCTAGCCTGGGGCCACTCGTCACCACCAGGGTGAAGACCGAGCTCATTCGCCCCCGCAGGCGGTCGGGGGTCAGCGTCTGGGAGATCGTCGAGCGGCACACCGCGCTGATCCCGTCCGCCCAGCCGGCGAACGCCAGCAGCAGCGCCGCGGCTGCGATCGACCGCACCAGCCCGGCGCCGACGATCGCGAGCCCCCACAGAGAGACACACCCGATCGTGATCCTCCCCAGGCGCCTCGCGCGAACCACCCACCCCGACGTCAGCACCGCCATGGTCCCGCCGGCGGCGATCGCCGCGTACAGCGCTCCCGTCCCGCCGGCTCCGGCGTGGTAGACGGTCAGCGAAAGCACCGCGAACAGCGCCCGCGGCATCCCGAACATCATCGCCCCGATATCGATCACGAAGGATCCGGCCAGCGCCTTGTCCGAGACGACAAATCGCAGCCCCTCCATGATCGCCGCACCGACCGGCGGGTGCTCTTGCTTGGCGATCGGTCGCTGCGGAGCCATCGCCAGCGCCGCGAACAGCATCACCAGGCAGGTGACGCAATCGATCGCGTAGACCCAGGAGACGCCGGCCAGGCCGATCAGCAGCCCGCCGAGGCCGGGGCCGACGATCGCGGTCGCCTGCTGGGCCCCGTAGTTGAACGCGATCCCGGCGCGCATCCGCTCGGGCCCGAGGATCGTCGGCACCAGCGCCGATCGCGAGACGCCGTCGAGCGCGGTGCAGCCCGCGAGCAGACCTCCGAGGACCAGCAGCAGCAGGACCGACGGCTGCCCGGAGAGCGAGATCGCCAGCAGCGCTCCGGCGACGACGACGACGCCGATCTGCGCGACCGCGAGCATCAGCCGGCGGTCGTAGCGGTCAGCGAGCGCCCCGCCGAGCAGCGCCACGACGATCATCGGCCCGAGCTCGAAGGCGCCGAGCAGACCGACGATCGCCGCCGAGTGCGACAGCACGTAGAGCTGGTAGGGCAGCGCCACCAGCGCCGCCTGATTCCCGAGGCCCGAGCAGATCTCCCCGCCCGCGAGCAGTCGAAAGTCATGCGACTCGCGGATCGGCGTGACATCGATTGCCACGCCCTTCAGTCGTTCGAGCACCAAGCGAAGCGTATAAGCGAAGATCTGGCAGGTGCTCGCCGCCTACGCCGCCGAGATCGACCCCGATGACCCGCTCCGCGGACTGATCGTCGGCGATCGCCCCGAGCCCGAGGCGCAGGACGATTGGGCGATCGTCACGGTTCGGGCGTCGTCGCTGAACCACCATGACCTCTGGTCGCTGCGGGGCGTCGGGCTGTCGCGCGAACGGTTGCCGATGATCCTCGGCTGCGACGCCGCCGGCGTCGACGAGGAGGGCAACGACGTCATCGTCCACGCCGTCATCGGCGACCCGCAGTGGCGCGGCGACGAGACTCTCGATCCGCGCCGCTCGCTGCTCTCAGAGCGCCACCAGGGCGCGCTCGCGGAGCGCGTGGCCGTGCCGCGCTGGAACCTGGTCGCAAAGCCGCCAGAGCTCAGCTTCGAGCACGCCGCGTGCCTGCCGACCGCATGGCTGACCGCCTACCGGATGCTGTTCACCCGCGGCCGGGTCAGCCCCGGGCAGACGATCCTCGTTCAGGGCGCAAGTGGCGGAGTCGCGACCGCGCTGACGGTGCTCGCGAGCACCGCCGGGATCCGCGTCTGGGTCACCGGACGTGCCGAGGAGAAGCGCGAGCATGCGCTTTCACTCGGCGCCGACGCCGCCTTCGAGCCGGACGCTCGTCTCCCCGAACGCGTCGACGCGGTGATGGAGACGACCGGCGCCGCCACCTGGGCGCACTCGATCCGGGCGCTCAAGCCCGGCGGCGCGGTCGTCATCTGCGGCGCGACGACCGGCGACGCCTCCCCCGCCGAGCTCACCCGGATCTTCTTCCTGCAGCTATCGGTCGTGGGCTCGACGATGGGCACCCGCGACGAGCTCATGCGGCTGGTCCGCTTCTGCGCCGACCGCAACGTGCGCCCGGCGGTCGACCGTGCGCTGCCGCTCGCCGAGGCCCGAGAGGGATTCGCCGCCCTGCTCGCCGGGGATGTTCAGGGCAAGATCGTCTTCACCGCCTAACGGGCTCGTAGGCGGACAAACGCCTGACCACGCTGCACTGTGCGTGGTCAGGCGCACTCCGCGCTTCGCGCTACCCGCCGAGGCCGCCGAACACCGCGAACGGGTTGGTTGGCGTCTCGGCGTTGACCGCGGCCAGGCTGCCCTCGACCGTCACCGTGCTGCCGGCGGGCGCCTCCGCCGAGAGCCGCTCGGCGAGGGCAGCGGCGCTCTCCTCGTCGGTCGCGCCGATCAGGAGGTAGCGCCAACGCCGCACGTACGGGATTCCCTCGGCGCGCAGGCGGTGGGACAGCTCCACGGTGTCGTGATGCGACGAGCACGTCACGCGTACCTCGAACTCCGAGAAGCCATAGTCAGCCGACTCCACCCGCTCCTGCGCGATCAGCTCGGCGTGCTCCTGCTCGGTGGCGGCGTCGGTCGACGGCAGCGGCGCCTCCGGATCCTCCCACTCCTCGGCGACCGGGTGCCAACGCCGCAACTCGACGGTGATCTGCCAACCACGGTCGGCCGAAAGCTTCTTGAGAGCCTCGGCGCCACGCTCGGCCTGCTCGCGACTGCTCGCGTACAGGTACAGCTCGTGGTCGTCGACCGACACGACCACGCGGTCGCCGGGCTCGGTCCCGAGGTCGTGGTCGACGTCGCCGCTGTTGAGCAGATGGCCCATCTCGGCGGCTCGAGAGTCGCTCGTCAGGATCGCGCGGATCCGCCAGTCGTCGTTCATCGGCCCCTCACGGTAACGCGCGCGCACTTTAGACGATTGGATATTGAGAATGCTCTACCTGCACCGAGCTGAGCGGGCCGACCGGCTCGCCGACGTGCTCGCGGGGATCTTGGCCGATCCCCCAGCGGACCCGTTCGCACCAGAGGTCGTGTCGGTGCCGACGCGCGGCATCGAGCGGTGGCTCGTACAGCGTCTGTCCGGGCGGCTTGGCATCAGTGGGACACCGAGCAGCGGCGATGGCGTCTGCGCGAACGTCGAGTTCCCGTTCCCCGGTCGCCTCGTCGGCGGCGCGCTGGCGCTCGCCAGCGGGATCGAGCCCGAGCAGGACCCCTGGCTTCCCGAGCGGATGGTCTGGCCGCTGCTCGAGGTGGTCCAGGACGCGATCGAGGAGCCCTGGCTGACGCTGCTCGCGAGGCACCTCGAGTCCGGCCGCGAGCGCCGCTTCGCACGCCTGCGCCGTCTCGCCCACCTGTTCGACGAGTACTCGGTCCGGCGGCCCGAGCTGCTTGTCGCCTGGGCGCGCGGCGAGGATCCGCAGGCGGACCGGTCCGCCGACTGGCAGGCCGAGCTCTGGCGGCGTCTGCGAGAGCGGATCGGCGTGCCGAGCGGTGCCGAGCGTCTCGCTCCGGCGTCGCAGCGGTTGCGCGACGAGCCGGAGCTCGTCGCACTGCCGGACCGACTCACCCTGTTCGGCCTGACCCGGATTCCGGCTGGTTATCTCCAGGTCCTTCAGGCGCTTGCGGTGGCGCGCGACGTGCACCTGATGCTCCTGCACCCCTCGCCGGTGCTGTGGGAGAGGGTGAGCGAGCGGACGGGCTCGACCGAGCCCGTCCGCTCGCTCCCGCTCCGCGCCGAAGACCCGACCGCGGGGCTCGGCGCGAACCGGCTTCTCGCCTCCTGGGGCCGCGACTCGCGCGAGCTCCAACTTGTGCTGACCGCCGCCGGGGAGGGCGTGGACAGCCACCACGACCTCCCGCAGGATCCGGAGCCGACAACGCTGCTCGGCCGGCTGCAGGCCGACGTCCACGCGGACCGCCCGGCTCCCGGTGAACCACTGCCGGACGCGCCCGATGAGCGACTCCTGCTGGCACAAGACGACAACAGTGTTCGGATCCATGCCTGCCACGGCCGTGCCCGCCAGGTCGAGGTGCTGCGCGAGGCGATCCTGCACCGGCTGGCCGACGACCCGACGCTCGAGCCGCGCGACATCATCGTCATGTGCCCTGACATCGAAGCCTTCGCGCCACTGATCCAGGCGACCTTCGGCGCCAGCGCCGACATCGGTGCGGTCGATCTGCGGGTCCGACTCGCCGACCGCTCGCTGCGCCAGGTCAACCCACTGCTGAGCGTCGCCGCGCGACTGCTGGACCTCGCCCAGGCCAGGCTGACCGCCTCGGAGGTGCTCGACCTCGCCGACACCGAGCCGGTCCGCCGCCGATTCCGCCTCGACGACGACGAGCTCGCCCAGGTCCAGTCGTGGATCGCCGACGCCGGCATCCACTGGGGCCTCGACGCGGCTCACCGCCGCGACTTCAAGCTCGAAATGCTCGACGCCGGCACGTGGCGGACCGGCCTGCGCCGGCTGCTGCTCGGCGTCGCCCTCGGCGAAGCCGACCGGCGCCGTTTCGCCGGAACGCTGCCGCTCGACGCGGTCGACAGCGGCGGGATCGAACTGGCCGGACGCTTCGCGGAGCTCGTCGACCGCCTCGGCGCCGCGCTCGACGCGCTGACGCAGCCCCAAACGGTCGCCGCCTGGGCTCGCGAGCTAGAGGTGGCTGTCGACGCGCTGACCGCTACCGGAGACCAGGACGCCTGGCAGCGACGCGAGCTCGACCGGCTGCTCGGCGGCGTCTCCGAGGAGGCCGACCCGGCCGCCGCCCTGACGCTTCCCGAGATCCGGGCGCTGCTCGCCGACCGCCTCGCCGGCCGCCCGACACGCGCCAACTTCCGCAGCGGCCACCTCACGGTCTGCACGCTGGTGCCGATGCGCTCGGTGCCCCACCGGGTCGTCTGCCTGCTCGGACTCGACGACGGAGCGTTCCCGAGACATACCGCGCGGGACGGGGACAACCTCTTGCTGGCCCAACCGCGGGTCGGCGACCGCGACCCCCGCTCCGAGGATCGCCAGCTCCTGCTCGACGCGCTGCTGGCAGCCCAGGAGGCGCTGATCATCACCTACAGCGGCCGTGACGAGCGCACCAACGCGGAGCTGCCGCCGGCGGTCCCGGTCGGCGAACTGTTCGACGCGATCGACGCGACCGCCCGCTGCCCCGACGGTCCCGCCCGCCGGCGGGTGCTCGTCCGCCATCCGCTGCAGCCCTTCGACCCGCGGAACTTCACGGCCGGCGAGCTGAACGGAACCGAGCCGTGGGCCTTTGACCCGGTCGCGCTCGACGGAGCCCGGGCGCTCGCGCAGCCGCGCTCGCGCGCCGTCCCGTTCCTCCTTGATCCGCTGCCGGCTCCGGCCGACGCGCAGACGCTGGCCCTAGGCGACCTGATCCAGTTCGCTCGGCAGCCCGTGCTCGCCTTCCTGCGTCAGCGGCTCGGGCTCACGACAGGGGCAAGGGGCGACGATATCGCCGACGGGCTGCCGGTCGAGCTGGACAGCCTCGCCACCTGGCAGGTTGGCCAGAACCTGCTCGATGGCCTCCTCGCCGGAATCCCGCACCGCGAGGTCGCGCTGGCGGAGATCGCCCGCGGGACGCTGCCCCCGGGCGCGCTCGGCGAGCCGGTGATCGCCGACGCGTGGCCTCCCGTGGAGGCGATCGCCACACGCGCCGGCACCTACGGCGCCGACTCCGAGTCGGCCACGCTCGAGACCAACGTCGTGCTCCCCGGCGGCGTCCGGCTGACCGGGACGGTGTCGGGCATTCACGGCAACGTGCTGCTCAGCGTCAGCTACTCGCGCCTTGGCCCGCTCCCACGAATCGCCGCCTGGGTGAGTCTGCTCGCCCTGACCGCAGCCCACCCGGACATCCCCTACGAGGCGATCACGATCGGCCGTGGCAGCCGCCCCCGGCACGGCGACGACGACCGGGTGGGGATCGCGCGGATCCCTCCGCTCGCCCGCGATGCGGACGGCCGTCGTCGACTTGCGCTCGAGGAGCTTGGCAAGCTCGCGGCGCTGCGGGCCGAGGGCATGCGCGAGCCGCTGCCCCTACCTGCCAGGACGGCGGCAGAATACGCGCGGGTCGCGCTGCAGGGAGGCGACGCGCTGGCCGCTGCGTTGAAGGTTTGGACGACGACCTACGAGCGTCGCGACGGCGAGGACGCCAAGCCCGAGCACCAGCTCGCATTCGCGGGGGAGCTGCCGCCGATCGAGGCGCTCGGCCGCTACGCGCTGGCGCTGTGGGAGCCGCTTTTGATCCGCGAGCAGCTGGAGGAGTATGAGCAAGCCCGCTGAGTTTGAGCTGACCGGCGCGCTGCCTGCGGGGGTGACGGTGCTCGAGGCAAGTGCCGGAACCGGCAAGACGTACACGATCGCGGCGCTTGCCGCGCGCTTCATCGCCGAGGGAGCGAGCCTCGACGAGCTGCTGCTGGTGACCTTCACGCGGGCCGCCACCGGCGAGCTGCGGGAGCGGGTCCGCGAGCGGCTCCTCTTCACCGAGTTCGAGCTGTCGCGAGCGCTGGCGGGCGCCGCGCCGAGCGGTGAGGACGAGATCGTGGCGATGCTGCTGGAAGGTGAACCCGACGTCGTGAGGCCGCGGCGCGACCGGCTCGCAAGCGCGATCTCCGGCTTTGACGCGGCGACCATCGAGACGACCCACGGGTTCTGCCAGAAGGTGCTCGACGAGCTCGGCACGCTCGGGGATCTCGAGCCGGACGTGACCTTCGTCGACAACGTCGACGGGCTCGCCGAGGAGGTCGTCGACGACCTCTACGTGCGGGGTTTCTACCGAGACGTGCGGCGTTTCGACCCCGGGGGGAAGGTTCCGATCAGCCGCGCGGAAGCCGGGCGGGTAGCCCGGATCGCGATCGACAACCCGACCGCCCCGGTGTATCCGCTGGCGCCGCCTCGAGGCAGCGATCGCGCGATGCGCCAGCGGCTCGCGCTGGCAGCTCGCGAAGAGCTCCAACGACGCAAGCGCCGGCTCGCGCTGATGACCTTCGACGACCAGCTGACGCGACTGCGGGACACCCTCGCGGGGCCGAACGGCCCTGCCGCGATCGCGAAGCTGCGCGCCCGCTACCGCTATGTCCTGATCGACGAGTTCCAGGACACCGACCCGATCCAGTGGGAGATAGTCGAGCGGGCCTTCGCGGACTGCCAGGTGACACTGGTGTTGATCGCCGACCCCAAGCAGGCGATCTACGCGTTCCGAGGCGCCGACGTCTACGCGTACCTGCGAGCGGCGCAGACGGCAGCGGCAACGCCGACGCTCGCGGTAAATCACCGCAGCGACCAGCTGCTGCTCGACGGCTTCGACGCGCTCTTCGGCGCGGTCCGGCTCGGCCACCCGCAGATCGCCTACCGGCGGGTGCGGGCCGCGCCCGGCAATCAGCGGCCGCGGCTGCACCGCGCTCCGGTGTCGCAGGCGCTGCGGATCCGCGTCGTCGACCGCAGCGATCCGTCGATCGAGGCGACCCCGAGCGGAAGGTGGCCAACCCCGGGTTCGGCGCGAGCGCACATCGCCCGCGACGTCGCCGCCGACGTCGTCGCGCTCCTGTCATCGGGAGCGCAGATCGAGCGGCGCTCGCCGGCGGGCGAGACGCTCGGCGAGCGCACCGTCGCGCCCGGCGACATCGCCGTGCTGGTGCCGACCCGCTGGACCGCGGCGATCATCCACCGCGAGTTGATCGCGGCCGGCGTCCCGGCCGTGATCACAGGTGCGGGCAGCGTCTTTGCAACCGAGGCCGCCGGCGATTGGGAGCGGCTGCTGCAGGCGCTCGAGCGCCCGGCGTCGCCCCCGCGGGCCCGCGCGGCCGCACTCACGCCGTTCCTCGGCTGGGACGCGACGCGAGTGGCGACCGCCGGCGAGGACGAGCTCGAGCAGCTGCACCAGCGGCTGCACGACTGGGCGCGAGTGCTGCGCGACAGCGGCGTCGCCGCGTTGACGCAGAGCATCCTCTCCGGCGAGGGCGTTCCGGCGCGGCTGCTCGTCCAGCCGGGCGGCGAGCGCCGGCTGACAGACCTCGGCCACGTCGCCGAGCTGCTGCACGCGGCGGCTCGCGCCGAGCAGTTGGGGCTGGCTGCGCTCGCCGGCTGGCTGCGCGAACGGATCGACGCTGCATCGCGCGAGGGCGCGGCCGACGAGCGCACCCGGCGTCTCGAGTCCGACGCCGCCGCCGTGCAGGTGCTGACGATCCACGGCAGCAAGGGTCTCGAGTTCCCGATCGTCTACTGCCCGTTTCTGTGGGAGTCCGGCCAGATCGCCAGAGAACGCGAACCGGTCTACTTCCACGACGAGGCAGAACTGACCCGCGCGATCGACGTCGCCCTCGAGGGTGAGGAATACGTCTCGCATCGCACCGCGCACAACCGCGAGGAGCGCGGCGAGGATCTTCGACTCGCCTACGTCGCACTGACGCGGGCGCGCCACCAGGCGGTGCTCTGGTGGGCGGGGTCCTGGGGGAGCCGCAACTCTCCGCTGACCCGACTGCTGTTCTCCCAGAACGACGAGGGCGACGTCGACTGGGAGGCCGACGAGACGCCGACCGACGCGCTGGCGTTCGCCCGCTTCGAGGAGGTCGCGGCAAAGGCGCCTGCAGCGGTCTCGGTGGAGTGGTCGCGGCTCGCCGGCGTCGCCACCTGGGGTCCGCCCCTGAGCGCCCCCGATGTACTCCGCGTCGCCCGCTTCGAGCGACGGATCGATCCGCTATGGCGGCGGACGTCGTATACCGCGATCACCGCCGCGGCCCACGACGCCCGCGTCGCCAGCGAGCCAGAGGAGTCCGGCGTCCAGGACGAACCCGCCGGGCCGCTCGAGATCGCCGACCCGGCGCCCGAGACCGCAACGGCGGGCGATAAGTTGCCGCTCGCCGCGATGGCGGGCGGGACCGGGGTCGGAACGCTGGTGCACCGTGCGCTCGAGCGGGTCGACTTCACCGCGGGCGACCTCGTCGACGAACTGGCTGCCGCGCTCGTCGGTGCCGGCGGAATGGCGGGCGCGGCAGCGCTCGAGTGCGAGCCGCGGGTGGCCGCCGACGGGCTCGCGCAAGCGCTCGCGACTCCGCTCGGAGGATCGCTCGGGGCCTTGCGCCTGACCGGCGTCCGGCCCGAGGACCGGCTCGACGAGTTGGAATTCGAGCTGCCCCTGGCCGGCGGCGACCGGCCGTCGGGGGCGCTGGGCGTGGTGGCGATCGCGGCGCTGCTCGAGCGGATGCTGCCGGCAGACGATCCGCTGGCGGACTACGCCAGCCGACTGCGGGATCCGGAGCTGGCAGGGGCGCTGCGCGGTTATCTGACCGGCACGATCGACCTGGTGCTCCGGGTTTCAGACCCTGGTGGGCGCACGGGCTACGCCGTGATCGATTACAAGACGAACTGGGTCGGCGCGCCCGGCGAGACCCTGACGCTCTGGCACTACCGTCCGCAGGCGTTGACGGCCCAGATGCAGCGCTCGCACTACGCGCTGCAGGCACTGCTCTACGCGGTGGCGCTGCATCGCTATCTGCGATGGCGGGTGCCCGCCTATGACCCGGACGCGGACCTTCTCGGGGTCCACTACCTGTTTCTGCGCGGGATGGTCGGATCCCCCGACGGATCCGGAGTGTTCTCGTGGCGGCCGCCCGGCGCCCTGATCGCGGCCCTCAGCGATCTGCTGGCGGGAGAGAAGACCGAATGAGCGTCCTGCCGAGCGAGCCCGAGGAGGTCGTCGAGCGAGATCCGTTCGGCGCCGAGGCCGCCCTGCGCGCCCCCGAGCCGCTGGCGGCGTTCAACCGCGCCGGGGTCCTTGCCACTGCCGACATCCATGTCGCGCTGACCCTGGGTTCGCTGGCACAGGTGACGGGCGGTGAGCCCGGCGCCGACTCGGTGCTGCTGGCGACCGCGCTCGCCGTCCGGGCGCCCCGGCTGGGGAGCGTCCTCGTCGACCTCGAGACGATCTCCCAGACGGTCGCCGTCGAGAGCGAGGAGCTGCCGATTGGCGCGCTCCCGTGGCCCGAGGTGGGCCGCTGGCTTGCGTCGGTTTCGGCCACGACCGCCGTGGTGGTCTCAGGCGAGGACGATGGCCCCGAGCCGCGGCCGTTGCGACTGCTCGGCTCGAGGCTCTACCTCGACCGCTACTGGCGCCAGGAGCGAGCGCTGGCGGCGAGACTCTCTGCGCTCGCCCAGATGCCGGTCGCGCAGGTCGAGCTCGCCGACCTGGCCGAGGCGGTCACCCGGATCTTTCCCGACGACGACGGCGATCTGATGCAGCGCGTCGCCGCGACCTCCGGCGTGCTGCGCGGGCTGACCGTGATCGCCGGCGGGCCCGGGACCGGGAAGACCACGACGGTGGCGCGGATCGCCGCGCTGCTCGCAGAGGGGGCCGCGAGCCGCGGCTCGCCGCCCCCTCTGATCGCCCTATGCGCCCCGACCGGCAAGGCAGCCGCGCGGCTGCAGGAGGCGGTTCACGACGCGGCGCAGCGGCTCCCGGTCGCCGTCGAGATCCGCGACCAGCTGCGCTCGCTGCGGGCGAGCACGATCCACCGGCTCCTGTCGTGGAGCTACGGACGCTTCCGCCACCACGCCGGCAACCGTCTGCCGCACGACGTCGTGATCGTCGACGAAACCTCGATGGTGTCGCTGTCGCTGATGGCGCGGCTGCTGGAGGCGGTCAGAACCGACGCACGGGTCGTGCTCGTCGGTGACCCGGACCAGCTGAGCGCGATCGAGGCAGGCGCTGTGTTGCGAGACATCGTCGGGCCGGCGGCCGACGGCTCGCTGATCGGGGCGGGGATGCGGGCGATGCTGCGGCGGGTCGCCGGCGGAGAGCCCGCCGGCGACCCGCCGGCCAGGCGTTCGTTCGGCGACGGCGTCGTGGTCCTCTCCCGCGGTCACCGGTACGGCGCCGCGATCGCATCGCTCGCGCAGGCCGTTCGCGACGGCGACGCCGATCGCGCGCTGGCGGCGCTGGCCGCCGGCGGCGACGAGATCGCCTGGCTCCCCCGGGACGCCGACGACGACGCCGCGCTCAGCCCCCTGCGCGAGCGCGCGGTCGCCTCCTACGGAGCCGTCGTGGCGGCCGCGCGCGCCGGCGATGGCGCCGCCGCGCTGGCCGCGCTCGGCGGCTTCCGGTTGCTCTGCGCGCACCGGCGAGGCACGTACGGCGTCGCCAGCTGGGCGTCGCGCGTGGAACGCTGGCTGGCCGACGCGATCGAGGGTTTTCAACCGGGCGAGCGAGGCTATGCCGGCCGCCCGCTGCTGATCACCGAGAACGACCGCGAGCTGAAGCTGTTCAACGGGGATACCGGTGTCGTGATCGAAACGCGAAACGGTGAGCCGAGCGCGGTATTCGAACAGGAGGGCGCCCTGGTCGGGTTTGCGCCGTCGCGGCTCGCCGCGGTCGAGACCCTGTACGCGACGACGGTCCACAAGGCCCAGGGCTCCCAGTTTGACGTCGCGGCGGTGGTGCTGCCGGACCCGAGCTCGCGCGTGCTCAGCCGCGAGCTCCTGTACACCGCCGTGACCCGCGCCCGCCGGCAGCTGATCGTCGTCGGCGACGAGCCGGCGATCCGGGCCGCGATCGCGCGGCCGGTCGCGCGCGCAAGCGGCTTACGCGAGCGCCTCTGGGACTCATGAGCACATCGGCCGGAACCCGAGTGCGTTGCAGTAAATGCCGGTCATAACCGGCTTTTGATGCAAACGGGCCGTCGAGTCCGGGCGTCAGGTCAAGGCCGGGGCGGGCGGGAGCGCCGCCAGCGCCTGCTCGAGGTCGGCCTCCGAGAACTCCGGATCCTCGAGGCTGCCGCTCAGGTACGCGTCGTAGGCGCTCAGGTCGAAGTGTCCGTGTCCGGACAGGCCGAACAGGATCACTCGCGCTTCGCCGGCGTCACGGGCCAACTGCGCCTCGTCGATCGTCGCCTTGATCGCGTGCGCGGCCTCCGGCGCCGGAATGATCCCCTCGGTCCGCGCGAACTGGACGGCGGCTTCGAACGTGTCGTTCTGCCGGTAGGCCAGCGCCTCGACGACCCCGGCCCTGACGAGCCCGCAGATCAGCGGCGAATCGCCGTGATAGCGCAGCCCGCCCGCGTGCACCGGTGGCGGCACGAACTCGTGCCCGAGCGTGTACATCGGCATCAGCGGCGTCAGCCCGACCGTGTCGCCGAAGTCGTAGGCGTAGACGCCGCGCGTCAGGGTCGGACACGCGGCCGGCTCGGCGGCGAGGAATCGTGTCCGCGCCTCGCCGCGAAGCACCCGTCGCACGAACGGGATCGTCAGCCCGCCGAAGTTGGAGCCGCCGCCGACGCAGCCGACGACAACGTCCGGCTCCTCGCCCGCCATCTCCATCTGCGCGAGCGCCTCCTGGCCGATCACCGTCTGATGCAGCAGCACGTGATTCAGGACCGACCCGAGCGAGTAGTTGGTGTCCTCGCGCTGGGCTGCGACCTCGACCGCCTCGGAGATCGCGATCCCGAGCGATCCGGTCGGATGCGAGCTCTGCGACCGCCCTGCCTGCGTCAGCTGTGACGGCGAGCGGTGGACCGTCGCACCCCAGGTCTCCATCATCGAGCGCCGGTAGGGCTTCTGGTCATAGCTCGACCCGACCATCCACACCTCGCACTCCAGGCCGAACAGCTGACACGCGAAGGCCAGCGATGAGCCCCACTGACCGGCGCCGGTTTCGGTCGTCAGCTTCTTGATGCCGGCGGCCGCGTTCTCGTACGCCTGGGCGACCGCCGTGTTCGGCTTGTGCGAGCCGGCCGGAGAGGTCCCCTCGTACTTGTAGTAGATGTGCGCGGGGGTATCGAGCGACCGTTCGAGCCTGTGGGCGCGATGCAGCGGCGTCGGCCGCCAGAGCTTGTAGGCGTCGCGCACGCGATCGGGGATCTCGATGTTCGGCTCGGCCGAGACCTCCTGGAGGATCAGATTCATCGGAAAGAGCGGCGCCAGATCGTCCGGTCCGGCGGGTTCGCCGGTCCCGGGGTGAAGCGGCGGCGGGAAGGGCGGGCCGGAACTCAGATCGGCCATCAGGTTGACCCAGTGCGTCGGGATGTCCGGCTCGCCCAGCAGGAACTTGACCGTGTCGCTCATCGAAGCCTCTCTCGTTGGATCCCGTCGCGATTATCGTAGGCTTCGCAGCCGCTATGTCGTATGTGAGCGCACCGGGCGCACGGCGGCCCAGACGCCCGCCACGCGAGCTGTGGGCGGATGGCAGGACCGCGCTGGGCTGCTTTCTGATGATCCCGAGCGCAGTGTCGGCCGAGATCGTCGCCTCCGCAGGCTATGAGTGCGCGAAGGCAGAATCTGATCTCCGGGCTGGCCGTGTCGGGGCCGCGGTGGGGCTCGCATTGGCGCGACGCCGGCTACCAGATGGTCGCCATCCACAGCGACGCGGGCCTGCTCGCCGAGGCGGCTTGGAACCATCTGGACGCGGCCCAACCCCCGAACGTCCAGTAGCCGAGCTGAGCTCGCCGCCTCGACCGCCCCGGTGCTCACCCGCCGACGTGACGAGACACTGAGGGCCAGGTCGCAATGCCTGGCCCTCGACATGTCCGGTCATGGATCACCACTGAACTACTACGTCCCAGCACTTATTGATTCGTGTCAGGCTGGGCGGCGTGACACTCCCGACCGCCGGGGCTGGCCGCCCACTGGGGGCGCGGTACCTGGCTGGGCCTTGCGGCCCCGGTCGAGTGGGCGATCCGCCGGACCATTGAGGCTACCGCTTTACGCGCGCCGACCAGAGCCTGCCTTAGAGGTTCTTAGTCTTCGGCCGCGGTGACCGCCACCGCGCCGCGACGGGAAGCGACGGCTTGGGGACGGCCGGCACCGAGAAGCGCCGCGCCCGCGAGCGCGGCGCCAGCAGCAACGCCCGCGATCACGATCCAGCCATGCTGGAACGCCGTCAGCGACGCGGCCGGCGTGGCGGGCGAGCCGAGCACGGCGACGAACACGGCGACTCCGACCGCGAGTCCGACCTGGCGCAGCATGTTGATCACCGCGGACCCGGTCGCGAATGCCTGCGGCGGCAGCGACGAGGCGCCGGTCGCCATGAACGTCGGTAGCGTCAGCCCGACACCGGCGCCGGTCAAGAGCGTGCCGGGAAGAACCTGTCCGACGTAGTCGGGCGAGAGCCCGGCCCGCAGCGCCCACGACGCGACGCCGATCGCGTAGACGGTCGCGCCGAGGGCGATGACGCGCCCAGGACCGAAGCGCGCGAGCAGTCGGCCCGTGATCAGGAACGCGAACACGGGCACCATCAGCGGACCGGGGGCGAACGCCAGGCCGGTCTGCAGCGCCGACCAGCCCCACACCTGCTGCATCCAGAGGACGATCGACAGGAGCATCGCGCCGAACGCGGTCGAGAAGGCGAGCGCGACCACCGATGACCCGGCGAAGGCGCGGATCCGAAACAGCCCTGGGTCGATCAACGGGTTGTGATGGCGCAGGGTCCGGGCGACGAAGCCGGCCAGCGCGATCACCGCGACTGCGAGGACAGCGACGACACGCGCAGAACCCCAGCCCCAGTTATTGCCCTCGACCAGGCCGAGCGTGAGCGCGCCGACGCCGGCGGTGATCAGCGCAGCGCCGAGCGCGTCCGGCGCCGGCACCGGATGACCGGGGACGTGCGGGAGCCGGCGCCACCCGATCGCGAGTGCCGCCAGGCCGATCGGGACGTTCACGTAGAACACCCAACGCCAGCCCACCGCGACCAGTAGCCCGCCGATCACCGGGCCGAGCGCCGCGGCGGCGCCCCCGACCGCCGTCCACGCCCGGACGGCTCCATGGCGGCGCTCGGGAGGGGTCGTCGCGAGCACCAGGCTCAGCGAGGTCGGTGTCAGTAGCGCCGCTCCCGCGGCCTGGACGACCCGGAAGCCGACCAGCATCGTCAGGCTGGAAGCCAGACCGCAGGCCGCCGAGGACAGCGTGAAGATCAGCGCACCGAGCAGAAAGCCCGCGTCGCGGCTGCGTCCCTCCGCCAGGCGGCCGAAGACGACCAGCAGCGACGCGTACACGATCGCGTAGCCGTTGAGCACCCAGGAGAGGTCGCCGAGGCTGCGCTGGTGCAGGTCGCGGGCGATGGCCGGCAGCGCGACGTTGACGACGAACAGGTCGATGCTGGCGAGGACCACGCCGGCGCAGACGATCACGAGCACCAGCGCCGGGGACGCATCGCGCTTGCGGAGCTGGCTTAGGGGTGACATAGCCAGATAAGGTAACAGAGCTGACTTAGACCTGCCTATGTCAGCTAGAATCCGCCGCATGCAAAGTGACATTGAGATGACCGGGCGGCTCGATCCACGCGAGGGCTGGACGGCCGAGGGGTGCCCGATCGCGCGGACCCTCGACACGGTCGGCGCGCGGTCGGCGTTCCTGATCCTGCGCGAGGCGTTCTACGGCGCCACGCGTTTCGAGCAGTTCGTCGAGCGCGCCGGCGTCAGCGAGCCGGTTGCGGCGGCGCGGCTGCGCGATCTGGCGGCCGAAGGCCTGCTCGAGCGAGTCCCCTACCGGGAGGCGGGCCAGCGCACCCGCGATGAGTACCGCCTCACACAGAAGGGCCACGAGCTGTTGCCGGTGCTCGTCGCGATGATGAATTGGGGCGACCGCTGGCTGTTCGCAGACGGCGCCCGCGTCGAGTTGACGCACGCCGGCTGCGGGGGACAGGTCGGCGTGGCGCTCCGCTGCGAGGAGGGCCACGACGTCGGCGCCGGCGAGCTGCAGCTGCGCGACCGCCGCGAGGTCACGTGAGGCGACTACTCGGGCCGCTGCGCTGAGGATGGCGGCGCGGGCGGCTGGGTGAAGTCGCCCGGAAGCGTCTCATCGAGCGCGTACAGTGCGGCGACCGCCGCCGCATTGGCGGCCGGCCGCTCGTCGGGGAGCCCGGCTCGCACCAGCCTCGCGGAGTAGATCGACGCCGCCCCCAGCCGGCGAGCCAGGATCGTCGCCTCGATCACCGCCACCAGCGTCGGCACCATCAGCGCGTCGAAGTGCCTGGTCAACTCCAGCATCAGCACGATCGCCGACAGGGGCCCCTGCATCGCCGCCGCGAGGAACGCCCCGCCGCCGATCAGCGCATAGCTGCCGACCGGCGCGCCCGGCCAGGCGTGTGACCACAGCGAGCCACCGACGCCCGCGAGCAGCACGCCGACCGCGAGTGTCGGCGTGAACAGCCCGCCCGGCGCCCCGGCACCGAGGCAGGCGGCGGTCACCAGCGGCTTCAGCACCAGCAGCACCGCCATCAGACCCAGCGACAGCTGCCCCACGAGGGTCAGCTGCACGATCGCGCGGCCGTTGCCGAGCAGCTGCGGATACTGGAGCGACAGCAGCCCCAGCAAGCCGAACGCGCCGATCGGGGCCAGGTAGCGCCCGGCGCGTTGAGGCCGCGCGGCGTTGGCGGCGCTGATCAGCCGCGTCCAGCCGACGGCGACGATCCCGATGATCGGCCCCATCAGCGCGGCATAGAGCAGCTGCGAGTCGTGCAGAACGTAGGTCGGGATGTGGTAGATCGGGCGGTTTCCGAGGAAGATCCAGGCAACCGCCGTAGCGGTCACCGAGGTCAGCAGCGCCGGCACCACGAACGGCAGTGCCAGGGTGCCCAGCATCACCTCGAGCGCCAGCAACGCCCCTCCGAGCGGAACGTTGTAGACGGCCGCAAAGCCGGCGCCGGCGCCCGAGGCGACGACCAGTCGCCGCTGCCAGGTCGGCAGCTCGCCCCACTCCGACAGCCGGCTTGCAGTCGCGGCGCCCACGAGCTGCGGCGCCGCCTCGCGGCCGAGCGAGACGCCCATTCCGATCGTCACGATCGAGAGCACCGCCCGAGCGACGCTGGCCGGGAGGTCGAGGCGACCCGACCGCAGCCAGATCGCCTCCGTCACCTCGGTCCCGCCGGTCGAGCGGCGTCCGAGCACCCGCAGCCCCACGATCACGATCACCGCGGCTCCGAGCAGCGCGGCGATCCGCCGCCAGCCCGGGGCGTGCTCGGCCGCGGCAAGGAGGGTGAGGGCGTGATCGCCGTGAACGCCGAAGGTCAGCCGCTCGACCAGCCGCAGGAGCTTGATCAGCGCCGCCGCGCTGAGGCCGGTGAGCACGCCCAACCCCAGCAGCAGCGCCCAGAAGCGCGCGCTGTAGGAGGCGATGATCCCCAGGCCGGTGATGTTCGGCTGCGGGGAGATCCAACGGCGCTGAGCCTCGGCCTTGTCCGTCAGAACACCACCGTTTGGTTGCCGTGGCGCAACACCCGGTCCTCGCAGTGCCAGCGGACCGCTCGTGTCAGCACGGTGCGCTCGATGTCGGCGCCCAGGCGAGTCAGCGTCGGGATGTCGTGGTCGTGCCCGACGCGGATCACGTCCTGTTCGATGATCGGACCGCCGTCGAGCTCCGCGGTCACGTAGTGGGCGGTGGCTCCGATCAGCTTGACTCCGCGCTCCTTCGCCTGGCGGTAGGGCTCGGCGCCGACGAACGCCGGCAGGAACGAGTGGTGGATGTTGATCACCGGCACCGCCAGGCGCTCGAGGAACTCGCCCGACAGGATCTGCATGTACCGCGCCAGCACGGCGAGGTCGCAGCGTCCGTGAAGCAGCTCCAGCAGCTGGGCCTCGGACTTGGCCTTCCCGTCCACCCCGCCGCCGTCCTTGGTCACCGGGACATGGTGGTAGGGCAGGCCCTGGCCCTCGACGGTGTCGCGGTGGTCGGGGTGATTCGAGGCCACCAGGACGATCTCGCCGCCGAGCTCGTGCCGGCGCCAGCGCCACAGCAGCTCCTGCAGGCAGTGGTCCTCGCGCGACAGCAGCACGGCGATCCGCTTCGGCCGTGTCGCGCTCCACATCCGCCACGTCATCTGCCATCGCTCGGCGACCGCAAGCCCGAAGCGCTCCGGCAGCCCGTCGGAGCGCTCCGGCGGCAGCGTGAACTCCATTCGCAGGAAGAAGGTGCCGGCGTCGAGCGGGTCGCTCGAGAACTGATCGAGCGAGATCACGTTGGCCCCCTCCTCGAACAGGAAGCGGGACACGGCGGCGACGATTCCCGGCCGGTCGGGACATGAGATGACCAGCCGCATGACGCCATCCGGGGGGATCATCGCGCGGGGATTGTAGGCGCCCGCCCTTCCCGGCGGCTTGCCTCCGCGCCTGGCTCTAAGGTCCTGTCTAACGTCCATGGTCGAGATGCGCGCCCTCCCCGACGAGCCCCACGTCCACCTGCGCGAAACGGACGAGGACGCGCGCGAGGTCGTACTCGCGTTCCCCTACGACGGAAACCTGGTGGCGGCGGTCAGGACCCTGCCCGGCCGCCGGTTCGACTGGGATCGGCGCGAGTGGTCGGCGCCCGCCGACGACTGGGTCGCGGTCCGCCTCAACGAAATTCTGCGCCTGTACCCCGACCTGTCGACGACCGCCGAGGTCGCCGACTGGCTGGCGGCGAGCGAGTTGCGCTGGGTGGGACACGTCCGCACGGCCCGGCACGACGGACGCGGCTGGTGGGCGCTCGACACCCTCGCCGGAACTCCGCCGCCCCCGCTCCGGGAGGGCGCGCTCGAGCACGAGGGCCGTCTGCTGGTGCCGCTCACGCGAGCCGCGGCGGCGGCGCTCCGAGAGCTCCGCGACCCGCGTCTCAACATCGGCGCTCGCCGCTGTCTCGACGCCGTCGAGCACGGCGAAGAACCGCCTCCGGCCCGCCTGATCCTCGCCCGCGGCGTCGCCGGCGAGCACTTCGCGCTCGAGACGCTGTGGGACCCCGAGATCGCCGGGGCCTTCGAGCAGCTCCCGGGCGCTCGCGCCGGCGAGCTCAAGCTCGACCCCTGGATCGCCGACCAGCTCGACGCATTCGTCGCGATGCACGACGTCAGGGTCGAGCCGCTCGCGGCGACGGCTTTGGCTGAACTGGCCGCCGAGCAGCGAGCCGCTCGGCAGGCCGTCAACCGCTCCCGCGCGACCGCCGCCGAGCCGCTGGACGAGGTCGCCGCCCGGCTCGGAGGCGACAGCCGGCTGGCGCCCTTCCAGTGGGCCGCCGTCCGCTACGCGCTGCGCGCGCGCGGCTGCTTCCTCGCCGACGAGCAGGGGCTCGGCAAGACCGTCGAGGCGCTCGCGACGCTCGAGGCTGACGATGCCTTCCCGGCGGTCGTCATCTGCCCTGCCTCGCTGAAGCTGACCTGGGCCCGCGAGGCGGAGCGCTGGCTCCCTCACCGCTCGCGGGAGATCGTCTCTGGCCGCGGGGGCGTCCCGACCCCTGCAGACATCACGATCGTCAACTACGAGCTCGTCCAGGCCCACCGCGCGACGCTCGCCGGCCGCCACCCGCGGGCGCTCGTCGCCGATGAGTCGCACTACTGCAAGAACCCGCACGCCAAGCGCACCCGCGCCGTCCGCCGGCTGGCCGAGGCGATCCCGCCCGATGGCCTGCGGCTGGCGCTCAGCGGCACCCCGGTCCTCAACCACGCCGACGAGCTGATCGCCCAGCTTCGGGTGATCGGGCGCCTGCACGAGTTCGGGTCGGGCGCCAGTTTCAGCCGCCGGTTCGAAGGAGAGCTCAGCGAGGAGCGGCTCCACTGGCACCTGCGCCGGCTTTGCTTCGTCCGCCGCCTCAAGTCGGAGGTTCTGCCGCAGCTCCCGGCCAAGCGCCAGGTGGTGGTTCCTGTCGCGCTGAACAACGAACCGGAGTATCGGCTCGCCGAGGACGACGTGATCAAGTGGCTGCGCACCCAGCCGCTCGACCTCTCCGAGCTCGACGCCAAGATCGCCGCCGCGCTGCGAGCGCAACGGCTCGCCCAGCTGACGGCGCTGCAGCGACTCGCCGGCCGCGGCAAGCTGTCCGCCGCGCTGGCGTGGATCCACGATTTCCTCGTCTCCGGCGAGCCCCTGGTCGTGTTCGCGCGCCACGTCGAGGTTCAGCGCGCGGTGCTCGAGCGATTTCCCGACGCGCTGCACCTGCTCGGCGAGGACACGATCGCCGACCGCGAGCGCGCGATCGCCGCCTTCCAAAGGCCCGACGGCCCACAGCTGATCATCGGCGCGACCCGCGTCGCCGGCCAGGGGATCACCCTCACGAGGGCATCGAACGTCTGTTTCCTCGAGCTCGAGTGGACGCCCGCGCTGCACGACCAGGCCGAGGATCGTTGTCACCGGATCGGCCAGCGCGACGCGGTCACCGCCTGGTACCTGCTCGCGGCAGCGACGATCGACGAGACGATGGCGCGCCTGATCCAGGGCAAGCGCGAACTGGTCGACGCGATCACCGACGGTCGCGAGCTGTCAGACGGCGGGCTGATCAACGGGGTCGTCCGGGAGCTCCGCGACGGCAAGCCGTTCCGCCACCTGCGCGCGGTCGCGGGCGATCGCGACGCCGACGCGATGCTCGCCGGCGGCGCCCGAGCGGCGAGTCGGCGCCGGTGAGCGAGACGGTCGAGCTCGAGGTCTGCGGGCGGACGGTCAGGCTCTCGAGCCCCGACCGGGTCTACTTCCCCGAGCGCGGCGAGACCAAGCTCGACCTCGCCCGGTACTACATGAGCGTCGGCGACGGGATCGTCCGGGCCCTGCGCGAGCGCCCGTGCATGCTGCACCGCTTCCCGACCGGGGTCAGCGGCGAGAAGGTCCACCAGAAGCGGCTCCCGAAGGGCGCTCCGGATTGGGTCGAGACGGTCGAGATCTATTTCCCCAGGTTCGGCCGGACCGCCGATGAGCTGTGCGTCACCGAGTTGGGCGCAGTTATTTGGGCGGTGCAGATGGCGACCGTGGAGTTTCACCCGTGGAACTCGAGGCGCGCTGACGTCGAGCTGCCCGACGAGTGGCGAATCGACATCGACCCGATGCCCGATTGCCCGTTCTCACGGGTCCGTCGGGTGGCGGCCGTCGCACACGAGGTGCTCGACGAACTTGGCGCCGTCGGCTGGCCGAAGACCTCGGGAGGGAACGGCATCCACATCTATGTGCGGATCTCGCCTCGCTTCGGCTTCGGCGAGATCCGTCGCGCCGCGCTGGCGTTCGCGCGCGAGGTCGAGCGCCGTGTTCCGTCCGACGTGACAACCGAGTGGTGGCGGAAGGATCGAGACCCGACGAAGGTCTTCATCGACTACGGCCAGAACGCCCGCGACCACACGATCGCCAGCGCCTACTCGGTCCGCGGCGTCCCGTCGGCGCGGGTCTCGACGCCCTTCAGCTGGGATGAGCTCGACGAGATCGAGCCGGCGGAGCTGACGATCGCGACCGTGCCCGAGCGGTTCGCGCGGCTCGGCGACCTCCACGCCGGGATCGACGACGCTGTCTTCGACGTTGAACCCTTGCTCGCGTGGGCGGACCGCGACGGGCTCGACGACTGAAGGGTGCGGGTCACCAACGGCCCCGGTGAATCACCTCGTCGAATGGCCGACGATTGGGGTTGCGGATCGGCCGCAGCGGCCGATCGGCCGGGTACCCGAAGTCGATGATGATTCCCACGATCCTGTCGTCGGGAAGGCCGAGCAGCCGGCGTGCGAGCTCCTGATCGCCGACCGACGAATGCCCCGATCCGATGCCGAGATCGGCGGCGACCACCATCATCTGCAGGGACGCCTGCCCGAGGTCGAAGGCGTGCAGCGCCCGCATGCGCTGGTCCTGCTCGTCCGGGACGACGATCGCGACCGCCGCCGCCGCCCGTGCGATGTGGCCGCCGCCCTGCCAGACCTCTGAGAGCCCCTGCAGCTGGTTGCGGTCGGTGACGACGACGAAATCCCACGGCTGCCGGTTGCTGGCCGACGGCGCCCGCCTCGCCGCCTCGAGGATGCGCTCGAGGTCGGCGTCGGGAATCGGGCGATCCTCGAACTCGCGGACGTTACGGCGGGCGGTGATCGCGTCCCAGGTCTCCATCGTGCGGTTCCTTTCCTAGTGGTCCACTAGCGGGGTTTCAGTTCGTGCCGTGTACGGCGAGCTCGAAACTGGCGGTGAACTCGGTTCCGGGCTGAGCGAACCGCAGCCCGCGGCCGCTGACCAACGCGTTCACCGGCGCGGTCATCGGCTCGAAGCAGATGAAATCCGACCCCGCCGGCGCGAACACCTGTCCCACCGGGTACCCGGCCGCGAACGTCAGCTCGAGGCGTCTGGTGGCGTCGGCGACGGTGAACGCGGGCGCCTCGCCGATCAGCCGCTCGAAGCTGTCATCGAATGTTCGCGCCCCGAGCGCTCCGTCCAGCGCCCCGCGCTTCACGGGCTCGGCGGCGCCGGTCGGGAGCTGCTGCGCGTCGAGAACGGCCCGCTCGGCGACGGGCAGGGTGATCACCCACTCTCCGCGGTCCGATCCCGGCAGCGTCAGGTAGGGATGAAAGCCAAAGGCGATCGGCACGGGCAGATCCGCGCTTGTCCTCACCGTCAACTTGACGGTGAGACTACCTTTGTGGAAGGCCGCCAAGTAGCGAAGACGGTGCGGGAACGGGAAGGCCCCCAGATACTCCGGGTGAGCTCCGAAGTCGAGCTCCGCGGTCAGTGAACTGGGGGTCTCGTCGAGGACCTGCCAGTACGGGCTCGCCGCCAGCACGCCGTGGATCGGCAGCCCGGTGTCGGGGTCACGATGGACGAGCGCGGGGTCGAGGTCGACGTGGCGCCCACTGAGCTCATAGCTCCAGGCGCCGAGACGGTTGGCCCACGGATGCAGCAGCGGGATCGCGAACGTGGAGCCATGCGCCGCGTACGCTTCGGGGCCGCTCCGCTGGGCGAGCAGTTCATCGCCGCGGTGGCGAAGCGAGCTAAGCACCATCCCGAGCTCCGGCAGGAAGGTCGCCTCCAGCTCGCCGCCGGGATCCGTCAGGGTCGCGGCGGCGCTCATCCGGTGTTCCGCAGGCCGCTGGCGATCCCGTTGATCGCCAGGAGGCTGACGCGTTGCAGTTCGGGGTCGCCGGCGGTGTCGGTCGCCGGCGCCTCGGTCGTCGCCGCCGCAGCCGCGGCGCGGCGGCGACGCAGCAACTCGATCTGAATGAACGAGAGCGGGTCGACGAACGGGTTGCGGCGGTCGATCGAGGTCTGCAGGACCGGCTCGGGATCGAGCAGCCGGGTACCGCCGCGGACGTCGATCAGCTCGCGGCAGGCGAGCTCGAACTCGCGTTCGAGCTCGCTCCAGATCCGCTCGCGCGCGGGCACGTCGTCCCAGAGCTGCACGTAGCGCCGGGCGATCCCCAGGTCGGCCTTGGAACAGCCCATCGCCGCGTTTGAGATCAGGGCGCTGAAGAACGGCCAGTCGCTGACCATCGTCCGCAGCGTCTGGAGGCCGTGCCGCTCGCGCGCCTCGTGCAGGGCGGTGCCAAGTCCGAGCCAGGCGGGCAGGACGATCCGCGACTGCGTCCACGAGAACACCCACGGGATCGCGCGCAGATCGTCGATTCCGTCGCCGTGATGGCGGCGCGCCGGGCGCGAGCCGAGCCGCAGCCGGGACACCTCCTGCACGGGCGTGACGGCGATGAAGAAGTCGACGAAATCCGGATCCTCGTGGACCACCCGCCGGTACATCGCGGCGGATGCGGTGGCCATCTCCTCGACGATCTGCTCGTAGCGCTGCAGACGCTGGGCCTCGGCCTCTGAGTCGCGAAGGCCTCCAGCGGCCAATGTGGCGTTGGTCGCGAGCTCCAACTCGCGGTGGGCGATCTCGCCGACGGTGTACTTGGCGCTGAGCACCTCGCCCTGCTCGGTCATCTTCAACCGCCCCTCCACGGTCCCGGGCGGCAGCGCCAGGATCGCGACGTTGGTCGGCCCGCCGCCGCGCCCGACGGCGCCGCCGCGGCCGTGGAAGAAGACCCATCCAACCCCATGCCCGCGCAGCACCTCGGCGATCCGGCTCTGGGCTCTGTACGCCTGCCAGCCCGAGGCGACGTAGCCGACATCCTTGTTGGAGTCGGAGTAGCCGATCATCACCTCCTGTTCGTCTCCGATCGCCATCAGCGCCTGTCGGTATACGGGCGTGCTCAGAAGCTGCGCGATCGTGTCGGGGGCGCCCTCGAGCGTCGCGCCCGCCTCGAACAGCGGGACGATCCGGAGCATCGCGTCCTCCCCGCCGGCGCTTGCGAGGCTTGACTCCTTCATCAGCAGCAGCACCTCGAGGACGTCGGTGGCGCCTTCGGTGCCGGAGATGATGTAGGCGTCGATCGCACCGGCATGGGAGCCCGACAGCGCCCGCCTGATCATCCTGAAGGTCTCGATCGCCTCGCAGGTCGCCGCGGAGAAGCGCGAGATGTCGGCGGGGATCAGCGGGCGCGCGTCGGCGATGTGCGACGCCAGCAGCTCGGCGCGTTCGGCGGCCGGGCGCCGGTCGTAGTCGCTGCAGATCCCCAGGACTTCGAAGATTTCGTCCAGGGCCGCGCGATGGACCTCGGCGTGCTGGCGGATGTCGAGCGTCGCGAAGTGAAACCCGAAGACCTCGACCTGCCGGATCAGGTCGTGCAGGTCGCCGGCGGCCGTGTAGATGTCTCCCCGTCGCTTCAGCGACAGCTCGATCATGCGCAGGTCGGCGATGAGTCCGTCCGGCCCGGCGTAGCCGGCGTCGGGATCATCGGCGACCGTCGCCCGCAGGCGTTCCCGGATGAACGTCAGCGCGCGCCGATATGGCTCCTCCGGGTTGAGTTCCTGCAGTTGCTCGGCCAGCGCCGGGAACAGCTCGCCACCCCGCTCGAGGATCGGCTCGATCCCGCGCGCGGGCCCATCGACCCGCTCGGACAGCGACAGGCGCCCAGCGACCAGCTCGACCCGCGTCTCGAGAAAGCGGACGCAATGCTCGCGGAGCAGCGCCAGACTCTGGGTGGTCGTCTCGGGTGTGACATACGGGTTGCCGTCGCGGTCGCCGCCGATCCAGGATCCGAACCGAAGCAGCGGCGGGACGGCGATCGGGGCGTCGGGGAAGCGCCGCGCGAGCGCCACCTCGAGGTCCCGATAGAGCAGCGGGACGCTCTCCGCGAGGGTGCTGGTGAAGTGAGCGAGGCCACCTCTGACCTCGTCGAGGACGGTCAGCGACGTCGCTCGCAGCTCGTCGGATCCCCACAGCTCCTGCACGGTCGCGAGCATCCGCTCGCGGGCGGCGTCCTGGTCACGGCCGAGCTCGTCGTCGAGCGCCCGCAGCTCCCAGAAGATTCGCGCCAACTTGCCGATCGTGGTGCGACGCCGAGCCTCCGTCGGGTGGGCGGTCATGACGAGCCGGATCTCAGCCCGGCCGATGAGGTTCGCGATCTCGGCGGCCGACGCACCGCGGTCGGCGAGCTGACCGACTGCCTCCTCGATCGAGCCCTGACGCGGAAGCGGATATTCGCGCGCGGTCCTCGCGCGGATGCGCCTGATTCGCTCGTTGTCCTCGGCCAGGTTGACGAGCTGAAACCAGCGGGTCAGCGACCTGACGAGCAGCTCGATCTCGGCCAGGTCTAGCCCCGCGACCAGCTCGCCCAGCTCGTCCCCGGCAGCATCGTCGCCGCGCCGGGCGCGCCGGGCAAGCTCGACCGCCCGGTGTCGCAGCGCCAGCATGTGCTCGGCGCCGCCCGCGAGGATGACGTCGTCGAGGATGCCTTCGAGCAGCTGCTCGTCGGCGCTGAAATCGCGCAGCCCGGTGAGCGCCGACGGAATCTCCTCGGATGCGTTGCGGGCGGCGGCTGTCGTCACTCGGTTGCCGCGCTCAGCGTGTCGAATTGCTCGTCGGTCAGCTCGATCTGGACCGCGGCGAGGTTCTCCTCCAGGTGGGACACAGACGAGGTCCCCGGGATCGGCAGCATCACCGGTGAGCGCTTCAGCAGCCAGGCGAGCGCCAGCTGCGCAGGGGTGCCGTCGACCTCGTGCGCGATCCGGTCAAGCGGGCTGCCAGGCTTTGCGAGCCTGCCCGTGGCGAGCGGGAACCAGGGAATGAAGCCGATCGAGTCGGCCTCGCAGACGTCGAGCAGATCCTCCGCGGAGCGGTTTGAGAGGTTGTAGAGGTTCTGGACGGTGGCGATGGTGGCGTGCCGGCGCGACTCGCGCAGCTGCGCGACCGTCACCTCGGACAGGCCGATGTGGCCGATCTTTCCCTCGTCCTGGAGCGCGACCAGCTCGCCCAGCTGATCCTCGAGTGGGACGCTCGAGTCGATCCTGTGGAGCTGGTAGAGCTCGATCCGCTCGAGCCCCAAATGCCGGAGGCTGAGCTCGCACTGTTGGCGTATGTACTCCGGGCGAGCGAGCGGGTGCCAGATGCCGGGGCCATGGCGGGTGAGGCCCGTCTTGGTGGCGATCACCAGCCCGTCGGGGTACGGGTGCAGCGCCCGCTTGATCAGCATCTCGGACACGAACGGCCCGTACGAGTCGGCGGTGTCGATGAAATTCACCCCGAGCTCCACGGCCCTCTGCAGGACCCGCACCGCCTCCTCGGGATCCTTCGGGTCGCCCCAGACCCCCGGCCCGGTGAGCTGCATCGCGCCGAAGCCAAGACGGTTGACGGGAGTCTCGCCGCCAATCGAGAAGGTTCCGGATGCTGATACGAGCGTCGTCACGGGCATCGTCTCCTGAGGCGCCCAGTCGAGTCTAAGAGCCTAAGTTCCCGCCGGCGGCTCTGAGGGCTGGCCCTCCTGCTCGCCGTCGCCTTCGCCGTCGCCCGTCGTCGAGTCGCCATCGCCCGCCGTCGCTCCGGCCTCACCTTCGGCACCGGCGGCGCCTTCGGCGTCGGTCGCGGCCTTCCCGTCTGAACCGAGCTTGACGACGCCCGCCTTGGCCATCTCCCCGGCCTTGGCGATCTTGTCCGAGAACTTCCCCTTCGTCGTCTTGTTGGCCACGGAGCCGACGGTGTCCACTGCGCCGTGGATCTTGTCCTGGTTGCCGGACACCAGCCGCTGTAGCTGATGGGCAAGCTGGCTGAGTTTTTCACCGAATCCCATCGCACACCCCTTTGGACTTGCATTCATGCGATGGAGATTACGTCGCAATCGCTCGAGCCGCCACGACGTTACATTCCTGGCCCATGGACCTAGACCTGATGATCGAGGGCCAAGACGGAATCACGTGGCCCCAATGGAGGTCGATCGCGGAGGCGTGTGAGCGTCACGGGATCGGCGCCCTGTTTCGCTCAGACCACTACCTGACCTTCGACCCGCAGTTCTCCGAGCGGGGGTCGCTCGACGCGCTCGGGACGCTGGCCGCGCTCGCCGGGGTCACGACACGTCTGCGCCTAGGAACGCTCGTGTCCCCCGCCACCTTCCGGCATCCCTCCGAACTGGCGAAGCTCGCCACCACGGTCGACCACGTCTCGGGTGGGCGTTTCGAGCTCGGACTCGGCGCCGGCTGGTTCGAGCGAGAGCATGCCGCCTACGGCTTTGAGTACCACGACCTTCAGACACGGATCGAACGGCTTGCCGAGCAGCTCGAGATAGTCCATGGCAACTGGGGTCCGGGACCGTTCTCGTTCACCGGCAAGCACTACCGGCTCCTCGACCTCGACGCGCAGCCCAAACCGATCCAGCAGCCGCACCCGCCGCTGATCATGGGTGGGAGCGGGAAGCCCAAGGTGGCCGCGCTGGCGGCCCGCTTCGCCGACGAGTACAACACCGCGTGGGCGACCCCTGCCGAGGTCGCCGTGATCAAGGGGCGGATCGACGCCGCCTGCGAGCGGGCGGGCCGCGAGCCGATGCCCGTGTCTCTGATGGAAGGCGTGATCGCCGGCGACGACGAGACCGATCTCCGGGGCCGGGTGAGCCGCGCCGCCGCGTTCCGCGGAATGGACGCCGAGACGTTCCGGCGCGAGCCGCCGAAGGGATGGATCGTCGGCACCGTCGAGCAGGTCGCGGAGCAGCTGCGCGCGCTGCAGGCGGTCGGCGTCAGCCGGGTGATGTGTCAAACGCTCCCGCCCGAGGACCTCGAGTTCGTCGAGATCCTCGGGCGACGGCTGGCGCCACTGGTCGCCTAGCTCCCAGTGTCTAGTGTCGTGAGTCACAAATTCGGGCGCAGGATGGGTGATGGATGGGCGTGGCTGACGGGAGGCGATGCACCAAGTCGTACTGGTGGTACGGCGGGGGCGTCGCCTCCCGTCAGGCGCGTCCAGACGCGCCCAGACTGCATGCGAATTTACGACTCAGGGCACTAGGGCACCGGCTCCGGCACCGGCCGCGCCGCCGGCATCGGATGCGCGGGCGAATCGCCCTCGATGTTGATCCGCGGCAACCTCGCGTCGAGCCACGGTGGCAAGCGCCAGGTGGCCGGACCGAGAATCTCGAGCACGGCCGGAAGCATCACGCAGCGGATGACCAGCGCGTCCAGGAACACCGCGGCGGCGAGGCCGAAACCGAACTCCTTGACCGCACGCTGGTCGCCGAGCATGAACGACAGGAACACGCAGATCATGATCGCGGCGGCCGCGGTGATCACCCGGCCGGTGTACGAGATTCCGTCGGCGACAGCGGCGGAGGCATCGCCCTTGTGGACCCACTCCTCCCGGATGCGAGATACCAGGAACACCTCGTAGTCCATCGATAGGCCGAAGACGACCGCGAACATGAGCACCGGGATCCAGGGTTCGACGGGTCCCGGCTGGATCCCGAAGAAGCTCGCGAGGAATCCGTGCTGGAAGACGAGGACGGTCGCACCGAGTGCCCCACCGATACTGAGTAGGTTCATCACGGCGGCCTGGATCGGGATCACGAGCGACCGGAAGATGACGAACAGGAGCAGCGCCGAGAGCACGACGACGATCGCGATGAACAGCGGCAGCTTCTGCGAGAGGACATGCGAGAAGTCGATCGAGCCGGCGGTGAAGCCGCCGACAAGCACCGAGACTCCGTGCTGCTGCTTGAGCGGCGGCAGCACCGTGTCCCTCAGCCGGTTGACCAGGTCGGTGGTCGCCGCGGCCTGCGGCGCCGACTTCGGATACGCCTCCATCACCGCGACCTGGCCCGACGGGGCGATTCGCGGTGCCGTCACGGTCGCGACGTCCTGAGTGCCGGCGACGGCCGAGCGCACGGCCGGCAACGCCGTTTGCGGATTGGCGCCGTGGAGCTCGACAGCGACCAGCAGCGGCCCGTTGAAGCCGGGGCCGAAGCCCCGCGCGAGCATGTGGAAGGCCTGCTGGGTCGAGGTGCCAGCCGGGTCGTTGCCGGCGTCGCCGCTGTCCAGCCGCATGGCGAAGAACGGGATCAGGCAGGCGATCATGACGGCGAGCGAGGCCGCCGCCAACGCCCTGGGGTGGCGTTGAATCGTCAAGCTCCAGCGCCGCCAGGCCGAGCCCTGTGCGCCGGAGACGAACGTCGAGCCGCCGCCGGCCACCGCCAAAGCCGCAGACCCGTTCACCCCGGCGGGGACAGCGGCGCCGGTCGTTCCCCCCGAGACCACGGCTGCGCCCGCCCCGGCGGAGCCGGCGAGCACCTTCGCCCTCCGGCGCCGGCGGCTTCTGACGCGGGCGATGCGAGCGCCGTACTTCGACAGCAGCGCCGGCAGCACTGTCACCGAGGCAAGCATCGTCAGCAGCACCGTCACGACCGAGGCGATCGACAGTCCGTACAGGAACGAGACGCCGGTCGCGAACATCCCGAGCAGAGCGATCACGACGGTCGTGCCGGCGAGCAGGACCGCACGCCCGGAGGTGTCCATCGCCTGGAGGACCGACTCCTCGACGTCGCCGGTGCGGAAGTAGTTCTCCCGGAAGCGGGTGAGGATGAACAGCGCGTAATCGATTCCGACGCCGAGCCCGATCATCAGCGCCAGCTCCGGAGCGACATTTGACATGTCCATCACGTGCGTCGCGAGACCGATCAGCGCCGTCCCGGTGATGAGGCCGAGCCCCGCGGTGACTATCGGCAGGCCTGCCGCCAACAGTGACCCGAAGGTCAGCAGCAGAATCACCAGCGCCGCGATCACGCCGACGTAGGTCGCGGGCCCGATGTTGAAGCCCTCAGCCTGTTCGATCACCTGCCCGCCGGCCGCCACCTGGAGGCCCGGCACGTGGATCGCGTTGATCGCGTTTAGGACCGGCTTGCCGGTCGCGTCGGCAAGCAGGTTGGCGCGCTTTGAGTAGTTGATCGTCGCGAATGCGGTCTGTCGGTCCTTGGAGACCTGGTAGGCACCCTTCGCGGTGAAAGGGCTGAGGACACTGACGACGTGCGGCATCGTCGAGACCTTGGTGAGCATCGGCTCGATCTTCGCCCTGACGGCCGGTGCGTCAAAGCGGCCGTGCGCGTTGTGCCAGACGATCGTGTCGACGTCGCCGCCCTGCGCCTTGTACTCCTTGTTCAGCAGGTTGACGACTCGCTGCGATTCGGTTCCGGGCAGGCTGAAGTTCGACGCGTATTGACGTCCGGCCGCGGCCGCCGCCACGTTTGCGGCCACCGCGATCAAGATCCAGCCGACGATGACCCGCCGCCGATGCGCCATGCACCAGCGCGTCAGTCCGATCATGTGTGCGCGCCTCCTCGAGGAGAGAGTTGAAGGGGGTGCGGATACGTGTGTCCGAAGATGAGCTTACACGAGGGTGTGATTTGTTGAGTGCGCACTTAGGATTTTTAAGTTGGAAGGTTCCGGTCTCAAGTTTCAGCTCGCGAGGGCGGCGAGCAGGGCGGTGCCGTTCGGCACCCCCCAGCCGCTGACGGCGTCGAACCCGGGGCTGGCTTCGTATCCCTTGCCGGGCGACGGAGAGGTGTTGTCACCGGAGATTACGTCGACGCACGCCGACGCGCCAAGTGGGTGGCCGGAGGAGCCCGGCGTGTACAGCAGGGGCGTGAAGAAGCCCGGCTTCCAACCGTCCGAGGCAAGCCGCGCGAGTAGGGCAGCCCACAACGGCGTCGCCGCGCTGGTGCCGCCGTTGGCCGAATCCTTGCCGGTGAAGATGAAGTCATACAGCGGCGGTCCGGCCAGGGCCGCGATGTCAGGGACGACCCGTCCATCGATGCTGTCCGGGTTGAGCGAGGCGACGTGGACGTCCTGCCAGCTCGGACGCGTGAATTCGACACTGACGCCGCCACCAGTGGCGCCTCCGCCAGTCGACGTCCGCTCCCCTGGAGACTGCCACCAGACGACATCGGTCGCGCCCTTCAGCATCGTCCCGCCGACGGAGAGCAGGTAAGGGCTGGACGCCGGGAACACGACGTGGGCCCGACCGTCGGTCTCCTGTTCGCCGCTGCCGTCATCCCCGGTCGCGGCGCAGACGGTGATGCCCAGGTTGGCGAGCGCCTGCAGCCGTTCATTGATCGCCGACAGGGCGGCTTTCGACCAGTCCGCAGCGTCCTCCACCAGCCCCCAGCTGACCGAGAGGACCATCGGCAACGCTGGTCTGCCGACGAGCACCTCGTTGAGCAGGTCCACCCAGCCCTTCTGGTCGGAGGTCGAGAAGTAGACGACGATCGCTGCGCCGGGCGCGAGTCCGGCGACGATCTGGACGTCCATGGCCACCTCGATGCTGTCCCCGAGCTGATCGGTCCGCTGCTCTGGAGGCAGCTGCCGGATCTGCTCGAGCGTCAGGATCGGCGCGCCGCTGACGCTCACTGTTGTCACCTTCGGCACGGGCGTGCCCTGCTTGGCGCAGAAGGCCGCGAGGTCGTCGGCGAAGTAGCCGCCGCCGAACTCGGCGATCGCGACCGTCTGCCCCGCGCCGTCCCCGCCGGGGAACCGGTATTGCTCGGCGATCTGGCTCGGCGACAGCGGCGCGGTCGAGGCCGCCGCGGCCGGGCCGCTCGGCTGCGCCTTGCGGTGCGCGACGCGACGCTGGTCGAGGCCGAAGACGCCGGTTATCAGCCCGTCGAGCTCGGCCGGGAACTGAAGCTCCCCCTCGCGGCCGCGGAAGAGCTTTCCATCGGATGTCCGATACACGCCGAGCTGGGCCCGGAATGCAGCCTCGAGCTGCTCGACGGTGCCGCTCACCCTGAGGCTGCGCGTCAGCTCCGAGTGCTCCTCGATTCGCAGGCCGAGGGCCTCCATCGCCGCGGAAACTCGTCGGATCGTCTCAGGCTTCGCGCCGTAGCGTCGACGCATGGTCTCCCGTGACAGCGGCTCCGCGGGGTTGGGCTCTGGCAGCTCCGGTCCGGCCAGCGTCACCGTGACCTCGATCGCCTCACCCTGGTCGAGATCGGCCACGCGGACCGCGTCGGCTTTTCTGGGTCGCTCGCTTCCGGCGAGCCGGACGTGATCGGGCATTGATCTAGATTGCCACGGTGACGTGGTCGGCTGCAGACGGTCGTGCCAGCCAGTCGAACTGCCCGTCGCCCTTCAGGGCCGGGTAGTGCCCGCCCGAGTCGGTCACCACACCGGGGCCCTCGAGCACGTTGGTGTAGAGGCCGATGATCGACACGAACGGGGCGTCGAGCGTGAAATACACGCCGGGTTGCGTCATCGTCGTGCGCGCCAGACCTCCCGCATCCGGGGGTTTGGCGGGTTCGCGGGAGCAGAAGTTGGCGATGAACGCCTGCAGGCTCGGAACGTCCGGTTGGGCGCCCCCGTGGAGGTAGGTGACCTCACCATCGTGATTGCCGGGGATCGAGCCAGATCAGCGACCATCGCGTCGGCAACGGCGGCCTCGTGCGGTATCGCTCCGGTCGACGAGGCCCCTGTATCCCCGACCGAATGGAAGCCGATCTTGTTGCCGGCGAGGATCGGCGCTAGGAAGTCGGCGCCAACCACGTCCTCGAGGTTCAGCGGCGCCGCCGGTGGGCCGACTGGGATCGCGGGATTTGAGACAGGGGTCTGTCGGCGCTTGGCAGGCGGCATCTGACTCTCTCGGTCGAGGCGGTCGGCTTGTCGTCCCCGCGGAGACTGTCGCTTATACGGGCTGCCGCCGCCGATCTGGACAGACGGTCGAGTCGGCAGGCTACGTGGCCGCACCAGGAGTCGCGGGCCCTGATTGGCCCGTGGGCGATGGGCCAACGATCTCGGGCGGATCCAGGAACGCGGCGGTGCCGGTGTCGAGGAAGTCCATGACCGTGGCGGCGTTGGCATCGCGGCGGGTCAAGGCGGGCAGGTTCCACTTCGCCTCGATCGTCGCCAGCACCGAGGTGTGGTCGTGGATAACGTTGGTCGAGCCGCCCGGCTTGGAGTACGGCGAGACGACGACGGCTGGGACCCTGGGGCCATAGACGTCGTAGCCGCCAGGGGGGTCGCTCGGTTGAAGCTTGGGCGGGATCTCGTCCGGCGCGATCGCCGGCGACGGCGGCACGTGGTCGTAGTAGCCCCCGTGCTCGTCGTAGGTGTAGATCAGGAGCGTGCGAGGCCAGGCCGGCGAGCGCAGGATAGCCTCGAGCACCCGATGCGCCCACACCTCTCCGTAGTACATGTCCTGCGGGCTCTCCTCGGTTCCCGCCTGGGCGGCGCGCTGGAGGCGTGCCTGGATCCCCTCGAGCTCCTGGCGCAGCACCGGCAACCGCGTCGATGCCGTCTCTACGAATGAGGCGAGGACGCCTGCACCGGGGTCGACGAAGCTCACCGCCGGGAGCCTGCCGGCGGCGCAGTCGTCGAAGAACTTCCTCATCCTTCGGTGGTGTCGCCAATGCTTGCGGAGGATCGATGCGATCACCAGCGTCCCCGGGATGTCGGTGAAGTAGTCAGCCCAGCTGATGCCGTGCCGGGACAGTAGGTCGAAGATCGTGCCACCGGGCGGCGACTCGAGCACGGCGGATTCCTTTGTCACGGTCCCGCCATATGCGGTACCGGCCAGCAGGAAGCGCCGGTTCGGATAGGTGGGCCCCGGCAACGAGCAGAACCACCTGTTGGCAAGAGTGAACGTGCTCGCGACCGAATGGGCGAACGGCAGTGTCTCCGAGGTGTAGTAACCCATCGCCTCTACGTTTTTCGCGGACCTGACGAACCCATCCATCGCGCCGCCGTTGATCTGCCGATGCGCGGCCCTCCACGTCTGCACCACGTGCTTTGCCTGAGCTGTGTTCGGGAAGGGGAAGGCGGTCACCTCGGCGAGCGTGTCGGCGGTGCCGGGATTGAAGTTCGTCGCGTTGCCGTCGAGGTCGAAGGTGAGGCCGTCGACGTCCGAGCGTGTTCTGCCGAGCGCGCCCAGGACGTTGTCGAACGAGTGGTTCTCCATCATCACGACGACGAGGTGATCGAACGGCATCTCGCCGTTCGGCGTGCCGACCGGCCGATCCGGGAACGGCAGGCTTCCCGCCTCGCGAGGAGAGGGCGCCAACGCTCCGCTCACGCGGCCGACTTGGGCTCAGCCGATGCCGCGAGGAGGCGCTCGGCGTCATTGAGCATTCCGTCTACGAGACGCGTGATCGCGTTGGCGACTTTCTCGTCAGAGCGTGGTGTAAATGCCATCGTTTCAACCTGGCCGAATCCAGAGCATAATGCCCCTAATTGACTCGACGGGCGGCCGCAGCTAGCTCGAAATCCAGTCCGGTGCGGTCGGGGCTCGGGCCCGCGGGGGGCGGCCCGAGCCCCGGGCGCGTTGCGGACCGGGACTCACACCCCGCGCCCGAGCGCGCTGAATGGAGAAGTACCCTGAGCGCCGGCGCATCAAACTGCTTGTCGCCGCACGGACGCTAACCGCAGACGGCGCAGCCAGAGGAGCCCTGATTCCCTTCCTTCACGATCGGATCGGCCGCGAGGGTCAAAACGGTGGTCCGGTCGGCCGGCGACGAGGTCACCGTGGTCCGACCGTGTCGCACGGCCGTGACGACCGTAAGTCCGTGCGTGCGGTAGGTGTGGAGTCCTATCGATCCGTAGTAGTCCACGCGGGCAACGGCTGGGGGGCGGGCGGGCGCACCCGAGAACACCGTATAGCTGAGCCGCTGACCCCCTTTGAGCCGGTAGAACACGGTCACCGCGGAGCGACCGTCGATCCGATTGCTCAGCTGCCCGGTCGCGACCGCGTTCATCGACGAGTAGTTGGGGAACTTCACGCCGCTGTATGAGAGCGCCAGGAAGTTGGCATTGGCGACTGCGGGCGCGTGTCCCCGGGACGGCGCGAGGGCGAGCCTGGCAGCTGCCGTGGTGCTCGGACTGGGACTTGTCCGCGTGAGCAGGTAGACGACAACAGCGGCAGCCACCACGAGCGCCCCGGCGATGCCGAGCAGCAGCACCAGGTAGCGGCGAGTCAACCGCTTGACGAGTGCCGCCCAGCCCCGAAAGTCGGGTGGCTCGGGCCCGCCGTCTAGGCGAACCAGCAGTGCCCCAAGGGGTATCACCGCACGCCCGAACAGCGTGAGTTCGTACTCGTCCTCTTCTTCCTGAGTCCGTGGTGTCGGGGCCATCTCGTTGAACCTGACGGTTTTGCAGAGGATAGTCCGGCAGGGTGCCCGCGACTGCGGTTCCAACCGGGACGCTGTAGGGTGCGCCGCGGTCAGGCGATGACGATTCCCACTCGATGTCTCGGACGGACCGGAGTCGAGGTGACGGTCCTCGGCTATGGGGCGATGGAGCTCCGCGGCCGGCCCCGCGGCCCCGAACTCGAGGAGGCCGACGCCGGCCGGCTGCTCAACGAACTGCTGGACGCCGGCGTCAATCTGATCGACACGTCGATCGACTACGGGCGCAGCGAGGAGTTGATCGGCCGCTACCTCAGTGGGCGTCGCGACGAGTACTTCCTCGCGTCCAAGTGCGGCTGCATGCTGTCGCTGCCCAGCGATGTCGTGCCTCCGCTTCCCCACGACTTCTCCGCGGCGAACGTCCGCGCCGGCGTCGAGCAGAGCCTGCGGCGACTGCAGACCGACCACCTCGACCTCGTCCAGGTCCACATGTCGCCGTCGCGGGCGGAGCTGGAGGCGGACGGAACGGTCGAGGAGATGGAGCGCCTCAGGGACGAGGGCAAGGTCCGCTTCCTCGGGATGTCCGGAACGCTGCCGAATCTGCCGGGACAGATCGAGATGAGCGTTTTCGACGTGTTTCAGATCCCCTATTCGGCGCTACAGCCCCACCACGACGAGATGCTGTCGCGGGCGGCGGCCGCAGGTGCCGGAGTTCTGATTCGCGGCGGCGTCGCCCGCGGTTCGGCTGCCGAGGACAAGAACTGGACCGTGCAGCCGCTCGGTTCCAGCGGCCCCGCCGCCCAGGACCGCTGGCAGGCGGCCGGACTCGACGAGCTGCTCGACGACGGCATGACCAGGCACGAGTTCGTGCTGCGGTTCACGCTCAGCCACCCGGCACTGTCGAGCACGATCGTCGGCACCAGCAGCCTCGAGCACCTGCGCGAGAACGTGCACGCCGCCACGCGAGGTCCGTTGCCCGCCGATCTCTACGCCGAGGCCAAGCGCCGGCTCGCGAGCTCCTGAGCGCTCAGTCCCGGCCGTTGGCCCCGAATGGCCAATGGCCGTGGCGTCATCGCCTCATCCCGATGATCGCTTGGCCGGCGCGAAGTACTGCTCGATCGCGCTCGCCAACCCGCTGGCGATCACGTGCTGTGCGTCCCGGCTGGCGGCGAGCGACCCCTCGGACGGGTCGGTGATGAACAGCGGCTCGATCAGCGCCCCAGGCATCTGGCTGGGCGCCGAGAACCAGCCTCGGGCGGCGGGCCCGAGCAACAGCAGGTGGCCGTAGGAGACCGACCTGCTGGTGAGCGAGGAGCCCAGCTGGCTGTCGGGAACCACGCCCGCATTGGGGATGTTCCAGCCACGGGCGTTCATCGCCGCCAGGACGTCGTACTGGATGAGGTTCGCCAGCCGCACGTTGTCGTCGGCGAAGGGCCGGACGGCGTCGTAGCCCGTGACCGAGCCCGCGTTGCTCGGCGCGCCAGCATCGAAGTAGATCCCGACGAGGACGTTGGCGTGGGCGTCGTTGGCGCAGACGTCGCGCGCAGCCACGTCGTCGTGGACGCCGTTGACGGTCAGCTCGTGGTTCACGACGTCCGCCCGCCCGAGCCGCGCGACCGACGTGTTGCCGGTCCGCGACACCACCACCCGGAAGCCGTCGCCGCGCAACAGCGCCGACGTGTCGAGTTCGACGGGCAGCGCCACGTCGGCTTCGTAGATCGTCCGACCGGACTCGGTCGTGCCGACCGCGCCCGGATCGAGGCCTCCGTGGCCGGCGTCGAGGAACACTGTGAGGTTGCGGTCGCCGTGAGTCGGGGCGAAGGCGACGCACGCGCCGCGGCTGAACGCCGCCGGGTTGATCGGCCCGACCGGTCGCGCAGAGAGGCCCAGCGTGCGACTGAGGATCAGCAACGCAAGCACCACCAGAGCGCCGCCGACGACGACCGGTCGCCCAGCCCGACGTGACGTTGGTTTGTTAACCAGCTCTTACCTCTTTCTTACCTGTGGTCCCCGCTCCAGTATTTCCTGGATTTCGACCAACTCCAGCCCGTTCCGGCACGAAAAGCCGACGTCTAACGGAGCCGCCATCGCGCGCACACATTGGCGCGGGGCGGCGCGGGACGGCGCTGGCAGGGGATCAGACGCGAAGCCGGCACGGGCCGAAATTTCGGTCTCGCCACTCTTGATTGATTCCAGAAAGCTGCCGATACTGAAGTGGTGGCGACGTCGGAGTTCGAACAGACGCTTCGCGCGGCGGGGTTGCGGGTGACGCGTCCGCGGATCGCCGTGCTGTCCGCGCTGCAGGCCCATCCGCACGCCGACACGGACTCGATCATCGCGACCGCCCGCCGGAACCTCGGCGCGGTCTCCCACCAGGCCGTTTACGACGTGTTGCGCGCGCTGACCGACGCCGGACTGGTCCGCCGAATCCAGCCGTCGGGCTCCGTCGCCCGCTACGAGCGAGAGACCGGCGACAACCACCATCACATCGTCTGCCGCTCGTGCGGCTCGATCGCGGACGTCGGTTGCGCCGTCGGCGCCGCCCCCTGCCTGACGGCGCCCGACGATCACGGATACGAGATCGACGAGGCCGAGGTCATTTACTGGGGCCTGTGCCCGAACTGTTCGCCCGCAATGGCAAACGGTGATCGATCCCCGTGATACGAGCCTGACCTGAGTGACCAGTCCCCCCGCACCTGACAGAAAGAAGGACTCCCGTGTCTGATACCCCCGACGCAGTCGCCGCAGAGATGCCGCAGGACAGCCAGGCCGCCTGCCCGGTGACCAACGGTCGCGCGCCGTACCCGGCCGAGGGCGGCGGCAACCGCGGCTGGTGGCCGCACGGGCTGAACCTCAAAATCCTCGCCAAGAACCCCGCGGTCGCCAACCCGCTGGGCGAGGAGTTCAACTACGCGGAGGCGTTCGAGAGCCTCGACCTCGCGGCCGTCAAGCGGGACATCGAGGAGGTGCTGAAGACCTCACAGGATTGGTGGCCCGCCGACTACGGCCACTACGGCCCGCTAATCATTCGGATGGCGTGGCACGCGGCCGGCACGTACCGGATCAACGACGGCCGCGGCGGCGCCGGCACGGGCCAGCAGCGCTTCGCGCCGCTCAACAGCTGGCCGGACAACGTCAGCCTCGACAAGGCGAGGCGGCTGCTGTGGCCGGTCAAGCAGAAGTACGGCGCCAGCCTGTCATGGGGGGACCTGATGGTCCTGTCCGGCAACGTCGCGCTCGAGTCGATGGGCCTGCAGACGTTCGGCTTCGGCGGTGGCCGCGTGGACGCGTGGGAGCCCGACGAGGACGTCTACTGGGGCCCCGAGAAGATCTGGCTGGGCGACGAGCGCTACACCGGTCACCGCCAGCTAGAGAGTCCGCTCGCGGCCGTCCAGATGGGCCTGATCTACGTCAACCCTGAGGGCCCGAACGGTAACCCGGACCCCCTGAAGGCGGCGGTCGACATTCGCGAGACGTTCAGGCGGATGGCGATGAACGACTATGAGACCGTGGCGCTGATCGTCGGCGGCCATACGTTCGGCAAGACCCACGGCGCTGCCAGCGACAAGCAGTACGTCGGTGCCGAGCCCGAGGGCGCCCCGCTCGAGGAACAGGGGTTCGGCTGGAAGAACAGCTTCGGCACGGGCAACGGCGCGGACACGATCACCAGCGGGATCGAGGTGACCTGGAGTCAAACGCCGACGCAGTGGAGCAACAACTTCCTTCAGAACCTGTTCGGCTTCGAGTGGGAGCTGACCAAGAGCCCGGGCGGCGCTCACCAGTGGCAGCCGAAGGACGGAGCCGGAACCGGTACCGTCCCCGGGCCGATCGGCCCCGCGGACCGGCGCCCGCCGACCATGTTGACGACCGATCTGTCGCTTCGCTTGGATCCCGTGTACGAGCCGATCTCGAGGCACTTCCTCGAGCACCCGGACGAGCTCGCGGACGCTTTCGCCCGCGCCTGGTTCAAGCTGACCCATCGCGACATGGGACCGCGGGCGCGTTACCTCGGGCCGGAGGTCCCGAGCGAGGAGCTGATCTGGCAGGACCCGGTGCCGGCGCTCGACCACGAGCCGATCGGCCCCGCCGAGATCACCGAGCTCAAAGAGCGCGTGCTGTCATCCGGGCTGTCCGTATCGCGGTTGGTTTCTGTCGCCTGGGCGTCCGCCTCGACCTTCCGTGGCGGCGACAAGCGCGGCGGCGCCAACGGGGCGCGGATCCGGCTCGAGCCCCAGCGCGGCTGGGCGATCAACGACCCCGACGAGCTGGCGAGCACACTGGCCGTACTCGAGGGCATCCAGACGCACTTCAACTCAGCGGCGCTGGGCGGCAGACGGGTGTCGCTGGCTGACCTGATCGTGCTGGCCGGGTGTGCGGGGGTGGAGAAGGGCGCCCGGGACGCCGGGCACGAGGTCGAGGTTCCGTTTGCGCCGGGGCGGACCGACGCCTCCCAGGAGCAGACAGACGTCGAATCGTTCGCGGCTCTGGAGCCGACCGTGGACGGGTTCCGCAACTATGAAGAATCAGGCCCGCCCGCCCACCGGTTGGGGGCGGAGTTCCTGCTGGTTGATCGCGCGAACCTGCTGACACTGAGCGCACCGGAGATGACGGTATTGGTCGGGGGTCTGCGGGTGCTGGGAGCCAACGCCGGCGGCTCATCCGTCGGCGTCTTCACCGACCGGCCCGGCTCGCTGACCAACGACTTCTTTGTCAACCTGCTCGACATGGGCACTGTCTGGGCACCGGCGTCCGGCGCAAACGGCATCGCCAGGGAGTACGAGGGTCGTGACCGCGCGACCGGCGAGCACAAGTGGACCGGCAGCCGCGCCGACCTCGTGTTCGGCTCGAACTCCGAGCTGCGGGCGGTGGCCGAGCTCTACGCCAGCGACGACGCGGGCGAGAAGTTCGTGCAGGACTTCGTCGCGGCCTGGACGAAGGTCATGAACCTCGACCGGTTCGACCTGGCGTGAGGTGCCTTCACAGGGGTGATTTTCCGTGGGTGGCCTGAGCGGGCTTTGACGACATGTGCCGTCAAGTCGGTCCCAGCGCGTCCGGCCACCTCGGTGCGGCCAGGACGGACACAGGCGCCGTCGATCCGCTGGGGCTGAGCGCCGAGCGCTTCCGCGAGCTCGGGCATCGGCTGGTCGATCGCGTCGCGGACCACTGGGCCGAGCTTGACCGGGTCCCGGTGATCCAGGAGGCCGATCGCGAATCGCTCGCCGCGCTGTCCGGCCCCGTTCCAGTTGAGCCGTCCGACATCGACGAGCTGATCGAGACGCTGGCCCAGCACGCCCTGGCGAACATGCAGAACTCGGCCCACCCCCGCTTCTTCGCGCGGGTGCCGAGCCCTGCGAGCCTGACCGGGATCCTCGGGGAGTGGCTCGGGGTTGGCTACAACGGGATCGCGTCGTCCTGGGGCGGCGGATCGGGGACGTCGCAGCTCGAGCTCGTGGTGGTCGAATGGCTCCGAGAGCTGATGGGCTTTCCCCCGGGAACCGAGGGGGTGCTCGTCTCTGGCGGGTCGATCGGCAACATGACCGTACTCGCGGCGGCGCGGGCTGGGGGCTACGACGGGACCGTCTTCCTCTCGGACCAGACGCACTCGTCTATCGGGCGCGCGCTTCGGTTGCTTGGCCTTGGGGACGAGCAGATCCGGGTCGTGCCGGCGACCGATCGGTACCGCTGGGCGTGTGAGGACGTGCGCTCGGCACTGCGCGCGGATCGTGGCCACGGTGGCGGTCGCGGGATCGTGATCGCGACCGCCGGGACCACCAACACCGGCGCTTGTGATCCGCTCGACGCCCTCGCCGATCTCTGCGCCGAGCAGGACCACTGGCTGCACGTCGACGGCGCCTATGGCGCGCCGGCGGCCATGACCGAAGCCGGTCGTGCGGTATTGAACGGCCTCGAGCGTGCCGACTCGCTGACGCTGGATCCGCACAAGTGGCTGTTCCAGCCCTTCGACGTCGGTGCCGTCCTGGTGAGGCGACCGGGGGCGCTGGAAACGTGCTTCACGATGAACCCCGAGTACCTCCGCGACGTCCTGAGCTCGGTGGCGGACGAGGTCGATATGCGTAACCGTGGCCCGGAACTGAGCCGTCGCGCTCGTGCGATCAAGGTCTGGCTGACCCTGAAGGCGCACGGGACGCGCGCCGTCGCGGACGCGATCGACCGCAGCATCGGGCTGGCCGAGAAGGTGCAGGCGCTGCTCGAGAACGACGGCCGCTGGGAGGTCGTCACGCCCGCTCAGCTCGGCGTGATCACGTTTGCCGACGTGGGCCTCAGCGGTCCGGAGCACGTCGAACACGCGCGACGGCTCACCGCCACCGGGTTTGCGGCCCTCACCTGCACGGCGCTCGGCGGCCGCACCGTCTACCGACTGTGCCTCATCAATCCGCTGACGACGGTGGCAGATGTGGAGCAGACCCTCCTGCGCCTCGCTCGCGGGCGGTGACACCAGCGACACATACCACTGACTCTTCAGGCGGCGACCCGCGCCGCGTATCGACGGAGAAATTCGACCGTAGCACGGCGGCCCGCGTCAAAGCTCGCCAGCGAGAAGTGTTCGTCAGGAGCGTGACACGCATCGGTGGGTGAGGCAAAGCCGAGCATCACGGCAGGCAGTCCGAGGTTACGATCGGCGATCTCGTTGACGGGGACCGAGAAGCCCTGGCGGACCACCTCAGCCTGGCGTCCGAAGCTTGCCGTCAAGGCGTCCACAGCGGCGTGCACCGCGGGGTGGTCGACCGGCGTCAGCATCGCCGGCGCGCCGGGCAGCCGCCAGTCGATTGTCAAGTCGACGTTCGGCGGGACAACGCGACGAAGGTGCGCTTCGATCTTGTCGAGGATGTCGTCCATTCCCTGGTCAGGTACAAGCCGACTGGAAAGCTTGGCGTGCGCCGCCGCTGGGATGATCGTCTTCAGCCCCTCGCCCTGGAATCCTCCCCACATCCCGACGACATCGAGCGTCGGTCGTGCCCACTGGCGATGAAGCAGGCCATAGCCGGGCTCGGCCATAATCGCAAAGGCCCCGGACTGCGCGAGCACCGAGTCATCGTCGATGCCGAGCCGCTCCCATGACTCCAGCTCCTCGGCGGACACCTCGTCGACATCGTCGTAATACCCGTCGACCAGCACCTTCCCGTCGCCATCCTTGAGCGTGGTGAGGATCGCCGCCATCACCTGCAGGGCGTTGGGCGTGACGCCGCCGAACATCCCCGAGTGGACGTCGCTCGTACCAGTTCTGACGGTGAACTGGAGAGCGACCATTCCGCGGAGTCCGATCGGCACTGACGGAACCCCCGGCGCCAGGAAGCTGCTGTCGCTGTTGAGTAACACGTCCGCCGCCAAGAGCTCGGGCGACGTGCGCATCAGCTCGTCCAGGTAGTCCGCGCGCAACTCCTCCTCACCCTCGACGATCACCTTCACGTTGCAGGCAAGGGAGCCCCCGTCCGCCAATGCCGCTTCGAGTCCGGCCAGAACCGTGAAGATCTGTCCCTTGTTGTCGGAGATCCCTCGGGCGTATATCTGACCGTCGCGGACCGTCGGCACGAACGGAGGCGACGTCCATAGCTCGAGCGGATCGGCGGGCTGAACGTCGTAGTGACCGTAGACGAGGACGGTCGGCGCCCCCGCCGACGCGTGCATCCATTCGCCGTACACGACCGGGTTACCACCACAACGGAGGAGGCACACGTCCTCGAGCCCGATCCGCTCCATGTGGTCGCGGAGCCACTCCGCGCAGCGCTCGATGTCGTCGCGGTGCGCCGACAGAGCGCTGATGCTCGGGATCGCCGCGAACTGCACGAGTTCGGACAACTGTCGCTCGCGGTTGAGTTCGAGGTACGTAGTCACGCTCATGGTCTTCTCCTGGGCGGTTGAGCGCCACATCGTACTCTCGCTTGACGCTTATGCAGGCTGATATGTAGAGTCTTCGTGTATCAGCGTAGCCTCGCTCACCGCCCTTCAGGAGCACTTCCACAGCCGCCGTCAGGCGCACCTGGACGAGCTGCGCGAACTGGTCGCGTTCGAGACGGTCGGGGGTCAACCGGGCCATGAACGCGAGATGAACGAGTGCGCCACATGGTTGTGCTCCCACCTCGAGACCTCTGGATTTGACGCGCGCGTCCTGCAGACGCCGGAGCACCCGATCGTGCTCGCGGAGCGCCTCGCTGCAGGCCCCGGAGCCTTCACGGTCCTGGTGTATGGCCACTACGACGTTCAACCTGTCGAACCCCTCGATCTGTGGACCTCGCCCCCGTTTGAGCTGACCCAGGACGACGGTCTGCTCTACGGCCGTGGCGCCGCGGACATGAAGGGGAACCTGCTGATCTACCTGCAATCGCTGCGCGCGCTGCACGAGCTCACGGACAGCCTGCCGTGCAACGTCCGAGTGTTGATCGAGGGCAACGAGGAGTCAAACCCGTACGCGCTGGAATGGCTGGCCGAACACCACGCGGACGAACTTCGCGCCGACGCCGTCGTGATCGCAGACGGCGGCATTCCCGGCCTCGACGATCCCGCCGTGACGGTCGGAGTCCGCGGCATGGCCGCGCTTCGAGTCAGGGTCACGACCGCCTCACACGACCTGCACTCGGGGCAGTACGGCGGCGCTGTTCCGAACGCGGCAGCGGCGCTCGCGCGCCTGCTCGCGTCGCTGCACGACGAGGATGGTCGCGTACTGGTCAGCGGCTTCTACGATGCGGTCGTCGACACGGAACCGGAGGACGCCGTCGACCCGGCGACTCTCTTGCGCGAGTCCGGAGCGTCGGAACTCGTAGGGGATCCCGGCTACACCCCCGGCGAACGGATCCGCACCCGACCGACGCTCGAGATCGTCGGAATCGAGGGCGGCTACACGGGAGACGGACTCAAGACAATCGTCGTCGCCCAGGCCCAGGCGGTGATCAGTTGCCGTCTGGTGCTCGATCAGGATCCGGTCGAAATCATCGACCTCGTGTCCGAGCATCTGCGGACGCACGCGCCAAAGGGGGCGAAGGTCGACATCCCTTGGACGCTGCCCGGAGCCTGGCCCGCCCGTTCCGATAGCGACGCCCCGGCACCGACGGCGGCGCTGACTGCACTTACCGAGACTTGGGGGCGGACCGCCAGGGCCGTGGTCACCGGCGGATCGCTGCCGGCCGCCGCGATCCTCTCGCGTGCAACCGGGGCACCGTTCGTCAACGTCGCGTTCAGCCTGCCGACCTCCCGCGCGCACTCCCCGAACGAGCACCTACCCCGAGAGCTGTTCGAGCGCGGACACGAGGTCGTCTGCCGCATGCTCTCGTTGCTCGCTCGGGATTCAAGTACGGCGTGAGCGAGGCCGACCCCGGCTCCATGGACGGGATGGGCGTCGAACCTGCAACCGAGCTTGCCGCCGGAGCCGAATTCGAGGTGGCGTCGTCCCAGGCGGCTTCAACGAAGGTGCTCGACGCGGAGCTGGTCACGGTCAGCACGTTACGGGGAGAGCAGATCCTGCGCGATGTCTCGCTGACGGTCGACGCCGAGCAGGTGCTGGCGGTCGTTGGCGAGTCCGGGTGTGGCAAATCGACCTTCGCAGCGGCCGCAACCGGGCTTCTGCCGGCGGGCCTGCGGATCGAAGGTCGGATTTCGCTCGCCGGGGAGAACCTCGTCGGCACCTCCGAACGGAGGCTGCGAACGCTTCGCGGGCGGGTGGTCGGATTCGTCCCCCAGGATCACATCGCCGCGTTCAACCCGGTGCTGACGATCGAGCGTCATCTCACGGAAGGGCCGCGGACGCACCTGCACCTGTCTCGCGGCGCGGCGCGGAGGCGCGCTTTGAAGCTGCTCGAGCTGGTCCACCTCGACCCGACCGAGCAGTTGCTGAAGTCCCACCCCCACCAACTGTCAGGCGGCATGCGGCAGCGTGTGATGATCGCCGCCGCGATGGCGTGCGGACCGCGGCTGATCGTCGCCGACGAGCCCACCACCGCACTCGATGTGACCGTGCAGGCGAGCATCATGCGGCTGCTTGCGGAGCTGTGTCGAACCCAGGGGATCGGTCTGGTTCTGATCAGCCACGATCTGAGCGTGGTCGCACAGGTCGCCGATCGGGTCGCGGTCCTGTACGCCGGCGAAGTAGTCGAATACGGCCACACCGCGGCCATGCTGCGCGATCCACGCCACCCCTATACCGAGGCACTGTTGACTGCGGTCCCGGATCCCCAGGACAGGACCATTCGCTGGCGGCGAGTGCCGACGATCAGAGGCCGGCCGCCGGACATCGGCGATCGGCCCCCGGGATGTTGGTTCCATCCCCGCTGCCCCTACGCGGACGATGACTCGGACAGTCGTTGTGCCAACGAGCATCCCGCGCTGCGGGAGGTCGAGCCGAGCCGACTGGCGCGCACCTTCCACCCTCGCACGACGGCCGGGTTGGACGCATCGGCTTCGCGCGGGCACCGGGACGCGGCAGAGAGTTACCGCCGCACGCGCCGCGACGGTAGCCCGGCCCTGCGGGTGGTCGGGGTCACCAAGCGCTACGGCCGGCGACCGAACTCAAAGCCGGCCCTGGAGGATGTGAGCATCGAGATCCTTCCGGGCGAGACGTTCGGCCTGATCGGGGGTTCGGGCTCCGGAAAGTCGACGCTGGCCCAGTGCATCCTCCAGCTGAACGGCACATACGACGGCCAGATCGAATTTCAGGGCAGAACTCTCGAGAAGCTGTCGAGGTCGGAGATGCGCGCCCTGCGCACCGACCTGCAGGTCATCTTCCAAGACGCGCGCAACTCGCTGGACGGCCGACTGACCGTTCGTGCCTCGATCGCCGAGGCACTGAAGATTCACGAGGGCCGCTCGCCTCGGGACATGTCCGAGCGAGTCAGCGAGTCGTTCGCGGCGGTCGGACTGCCGGAGACCATCGGCACGAGGTATCCACGGCAGTGCTCGGGCGGCGAGCTGCAGCGCGTGTGCATCGCCCGTGCGCTGATCCTAAAGCCGCAGTTGTTGATCTGCGACGAGGCCGTGTCCTCGCTGGACGTCTCGACCAGAGCGCAGATCCTCAATCTGCTCCGTGGCCTGCAGCAGGACGAGGGTATCTCGATGCTGTTCATCACCCATGACTTCGGACCGGTCGCCGCGATGAGCGACACGATCGGCGTCCTGAATCTCGGTCGGCTGGTCGAATGCGGCCCCGCCGAGCAGGTCCTCCGAACCCCGGCTCACGCCTACACGAAGCAACTCATCTCTTCCGTACCGCATCTGGCGACCGCCGATCCGGCCCCAGCCCATCAATCCGCGACTGACCATTCGTTCATCGAAAGTCCCGAAGGGACAGGAGGTAGGCATGCATGAGGATCACAAAGAGACATATAGCGTTGGCGGTGACCGTGCTCGCCGTGGCCGCTGCCACGGGTACCTCGGCGTCGATCGCACCGGCTAAGACGAAGCCAACCCAGCTGACGATCGCCCAGAGTACCGACCCGGTCTCGCTCGATCCGTTGCAACAGCGCGTGACCGCGACCTACAGCGTGCTGCGCAACCTGTATGACCCGCTCGTGGACTTCGCCGGCCAGGGCACCAACTTCCACAAGTTCATCCCGGTACTCGCGACGAAGTGGAAGCAGCTCACTCCCACCAAGCTGCAGTTCACGCTGCGCCGCGGCGTGAAGTTCGACGGCGGTCAGCCGTTCAACGCGCAAAGCGTCGTGTACTCGGTGAAAGCGCTGCTCGGCAAGCTCCCACACAGCTCTCCGGCGCTCGCGGCCTTCCTGTTTCCGTCGCTGACCAAAGCCGTCGCCAATGGGCCATACACGGTGACGCTGTACACGAAGTCACCGACGCAATCGCTGCTGGCGTCCCTGACCCAGCTTCTGATAGTTCCGGCCGGCGCTGGGGTCGGTCAAAGCGGCGGCCTGACGACCAAGCCGGACGGCACCGGGCCATACACAATGGTCAGCTACACGCCGGATCAGTCAATGGTCATGCAGGCCAAGCCGAACTATTTCCTCGGCAAGGCGCCGATCTCCAAGCTCGTTTGGGACACGATGCCATCGACCTCGTCGCAGCTTGCCGCGCTGCTGTCGGGCAAGGTCAACCTCGTGTTCGGCCTTGACCCCAGCAACGTGTCGACCGTGCAGCGCAACTCGAGCCTGAAGGTGACCACCGTGCCGAGCACGCGAGTCGCCGCGGTGTGGCTCGACACGCTCGACAACCCATACCTCAAGAGCGAGCTCGTGCGCAAGGCGCTCAACTATGCGGTCGACAAGAAGGCTCTGATCAAATCGCCGTTGAACGGTCTGGGTAGTGTCGTCGCGAATCTCGTTCCGTCCTACTTCGCCGGGTTCAACAGTGCCCCGAAGCCCTACCCCTACAATCCCACCAAGGCCAAGGCCCTGCTCAAGCAGGCGGGTTATCCCAATGGGTTCCCGTTGACGATCATGGTTCCCGCGGCCCACTATGTGCTCGGGCCGCAGATCGTCCAGGTGGTCGCGAGCGAGCTACAGCAGGTCGGCGTCAAGGCGACCATTGATCAGGTCTCGTTCAACAAGTTCGCCACCGTGACCGCCAAGCGCACCATCCCCGCGGCCTTCTACGGGGCCTGGGGTTCGACGTTCCCGGATCCGTTGCAGATGTTCCAGACGATCGTGCTTGGTGGCAAGACCGGATTCTCTTGGTACAACAACCCAAGCGTCAATAAGTCGATCAATGCGGCGGCCGTCGCGCGGAACCAATCGAGCTACATCTCCAAGCTCAAGCAAACGCAAACCCAGATCACCTCTGACCCGCCGTTCATCTACCTGTTCGTCTACGACGATGCCTGGGGGATGAGCAAGTCGCTGCAGTGGAAGGCACCGCCTACGGAGGTGGAGTACATGTACTACGCCAAGTGGAAGTGAGTCGACAGAACCTCCACGTGGACCCGGCGCCGGCGGAGTGTCGGAGCTGACCGCCACAGCGCTGCAGGAGCTTGAACCGCCGTCTGGTCTAGCCCGGACGGACACGGGCGCGCGCCATGAGATCGCGCGTTACGTGCTCCGTCGGCTGGCCCAGGCGGTGGTGCTCCTGCTTGTGGTCGTGACCGTCGTGTTCGGCCTCAGCCACCTGGCGGCCAACCCGGTGGACATCCTGCTCCCGCCGGGCTCGACGCCACACCAGCGCGCCGTCGAGACGCGCCTGCTCGGCCTCAACCGCTCGATCGCAGCGCAGTACTGGATCTTCCTGCGCCACGCGGCGCTGGGGCATTTCGGGACATCGACCCAGTTCCACGTCCCGATCCTGTCGTTGGTTGCCTCGCGCTCATTGGTGACACTGCGGCTCGCGATCGCGGCGACTGTGCTGGCGATCGTGGTCGGCATACCGATCGGGATCCTGATGGCGGTCCGCGCCGGCACGTGGATCGATCACGGGCTCGGGCTGATCGTCGGACTCCTGCAGGGCGTCGCGTCGTTCTGGCTGGCGGTCATCCTGGTCTTCCTGATCGGGGTCGACCTGGCACTCGTGCCGGTGTCAGGCGATCAGGGATTCTCGTCGCTGATCCTTCCCGCCGTGGCGCTCGCCCTCGCTCCGACGATCGCGTTCATTCGGCTGACCCGTACCGCGATGATCGAGGCGCTGGCGACTGACTACGTCAAGGCGGCGCGGTCACGCGGCGTGCATCCGCGACAGATCGTGATCCGCCACGCGCTGCGGAATTCGGTGATTCCCGTGCTGACCTTCGGCGGGGTACTGCTGGGCCAGCTCATCTCGGGCGCGGTGATCACTGAGCAGATCTTCGCCTGGCCCGGCATCGGGCAGTTGTCGATCCTGTCGATCCAGAATGGCGACTACGGGGTCGTCGAGGCAATCACCATCATCACCGCGGCAGCCGTGATTCTGCTGAACCTACTCGTCGATCTCTCATACCTCGTGCTCGACCCGCAGGTCCGCGACGCGCTGGCGTCCGGGAAGCGAACGTGACGCCGAGAATCGGCCAATCCACCCTCCCGCGACTGGCGCTCTGGACCGGTGTCGTCATCGTCACCATATTCATTCTGCTGGCGATCGCCGCATCGTTCTTTCATAACGCGGCGTATGTCGCCCGGCCTGAGAACCCGTTTCAGCCGCCGTTCTGGGAGCACGGCGGCACCATCAGCCATCCGCTCGGGACCGACGCGCTCGGACGCGATCTCGGCGCACGACTTCTGTTCGGGATTCGCATCTCGGTCGAGATCGGGGTCGCCAGCGTCGTGATCGCCGGCGTCGCCGGCGTCGCGATCGGCCAGATCGCCGGCTTCGTCGGTGGCTGGCTGGACGACGTGGTGATGCGAATCTGCGATGGATTGCTGGCGATCCCGGTGATCCTGCTCGCGATCAGCGTGATTGGTGCGGTCGGTGCCTCGCTGCTGACGCTTATCCTCGTCCTCGCGGGGACTCAGTGGATGCTGTTCGCCCGCGTCGCTCGCGGATCGACACTGGTGCTGCGCGAGCGCCAGTTCATCGTCGCTCAGCAGGCGCTCGGCTCGCCCCGCCGCCGGATCATGCTGCGCCACATCATGCCCCACGTTCTACCCACCGCGATCGTCATCATGACCCTTAGCATCCCGACCATAATCCTCCTGGAGTCGGGACTTGACTTCCTGGGGCTCGGCGTGCAGCCTCCGACCCCCTCGATCGGCGGCATGATCTCCGATGGCCTCGAGACGATCACCAGCCATGCGTCGCTTGCGATCTACCCGGGGATCATATTGATGCTGCTCGTCGTCGGGATCAACCTGCTGGGAGACGGGATCGGAACGATGATCGCCCGTGACCGCTAGCGAGCGACCAACCGGTGGGCGCTACGAGTTGGTCGCAGAGGCGCAGCGCGCCCCTGTCGAGCGCGACGGCGGCGAGCCGGGACCGCTCAGGCGGTCGCTCGTCGCGTCGCGCCCGGGGTCGCCACTGCTGCTGGATGTCGTGGCCCTCGGAGCCGGAGCGCAGCTGACGCTCGGATCCGATCCAGATCTCCACGAGCTCGTCTACGTGCTCCGCGGAGCCGTGCAGGTGACGCGCGGCTCGGAGCGCGTATCGGTCGGCGCGGACGCAGCGTTCCTCAGCGACGCGGCGACGCCGGAAGCGGTGCGCGCGCTCGCGCCCGCGCGGCTGGCCGTGTTCGGCGCCGGCCCGGGCTGTGACGAGCACGCGCCGCTCGGCGAACGCGTCGCACAGGTGCGCCTCGACCTCGACCAGGCCGACTCGGCGACCGGTAAGCGCTCCTTTCAGATCCTTCTCGGCCCCGAGAACGCGTGCTGTCGCGCGACGATGTTCGTCGGCATCGTCCCCCCCGGAGCCGCCCCGTGGCATTTTCACCAGTACGACGAGATCGTCTACCTGCTCGACGGCGAGGCTGCATACCACCAGGCCGGCGGCATCCAATCGATGACCGCCGATAGTGCCGTCCGGATTCCGCCGCGAACCGTCCACATCAACGAGAACGTCACCGACGCGGAAATGCGCGTCCTCGGAGTCTTCACGCCGGCGGGCAGCCCGGCGGCCGCCTACCTGGCCGACGATCCACGACCGAGCTGAGAAGTCGGCGCCCGTGGTCGGCGCGCTTCAGATCCTCGCTCGGCGACTGCGGTCGGCCTCGCTCGGCGACTGTGGTCGGCGGCGTGAGTTGTCGATTGACACCTAACGATGCTGGTATGTAGGATGTCGCGACCCAACCGGAGCGACTCTTGCAAGACCGACACATCGACCTCATAAACGCTCTGGGTGTTGAGATCGGCCCGCGGCCCGCAGGATCGGAGCAGGCGGCCCTCGCCAGACGGCGAATAGCTGACGCCTTCCGGGAGCTCGGGCTTTCGCCGAGCGTCCAGGAGTTCGAACTCACCGGCTATGAGCCGGAGGAGCCCGTGCTCGAGATCAACGGCGAGCGCTGGCCGGCGGGTCCGTGCTTCTACTCACCGTCTACGCCTCCGGACGGGCTGCGCGGGATCGTGCGCCTGATCGGCTCGACAGACAAGCCGCACGACTCGGACGGATCCGGAAGCCCGGTCTTCACGATCAATGACGGCGAGGGACGCGAGAGCGCGCGCATCCACGTCAACTCGCGGGGCGCGGCGATCCCGGGCCTCGCTCGCACCCCGGCGCGAGTCGGCGGTCCGGCCGTCTGGATCGGGCGCGCCGACGGCGACCGGCTTGCCTCCATCGAGCAGGCAGAGGCTCGCCTCCACACGGGCGGTAAGGAATTGCCGGGTCTGCGAGACGCGAATATCGTCGCCCGGCTCGACGGGGAGAGTTCCGAGGCAGTCGTCGTGTGCGCCCACTTCGACTCGGTCTGGCGCGGGCCCGGGGTCATCGACAACGCCACCGGCGTCGAGGGGATGTTCCGGGTGCTCGAACGCCTGCGCGCCAGCGGGCCCCACGCGCGCTCGCTGCTCTTCTGCGCCTTCGCCGCGGAGGAGGTCGGGCTGCTCGGCTCGCGCCGCTTCGTCGACGAGGCCAAGATCCGCGGCGAGCTTGACGACATCGTCGGCGTCGTTTGCCTCGACTGCATCGCCAGCGGGGACACGTTCGAGGTGATGGCCGGCCCAGAGGAATTGCGAGGGCGCGCCCGGGCGATCATCCAGCGACACGGGCTGGGACAGCGCTACACGGTGCACGTCACTCCGCCCCAGCCGGGCTCCGACCACGTCCCGTTTGCCGACGTGGGAATTCCGTCGGTGGCAATCACCTACCACCCCTATCCCGAGTACCACACCCCGCAGGAACGCCCCGAGCTGGTCGACGAGGCCCGCCTGGCGGGCGCGGTCGACGTAGCCGTGGACCTCGTGGAGAGCCAACTCGACGCCCCCGCCGCGCGCGAGCGCTGACCGCCAACGCCCGGCAGCTTAACCCTGAATAAACACTCCAATTCCTAGTATCGCCCGTCTTTCCGCGCTTACCCCTGCCCACAGCGACAGCAGTCCCACAGGTGATCTCTTTGAAGCCGACAACGAATCGATCTGCCGACAGCCCCCGACCGCGCTCCGCGGGCGGGCTTCAAACCGTGCGCGACGGGCTGGGCGGTCGGCGCCGCCTGGGACCCATCGCGGCGCTGCTGGCCGTGGTCGCCATCCTGGTGGCCGCCCCGGCGGGGGCGATCGGCAAGGGCGGGGCGGTCGTCAAGGGCGGGAGCGCGACGTTCGCGATGCTGCCCGGCTCGGTGCCCAACTACATCTTCCCGATGTGGAGCCCGGTCTACGCCTCCACCGCCAACGCGTTCGACTTCTTCCTGTACAAGCCGCTCTACTGGCCCGGAATCGGGCAGAATCCGGTGATGAACCCGCGCCTGTCGCTCGCGCTCGCACCGACGTGGTCGAAGAACAGCAAGACGGTTACCGTCAAGCTCAAGAAGCTCCACTGGTCAAACGGGCAGCGGCTCAGCGCGAAAAACGTGAAGCTCTGGCAGAACATGGTGACCGCTGAGGCAAAGACGTGGTTTGCCGCCGTTCCGGGCGCGTACCCGAGCAACGTCACCGGTACCACCATCGTCAATCCGACCACCATCAGCTTCCACCTGAAGCGCCCCTACTCGCACCGCTGGTTCTGGTACAACGAGCTCTCTCAGATCACGCCGCTGCCGCTGAGCTGGGATGTCACCTCCGTGGGCGCGAAGCCCGACAGCGGCGGGTGCTTGGCGTCCGTGAGCAAGTGCGCGGCGGTTTACAACTTCCTGAACGCCCAGGCGAAGAAAGGCGTTGGCACATACTCCTCAAACCCGCTCTGGCAGGTTGTCGACGGGCCGTGGAAGCTCGCCTCCCTGACCACGTCCGGCACGGGGACCTTCGTGGCCAACAAGGCCTACGACGGAATCGACAAGCCAAAGCTGGCGAAGGTCACGCTGCTTCCGTTCTCCAGTGACACCGCCGAGTACAACGTCCTGAGGGCCGGGCACTCGATCGATATCGGGTACCTGCCGTCCGCGGATATCGCCCAGCGCTCGCTGCTCGAGTCTCAGGGGTACACGGTTAAGCCGTGGACGAACTTTGGCGTCAACTACGCGCTGGTGAACCTCCACAACCCGAAGGTGGGCGCGATCTTCCGCCAGCCGTACGTCCGCCAGGCGCTCGAGGAGCTCGTTGACCAGCCCGGCGACATCAAGGCCTTCTACCACGGCCTCGCGGCGCAGACCTGCGGCCCCGTGCCGATCGTCCCGCCCAACAGCCTGGCGAGTTCGTTCGAGAAGAGCTGCCCGTACTCGTTCGGCGTGTCGAAGGCGATCAAGCTGCTGAAGTCGCACGGCTGGCACGTGGTGCCAAACGGCGTCGACACCTGCCAGCGCACCGGCACGGGAAGCAGCGACTGCGGCGCCGGGATAGCCGCCGGAGACAAGCTCCAGTTCCAATACGTCTACGCGACCGGCGTGCAGTCGGTGGTGCAGTCAGTCGAGAACGAGATCTCCGACTCAGCCAAGGCCGGGATCCGCCTAGTGCCTCGCGGCACCACGACCCAACAGGCGATCTCCGCGGCCACCGCATGCACGCCGACCCAGGCGGCCTGCTCATGGCAGATGGTCAACTGGGGCAGCGGCTGGGACTACGCCCCGGGGATCTACCCGACCGGCGAGGACCTGTTCGAGACCGGCGGTGGGTTCAACCTGAGCAACTACTCGAACCCAACGGCGGACAAGCTGATTAACGCCACGTTCAAGCCCGGCAACGATCAGAGCAACTTGAACCGCTACCAGAACTATCTGACCAAACAGGTTCCGGTGATCTGGCAGGCGACCGCGCCGTTCCAGATCGCCGTCGTCAACTCAAAGCTGCACGGCTTTGACTACGACGTCTTCGAGTACCTGAACCCGTCTGATTGGTATCTGACGAAGTAGGAGGGCGCGATGGCGGCGTTCCTGAGTCGTCGCCTCGTGCAGGCGGTCGCGGTGGTGGTCGGCGTGACCATCATCGTGTTCATCGTGGTGCACCTGCTCCCCGGGGGGCCTCGGGCGTTGCTGGGCCCGAAAACGACCCCCCGGCAGTTGCGGCTGTTCACGGTGCAAAACGGCTTGGACAAGCCGATCTTCGTGCAGTACATCCACTACCTGGGCAACCTGATCCGCGGCAACCTCGGCTACTCCTACCACTACAACCAGTCCGTCGGGTCGCTGCTCGTGCAGAATTTGCCCAAGAGCGCGCTGTTGGTCGGCTTGGCCTATGGGATCGCGCTCCTCATTGGGGTTCCACTCGGCCTGCTTCAGGCCGTGCGCCGCAACCGCTTCAGCGACTACCTGCTCACGGGGGTGTCGTTCGTTGGGTATTCGATGCCGGTCTTCTGGCTCGGGATCTTGCTGATCCTGGCATTTGCGGTGCAGCTGCACGTCTTCCCGGCCGAGGGGCCGCAGGGGGCGACGGTCGGCGCCGTCCTCTCGCAGCCCTCGGCACTCGTGCTGCCGGTCGTCACGCTGGCGATCGTCAGCATCGCCGTGTTCAGCCGCTACATGCGCTCTTCGGCGGTGGAGACGCTCGTGCAGGACCACATCCGCACCGCCAGGGCCAAGGGGGTGACGGAGCGTCGCATCATCTCCCACCATGTGCTGCGGAACTCGCTGCTGCCGGTGATCAGCCTGATCGGTCTGAGCCTGCCGGCCGCACTTTCGGGCGCGGTGGTGGTGGAGTCGGTATTCAACTACCCCGGGATGGGGCTGCTGTTCTGGAACGCGGCGCTGTCGCACGACTACGCGGTGCTGCTCGGTTTTACCGTCGTCATCGCGGCAGCCACCGTCCTGGGCTCGCTGATCGCCGACCTGCTCTACGCCGTCGCCGACCCGAGGGTGCGCTACGCATGAGGAGCGCAGTTCGCAGAGACGACTCGACTGGGTGCGCGAGATGATCGCGCCCACACACGGGGTCGGCGCGGTCCCCGCGGCCGACGAGATCGGGGTGGAGCGCTCGGAGAGCTTCAGCCGGCTCCTGCTCAGGGCGTTCGCCGAGCACCGCCTCGCGCTCGTGGGTGTGGGGATCATCGTCTTCATGATCCTTTTCAGCTTCGTCGGTCCGCTGTTCTACGTGACCGACCAGGTGCACACCAATCCGCTCGCGGTGACCCAGGCGCCGAGCGCGCACCACCTGCTCGGGACAGACGACGTGGGCTACGACGTGCTCGGCAGGCTGATGCTCGCCGGCCAGAGCTCGCTGGAGGTGGCCGTGGCAGCGGCGATCCTGGCGAGCACCCTGGGCACCGCGTGGGGCGCGATAGCAGGGTACTTCGGAGGCGCGGTTGACTCGGCGATGATGCGGCTGGTGGACTCCTTCCTATCGATTCCGCCGCTGCTGTTCATCCTGCTGCTCGCGAGCGTGTTCACGCCCACCGTCCCGGTGCTGATTCTCGTCATCGCGCTGATCTCATGGCTGGGCACGGCGCGGCTCGTGCGGGGGGAGTGCCTGTCGCTGCGCGTGCGCGAGTACGTGTTGGCGGCGATTGGTAGCGGCGCAGGCAAGCCGCGGATCCTCGTGCGCCACCTGGTGCCCAACGTGATGGGAACGATCGTCGTGCTGACAACCTTTGCGGTCGCCGACGCCGTTCTGCTGCTGGCCGCGCTGTCGTACCTTGGGCTGGGGGTCCCTCCGCCTGCTGCCAACTGGGGCGGCATGCTGACCAATGGCCTCAACTACGTCTACAGCGGCTACTGGTGGCTGATCTACCCTGCGGGCGTCGCGATCGTACTCACGGTCGTCGCATTCAACTTCATCGGCGACGCGCTTCGTGACGCCTTCGAGGTCAGGCTCCAGCGGCGCTGAGCAACCGCTGATGAACGACGCAATGGCAGCGAGGGCGCCCAGATGACGGAGCCGCAGATTGGCACGGACGCGGGCCGCGACGTGGAGCGAGAGAGCTCCGCGTCGGCGGTGCTGTGCGAGGTACAGGGCCTCAGCACGCACATCCGGATGCGCCGCTCGACGGTCGAGGCGCTGGATCGGGTCACGCTGACGGTCGGTGCCGGGGAAACCGTCGGGCTGGTCGGCGAGTCAGGCTGCGGAAAGTCGATCACGGCAATGTCGATAATGCGCCTGCTGCCCCCGGGGGGCGAGATCGTCGAGGGCAGCGTCAGGCTCAACGGGCGCGAGCTGCCGAAGCTGACGGCCGCGCAGATGCGCGAGGTGCGGGGCGCCGAGGTGGCGATGGTCTTCCAGGACCCGATGACGTCGCTGAACCCGACGATGACCATCGGCGACCAGATCGCCGAGTCGGTGCGCGTCCACCGCGATGTCTCCAAGCGGGAGGCGCTTGACCGCGCCGTCGAGATGCTCGAGCTGGTCGGCATGCCCGTGCCCCGCGAGCGGCTGGCGTTCTACCCGCACCAGCTCTCGGGCGGGCTTCGCCAGCGCGTGGTGATCGCAATGGCCCTCGCCTGCGAGCCCAAGCTCCTGATCGCTGACGAGCCGACGACCGCGCTGGACGTCACCATCCAGGCGCAGATCCTCGAGCTGCTGGACGAGATCAAGGAGCGCCTGCAGATGGGGATGCTGCTGATCACCCACGACCTGGGGGTGATTGCCGGACGGGCGGACCGGGTGCTGGTGATGTACGCGGGCAGGATCGTCGAGACGGGCGCGACCGCCGAGATCTTTCGCGCGATGCGTCACCCATACACGCAGGCGCTGCTCGAGTCGGTCCCGGAACTGGACATGGACCGAAGCGCCGTTCTCCAGGGCATCGCGGGCACGCCGCCAGACCTCACAAGTCCACCGGCCGGTTGCCGGTTCGCGCCGCGGTGCCGCTACGCCCAGGAGCGCTGCCGGGTCGAGGACCCGCCGCTCGTCGATGCGGAAGCGGGCCAGCGGTACGCCTGCTTTTTCCCGGTCGACGGCCCGCGGCCGCGTGGCGCGGTGACGGCGCCGGCGCATGTGCAGGGACGCTCTGGAGGGGGCAGTGTCGAAGCGCAGGACGCCGCCGGCCCGTTGCTGGTGGTGAAGGACGTCGTCAGGGAGTTCCCGATCCGCCGGGGCGTCCTGCAGCGCCAGGTCGCGTCGGTGCACGCGGTCTCAACCGTGAGCTTCGAGGTCGTGGAAGGGGAGGCGTTCGGGCTCGTCGGCGAGTCGGGCTGTGGCAAGACGACGCTTGGGCGGCTGATCGTGGCCTTGGACCGGGTCAGCTCCGGCACGATCGTTATCGACGGCGACGACATTTCGCGGCTCAGAGGCGGTCGGCTTCGGCGCAAGCGCCAGGACGTGCAGATGATCTTTCAGGATCCGCAAAGCTCGCTTGACCCTCGCATGCGGATCGGCAGCATCATCCGCGAGCCACTGGCATCGCAGCGCATCGGCAGCAGGCGCGAGCAGAGCGATCGCATACGGGAGCTCCTCGAGGAGGTGGGGCTCCCGGCGCGAAGCCGCGAGCTGTATCCGCACGAGTTCTCCGGCGGCCAGCGACAACGGATCGGCCTCGCTCGAGCGCTCGCGCTGGAGCCACGATTGATCGTTGCCGACGAGCCCGTCTCGGCGCTGGACGTGTCGATCCAGGCGCAGATGCTCAACCTCATGCGGAGGCTGCAGGCCGAGCGCAACCTCACCTACATCATCATCTCCCACGACCTCGCCGTTGTCCGGTACCTGGCGGACAGGATCGGGGTCATGTACCTGGGCAAGCTGGTCGAGATCGGAATCGGGACGGATGTTCTGCAGCGGCCGGCCCACCCGTACACAGCCGCGCTGCTCGACTCGATTCCGGATCCCGACCCCGCCAAGGCGCGGCTCAAGCGCAAGCACGCCGTCTCGGGAGAGCCGCCGTCCGCGTCCGCGCCGCCATCGGGCTGCCGCTTTCGCACCCGCTGCCCGCTGGCGCAGGAGCGGTGCAGCGTGGAGGAGCCTCCTCTGCGGGCGTTCAACGCTGCTGGGCATCACGCCGCCTGTCACTTCCCGCTGCAGACGCCGCTCCCCAGTTGAGAGATCAACGCCCGAGGTACGCGCGCTTCAGATCCTCGCTGCGCAGCAACTCCGACGCCGACCCCGACAACACCAGCGACCCGGTCGCCAGCACATACCCACGGTCGGCGATCGACAGCGCCATCGTCGCGTTCTGCTCGACCATCAACACCGCGACGCCGGCCTCGTGAACCTCCTTGATGATTTCGAAGTTCTGCTGCACGAGCGCCGGCGACAGCCCCATCGAGGGCTCGTCCATCAGCAGCAGCCGCGGCCTCGACATCAGCGCGCGGCCCATCGCCACCATCTGCTGCTCGCCGCCCGACAACGTTCCACTGAGCTGGCCGCGACGCTCGTGCAACCGCGGGAACAGGGTGTAGATCCGCTCCAGGTCCTCCTTGAAGAACCTGCCGTCCTGGAGGACCGCACCGAGCTCCAGGTTCTCGAGCACGGTCATGTCCCCGAACAGCCGGCGGTTCTCGGGGACGATCGCCAATCCGCGAGCGATCCGGTCGGGCACCTCGTGAGTGGTGACGTCGATCGAGTCGAGCAGGACGCGCCCCTCCCGCGGGCGCACGATCCCGAGGATCGTCTTCAGGGTCGTCGACTTGCCCGACGCGTTGCCGCCCAGCAGGCAGACGAGTTCGCCGGCGTCGACCTCGATCGAGACGTCTTCGAGGATCCGCATCTTGCCGTAGAAGGTGGTGATCCGTTCGAGCTGGAGCAGCATCTCCGTCACGTCTCCGCGAGCGCAGCGGGGTCCTTGCCGAGGTAGGCCTCGACGACCCTGGGATGATTTGCCACCTCGTGATAGCTGCCTTCGGCGATCTTGACGCCGTGATCGAGCGCGACGACGCGGTCCGAGATCCCCTCGACCACGTGCATATCGTGCTCGATCACGAGGATCGCCAGGGACAGCTCCTCACGCAGGCGGCCGATCAGCTCGGTGACCTCATGGGTCTCGTTGGGGTTCATCCCGGCTGCCGGCTCGTCGAGCAACAGCAGTCGCGGGCGGGTGGCGAGCGCCCGCGCGATCTCCAGCCGGCGGCGGTTGGCGTAGGAGAGGGTGTAGGCCGGCTGGTCCCAGCGGTATCCGGCGAGCCGCTGGCCGAAGAAGGACAGGACCTCCTCGGCCAGCGCGTCCGAGTCCCGCCGTTCACGTCGATCCCGCGGCAGTACGAGCATCGACTCGATCGGGGTCGCGGAGGTCGCGCCATAGGTCGCCGCGGTTACGTTCTCGCGCACCGTCATGTTCAGGAAGAGCCGCAGAGACTGGAAGGTACGCGCGATCCCGGCGCGCGTGATCCGGTGCGGGGCGAGTCCGACGATCGACTTGCCGGCGAAGCGCACGTCGCCTTCAGCCGGGCGGTAGACGCCGGTGATCACGTTGAACACCGACGTCTTGCCGGCGCCGTTGGGCCCGATCACGCTGACGATCTCCCGCTCGCCGACGCCGAGTTCGAGGTCCGTGAGCGCCTGCAGCCCACCGAACCGCATCCCGACCTTGTCGAGGTAGAGCAGCGGCTCGGGGGTGGGCGGGCTCTTGGCCATGGCCGCGCCTGACTCAGCCGGCGCCGCCATTCACACCGCCTCGACCCGCATCGTGCCGAGGAGCCCCTGCGGGCGGGCGGCCATCATCGCGACCAGAATCGCACCAATCAGGATCTGAGCCGTGATCGACGGGTTCACGACCAGTCTCGCCTCCCAGCAGCACGCCGCGATGTACACGGTCGGCACGAGCAGGAACGGCAGGAAGCGTCTGGGCACGCGAACCAGCGCGAACGTCAGGCAGATCACCAGGATGTAGAGGATGTTTCCGTAGGTGGTCGCGTCCTTTGGCACGATCACCCAGTGGCTCACGAGCGAGCCGATCCAGCCGACGCTCCCGGGCGAGCCGGCGACCGCGCTCGGCGAGATCGCGCCGACGATCGCGTGGGCCGCGAGGCCGAATCCCACGATCCCGGCCAGCACGGCCACGAGTGTCCGCCATGGCCGCACCTTTGCGACGAGCGCGGCGAGGATCAGCCCGTAGAACAGGTAACCGGCGTCAAGCGGACTCGACACCATCGCCTCCCCGGCGGTGACGACGATCCCGCCGACTAGCGCGCCCCAGATCGATCCGACGCCGCCGAGCACGAGGCAGGCATAGATCAGGATCAGGATGTTGGCCGTGAAGTTGGTCGGGAACACGCTGTCCTGCTGAGCGGCGAAGATCGTTCCCGCGAGCGCGGCGACGGCAGCCCCGAAGCTGATGGCCATGATCTTGAGCACGCTGGTCCTGACCGTCATCGCCCCGGCCGCAAGCTCATCCTCGCGGATCGCGCGCCACCCCAGCCCGGTACGAGACCTCTCCAGGTTTCGCATCAGGACCATCAGCAGCGCACACGCGATCAGCGCGAAGTAGTAATAGCCGAGCGGTGTCGTGATCGACCGACCGAATGACTGGATCGGCTCCAGCCCGAAGAGGCCGTTGACCCCGCCGAGGTGTGTCGGGTCGACGTTGGTGACGAACTCCACGAAGGCCTGCCCTACGAACAGCGTGACGATCGCCAGATAGTCTCCCGACACCCGTAGTGACGCCAGCCCCACCACCGCCCCGATGATCGCCGTCCCGACTATCACGATCGGTATCGACGCGATCGCCGGCAGCTCGACTCCACCGATTCCGCCGGTCCCAAGGGCGTGCGAGGAGAACAGCGCGTAGCCGTACGCCCCGGTGCCGAAGAACGCGATGTAGCCGAGGTCGAGCACCCCGGTCCAGCCGACGGTGATGTTCAGTCCGATCGCAAGGATCGCGTAGATCAGGCAGTTGACCGCGACGGTCTGGATGTTGACGTTCAGCGACAGCTGACCGAAGACAAGCCCGGCGAGCACGACGATCGTCCACTTCGGCCACCACCCGACGCGCTCGACGCGCGCCATCAGCCGTCCGCGCCAGCCGCCGCGGTGCTCGCGGCGGTCACTCGCCTGCGCCACCCATTCGTCTACGCCGATCGGCACCGGATGTTCCCTTCCTCACACCTTCTGCAGTACCGGACGACCGAAGATTCCCGTCGGCCGAATGAGCATCGTGGCGATCAGGATCCCGAACACGATCAGGTCGGTGAATTGACTCGATATGTAACTCGCGACAAACGACTCGCACAGACCGATGAACAACCCTCCGATCATCGCTCCGGGGATCGAGCCGATTCCGCCGACGACGGCGGCCGTGAAAGCTTTCAAGCCAGCCAGGAATCCGATCGTGTTCGAGATCTGGTCGAAGGCCAGCCCCGACATCACGCCCGCAATACCCGCCATCGCGGAGCCGATGAAGAACGTCAGCGCGATCGTGCGGTTGACGTTGATCCCGATCATCTCGGCGGCCTCCCGGTCCGCCGCGACGGCGCGCATCGACTTGCCGAGCGTCGTGCGGGCGACGAGCGCCTGGAGGCCCGCCATCATCACGACCGAGCCGAGAATCACGAGGATCTGCACCGCATCGATGGAGAGCGCCCCGATGTGGATCCCGCTCGAGAAGGGGATGAAGCTCGACGTCGAGTAGCTCCGCACGAAGCCGCCGAACAGGAGCAGCACCGAGTTCTCGATGATGAACGAGATCCCGAGCGCGGTGATCAGCGGCGCGATTCGCGGCGCGTTACGCAGTGGCCTGTACGCGAAGCGCTCCATCAGCACGCCAAGCACCCCTGTGCCCAACGCGGCCAGCAAGAACATGATCGCCACGAGTAGCGGCACTGGAATTACCAGCGCCGTCGGGCCGCCGAACCACTGGATCACGAAATAGCCGATGTAGGCACCGACCATGTAGAGGTCGCCGTGCGCGAAATTCAGCAGCTTCAGGATCCCGTACACCATCGTGTAGCCGAGCGCAACGAGCGCGTACAGCATTCCTGTGGTCACACCATTGACGATCGTCTGAATCAGTTCATGCATCGAAGGCGTCGACCTGAGCGATGGATTTCAGTGGAGCGGCACGCCGTGGCGGAGCGGTGAATGGTCACCCCTCCGCCACGCGCCATTGACTGAGACCTACTTGTTAGGAATCGAGACGTATTGCCCGGCGCCGTTGATCTTGAACAGATAGAAGCGGCTGCCTGCCAGGTTGCCGTGCGATGTGAACGCGATCTTGGCTCCGAGCGGGTCCTTGCTCGGGGCGATGTTCGTCTTGCGAACAGCAGCGAGGACGTTGCTGCGAGACGGCGTCTGCCCCTTGGCGCAGACCGAATGAATCGCCTGCATCGCGACCTCGGCAGCCGCATAGGTCGGCACGCCGAAGGCGCCGTACGCACCGTACTTCGTCACACCCTTCACGATCGACTTTTCGAGCGCGCCCTTGGCGTGCTGGATGTCCGGGCCGAAGTTCGACACGTAGCTGCCCGGAGTCTTGAACTGAGTCGGTGAATCGGTTCCGTCGGTGCCGAACAGGATCGTCTTCTTGCCCTGCTGCTTGACGTCCTGTCCGAACATCTGCGCGTTGGCCGCAGTCTGCCAGGGCAGAATCGTCACCGTCTCACTGGAGTTCAACTGTGAGGTGACAAGCGACTGCAGGGCGTTCGCGAGCGTCGCCCCAGTGTCGGTGCCGTTGTAGGTCTGATGATTCACCTTGATGCCTGCCTTCTGAAGGACCGGCGTCATCACCTTCGCGAGCCCCTGCGAGTAAGCCTCGTCATCGTCGACCAGCAGCACCGCCTTGGGATGCAGGTGCTTGACGATGTAGTTGGCGTCCTGCGGGCCTTGGACGTCGTCCGTGGGAACGGTCCGGAAGAACGTCGGGTTGGCGCTGCTGGCCAGCGCCGTCGCCGTCGCCGAACCGGAGATGAACGCCATCCCGGCCCGCCCGAACAGCGGCCCAACGGCCTCCACCTCTTGGCTGCCGGCAGGCCCGATCGTCGCGACCGCGTTCGAGGCGATGATCGACTGCGTCTTGGTCGTCGCGATCGACGGAGTCAACTGCGTGTCATCCTGGGCAAGCGACACGTGCATTCCCAGGGCCTTGTTCTCCTGAGCTACGGCCAGTTGCGCGAAGTGCAACTGCTCGAGCCCGAGCTGCGCCACCGGACCGGTGAACGGCCCCTCGATCGCGAGCGAGGCGCTGCAGGCGCTGGCCGCCGTGGCGGTCGAACCCGCGCCCGACGGGGCCTTTGCGCTGGCTCCGCCGGCGGCGATGGCTAGCGCGGCCGCGGTCCCTCCCAGCATTGCGAGACGTACCTTCATTGTTTCTCTCCCTGTATCGAGATACGGATGGCCGGCGGTGTTCGCCCGCCGACCTGTTGATTGATTGGTGCTGGGCAGCGCTGCTCCTTCCCCGGCAGCGCTCCCCCAGGTCAGCATTGTCGCTCACGCGTGGCCATCAGGCTAGCGTTGCATCGAGCACAATCTCGGTCCCCGCGAGCGCGAGGGACACCGGACAGGTCGCCTTGGCACGCTCGGCGAGTTCCGCAAATCTGTCTTTGTCGACTCCCGACACCTCGCCCACACAGGTCAGCGAGATTCGGGTGATCCTGAACCCCTCGTCGAGCTGTTCGAGCCGAACCCGTGCGGTCGTCTGAATATCAGTTACCGGTGTGCCGGCATCGGCGAGCATCGACGCCAACGACATCGTGAAGCAGCCCGCTGAAGCAGCGGCGATCATCTCCTCTGGATTCGTCGCTCGGTCGACATCCTCAATCCTCCCACGGAGGGTGAACTCACCAGTGAAGGCGCCGCTACCGAGCTCGATCACACCCCCGCCGTCGTCGACTGTTCCCTGCCATGTCGCACGCGCGTGCCGACTGATCGATGGACTCATCGGTGACTCTTACTCCTGACGTCAGAAGGGTAAATGATGGTATGTTGCGGCTATCCTCATTTTTGCTAGCAAGGAGTTGTGTCGATGGCCGAAGTCGTAACACGCAGCGGCGCGCTTGCAAGCGCACGCGAGCGGTTCAGCGCACTGCAGACCGGCTTCGTCTTCCTGGATGCCCCCGGCGGCTCCCAGGTCCCCGACGAGGTCGGCGATGCGATCGCCGTCGCGCTCCGCGAGGCCAGCGCCAATCTTGGCGCCGGCTATGAGACGAGCTTCCGCGTCAAGGCGATACTCGAGGAGGCCGAGGCCAAGGCCGCCCGCTTCCTGGGATGCGCGCCGCACGAGGTGACCTTCGGGCCCAACATGACGTCGCTGAACTTCGTCTTCAGCCGGACCGCCGGGCGCGACTTCGCGCCGGGCGACGAGATCATCGTCTCCTCGCTCGACCACGACGGCGGCGTCGCGCCGTGGCGTGAGTTGGCGGCCGACCGCGATCTCGTGCTCAAGCACGTCGAGCTTCACCGCGACACGAGCTACGACTTCGACGACCTGCGCTCCAAGCTGAGTGACCGCACCCGAGTCGTCGCGTTCGCATGGGCGTCGAACGCCGTCGGCACCGTCACCGACGCCGCCGAGGTCTGCCGGATCGCCCACGAGGCCGGGGCCCTCGCCTGGATCGACGCCGTCCACTACGCGGCCCACGAGCCGATCGACGTCCGATCGGTCGACGTCGACGTTCTCCTCTGCTCCCCCTACAAGTTCTGCGGTCCGCACCTCGGCATGGCCTACGCGCGAGAGGCGGTCTCCTCGACCTGGCGCCCGTACAAGGCGATCCCTGCCCCGAACGAACCACTCGGGCGCCGATTCGCCACCGGCACCCTCCCGTACGAACTGCTGGCCGGCTTCAACGCAACGATCGACTATCTCGATTCGCTTGGCGGCTTTGACGCGATCGTCCCATACGAACGCTCGCTCGGCGAGCATTTCCTCTCGACCCTGCCAGACGCAGTCACGGTCTACGGGCTGCCGACCATGGAGGGCCGCGTGCCGACGTTCCTCGTCAACGTCCAAGGCGCGGCCGCCGTCGATGTGGCCGCGGCGCTCGCCAAGCAGGACATCGGCGTTTGGGCGCACGACTCGTGGTACTCCCTGAACCTCTATAGGCGGCTCGGCTACGACGGCGACGCGGTGCGACTCGGCTTCATCCACTACAACACGGTCGAGGAGGTCGACCGGCTGGTCGAGGCGCTCGGCGCCTGCGGCCAGCCAAACTGAGTCCCGAAGGCGATAGCCTGGCGCGAACACCCTCACGCGAGCTCCTCTCCAGGGTCGTCCTCGGCGAGGATCCGGGCGAACGTCGCCAGGTCGATGTTGCCGCCCGAGACGACGCATGCGATCGTCCCTCCGCCGGCGAGGCCGTTCACCGCGGCGGCCGTCGACAGCGCTCCCGCGCCTTCGGCGACGATGCGCAATCGTCGCGCCAGCAACCGGATCGCGGCAAGCACCTGCGGGATCGAAACGGCGACTGCCTCGTCGATGAGCGGGGCAAGCCGAGGCCACATCGGGTCGAGCACGCGTCTGCTGCCTGAGCCGTCGACCACCGACGGCGTGTACTCGACGTCGGTTGGTTCCCCCGCCGCAAGCGCGGCGCGCAGGGCGGCGCCGGTGTCCGGCTCGACGGTGACGATCCGAGTCTGGGGCCGGCGCGCTCGAATCGCGCTCGCGATGCCCGTTGCGAGGCCACCGCCGCCAACGGGGATCGCCACGGTGTCGACGTCGGGCAGGTCTTCGACGATCTCGAGGCCGATCGTCCCGTTCCCCGCCATCACGCCGCCATCGTCGACCGGGTGCACGAAGAGTCCGGCGACCCCCTCCACCCGCCCGGTGACGATCGTCTGCCACCAGTCCTCGTAGGGAACCTTGATGGCCCGGCCGCCCAGCGCTGCGATGGCGCTCAGCTTGGCCTCTGGCGCGTGCTCTGGGACCACGATCGTCGCCGGCACCCCGAGCTCGCGGGCCATCCAGGCGACGCCCTGTGCCATGTTCCCCGCGCTTGCGGTCACCAGCCCCTCGGCGTAGGCCTCCGACGGCGCGCTCAGGACCGCGTTCGCGGCTCCGCGCAACTTGAAGGAGTTGATCGGCTGCAGCGTCTCGAGCTTGCAGTAGATCTTTCCTTCCACGCCGTCGACGTGGAGCTGCACGAGCGGGGTGCGCACGACGATACCGGCGACTCGCTCGCGGGCTGCCTCGATCTCGTCGATCCCAATCACAGACTCACCTCCGTCCCCAGGCCGAGCTCGCGCGCTCGCGCCACTGCCAGCTCGGCAGCCGCCAGATCTTCGATCCCGACGCCGAGCGAGCGAAACACGGTCAGCTCCGAGGAATCAAGGCGACCGGGGCGGCGGCCGGAGAACAGCTCACCGAGCTCGGCGCGGACGTGGCCCTCGCCGTCGATGGCGCCTTCCTCGCGCGCGAGCCGGAACTCGAGCGCCTCGTTCACCAGCGACTCGCGGCTGTCGCAGAACAGTGCCGCGTCGGCCACGGTCCTTACGTCGAGCTCGCGTGCGACCGGGGAGCTCGCTCCGATCGCGTTGACGTGACTACCGCCGATGAGCCAGTCGCGCTCGATCACCGGATCACGAGAGCTGGTCGCCAGCACGATGACGTCGGCGCTCGCCGTCGCGGCGGCGTCGGGCGACCCTCGCGCGCCGGCGACCGCCGCCCGCGCGTCAGGCGCGACGACGACGGACGGGCCGTCGCCGAGCAGCGCGCTCGCGTCCGTCGCGAGCGCCGTGGCGCGGGCGGGCGTGCGCGAGGCAATCCTGACCTCGCGCCACCGGCGCACCCCGCGCAGCGCCCGCAGATGCGCGCGCGCTTGCACGCCGGCTCCGACGATCGCAAGAACCTTGGCGTTGTCCCGGGCCAGCGCCCGCGTCGCCGCCGCGGTCACCGCGGCGGTCCGGATCTCGGTCAGGGCGGAGGCGTTGAGGACCGCCGTGACGACCCCCGTTTCACCGGAGAACAGGACGACCAGTCCCTGGTGAGTGTCGAGACCGCGCGCGTGGTTGGCTTGCACCATGCAGACCGCCTTCAAGGCGAAGCTTCCCGGGTCACCGGCCAGATGGGCGGGCATCAACCCGAGCATGGCGCCCGCACCGGGTGGGTTCGTCACGCTCCGGAGCGGGAAGGTCGCGCGGCCTTCGGCGTGGGCGATCAACGCATCGACCATTGCCAGCTCGCACTGCTCGGGCGTGAGCACGGCTCGAACGGCGTCGTCGTCCAGGATCAGCATCAGGCGAACGCTTCCGCCAGCGTGTCGCGATCGGCGGGACTGAGCGGATTCGCCAGCGCCTCGGCGAACGGCGCGAGGTGCTCCGGCCGGGCGGGCCCGAGAACGATCTGCGCGACCCGGGGATCGGCGAGCAGCCAGGCAATCGCCGCCGCCGGCATCGAGATTCCCCGCTCCCGCGCGAAGTCGGCCAGCGCATCGAGCACCACGAAGGTTCGCTCGCTGATGAGTGCAGCGTATGGCTCCGGGCGCTGGGTCATCCGCGAGCCTGCGGGGTAGGGGGTCTCGCGTCGATACTTGCCGGTCAGCCAGCCGCCGCACAACGGGCTGAACGCCGTGTAGGCGACCCCCCGGCGCACGCACAGATCGACCAGGCCCGCACCGTCCTCGCGCTGTAGCAGCGAGTAGCCATTCTGAACGACGGTCGGCTGCCCACCCCGCAGCGCCAGTTCGAGTTCTTCGGCGTTGACGTTGCTGACACCGTAAGCGTCGATCCTGCGGGCGGCGCGCTGCGCCTCGAAGCCGGTCATCGCGACGTCGAGCGGGACCTCGGGATCGGGCTCGTGCGCCAGGTAGAGCTCCAACCGCTCGACGCCGAGCCGTTCGAGGCTCGCCTCCAGACTTCTCGCCACGCGCTCGGGGGCAAGACCTCGGTCGCCGCCGACGGACAGCGGGTGGAACGTCTTGCTCGTCAGCGTCGGCCGAACCCCACGGGCGCCGATCCAGCGCCCGATGGCTGCCTCGCTGCGCCCGCCGCCATACCCGTCGGCCGTGTCGAAGTGGGTGATCCCCCTCTCCCAGGCCGCATCCATCAGCTCTGCAGCCTGGTCGTTGTCGAGCCCCTGGTCGAAGAACTCGGGGGCCGAACCGACCCCGCCGAAGTTCCCGCAGCCGAGCGCGATCCGAGGCAGCGCAAAACGGTGCTCGACCACCGGACTCGTACGCGCGCCGGTGTCGGACATGCGCGAAGCTGTCATTCCGGCGATGTGGTCAGCGAGAGACCAACGCGAGCACTCGCGATGGGCTGCCGGTGCCACGGACTAGCCTCAAGGGCGCGACGATGATGACGGCGCCGCTGACGGGGAGCGCGGCCAGGTTCGCCAGCTGCGTCAGCCCGTATCGGCCGGCGCCGAGCAGAAAGTTGTGGACCGGAAATCCCGGGTCCATCCCGCCGGCAGACCCGGCGTCGATGCCGACCGTCTCGACCCCGTACCCGATCACGTTCGGGTGCTCCGCCAGCCACTTGGCGCCGCCGACGTCCGGTCCCGGGGAGACCGGGCCCAGTTCGGTGATGTTGAGGAAGGCGGCCTCATCCTGCGCGCGGCTACCCCAGCCGGTCCGAAAGAAGACCCACGAGCCGGGAGCGATCGGTCCGTGCTCGGCCTCATAGGCGTCCAGATCGGCGGCGGTCAGGAGGTAGCCGGGGTCCGCGGCAACCGCCGCAGTCCTGTCAACGATCGCGACGGGCGCGACCAGCTTTGCCGGCGGGATCGAGGCGACGTCCTCACCGTCCCTGCCGGTGATCCAATGGACCGGCGCGTCGAGGTGAGTGCCGGTGTGCTCGCCGAGCTCCAGCACATCCCATGCCCAGGCCGGACCGTCGTCGTCAAACCGACTGAGCCGGCGGCGCGACAGATGCGGCGTGTTCGCGAAGGGCTCCGGCAGGACGAGCACCGGCGTCGTCTCGGACAGTGGCTGGGTCAGGTCGACCACCTCCACCGAGCCGTCAGCGAGCGCGGCAATCAGGTCGGTCACGCTGAAGCTGGACATCCGATGCGCTCTCCTTCTCGGGGTCGGTCGGGCATACTACACGCGTCACCGCGAAAGTAAGCAGAATGTCGCCGGCGGCGTCGAGGTCACGATCTGGGAACCCGTCGCAGAGACTCAGGTCCGGGTGATGGAGACGACCGTCGTCGTGTCGTTTCCCGACGAGCGGCGGCTATGGGGTCGCCACCGTTGCGGCCCCAGCTCCGGGTCGGGATCGAATGACCGTGGCGGCTGCCTGACCGCGTCCGCCCGCCCGTCGTTGGGCCGCCTTGAACCGGATGCGTAGTTAACGATCCAGGGAACGCCGTACCCCTGGTCGGCTGCGGCGTGAAGCGTCCAGTAGGGGTCGTACAGATGGGGACGAGCCAGCGCACACAGGTCTGCACGACCCGACAGAATTGTGGTGTTCACATCCTCGTGACTCGAGATCGCGCCGACGGCCATCGTCGGGATACCCACCTCATTCCGAATGCGATCGGCAAAGGGTGTCTGGTAGCTGCGCCCGTATGCCGGCTTCTGATCAGGCCAGACCTGGCCGCTGGAGACGTCGACCAAATCGCACCCGTGCTCCGCCAGCATGCGCGCGAACGCAACCGCGTCGTCATCGGTGAAGCCGCCGTCGTACCAGTCCATCGCAGAGACGCGCACCGACATCGGTTTGGGCGCCGGCCAGGCCAGTCGGCAAGCGTCGAACACCTCGAGGGGGAAGCGCGCGCGATTCGCCAGTTCGCCTCCGTACTCGTCGGTGCGCCAGTTGGTGAGCGGTGACAGGAAGCTCGACAGCAGATAGCCGTGAGCCATGTGTATCTCGAGGAGATCAAACCCGACGCCATCGGCTCGGTTCGCAGCGGCGACGAACTGGTCCCTGACCTTGTCCATCCCGGCGCGGTCGAGCTCCCTTGGGACTGGGCTATCGTCGAAATACGGAATCGACGATGGGGCGACCAACCCCCATGGTTCCTCCAACGGGACGTGGTCACCTTCCCACATCACCTTCGTGGCGCCCTTGCGGCCGCTGTGACCGATCTGGCAGCCAATTCGCGCCTCCGCGTGTGTGTGAACGAAGTCGACGATTCGCCGCCAGCCAGGCATGTGGTCATCGCGATACAGACCCGCGCACCGAGGCGTGATGCGGCCCTCCTCGGACACGCACAGCATCTCGGTCATCACCAGACCTGCGCCACCGATCCCACGACTGCCCAGATGGACGAGGTGGAAGTCGCCGACCTTGCCGTCCTCGGCGGCATACATGTCCATCGGTGAGACGACGACTCGGTTTGCGAGCTCCAAGTCGCGTAGACGGAACGGGTAGAACATCGGTGGCCGCGACACTTGAGCGTCACTGACCCCCTGCGTCACCGCGAACGCCCGGTCGACGGTGTCCATGAACCGTTCGTCGCGCATCCGGAGGTTTGCGTACGTGATCCGCCGGCTCCGCGTCAGTAGATTGAACGCGAACTCGTCGACACCCTGGCCGACGTAGCGCGATATGTTCTCGAACCATTCCAAGCTCGCCTGCGCCGCACGCTGGGTCGAGGCGACCCCCACTCGACGCTCGTCTTCGTAGCGCTGCAACACCGCGCCGATCGAGTCTGACACAGACGCCGTCTTGAAAGCCCAGGCCAGCGCGATTGCGTCCTCCATCGCCAACTTGGTACCCGAACCGATCGAGAAATGCGCGGTGTGCGCCGCGTCACCCAGCAGGACCACGTTACCGTCGTGCCAGTGAAGGTTGCGAACGGTGTCGAAGTGAAGCCACTTCGAGTTATTGCCGATCAGCTCATGACCATCGAGCACGTCGGCAAATAGCCCGCGGCAGAACTCGATCGAGTCCTCGTCGTTCTCGCCGGGATCGAGGTCGAGCGCCACGCTCCCACCGAGTCCGGCGCGATGCCAGGTCACCTCGTCGGTCTCGACGATGAACGTGGACATGGTGTCGTCGTACGGATAGCTGTGAAGCTGAAACACGCCCCAGTCCGATTCGACGATGTGGAAGGTGAACGCCTCAAACACAAGGTCGGTTCCGAGCCACATGAACTTCGATTTTCGGCGATCGATGGACGGCTGGAAGACGGCACTGCGTTCTGCGCGGGCTGCGCTGTTGACGCCGTCGGCGCAGATCACGAGGTCGAACTCGTTCGCCATGTCATCCAGCGCTGGAGCCTCGGCCAGGAAGTGCAACTCCGTCCCCAGGCCCGATGCCCGCTGCTGGAGGATCTCCAGAAGGCGCTTGCGGCTCAGCGCCGAAAAGCCGTGACCGCCGGAGGTGCACCGCTCGCCACGGTAGAAGATGTCGATCTCACCCCAACGCGCGAAGCTTCGGACGATCTCGCCATACGTAGGCGGATCGGCGGCCTCGAACGCCGTCAGGGTCTCGTCGGAGAAGACAACGCCGAACCCGAATGTGTCGTCGGGGGCGTTGCGTTCCCACACCGTCACCTGATGGCCTAGTTTGCTGAATAGCAGTGCGGCGTAGAGGCCACCCGGCCCGCCCCCGCGGATCGCGATGTTCATGACGCTGACCCCCCCGGGATTCGCGAGTAGAGCCCCCGCGCGATGATCTCCCTTTGTATCTCGGACGCACCCTCATAGATACGCGGCGCCCGGACCTCGCGGTAAAGGTGTTCGAGCAGGTGACCCCGCTCGAGGGCCCGGGCGCCATGGAACTGCACCGCGGCGTCGACCGCTTCCTGAGCAACCTCGGTAGCCATCAGCTTCGCCATCGCGGCCGCCTGCGTGGTCGGTCGCACACCGGCGTCGTAAGCTGCAGCCGCCGTATGCACGAGCAACCGCGCCGCCTGCACCCGCGTCGCGATATCAGCGAGTCGATGCGCGATCGCCTGCCGATCCTTCAACCGCCCACCGAACGCCTGGCGTTCGGCCGTGTACGCCACGGCCGCGTCAATCGCCGCAGTCGCCATCCCGACGGCGAATGCGCCAACGCTCGGACGGAACATGTCAAGCGTCTGCATGGCGACGGCGAAGCCCTGATCCACAGCGCCGAGCACGTACCGTGACTCGACGCGTACGCCGTCGAACCTGAGCCGTCCGATCGGGTGAGGCGAGAGCAGTTCGATGGGTTCACCGGTCAACCCAGCGGCAGTGCCCGGTACCAGGAAAGCCGTCAAACCACGCGCGCCGGCTCCATCGCTCGAACGCGCAAACACCGTGTACAGATCCGCGTCGGGCGCGTTCGAGATCCACGTCTTCTCACCGTCCAGACGCCACGCGTCGCCGTCGCGCGTAGCCCGCAACGACAGCGCGGCGACGTCGGTCCCCGCTTGCGGCTCGGACAGCGCAAACGCCGTCACCACCTCGCCAGAGGCAACCAGCGGGATCCACTCATCGACCACGTCCGGGACGCCGAACTGCAGCACGGGAAAGCTCCCCAGACCCTGCATCGCGAACGCCGTCTCGGCCTGGGTGCAGGCGCGGGCGAGGCCCTCGCGAATCAGGCACAGCTCGAGTGCCGAGACGTCGGGCCGCCGCCCAGTCTTGCCCCGCGCGAACAACCGGCCGAGCAATCCTAGGTCCGCGAGCTCGGACACGATCCTGCGATTGACCCTCCCGGGCCGCTGATCCGACGCCGCCAGCGGCGCGAGCACCTCGCGCGCCTGGCGCTCGGTGGCGGCGAGCAACTCCCGTTGATCGGGACTCAGATGCGCGTCGCGAACATCCACCGTGAGCGGCTCCGAAGTGATCATCGGCGGTCCTCCGGAACCACGGCGACGGCCATCAGCTCGATCAGCGCATCTTCGTCGTACAGGCGTGTAACACCGAACAGTCCAGTGGCGGGATAACGACGTCCGAAGCGTTCTCGCCACAGTCGACCGAGTTCAGGGAGATGTCGTTTGTAATCGACGGGATCGGTTACGAAGATCTGCATCGAGCAGATGTCCTCCGCGACGCCCCCGGCCGCTCGCAGCGCCGTGAGCACGTTGGACGCTGCGACCGCGAACTGCTCGGGCAGCGTCCCGCCCTCGATCGTGCCATCGGGGCGGAGCGCGGTCTGGCCGCCGAGGTACACCGTCCGTCCCGGCGCCGCAACCACGGCGTGGGCGTATCCGACCGGCTCGCAAAGCTCCTCAGCGATGACGACCCTGTGCACCACTAGCTTCCCTTCCACTGTGGCGGGCGCTTCTGCGACCACGCCTCGTAGAACTCCCGGTGATCATCGGCCAGCATCAGCAGCGCCTGGGTCGATGCCTCCAGCTCGACCGCGCTGGCGAGATCCATGTCGAGCTCGCGTGAGATGAGCGTCTTCGTGGTGGCGTACGCGAGCGCGGGGCCGTCCGCCAGACGACGTGCGAGGGAGTCTGCGCGGCTGCTGAGTTGATCGGCGGGAACGACTTCAGTGGCAAGGCCGATCTCCACGGCCCGCTGCGCTGAAACCTTGTCGCCCAGCATCAACAGCTCCGTCGCGCGGCCCATGCCGACGACGCGAGGCAGCAGGTAGGCAGCGCCCATGTCCGCCCCGGACAACCCGACCTTGGTGAACAGGAAGGCGAACGAGGCGGTGTCCGCGAGCACCCTGAGGTCGGATGCGAGCGCCAGCACGGACCCTGCGCCGGCGGCAACCCCATTGACGGCCGCGATGACCGGGATCGGGCAGTCGCGGATCGCCTTGATCATCTGCCCGGTCATGCGGGTGAACTCGAGCAACTGAGCTGGCTTCATTTTCTGCAGCTCGCCGATGATTTCCTCGACGTCCCCGCCCGAACAGAAGCCGCGGCCCTCGCCCGTGATGACGACCGCGCGCGTGTCGCCACGATGGGGCAGCTCCACGAACAGATCGCGCAGGTCCGCATAGGACTCAAAGGTGAGGGGATTGAGCTTGTCGGGACGGTTGAGCGTGATCCGAGCGACGCCGTTGGTGACCGAGAAGTCGAAGTGTCGCCAGGTGGGAGTCAGTGGCGAAGATCCGCGGAATGGTGTCACGCTTGGATGCCTCCTCCGTCGAGCACAATCGTCTGTCCGTTGATGGCGCCAGCCATCGGGGAAGCGAGCCAGACTACGGCGTCCGCGACCTCGCCGGGATCGAGCAGACGTCCGAGCGGCGCCAGCTTGGCCAACGCTTCGATGCTCTCTTCACGAGTCCGTCCGGTACGCTCGGCGATACGCGCCGCGGATACGCGTGTCATGTCCGAGTCCACGAATGCCGGACAGACAGCGTTGGCGGTCGCGGCGGAGCCGGCGAGCTCGGCTGCGGCTGTGCGCGTCACCCCGATGGCGGCGTGTTTCGAGGCCGAGTAAGCGCCGAGGTATGCCGCGCCGACCCTGCCGGCGGTCGACGCGACCGTCACGATCCTGCCCTCCCCGCGTGCTCGCATGTCGGCGATCACCTCGCGCGTGAACAGGAAGACCGAGGTGGCATTCGTCGCCATCTGTGCGTTCCACGACTCGAGGGTGGTGCGATGCAGCGGCGCACTGTCGGAGATCCCGGCGCTGTTGACGAGCACGTTCACTGATCCGAGCTCTTGCATCAACGCGGTCACCGCGGCTTCATCGGTGACGTCACAGACAGCCACACGCACGCGTTCGGGGTAGAGCGCGCCGACCTCCTTGAGTGAAGCGATGTCGCGGCCAACGGCGACGACGTTGTCGCCCAAAGAGGCGAATCTGTGCACGATTGAACGGCCAATCCCCCTACTTCCTCCGGTCACCACGACGGTTCGACTCACCGCGTCAGCTCACCACGACGGCACCGGTCCGAACGGAAGCCTTGTCCATCGGGCGCATAGTCTACAACTGAGCACGTTAGCGTGTAAGCGATCCGCCGACGAGTCCTGAGTGGCGACGAGGCTCGGCTACGAGTTCACTCGCAGCGGCGATCTCGGCTCGACGGTCTCCCAGAAGTACTCCGCGGCCTTGGGCTCGAGCGTCGCGTAGACCTCGTCGAAACATTCGACGGCCTGTCGGCGCAGATCCCTGACCGTGTCGATGCCCTCCGACAATTCCGGGTCCATGATGGGGAACGACCGGAAGCGGTGCAAAAGCAACGTGCGGCTCTTGAAGGCGTCGGCCGCAGACAGGCGCCGACGAGCACTGGCCTTGCGAAACCCGCCGAATTCAGACAGGAACGTCTCGTAGCGTTGACGAGCCTCATCGAGGCGCCAAGCCTGCGCGACCAGTGCGATCGGAGGGACCTCCGCGGGCATGTGACCCACCATCACCGAGACATACGGCTTGATGTCCAGCTCGTGGAGCAGCAGCCGCACCTCGTGCTCTCGGTTCCGAGCGGCTACCCAGGTTGCGTCCTGCACCGAGCCGAATCCGAGGAACCGCAGTCTTGACGCGAACCTGGACCGGCTCACTCGCTGATCCTCCGGGATCGCATGCCACAGGACCGTCCACTGCTCGACCGCCGGCTCAGTGCGACCGAACGTGAAGATGCGACGGTCGCCCTCGGACAGCAGCGCGTCGGCCCGCTGCGTGATCGAATAGAACGCCAGTCTCCCCTCCCGTGTGCGCGCGAGCAGACGCCGGTTCACGAGGCGAGCCAGCGCGGCTCGCGCCGAGCCTGTGGTGAAGTCCAGATGCTCCAGAATGTCGACCATCCCGCCCGACCACACCCGCTGACCCGGCTTACGTACGTGGGATCCGAAGATCGTCAGTACGACGTCCTGAGGGCGCAGCCCGTCGGTATCAAGTGCGACGCTCATCGGAGGCTCGGCGATTCGGCACGCGAGCACCTGGCGCAACGCGGCGGAGCCGAATGGGTCCCTGAGGTTGCCGCCGCGGACGTGACGTGAAGATGACGAGCGGCTGCTGGCATCCGAACCTGCAACGTTATCGCAGTCGATCGACACCTGTCCACGGTGCAGTGGATAACTTCTGGCAGAGCAGCGGCGTCGGCTGTTCGTCCGCGCTCAGACACCGCGCCACTCTGGAGGCCGTTTCTCGACGAAGGCCAGCGCCCCCTCCTTCGCGTCGCTGGATCTCATGACGGGCTCTGAGAACTCCGCCTGACGCAGGAAGAAGTCGGCATCGGACCAGTCGACGGACTCACGGAGAATGCGCTTGGTGGCGCTCAGAGCGAGGGGACCGCAGGCCGCGATCGTCTCGCCGATCGTCAGCGCCTGTGATAGTGCGAATCCCGGTTCCGTCAGATGATTGATCAGCCCGAGGGCATGGGCTCGGGTCGTCTCGATCGGCTCGCCGGTGAGCGCCATCTCATTGACGACGTTGCGCGGCAGCGTCCTCGGGAGTCGCAGGAGTGCTCCGCCCGCCGCAACCAGCGATCGTTTGACCTCCGGGATCGCCAAGCGCGCCCCTTTGGCCGCAACGATGATGTCGCATGAGAGCGCGACCTCGAGGCCGCCGGCAACCGCAAATCCTTCAATCGCCGCGAGCAGCGGCTTGTCCGCGGATCGTTGCGTGATCCCGGCAAAGCCACGGCCTTCGACGTGAGGTCGCTCTCCGGCGGCGAACGCCTTGAGATCCATCCCGGCGCAGAAACCGGTGCCGGCACCCGTGAGGATGCCGACGGAAAGCTCATGATCGCGGTCGAGCAGATCGAGCGCGTCGGCGATCCCATGGGCAACCGCCGCGTTGACGGCATTGCGCTGCTCGGGACGGTTGATGGTGATCACGAGGACCCGATCGCGACGGTCGAGTAGGACCGCCGCTGGCTCGCTATCGCTCATCGGACCTCCCGCGCGCCTGGCCGTGAGGAGGTCCCCGATGTTCTCAGCTCATGGCCCCAGTTGACTCGCATATCGAATACCCCGGTTATGCTCGCGATCGGTCCGGACACCTCATCCGGCCGACCCGAGCGCTCGTCGTCCCGAGCATGACGCTCACCCGCGACTCGACGTCGCCGCGATGCGAAGCGCAGGCGCGACGCGATAGCGCGGATCGTGCTCGCGTTCCCACAACGAGTCGAGAATCGCCACGACCCGCCGCTCGCCGAGCTCGCGCGCCCAGCCGCCGGGTCCACGCGGATAGTTGAGCCCCAACATCATCGCCTCGTCGATCAACTCGGGGGCGGCAACACCCTCGGCCGTGGCGAACGCCGCTTCGTTGATCAACTGCGCGACGATCCGTTCGACCAGCACTCGGCCGACCCCCGGGTCCCCCTCGGGCTGCTCGCGCCAGGAACCCCCACTGTCGTAGAAGCCGTGGCCTGACTTACGTCCGAGCCGGCCGGAGGCGACCATCGCCCGCTGTGTTGGCGTCGGACGCCAGCGCGGCTCGCCGTCGGCCTGGACATACATCGACCTGGTCGAAGCCAGATTGACGTCGATACCGATCAGATCCATCAGCTCGAACGGCCCGAGCGGAAAGCCGCCCTGCTCGACACACGCCCGATCGACCTCGGCGATCGACGCGACGCCGTCTTCCACGATCCGCAGCGCTTCGAGGTAGTACGGCCGCGCGCAGCGATTGACGAGGAAGCCCGGAGTATCGCGGACGGTGATCACGCGCTTGCCGAGCCGCTCGCCGAGACCGCGAGCCCGTTCGACATGTTCATCCGAGGCGCGGCCGCTGCTGATCAGCTCGACGAGCCGCATCCGCTCCGGCGGGTTGAAGAAATGCAGCCCAACCAGACGGGAACCTGTCCCCGACCGGTCCGCCAGATCGGAGATCGCAATCGAAGAGGTGTTTGAGGCAAGCGTCGCGTCCGCGGCAACCTCGGCAAGTTGAGCCAGCAGTCGCCCCTTCAACTCGGCGTCTTCCGGCGCCGCCTCGACAATCACCGTGCAGTCGCCGAGGCCCTCCAGAACAGTCGTCGACACGAGCAGGCGTTCCCACTCCGCCGATGCGTCCGGGCTGACCTGATGATTCCGCTCGAGCGCCCGCGCGTGCGAGCGCCCGATCCGCTCGAGCCCCCGGCTCAGAGGCGTCTCGGCAATGTCGTACAGCACCGTCGCGACGGCTGAGCGTAGAGCAAGGGCCGCGATCCCGGAGCCCATCGCGCCGGCGCCCACCACGCCAAGACGAAGCTCGGATCGCACGGCGCGTCATTCTACGGCCGGGCTCCCAGGCGTGTAGAACGATTCGGCCCGCGGAAGCCCGGAGGATCGCGTCATCTCGTCGCGCCGATCGGCGACCGGTTTTACCAAATCACATACGACAGATGACCTAGGTGGTCTGTAGACTGTGATTCCGAGCGGCCCCGGTCTAAACTCCTTGTGGACCGGAGTCGCTGAGGAAGGCGTGTGGAATGGCCGAACGATCCTTTGCCGCTGAAGTCGAGCAGCTGCGTAAAGGCGCAAGCGAAACGCTCCATGTGGAGGGGATCCTTGCGGTCACCAAGGCGTTGCTTCAGTCCGGTGTCGCCTATGTCGGCGGCTACCAGGGAGCGCCCATCTCACACCTGATGGACGTGCTCGGCGACTCGAGACCGATCCTCGATGAGCTCGGCGTCTACTTCGAGAACAGCGCCTCGGAAGCGACCGCCGCTGCCATGCTCGCGGCATCGGTGCATTACCCGCTTCGTGGCGCGGTCACCTTCAAATCGACGGTCGGGCTGAATGTGGCCTCGGACGCGCTCGCGAACCTCTCCAGCGGAGGCGTCACCGGCGGCGCGCTGATCATCCTCGGCGACGACTACGGCGAAGGCTCGAGCATCATGCAGGAGCGTGCGCACGCGTTTGCGATGAAGTCCCAGATGTGGCTTCTCGACCCCCGCGCCAACGTCGGCGCGATCGCCGCCGCGGTCGAGACGGGCTTCGAGCTCTCAGAGGCGAGCAACACCCCTGTGATGCTCGACCTGCGGCTTCGTTCCTGCCACCTGCACGGGACGTTCGTGGCGAAGGACAACGTCCGACCGCCGATGAGCGTGCGAGATGCGATCGAGCAGCCACGTCGCGACGTATCGCGAATCGTGCTGCCACCCGCGAGCTTTGTCCACGAGCAGGAGAAGATCAACGAGCGCTGGCCGGCCGCGGTGCAGTTCATCAAGGATCGAGGGCTCAACGAGTTCATCAACAACGATGCGGCGGACGTCGGGATCATCACGCAGGGCGGCCTGTACCACACGGTCAACAGATCGCTCGAGCTGCTCGGATGCTCGGACGCATTCGGCAACACTCGCATCCCTACGTACGTGATGAATGTCACCTACCCGGTGATAGACGATGAGATCCTCGAGTTCTGCCGCGACAAACGTGCCGTCCTGCTCGTCGAAGAGGGCCAGCCCGATTACATCGAGCAAAACCTGAACACGATCCTGCGCCGTAACGGCGTTGATATCGCGCTCCACGGTAAGGACATGCTGCCGGTAGCGGGCGAGTACAACTCGGCCGCCGTTACCCGCGGCGTCGCCGAGTTCCTACGCACCGTGCTTCCTGACGCGATCGAGCGCGAGCCGCCGCTTCTGCGCAACCGAGATGATCCAGCTAGCCCGTTTGCCCCACGGGTCAGCCCCCAGGTCGTCCAACCACGGCCGCCGGGCCTCTGCACGGGCTGCCCAGAACGCCCGATCTTCAGCGGGATGAAACTCGCGGAGCGCGAGACCGGGGCCCACCACGTGAGCGCCGACATCGGCTGTCACCTATTCGCGATCAATGCCCCGTTCGAGTTGGGTGCGACAACGATGGGATACGGACTGGGCTCGGCCGGCGCGGCGGCGCTCAGCGCGCCCGGGGCCGATCGACCGACCGTCGCCTTCATGGGCGACGGCGGCTTCTGGCACAACGGGCTCACCAGCGGTGTCGGGAACGCCGTCTTCAACAAATCCGACCAGGTATTGGTGGTCGTCGACAACGCGTATGCCGCAGCGACCGGGGGCCAGGATCTCCTGTCCTCACAGGCGAAGCTTCCGACGCGGTCTACACAGCATGCAATCGAGAAGGCAGCACGTGGTGTTGGTGTCGAATGGGCCAAGACCATCCGCGACACGTTCGATGTGCGCCAGGTGCGCGACGCGTTCAAGGACGCGCTCACCACCAAGGAGGGCGGGCCCAAGCTCCTCGTGATGCAGAGTGAGTGCCAGCTGAACCGACAGCGACGCGTCAAGCCGGAGATGCGCAAGGCCCTCAAGGAGGGCAGACGCGTCACCCGGGAGCGCTTCGGCGTCGATCCCGAGACCTGCACGGGCGATCATGCCTGCATCCGCATCTCCGGTTGCCCATCGTTGACGATCGGCTCCAATCCCGACCCGATGCGAACCGACCCGGTCGCGACCGTGTTGGACAGCTGCGTCGGCTGCGGCGTCTGCGGCGCCAACGCCCACGCCGCGGTGCTCTGTCCGTCGTTTTATCGGTCCGACGTCGTCCACAACCCGACGCCGCGGGATAGGCTCGCGATCAAGGCACGCGCTTGGTGTACGAAGCTGCTCTCCGCCCGTCTGGAGGCGCGTGCGGCGCGGTTCGAGGGAGCTGGTGACATCGAGCTGGTATGACGGGCGGCGCCCGCTGACGCTCGCGATCCTCGCCCTCGGGGGCGAGGGCGGCGGCGTCCTCGCAGACTGGATCGTCGCCGTCGCTGAGCACGCTGGCTTCTACGCGCAGAACACATCGGTGGCAGGCGTTGCCCAGCGCACCGGCGCCACGGTGTACTACGTCGAGATGTTCCCGCCGACGGCATCGGGACTTGACTCAAACGGATCTGCCCCGGTGCGGGCCGAGCCGATCATGAGCATCTTCCCCACCCCCGGCGAGGTGGACGTGGTCATAACGTCGGAGTTGATGGAGTGCGGCCGAGCGATCCAGCGCGGCTTCGCAACCGCGGAGCGAACGACGCTCATCACCTCGACCAACCGGGTCTACTCGATCGACGAGAAGATGGCGGTTGGCGACGGCCGCGTTGATGACAATGAGCTGCTCGCGGCCGCCGAACGGTCGGCGAAGCACCTGATCGCAGCCGACTTCGCCACGATCGCAGAGGATGCGGGCTCGGTGATCAGCGCTTCACTGTTCGGGGCCCTCGCGGGTTCCGGAGCGCTGCCATTCACCCGCGAGCAGTTCGAGGCCGAGATCCAAGCGTTTGCCAAGGGCGCCGAATCTTCACTGGCGGCGTTTGCCAGAGGCTTCGACGCCGCGCTCGCACGCCGGGCCTTGGCCGCATCAGCCGGCGACGGCGGGGCTCCGGACGATGGCGCGCTGCCGATTACCGGGTGGTCGGGCACGTCGAGGTCCGTCGAGGCGACGAAGGCAGCCGAGGAGCAGCGGCGCAGCGAGATCGCGGCGACCGATCCGGCGGCCCTGGTCGGACCCGCGCTCCGCGGCCTGGCCGAGCGCACGCGCAGCATGCCGGCGCAGGCGCGATCAATGATCCTTCACGGTCTCGTCCGCACGGCGGTCTATCAGGATCTCGATTACGCCGAACGCTACCTCGCTCGGGTAGCCCGGTTCGTAGCGATCGAGCCTGACCCCGGCGGCAGCGCCCGCCTGACCGCCGAAGCGGCCCGGCACATCGCGCTCTGGATGTGCTACCAGGACACGATCCACGTCGCCCTGCAGAAGACGCGCCGAGCGAGATTGGAGCGCGTCCGCAGAGAGGCCAAGGCGAAGCCCGACCAGTTGCTCGAGGTGCGCGAGTATCTGCATCCGCGGATCGACGAGATCACCGACACGCTCCCGACCGCGCTTGGCGCCTGGTTGCGTTCATCGCCGACCTTCCAGCGGGTCGTTGGCACGATCACCGATCGGGGCATGGTGCTGAACACGAGCTCCATCGTCGGCTACACGGTGCTCACGACGATGGCTCGATGCCGCCCTTTGAGGCCCCGATCGCTGCGCTTTGGACGTGAGCAGGAGGCGATCGAGCGGTGGCTCGACAGAGCGCTCGGGGTTGCAGACGAGCCGGAGTTCGCCCGCGAGATCATCGAATGCCAGCAGGTCCTCAAGGGATACGGCTCCACCTGGGCGCATGGCAGCGACAGCTTCGAGAAGCTGATGGGCGCCGCCGACACGCTCGTCGGCAGCGGCGAAGCCGCCCCCATGCTGGCGGAGCTGCGCTCTGCAGCGCTCGCGGACGAGAGCGGCTCAGCACTCGATGCCAAGCTTGAGGAGTTGGCCCACGCCGTGTTTGTCGACGCGGCACCGGTGAGTTCCTAGCGACGCACCTTTCGGGCTCGCCGCAACTCAGGCTCGGTTGGCGTCCTGTACGAGCAGTGCGATCTGGACGCGGTTGTCAAGCTGAAGGGTCGCCAGCATCGCCGAGACGTTGCTCTTGACGGTCGCGACGCTGAGGTGCAGCTCCGCGGCGATCGCGGCGTTGGACTTGCCTCGGGCGATTGCCCCGGCGATCTGACGCTCGCGTGGTGAGAGCTCGCTCAGCAGCGCCGCCGCCTCCGCGTGCCGCGCCGACGCGTCCCCGTCGCCGGCGAGGCGGTCGATCAGCCGCCTGGTGACGGTCGGTGAGAGCATGCTCTCACCGGATGCGACCAGCTCGATCGCGCGCACGATCTCGGCCGGCGGCGTGTCCTTGACGAGGAACCCGGCGGCGCCACGGCGAAGCGCCCGCAGTACCTGATCGTCCGTATCGAACGTGGTCAGGACGAGCACCGCCGGCGGGTGCGGCTGCCCGCGCACCAGCTCCATCGCCGCGATCCCGTCGACCTTTGGCATTCGCAGGTCCATCAGGATCACATCGGCGCGGTGGCGGTCGAGCGCCGCGAGGACCTCGCTGCCATCGGCCGCCTCGCCGACGACGTCGATCCCGCTAGCGCCCCCGAGCATCATCGTGAGGCCGGCGCGGACGAGCGCGTCGTCGTCGACGATCAGCACCCGGATCGCGGACGCTTCAGGACCCGCTGCGGTCACTCGACTGCCCGCTCCTCCGCTTCCGCGCCACTCCGTGGCAGGGTTACCGCGAGCATGAACCCGCCTCCCAGCAGGGCCTCGCTGGTGAGCTCACCGCCGACGAGCGTGACGCGCTCGGCGAGTCCGACGAGGCCCATTCCCGCGCCGACGTGGTCGCCGCGTTGGGCGCCGTCGGGGTCGCGAGGGCCTGCGTTCGTCGTGGCCGCGAGCCCAACCCGCGGCCGGTTCACGACCTCGACCCGCACGCCGGCCGCCCAGTCGCCGCCGATTTCGATCGCCACGACGTGGTCGGGTGCGTGCTTGCGCACGTTGGTCAACGCCTCCTGGATGATCCTGTAGACGGTGCGCCCGAGAATCGGCGACAGCGCCCGGCCCTCGAGCGCATTGCTGATCGTGACGTCCATCCCGGCGGCGCGCGACTCGTTGATCAGCAAGGTGACGTCGGCGATCGTCGGCTGCGGCGGCTCTGCACCCTCGACCTCGGCGCTGGCCCGCAGTACGCCGATGACGCCACGCAGTTCCTCCTGCGCGTCGCGAGCGCTTTCGCGGATCACCGCCGCCGCCCGCGCGATCTCCTCGGGCGAGGCGTCTGGATTGAACTCGAGCGCGCCGGCGTGGACGCTGAGCAGGGAGATCCGGTGCGCGAGCACGTCGTGCATCTCGCGCGCGATCCGCGCTCGTTCGCCGAGCTGAGCCTCGCGGGCGCGCAGTTGCTGCTCGTCCTCGGCTCGGCGCGCCCGCTCCTGCAGGGAGAGCACCAGCTCACGCCGGGCCCGTACGTACAGGCCGAACACGACGACCGCGACCCTGATCACGAGCCAGAACGCGAGCGCGCCGAAGCCATAGTTGCCGCCGGTGTAGATCGCCGAGTAGATGCCACCGGCCGCGGCCGACAGCAGCGCCAGTTGCAGCGTCCGCCGCGGCGGACAGTGCACCGCCACCGTCAATAACCCGACCAGCGCCGCGCCCCCGGACGCACCGCTGAAGGCCGAGAACCCAACCGTGAGCCAGCCGACCGCGAGCGGGTGCCGGCGTCGCACCCACAGCGCCAGGCAGGGCACGATCCCGGCCACCGCATCGATCACGAACATCGTCGTGCCGACCGAATGGTGATTGCTCGCAAGAAACGCGCCGCCGGTGATCACCGCAAACCAGAACAGCGCGATGTCCACCAGCCAGTCGCGGAGCGAACGCGGCACGTTGGTGCCTCCGTCGGCATCGCGACTGGCGTCCTCGGCCGTAATGGTCGCCGGCAGGAGTAGCCGCTGCCAGCGTGGCAGTCGTTGATCGGGTGCGACAGAGACGTTCACAGCAATGACGGTATGACGAAGCCGGCCGGAGCGCCACCAACTTAAGTCGACGCGCTCGTTCCGAAAGGCCGGTTGCGAGACCGCCCTTCGGCCGCGTGATCGGCGACCTTCAGCCGTAGTCGGGAAGCCGGTGGCGCAGCGATTCTGCCGCCCATGATCGAATCCAACTCACTCACCAAGCGCTACGACGGTCACACCGTCGTGCGGGACGTGTCGTTTCGCTGTGAGCCCGGGACCGTGACGGGATTCCTCGGGCCCAACGGCGCCGGCAAGTCGACGACCCTGAAGATGCTCTGCGGAATGGCACGACCGAGTGGCGGCCGGGCATCGGTGCTCGGCGTGCCGTTCGCCGAGCTTCCCAACCCCGGTCGCCGGGTGGGCGTCCTGATCGACGCCTCGGCCCAGCACAGTGGTCGCCGCGGCGCCGAGGTGCTGGCGACCTCGGCGCAGCTGATGGGCGTGGACCGCGCCCGCGTCGACGCGATGCTCAAGATCGTCGGACTCGATGCAGCCGCGGCGCGCAAGCGCGTCGGCAAGTACTCGCTGGGCATGCGACAACGCCTGGGCATCGCGAACGCCCTCCTGGGCGACCCGGAGGTGCTGATCCTCGACGAGCCCGCCAACGGCCTGGACCCCGAGGGGATGCGCTGGATGCGCGAGCTGCTCAGGGACTTCGCAGATCGCGGCGGCACCGTGCTGCTCTCATCGCACCTGCTGCACGAGGTGCAGGCCACGGCCGATCGACTGGTGGTGATCGCACGCGGCCGGATCGTGGCCCAGGGCACGCCGACCCAGTTACTGGGCGGCGGCCCCCGGACGGTCGTCCGCGCCGCTGGCGACGGAATCGCCGACCGCTCGTTGCGCTCGGCGCTCGCCGCGGCGTCGATCTCGGTCAGCGACGGCGCCGACGGTGCACTGCTGACCGACGCCGGGCCCGAGGATGTCGGCCGCGCTGCCCTGCGCGGCAGTGTCGCGCTGGCCGAACTGCGGGCGGCCACCGATGCGTCCAGCCTCGAGCACCTGTTCTTCCAGCTCACCAACGGTGCTTCGCACCCGTCAGACAACCACTCAGAGTCCAACATCGAGTTCGAGGAGGCCATCCGATGAGTGCCACAGCTTCGGCCAGTTCAAGAGGCGCCGTCCCATCCCCCCAGGCGGGCAGGGATCACCGTCCCGGGCTGGGACGGCTGATCGCCGTCGAGCTCCGCAAGATGGTCAACACGCGCTCGGGTTTCTGGGTACCGATCGGTGTCGCCCTGATCACAGTGGCCGTGGCGATCATCGCCTCGGCCAACCACGGCGGGCTTGACGGGACATTCACCCACGTGCTCCACAAGGCAGGGCTGCCGGCCGCGTTCCTGCTGCCGGTGATGGGGGTCCTGCTGATCTGCGGCGAGTGGTCGCAGCGCACAACCCTGACGACCTTCACGATGGTGCCGAGCCGCTGGCGCGTGATCGGGGCGAAGCTCGGGGCGAGCACGATCGTCTCGACGATCGCCCTCATGGTCTGTCTGCTGCTGACGGTCGTCTGCGCGTCCGCGCTCGGACACGCTCCGGGTGGTACCGGCAGCCTCCCCTGGCAGGTGATCGTGCAGTCCTGGCTGTTCCTGGTCTCCGGCATGGTGATGGGCCTTGCATTCGGCGCCGCGATCCTCGTCAGCGCCCCCGCGATCGTCGCCTACCTGCTGTTGCCGACGATCTGGGGAGCCGTGGTCGGAAACATCAGTGCACTGGCCGGCGTCGCCCACTGGCTCGACGCCTCGGAGTCCCTTGGCCCCATGACCCAGCAGGCGATGAGCGCCACGCAGTGGGCACACGCACTGGCCACCTTCGCCGTCTGGATCGGGATCCCGATCGTGATCGGTGCGTTCCGGATCGGCCGTGGCGACCTCGATTAAGAGAGGCTGTTTCACGAAAGGCGGCGCGACCGGGGTGGTCGCGCCGCCTTTCGTGGGCGACCAGAGGTCCGGCAATTCATCCTTCTCCGCTCAAATGTCGCAAATTGCTGGGTCGATCGATTAGATTGCGCATGGGCACGTAGCGCCCAGTTCACCGAGAGCTGGAGGGATCATGTGCATACTCGTGCGGCGATCGCTGATCGGCTGCATCGCAGCCGGCGCCATGGCGGTCGGCTTCGCGGCCAGTGCCGGGGCGGTCAGCAGCCCGTTCACGATCGGTGCCAACACGTCGGGATTGCCGTCGCAGCCGGCGGTGGCGGTGGACTCGACGGGCGCTGCGTACATCGTCTGGGACGATCAGATCGCGACCGGGAGCCAACCTGCGGACACGGTGCTGAACTTCTGCAAGGTCTTGACCGCGGCGCCCCACTGCTCCCCGGTCGAGCTGCAGGTTCCTAACCCGGGCCAGGCCCGGTTCTTCGATCCGCCATCGGTACTGGTCAGCGGCACTACCGTCCGGGTATTCGAGGACGTGGACGGCGCCGCCAATGGCCAGGATGGGATCGACGAGTGGCTCTCCACGGACGGTGGAGCCACGTTCACCCAGTTCCCCTTTTCGCTCAGCAACACCCAGGTCGGCGACACCGAGGGCACCGGCCCGATGCCGGTGATACCGCTGTTCGGCGACAACATCGGCTTCGGTTACGTGTCCGCGATCCAGAACCCAATGTTCCAGGCGAACTCACTCACGGCGCCGCAGAACTACTCGGCGGCGACCAAGCCGACCCCGCCTTCCGCGTCGCTGAACCCGTCCCCGAACAGCTATGTCGTCGGCAACCTCGGCGGAGAGTTCGCCTCGCAGCTGGTGGGAACCACTGGCATTCTCGGGGTCTTCCAGCTGCTAGAGACCGGTCCCTGTCCGTCGAGCGAAGGTCTCGCCTACAGCTACGCGACGCTGTCGGCAGCGACGACGAACGGTGCGCTGAACACGACGACCGGGCAGCCCGGAAGCCCGTGGTCGCCGCTCGGGGAGGTCACATGCAACGCGGAATACCCCGCGGTGACAAGCGGCCGGGATGGGCTGGGCGTGCTGGCAACGAACGACGCGAACCTCAGCGCGGAGAAGGTTCAATTCCGCCGCTTTACCCCGCCGTCCACTTGGGGCGCGCCCGTGACCGTGGCGAACAATGCGGGACTCGAGCCGACGGTCTCGCAGGACGGTGTCGGTGGGATGTACGCGATTTTCGTGAACAACGACCATGGTCTCCAGCTCGCGTACAGCTCCGACGGGGGCAGCGCGTGGTCAGGTCCGGTGACGCTGTTCGGGATAAAGAACGACGCGGCGCCGGGGTCCGTTGCCAGCGCGGTCAGCTCGGGGGGTCAGGGGTGGGCGGTCTACGCCTTCCAGGGCACCGAGTACGCGCAGCCGTTCGTCGCCGCCGACGCGCTGCCTCCCGAGGTCAACCACCTGATGCTCAAACCGGCCTTGTTCAAGGGCCTCTCGAGCGGTGGATCGATCGTCAAGAAGGCCACCAAGGATGAGACCTCGACGGTCACCTATTCCGACACCCAGGCGGCTCGGACGAGGTTCGAGGTCTTCGAGCTCGAGCAGGGGTACCGGGTTAAGCACGGCGCGTGTAAACCGCTCCCGAAGCACGGGCCGACGCCCAAGCACGCCCACCACTGCACCCGGGATGTCTCGAAGGGCAGCTTCTCTCATCGGGACAGCGCCGGATCAAACAGTTTCGACTTCAGCGGACGGGTGGGCGGACACCAGCTGTCGACAGGGAGCTACGAGCTCGAGGCGACGCCAAAGCTGGGGATACTGACCGGCAAGACGGTTTCGGCGAAGTTCGATATCGGTTGACGCGCAGCCCCCGAGCGTCGCCTCGTCATCTGGGCTAGTGGGGCTAGCGCGTCCGCTCGTCTCCGGAGAGACTCTGGCGTCCGTGCCGGCTCGTGCGACCCAGCATGTCGAGATGGTCCAACGCCTGGCCTGAGCCATACGCGACGCACGTAAGCGGGGACTCGGCCGAGAACACCGGCATCCCGGTCTCGTTTGCGACGAGCACGCCAAAGCCGCGCACCAGCGTGCCGCCTCCAGCCAGCAGGATCCCGTCGCGGGCGACATCGGACGCCAGCTCCGGCGGCGTCTCCTCGAGCGTTTCGCGGACCGCTCGGAGGATCTCGTTCAGCGGCGAGTTGATCGCTGCGCGCACCTCCCCGCTCGACAGCTGGATCGCGGTCGGGAGCCCGGTCAACAGGTTGCGTCCACGGACCTCGATCGATTCCTCGGGATCCAGCGGCACCGCCGAGCCGATCGCGATCTTGATCCGCTCCGCCGTCTGCGAGCCGATCGCGAGCTGGTGCTCGGAACGGAGGTACGAAGAGATCGCCTCGTCCATCTCGTAGCCACCGACCCGAAGCGAGCGAGACACAACAATCCCCCCGAGAGAGATCACGGCCACCTCACTCGTGCCGCCGCCGACGTCGACGATCATCCGCCCGACCGGCTCGGCGATCTCGAGCCCGGCGCCGATCGCGGCCGCGATCGGTTCCTCGATCAAATGTACGCGCCGGGCGCCGGCGGCAAGCGAAGCCTCCTCCACCGCCCGCTTCTCGACCTCGGTCACGCCCGACGGCGCGCACACGATCAGCCGCGGGTGCGCCATTCGCCGGTCGATCACCTTCCGGATGAAGTAGCGCAGCATCTGCTCGGTAACGTCGAAGTCGGCGATCACGCCATGGCGCAGCGGACGGGTGGCAGCGATCGAGGCGGGAGTACGCCCGATCATCCGCTCGGCGTCAGCGCCCACCGCGTGGACCAGCCCCGTATCGACGTCCGACGCGACCACCGACGGCTCCGAGACAACGATCCCACGGCCGCCCACGTAAACCAGCGTGTTGGCGGTCCCGAGGTCGATCGCCATGTCATGCACGCCAAAGCTCGGCGTCAGGTGGCGACGCGCAGTGTCCCTCCGAGTTCCTTCGCGACGGAAGCGAATGCGTGGAAGATTCTCGGATGGAATGCCTGACATCACTTTCTGACCAGTGTGATCGAGGGCGCCCCGTGCCACCAGCCTCGCCGACCTGCCTCGCCCTGCCTGGCGGTGCAGAGTAGAAGCCGCGCGAGCTGGCCGGCGCCAGGAGAGCTGTCCGCGTTGCCGTGCGCCCGAGCCAGTCGGCGTGCCGCTCCTTGCCATTGTCCTCGCAACCTCTCCCGCCGGCGCGACACAGGTACCGTCGCGCGAAGCTGGTTCGCGCAAGGCCGGATCACGATGCGAGCCAACGCTTGATCATTCTGGTTAGGAGGCCACCGTCGGCCGGGGCGGTCCGGCAGGTGCCGGGACGACGCGCTGTGCCGGACGCTGCTTGTGAACCGCGTCGCGCCCGTCCTGCTGTCGTTAGTGCCTGTCGTCATACCGCCCCGTTTCCGGCGAGAGCGTACCCGTTCACGGCCCGCGCGGGCGGGCGCGCCCTTGCGGTAGCGGCACAGCAGGCTCGCGATTGGCTCGCCCACGTCCGGGAACCGCCAGCGCCACCACTCGCCGAGCAGCGAACTGAACGACACCGCGGTGCGTCGAGCGGGCGGTCAACGCCTCGACCCGCTGGGACGCGGGTACGCTCGTTCGATCGACCAGCCGCACGTCGTCGTCCAGGTTCCCGCGGCGCCGTACGAGCTCTAGTGGGTCTCCCGGGAACGTTCCGCCCGAAAGGGCGAAGTACGGGGGCCGCTGGCCAAGGACGCAAGAGCCGTGGCGTGGCAGCGCCACGCGAGGCTCTGAGGACACAGGCCAGTGGTCAGCCGGACGAGCAAATTTCGGGTGGAATGTTTCTGGGAGCCCCATTAGTCTGCGGGTGACCGGGGAATGCGCGCCTCGAGCTCGCTGATTCGGTCGAGCAACTCGACCACGAGCACGGCACCGGCGTAATTGAGATTGAGGTCCCTGCGGAGCCGCTCCGCTCTGGCCAGTCGTGCAGCACTGGTTGCGTCGAAGCGCGCCGAGGGTGCGGGCGCGGTCGGTCGTGGCTTCTCGGGTTCGAGCAGCCCGAACTCCAGGTAGCGACGTACATGCACGGTCCGGACTCCGGCCATTCGAGCGAGGACCGTCAGCTCGACCGGCCCTTCGCCAGCAGGCTCGCGATCGCTCGGTCCTCTCGATGCCTCCTTGCTCATCTCACGTCTCCTGCTCGTCCAAGCGTGAGCTTTCGGCAAGCTGCTCGTAAAGCTCGCGCTCACTGTTCGAGAGGTGCTTCGGCACCACGATCTTCACGACAGCATGAAGGTCGCCGGTCTCGCCACCGCGCTTCGGGAGCCCCCGGCCGCGCAGCCGCAATCGCCGCCCGCTGGATGAACCCGCCGGCACCCGGATCTGTGCGCTGCCCGTCGGCGTCTCCACGGTGATCGTGGTACCAAGCGCCGCCTGGGATGGTGTGATCGGCAGATCGACGTCCAGGTCGTGATCGCCACGACGGTGAAAGCGCGGATGGGGCTTGAGTACAACACGCAGGAACAGATCGCCTGGAGGCCCGCCGTTATACCCCTCTGCTCCCTGTCCCGCCAGTCGGATCAGCTGGCCATCGCGAACGCCCGCCGGGAAGTTCGCATTAACCTGACGACCGTCAAGCGTAAGTCGTCGCCGGCCGCCGGCAAGCGCATCCTCCAACGAAAGCTCCAGCAGCGCCTCCCGGTCGCGCCCACGCATTGGCCCGGCCATGCGTTGCGCCCGAGCTCCGAACAGCGCCTCGAACAGGTCCCCCCCGAAGTCCACACCGGCTCCATCGCCCCACCCCTGGTCCGTGAAGAACTCCTCGAAGCTCTCATTGGGAGCTTCGCGCTCCACCTCGCGCCAGTTCGCGCCAAGACGGTCATACCGCTCCCGCTTCTCCGGATCGGACAGCACCTCATATGCCTCACCCAGCTCCTTGAACCGCTCCTCGGCGTCCTCGTCCGCGTTCAGATCCGGGTGATACTGCCGCGCCAGCTTCCGATACGCCCGGCGGATCGCGTCCTGGTCCGCCTCGCGCGAAACGCCGAGCACCTCGTAGTAATCCGTGTAGGTCAGGGCCATGTGAGACGGAATCGTCCCTCAAACGAGGCAGTCGTGTAATCCGACATGGATTCAACTGCCTGTAGCGCGTCAGACATGAGCCGAGACCGCGTAGCGGGCGACCGGCGAATCGAGCAGACCAGACAACAAGCCGCCTACCCGTCCAGCCGGCCTGGCTGGCGTCTACGGTCGCAAGGCGATGCTGACTCCGGCCCACACGCCGGCGGCACTGGTCGCGAACGTCGGGAACGTGACCGCCCCGGCCGACGCGATCGCCTTGCCGGCGACGTCCACCGCGTGGCTATTGTTGCCGCCGCTTACTGCCGGCCTGTCCGGGAATCCGCTCTCGGCGCTGAACCCCTGGGCATTGCTGAAGCTGAGGGTCGGTGCCGTGTTCGAGCCTGGGTTTTCGGCGATGATCGACTCCGCGCGGGCGTTGGCCGTCGCGGTGGTGAGACCAGTGGGCGTGAATGTCGAGCTACCTGCCGCCGAGGTGCTGGTGACAGACGCCACGTCCAGCGGGGTCGTGGTGTTGACGTTGTCGAAGGCGACGATTTGTGCGGAGGCTCCGCCGCCGTCGGTGTTGACGGTGATGCTAGGGGCGGTGTCACCGGTCTGGAAGAGCCTGTAGAAGATCGACAGGCTGATGCCGGCGCCGACGTTCGTGCTGATGGTTGCCGCCGATGTCCAGCCAGTCGGGGTTGAGCTGACATTTCCCGTCGTGTTCGCGACAATCGCGATCATCAGATAGTTCACGCTCAGCCCGCTGGGGATCGTTGGAGCCAACGATCCGGCGCTCGTCCTCGTCACGACGGCGCCGCTCGCTACCCAGGCGATCGGCGGCGCAGTGATGGTGAAGCTGTTGCTGGTCGCCGCCGTCAGCGACCCGTCCGTCGCGGTCAGCGTGTACCCCGTCCCGGCCTTGTCGATCTTGCAACCCGCAAAGCCCGCGACGCCGCTGCTCGCGGCCAACGGGTTGGTCGTGCACGACAAAGTCGCGCCACTCGTGCCCGTCCCGCTCGTGATCGCCAACGTCACACTGCTGCTATTGGTCGTGATCACGTTCCCCGCCGCGTCCTCGACCGCGACCGTCGGCTGCGTCCCGAACGCAACACCCCCAGTCGAACCGCTCGGCTGCTGCGTGAACGCCAACTTCGCCGCCGACCCAACAGTGATCGTGAAGCTATTGCTGGTCGCCGCCGTCAGCGACCCGTCCGTCGCGGTCAGCGTGTACCCCGTCCCGGCCTTGTCGATCTTGCAACCCGCAAAGCCCGCGACGCCGCTGCTCGCAGCCAACGGGTTGGTCGTGCACGACAAAGTCGCGCCACTCGTGCCCGTCCCGCTCGTGATCGCCAACGTCACACTGCTGCTATTGGTCGTGATCACGTTCCCCGCCGCATCCTCGACCGCGACCGTCGGCTGCGTCCCGAACGCAACACCCCCAGTCGAACCGCTCGGCTGCTGCGTGAACGCCAACTTCGCCGCCGACCCAACAGTGATCGTGAAGCTATTGCTGGTCGCCGCCGTCAGCGACCCGTCCGTCGCGGTCAGCGTGTACCCCGTCCCGGCCTTGTCGATCTTGCAACCCGCAAAGCCCGCGACGCCGCTGCTCGCAGCCAACGGGTTGGTCGTGCACGACAAAGTCGCGCCACTCGTGCCCGTCCCGCTCGTGATCGCCAACGTCACACTGCTGCTATTGGTCGTGATCACGTTCCCCGCCGCATCCTCGACCGCGACCGTCGGCTGCGTCCCGAACGCAACACCCCCAGTCGAACCGCTCGGCTGCTGCGTGAACGCCAACTTCGCCGCCGACCCAACAGTGATCGTGAAGCTATTGCTGGTCGCCGCCGTCAGCGACCCGTCCGTCGCCGTCAGCGTGTACCCCGTCCCGGCCTTGTCGATCTTGCAACCCGCAAAGCCCGCGACGCCGCTGCTCGCAGCCAACGGGTTGGTCGTGCACGACAACGTCGCGCCACTCGTGCCCGTCCCGCCCGTGATCGCCAACGTCACACTGCTGCTATTGGTCGTGATCACGTTCCCCGCCGCATCCTCGACCGCGACCGTCGGCTGCGTCCCGAACGCAACACCCCCAGTCGAACCGCTCGGCTGCTGCGTGAACGCCAACTCCGCGACTGATGCGGCTGTCACCGTAACAGGTAGCCCGCCGCCATTGCTGATCGTGCCGTCGCTGACGACGACGTCTGCGATCTCGGCCTTATACAGGGTCATCGTCCCGTTGCTCGACCCCGAGACAGTGGCGACGCCGCTGCTGAAGTCGATCGCCGTGGTTGAGCCGAAATTGACCGCTGCGCCCGAGCTGTTGGCGACCGTCGGGTTGTGCGTGCCGTCCGGTGCGGCGTGAGCTCCGCTGAACGTCAGGTTATGCACCCCTGTGTACGCAGTCACGGTGTTGTTGGCCGCGTCCTTGGCCGTGATGGTGAGGTTGTCTGCAGCGCCGGCGGTAGGAGTTGTCGTCGCGGCCGTGAGGACGAAATGGTCGACTGCTCCGGAGGCGATCGTGACTGTGCGGGTCGAGCTTGTCGCGGTCCAGGTCCGCCAGACGGCGGTCACCGTGTACTGGTAGTTTCCGGCGGTCAGACCGGCGTCGACGCAGCTCGTGACGGCGGTCGGCGAAGACGAAACTGGGCAGTTGCCACCGGCGTCGACGCCGTTTCGTCGCACGTAGTAGCTGACGGCGCCGGTGGCCGGCGGTTGCACCGCTGACCAGCTCAGCGACACGGTGCCCGCGCCCGGTGAGGCGGTGTTGATTGACGGGGCGCTGAGGGTTCCGACGATCATGCTCCCGGTTCCTGTGCCTGTCGTCAACAGGTATGCCGTGGCGGCGGTCGGCAGGGTCACCATTAGGACCACACCGAGGGACACTAAGAGCAGCGCGCGGCAAAGCTTCGGCCAGGGATCGGTCATCCGTGCGCGACCCCGCTGTACGCAAGCGTCAATCTGGCGTTTTGGCATGCGTCTTGGTTCGTTCCCGACTCGGTCAACTGGATCGTCGGCGCGGCCGCACCCTGCGCGGGCAGCGTCACCGAGCCGCGGGGCGCGACGACGATGCCACCCGGTGGGATGCTCACTTGCGAGACCCTGAACCAGTTGACGCTACACCCGGGCGCGCCTGTCGATTGCAGGCTCGTCGTGAGTTCCGTGACATAGACCGTGACCGTGTTGGGGTTGCTGACCGTCACCGGGATGGCGAGAGCCCCCTGGCCCGGGTAGAGCATCGCTGACGAGGTCGCTACTTCGCCGCTGAGCTGCAGCGGCAGAGACGAGACGATCCGCCATGAGTAGCGGCTGATCGAGGTGTTGCCGGCGGCGTCGACGGCGGCCACGGTGAACGTGTGCACACCAAGGCCGAGATTGTGGTATGAGATTGGGCTCCCGCACGCCAAGGCGGGCCCCCGGTTCAGATGACATCGGAACCTCACCCCTTGCTCCTTCGCGCGGAAGGTGAACCGAGCGCCGCGTGACGTCGATGGGTTCGACGGTCGCGACGTGATCACCGACGTGGGGGGCCGCGTATCGATCGTGAAATGCGAGTTCGCCCGTTCTCTCGGACGCGCGGTGTTGCCGAACTTGTCCTTCGCTCGGACCCGGAGCGTGTACTTGCCGTCTCGAGACGGAACCCCGATCGCGTAAAACCATCCACGCCGTATTGCCGAGCCACCGCGGCGCCGCCGAGACAACCTCGCGCGAAGATACACCGCCTTTCGGGCATTGAACCGGCGCCCGTTCCAATACCTCCCGGTGGCGTTCCGCTTGAGCGAGACGCGCACGGAGGCCAACTCACGCGAATTGGTCGCCGTCCCACAAACCCCGACCCGGCGACGTTCACAGCCGGTGCTCCAGCGGCGGCGGCCGTAGATCCGTCCAGTGCGAGGGGAGGTGATCTTGATCGATGGCGCCTTGCGGTCGATTGTCCACGAGTAGGACATGCTCGCAATCGTCCTGCCGACGCTGTTCTTCGTCTTCACGGAGAACGTGTGCTCGCCCGTCGCGAGGCCGCGATACGTCGTCGGAGACGAGCACGCCTCGTAGCCAGACCCGTCAAGCGAGCAAACGAGCGTGACACCGATGTGCGCATCGAGGAACGAGAACCGCGCCACCGTAGAGCGCGTCGGGTCGGGCGGCTTCGAGGCCAGCGATGCCCCAGTACCCGCATGCGCGGCATCGACCGCGACACCGAGCAGCGCGGCGATAGCCATAACCATGACGGCCCGTCCCTTTGTTGATGCCAACGCGCGCCTCATCGAGTCGCCTGGAGGATCTCCTTTCGAATCGCGCCGAGCTCACGCTCAGCCCGAATGTCCTAGGCCTTGACGGGCGTCCGAAACCGCCCTGCTTCAGCTCCCGTTAGTTCTAGGCGCCGGGCGCCGCCGTCAGGGTCAGGTTGACCGTGGCCCCTTGACAGCCGTCCTGATTGGTCCCCGTCTCTGTCATCTGAACGGTGGGTTCGGTCGCTGCCGCCGACGTGAACGTCGAGCCTGAATTGATCGTTCCAACCGCAGCGCTCGCCGGCGACGTGGTGAAGTTCGACGTGGCGCACGTGTTCGCTCCGACAGGGGTAACGCTCGAGACTGTCGCTGAGACAACGCCGAGGCTCTGATTGCCGTTGGCGCTTGGGTTGGCAATCGTGTACGCAACGGGCTGCGACGGACCGCCTGGGGTCAGACCCGTCACGGAACCCGTCTGCGTGATCGTCAAAGCCGTACTGCTTCCAACCGTGGCCGTGCCGGTGCCCGAACCCGTGGTGGTGAAGTACGCGATCGCGACGCCAGCAATTCCGATCGCCGCGAGCACGCCGAGCGACACGACAATGCGTGCCTTGGATCTGGTGAACCTACGGAACATGGGTGAACCTCCATTGGACTAGGGTGAGGAAGAAGACGCAGGTTTGAGCCAAGATCGCCCCGTGGGGATGCGTCGACAGCGGACCTGACGCAGCCGCCCCGCCGGATCCGAAGTACGCGCCGCAGACGCCTCCGGCGAGAATCGCCACCGCCGCTTGGGGACTCCAACAGCCGCGCCAAACATGACTCCGCAATGGCGCTCGGCGTCAGGGCGCCTCGCTTCGACGCCCCGGAATGTCAGAAGCCGACCCCGCACAGGGTCGCGCCGCGCCGTGAATACTGCACGCCTCGATATGCGCACGCCGCCGGCTGATGCCCACCGGAACGTGCGATGACCTGCGTGCAACGCCGACGGACGCGATCGTCGCTTATCAGAGCGCCGTGTGGTCCTCCGATGCCCCGAACTCGCCCCCCACCTCCACTTTGTGATGCCGCGCTCCTTGCTCTCGGCGCAGTATGACGACTCCCGAGCCGTCGATTGCCACCGAGGGCGAATGATCCCGTCGGCAGCGCTCGATTCATCACCCGATCGGGATGAGCCGCAGCGCGGGATCGAGATGCCACCGCCACCCCCGCACTGCTCGCGCCCCGTGTGATGGTCGGCACGAGGGTCTTGCGGTTAAGGAGGGCGGCCTCAGGCAGTCAGCGGCAACAGGACATCGATTCTCTCAGCTGGGGTGTCTCAACCCGAGGTTTGCCGCGGGCGTCCGTTGAGCTCGGCTGCGCGGCAGGTACTGGCGCAACAGCCCGTTGGGGTTTCGTTAGAACCGGCTGCCGCCTGGCTCACGCCTTGTACCGGTCCCCTAGCAGCTTGTCGCGTAGCCACGTGTTGAGGAATTTCCCGCTCGGATCGAGCTCGTCGCGAATCGTCAGGAAATCTGTGAGGCGAGGGAACGACTCGGCGATCGTAGCGGCACTCAGACCGAAGACCTTTCCCCAATGCGGCCGTGGGGAGAACGGCGCGAGTATGCGCTCCACCTGGGCACAGGCACTCGCAACGGCTTCGGGCTGACGCCGCCACGTGAAATGCAACCCGATCGACTCTCGGTGGTACTCGCCACTGAGCCACAGATTATCGGCGGCAATCGTCCGCATCTCCGCGACGTAGAGCATCGGTTGGATCAGGTCGGCCAGCTCCCGCAGGGCCTGAATCGCCGTCATGCCGTGCTCACGAGCGACGAACCACTCCGACTGGATTTCGTCGCCAGCGCTCGGCGCAAAACCAGAGCGGAAATGCGGCAGGCGTTCGTGCCAAGGCCCCGGCACCCCTAGCTGAGGCGTGCAGTTGACCGGATCGCCACCGGGCACCGGGTTGCGCTGCGTCCTCGCCGCGACCGCACCGAAGAGCTCGCTGCCGGGGCCAGGCTCGGCACTCGGGTCGCGTTTGACCCAGACCTCGCGCGCCTGGTGGCCGAAGTCGTGAAACACGCTGACGCTCCGGCCAGCAGAGCTGATCGCATCAAGGTTCTCTGCGAGCGTTCCCCAGTCCATGCCCAGATAGACGTCCTGGCGGAGTTGGTAGGACGGCTCGACGGCGAGCGTGACGCCCACGAGTATCCCTAGCGCACCGAGGTGGATGACGGCCCCTGGAAAGCGAGGATCCGACGTGCCGATCTCGATCTGCTCGCCCTCACTCGTAAGCAGACGCACTGCGCGCACCGACGTCGCCAGGTTCCCGAGCCGATCCCCAGACCCGTGGGTCCCAGTGGCAACCCCGCCGGCCACCGAGATATGCGGCAGCGAGGCCATATTCGCCAGGGCCAGGTTCTCTGCCTCGAGCGCTACAGCCAGCTGCGCGTACGTGACCGTGGGTCCCACGGCGACACTCATCGTCTCCCGGTCGACCGCAATCGCCTGAGCCCCCTCGAGTTGATCAAGCCCGACAAGCACGTCGCAGTTCGCGATCGCGTTGAACGTGTGGCCGGTATTGAGGATCCGGAGCGCGGTCGCGTCTGCGACCAGCCGCCGCAGTTCCGTCAGGGTCCGAGGACGAAGCAACGCGGCCGCGCTGTACCGCTGGTTGCCGGCCCAATTCGTCAGCGGACCCATCGATTGACGACGATACCCAGCGGCGACTCGAGCGGTCGGTGTGCAGGGCTGTCGCGAGTCCCACGCCTCGCCGGCCGGATAGCCGGGGCGGGATTCGAACAGGCGACCCTCGGGTTATGAGTTCGGCGATCGACCGCTCGATCGCGTCCTACCGGTAGCGGCGGTACCGAGGCCAGAGCTTGACGTGTGGAATCCGGCCGGCGCGGGTCTCGGCGTACATCAACTCCTTGTCACCTTGAGGCGGGTGGCGATGTCCCCCGGGGGTCAGCAGTTCGCTCTCCCGTTCCTCCGTCGCCCGCAGAAGCGAGATGTCCCGATGCCGTCCGGTCTCTTACAAGATGCGCCCGGAGAGAGCCTGCGCCACTAGCGAAAATGCCTTGAAATAGATTGGTCGTGCGTCGCTCAAGACCCTCAGACGCCAGCCGCAGCCGTTCGGTCATCGACTTCGGGGCATCAATGGGGCGGAGTACGGCGACACCGGCCTCCTGCTCTTCGACGAAACAGGACTCGCCCGCGCTTTGGCCACAACGACAGCACTGCCTCGTCCCGTCGCTGGATCAGACCGTGGCTGGCCAGCCGTGCGACGCTGCTCACCTCGCCGGCTCTCCGAGCAAATGCGGAAGGCGCTCAGCACAGGCGCGGAGGTTCGTGAGGATGCCGGGTAGGCTCGTGGGATCCTCTCTCCCCCAGCCGCAGTATGAGGCGACGCCGAAGTCCGCGAGGTAGCGTCTGACGCCAAGTGCGCGCCGTTCGAACGCATCGAGCCCGTCGTCCAGCACGATTCCCAGATAGGGGCGCGTGTCGCGAATCGCGAGGTCCGCGAGCGGAGCAAAGAAGGCTTCGCCAGCGTCGGGCATTACAGGCATGTGGACGTAGTCGACGCGTCGGCCGGCGCGGGCTGTCGCCTCGTTGGCCAACCGCACACAGATGCCGATGTCCGGCGCATAAGACTTCGGCCACCCGCCCCACGTGCCGAAGCAGAAGTGGTAGCCAAGGACGGCGGCTTCAGGCACGATCCCCGCCAATTCGTTCATGTCCTGAAGGTGGCGCGACCACTTCTCCTCGAGCGACGTGCGCGGGGACCAGGGGAGCAGCGGTTCGTCGCCGGCAAGGATGTCGCGCACCTCACTAGCAGTGTCCCATTGGACCGCCAAGTCCTCGTGCGGAACGATCTCGGCGATCGCGGCCACCTCGGCACGGATCGCTCGCCGATAGCCGGCGTACGCGACCGGCCAATCGTCCGCCTGCGCGAAAAATCCCATCACCGCGGACCCGGTCGTTGGGAAGCTCACCTGGAAGCGCGCGTCTGCCGGAATCGCACCCTCCTCACGCAGACCTCGGAAGGTCACGTAGGAGCGCTCGGCCTCCTCGACGTAATGGAGCGTCGGAAAGTCGAGCTCCCGCACGCCAGGACGCAGCTTGAACGTCCACCAGGAGTCGGCCCACTCCTGTGGGGTGGCGTCAGCGGCCGGCTGGTGGGGGTGTCCGTCCGACGGAGCATTCACCGCCTCGAGGTCAGGGTGTACTGAGTAGGTGCGCGTGGGGAGATAGAACGTCCAGTACTTTCGGTCGCCGACCTCGCCATCTGGGTAGGCGCTGACCAGCGATCCGAGAGCGCCCGCACAAGTTCGGAACACCTCCTCTGTTGTTGACAGTGGGACGCTGCCGACCAAGAGGATGCTGCCACTTACCTTGCTCATCTCTGCTCCTTCTTGTTTGTGCTCCTTGGTCGCCTTGCAGATGCCACCTTGCTCGAAACCGCACCGCGATGATCGAATACGACCGCGCTACTCAGTGAACTCGAGGCGGGTGCCGACGTCAGCCGCCGGCAACGCCTCGAGTCACATGCCGAGCTGCGTCAGCCCGACCTCAGAAGTTGTACTTGTTCACGTTGGCCTTGTTGAACACTGTGAGTTCCTTCTGGCAATAGACGTCTCCGTCAGCCGACACAGTCAGCGTACCAAGCCCCGAACCCGGCACCGTGAATTTCTTGCCCGGAGGGAAGCTGACGCCATTGATCGCCTGATCGAGTACCCATGCACTCACGGTGCCCATGTTCGCCACATTCCACAGTTGGTATTCCTTCACGGTTCCGTTCAGGATGTACTTCTTCATCTCGATCGGTTCGCCGAGCCCAGTGAGGATGATCTTGCCGCTCTTGTGCGCCGCGTCGATCGCCTGTGCCGCGGCCGCGATTCCTACCGTTGTTGGCGAAGTGATCGCCTTCAGGTCCGGGAACTCGGTGAGCAGAGCATTCGTTGCTGTGTAGGACGGGGCCGATTGGTCGTTGCCGTAGACGACCTTCACGAGATGCATGTTGCGGTACTTCGGATCCGTGCGGAGAAGCTTCTTCTCGCCGGCGATCACCTGGTTCTGGAAAATCGACGTGGTCGCCGCGCTGAGGATCGCGAAATCGCCGGTGTAGTGCATCAGCGCGCCGAGCTGGGCGAGTTGTCCTGCGGGGACGAGACCGTAGTTCAACGCGGTCACGCCAGCGACGCGGAGGTTCTCATGCAGCGAATCGTTATTGACCTCCAGAATTTTCGCCCCTGATCCCTTTGCCTGCTCGAGCGCGGGAAGCGGAGCCTTGTCGTCATTCGGTTGGATCGCGATGCCTTGAATGTGCTTCACGGTTGCCTGCTGGATGTCCGGAATCTGCGACGAAGCACTGATGGCCGCAGGGCCAACGACTGTGCCAGTATCTCCGAGCTTCTTAGCTTCGCTTTTGAACGCGGCGACCAACGGGTTGTAGTACGGGATGCCCGTCGAGACCTCGATCAACTCAAGCGACTTCCCGGACGCGGCCGTCGCCGTCGGCCGCGCGACCGCCGACGACGTCATCACCGCGGTCGCGCCCAAGCCGAGAACGAGACAGCCTGCCAGCGTCCCTCCCACGACCTTCCGGTTAAGCAATTTTACGGCTCTCATAGTGCCACACTTCCTCTCACTACCTCATAGTTGATTTCTTGTTGCTTCGGCCATACGACGCCCGTGGTCAGTATGTAGTCTCCTGTCTTGCGTACGAGGCTGAAGCGGTATCTCCACCAGTCACTATATCTTTGGCGTCACGCCCCCTTTCCGCGGGAAGCTCATCTCGCCAGACTCCGCGATGTGCGCGTCTGCACCGCGTTTGTCACGAGGTCGACGACGATGGAGAGGATCAGCAGTCCGCCGATCACCGCGGTCGTCACCTGCGCCGAGACGCCGAGCAGCCCCAGCCCGTTCTCGACGACGCCGACGAGCAGCACCGCGAGTGTCGTCCCGATGATCGTGCCGCGACCGCCCCTGAAGTCGGTTCCTCCTAGGAGCACTGCCGTAATCACGATGAGCTCGAACCCAGTCCCGGCGGTGTTGTCGACGGATTGGAGTCGGGAGACGAGGATCAGCGAGGCAACCGCCGACATCAGGCCCGAGGCTGCAAAGACGATGATTTTCGCGCGGCTGACGCGCACCCCCGCGTAGACCGCGGCGCGAGAATTCGAGCCGATGAAGCTGACTTGCCTCCCGAACCGAAGTCGGTGGAGCACGACGATTGCGACCAAGATGCAGAAGAACCAGAAAATCTGGGGGTAGGTGATCTGCCCGAATGCGTAGTCGGTGTTCCATCCGCTGAACCAGCTCGGAAAGCTCGACACCGTGTTGCCGCCGATGACAAGCTCGGCGATGCCTCGGTAGAGGGCCAGCGTGCCGAGCGTGACCACCACGGACGGAAGCGCGAATCTTATACAGAGCGCGGCATTGACGACGCCCGCGACCAGGCCACTGGCCAACGCGACGACTATGGCGAGGCCGAACGGCACCCCGTGGGTAACTAACACTCCGAGCAGCGCGGCAGCCAGCCCGACGATCGACCCGACCGACAGGTCTATGTCGCCCATCACCATGATGATGGTCATGGTCAGCGCGATCAGGCCAATCTCGACCGAGTTCGTGAGAATGAAGGAAAAATTCAAGCCGCTCAGGAAGTAGGGCGAAGCCAGTGCGAAAATCGTGAACGAGATCGCCAGCAAGCCGAACGTGACGACCTCACGCGTACCGGCCAGATCGCCAAGGAAGAGCCGCCACTTCACTACTTCAGCTCCGGTCGGACGAGCGAGTGCGAGAGATCCAACCGACGGCTCACCGAATTCGCGACCACCGCGATCACGAGCAGAGCACCGAACACTGTGTCCTGGAGGAACGGAGAGTAGCCGAGCACCGCGATGCCATTCGCGATGGCTCCCAGCAAGATGCAAGCTGCCGTCGTGCCGAGGATCGTGCCAGATCCGCCGAAGACGCTCACCCCACCGACAATTGCGGCGGTGATTGCTTGCAATTCCAAGCCGGAGCCGGCGTTAATCTGCACGAGGCCGTACTGGCTCAGGTACATCGCCCCGCCGAGGCCGGCGGCAGCACCGCTCACGACGAACGTGACGATCACGACCCGGCGCGCCGGCAGGCCGCGCAGCTGCGCCGCCTCCGGGTTGCTTCCCAGCGCATACAACGAGCGACCGTTGCGCGTCCATCGCAGGGCCGCCGCGATGACCGCCGCGAACACGAAAGCGAGGATCACGATCCAGGGAATGCCGTCGAGCGGCGAAGTGATCGACAGTGACACGAAGCCCTGTGGCACGTTGTACGGATTGACCTGGTTGCCGTTTGCCACGATGTACGTGACACCGCTGAGGAGGTACAACATCCCCAACGTCAGAACGATCGACGGTACCCGCAGGTAGGTGACCAGCAGCCCGTTGGTGATGCCCACGGTGCCACCCACGGCAATGGCGATGGCAAACACCAGCACTTCCGGGAGACCGGCGTCGCCCTTTAACGTCAGTCCGGCGACCATCGCGGAGAGGCCCAGCGCGGAGCCAATCGACAGGTCGAAGTTGCGACCCAACAACACGACGGTTTCGCCGACAGCAAGTACGACGAGCAGCGCGATCGCGAGGAAGATGCTCCGGATGTTGGCGCCCGAGAGGAACCGCGGCGCCTGAAGCCACACAGCCAGCGTGACCAGGGCCAGCAGCGCGAAGATGCTCGCCTCTCGTGCTCGGATGATCTGCCGACCGAGCGAGCCGATCCTGCCCTGCCAGGTCAACGGCAGAGTCTTCGAGGTCCCAGCGGTCATCGTCATAGGGCCTCACTCAGCGCGGTGACTTCGATGCTCCCAACTGCCAGCGCTAGCACGTCTTCGGCGCCCACGCCTCCAGGCAGCTCGCCCACCAGGCGCCCCTCCGCGATCACCACGATGCGGTCGCTCAGCGCCAATATCTCCGGAAGGTCGGAGGAGATCACAAGTATCCCGATCCCCTGCCGTGCGAGGTCGTCGATCAGCTTGTGGATCTCGCTCTTCGCGCCGACGTCGACGCCGCGGGTAGGCTCATCGAGAATCAGCACCTTCGGTTCGGTGGCGAGCCACTTCGCCAGCACGACCTTCTGCTGGTTGCCGCCGCTGAGCTCGCTGACGGGCTGCGCGACGGTCTTAGCTCTGATGTCGAGCTTGCGGAGCCATTCGGCGGCGATCAACCGCTCCTTCGCCCGGCGCAGGAAGCCGAGGCGTCCCACGGTTGAACTGAGCAGGATCGACATGTTCTGGTAGACCGGAAGCTGGACGGCGAGCCCTTCCGACTTGCGGTCCTCTGGCACGTACGCCAGGCCGGCTTTGATCGCTGCGCTCGGGTCACCCGCGCGTAACTGCGTTCCGCGTAGCGCGACGCTGCCAGCGTGGGGTGTGTCGACCCCAAATGCGGCGCGTGCGATCTCGCTGCGACCGGCGCCCACGAGCCCGGCCATGCCGACGATCTCGCCGGCGCCCACATCGAAGGAGATGCCCTTGAAGACACCTCTGCGACTGAGATTGCGAACCTCGAGCAGGGTGTCGTGTGGACCTGTTTGCGGGACGCGCCTCCACTCTGCCTGCGCCTTGCGACCAACCATCGCGGCTACAAGCTCTGGTTGCGTGAACTCGCCCGCTGCCCGCTCGGCTACGACCTCCCCGTCGCGCAGGACGGTGATGCGGTCGGCGATCGCGAGGACCTCCTCGAGGCGGTGACCGATGAAGAGGGCGGCAGCGCCGCCAGCACACAGCGAGCGCAGGAGGCCAAACAGATGCTCGACCTCTGACGGCGTGAGCGAGGCTGTCGGTTCGTCCACGATAAGCAGCCGCGTCTCAAAGGACATCGCCGCCGCAATCTCGACCATCTGCATCTCCGCGACGGACAGTCCACGTACCAGTCGTCCAGCGGGAATCGACGATCCGACACCGTCAAGGAGCGCTCTTGTCTTCGCCAGCATCGCGCCACGATCCAGCCACGGGCGCCCGGGACCTCGTGGCTGCCGCCCGACGAAGATGTTCTCGGCCACGCTCAGATCGGGAAACAGCATTGGCTCCTGGAAGATCATGGTCACCCCGAGACGCTGCGCCTCGCCCGGCGTCAGAACGCTTTGATCGACGCCCTCCATACGCAGCACTCCATGATCTTGAGACAAGGCGCCAGCCATGATCTTGGCTAGCGTCGACTTGCCCGCTCCGTTCTCGCCTACGAGGGCGTGAACCTCGCGAGCATGACACTGCAGCGAGACATCACGCAGTACAGGACTCGAGCCAAACGACTTATGTATGCCCTCGACCTCAAAGAGGACGTGCTCGGATGCCTGCACCGGCAGGTGTGCACTGCCGACTTGAGGCTGGGGCGTCAGTCCCTGGCTCTCGACATCCTCAGGCATCATCGCCACCGAATCTGGTGCGAGCAGGCGCTTCCAACTCGCGGCACCGCAACGCATGGGGCTCGTGAGAGCGGGCCGCGCGAGCCGGACGGGTGGTGTCCGTCGGGCTCCAACCGAGCACAGCCAACCCCCCCCTGGCTTCCGCTGACGGTAAGGGCTTATGTCGGCGCTTTGCGTGAGCAGCGGTTGTGTATATGCGCACCACCTGCGCAGGCGGTCCCGAATTTCGCACTGACACAGCCTCCTCGCCTCTCCCACCCTCGCAATCGTTTCCAGCGACTCAATGATGCCATACGCCGCAACGATCCGAACGGATGGCTTCTCGACAACTACGCCGAAGCCCTCCGCGCAATCAAGCCCAAGGCGTTCCTGATGGAGAACGTCTACGACCTTGCCCACCAGAATCAGAACCGACCCGTTCACAACCGTTTGGTCGCCGGCGTCCGGGCGGTGGGCTACGCGCTCGGCCGACTACGGCGCGTGCCCCACGTACGACAGTGGCTGCGGTGCGTCAGCGTCCGCGCGGACCTTCTTGACGTCGCGCAGGACACCTGGCGCTTCGATTAGTCCGCGGCGACACGTGCGGGACCCACGAGCGACGCATCGCGGTTCATACCGATATCGACCCCACGTCAGCGCTGCCGAAGTGCTCGCCGGACTCGCCCGCCGCCAGATCCTACAAAGCCCCCAGGAGTTGGTAACTGGAACGTACGACGAGGCCCCGCGACCGGTGGCGCCGGGCGACAACTACCTCTTCTTCACGAAGGAACGCAGGCATCGGGAGCCGCGGTTCGAACGGCAAGCCAGTACTGGAGCTTCCTGCTCAGCTCTACCCTGACCGCCAACCCGGGCCGTGGGTCGGGCCATTCCGAGCGCGACCGCCTGATGACCTTCCCGGACGACTACGTCGCCTGCGGAACCCACCCCGGCCAGCAGCTTCAGCTCCCTAGGCCCGATCCGGCCTGGTATCGGCGCCCGGTAGCGTGACGTAGGCCGTGGAGGCATCCACGGCTTCGAGCGCGCTAGCGATGGACAGCGCCGCATCCCTGAACTCCATGACGACTTCGCGCTCCCGGCGTTTGACCCATCTTTGACACGGCCCGAAACATAAGGCCGCGATCTCATGGGAGGCGTTGATTTCCACGGATCTAATGATTGGGTGGCAGGAATTCGAACCCGCGACCTTCGGTCGTGAGCCCGACGAGCTACCAGACGGCTCCAGCCCGGCGTCGTCTCAGATCGATCCCGCACGGCGCCGTTTGAGCCACGCCACCCCTTCGCGTACAAGCGCACGTTCGTCGACGTCTCCGCCTCCGAGGTGGCCGAGCTCTACGCATACCGGCAGATCATGGAGGTGCGTACGCAGCGCCGAGAGGACGCCGTCGAGATCGACAATCCCGTCGCCGAAGGGGACGGAGCGCGGTCCAGACGGCCCGTCGTCTGCCCAGGGAGCGACGACATCCTTGAGGTGGACCATTGTCACGCGCTCCCTGACCGCCCCGGCTAGCGTCACCGGGTCGTCGCCCACCCGCAGCGCATTGGCGGTGTCGAGGCACACGGTCAGGCCTGGAACGGCTCCCAGAATCGCCGTGAGCTCCTCGGCGTCGAGGTCGGCGTGGTTCTCGAGCGCCAGCGTGACGCCAACCTCTTCGGCACGTCTGACAGCCGCGTGGAGGGCGCGGACGACGGCGTAAAGTCGTTCGGGACGCGGCTCGTTGGCAAGCGCGGGGCCTGCCGCCACGCATCGGACCAGCCGAGCACCTAACGCTGGAGCGAGCTCGATCCACGAGATGAGCTCCTCGAGCCTGTCTGGTCTCCGCCCCCATTCCAACCCGAGCGGATGACCCCAGGCGATCGCGATCTCCGCATCGCCTCCCGCTCGACGAACCGCGGCGGCGTCGAGCTGTCCAGGCGGGGCCAGGAAAACGGTCTCCAGCGAGAGGATCTCGGCGTCGGAAGCGAGCATCTCGGCGATCAGCTCGAGGGTCCCGGTCAGGCGCGCGCCGGGGTCATTCTCGCCGGGACGGATCTCCCCAAGGAGCCGGTGGTAGCTGTAAGAGTCGATCCCGATCCGCATCCGCGACACGGCCGTCTGACGGCTTGAGCGCGTCGCCTAGAACCGCTCCGGCATCGTATCCTGACCAACAAGATGGACGGTGGCGGCCCGGTGAATTTTCACGCAGGACGTCGTCGGAACGGCCCCGGCTGCTGCCGGGGCACTGCGAACCATTGACGGCTTCGGGCACCGCCGATCATGGAACTTCGGCGAACTGGCCGATGGCTATGCGCGTCTCGCGGGAACCCTCCAGGCAAACGGCATCCGCCGCGGTGATGCGGTGATGAAGCTCGTTGGCAACTGCGTTGGGTGGGTGATGATGCTGCTCGCGTGCTTCCAAAGCGGCGCCATCGCGCTGCCCTGCGCGGAGCGGCTCCACGCCAAAGACCTAGGACTGCCAAGCTAGTCACGACGCCGCCTCCTGATTGGTTGCCGTGAGCCGGCGGCAGGGCCACGCTCGAGCGCAGCGATGACCGCGTCGCCCACCTCGACGGTTGTTGCTCAGCCGCGAAGGTCTCGGGTCCCGGTCGCCCGGTTCAAGCACGCTTCCTCGAGCGCAGCCCTGATTCGAGCGGATTCCGCGGTGCACGCGAGGTCCTCGAGCATCAGTGCCGCCGACCAGATCGCGCCCGCCGGATTTGCGATCCCCAGCCCTGCGATGTCCAGCGCCGAGCCGCGAACCGGCTCGAATAGGCCGGGCACCCCCTCCGGGCGCGAAGCTGGCGCTCACCGCCATTCCAAGCCCGTCCGGGAGCGCAGCGGCCGGTCGGTCAGAATGTCTCCAAACAGGTTCGACGCGACGACGACATCGATCGATCCAGGCTGACGTACCATCCGCGCCGCGGAGCCCCGTCCACGAGGACGCCCTCGACGCGGACGTCGGGAAACGCGAGTCCGATGCGGGCGACCGTCTCGTCCCAGAACGGGAATGCGTACCGCGATGCGTTGGATTTGGTGACATGGATCAGCATCCCACCGCGCACGCCGGCCAGCTTAAACGCGTGCCGCACGATCCGTTCGCACCCAAACCTTGTGACCACGGTGGTGTCGACGGCGACCTCGTGGTCAAGCGCCCGGTGGACCCTGCCTCCAACTCCGGAGTACTCGCCTTCGTGTTCTCGCGGATGAAGACCATGTCAACGTCGGCTGCTCCGTGGCCGGCCAACGGGCATGGTATGCCGGGAAGCAGTCGTGCGCGCCGCTCGTTGGCCCAGAGGTCGAGCTTCTGTCGAATCTTGAGAATCAGGCTCCACAGGGATTCGTGATCAGGACGCCTGGGTCGCCCACCGCGCCGATCAAGATCGCGTCGTGGGGCAACAAGGACGTCCAAGGCCTCCTCAGGCATCATCATTGCGTGGCACGCCAGTGGGCCGAGGCCCCACGGGAGCTCCGTCCACGAGACGTCGCATCCGAGCGCGTCGACGATGCGCCGGGCTTCTGCAAGCACCTCGGGCCCGGCGCGGTCTCCCGGCAGCGGGGCTACCCTCACGCCGATCCCTCGCGGAGTAGTAGCATACAATCGTTTCCAGAATGCGTTAAAGTCAGGTTAGACAGAGACGCGATTTGGACGAGTCTGGCGGCGGAATACCTGCCCGTTGAGGCCCTGAAGCCACGTTTCTATTGGGTGGAACCGTTTCCGGAATCGAAACTTGACATTCTTTTGCCTCGATCCTAGGATGCGGCCCACAAAATCCAGTCGCTGACGGCTCCGAATCGGAGCCGTCTTGGGGTTGGCTGCGTCAGCGCCGGATAGGACTCGGCCGACACCGCAGAAAGAGGAGGAGAGCGTCTATGAGGAAGTTCGTCCAATACGTCGTGCCGCTGGCTATGGTCGCCTCGATGGCGATCGTCGCTGCACCGGCACTGGCAGGAGCTAACCCCGCCGCCCACGCCGCGGGCAAGAAGGTCGCGATCGGCTACATGAACGAGATCGACGGCGTTCCGTTCGTCCAGATCGTCAAGAACAGCGTACTCGCGGCCGCCAAGAAGGCGGGCGTCACGGTCGACGTCTGTAACCCGAACGGCGATGCACAGCAAGCAGTTAACTGCGCGGCGCAGTTCAAGACCGAGGGCGTTCAGGGCATCCTGAACTTCCAGGCAGACGCGGCAGCTGCCTCACGTGTTTGCGCGGCAGGACCAAAGGTACCCGTGATCGCGTTCGACATTGTCCAGAAGCCGTGCCAGACGGTGTTCTACGGTGCCAACAACTCATTGGCAGGCAAGCTCTCCGGAGCGGCACTCGGCGTCTTCTCCAAGAAGAAATTCGGGTGCAAGATCGACGCCTTCGTCGTGATGGATGATCCCGCCGTGGGCGTCGTGAACAACGAGCGTATGAACGGCATGATCCATGGTTACGAGTCGGTCTGCCCCGGTAAGCCGGCGAACCTGACCTATGTAAATGGTGGTGGTGCCACGGGTACCTCGATTTCGCCTGCCGGCGATGCGCTCACCCGTCTGACCGGTGATCACAAGATCCTGGTGGTGAGCCTCAACGACGATATGGCCATCGGCGCGATCAAGGCGGCACAGTCCGCCGGTCGTCTCGGTGACATCTACGTCGGGGCCCAGGGAGCCGACCCCACCGCTTGGCCGTACCTGTGTGGTAAGCAGCCGTTCAAGAACTGGGAGGCCGACACGGCCTACTTCCCGGAGCTGTACGGCACCCGCACCGTGCCACTGCTGCTGAAGCTGATCCACGGCCAGAAGGTGCCGAAGGTCGTCTTCACGCAGCATAAGGTCGTCACTCCGGCCAACATCAAGTCCATCTACCCGAGCGCCTGCAAGTAAGTACCCGACCGGGTGGTCGCGTGAGCGCTGACGTATGAGCAGTACCAACACGACGCTCAGCGCTGTTGCGATCCGGAAGTCGTTCGAGGGCGTCGAGGTTCTCCATGGTGTGAACCTCGACGCCACGGGCGGCTCCATCCTCGCCGTACTTGGTGAGAACGGAGCTGGCAAGTCGACCCTGATGAAGATCCTGACCGGCGAATACGAGCCGAACGAGGGATCGATCGAGATCGACGGAGAGTCCTTTGCCAAGATCAACCCGCGCCGGGGACGGGCCCTCGGGATCCGGATGATCAATCAGGAGATCCTCGATGCACCGACCCTCAGCGTCGCCGAGAACATCTCACTCGGCCGGCTCCCGAATCACCGAGGGGTCATCTCCAAGCGAGTAATGCGCAGGCGCGCTCTCCAGACGCTTGCGGACATGGAGATCAAGATGGATGTCGATGCCCCCGTGGGCTCGCTGCGAACCGGACAGCGGCAGATGGTCGAGATCGCTAGGGCGCTCTCTGACGAGGCCCGCGTACTCATACTCGACGAACCCACGTCTGCGCTTTCACACGACGAGGTTGTCAGGCTGTTTGTCTACCTTCGGCGCCTACGGGACAACGGCGTCGCGATCGTCTACATCACGCACCGCCTTGACGAAGTGCACGAGCTTTCTGATCGAGTGCAGGTCCTCCGCGACGGGGACGTCGCGGCACTCGGGCCGACCAGCGATTTTGATCGCGCGGCGCTCGTGTCGGCGATGATCGGACACGCCGCGAGCGGCGTGGACCGCCCGGAAGCAGCCAGTTGGGAGGTGGCCGATCAGCCTCGACTTGAGTTCCGCAACGCTACGCTGCGCGGCACGTTCGAGGATGTCTCGCTCAGCGTCCGACCCGGCGAGATCGTCGCGGTTTACGGAAAACTCGGCTCGGGTGCGCAGGAACTGCTCGAGGCGGGCTTTGGGATCAAGCGCCTAACGGGCGGCGAACTGCTGGTCGACGGCGTCGTACGCCGGCCACGGGATCCGAGCGACGCGATCCGCATGGGGATCGGGTTCGTTCCCGCTGAGCGCAAGCAGGAAGCGATTTTCTCGATCCGGCCCGTAGCCGAGAACATCTCGGTTCCCTCCTGGAAGCGACTCGCCCATTTTGGGATCATCCGGCGCGGCCAGGAAGCGGCCGCCTACCGCCACCAACGCGATGCGCTCAGCATTCGCTCGCGCAACGACCCTATGCAGCCGATCGGGACGCTGTCCGGCGGGAACCAGCAGAAGGTGGTGCTCGGGCGCTGGCTCGAGCGCGGCACCCCCATGCTGCTCATGGCCGAGCCAACCCGCGGCGTCGACGTCGGCGCGCGGGCGGAGCTCTACCGGTCGATGCGCCACCTGGCATCCCACGGAATTGCGCTCCTGATAGCCAGTTCTGACTACGAAGAGGTCGTCCAGGTCGCCGACCGCGCCATCGTGCTCGGCCGCGGCCGCATCGTGGCGGAGCTCTCGCAAGACGAAATCACCACAAGCCGCCTGCTGGCGGAAGCAGGAGGATGAGCATGTCAGAGGATTCCGCCTCCGAGCTCGCAGCGGCAGATCAGTCGCAGAGCCCGAGCGATCATCCCGAGACGGACGCTGCGGCTGACCGCCTTCCCGGGTGGCGGCGCCGCCCCGCCGCTGCAATCGGGTTCAGACCGGCCCATGACACGGGTCGTCTGACCTTCCGCATGCCGGACACAGCGGCCCTGGTTCTCGTCTTTGCGGCGTTGATGATCTTCTTCGCGGTCAAGTCGCCGGTCTTCCTGACTCAGGACAACCTCATCAACGTCCTGATCGCGGTCGCGACGATCGGGATCCTCGCCTGTCCCGCAACCATGCTTCTCGTCGCTGGCCAGTTCGACCTCTCGGTCGGGTCTGGCATCGCCCTGACCTCCTGTGTATTCGCCCTTCTGATCACCCACGGACACTCGACGACCATTGCGGTTCTTGCCGCGCTTGGACTCGGCCTCGTCTGCGGAGCCATCAACGGCATCTTGGTGACGGTGGTCGGGATCAATGCACTGATCGCGACGCTCGGCACGCTCGACATCTATAGCGGCGCAGCGTTCCTGATCACCAGCGGACTCCCGATCGAGTTCAACGGCTTCGGTGGGCTCGCCTTGAACCGGCCGTTTCTCAACATCCCGTGGAGCGTCTACATCTTCTTCCTGTTCATCGTGGTGTCGATCTTCATCATGCGGATGACCGTCTACGGGCGCTCCGTCTATGCGATCGGCGCCAACTCACTCGCCGCAAAGCTCGCAGGCATACGCGTTCGCCGTACGCTGTTCATCACGTTCGTGGCCTCGGGCTTCGCGGTCGGCATCTCCGGCCTGATCGCGGCGTCCCAGACCGGCCAGGGATCGCCTACGGCGGGCATGGGGTACGAGCTTTCGGTCGTGACCGCCGTGGTCCTCGGTGGCGCGAGTCTCGCAGGCGGCCGAGGCACGATCCTCGGGACGATCCTGGGGGTGCTGATCATCGGCGTGATCAACAACGGCCTGACGCTCCTCAACATCGGCAGCTTTTGGCAGGACGTGACACTCGGAACCCTGTTGATCCTGGCTGTCGGATTCGACCAGCTTCGGCTGCGGCTCGCGCCCAAGTAGCGCCTCACCTGGTTCCTCAGGCCGGCTGTCCGCCGTTCGGTCACCCGCGGCGCCCCGGCCGACGGGAGGCCGCGACCCGTTTGTGGCACGGGCCGCGGAGTCTGCGGCAGCAGCCGCGACCAGGCGGCATCAAGCGACGACGTGTTCGCCGCGGTAGCGAACCACCACGTCGTCGACGACCTCAATACCGAGGCCGGGGCCGGTCGGTGGATACGCCCAACCGTCGAGATGCGCAAACGGAGTCGTGACCAGTTCGTGCTGCATCGGGTTGCGCGGCGGCTTCACCTCGAATAGCTTGCGCGCCGGCGTGCTGAATGAGATCGTGAGGCTCGCGGCCGTGATACGGCAGCCCTCCGCGAACTCAGCTGAAGTGAAGCCGATGCCGATCCGGCGTGAGGCGACCGCTACGAAGCCGGCCAGGTCCACGACGCGCTCGACCGGTAGGGACCGAACTCCGCACAGCCGCCGCAGACCGTCAACACCAGCGCATCCAAGGCAAACTCAGGGTTGAGGTCCACCCCGAGAACCGTGACTCCGCGGGAACGAGAGAGCATTGAGGCGATCCGCTGTCGGCGCATCGTTAGTCCACGGGCGCACGGCCTCCTCGGCCGTCGTGATGACCTTCGAGCGGGCGTCGACCGCGGTCTCGACAACACCTGCGATCGCTGACATAACGACGTTGTCGCAATCACGACGACGTCCGGCCCGGACCGCAGTGCCCCGGCATCCCGCTCGTCTCGTCTGAACGCGCCAACGACCTCGATCCCCTCGCGTTCATCGAGAATCGCGGCGGTGTTGGCAGCGACTTGACCGCGGCCGTGGAACGCGACGCGAAGCGACTCGGTCATCGGCCGGATGACCGAGTCGCGGGTCGCTCGTGCCGATCGATCGGCGGGGAAATGCCAAGCGCACCAGTCGCGAGCCAGCCATCGACACGCGGAGCGCGACGCTCCGGGAACAATTTGTGGACCAACTGGGCTCCCGCCTCGACGAGGATTCGCTCGCACTCGGGGACGACCTGCGCCGGCAGCCCGAACGTCCGGTTGCCGTAGCCGGGTTCGTACCCGCCGAACGGGTATTCGGCCGCGGTCGGGAAATACGAGACCAGCCCATTCGTGTACCCCGCATACAACGTCACTTCGGCCGATGAACGCTCTTTTACCGCCATGCCGATCTCCGTGAAGATCTCGCCGGGGGCTGTGACGATCACACCATCGCCGATGCGGACCGCAGACAGTGTGGCCTCAACCTCCGATGGCGCTCTGCCGTCGCGGATGCTTGCTTCGGTCGAGGTTGCCCAGCGGCTGTCGTAGCGGAGCACCCGCAACAGGCCCGGATCGCACCCGGTCTGCTCAGCGCTTAACGCGGCGTCTTCAGCGCGGATTCGCGTCTGCGCGATCTCGTTCGGACTCGGCAGTGGCAGTAGGGGAAATACGATCGGTCGCTCCGCGACCGCCAGCGCCTGTTCCTTTCCGCGCTTCGGCACCCGGCGGTAAAGCGAGAACGGTGTGACCGAACCGCCCGCGGAGCGCTCGTATCGGTAAGGCCACGCGCTCCGTTGCGACACCGCGTGGAGCGCCTCGCCGGCGAGCGCGCGTCCGAGCCGTTGCGCCTCCTCCTCCGACTCGGTGAAGGCGGAGCGCGGCAGCACGTTACCGGCGGCCGCTTGGATGTATACGCACTCGCCACCGGTCACGCGACGGACCTCAGCACGCAGCGCGCCGCCAAAATCCGCCGAGTACGTCGTCACGTCCGGGCCGGTCGTCACCGTATGGCACCCGTACCCGACGACCGTGCAGATCGGCGTCTCGTCGGCCCGGCGTGCCTGCAACACCGGCACGGTTGTGTCGACAAGGCCGTCCGGGTTCCAGCCGAGGATCACCCCACCACCGTCCGGAACGCGCTCACGACGATTGACCGCCTCGTCCAGGTAGCCCAGTCCCCACACGACCCGGGCGTCTTCCATCGAGTAGACCGCCAATCGTGCGACCTCTACTACCTTCTCGTGCATGGCATCCACATAGGCGTCGCATCGTCGCGTCAACTCGGGATCGTCGACCTGAGCCAGTGGCGCGATGAAGGATCGGCCGCCGGGCGGCGCGAGGTGTGTGTGGCTCCAGTTCAGAAGGACGTGGGCCGCCGGTGCGTCGATCGCCTCGCTGACGCGGACGCGGAGTCGATCGGCCTCGGGCGTCTGGATGCCGACCGTATCGAGGCCGACAATCACGACACGCGTCGAACCAGACTCAAAGGCGACAGCGGTCGCCTCAAGCGGCAAGCCAATTCCCGACGCGGTCTGCCACTGGCGGACGAATCCGACCATCGGAAGGCCGAGGGGCGGATCGATTGAGACCGCGGCCGCACCTACGCGCATGATCAATCAGCCTTCGCGTGTATTGGATTCGTTTCCAGAAATCCGGTCAGATCACGGTACCGTGACGCCCGAAAAATAGCGGATTTGCCCCTTTTGTCGCGTCAGATTCGGTTCCAGATTGCCGACACAACCGCCGATTGGTGAGAGGAGCCCCGACGGCAACCGTTCCGATCGTGCAGCGTTCGTTCTTCGGCTCGAACTGGCCCGTCGACAGGCCATACGGCTCGTACGGAGATGCGGTCGATGCCTACGATGAGATCACCTCCGACTTCACCTCGGACGAGCGCACGGCCCTCTTCTCGGCCAACGCCGAACGGATCCTCCGGGTTTAGGCCACAGCAAGAGCGACGCCGGCGACTACGGCCAGCGAGGCAGCGACCAGCCGCGCTGGGGGTCGCTGCCTAGAGGCGATCGTGTCGAGCGCGAGGACCATCAGCGGGGTTGTCGCCACCAGTGTCTGCACGGTCGCCGGCGTCCCCCGCTGCACCGCCAGGATCATCAGGAGGAAGTAGGAACTCTGCAACGCGGAGCGCAGCGTCAGCGGTTTGATCGCCCGAAGCGGGATCGCGCGCGGCGGGACCAGCGCACAGGCCAGCGCACCACCAAGCGCAGTCCGCGTGATGTACACCTCGCTGACCCCGACGCCGCGATCGGTCAGCAGCTTTGTGAGCACCACGAGGAGTCCTAGAAGCGAGGCGGCAAGCACCACCGTGACGATCGCTCGCTTCCGGGAGAACTGACCGAACGCGGGCGCGAGAGCAACAACCACCGCGACGCTCACCACGACATCGCCGACGGCCTGGACCGGAGCGATCGGCGCTTCCAGCAGCAGGACCGAGAAGATCAGGGCCGGAACCGGCGCGATCGCCTGCGCGACGGCCACCGCAGCCGCACTGCCCTGTCGAAAGAGGTCGAAGATGCAGAAGCTGCCGACTGCCAGAGTCACGGCCGACGCGACGTTCAGGGCGGCGATCGTGGGCGTCAATCGCCACTCCGCAAACAGGCCGAATGGCATCACGAGCAGGCTGTTGAGGAGCAGCAAGGGCCCGACCAACTGACGCTGCGGGAAGCGCACGGCGAGGCCCTTCGTGAAACGGGACGACACGGCCAGCACGAATGCCGAGCTGAGCGCGAGAAGCTCGGGGCTCACTCGAGCCGTCCGCCAGGCCTAGCGGTGCGGTCGCCGCATGAGGCGTATGCCGAATCCCGGCAGGCCATGCCGACACTTACCGGAATCGGTTCGGGAACACCTTGATGCGCTGCTCACGGGGCCTGGGTCTAGACCGGGAGATCAGGCATCCGGTACCGGCCCGCAGCTTGGCCGGGCGACGAACTCCGTCGGCAGAACCATATCGGCGCGATAGTCCGGATCCTGCATGGCCTCGATCATGAGATCAGCCGCGGTCCGACCGATCGCACCGTTGTCCCTACGCACAACGGCGATTGGCGGGTCGTAGAACTCGCTCACCGGGATGTCGTCGCAGCCGACGAACGACATCTGATCGCCGAGCTTGATCCGCCTCGCATGCAGCACCCGCAAAGCCCCGAGCATCAACTGGTTACCGCCGGCAATGATCGCGGTTGGCGGATCAGGCTGGGACAGGAGCTGCGAAGTCGCCAGCGAGCCGTATTCCACGGAGAGCGTTCCCTCGAGCAGCTGGTAGGTCTTGTCAAGGCCGCGTGCCGCCCAGCAGGCCTCGAGCGCCGCTCGCCGCTCGTTGACCGGCCTCAGCGGCTGGCCGCTAATCAGCGCCACTCGGCGATGACCCAGATCCAGGAGGTGGTTAACCGCGTTTCGCATTCCGGGCTGGTGATCCGTGAACACGTGCAGGGAACGTCCGACATCAACGTTGCGGTCGAGTACCACGACTGGCATGTCGAGACGGCTCAGCGCTTGCAACATTGCCGGGTCGCGCTCGCTGCTGACCGAGAGAATGATCCCGTCGACACGGCGCTGAGCGAGTAGCAGGATGTTGGCCGTGTCGAGTTCCGGATGGCCTTCGGAGTTCGTCAACAGGAGCGAATAGCCAGCCTCTCGGAATCGCGTCTCGGCGGCCGCTACGATCTCTGCGAACAGCTGGTTCGAGATGTCCCCGATCGCGAACCCGATCGTCTTGGTTTCCTGACGACGAAGGCTTTGTGCTAGCAGATCGGGGGTGTAGCCGAGCTCATCGACCGCGGCCAGAACGCGTTGGCGCATCGCTTTGCTCACGTCGGGGTGATCGGAGAGGACGCGCGAAACCGACGACATCGCAACGCCGGCACGATCAGCAACTGCGCGCATGTTCACACGTGCGCGTTGCGACTGGAGGCTCTCGACACTCATGATCGATAGACGTTCCGGATCGTCATGGGTGCGCACATTAGCCACTGGTGCCCTCGCTTTGGTCGTTCAGACCCGTCGGCATGATGAAACGCTGCGATCGTTTGCCACAGGCTGTTGCCTACGGCATACTCCGGAACCGTTTCCAACACGTCGAGAGGAGAGGTTTTTGTGGAACGGATTTGCTTCAGGTTCGAGATCTATCCCGGCCAGGAGGCCGAGTACAAGCGCCGCCACGACGAGATCTGGCCGGAGCTCGTTGAAGCGATCCAGGAATCCGGCTTCAAGAACTACAGCCTCTTTCGGCACGACCAGGAGATCGTCGCCTACGTCGAGTGCCACCCCGATGTCAAGACGGCCTTCGAGAAGCTGGGGGGATACGAGGCGAACGCCCGTTGGTCGGAGTGGTTCGAGGATGTCATCGTGAAGCTCGCCGACGACGACGGCAATGTGTTCGGTCTCGACGAGGTCTGGCATCTCGATTGAGGGACGCAGGGCGATCATCGCCCGCCGCCCGATGGTCGCGGCGGGCGGTTGACCGTACCTACCGGAGGAGCAAGCACTGTCCGCTCGCGCACGAAACACGACTGCGCCTCGCCCAAAAAGAGTTTTCGATCGGCGACGAGCTTGCTCAGATACGGCTCGGTCGTGAATGCGCTCTCAGCGGACTCGATCGAGTCGAACCACACTTCGCCGACCCCGTCCCACGAGGCATCCGGCGGGGACCACGATTCGACGATTCCGAATCGTAGTCCGCGAACGCCCGGGAGCTGGCTGACGATGTCGGCGTGTGGACCGGTCCAGTGAGCCAGGAACTCTTCGGGCGTGAGTCCAGCCTTTCGGCGCACAAGACTGACTCGCTTGATCATCGCCGGATGGCTTCCATCCGGCCACTTCCGGCGCTGCGGTATGCGGCGTCGATGATCTCGGTGGCGCGGGCCCCCAGCTCTCCTGGGGAGCAGTTCTCGACGTCCTTGCCAAGCGCAAGGTCGATGAGCGTATTCGGGGGGCCGTCGCAGTCGTAGAGCAGTGCGTCCGGCTCGAGCTTGGGGCCCGACTCGAACCCGTCGGAGCGCCACAACCACAGCTCATCGCGCTCCAGGTCGATCATCAGCTGGCCCTCGGAGCCGATCGCCCGAAACTCCAGCTGGTGACGGTTGTCGCCTGCTCCGAGGTGGCACGAACCACCGGCCATCGTGCCGATCGCGCCGTTGTCGTAGTTGATGACGACAGCGTCGTGATGCTCAACCGGTGCGCCGAGGACGGCCTTCATCAGCGCGAACACGGACTCGCCCCGAAGCCCGGTCAGCCACAGCGACGCTCCGAGCGCGTGTGACAGCTGAGCCTGCGCGTAGCCGCCACCGTTCCTCGGATCGGTCCACGTCGCCTGGTCCGGGATGGCCTCCGCCGCGGCACCCGGATATGCCCCGAGGTTCGCCAGCAGTTCGCGGCAAACCGACGCCATCTGAAGGGCCGACTGCTCGATATCACCGATGCCGCGCTCATCCATGAATCGCTTGGCGTCGCGCATCGGGCCCTTGTAGTTCCAGCCATAACTGAGAACTAGGTGCAATCGCTTGCGGTCGGCGAGCTCCACGAGCTCCCATGCGTGTGCAGGCTCTACGGTGAACGGCTTCTCACACAGGACATGTGCGCCCGACTCGAGGGCGGCCTTCGTGTGCTCGTAATGGAGGCCGTGAGGGCTGGCGACGAGGCAGATGTCGATGCCGGCGTCGATCACATCGTGGTAATCCTCGCTCGCGATCGCGAAGCCCCAGTCGTCTTTGACCTTCTGAAGCAATTCGCCCTTACGGCAGACCGCCACGAATTCGACGTCGTGCTTGCGCTCCGCAAAGTTGGGAAGATGCGACGAGATCGCCCAAGATCCTGCGCCAATCACCCCTAACCGCAGCTTCGCCATGCCTCTTCCTCCTCCGCCTCTCGGTTTACCGCGCCAACTCACGCGGCGGTTGGAATAGATCGAGCGTGATCCCGTCGTGGATTCGCAGATACGACGCCCGAGCACCCATTCGGGCCCGAATCGACGACGATCGGTCCGTCGCGGACCATGGGACCGCTCCGCACGCGCACGCCCAGGCCCAGGTCGCCAGCGCGTCATCGGCCTCGAGACATAGATGAACGTTGCCTGAGTTCGCCGTGCCGTCGGGCAGATCGGCGCGTTCGTCGTCGAGGTACTCCAGCATTTCGACGGTTCCGTCTCCGGACAGATCGACGATCGCGGCCCGGATGCGAACCCCCGGGTATCCGACGTGACGACCCAGATACGGGCGCTCGAGAACCATCTGCTTGCTCATCGAAATCGATGCTACAGCCTCACGCGAATCCTTTCCAGAATCGTTACCGGCGGCGCCTTAGTGGCCGTCGGTCTGGGTCGCAACGGACGATGAGGCTGCGTTCGTCCTGGACGATCGTGTCAGGCTGCTTGCAGACACGCGTCGCACACGACCGTTCCAACGCTTCACCGCTGCGCCGGTTTAGCCAGTGGCCCTCGTAGCGCGACTCGTTCGCTTCCCAGCGACTCCGGAAAGGATTACGGTTACAGCGGTGAGCCGCGAACCTAACTTCCGTCAGTGACCGGACCACTGCGGGACACCGCGGGCGCCTGGTCCGAGCTCGATCCGCAGATAGCGGAATACGTACGGACCGTTTGGGCGCCCTCGCTGATTCCGATTGAGGAGATCACTGCCGCGACTGCTCGCCGACGGACGAAGGCGAGGCTCGAGGCGGCGAGCCCGGCGCCACCGATTCACGCCATGGCGCCCATCACCCTGGCGGTCGACGGTCACACGATTAACGGTCGTCTCTACAAACCGGTCGAAGCGGCAACATGGGTGATCGTCTACTTCCATGGTGGCGGATGGGTCACTGGCGACCTCGATACGGCCGACGGACTGGCTCGTCGGCTGGCGGAGAGGTCCGGTGCCGACGTGGTCAGCGTCGACTATCGGCTCGCGCCAGAACACCGGTTCCCGGCCGCGGTCGACGATGCAGCGGTCGCGGTGCAGTGGTCGCGCGCGTTCGCCCGAGATCGCCCTCTGGTGGTTGCGGGGGACAGCGCGGGCGGCAACCTCGCCGCCGTGTGCTCCCAGGGGGACCTTGCGCTGGTTTCGAACCTTCGCGCTCGGCTCCTGATCTATCCGGTCGTCGACGCGGACCTCGGGCGAGCTTCGTACACGGCCTTTCCGGAGGAGTTCCCGCTCGGTGAGGGGATCATGGCGTGGTACTGGGACCAGTATGTCCCGGATCTCGCGACCCGCTCGGACTGGCGTGCGTCGCCACTGCGATCCGCGGAGCTGGCCAGCGCCGCCCCTACGGTGCTGGTTCTCGCAAGCCATGACCCTCTGGTTGATGAAGGCCGCGAATACGCTGCAGCTCTTAAGAAGGCAGGGGCGGTAGTGCGGACGCTTGAATACACGGGGACGGTGCACGGGTTCGTCGGGCTCCCCGGTGGGTTCTCGGTCAGCGACCGCGCACTGACCGAAGCGTGTGCGGCGCTCAGGCAGCTCGTGTTTCAAGATCCGGCTAGACCGGGCTCGCTGGGCCTGCCAGCGGCGAGCTAGGCTCTGCCGAGAACGCAGGTTCTTCGTCCCGGTGACCCGGCCGATGCGACTGATCCGGCGCTTGAGGTGATCCAGGTCCTTGACTCCGATGAGGGCCAGGGCATCGGGATCACCGGCCCTTGTAAAGGCTTCGACGGCCTCTGGGACGTCCGCAATGCTGCGATCGATGTCTCCGAGCTTGATCGATCCGTTGAACCGCAGCTCGACGAAGGCCTGGATCTCATTGCCGAGCTTGGCGTAGGCGATCGTCGCGGTGTAGCCGGCCGATGATGCGCTGGCGACGCCAAACTCGCAACCAAAGACCGATACCTCAGCGCCAAGCTTCAACCTAGGAACTCGAGCGGCAAGCGTTCGCCCCGGCAGTGCCGCCGTCCACAGCACGGCGCGACGCCGTCTGACTTCCCGACTTTCACGCACGAGATCGCCGGTTCGAACCCGGCTGGCTCCATCAGCGCGTCTGCTTGTCACGCTGAGCAACAACCTTCTGGGGGGCGGGCACGTTCTGTGGTCCCTGATTGCGCCTGACCGTTCGGTCCGCGATGCTGGGGTCGTGCGACGGATTGCCGCGGCATCGACTTCTGGGAGGGCGCGAGTGGGGGCAGGTGACGCAGCGACCGCGCGCAAAGTCTGGACGGCGCTAGCGATCGTCTATGTGGCGTGGGGCTCGACCTATGTCGGGATCCGCGTCATGGACCGGACCGTGCCGCCGCTGATCGGCGCTTCCGTTCGGTTCATCGGCGCGGGCACGCTGATGTACGCATTCGTGGCGCTGCGACGGGGCCGGCTCCCGCGGGTCAGCGCGCGCGAGCTCGCGTCGCTCGCACTCGTCGGGGTGCTGCTGCTCGCGATGGGTAATGGCCTTGTGACCCTGGTGGAACGTCGAGTGCCGGCCGGCATCGCGGCGATGATCGTGGCCTCGGTGCCGCTGTGGGTGCTTGTACTGCGGGTGCTCACGGGTGACCATCCGCGTCGGGCGACGCTCACGGGCCTCGCGATCGGCTTCGGCGGCGTGGCCCTGCTCGTGCTTCGTGGCGGCGAGGGCCACGGCGTTGGCGTGTTGCAGCTGCTCGTTGTGGTCGGCGCGGCGCTGTCCTGGGCGACGGGCTCGCTCCTCGCCTCGAAGCTCCCGCTGCCCGCCGACGTGGCGGCGGGCACCGCGATCGAGATGATGATCGCCGGCGCTGCGCTAGCCGGCCTGGGACCGCTTGTCGGTGAGCACTGGCAGGCGCTCGCCGGGCAGGCTTCAGCGGATGCGTGGATCGCGATCGCCTACCTCGCGCTGGCCGGGTCGATCCTTGCGTTCACCGCCTACGTCTGGCTTCTGCAGAACGCGCCGATTTCGAAGATCTCCACCTACGCCTACGTCAACCCAGTGGTCGCCGTCGTCCTCGCGGCCATCGTCCTCGGCGAAGCCGTGACGCCCGTAATGCTCATCGGCGGTGCCGTGACCCTCGTCGCCGTGGCGGTCGTGGTCCGCTCCGAAACGCGCACCGCCGCGTCGGCGTCGGCCAACCCGCAGCCCGAGCATGAGACGAGCCTGGTACTCGACGGCACGACGGAGGTCGAGTTGATCAGCTGAGTGCCGCGACGGCACGGCTTCAACGGTGCGGCCGCGGGGCCAAAATGGCCTGCCTCCAAGCCGTGGATCCCGCGTGCCGGCGGTTAGACTCGCGCGGGTGGTCGATGTGGCGAGAGCCTCGGGCAGACGTGTCCTGGTGGGCGCGTTCTCGATCGAGGCCAACACCTTCGCTCCCGGCGCCACCACCCTCGACGACTTCCGTGCAAACGTGTTCGGAGTCGGAGCGGACATGCCGCTGACCACGCTGGGCGAGCTCTCGGCCGCCTGCCGGCTCCTCGACGAGGCGAGCTTGGAGATCGTGCCCTCCGTCGCGGCGTGGTGCGCCCCGCGCCAGCCGCTCACACTCGACTGCCTCGAGGAGATCATCGCGCTGGCGACCGGGCCCGCCGACGAGACGATCGACGGCGCGTACTTCATGCTCCACGGTGCCGCCGTCGCCCATGGCGAGGACGACCCAGAGGGCCGCTTGCTCGCGGCCCTGCGCGAGCGGCTGCGCGCTGACGTGCCGATCGCGATCTCACTGGACTGCCACGCGAACCTCACCGACGCGATGGTCACCGCCGTTGACGCGGTTTCGGCCTACAGGACATGCCCCCACATCGACACTGAGCGGACGGGTGCGGCGGCGGCGCAGATGCTCGTCGACGCGCTCCTGGGCCGGACCCATCCGGTGGTCGCGTCGGCCGGGCGGCCGATGGTGACTCCGCCGCAACTGCACGACAACGACGCCGAGCCTTTCCGCTCCCTGATGGCGCTGAGCGCTCAGCTTGAGCGCGACCCGGTGCTCGCGGCGAGCCTCCTGCTCGTCCAGCCCTGGATCGACGTGCCGGGCTTGTCCTGGAAGGCGGTCGCGACGGCGGACGGGTCGCACGAGGCCGCCACCCGCGCGGCCGAGGATCTGATCACGCGGGCCTGGCAGGAGCGCCACGGCTTCATGAGCGGACGCCGCCCGCGGATCGAGGACGCGTTGGCAGAGGCGCTCGAGGGGCCGGCGCCGTTTGTCGTCGCTGATTCCGGCGACGCCACCAACGGCGGGACCCGCGGCGATTCGACCGAGCTACTGCGGGCAGCCCTCGCGCGGGCTGCGCCGCCGAGCGTCCTGCTGTCGGTGACGGCTCCGCAAGCAGCGCGGGAGGCGCACGCCGCGGGCGTCAACGGATCCCTGCTAGCGGTGCTCGGCGAGGGGCCTGCCGGTGCTTACAACGCGAGTGTGGAGCTCGACGTGGAGGTGGCTGCGCTGAGCGACGGAAGCCTCGTGTACACCCATCCCGTCAACGCCGGCTACCGCGGAAGTGCGGGGGCGACCGCGCTCCTGACCCACGGTCCGATTGGGATCGTCGCCCATGAGCGATCGGTGGGCGTGATCGACCCGGCCATCTACGTCGCCGCCGGTGCCGATCTCGCGACCTACCACGTGATACAGGCCAAGTCGCACATCAGCTACCGCACGGGGTTCGACCCGCTCACACCCCGCTCCGTGGTCGCCGACACCGCCGGTCCGTCGACCGGTGACGTGACGCTGCTCGACTACCGCAAGCGTCCGCGGCCGCTGTTCCCGTTCGAGCTGGCCTGACCCGCCGCGAAGCTCTAGCGCGCGACGCGCTGAGCGATCGCGTCGACGACCTGCTCGGTCGTGGCGCTGCCGCCCACGTCGCGTGTGCGCGTGCCGTCGAGGCAGGCCGACTCGATCGCGGCGATCGCCGCCTTGGCCGCCTCCGTCTCGCCGAGATGGTCGAGCATCAGCGCCCGCGCGGGACGGACGTTGGCGCCACAGGCCCAGTCCCTGGGGTGGAGGCCTCGGCTACTCGGGGGTCGCCGGAGGCAACTCGCCGACCGTCACCCAGCCCGGGCGAGCGGCGATCACTCGGTGCACGGAGTTCGCTACCACCGCTGCCGAGCCCCGCTGCGGGTTCGTTCCCGGGGTCACGCTGAAACGGAGCTCTCCCGACGGGCTCTCGATCGTGATCGCATCGCGCGGCTCCTCGCCGATCGCGCCCGGAGCTACGTGACCGAGGAACCTCGCCTCGAACCACGCCTGCCCGCGGCTGATTGCCGTGTAGCGCTGGCGGAATCCAGCCGTCTCGCCGACCTTCACGCGCAGCGACGCCGTCGCGTGCTCCTGCTCGGCGAGGATCGGCTCGAGGTCGCGCTCGATGCGATCGATCTCGACCCCCAAGCGACCCGCCACGACGCGCATCGACTGCGGGAAGCCGATGTGTCCGGTGACCGTCCCGCGCCGAGCGCCATCCGCGAACGCGTCGGGCGAATGCCCGACGCCGATGCGCGAGAGCACCGCCGCGCCGAAGCCCGAAAGGTCGACGACACGCTCGGCGCGCACGGCGTCTAGGCGCTCGACCACGCCGGCGGCGGTCAGCACCATCGCGTCGAACACGAAGCCCGGGTTGAGGCCGGTGCCGAGGATGCTAACGCCGCGGCTGCGAGCGAGCGCATCGAGCCGACGCGCAATGGCGACGTCGTTGCCCCACGGATAGGCGGCCTCCTCGGCGGTCGTCATCACGTTCGAGCCGGCATCCACAGCGTCAAAGACGTCGTCGGCCACCTGGGCGAGAAACGACGTCGTTGCAATCACAACCACGTCGGCGCCGCTCCGCAACGCGTCATCGCGCGCGTCGCGTCCAAACGGCCCGAGGACGGTGACGTGCGGGCGCTCGCTCAGGATCGCGGCGCTATTGGCCGACACCTGCCCGGCGCCGTAGAACGCGACGCTCACGGGCGTCACGCCGAGTCCGGTCACAGCGGCAGCGCTCGCCTGGTCGGTTGACGACGTGACCCCTGTGGGCGGCGCGCCGCCCACTCGCGAGTGACGGCCACCGCACTGCTTCTGGCGCAGGGCCGCCGGTCATCGCGGCGAAGTGCCCGAGTTAGGAGGCGGTTGGAGCCCATTCCGGAATCGTTACCGAAGATAGCCTCGGACCTCTTATGATGTCAACGGTTGAACGGCAGATGAGCGGAGGGAGGTTCTGGATGGGCGCTGCTGAAGATGCCACGTTCGCCGGCCGCGTCGCGGTCGTCACCGGAGGATCGCGCGGGATCGGAGCCGCGATTGTGGATGCTTTCGTCGAAGCGGGCGCCACCGCGATCGTGCTCGACACGGCACCGCCGAGCGAGCCGCGCGAGGGGGTCCGCCACATCGCCGCGGACGTGTCGGATCCCGCCTCGGTCGCGGCGGCATTCGCCGCCCTGGATGCCTCGGAGGGCCGGATCGACGTCCTCGTCAACAACGCCGGGATCCAGCGCGTCGGTCTGATTGGCGAGCTGTCGTTTGCGGATTGGACGGCCGTCGTCAGTACCCATCTTGGCGGGACGTTCCTGTGTTGTTCCGAGGCCGTCCCGCGCATGCGACGCGCCGGTGCGGGCGCGATCGTGAGCATCGCGTCGGCCGCGGGTTTTGTAGGTCTCCCGGGGCGCGGCCCCTACTGCGCGGCGAAGGCGGGAATTATGGGAATGACGCGAGCGCTATCGCTTGAGACCGCGCCGGCCGGGATTCGCGTGAACGCCGTTGCGCCGGGCTACACGCGTACCGAGATGCTCCAGCAGGCCCTCGACGACGGCTCACAGCGCGAGGAGTGGATGCTCGAGCGCGTGCCGCTCAACCGACTCGCCCAACCACACGAGATCGCCCGCATGGTGCGCTTCCTGGCCAGTGACGAAGCGGGATTCGTGACCGGGCAGACGGTGGTCGTCGACGGTGGCTGGACGGTTCAGGGGACATCCGCGGCGCCCGGCTGGCTCAAGGCCGGGGTTGCCTGAGGGGTGCTGGGCAACGGTTCCAGTTGCATTTCACGGCTGAAGCTGGAATGATCACGTCCGAGAGTGGAAACGATTGCAAGAGGGATGGACAGGATGACGTTGACGGTCGACGTTGTCGGTGAGGGATTGGGACATCCGGAGGGGCCATGCCCGCTCGATGACGGGCGAGTGCTGTTCGCGAACACCTACGCGAGCGAGGTCGGGGTCTGGGATCCGCACTCGGGCACGGGCACTTACGCGCACACCGGCGGGGGTCCCAACGCTTGCATGCTCGGCTCAGACGGCGCGGTCTACCTGACGCAGTGCCCGACCGTCGGTCAATGGGTCGCCCCCGAGGCAAGGCCGCCGTCGATCCAGCGCGTCAACTCGGACGGCAGCGTCGAAGTGATCGTGACGGAGGTCGACGGGATCACCTTGAACGCTCCGAACGATCTCACCTTCGGCCCCGATGGTCGTCTGTACTTCACCGATTCGGGGGACTGGGATCCGGTGAGCCTGCCGGATCCAGGCTACATCTGCGTGGTCGATGCCGACGGCAGCGGGCACGTGCTCGAGGAGCTCCCGCCCGTTTATCCGAACGGCATCGTCGCGGAGCCGGATGGCTCGATCGTGTGGGTGGAGTCCTACACGCGACGAGTCGTCAGACGCCGTGCCGAGGGTGCGATAGAGATCGTTCACGAGCTCCCGGAGCAGCACGTGCCTGACGGCTTCAAGATCGACGGCGATGGCAACTTCTGGATCACGACGTTCAGCTCGGGCGGTATCGACGTGGTCTCGAAGGACGGGCGCGCGATGGACTTCCTCGACCTTGGCGGCGTGCCGCTGAACTGCGTCTTCAGCGGCTCCTCGCTGTTTGTGTGCGACTTCGGCACGACCGAGACCGGCGACGCCACGCCGATGTTCGGACGGCTCCTGCGCCTCGAGGTCGGCGTCACCGGACTGCCCCTCTACCGCGGCGCCATCTCCTAAGGAGCGCGATGCGGATCCATTCGATCGAGGCCATCCCGGTCAGCTATCCGGAGCCGAACGACTTCGACGCTCTCCGGCACCTCTGCCTGTGCAAGATCACCGCCGACGACGGACAAGTCGGATGGGGCGAGTCGATCACGCAGTTCCCGGAGGCGAACTTCGCCACCAAGGCGCTGATCGAGGGTATGGCCGAGAACCTGACCGGCAAGGACCCGGTGCACACCGAGGCGCTTTGGCGTCAGAACAAGGATCAGGCCTGGTGGTATGGCTACCGCGGGGGAATCGCCTCATACGCCGTCGCGGCGATCGACATCGCGTTGTGGGATCTCAAGGGCAAGGCGTGCGGAGCAAGCGTCCTCGATCTGCTCGGCGGCCCCGTACACGAGCGGTTGCCCGCGATCGCCTCCTGCCATGCCCACTTCGAAACCATCCCCGACAACGTCGAGGAGGCGCTGGAGTGGCTGTCGACGGGCCTGCAGGGTGTGAAGACCGGGTTCGGCAAGCGCGGCAGCGCGCGCCTTGGCTACGAGCACGATCGCGACGTCGAGTACGTGCGCGCGATGAGGGAGGCACTCGGCCCGGAGCGGATGCTGATGATCGACAATGGCATCGCGATCAGGTGGGACGTGACCGACGCGGTTCGCCGAATGCGCGCGATGGAGGAGTACGACCTCACCTGGGTCGAGGAGCCGCTCGGGGCATGGGACCCGGAGGGCTACGCGAACCTGCGCGCGAAGACGTCGACGCGGATCGCCTACGGCGAGCGTGAGTGGACACTCGCCGGCTTCGAGCAGATTCTTGCGACCGGCACCGTCGACGTGGTCGGCGTCGATCCCGGGCGAGCGGAGGGAATCACCGGCTTCAAGAAGATCTGCGAGCGCGTCGAGGCCTATCGGCGGCAGGCGAACGCCCACGCTTGGTCATCGGCGATCGTCACCGCCGCCAGCCTTGCGATTTCGTTCAACTCGCCAGCCTGCAAGCTGTTCGAGTTCAAGCCGCTGCGCAACCCGATGCAGCACGATCTGGTTGCGCAGCCGTTTGAGCACGTGGACGGCTGGGTGTATCCGCCGAACGGTCCCGGCCTCGGGATCGAGGTCATCGAGGAGGTCGTCGACCACTACCGAAGCGAGCGAGGGCCTGCGCGTTGAGCAACGACCGCCTTCGAAGCGCCGCTGCCAGGGGCCGCTCTGCCGGTTTGGCCACAAATACCAAGAGGAGGAGTGCATGGACTCGAAGCACAAAGCAGGAATCGGTAAGCGACTGAATCTGCCGCGCGGCCGCCGGTTGGTCGTCGCGGTCGTCGTGTCGCTGGGGTGCCTCGGCGCGGCCGGAGCCGCGGTCGCGGCGAGCTCTCCAAGCTGGACGGTTTCGCTGCATCACGGTGGAACATTCAAGCTGGCGCCGTCGATCGTCGCCAAGATCAAGGCGCACAAGCCGATCAACTACGTCTTCTCGTACGGATCGTGCTCGATCCAGGGGTTCTCGCAGCAGTATCAGGCCGGCTACAACGCGTCGCTGCCCGTCGCGAACAAGATCTACCCGATCAAGGGCACGCGGCTTTGTCCGCCTCAGACGCAGCAGAACGTCACCCAGCAGATCAGCCAGATCGACGCGCTGCTGAACACCGGCCAGATTGACTGCCTGTCGATTGAGCCTCAGGACAGTACGAGCATGGCGTCGGTCGTCCAACAGGCGCTGGCCAAGGGAATCCCAACATTCACCGTCGGCCTGACGACCTTCGGCAACGAGCTGACAAACTTCACGCAGGTTCCCCAGCAGGAAGGGGCAACCGCGGCGAAGACGGTGCTGACGTATATGAAGGCGCACAAGCTCCACTTCAAGACCTTCGCGGTCTCCGGTGGAGATCCGACGCAATACTGGGCTATGCAGCGCGCCAAGGGCTTCCGCCTTGCGATTCAGAAGGCCATTCCCGGCGCCACGTTCGTCACCACCGAGAAGAACATGCTGAACACGACGTACACGCCCGGTACGACGTACGACACCTACAAGGCGTTCCTGACCGGAGCCGGCAAGAACGTGCAGGTGATCGAGAACGTCGACATCGGTGGCGGCATTGCCGCCAAGGCGATCTCGGACCTCGGCCTGAAGGGGAAGGCGTTCAGCCTCGGCTGGAACGACACCCCCGACCAGGTCGCCGCCATCAAGGCCGGTACGGAGATCGCGCTGTTCGACCAGAACTGGCCGCAGCAGGCCGCGTTCGGGGCAATCGCCTGCGCCCAGTTCATGAAGACGGGCAAGGTGTTCCCGAACATCCAGGTCGAGCACGGCATCAGCAAGGCCAACCTGAGCACCGGTCTCGGTCAGCTGGCCAAGTTCACGAAATACGCCCTCACGGGCCTGACTAGCGGGATCCCGACGAAGTAGCACCAGCAACGGTTTGCGAGGCTGGCGCGAGGACGCAAGTCCTCAAACCAGCCTCGCAAAGCCGGCAAAGTTGACATGAACCAGCCTTCCGAGGACGTCGTCGCAACAGGCCAAACAGACGCGTCGGTAGCGCGGATGCGAGGCAACTGGGCGCGCAGAACGTTCTCGCGACTCGGCGGAGTCACCCTCACGGTGATCGTCGTCGGCGCGTTCTTCAGCATCAGGACGCACGGCGATCTCCTCGAGCTCCAGAACCTCTTCGGGATCCTGCGCGGGATGAGCTCGATCGCGATCATGGGCCTAGGGCTCACGGTCGTGATCATCGCGGGCGAGATCGACCTCTCGTTCGCGGCCGTCTACGGCCTGAGCACGAACATCGTCGCCGTTCTCTGGGTCGGCCACGGTGTGTCGGTCTACCTTGCGATCCTGGTCGCGTTCGCCGCCGCCGTTGTCGTCGGATTGTTCAACGCCTTCTTCACGGTCATCGTGAAGATCCCGTCCTTCATTGCGACGCTGGGGTCGAGCACGCTGATCTTCGGCGTGACGCTGCTTGTGGGTAACACGCAGAACCTCAGCTACCAGTTCCCGCCGCACCCGAATTCCGTGTCGAAGAGCTCGATTGACCTCTTTCAGAACCTCGGGGCCGCGTCGCTTCCTCACCAGTTTCCCGAGCAGGGTCTGTGGACGATCGCCCTGCTGATCATCTTTAGCTTCGTGCTCTCACGGACCCTGTTCGGCTTCAGGTTGAAGGCGATTGGCGGCAGCCGATCCGCGGCTGAGGTGGTGCGGCTGCCGGTCCGACGCTACATATTCATCGCATTCGTGGTGAGCGCCTGCATGGGCTGCCTGGCTGGCATCCTCGACTTCTCGTTCGTCGGCTCCGCCGGGCCTGACGACGGGCAGACCTTCCTCTTCCCCGTCTTCGCGGCCGTGATCATCGGTGGCACCCACCTGGCGGGAGGCAAGGGCACCGCGCTCGGGACGATCACGGGGGCGCTGCTGCTCGCGACGCTCACGAATGGCTTCGCGCTGATCGCGACCGGACCCTTCGCGTCCGAGATCCTGCTCGGCTCGGTGACGATCGGCGCGGTCGTGATCGACAGCATCGCGACCCGGCGGACATGATGCCCGACGACGGAGCCGGCGTTCGCATCCGTGGCCTGCGGAAGGTCTACGGCGACACGATCGCGCTCAACGGCCTCGATCTCGACGCTCATCCCGGCGAGATCGTCGGTGTTGCCGGCCCCAACGGCGCCGGCAAGAGCACGATGATGAAGATCCTCGCTGGGGAGGTCGACTTGGACGAGGGCGAGATCCTCGTTGACGGCGAGCCGTGGTCGCGCGACTACAGCTCCCACCGCGTCGCTGTCGTGCACCAGGAGCCCCAGCTGTTCCCGAATCTCACGGTCGGCGAGAACGTGCTGGCGGGTCACGAGCAGAGCGGATGGCGGCGCCCGCGCGTCCTCGAGGAGCATCGCCGGCTGCTCCGCGAGCTGGGTATCGACGACCGGATCCGCGACAGCCCGCTGGGCGAATTCGGGATCGCCGTGCAGCAGCGCGCCGAGATCACCCGCGCGATGGTGCGCAACGCACGGGTGATGTTGTTCGACGAACCCAACTCGGCCCTTACGCCCGATGAATCCGTCGAGTTCTTCCGACTCGTCCGACAGCTGGCTGAGGCGGGGCACGTGATCCTGCTGATCTCCCACCGCCTGACCGAGCTGACCGCGATGGCGGACCGCGTCGTCGTCATCGTCGACGGCCGCAACGTTCGCGAGCTCCGCGGCGCAGACCAAACGGCGGAGAATGTCGCGGAGACGATGGTGCGCGGCTCGGCCGGCGGCAGCGCGCCCGCGCGCGTGGGTCTGCAGGGTCCGCCACCGGCCACCGGCGGCGGGATGCGGCTCACCCGCTTCACGGATCACGCTGCGGTATTTGGTCCGCTCGACCTCGACGTGCCCGCCCGTCAGGTCACGGCGCTGGTGGGCGTCGAGGGCTCCGGTGCGCGCGAGATCGTCCGCGCCTGCGCCGGGCTGCGTCGCGTGCGCGGCGAGCAGCTGATCGACGATCGCTCGCTGAGCGCGTCCGAGCTGTCCGACGCCGTCAGCTACGTGGCCGCCGACCGCGCGGCCGGCCTTTTCAGCAACCTCAGCGTTGGAGAGAACCTCGTCATCCGCCTCGACCGCGAGATCTCGCGCGGGATCCTCGGGCTCCGTCGCAGTCGCATGCGCGCGATCAGCGACGAGCTTCGCGAGGAGTTCCGGATCAAGGCTGCCGGCAACGACATCGGGATCCGCTCGCTGAGCGGTGGAAACCAGCAGAAGGTCGCAATCGCGGCGGCCGTCCGCGCCCGCCCGCGCGTCCTCGCGCTGGAGGAGCCGACCCGCGGCGTCGACCTCTCGAGCAAGGCGGAGATCTATTCGATCCTGCGCCGTTTCGCCTATGAGGGCGGCACGGTGCTCCTGTTCTGCACCGAGATCCCCGAGGTCCACGAGGTCGCCGACCGCCTGCACGTGGTGTCGGCCGGTCAGACCTCCGCTGCGCTGGAGATCGCCGAGTTCGGTGACATGGAGACGCTGGCCAAGAAGGTTGCGACCCTCGAGACACATGCGACCGCCCCTGCGCGCCATGCAGCGTAGTCCGCGATCGGATACGGCAGCGCAGCCGGAGCGCGGCCACGCGGCGGCGGGTGCCCGATGAGCGACCCACACCGGGCGCCGGCGAGCGGCATCCACCACGTCGGCATGAGCGTCGGCGATCTCGACGCGGCGCTCGACTTCTGGCAGCGCTTCCTCGGTATCGAGCCGCGCTGGCGCACGATGCTCGAGCGTCCATATCTCTCGCGCCACCTCGGCTATCCGGATGTGCGGATCGACGCGGCGTTCCTGGACCTTCCCGGAGGCATCGTGCTGGAGTTGCTCGACTACCAGGTCGAGGATCGGCAAACTAACCCCGAGGCGACCGCCAATCCCGGCAACGTGCACCTGTGTCTTGCCGTCGATGACGCCGTCGCCAGCTGGCAGCGGGCAGTCGACGCCGGGGCACGGCCGGTCGTTCCCGAAGGCCCGATCGAGGTCGACGGCGGCCCCAACGCCGGCGCGCGAGCTGCGTACCTGCGGATCCACGACAACATCTCGCTCGAGCTGTTTCAGACGCCGCCGTCGTGAGCGAAGTCCGCTACGAGCGCCTCCACCCCGTGGAGCTCCGCGAGCGGGTGGCCAGCGCGCCGCTCGCGTTCGTGCCGATCGGGACGATCGAGTTTCACGGCGAGCATCTGCCCTTCGGCGTAGACGGATTCGAGGCGCATGGGATCTGCGTCCGCGCGGCGGAGCTGGCTGGCGGCGTCGTATTGCCGCCGCTCTATCTCGCGAGCGGATGCCTCGATCTTCCGTTCACGCTCTCGTTCGAGCTGACACTGGTGGAACAGTGGGTCAGAGCCACACTCAGGCAGCTCGCACACCGCGGCTTCCGCGCGGTGGTCGTGCTCACCGGACACGGTCCGCTGGATTTGAATCATCTGCTCAAGCGCGTGGCCGCAGAGATCGAGCAGGAGCACTCCGAGGTGAGTACGTACGCGCTGTGCTGGCTCGAGCTCAACGCCGCCCGGCTGTCGGCCCCCGAGACGGGCGAACCGACGTGTGTCGACCACGCCGCGCGCGTCGAGACCTCGCTGATGCTTGCGCTCGAACCCGAGCTCGTCCATCTCGACCGCCTGTCGGAGGATCCGACCGCGGCGCACGAGGGCATCTACGGGCCTAACCCGCGCTTCACCGCGTCGCGAGAGTTCGGCGAGACGCAGATCCGGTCTGGGGCCGAGCTGCTCGCGCAGCGGGCCCGCGACCTGCTCGGAGGGGGCCGCGTCGACCCGTTCGCAGACCTGCGCGCCTTCGTCCGGTTCGCCTGGCCCGAGCGCCCGGCCCTGCGAGGTCTCGCCGGGTCGCATCCGCGGCTCCTCATCGAGAACCGCGGTCTCGCGTCGCGCTATCTGTCGGCATTCCGAATCGCCCTCGATGGAGAACCGCTGCAGTCGGAGGCGATCACGCTCGTCAACGATGCGCCCGGTGAGTCCGGTGTGCCTGTTGCGGCGGCGTCGCTCGGGCCAGAGAACGGCTTCTACCTCAGGAGGGGGCAGGAGGCCGTGGCGTCACTCGGCGAGCAGGCCGTTCTGCCCGGCGCCCATCGTGTCGAGCTAGCCCTCGGCCTCGGAGGCGTCTCGGAGCTTTTGATCGACGAGGCGGTCGAATTCCAGGCATGACCGCCTGTGCGTGCGGTGACCATCGCCCGTGCACCCAGCCGAAACGACGGCGACAGCGCGACCGGACGCCTGCAGTTCGCTGCGTCCAGCCCAGGCAGGGTGGATCGCTGGAAACGAATCCGGGCCGCCCGGGCTGGGGTGGCATGCAACTTGACTTGGACATGCGCCTCATCTAGGCTGCATGACCTGGTATCGGTTCCGGAACATTCGACAGGAGCGGCGCCGCGGCACTGCCCGGAGCGGCGGCGCGACGAGGGGTCCCGCATTGGCAGAGCTGCAAACGAACCCGGAAGCCATCGGTGTTCCCGCGTGCGCGGCACCGGAGTTGGCCTACCGCCTCGCGCCGGCGCCTCTGATGAGCGAGCGGCGATGATCAAACGCGTCAGCCCGTGTTCTCGCCATCCGGCTTCCCGCAGTGAGGAGGAGCGTTGACAGACATCGATGCCGATGTGGATATGGGCCCGGATCTGGTGAGATTCCCCTCGGTCGGTCCCGTCCGCGTCCGCGAGATCGAGACGATCTCGGTGCGTGTGCCGCTCGGCCGCACCTACAAGGGCAGCGCATACAAGATGACCCACCGGTCGACGGTCGTCGTGCGACTGCACACCGATCAGGGAGTGACCGGAGAGGCCTACGTTGGCGACGAGGACGCGGCGCTGCTCGAGATCGACGAAATCGTGCGCAGCGAGATCGCTCCGCGGATCATCGGTGAGGACATCTTCGCGATCGAGCGGCTGTGGCAGATCGCGCGTCCGGCCACGTTCGACATCCTCCGCGACCGCCGGCTCGGGCTGGTCGCATGCGCCGGCATCGACACCGCACTGTGGGACGCGGTCGGGAAGTGCCTCGGCATGCCGCTCTGGCGGCTTTGGGGCGGATTTCGCAACAGCATCCAGATGATCTCGATCGGCGGCTACTACGGCACCGGCATAGACGTCGCCAGCGAGATCGCAGACGTACGCGAGCGCGGCCTGGCTGGCATGAAGTTCAAGGTGGGCGGCCTCACGCCGGAGGAGGACGCCAAGCGCTTCCGCGAAGCGCGTCAGGCCGGCGGTCCGGATTTCGTTCTGATGGCCGACGCCAATCAGGGTTGGTCGCCGGCAGATGCCGTGCGGTTCTCGCGGCTGGTTGCGGACGAGGACCTCCGCTGGTTCGAGGAGCCCTGTCGCTGGGCCAACGACAGGCGCGCCATGCGCGACGTGCGTCTGGGTGGCGGCGTGCGCATCTGCGCCGGGCAGAGCGAGTTCTCGGCCGGCGGTTGCCGCGACCTTATGGAGGTGGGGGCGATCGACGTCTGCAACTTCGACTCCTCATGGTCGGGAGGACCCACGGAATGGCGCCGCGTCGCCGCGATGGCACTGTCCTTCGACATCGACATGGGGCACCACGAGGAGCCGCAGGTCGCCTCCCATCTTTTGTGTTCGATTCCGCACGGAACCTACGCCGAGTGCTTTCACCCCGACCGCGATCCGATCTGGTGGAACCTGATCGCCAACCGACCGAAGCTCGAGGATGGCGTGCTCACACTCTCCGACGATCCAGGGCTCGGCTGGGTGCTCGATGACGATTACATCGAGCACTACCGCGTGGACCGCTGAGGCGCCGGGCCACGCACGGGCGCTCCGCTAGTCGAGATGCCACACTTCGTCTAGCGTCATCAGTTCCCCGTTCTCGTCGGTCAGCGAACGATCACATGTCGGAACCACTCACTCCACCGAGCGTTCGCTTCGTGGTCGGCCGGTGTTGCGAAAGCCGACGCCGCATCGGGGTGGCACTCGACGTAGGCGACGACTTCCAGACAGCGACGAAAGAGCGAGTAGTTGCGATAGCCTGCGGCGTGATCGCCTCAACGAGCTCGGGCCAGATCTCGTCGTGGCGGCTTTGTATCCGGCCTCGGTGCCGGGGCCCAGCCGGAATGTGAAGCACAGTCTTTGCACAAATGCGGCAACCTGCCCGGAATCGGTTCCAAGATAGCGCCTCAGAGACTGGCACCGAAGTGCTCGCGGCGGGTCGCGCGGAAGTGCGCTCAGCGGGCGTTCCCGACCGAGGCTCTCGCGCCGGCGGGCCGGCAACGGCGGCCATGAGCCAAACGAGAAGCCGCCGCGACCGGCCCGCGCGGACAAGCATGCGCGAGGTTGCGGCCAGGGCCGGGGTGGCGATGTCGTCGGTCTCGAGAGTGCTGTCCAATCACTCGGATGCCAGCGACGCGATGCACGCGCGGGTGCTCGCGGCGGTGGCCGAGCTCGGCTACCAGCCGGACCTGCTGGCACAGAGCCTGCGCCGCCAGAAGACCAAGACGATCGGCTTCGCCGTCGGCGATATCTCCAACCAGCTCTTCGCAGAGATCGTGGCGGCCGCCGAGACGCGCCTGCGGGAGGCCGGCTACGCGCTGCTACTGACGAACTCCGAGGGCCGCCCGGAACTCGACGCAATGCACATCGGCTTGCTTCACCAGCGGCGCGTCGACGGCCTGATCGTCTCGGTGAGCGACGAGACCAACGAGCAGACCCTGCGCGCCCTCGAGCGCCTCGACGTCCCCGTCGTGGTCCTCGATCGCGATGTCAACGTCGGCCGGGCCCTGCACGTCTACACCGACCACCAGCCCGGCATGCGTCATGCCGTCGGCCATCTCCTCGACCTCGGTCATCGCAACATCGCGATGATCACCGGCCAGGAGCTTAGGCCCACGCGCGAACGCCGCGCCGCGCTCGAGGCCAGCTACGCGGAACGCGGCCTGCCGAAGACCTATCGGATCTTTCAGGGCAAGCTGTCGGTCGAGTTCGGCACCCGCGCGACCGCCGAGATCCTCGCCTCCGATGACCCGCCAACAGCGATCATCGCCGGCGGCAACCAGCTGATGCTCGGGGCCGTGCGCGTGCTCCACAGCCGCGGCCTGAGACTCGGTCGTGAGATGTCCTTCGTGGGCTGCGACGACATCCCGATCAGCGAGCTCTACGACCCTCCGATTGCGGTCCTTCGCCGCGACAACGCCGCGATCGGCCGCTGTGCCGCCGATCTGATGCTGCAGGCCATGCCCAACCCAAGCTACGTCGTGGACATGCTTCTGCCCGCGGAGTTCATCGCGCGCCCGAGCTGCGGTCCGGTGCCGGACAGGCACTAGCAGCGCGCCCCACGCCGGTAGCGGGACTCGCTGGACGAGCCGCTTGCCCTGGAATTTGAAGCGGCCCGCCGGTCCCCCGCGCGGTTGCGCCTGACAATCGTTTCCGGTACCGTTGCCAAGTCCCTGAGAGCGACAGGAGAGAGCCTGATGAGCGAGGTCACGTATCCCCGACGGGCCGTCGTCACCGGAGCCGCGAGCGGCATCGGCAAGGCGACCGCGATCCTGCTCCGCGAGCGTGGGAGCGAGGTCGTTGCGGTCGACATCAACGAGGCCGGACTGGCCGATGCTGCAGCCGCCGGCGCGGAGACGGTCGCCTGCAACCTCGCGACGTCCGAGGGGCGCGCCCGCGTATATGAGGTCGCCGGCGAAATCGACGGGCTCGTCAACGCCGCTGGGATCATCCGCATCATCCCCGTCGCGGACATCACCGACGAGGTCTGGGACCCGATCTTCGACCTGAACGTGAAGGCGCTCTTCTACCTGGCGCGCGATTTTGGCATGCGGATGCCGGAGGGCTCGGCGATCGTGAACTTGTCATCGGTCGCGGGAAAGGCCAGCGCGTCGACCGACACGCTTTGCTACGGAGCGTCGAAGGCCGCCGTGCTTTCGGTCACCCGCTCTCTGGCCTACTACCTCGGGCCCGGCGGCGTCCGCGTCAACGCCGTTCTCCCGGGAATCACGGACACGCCCATGCAGGAGCGGTTCCTCGTCGAGGCCGGCGCCATCCGAGGGCTCACGCCCGAGGCGCTCGACGAGCAGCGACTGAAAACGGTGCCGCTGCAGAACCGCCCCTCGCCGCCCAGCGAGCTGGCCGAGGCGATCACGATGCTGCTCTCGAGTGCGGCCAGTTACATCACCGGACAGGCCCTCGCCGTCGACGGCGGGCTCGTCATGTACTAGGAGAGGAACCACAGTGAGCACGAGGCCCACCCGGAACATCTCGGGCAGCACGAAGCCGCTGCCGACCACGCTGACATGGTCGGAGACGCTACGTAAGCGTGTCCGCACGGGCGACTGGCAAGACCAGAAGATCTCGACGACCACCAAGATTCACGAGTCGATCGACCAGGGTGAGTGGGAGGTCGCCGCACAGCTGATCGACTATTGGATGGAGGAGGCGAAGGTCGTCTACGTCATCTACCAGGTGTGGGACGAGGGCTTCGTCTCATTCCTCCAGAGCAAGCTCGTCCCGGATGACGAGATCCACGCCGAGATCGCACGGCTGCGGACGCTGCTCGCCTTTCCCGACGGCGAGCCATTCGAGCCGGTGAAGCGCTGGGAGGCGCTTGGGGTGATTGCCGGGTTGCTGGCCAACCGCCTCCGGACCTACGAGATCACCGCCGACGGAGCGCATCCCGAGATGGACAAGCTGCGGGAGGGCTGGCGGCAGCTCCATGACCGTGGCGCCGACTTCCAGGCCGGACTGCTGACCTACATCGCCCGCCGCTTCGGCGAAGCGGCCATCGAGGAGGCATTCGCCAGTGTGCTCGAGCCGTATTTGCAGGAGCGCTACAAGCCGTTCGACGTGCGCGAGCGTCCATACGACGAGACGCTGGAGCGCAACATCTACATCTCGATCGAGGCGATGCGCGGGCACCTCGTCGGCCCGGAGCGCAACGGCGACATGGACGTCGACGAGGACGAGAACCGCATCGTGATCAGCTTCGACCCGTGCGGCTCGGGAGGCCGTCAGCAGCGCGGGGACGTCGTGGAAGGGACGCCGTCGCGCCACGACCCCCCCTACAACTTCGGAGTGACCGAGGAAAAACACGACTGGGCCTGGAACGAACAGGGCGTCTGTTACTACTGCTCGCACTGCTGCTTCGCGCTCGAGTACTGGCCGGCGAAGAACTGGGGGCACCCGCTGCGGGTCGTCGACTCACCGTTGTATCCGGACGAGACGAGCGGCCCCGAGCCAAAGAAGTGCACCTGGACGATCTACAAGTCCCTCGAGGCGATTCCGCCCGAGGCCTACGAGCGCTTGGGCATGACGAAGCCGCAGTAGCGGGAGTCCTCACGGGTCGGGTCGCCAGGGACATGGCGCGCTGCATGCGCCCGGGTTCGTTCAGGTGTCCGGGTCGCGGGGGGCGCGAAAGTCGCCGGCAACGTGGGACTCGAACCTGGCACGCAGCACGTGTGGCGCGATTGATCGGAACCGATTCCGGTATAGTCGTCGCGCATGCGCTTCGACGCCGCGAGAAGGCCATGAAGGGGGCTCCTCGGCGCTCGTGCCTCGCCGTCCCGGGCTCCAGCGAGCGGATGCTCGCCAAGGCTGCCGGGCTCGAGGCCGATCAGGTGTTCCTCGACCTCGAGGACTCGGTCGCGCCGAGCCTCAAAAACGACGAAACGCGCGCAGCAGTCGCTAGCGCCCTGACCGGTCAAACGTGGAAGGCACAAACAAGGGCCGTACGCGTCAACGCCGTCGGCACGCCGTGGTGCCTGGACGACATCCTGGGGATCGTCAGCCGCGCCGGCAAGAGCCTCGACTGCATCATGCTGCCGAAGGTCGAGAGCGCCGCGCAGGTTCACTTCGCCGCGCACGTGCTCGAGGATCTCGAGCGCAAGCACGGAGTCGAGCGGCAGATCGGGCTCGAAATTCAGATCGAGTCGCCGCGCGGTCTGGTCGCGATCGACCAGATCGCGGTTGCATCCGAGCGCATCGAGACCCTGATCTTTGGGCCGGGGGACTACGCTGCCGCGGCGGGTGTGCCGCAGTTGAGCGTCGGCACGATCGACCCGCGCTATCCCGGCGACCAGTGGCATTACGTGCTGTCGCGGATCGTCACCACGGCGCGGGCGTTTGGGCTACAGGCGATCGACGGGCCCTACGCCGCGATCCGCGATCTCGAGGGCTACCGCGAGGTGGCCCAACGCTCGAGGCTGCTCGGATTCGACGGCAAGTGGGCGTTGCACCCGGACCAGATCGGAATCTGCAACGAGGTCTACAGGCCGGACGAGGAGGAGCACCGCCGCGCCCTGCGGATCCTCGAGGCCTATCGCACCGCTACGGACTCCGACGGGGCCGGGGCGGTGATGTTCGAGGGGGAGATGATCGACGAGGCGTCCCGGAAGATGGCGCTGGCAACCGCCGAACGCGGTCGTGCCGCGGGAATGGTCGAATGAGCACGCCGCCGTTGGGCGATCTTCGCGTGCTCGCGATCGAGCAGTACGGCGCCGGGCCGTGGGGGACGCTGCAGCTCGCCGACCTCGGCGCCGAGGTGATCAAGCTCGAAGATCCCGGTGTCGGTGGCGACGTGAGCCGCTACGTACCGCCGTTCCAGGAGGGCGAGAGCTCACTGTTCTTCGAAACCTTCAACCACGGCAAGCGCAGCGTCTCGCTCGACCTGCGCAACGCACGCGCGCGCGAGGTGCTGCACGATCTGGTCGGGGTCGTCGATGCCGTGTTCTCGAATCTTCGCGGCGACCAGCCCGACCGCTTGGGCCTGCGCTACGCGCAGCTGGGGGCGATCAACCCGCGCATCGTTTGCTGCTCTCTCTCCGGCTTCGGCATGAGCGGCCCGCGGCAGCGCGAGGGAGCCTACGACTACACCCTCCAGGGGCTCGCGGGCTGGCAGAGCATCACGGGCGACCCGGATGGCGACCCGACCAAGAGCGGCCTCTCGTTGGCTGACTTCTGCGGCGGCTACGTCGCAGCGCTCGCGATCGTCGCGGGCGTCTGGCAAGCCCGCCGCGACGGCCACGGCGCCGACGTCGATCTCTCGCTCTTCGAGGTGGCGCTCGCGCAGCTGACCTACCTCGGCACGTGGGTGGCCTCGCGCGGTTACGAGCCGGTCCGCCGGCGGAGCTCGGCGCATCAGACCGTCGTGCCGTTTCAGAACTTCGCGACCGCGGACGGTTGGATCATCATCGCCTGCCCTAAGGAGACGCTCTGGCAGCGTCTTTGCACGGCGCTGGGGCGCGAGGACCTCTCCCGCAATCCCGACTACGCCTCGTTTGCGGCACGAGACCGCAACCGTGACGAGCTCGTTGGCATCCTCGAGACGGAGTTGCTCACGCGTTCGTCGGCGCAGTGGTTGGAGACCCTGACGGCGGCGGGCGTCCCGTGTGCTCCGATCAACGACATCGCCGGCGCGCTGGAAGACCCCCAGACGATCGCACGCGAGGGATTGGTCGCCTACGACCACCCGGTCCTCGGCGAGGTCGCGAGCGTTGCGAGCCCGTTTCGCTTCGGCGACGAGCGTCCCGCCGCGGCCCGTGGGCCGCTGAGGGGGGAGGACACCGCGAGTGTCCTGCGCGAGTACTGCGGCTACAGCGAGGAGCGGATCCTCGAGCTCGAGACGGCCGGCGCCTTTGGCTCAAGCGCGGCCTCCGCGGGGGTGGCCACATGAGCCGCGACCGCAGCGGCCCCTTCCTCGAGGACTTCGCGGCCGGCGACGTTTACCGCAGCCGGCTCGGACGGACGGTGTGCGAGAGCGACAACACGTGGTTCACGCTGCTCACGATGAACACCAACCAGATCCACTTCAACGCCGAATTCGCGTCGCGCACGGAGTTTCGTGCCCCGCTCATCGTCTCGACCTTGACGCTCGCGATCGTGCTCGGCCTTTCGGTCGCTGATACCAGCGAGAACGCCGCCGCCAACCTCGGCTGGGGCGACATCCGCCTTCCCAAGCCGGTCCTCGCCGGGGATACGCTGTGGGCGGAGTCTGAGATCCTGACCGTGCGCGAGTCGAAATCGCGCCCGCAGTGCGGCATCGTCGGTCTGCGCACTCGCGGCATCAACCAACGCGGCGAGGTCGTGATCGAGTTCACGCGCAGCTTTCTGGTCTTCAAGCGGGATGCGCCCGAGATGAGCGACGCGTTCCCAGTCACCGACACCGAATGGACGGTCCAATGAGGAGGCACGCGTGAGGATCGATGTGACGATGCCGAACCTCGGTTACGACATGACCGAGGGCACCGTCGGGGCATGGCACAAGGAACCGGGCGACAGCGTCACGAGAGGCGAGGTGATCGCGGAGATCGAGACCGACAAGACGACGGTCGAGATGGAGGCGCTCCGGAGCGGCACCCTCGCCGAGATCGTCCACGGCCCCGGAGACGTCGTTGCGGTCGGCGGCGTGATCGCCTATCTCGAGGTTGAAGGCTGAGATGGACGGTCAGCTGGTCGAGCTGACGCCGATGCGCGCCGCGATCGCGCGCCGAATGGTCGACAGCAAGCAGCAGGCTCCGCATTTCTACGTCAGCACGGAGATGCGCGTCGATGCGCTCGAACAGCTCCTCGCGTCGGCCAACGCCGACCAGACGGGCGTCCGCATCACGGCGACCGCGGCCCTCGTTCGCGCCGCCGCAGCGGCGCTTCGAGTGGAGCCACGCCTCAACAGCGTGTGGACCGAGGCGGGGCTGCTGCAGGCGTCTGAAGTCAACGTCGGCGTCGCGATCGCCCTCGACGACGGCCTGATCGCGCCGGCCCTGCTCGGCGCCGATGGGCTCGACCTCCGCGGCACGGCCGAGGCGCTTCGCGAGCTCGTGGATCGCGCGCGCGGCCGGCGCCTGCGACCCGCCGAGCTGGCCGAGGCGACCTTCACCCTGAGCAATCTTGGGATGTTCGACGTCAGCGCGTTCACGGCGATCATCACGCCGCCTCAGGTCGCCATCCTCGCGACCGGGCGCGCGACTCGCCGGCTGGTGCCGGCCGCCGACGGCTACGGGGTCGAGGTCGGCTCGATCCTCACCGCGACACTGAGCGCCGATCATCGCGCGCTGGACGGCGCCGACGCCGCGCGGTTCCTACAGGCCGTAAAGGGCGTCATCGAGGCGCCCGATCAACTGCTTTCAACTATCCAACCGAGCGAGGCGGCGACGGCGTGACAAACGACAGGACTGGCAACGGAGCACGGGGCGACAGTGAGCGGGACCTCGCCTGGTACCGGCGGATGCTCGAGATCAGGCTTTTTGAGGAGAAGGTCCAGGAGCTCTTCATGCAGGGCCAGATCGAGGGGACGACACACCTCTGCCAGGGGCAGGAGGCCGTCTCAGTTGGTGCGGTCGGCGCGCTGGCGCCGGACGACTACCTCACGATCACATATCGCGGCCACGGACACGCACTGGCGCGCGGCATGTCGATGGAGGCGGCGTTCGGCGAGTTGATGGGTCGCACCAGCGGCTGCTCCGGCGGCGTCGGCGGATCGATGCACCTGACCGACTTCTCACTCAACCTGATCGGCGCATTCGCGATCATCGGCGCCGGTCTGTCGGTGGCTACCGGGGCGGCGATGTCAGCCAAGCTGCGGGGCACCGGAGCGGTTGCGCTCAGCTTCTGCGGCGACGGAGCGACCAACATCGGCACGTTCCACGAGGCGCTGAATATGGCGGCCGTGTGGCAGGCGCCGGTCGTGTTCGTGATCGAGAACAACCTCTATGCCGAGTACAGCCCAGTTCGCGAGACGACGCCGGTCGACGATCTCGCCGACCGCGCCGCGTCGTACGCGATCCCCGGTGTAATCGTGGACGGACAGGATGTCCACGCCGTCAACGGGGTCGTGGCCGAGGCGCTCGCTCGCGCGCGCGCCGGCGATGGGCCGACGCTGATCGAGGCCAAGACCTACCGCTTCCGCGGTCATTCGCGGACCGATCCGGCCAAGTATCGGGCGAAGGGCGAGCTTGAGCGGTGGCAGGAGCGCGATCCGATCGTGCTGCTCGGCGCCAAGCTGGAGGCCGACGGCACCGTCGACGAGGAGGCGCAGCGCAGCCTGCGCGAAGAGGTCCAGGCTGCTGTCGATGCGGCGGCGGAGACCGCGGCGCAGGCGCCCAACCCAACCCTCAAGGAGATCGAGGACTATGTCTACGCAGCTTGATGAGGTCCGCGCCGGCAAGTCCAGCGAAGCCGTCGAGATGACTTACCGCGAAGCGATCCGCAACGCGCTCGCGGACGAGCTCGAAAGCGATCCGACGACGCTGTTCCTCGGGGAAGACGTCGCGACCGCCGGCGGCGTGTTCAAGACCAACGAGGGTCTCCGAGAGCGCTTCGGACGCGAGCGCGTCTTCAATACGCCGATCTGCGAGAACGGCTTCCTCGGTGTCGCGCTCGGCATGGCGGTCACTGGGCTGCGGCCGATCGTCGAGATCATGTTCAGCGACTTCCTGCCGACCGCGGGCGACGTCGTCGTCAACGAGCTGCCGAAATACCGCTTCATGTCGGGCGGCCAGTGCGAGGTGCCGCTCACGATCCGCTCGATTTGCGGTGCCAGCGGTCGCTTCGGCACGCAGCATTCGGCGACGGGTGAATCGTGGTACATGAACCTGCCTGGCCTCAAGGTCGCGACAGCCGGGACGCCGGCATCGGCCTACAGCGTCCTGCGCGCGGCGATCCGCAGCAACGATCCCGTCCTGTTCTTCGAGCATCGCGGCCTCTACGGGCGCAAGGGGCAGGTGACGCCGAGTGCCAGTTCGATTCCCGCGACGCAGTCCGCCGCGGTGCTGCGACCAGGCAGTGACGTGACAATCGTTGCGACGCTGCTCGCGCTCGACCGCTCGTTGGCCGCCGCCGAGATCCTCGCCGGAGAGGGAATCGAGGCGGAGGTCATCGAGCTACAGTGGCTGCGGCCGTTCGACGTCCCGACGATCGCCGCGAGCCTCGCCCGAACCGGACAGCTCCTGGTGGTGGAGGAGCAGGTGCACGTTGCCGGATGGGGCGCTTCGCTGATCTCCGAGCTCACGCTCGGTGGACACGAATGGCAGCGTCGCCCGCGCGCGATCAGCCTGCCCGACAACCTCCTGATTCCTTACACGCCGGAGCTCGAGGACGCGGTGCTGCCGAGCGTCGAGAGAATCGCCGACGAGGTGCGCGCGGCGCTCGCGTAAAGGCGGCGCCGGCGCCGGAGCGGATGGCGTCGATCGGTTAGATCCGGAAGATCCGCTCCGCGTTGGCGTGAAACAGTGCAGCCTGCTCCTGCGCGGTGAAGTCCTCGATGATCGTCGCGTAGGCGTCGACGACATCGCCGTAGCTGCTGTAGAGGCGGTCGACCGGCCAGTTGCTACCGAAGAAGCTCCGCTCGACGCCAAACGCCTCGATGCACGAGAGCACCCACGGCCGGATCGAGTCGAGCGTCCAGGCGTTGTCGCACATCCCTAGGCCCGAGATCTTGCAGACGACGTTCGAGCCGCCGGCGAGCGTCCGCATGCCGGCGCGCCAAGCCTCGAAGTACTCATCATCGCGCTGACGCGGGAAGCCGGCATGGTCGATACAGAGAACCACGTCCGGGTAGGCATCGGCTAGCGCGCGCGCTTTGCCCATGTGCTCCACCTCGGTGTCGAGGCAGAAAACGAGCTGGCGCGCAGCGAGCAGGCTGTAGCCGCGCCGCCACGCAGGATCCACCAGATAGTCGCCCTGACCGAAGTCGCGGACGCCGCGGAAGTTGGCGGACTCCATGTGGCGCTCGAGCGTGCGCTCGGCGTCCTCGCCGGCAAGATCACAGTGGCCGACGATGCCGTGGGGGAAGCCGGTGCGGTCAGCCTGCGCCTGCAGCCAGGTTGTCTCCTCCACGGGATCGTCGACACCGATCGCAGCCTGGACGTGCACGATCTTGGCGACGTTCTGGAAGCGGGTCTCGGCGATGAACTGGTCGGCGGAGTAGAGGAGGACTTTGAGCGCGTCGATGTTGCCGAGGATCGGATGGACCCAGTCGCGCTCGAGCCATGCGTAACGGAGCTTTGGGTCCTTGAGATCCCAATAGTGGACGTGCGTATCGACGAACGGAAGCTGGGCCATCGATCTCTCCTCGTGCGCGGGCTGGAAACGAAAACTGGCTGCTAATGGGCTAATTCAAACTGCGCCCTTCAAAATCTCGACGCTGGCGCAGCATGCGTTACTATACTTCGGCGTGCTGGAAACGAATCCGGAAAAGGGGAGCGCGATCGCGGGGGCGGGGACGCTGACGATCCGCGACATCGAGCTGATCCCGATCATCGTGCCGCTCGACGGCGTCTATCGCGGCAGCTACTACCGGATGGAGAATCGCGCGAGCCTGATCGCGCGCGTCGTCACCGACGAGGGAATCGTCGGCGAGGCCTACGCCGGCGACGAAGACAAGACCCTCGGCGACATCGCCGGCGTGGTGCGCGACGAGATTGCTCCGCGGCTAATTGGCATGAACGCGTTCTCCTACGAGCGCTGCTGGGAGCTCGCGTATCCGGTGACCTACGACCAGCTGCGCGACAAGCGAATTGGTCTTGTGGCGGTCGCGTGTGTCGACTTCGCGATCTGGGACGCGATCGGCAAGGCCCTTGGCCAGCCCCTGTGGAGGTTGTGGGGTGGCTACCGCGACCGCGTGCCGGTCAACATCATCGGTGGCTACTACGGTCGTGACCTCGCCGGAATCCGCGACGAGGTCGCCGAGTGGCGCGACCGGGGCTTTGACGGCGCCAAGTTCAAGGTTGGCGGTCTGGAGCCAAGCGCCGACGCAGAGCGCGTGGCTGCGGCGCGCGAGGCGGCCGGGGAGGATTTCGTGTTGACGATCGACGCGAATCAGGGCTACGACGTCCGTCAGGCTCTCGAGTTGTGCACGCGCGTCGCCGACCTCAACCTGCGCTGGTTCGAGGAGCCCTGCATCTGGTCCAACGATCGGCGCGACATGCGCGAGGTACGTGCGCGCGGCGGGATCCCGATCTGCGCCGGGCAATCGGAGTACTCGCCAGGCGCCTGCCGCGACCTGTTCGAGGCGGGAGCGGTGGACGTGTGCAACTTCGACGCCTCCTGGTGCGGGGGGTACACGAACTGGCGACAGATGGCGGCCGCCGCGCGGATGTACAGCGTGCAGCTGGGCCACCATGAGGAGCCGCAGGTTGCGCTGCACCTGCTCGCCAGTCAGCCCCACGGAACCTTCGCCGAGGTCTTCCATCCCGACCGCGACCCGATCTGGTGGAAGCTGATCGCGAACCGCCCGGAGCTCGTGGATGGGCAGTTCGCGCTACCCGACGCGCCAGGATTCGGCTGGGAGCTCGATACGGACTTCGTCGAGCAGTACAGGGTCGACCTCTAGGACGTCTGGAATCGATTCTCGTCGGGTGTATGATGTCGCCGATTCGGCTCGCCTAGAAAGGAACGCCCATGAGCACCCCCGCCCCTGACTCGACGTCGATCGAGTTCGTCCCCTCGATCGGGCGCCGCGCGAGAACGGACTCCTGGGAGGACCAGAAGGTCTCGACCTATCGCCGCATCCGCGAGGCGGTCGCCGAGGAGCGCTGGGACGACGCAGCGCGGCTGACCAACTACTTCGTCGACGAGGGGCGCGTCTGCTTCGGTATCTACCGCCAGTGGATTCCGGATCTCAACGCATTCCTGCGCGAGAATGCCGTTTCCCCAGAGGATCTCGCCGAGGTCAATGCGCAGATCGTTGCCAAGTTGGCGCTGCCGGACGGGAGCCCCTGGGATCCCTACGAGCAATGGGACCGCTTCCTGACCGCGGTCGAGGTGACGGTCAAGGCCGCCCACCGCCACGACGCCGAGCAGACGCTCGCGCTGATCGACGAGGCCAAGGAGACGTGGCGTCGATGCCATGACCGCGACGTGGACCACACCTACGGGCTGATGAGCGAGATCGTCGCGCGCTTCGGCGAATCCTCGATTGGGGCGATGTGGGACAAGGTGATCGTGCCGCTCTTCTCGTGGCGCTATGAGAAGTTCGACATCGACAAGAGCACCTGGGAGTCGTCGCTGTCGACGCTCATGCTCGTCGCCTGTGAGGCGATGCGGGGGCACCTCGTCGGACCCGAGCGCACCGGCGACTTCGAACTGATCGAGACCGAGGACCGCTACATCCTTCGCTTCGACCCGTGCGGATCAGGCGGACGAACGATCCGCGGCGACACGATCGAGGGAACGCCGGCCCGCATGGAGGCGCCCTACGGCTGGACGGTGAGCCAGGAGCCACACCCCTGGAATCACGGGCAGACGGGGATCTGCCACTACTGCACGCACTGCATCCGCCTGATGGAGGAACTGCCGATGGACCGTTTCGGCTATCCCGTGCGCGTGATCGATCCACCGCGCTACGGCGCGCGCGACGCCGAGGGCAACTTCGAGAAGTGCCAGTGGCAGATGTTCAAGGATCCGACGAAGGTGCCAGAGGAGTACTACGAGCGCGTTGGACGCACGAAGCCCGACGTCTTCGGCTCAGCGGCTCACGGTGCGACCGAGCTGCCGATCGTCACTGGAATGCCTGGTGCGGGATGAGCCCGGTCTTCACTGAGAACGTCACGGGTCTTGGTCTCGACGGCAAGGGCGCGATAGTCACCGGAGCCACGGGTGGCATCGGGCGTGAGGTTGCGATCGCTCTCGCGCAGGCAGGCGCGCGCGTGGCGGTCGTGGACGTCGACGCGAAGGCGTGCGAGCAGGTCGTCGCCGAGCTACGCGATCCCGAGTCGCATTTGGCGTTCGCCGCGGATCTGACCGATCTCGCGAGCCACGCACCGCTGCTGGCGCAGGCCGAGGCGGCATTCGGGCGACTCGACGTGCTGGTCTGCCTCGCCGCGATCCTGCGCCGGCGCACGACCATCGACGAGGTCACCGAGGACGACTGGGACGCACAGTTCGACATCAACCTGAAGGCAGTGTTCTTTCTCAATCGCGCGATGGCCACCGTGCTGCGGGCCGGCGGGCGAGGCGGGCGTATCGTCAACTTCACGTCGCAGGGTTGGTGGACCGGCGGTTTCGGCGGCTCCGTTGTTTACGCGGCGAGCAAGGGTGGCGTGGTCACGATGAGTCGTGGGCTGGCGAGAACGCTGGCTCCCGACAACATCACCGTCAACACCGTCTCTCCCGGCGCCGCCGACACCGCCATGATGCGCAGCGGGATGACCGACGAGGGACTCGCCGATTTCGTCAAGATGATCCCGCTCGGCCGGATGGCCGACCCGGCAGAGGTCGCCGGCGCCGTGGTGTATCTGGCCTCCGACCTGGCGAACTACGTGACCGGCGCGACGATCAACGTCAGCGGTGGTCAGCTGATGTATTGAGCGGGCTCCGGGTCATCGGCCTGGACGGCCGCGTCGCGATGGTGACCGGGGCCTCTGGCGGCATCGGTTCGGTGGTCGTCGAGACGCTGCTCGCGCAGGGCGCAAAGGTCGTCGCGGCCGATCTCGCCAAGCCTGCGATCGATGCCGCCCTGCCGCTCGCCATGGATGTCGCCGACGAGGCCGCGGTCGACGCGGCGTTCGCTCGCGTCGAGCGCGAGCTCGGTCCGGTCGAAGTGCTGGTCCTCAACGCGGGGATCTTCGTCATCGAGCCGTTTGAGGAGATGACACTTGCCTCTTGGCAGCGCACCATCGAGATCAATCTGACCGGCGCGTTCCTGTGCGCACGGCGGGCTCTGCCCGCGATGCGCGAGGCGGGGTGGGGCCGGGTCGTGGCACTGGGGTCCTCTGCGGGCAAGACCGGCGGGTCCAAGTCGATGGCGGCCTACGCCGCGTCCAAGGCCGGCGTGATGGCCCTGGCCAAATCGATCGCCAGCGAGTATGCCGCGCACGGCATAACCGCCAACGCGCTGGCACCGTCGCTGATCGACACGCCGATGCTTGCGGGTATCGCCGACCTCGCGTCCCGGATCCCCGTTGGTCGTCTGGGGCGCCCGCAGGACGTCGCCGACGTTGTCGCGTTCCTCGCCTCAGAGCACGCCGGCTACATCACCGGCGAGGTGGTCGATGTCAACGGCGGCTTCCTGATTGACTGACGGGCGTCACTCACGGTGGCGAGCAGAGGCCGCACACCGGTGAATGAGGGCGACGTTTGGCCGGCGGTCGCCGCGCGGCCCAAGGTCGCGCTCGTGGCTCCATACTGGTCCTTCTGGGAAGCGTCGGTCGACTATGACCTGCGGGCCGACCGAGACGAGCTGGCGGCGCAGGTGCGACGGGTGCTGGACGTCGAGTGGGTCGATCCCGAGCATGCCGAGTGCGTGCTGGTGCTCGAAACGATGGCGACCCCCCCGGCCGACACGCTTGCCGCGTTGCCGCAGCTGCCGCTGGTGATCTGGGCCGCGCACCGCCGCAGCAGCGTCCCCGAGCAGTTCGATCACGGCGGCATAACGGCCGAAGGCGCGACCGTCGGGACGCCGATGCTGACCAGCGTGCTCGTTCGCATGAAGCGGCAATTCAAGCTGATCATTGGACGACTGCAGGACGAGGTGGTCATCGGCGCCGTCATGAGCGCGCTGCTGGGCGCCGCGGCGGCGACGCGAGTTCGCGGTGCGCGGATCGGGCGCGTCGGGCCGGTGCAGGAGGGCTACTTATGCGTGGACACACCCGACGAGCTGCTGGAGGGGCAGCTCGGCGCCGAGATCGTGCGCCTCGCCGCGACCGCCATGAAGGACGCCTACGATCGCGTCGATCCCGCGCGCCTCAAGCAGTTGCGCGAGGAGACGAACGCCCTGTACGAGGTGGAGGTCACAGGAGAGGGGCTCGACCGATCGCTGCGCGCGGCATGCGCGATCGAGGACCTCGTTGTCGAGCACGGGCTGAGTGCGGCAGCGATCAACTGTCACGTGCCGGAGATCCGGCTCGGCGGCATTGGCGTGGCGCCCTGCTTCGGCCTGGGCCGCTCGACTTCACGGGGGGTCCCGTGGACGTGCACCGGCGACGTGCTCACCGCGATGGCGATGCTGATCAGCAAAGCCCTCGGCGGGGCGGCGCAGTACCACGAGCTCGAGAGCTACGACTACGAGACCGACGAGTTCGTCGTTGCGAGCTCGGGCGAGCACGACCTCGCGCTCGCGCCCGACGTGCGTCCCAGGCTTATCGAAAATGATTGGTTCAAGACCGACCCGTGTGTCGGTGTCTGCGCCTGCTTCGCGCCCCAGCAGGGCCCCGCCTCGCTGCTCGCACTCGCAGACATCGGCGACAAATACCGCCTGATCGTCGCGGAGGGAGCCTTCACCGGTCGCGCCTTCCCCTCGACCGGCACTGCCAATGCCGGCTTCCGCTTCCGTCGCGGCCTGGCCGGCTGGAGCGATTGGTGCCAGCTCGGGGCGAGCCATCACTCCTCCGCGTCCCCGGGCGACCTCACGGCCGCAGCGACGAGCTGTGCGCGCTTCCTCGGGATCGAGCATGCGATCGCCTAGCGGTCGGAGGGAGCGCCAGGATGGCTCCGCCGGCGGCGCCGGAGAGACGATGCGCGCCGCGGTGCTCAGCGGTGTCGGTGCTCCGCTTGAGATCGTGGAGCGACCGATCCCGGTTCCCGGTCCCGGAGAGGTGCGCGTACGCATTCAGGCCTGTGGCGTTTGCGGGTCTGACGTGTTCCTGCAGGACGGCGGCTTCGGCGCCGACAAGCTGCCGGTCGTTCCGGGCCATGAGGCAGCGGGAATCGTCGACGCCGTCGGCGGCGGCGGCGAGCGGTTCGCGCCAGGCGACCAGGTCGCCCTGTACTACATAGAGAACGACGCGCATGCACCCAGGCCGAATCTCGGGCCAGGAGTGCGCCGGATGGGCGTCGATGTCGACGGCGCCTTCGCCGAATACGTCGTGCGCCCCGAGGCGACGCTGATCAGGCCTGCGCGCAACGTCGAACCGGCGACGCTCGCGGTCCTCACCGACGCCGTCGGCACCGCATATCACTCGCTCCTTCGCGTCGGCCGCCTTTCGGCGAGCGACACGGTCGCGATCCTTGGTATCGGTGGTATCGGCTCAAACGCCGTGCAGGTCGCCAAGTCGGTCGGTGCGCGGGTGATCGCTATCTCGCGTTCAGAGGAGAGGCGTGCGTTGGCGCTGCGCCTCGGCGCGGACGCGGCTGTGTCACTCGAGGAGGCCAAGGAGGCGATCGGGGGGCACGGTGCAGACCTCGTGCTCCAATGCGCGCCGTCCGCGCGGATGGACGAGGCGGCGATTGACCTTGCGGGGTTCGCCGGTCGTGTGGTGTTGGTGGCCACGACGCCGGAGGCGTTCTCCACCTACGCGAGCACGTTCGTTTGGCGCGAGCTGACCGTCCTCGGCTCTCGCGCCTTCACGATCGCCGACATCGAGGCCGTGATCGGCCTCTACCTCGACGGCGTCATCTCGACCGAGCACCTGACGTCCGCGCAGCGTCCCCTCGAGGAGGCCAATGACGCACTGGAAGACCTCCGTGCGGGACGTGTGCTGCGTTCGGTGCTGACGCCATAGCGGGCTTCCGGCGCTCTGCGCACGCCGGCGAGTTCTCGGCCCGCCCCAGTGCACTAGTACATCGTCAGGCCGCCGTCGGCGGCGATCTGCTGGCCCGTCATGTAGCCGGCCGCCGGGCTGAGCAGCCACAGGATCGTCTCGGCGCACTCGCGCGGCGGCGAGGTCCGGGCAAGCGGTACCGCTTGCAGCCGCCCCGCGTGGATCGCCTCGGCGGTCACGCCGCGGGCCGTCGCGGCGCCGGCCAGGAACTGTTCCTGCATCGGCGTGTCGACGATTCCCGGCAGGACGCTGTTGACGCGAATCCCGCGTGCCGCGTAGGCATGGGCGAACGTGCGCGTTATCGAGCTGACTGCGGCCTTGGAGGCGCAGTAGATCGACTGCTCCAGCGAAGCCGCGCTGCGGGCCGAGATCGACGAGAGCGTCACGACCGCGCCGCCGTCGGCGAGCAGCGACCCAAATGCCTGACACAGAAAGTAGACCGACTTTGCGTTGACGGCGAAGATCGCATCCCAATCGCTCTCGTCTGAGTCCTCGAGACGCTTTGGCCGCACGATCCCGTGAGCGATCACCACAAAGTCGCAGCTGCCGCTTGCACGCACGAAGGCATCGCGACCGACGGTCGAGGAGAGGTCGCAGGCAACGGTCCGTGCACCGAGTGCGGCGATTGGTTCGAGGTCGGTTTCGTTCAGGTCGGTGGCGACAACACTTGCGCCGCGCTCGATCAGAAGCTTGGCGGTGGCCTGGCCGATTCCACCGGCCGCCCCGGTCACGGCCGCGCGCCGACCCGAGAAATCAAGCGGATCGGCCGCGCGGGACGTCATCGGGGAGTTGGGCTGGAAAGGATTCCGAGAGCCTAG
>CAWHMX010000002.1:0-309201 GCA_963830475.1 uncultured Solirubrobacterales bacterium | reverse complement strand
CGCCGGGACGTCCCACGACGCCGCCAGTGAGAACAGCTGCGGGTACTTGAAGAGGAGATCCTGCGCGCCGAACCCGGACTTCGAGAAGCCGATCAGCCAGTTCTGTCCTCCGCCGCGCAGCGTTCCGCCCGCGTCGTCGGTACTCCCGAAAAACTGCTGCACCCATGGCACGAGATCCTGGGTCATGAAAGTCTCGTACTGGATGTTCGCGTTGACTGGGTTGTCCGCGTACCACGGGTCGGTCGGGAACGACGGCTCGATGATCGTCAGGTTGTACTGGTTCTGCGCGTTGAGGTTGAACAAGGTCTCGATCCCGTCGCCGTACTGAGTTCCCTCGCCGGGCTCAACCGGCAGGACGTACAGGAAGTTGTGGGGTACGCCAGCCGTGGGGTCAGTCGGCGTCAGAACCCTCAGGACCTGGGTGCCGCCACCATCATCAGAGGAGGTGAACGGCGTAGGACGCGATGCCGTTTGCGTCAGTTCCCTCGAACTGGGTCCGCATCTTCGGCGGCGGGGTGCAGGTGATGGTGATGTTGGTGACCGACGCGGATGCGATCGTGCCGTCGGCGTTGGCGGTCGTGCACGTCTGCCCGGCCGGGCTTTGCTTGATCGTGACGCTGTAGCCGGCGCCGTCGGTCAGCGGTGTTGGGAATTCGAACGGTCCGTCGCTGTTGACGGTCAGGTCATCGCCGGCGTTGTCCTGCAGCACGACCGGTCCGGCCAGGCCCGTGACTGCCCCGCCGACGCCGTACTTGATCGTCGGGTTCGTCGCGGTGGCGTCATCGCCGGTCCAGCCGGCGGCGCTGGCGGTGCCGAACGTCATCAGGCCGGGGTCTCCGCCGGTGAGCGTGCCGTCGGTAACGGAGATCCGCTCGATCCCGTTTTCCAGCAGCGTGATCTGCGACCCGACGGCGACGAGTGTCAGCGTCGTGCCGGCGGGCAGTGGCGCGACCGGAACGATGCCGAGCGGGGTCCCCCAGTTGTCGTTGACGGGGGAGCCCTTGTAGAGCTCGAGCTTCGGGTTGCCCTCGTCCCAGAAGTAGATCGCCAGATAGGTTTCCTGACTGCCGGGCTGGCTGCGGACCGTCGGCCCGATCCACGCCCCGCCGGTGAGCTGGGAGCTCAGAGTGATCTGCGAGTACTGGTCGCTGCCGTAGTCCTCACCCGTTCGGATATCACCCGAGTACCCGCTCGAGGTCCCGACCGCCGTGTCCCCCCTGATCGCCAGACCACCGACGGTCATCGCCGCCCAACCAGCACCCAGACCACCACTATCCGCCCGAGCGAAATCATCGGCACCAAGCGGCGGGCTTGACGGGGTCGAGTCGGTGACGGTTAGGGGCCCAGGCGCGTCCGCGGGGAGGTTCTGATCTCCGTAGGAGTTCTCGCTGAAGGAAAAATGGTTCACGGCATCGCTGATCGACCCGTTGTAGTCCCAGGCGCCGGCTGCCGCGCCCTGCGGCAGATTGATCGTCGCCTGCCAGATCCCATCCTGGGCCGTCCCGCTGACTCGGCTGAAGTAGCCGTTCACGTCCTGACCCGGCGTGCTGCGGCTCTGTAGCCAGATCGAGGCGTACTGGATGTCCGAGCTGTCGGTGAGATGCGCCGTGAACGTCACCGGAACGCTCCCGTTCGTCACGTCCGCACTCGACGGGCTATAGCTCAACGACACCACCTGCGGCGGCGTTGAGGCGGAGGCATCTGCCAACGACACAGCCACCTGGGACAGCGCCAACGCGGCGAGCACGACAACCGTGCCGACCATCCACCCGCGACTGAGGCTCACCCCGCCAACATTCACCCGTAATCTCGCCGTCACCGTCTTCCAAAACCTCATCGCGCTCGCTCTCTAGCCGGCTGTTGAATCGCGGTTTGACATCGCCGCACACGCGCACCTACGAACGGGATCGTTCGGGCGATCACGGCACGGCGGCTCTAGTGGCCCGCGTCGGTTGGCCTCCTGAGACTGTCCCGGCCACCTCCTGAGACTGTCCCGGCCCTCGCGGACCATCTGACTGCGTCTATGCTAGCAAATACGCCAGCAATGCCGCTAGCGCGACAGGTCTTTCCTCAGGAACTCCTTCGCCCCACACTGGTAGCACCCACGCTGTCGCTGCCGCAAGCATAGCTGCTAGCAGTCGGGACCCAGGACAGAGCCGCCGTCCAGCGCGACCTGTGCCCAGTGCTCGCCGTAGCGGCCGGAAGTGCGCCGCCGGCGGGTGATCCGGGCGTCGAGCGGGGCTTTCAGATGGGCCGTATAGGAATCGAACCTATAACCTTGGGGTTAAGAGTGGCTTGTTTGCAGGGCAAATTGCCGTAGATACGGGCAGCTCGGCTCAGTTGATCGCGGCTGCGTAAAGTCAGATTTGCTCAATTCGGGACAAATTCGGGACAAAGTTCTCGAGGTGAGTTCTCGGGCCCGGGTTGCCCCTCACCTTGGGGCAGCCGCCGATCACTAAAGAGGTGCGCCACAGCAGGACTCGCTGACACTAGTTTTGAGCCGAGACCGAGGTCCTCGTCGATCGAAGGGCACTCGCACGGGTCGCTTGCAGCGCGCCTGAGACCGTCGCTTGTACATGGGGCAGCGGAACTCTGTGTTTGCCGGGCCGATCCCAAATGTCCATTCCGATCATCCAAATCGGTAAGGCGCGCGACTGCGTTCGTGGCGACGTGGTCGTACGGTGCCCGAAATCGGAAGCATCGCCGCGTCGCCACGCTCGTTATAGGGGAGATGTTGGAGAATCCGTGGGCATCGACGGACGGAGGAGCGGCTGCAGATTCGACTCCAGAGGGCTGAGCATCCGCGTCAGTCGACGTACCAAGCGCTGTGGAGAAGGTCTCAGAGTGTGACGCTCGTTTTGAGGCTGCGATAGCCGGGATGAGTGATCGTGACACTGACGTGGTTGCCCGCTGATCCGCTGATCGTGACGTTGGCCACGCCGGTCGCGCTGGTGGTCTTGCTCTGCCCGTTGGCGGATACCGTTGCTGAGGTGACCGCATCGCCCGCGTCTGTGACTTTGGTCGTGAGCTTGAACTTCCCGCCGCCCAGGCTTGTCGGTGCGATGGTCGCGGAGAGTTCGGGCAGCAGCCGCGTGTAGTAGATGCCCTGCACCAGCGGCCCGGTCTTGACGTCGGGCGTCCCGCTCATCAGCAGGTCGAGTGGCCCGAGTCGCCCATCCCCGGAGAGGGTGAACAGGTCGGCCCAGGTGAAGCTGCCAGTCTGGATCGGCTCAAAACGCGTCACTGCCTTGTTGGAACGGGTGAAGGCGGTGATCCCGTGGCCGTTGATCTCGCCCGCCCAGACGACCCAGATCCGCCCGTCCAAGCTGGTCGCGACGCTACTCACCGCTGAGTGCAGGCTCTTGACCGATCCGACGGCCACCGATCCGCCGCCGTAGCGAAGCAACCGGACGTGCGTCGTGGGCCCGTAATTCGCGGGATAGGCTGCAAACACACCTGGTCCGGAATCGCGGCCGGCGAGAAAGAGCGGCGCGCCCGTCCCGTATTGGGACGGGATCGGTGCCTTCTCCGCGGCGCCCACGGTCGGCGCTGCCTGCTGAAGCCAGATGCCGCCGCTGCCAGCGTTCGAGTCCCAGCTTGCGACAACCGCGCCGGTCTTGGCGTCGACAGCCGAGGCGGTGTTGCCCGCCGCGTCGTCACCGGCGTTCGTGAGCTGATACGTCGGCGAGCCCGCGCCGAAGCCTTGCTGGATCACGATGTTGCCGCAACAGCCAGCGGTCACGACCGGTTTGCCGTTGGACACCTGGAGCGTCAGGTTGCTGTCGCCGAACGCCAGTGACCCACTGCCGATGTTCGCGGGCGCCGACCACGTGGCGCCGCCGTCGGTCGACGTGATGCCCCACGGACCGTCGACGCCGCCTGGGGAGCCGCCGAACACGGCCTGCAGCGACCCGGACGGCATCACCGCGAGCCCGGGGATGCCATTGGGGGAACCGGACGTCAGGCCATTCCACGCGAGCGCCTGCACCTGCGGCCCGACATTCCCCGACGGACTGATGCTCATAGCCGCAACCCCGCTGGCCGCATCACCCCAACTGGTGTTCGTCTCAAAGGCCACGTGCAACCGACCATCCGCCGACCGCGCAAAGCCGATCGGAACCGTGCCGTAGCCCACCTTGGCCAGCAGCTTGGGGTGCAGTGCCGCGGCCACGGCTCCGTCCGACACAAGCAAGGCGACCGTGAGCCCCAGCAAAACGAACCACGGCAGCCGCCGCTTACCCAGTTCCTTCATGACATCCTCCTTCGTCGAACTTCTCAACGCGCCCCACGCAACACCGGAGGCCGTTCCCTCGTTAGCCCTTCGTTGCGCTCCAGGAGCCACCGCCGCGCCCGGTCGTGTAGCTGCCCGACATCGATGCGCCCGAGATCGAGCCCGTATAGCGGGCGCCGGCGCCGACGGCGCCGAAGGTGAGCTTGGAGCCTTCGATCTTGCCCGTGCACGTGTAGCTTCCGCTCGGGCTCGACAGCTTGATCGTGCCATGCAGGTTCTTGCCGTTCTTCGTCCAGTTCAGGGTGAACGTGCCGGAGAAGGCGCCGCTGTACTGGCCCGACCACGTTCCAGCGACAGCCGGAGCCTTGGAATTCTTCACAGGGGCCTTCTTGGCGTAGGCGCTAGCGCCGCCGCCGAGGCCAACGACCGCGACCGTCGCGATCGCGGTGGCCGAGGTCAGCAGTGGCAGGTTCCGACGTGTCATGCGCATGTGTGTCTCCTCCTCGTGTATTTGGGTTGGTTCAGGGTTGGTGGCTGAGTTCACGCGTGCATGGCGATCGTCCTGGTGACGCGCACCGAGCCTTGCGCCGCGCCGCGCACTGTCGTCTCCAGCCTCCGGATCCACAGCACGTAGCGCCCGCGCTTCAACGTCCCGGGCAGCGACAGGCTCAGCTTTCCGCTCTCTCCGGGACCCATTGGACGTGGCGTACTGGTTGCTGATTTGCGTGCCGGTGGGGTATTCCTCAAAACCGATCGAGATCGGCGCCGCCTCGGCAACCCGGCCATCGCCAGGCACCCAACGGGCGCTAGACCCAGCACGCTCGAGATTGCCAACCCGATTCTGCGACGGACATGCATAACGAACCCCCGTGCCCCTATTAGATGGTTGCGACCGGCCGGGGGTCTATTCCGATCGGACCCCCGGCCGTGCTTACCGTTTGCCCTCCGCACCGGTTTCGTCCGGCCATGCCCCAGACCTGGGTTGCCGGCGACGATGCAAGATCGATACCAGCTCTGACGTGCCGTGGAAGGTGGCTCGGAACCCCGTCGAGACCTCCTCGACAACTCCCCGTAGACGCCCGTCGTCCTGGTCGTCATTACGACCTGGGGTGTAAGTCCGAACGACAAATGTCTGCATGCCGCGCACTCTCGGGGGTACGCGTTCGACTGGGCTTAGAGCCGGCTTAAGGTCGAGCGTCGACCGTGGACGCCAACGGGAGCGGCGGAATCGCCAGCTCGGTCATCCGCCGGGTGTAGATCGTGTGCTGCCGACGCGCCTCGCCGTACCGGCGAAGCCGTAACTGCGTCCCGAGCAGAGCGGCCCAGGCGTCGGCGTCGTACGGATCGCGCTCGAGTACTCGACGGAGGTGGCGAGTCGCGCCCTCGTCGTCTCCTCGCTGCGCGGCCGCCCTGGCGAGCAGGCGTGAGACCTCTTGAGCGGCCGCGCGAGCCTCCTCACGACAGTCCACAGACCAATCTTCGTACAGGTCCTCTTCCAGGAAATCGCCGGTGTATAGGCTCTCTGCGAGACGAAGCTGCGCCTCGGCCGCGGTCCAATCTCCGCGCGACGCCAGCGTCACAGCCCTCTCGGCAGCTTCGAGGAAGCGGTCGACGTCGAGACTGACGTGCTCTAGGCAGAGCGCGAGCGACTGGCTGTCGGCGAGGATGAAGTGCTCAGGCGGGCGCGAGCGGTCGGGGTCGAGCACCTTTCGAAGGGTGCTCAGGGCAACCGACAGTCTGTTCGACAGTGGTCTGGGATCCTCATCTGACCACAGCGCCTCGGCGGCGGCGTCACGGGTGATCTGACGTCCACGCCGTGAGGCCAGGAGCTTCAGCAGATCCCGTGCCTTGCGTGACTGCCACGCCCCAAGGGGAATTGACTGGCCGCTCCGAAGGACCGCGAAGCGGCCGAGCGTGGTTATCGCCACCTCGGCGGGTCGCTGCTGCATCCCTACCACCAGCCGGATGAAGCCGTTCTCCGCTGAAACTCCCCGACGGGACAGATCCTCGCGCAGTGCCTCGGCTCGCTCTGTCTGGCCGCGGCAGCTCGCGAGTATCAGCTCGGTACGCCGCTCGGCAATCGGATCTCCAACCTCTCGCCACAGCTCTGCGGCGGCCGTGAGGAAGGACTGGTCGGCCGGCCGGCGGGCCGCGCCGCGGAGCTCCAGTGCCCGTGCGAGCGACGGGCGATCGGCCGTGCGACGGGCCTCTACCTCGGCGTCGGCGGCGAGCTCACCGGCGCGTACGTCGTCGCCGTCGCACAGCGCGACCCAAGAGGACGCGCACAGTGCGATCGCCCGCTCCAAGCTGGTCGCTCGAGCGGTTGCCTCGGCGGCGTGGCGTCGCGCGAGCTCTGGGTCGTCCTGCGCCAACACGTCCGCAAGCCCACAAAGCGACAGCACAATGGAATGCACATCGCCCGCCTTCTCACCGAGACGGTGTGCGCGCTCCAGCGCGATCCGAGCCTGGACGACATGCCCTCGCTCGTACTCAAGCGCGCCGAGCACGGTGTACGCAGACGCGGCCGTCAGCGATCCCAGGCGCTCGAACATCTCGATCGCTTCGACCAACAGTGCTCGCGCCTCCTCGAGATCGCCGCTGTGGAGCCGTGCCTCGGCCTTGTTGCTCAACGCGATCGCGGCGAAAAGGTTGTGTCCGGCACTGGCGCTCAGCGCCGCGTCGGCCTGCCGGACCGCACGTCGGTAGTCGCCCTCCTCGACCGCCTTGGAGCTCAGGTTGGCATGGATTCTTGCCAGCTGGACCGCGTCTCCCGCCTCGGTCGCGGCCGTGCGGGCGAGCCGGTAGCAGCGCTCGTTCTGCTCCCGGTCCCCGGTGCTCGCAGCCCAAAGCGCCATGGCAACGTAGGCAGCCGCACGCGCGGCAGGATCGCGGCTGGCTTCGGCCTGGTCAACCGCAACCCGCGCTTTCCGCCCGGCCTCGTCGATCTTCCCACAGCCCCAGAGCGTCGAGCTGAGCCACGCCGAGACCAACGCGTCGTCGCCCGTTCCCGGGCCTTCGGTGTGGGCGGCCGACAGGACCGTATCCGCCTCCTCGATCTCGCCACGCAGGTAGAGAAGCGCGCCGAATCGCCACGCAGTCGGCGCAGGCAGCGCGTCCGGCGCCATCTGGCGCCGAACTGCGCCGAACAGCTCAATCGCCGCGTCCCAGTCGCCGATCGCCACCAGCGCCTCGGCTCGAATCGCCACGACGTCCGGATCGCATACGTTTCCGAGATTGGCGGTGACCTCGACCACGCGCGAGCCATAGCCATCAGTGACCAGCCGCCGACCGCAACGGCGCAGAAACGAAACCAGCTCCGATCCGGACCCGTCGGCGGCGCACTCGAGTGCCTCCTCGAGGCGGGCGGCGCCCTCGAGCCAGGCGATGGCTTGGACACGAAGCTCGCCGGCCTGCGCGACTTGCAGGCGTTCGGCGACGACGTCCGACAGGACAGGCGAAAGCGCGAGTTCCCGGCGCTCTCCCGAGGGCGCAAGAAGCCCACGGCTCTGGAGGCTGTCCAGCTCTCCGGCCGGGGCCCCGACACCGAGCCCCGAAAGCAGGTCGGCATCGACGGCCGGGACGATGCTGGCGATATCGAGGATGCGTCGGGCGAGAGGCGGCTCTTGTTCGATCAGCTCAGACGCGAAGTCTCGCCACATCCGGCGGCGGCGGAGCCGAAGCTCGGCGAGCTCCCGGCTCCACTCAGCGCGCTCTAGCCGCTCGAGACGATCGACGATGAGTTGGATCGCCGCCGGCCAGCCGCTCGTCAGAGACCAGCAATCCTCAGCGAGTGCGGCTGCCCCCTGTCCAAACCGGGCGTGGAGCAGGCCCGCGGTCTCCTCGAGGGTGAACGCTAGGTCGGGTGCGGCAATGTCCAGGAGTTCGCCCCTCCCACTTGTCGAACCCAGTCTGATGGCCGGAAGCCGACGGCCGCTGAGAACGATGTGCAGGTGCGACGGCGCCTGAAGGCACAGAGCGCTCAGGAATTGAGTCGCGGAATCCTCGTCAGCGAGCCACTCGACGTCGTCGAGGACAAGCATGACCGGTTCGTCCCGCGCGTCGAGGCCCTCGCAGACTGCTCGAGCTTCACCTTCGGCCAGGCTCTGGCGGTCCACCGCGCCGATCGCGGGTGTTCCCCTCGCGGCGCTTGCGTGCATCCCGATCCCGAGCACTTCGGCGACGCGCGGCGAAAGGGCCTCCACCTCGCGGTGCGCGGGAGCGAGCGCCAACCAGCCAGCGTCGCGGTCCGCAGTGAGGCGGCGCAGCGCCGTGGTTTTGCCGTAGCCACCTCCGGCGACGACGCGGGTCACCCGGCGCTCCCAAGCGCCAGCCAGCAACCGCTCTACCCGAGCTCTCTCAACTATGCCCGCGGCCACCACCGCCCCACCGCCTGGCTGCGTCGAGCGCTACGGCCGCGAATGTAAGCACCCGGTCCACCTAGCGGCGTCAATTGCAGCACACCGGGGCGTAGAGCGTGACCAAGTTCGTTTCTTCGGCGATGCAGGAATCAGGAGGATCTTGGGAGTCGTCGCTGCTAAGCAGAAGCGTCGTGGCCTGTTTGACCAGTGCAAGTTGAGGGAGTCCTGCTCCCGTTGGTCCGTCGTCGACAGTCAGCGCGACCATCCGCTTCTGCGCCCCGCCCGCAATACAGCGGCAACCCGTACCGGGCGAGCCGTCGCACCGCCGCGATCTGCGCGGCCAGGGGTGAGTCGTGCCTGGTCGCGAGGCGAGTCACAGGGCGGACGGCGTCGCGGCGCTTGCGGCGCGCCGCTGGTGCCACCGTCCGCCTGCCTGGCGATTTGGAGGTCGTAGCCGGCTATCCTCGCTCACGGGTCTGCGCTGAAGCTTGCGATGCCCGCGACAGTTCCTGCTCGTGTCATTCGTTTTGCCGGCTCGGACTGGTGTTTGAGGTATTTGTTGAAGAATGCGATCGTGACCCGCTCGACCACGCGGAGCTGCGGCTGTCCGTTCGTGTACGGCCCGAGGTGGTTGGCGCCGAGCAGTTGAAGCAGGTACTTCGGAGGTGGGGCTGGGTCATAGAAGGCGGCGGTCGCGCTCGGCAGGTTGATCTGGTCGGCGGTGCCCTGGGTTGCGAGTAGCGCCGGCCCGCCGGGAGCGATCGAGAAGGTTGAGATGAATGGATCGTAGGCGCCGGAGAGGATCACTGCCGCGGACACGCGCCGGTCTCGGTCGCGTGGATCGTAGGCCACCGCGAGCGCGGTGTCGCCGCCGTCTGACTGTCCGGCAACAGCGAGTGCGTGTCGTTTGATCAGGTGGTGCAGTGGCCCGCCGGAAACTTCGTCAGCGGCGAGCAAGCGGGTGATCACGTAGCTCATGTCAGCCGGCTGGTTCGGAAGATCGCGCTCGTTCGGGCCGCCGGGCGCATGTGCGTTGCTCAACGGGAACGTCGGCGCTGCGACGACGTATCCGGCTGCCGTCCATGCGTCGAGCAGACGCGCGTAGATTCCGGATTCCTCGGCGAACCCGATGCCGAATACGATCAGCGGAAATCGCCCTACCGCCGGTGTTGCCCCTGGGCGTTCAGGCGTTCCTGGCCGCCCGATCGCTGGGTACCGGACGGTCGTCAGCAATGTCCGTGGCGCTGTCTCCCCTCCCGGGAGCACGACGGTCCGGCTAGTGTCAACGAGCCGGAGGTGGATAATCCCGACGGCGAACGGCGGCCCAGCCGGTGCGCTGGTTGCCGATTGGTGCGTGTTCGGAGCTTGCGCCACGACGCGCCGGGGGGCCCGGGCGTGCTGTCCATCACGCCCGACGATCACCGAATTCGGTCCGGAACCCATGATCGCCGAGACGCCGAACCCGATCAGCGTGAGCAGACACGCCAGCGCCACTACCGCCAGACAACGGCGCCGTTGGATCGCCCGTCGACGACCTATCGACCGCGCAGTGCGCTGCTGGTCGCGCCCGGGTGCCTCGGACTCGGTCGCGTTGCGGCGGGTTGTCGGAGGTCCGATCCTAGGCACAATCTCAGGATCCGTTTAGCAGGGCCACCGCCTGACGCGCTGAAGTAGCGTGCGAAATGGTTACTTCGACACAATCTCGTGACGCCGCCATCGGCAATGCTAACCGAGCTGCCGGGGGCCCCGACCACGAAGGCCGATCGGACCCTGGTCAGGGCGCTGATATGCGCAGCTGGGACGACCGCGTGGCGGTCGTCGACAGACTCGCGCAGACGCCGGGATTTCAGCGCCTGCGGGCCGAGTTGATCGCGCTCGCAAAGCTAGGCGCCGGCGATCACGTGCTCGACATCGGTGCCGGCAGCAGCGGCCTGCTGACACTCGCTGCCGCACCTCACGTTGCACACGTAACCGCCATCGACATCTCAGCCCCTCAGTGCGCAGGGCTACGACGCAGGATTGAGTCCTCGCAGATCACCAACACCGATGTTCGCGTCGGCGGCGCAACCGACTTGCCGTGCGCGGACGAGAGCTTCGACGTCGTTCTCTCGAACTACTGCCTGCATCACATTCCGGACGACCGGAAGATCCTGGCGCTGTTGGACATCGCTCGTGTGCTGCGACCTGGCGGCAGGGTAGTTCTCGGCGACATGATGTTCGAGATCGGCTTACACACGGCGCGGGACCGCGCCGTGTTGACCAGGTTCGCGCGAACGCAGCTCCGGCGCGGTCCCGCGGGGATCGTCAGGCTCGCCCGGAATGCCGGAAGGCTGCTGGCCGGCAGGGGTGAGCATCCGGCAAGCGTCGAGTGGTGGGGGGATGCGCTCCGTAGGACCGGATTCGTCGACGTCAACGCGTGGGCGCTTGTGCACGAGGGCGGGATCGCAATCGGACGCCGACCCCCGGCTACCGGCCAGCGACACGACTCCCTTGCAGCGTGATGCCCACGAAGTACGCCTGGGGTCATTGTTGGCGCTTTTGTCGGACAAGCAGCGACGCGGGTAACACCGACGAGCGCTGATGTCGGCCTGCCCACTGTCCCGACCAACAGAAGGCATCGGTGAGGATCCGTTCTGCAGCTGCCGTTCTGGGAGGTGAAGCGCAAGCAGTCACTCGATAATCGGTGACCGAACCCCGATGGCGCCACGGGCACGGTCACGGCCGACGCTCAGTCGACTAACGGCGCGCGTGGCGGGTTCCTGGCGTCGTGTGCTCGGTGCCGTTCCAGTCGACGAGGTGCGCTTCGTAGCCGTCGAGCTCCAGCACGCACGGGAGTAGCGCTCCGCCGGCGACGGCGAGCGCGGTGGCGAGCGCGTCGGCCAGTGCCAGATCAGTCCCGATGACTGTCGCGGACGCGACCGCGGCGCCGCGCGCGCCCGTGTGCGGGTCGATCAGATGCTCGCCCCGCTCGTAGGTGCCCGAGGTCGCTATCGCGCCCTCATCGCACTCTACGACTGCCGCTAGCGCGTCGAGCCTCCACGGATGGCGGATGCCGATGCGCCACCGTCCCTCGCCCGGCGGCGGGCCGAAGCAGACGATATCGCCGCCACCGTTGATCAGCGCCGAGCGCACGCCTCCGGCCCGCAGGATCGCGCTGGCCCGCTCGACCGCCCACCCTTTGACCAAGCCGCTCGGGTCGACGCCGCCGGGCATAGCCCACGGATCGAACCACCCGCCGGTGATCTCTCTGGCGAGCCGGCAGCGGGCGAGAACGTCTGCGAGGTCCGGCGGAAACTCGTCTCGGCTGAGCTCGTTGCGCCGCAGCCGGCTGACTGCGCTTGCGGGCTTGAATGTGCTGAACAGCTCGTCGATGCGGTGCAGCTCGGCGCAGGCGGCGTCGAGCGTCTCACGCGATGAGGCCGGCGCGTCGATCAGCAAGAACGACACGACGGTGCCCATCACCTCCTCGTTGTGTTCGAGCGGTCGCCCGGCGCCTAGCGTCGTGGGGTGATCGCCGGATGCCGTGGGCACTGTTCCACTCACGCGTGGAGGTGCTGGAGCGCCCGCTGCAGCGATATGGCGAATGCCTCGCTGGTGTACGAGGCACCGGACACACCGTTGATGTTGGCGCTCTGCAGCTGCAGCACCTCCGAGCGGAGAATCGGGATCGCCTGCTGTGCGAGCGCCTGCGAGTACTGGCTACTTGTCTGCAGCCCGACGACGCCGACCGACGTGATCTTCGCGCCCGAGAGCGTGACCTTGACGGCCAGCACGCCGTAACCGTATCGGATGGGCGGACCGGTGCCCTGGCGGCCGATATACGGAGTAACGGGGGCCGTCACAGTGCCCTGCCCGGACGACGCGGCCGTGGTCGTCTGCGACCGGGCCGGGTGCGGCTGGGCTCGCCTCGGCGTCGCGCCCGCCTGTGCAGGGGTCGGGCTGAAGCTTCCGAACGACTTCGTGTGAGTGTGATAGCTGAGTACGCCGGCGAGGCCGGCGGCGGTCGCAGTCAGGACAAACGGGGTACGTCGCATCGCGTCTGTCTCCCTGTTACCAGAGCGCGTACGCCTCGTAGTGGATCGCCTTCCGCGGGACCTCTGCGTCGAGCAGCGAAGCGGTGACGTCGGCGACGAACTCGCTCGGGCCGCAGACGTACGCCTCCCGACCCTGCAGGTCCGGCACGAGACTCCACAGCGTCGTCGCATCGAGCGTATGCTCCTGCCGCGAGCCGATCAGCGTCACGACTCGGCCTTTGCGCCTTTTGGCCAGCTCCTCGATCTCGTCCAACAGCGCCAGCTCCCGCCGCTCCGAGGCCCGCAGGATCACCAGCGGCTTGCTGGAGCGGGGTAGGTCCTCCAGCAGCGAGCGCACCGAGGTCACGCCGATGCCGGCGGCGAGCAGCACCACGGGACGGCGGGCGGACTGCTCGGCGCGAAACGCTCCGTACGGGCCCTCGAATACGACCTTGGTTCCGGGGCGCAGGCGCGCGACCGCGTCGGAGTGGTCGCCCACCGCCTTGACGGTCAACCGCAGCTGGGAGTCGTGAGGCAACGCGGAAATCGAATAGGGGTGAGCCTGCCACCACATATCGCGCGAGAGGAACCGCCACAAGCAGAACTGGCCGCCTGCGACCGGGAGCCGATCGAGGTCGCGTCCGCAGCAGATCACCGAGACCACACCCGGGGCCTCGGGTCGAACTTCGACGACCTCGAGCCGGTGCCGGACGCTGCGTACCAGCGGCAACAGCACCCGATAAGCGATCGCGATCCCGGCCGTCGCGAGCCAGATCACTACCCATACGATCTTTGTCACCGGATGGTTGACAAATGAGGGGCCGAGCGCGATCACGTGCGCGATCGACAGCGCCAGAGCGATGTACATGTACAGGTGCAGAACCCACCAGGTCTCGCGGCGCAGCCGGGAGCGAATCGTCCGGATCGAGAAGATCCCGACGAGCAGCATCAGGCCCAGCGCGACGGTGGCCGCCAGCACGCCTGTGTAGTCGGACACAAGCGGGCCGATCTCGCCCACGAATCCCGTCTTCGTCGCCTGCGCGTAGCCGAGGGTGACCGCGACGGCATGGACCGTCAGGAGGGTGAGCGGCCAGATCGCCAAACGCTGGTGCCAGCGCAGGATCTTGTCCTGCCCGACGGAGCGCTCGAACGGTGGGATGCGGCTCACGAGCACCAGCATCACGAGCGCCAGATAGGCGCCGACCATCCCAGTCAGACTGCCGACGAACGTCGCCGGGCCTCCGGCCGTACTGAGCTGCGACCACGGCTGATCGACGAGCGTCAACATGACGACCGCTGTCAGCCCCGCCACAGCAATCGCCAGCACGGCGCCAGGGATCCAGGGAAGCGGTGCAGGGGGCCGCCGCTGCAAGCGCGCCGGTGCGGCCGCAACCCGTCGAGGCAGCGCGCTCACATGCGGCGAGGAAGTCGAACTGCGACGCGTCGTGACTCAAGACGAGTCGGAACCATTCACAGATCGTGGGATTTCGCCCGAAGAGCGCCCTAAGAATCACCTGGGAATGTCCTCACCTGACTACCGGGATGCGGCGCGGGGAGGCTTGCGGACTCTTCTGGGATGACGTTGACCTTGAGGCGGCAACCCGCGGTCCTTGAGGACGCATTGAAACGCGCTGCGATCTCGCAAAACAGATCTGTCTGCAGCGTGTTCTCTAGATGGGCCGTATAGGAATCGAACCTATAACCTTGGGATTAAGAGTCCCCTGCTCTGCCAGTTGAGCTAACGGCCCAAGAACAGCCGATGTTAGCCGCAGCTTTGGGCCACTGCGGTCGAGGTCTTGGCCGCTTTCAGCTCCTGCTTCAGCTGCAGCCGCTGGAGCTTTGGAGCGAGGCTTACGGCCTGAGCGGCGGCGAGGTCGCCCTTGCGGGTCTGCTTGGCCGCGTAGGCCGTGGCGGCGAGACAGACGTATGGACTCGGCGCCGTCGGCTCGGCGTTGGCGACGTACTCCCAGGCCCCCGCGGCGCCGTTCCAGGCTGCGATGGTCGTGTAGGCCCTGGCCGCCAGCGTGGCGACGCCAGGGCTGGGCGTCTTGGTCAGCGTCAGGTATCGCTTCCAGGCGTCGGCGGCGAGCCGCAACTGGTGCTTGCCGGAGGCGGTATAGGTCGACGTGGCGGTGTTGAAGTTGCTGCCAGAGCCGGCCGCGCTCCAGCGCGCCTGAACCATCGAAGCCCAGGCGTGTGCCGAGTTCGGGTTCTTGTGCGTCTCCCGGAGCGCCACCCTGGTCTCCTGGCTGATCGCCGATTTGTTGCTATTGGAGCTGTTGTTGGTGAAAGCGTTCAACAGGCCGCCGATTCCAGAGCCGGCGCCGACACCGAACAAAACCAGGCCGCCGAACATAAGCACGGCCAGGCCCGCATAGATCACCCGAACGGTGCTGCGCCGGCCACGGCTGCGAAGGTCAAAGAGCATTTGTGTGGGTCCCGAAGTCGATCTGAAACGTATTCACGTCGCGTCGAGACCGTCGACTCGCCCCAATTCGGCCGACTCGGCGGCCTGGCGCTTGGCGGTGCGGTGTTCGACGATCTTTAGCATCACGATACTTGCGATAAAGAGTAGAAGCAGCGGAATCGTTTCAAGGGTCAACGTAACCGGATCTACACCCGGCAGCGCCGCCGCGATGACGGCGATCAGAACCACCGCGTAGCGCCAATTGACGGTCAGGGTTCGAGAGGTGATCACGCCCACCTTCTGCAGCCCCAGCAGCAGCAACGGCACCTGGAAGGCGAAACCGATCCCCAGCATCAGCAAGATCTCGAAGCGGTAGTAGGTCCGCGCCTGAATCAGGATCTGGAACTGATCGGCGTTGTAGCCCTGGAGGAAGTGGATCGCCGGCGGCAGCACCTCGAAGAAGGTGAACGCCGCACCCGCGACGAACAGCACTGGCGCCGCGATCATCGTCGGGGTCGCGATCCTCCGTTCGTCGCGGCTGAGCGCGGGCACCACGAAGGCGTACAACTGGTAGAGGATCATCGGCAGCGACAGCAGCAGCGTGAAGTAGCCGACGACCGTCAGCGTCGTCGTGAACGATTCGCCGACGCCGATCGTAATCGGCTTGGCCTGTTGCTTGGCCGCCTTCGGGAACTCCTTGCTCGCCTGCAGGAGGTCGCTGCTGAGGTTTTGGGTGGCGCTCACCGCACCGGGCGCGATCCCCTTGCTCTCGGACAGAGACGTCGAGAGCTGAGCCATGTCGCCCGAGGCCTGCTCGAGCGTGTGGCCGAGCGTGGCGTTCAGGTGCTGCTGGCTGCCGAGCCCGGTGGTGGCCGCCGGGGGCAGCGCCCGGTTCAGCGCGTTTATCAGCGCCTTGTTCTGCCAAAAGGCGACGGCGAAGATGACCACCATGATCGCGCCGCAAGCGAACAGCCGGCTGCGCAGTTCGTCGAGGTGATCGACGATGCTCAGCCGCTCCTCATGGCCGATCGGCCGCAGGGCCTTCATGGTTGTGCGCTGAGCTAGCCGCTACGAGCGGTTCTCGGAGCCCGTATCGACGGTCTCACGGGGAGCGGCGCTCGGAGTCGACGTCGCATTGGTGATCTCGGCCTTGTCTTTATCGGACGAGCCCTCGTGGTCGATCCCGCCCTTGAACTCCTTGATGCTCTCCCCAATCGAGCGGCTCAACATCGGCAGCCGCTTCGGCCCGAAGAACAGGAGCAAGACCAGAAGCACGATTACACCATCAGCGATCGGACTACGAAACATCGCAACTTTCCTTAGGAGTTACGGAGAGACAAGGTTAGCGAGATCTGTCGATCCGTCCAGCGGACTAAAGCTCTCACCCCGAGCAGCCGATAGCACGGACTGAAGATCCAGCGCCATGAGCCAAGGAAATCAGCCCAAGACCCGCCGTATCAGGCTTCCCAGCGGTCACGAGCTCCAGTTGCGCCAGTACGACCAGGCGCAGGCGGAGGAACGTGAGCTGTGCGTCTGCCCGAACTGCAGGTCGGAGCTCGTGCAGGCGAGCAACTGGTCGCACGGCGATGACGACAGCGTCGCCCTGACGCTCGGCTGCCCCAACTGCGCGTGGCGGGAGTCCGGTGTTTACGAGCGGAGCCAGGTAGAGCAGTTCGAGGACCGGCTTGACGACGGCCTGATCGCTCTGATCGACGACCTGCGCCGCTTGACGCAGGCGAACATGGCGTCCGATGTCGATCGCTTTGTCGACTCGCTCAAGCGCGATTTGATCCTGCCAGAGGACTTCTAGCTCAGGGACCTCGTCGGCCGCGTGGGCTGACGAGCTTCCCCAAGGGGCCCTTCTTACGAATAACGCTCGACCACGCCATCGGCTACCAGTTCGAGCGCCGATTGCTGGAACTCGGGTAGCGCCGGGAGCGTCGCCTTCGCTTCAAGCACCATCCCGAGCGCCCGTTCCCGAGCGATCTCGAGCGCCCCGGTCGCGGCGATGCGGTCGCACACCGACGCGGCTTGCTCGGCGGTCCGGAGCGACCGCAGGTCGAGTTCAGCCAGCGAGGGGTCCCGCTTCCGGGCTTCGATCAGCGGCAGCGTCACCGTCCCGTCGAGCAGGTCGGCGCCGCGTGGCTTCCCGGTGCGCTCGGGTGGCCCGGTGACATCAAGGATGTCGTCGAGGAGCTGGAAGGCCAGACCGGTCGACTCGCCGAAGCTTCCGAGGCTGTCGGCCAGGTCGGCTCGGCGGCCGGCTCCGTCACCCAGGCCGCATCGCTGACCCGCCTCAGCGCCGAGTTCACAGGCGGCCCGGAACAGGACCGCCGTCTTGAGCCGGCAACGCTCGAGGTAGCGCTCCACCGACACCGACCGGTCCCACGCGTCATCTCGCTGCATCAGCTCGCCGGCGGCCAGCGCCGACACCGCGCGCGACAGGATCCGGACCGGCTCGGCGGAGCCGCCGGCCGCGAGCTCGGCGAACGCACGGGCGAACAGCAGGTCGCCGGTAGCCGTTGCCATCAGCCGGCCGCCGCTTGCGACAACCGTCGGACGGCCACGCCGCAGATCCGAACCGTCGAGGACGTCGTCGTGAACGAGCGTCGCGGCATGGATCAGCTCGACCGCCACAGCCGCCCGGACCAGCTTGTCGGTCGGCGCTACCGGGACGCCGGAGGCGAGGAATACGAGCAGCGGGCGCAGGCGCTTGCCGCCGGCGGAAACCATCGAGCGGGCGTGATGCCCGAGCACGTGCCCGTGCCCGCTGGCGAGCCCCGTCATCCGTTCCTCGACCTCGCGCATCGCCGCGGAGGTGTCAGCGCCCGCGGCGGCCACAACCGCGTCGACCGAGGCGGCCCCCGACGCCGTCAAGCGCTCACCGCCCCCTCCTCACCGGCCCGGCCGGCATGCAGCGCAATGATCCCGCCGGCGGTGATCACGTAGCGGACGGTGGTCAGCCCCGCCCTCGTCATCCGCGCTGCTAGCTCATCGGGGCCCGGAAAGCGACGAACCGAGTTCGGGAGGTAGGTGTATGCATCGGCGTCGCCGGCGACCCGGCCCAGAATCGGCACGACGCGATCAAACCAGAACGAGAAGAAGGTCGATAGCGGTGGCCGCTGCGGTGAGGTCGCCTCCAGGATCACGACGCGGCCACCCGGCCGCACGACGCGCGCCAGCTCGCCGAGCCCGCGGTCGAGATCAGAGAAGTTCCGCACCCCGAAACCGACCGTGGCGGCGTCAAATGAATCGTCCGCGTAATCGAGCTCCATCGCGTTGCCCCACTCGAAGGCGACCCGCGCCGGGAGCGCTCGCGCCGCCGCCTTACTGCGCGCGACCTCGAGCATCTGCTCGGAGAAGTCGAGTCCGAGGACCTCGCCGTTCGGCGCAACTCTGCTCGCCAGCTCGAACGCGAGGTCTCCGGTGCCGGTCGCCACGTCGAGCACGCGGCCGCCAGGCTCCAGCTGCGCGAGATCGGCGGCGCGACGGCGCCACTCGTGGTGCAGGCCGGCCGTCATCACCGTGTTGAGTCGGTCGTAGATCCGCGAGATGCGGTCGAACATCGCCTGCACCTGTGGTTCTTCGAGGGTCCCGGACCCGGCGGATTCAGTGGCGGCGGACGCAGCGTCGGCGTTCGTCATCGCTGCGACTCTACCGAGGCACCGATGCTGCAGGGCTCCAGCTCACGGCGCCTGGAAACGGGGAGCGCAGCAGCCGCAATCGCTACTGCAGCATCGAAAGGAAGTGCACCAGGTTCTGGAACTCCTGCGGGTGGGCTTTCGCCAGACCCTCGAAGGACGGCATCGGCGCGGTCGGGTTGCGCAGCGTCGAAGCGATCGCGCCCTGCCGCAGGGTCGAGCCGATGTGGGTCAGCGGCGGCCCCGGGCCGTTGTTGCCGTTCTCGCCGAGCGTGTGGCACGCCAGACAGCCCGACTCGCCGACGACGATCCTGCCCGCGTCAAAGGTCGCCCGCTGCGACAGGGACAGTCCGGGCGGAGCCGGCAGCGACACCTGATTCGGGGAGCCGGTGGTGGCGCCCGTGTAGGTCAGGTAGGCCATCGCCGCGATCACCCCGACCCCGGCCGCCAGCGCGACGGGCCGCCTCGTGATCAGCCGTTCGGGGCTGCGGTCAAACACCGGCAGCAGGAACAGGAGGATCATGCACAGCGTCGGGACCCCGATCGCCGCCAGGTCGGTGAACTTCGGGACGTTCCTCATCACCCGAAACACCTCGAACAGGAAGAAGAAGTACCAGTCGGGCCGCGGTACGTAGGTCGTGGTCGTGGGGTTGACCTTCGGCCCCAGCGGCGCCCCGAACAGCAGCGCCAGCAGCATGATCACCGCTATCACGATCACGGCCATGATCGAGTCCTTGACGACCGCGTACGGGAAGAAGGGCTTGCCCTCGCTCTTCAGGATCGAGTACTCGCGGAGGTACAGCTCCTTCTCTGCCTGGTTCATCGGCGACTCACACTTCGACCTTTTCGATGACCGGCTCGGGCTCCTTCGCCTTCAGCCACGGCGGCGCCGAGATCCCGAGCTTCATCACCAGGTACAGGTGGAAGCCGATCAGCGCGGCCATCAGCGCCGGGATCAGCAGCATGTGAATCGAGTAGAACCGCGACAGCGTGGTCGCGCCGAACTCGGGGCCGGCGCGCAGGAAGTCGGACAGGTAGGGGCCGATGAACGGGCCGGTGCCGTTGATGTTGACGCCGACGATCGTCGCCCAGTACGAACGCTGGTCGAAAGGCAGCAGATACCCGGTGAACGACATGGCCAACGTCAGGATCAGGAGCGTGACGCCGATGATCCAGGTCAGCTCCCGCGGGTACTTGTAGGCGCCGAAGAAGAAGACACGCCCCATGTGCAGGAAGATCAGGATGACCATCACCGACGCGCCCCACTTGTGCATGCTGTGCACGAACTGTCCGAGGAAGACGTTGTCGTTGATGTTGCGGATCGACTCGTATGCGGTGCTGGTGCCGGGCTGGTAGTACATCGCCAAAAAGACGCCGGTGACCGCCTGGTTGAGGAACGCGAACAGCGTCGCCGACCCCAGCGTGTACGCCCAGTTGATCCCCCGCGGGACCTTGCGGAACAGCGTCCAGCGCAGCGCCGGCGAGAGCTGGGTGCGCTCGTCGATCCAGTCGACGACCGTCAGGCCGGCTTCGACCCCCGCTTCGACCGGGTGCATCGGCTCTTCGCCGGGGGCACCTGGCTTTGGCTTCAGGGCCTTGGGAACCGGTGGGGTTGGCAGCTTCGGCACCGTCGACTAGCCACCGGGGACCGGTGGCGGCTTCGGGAGGTTGGTGAGCGGCGCACGCACGGCGGTGTCAAAGCGCGACGGGTAGAGGAACTGGCCGATGCCATCGAGCGGCTGTGCCGGGTCGCGGGGCGAGAAGCGCTGCAGCTCGCTGTTCACCGAATACCTGGGGCCGATGTAGACGTAGCCCCCTGATTCGTAGGTGTAGAACCGGTCGAGCGGACGCACCGGCGGGCCGCCCGCAACCTCGCCCCGGAAGTTGTAGACCCCTCCGTGGCACGGACACACGAACCGTTCGGCCGCCTCGACGTAGCGCACCGGGCAGCCCAGATGGGCGCACCTCGACGACAGCGCGATGTAGTTGTTGTACTTGTCGTGCGGCTCTGTGTCGATCTGCGGGTCGCGCTTGCGCACGTAGGCGATCGACTTACCGGCTTCGCCGATCCCCTGGACGATCGTCACCACCTTGGTGTTGTAGACCAGCTCGGTGAAATCGTCCGGGCGCCCGATGATCTGCCACGGGAACGGCTCGCGCTTGAAGATCGGGCCGAGCGCGAACCCGAGCGCCGGCAGCGTGAAGGCCGCGACCGCGATTATGCCCGCGCCCTGCGCGGTGACGTTCATGAAGTTCCGCCGCGTGACCGTCTCGCCTTCGAAGGCTCCCGGCTTCCCGCGGTCAACCGTGTACTTGGAGGACTTCTTGTGTCGATCTGTCGGCATCGAGTTCAGCTGTCGGCAAAGTCGCGGCAGGGACTTTCGCGTAGCCTACCGGCAACCGCGCGCAAGGGGCTCCTCCCTGGGCTCGGTCGAGCGCCGGTCAGTGTTCTGCCGAGCGCTGACGCGTCGCCGCGCTGAGCAGTGCTTGGCGCGCGCCGGGAGCGCCCATCCGCGCCAGTTGCTTGGCCGCCTCGTGCGCCTCGCTCTGACCCCAGCCGATCGCGACCTTGCCCGCCTCCCAGACGGCTTCGGCCAGCGTCGCGTCCCCGCCGGCGTGGGCCTGGGCGACCAGTGAAATCACGTCCGCGAGCTCCGTGGTCGCCTCGAGGTCGCCGAGCACCGCCAGGCGCGCCAACCCGCTGGCGTAGCGCTGGTCGCCGAGCAGGAGGTCGAGATCAGGATCCTCCGAGTGCTCGCCGTAGTGCAGGCGCGCGCCCTGCGCGATGTCCGCCAGCAGCCGCTCGTATTCGGACTCGCGTCCCGCCGTCCGCGGGCCCAGTGATCCGCGATCGGCGCTCGGTGATTCCCGATTCATGCGATCTCCTCAAACGCTTCGGCAGCCGCGACCACGGTCGCCGTGATGTCCTCATCGCTGTGCGCGAGCGACGGAAACCAGGCTTCGAACTGCGAGGCCGGCGGGTACACCCCGCGCGCCAACAGCGCCCGGCACCAAGCGCCGTACGCCTCCTGGTCGGCGCCCGCGGCGGCGGCGTAGTCCGACACGTGCTCGACGGTGAAAAACGGGGTCAGCAGCCCCGGAACGCTCTGGATGCGGAGGTGTCGGCCTGCACTCGCCGCGGCTTCGTGCAGGCCGTCGACGAGTCGCCTCGTCACGGCTTCCAACCGCAGGTACGCGTCGGCGTCGAGACGGTTCAGGGTCGCCAGCGCGGCCCTCACAGCCAATGGGTTGCCGGACAGGGTTCCCGCCTGATAGACATCGCCGGCAGGAGCGATCCGCTCCATCAACTCGCGGCGCCCGCCGTACGCCGCTGCCGGGAGCCCACCGCCGACGATCTTGCCCATGACCGTAAGGTCGGGCATCACCTCGTAGCGCTCCTGGGCGCCGCCGCGGGCGACCCGGAAGCCGGTGATCACCTCGTCGAAGATCAGCAGCGCGCCGGATTCGGTCGCGAGCTCGCGGAGCGCTTCGAGAAAGCCGGCGGCGGGCGGCACGACGCCCATGTTCGCCGGAATCGGCTCGGCGATGATCGCGGCCGGCCGATGTTGCTCGACCGCGGCCGCGACCGCCTCGACGTCATTCCAACCGACGATCACGGTCGCCGCCGCCCAGGACTCCGGAACGCCGGGACTGGCCGGAATGCCCTGCGTGGCAAGCCCCGAGCCAGCCTGTGCGAGCAGGCCGTCGACATGACCGTGGTACGCGCCCGCGAACTTGATGATCCGCTCGCGGCCGGTCGCGGCCCGAGCCAGTCGCAGCGCGCTCATCGTGGCCTCGGTCCCCGACGAGGTCATCCGCAGCATCTCGACCGATGGGATCCGCGCCACGACCTCGCTCGCGAGCTCCACCTCGCCCTCGGTCGGCGCGCCGTAGGTGGTCCCCCGCGCGGCGGCGTCGGTGATCGCCGCAAGCACGCCCGGATCGGCGTGACCCAGGATCAACGGCCCCCACGAGCAAACCCAGTCGATGTACTCGTAGCCGTCGACATCCCGCAGTCGTGAGCCGATCGCCGACTCGATGAAGACCGGCTCGGTCCGCCCGATCGCACGCATCGCGCGAACCGGCGAGTTCACCCCGCCTGGGAGCAGGCCCTGCGCGAGCTCGAACAGCGCGGCCGAGCGAGTGGTCCCCGCGGTGCTCACGTCCGGCGGGGTCCTACCCCGCGTGCTCGCGTTCCCAGTCGCGATGCTGGTCGGTGAAGTACAGCAGCCGGATCTTCTTGAACTCCGTCGACGAGTAGAGCGTCGTTCGCTCGTGGATCCCGGTCTGCTCCGCGATCGAATCGAGGATTGCGTCGCACTCCTCTTTGGAACGACCGTGCGCCATCGTGAACACCGAGTAGGGCCAGTCGGCGTACGTCGGACGCTGATAACAGTGCGAAATCCCGCGGAACGCGGCCATCGCCGGGCCGAGCTCGGCGATCCGCTCCTCGGGCACCTTCCAGACGCCCATGCCGTTGGCGCTGAAGCCGGCGCGGCGGTGGTACAGGATCGCCGCGACACGCCGCAGGAGCCGGCGCTCCTGCATCCCGCTCAGATGGGCGAGCAGCTCGTCATGGGACAGGTGCAGGGCGGCGGCCGCCGGTGCGTACGGCTCGGGGATCACCTGCATGTCGCCCTGCGTCGTCCGGATCACCGCCCGGTCGAACTCATCGTGCGGCTGGGGGTCGGTCTCGGCGGGCTGCACCGCCTCCGCGGCCCGTGCGAGTGCCTCTGTGCCGGCCTCCATCTCGAGGTCCATCCTGATCTTGAAGAGCTTCAGCGTCGGCAGCTGCCGGATCGACTCAGCGCCGGCGAGGTCGGCCAGCACATCCAATGTCCCCTCGAGACCGAGCCGGGAGCCGGGCTCGGTGGCGATCGTGAACCAGATGTTGAACTCGTGATTTCGCAGGTAGTTGTGCGAGACGCCGGGGTGCTCGTTGATCACCGTCGCCGCGCGCCAGGGGTTCTCGGGGTCGACCTTGGCGGCGACCAGCATCGAGGAGTAGCCGAGCGCGCGGGTGTCGAAGATCGGCGTGACCTGGCGAATGATCCGTTCGTCGAGCAGCCGCTGCACCCGGCGCATCGCCTCCGCTTCATCGATTCCGGCTAGCGCGGCGACGTGCTGGTAGGGCCTGTGAGCGAGCGGGAACTCCCCCTGCATCAGGTTGAGCAGCCGCTTGTCGACGTGATCGAGCGGGACGGCCGCGCCGTCGTTGCGCGAGCGGAGCTTGGGGCCGAACTGACGGGCGGGTGGGGTGGGTGGGCTCGTTCCCGGGCTCGTGTCTACTGGAGCCAACTGGCCGCATCCTTTGCGTGGTAGGTGATGATCACGTCGGCCCCCGCCCGGCGAATCGCTGTCAGCGTCTCGAGTACGGTCGCACGCTCGTCGAGGAAGCCGGCCGCGGCCGCGGCCTTGAGCATCGCGTACTCCCCGCTGACGTTGTACGCCGCCAGCGGCATTCGGGTCTCGTCCTTGACGCGGCGGATCACGTCGAGATATGGGAGCGCGGGCTTGACCATCAGCATGTCGGCGCCCTCATCGACGTCCAGCTTCGATTCCCTGACGGCCTCGGATCCGTTCGCTGGATCCATCTGGTAACCGCGGCGATCCCCGAAGGAAGGGGTCGAGCCCGCTGCCTCTCGGAACGGGCCGTAGAACGCCGAGGCGAACTTCGCCGAGTAGCTGAGGATCGGGACCTCAGCCAGGCCCTCCTCGTCCAGAGAGTGCCGGATCACCGCCACGCGCCCGTCCATCATGTCGCTCGGGGCGATGATGTCCGCGCCGGCGCGAGCCTGCGAGACAGCGGTCCGGGCGAGCAACTCGAGCGTGGCGTCATTGTCGACGGTCTGCCGGCGCTCGCCCTGTCGCGGTGACTTCGCCGACTGGGTGTCGACTTCGCGCAGGACTCCACAATGGCCGTGGTCGGTGTACTCGCACAGGCACACGTCGGTGACCACAATCGTGTCGGGGTGCGCCTCCTTGATCGCTCGTGTGGCGAGCTGTACGACGCCCTCGTCATCCCACGCGCCCGTCCCCTCCGGGTCCTTGCTCGCCGGGATCCCGAAGAGCAAAACCGCGGGGACGCCGAGCGCGGCGAGCTCGCCCACCTCATCGACCGCGTGGCCGATCGACAGGCGCTCGATCCCCGGCATCGCTTCGATCGGCTCGCGCCGGTCGAGTCCGTGGGCGACGAACATCGGGTAGACGAAATCCGCCGGGGAGAGTTCCGTCTCGCGAACGAGGCCACGCAGTGCGCGCGTGGCCCGAAGCCTGCGCATGCGGGTCTGCGGGAACGGCATGGGGTTCGAGCATACTCGCGAGCGGGGCTCGGTCACCGAACCGGGGCCCACCGGACAGCCCCGGGCTCAACCTCGGCGCCGACTCCAGGACGAGACGGTCATCCCCTCGATACGCTTACCGAAATGGCTGACATCGAGAAGCGTGGCGGCTATGTGCCGCGCAGGGTTCGGGAGCGACAGGCCTACCGGGCGGTCCTGTACGGCTCAGCGACGGGCATCGCGGGCGTGGTCACGCTGGTGTTGTCGATCGGTGGGGTCGTCAGCGCCGGCATCCCGATCGTCCTGCTGCTGCTCACCGCCGTCTTCGTTTGGCGATTCCTCCGAATCACCGGCCAGCGCTGAAGGTTCCTGCCCGGCGTCAGGGGCCGGGGCAGACTGATCTCCGGGCTGGTCCGAAAGCAGCGGGGCCCCGAGCAGCGCCCGCGGCATCGTTATCGACCACGGCTCCAGCACCAGGTGGCGTCGCAGGTACACGATCGTCTGGCGAATCACGGACGCGACCGGCAGGGCCAGGAGCGCTCCGACGATGCCGTACAGGTGGAAGCCGATCAGCAGCGCCAAGATCACCAGGATCGGGTTGATCCGCAGCGACAGGCGAAATACCTGCGGCGCGACCAGGTGGCCCTCCAGTTGCTGCAGCACCACGAACAGGCCCACCACCCAGATCGCGCTGATCGGGTTCGTGAACAGCGCAACCAGGACAGCGGGGATCGGGCCGACGATCGGACCGACGTACGGGATGAACTCCATCAGCCCGTAGAAGGCGCCGAAAAAGAACGCGAGGGTGCGGCCCTCCGGGAACAACCCGATGAGCCCGAACAGGTACAACGCGAGCGTCGCACTGGCCCCCATCACCAGGCTGAACAGCAGCTGCCCCCGGACGTAGCCGGACACCGCGCGCTGGATCAACAGCGGGAAGTCGTCGCCGGGGGTGCCGTCGCCGGGCGGCATGATCCGGCGGACCAACTGCCCGATCTGCCGGGCGTATACGAGCAGATAGACGGACAGGACGAACGTCAGCACGAGATCGATCCCGAAGGAGATCGCCTTCCCCAGCACATCTCGAGAGAACGAGACGATCGAGCCCGAGCTCTTGGTCAGCGTGTGCTCGAGCGAGGTCAGCGCGCTCTGCCCCTGCCTCTTGATGTGGACTCTGACGCCATGGTGGTTGAGCCAGGTCTGGATGGTGTCGAGCGTGCGGTTCGCCTGGTTGATGTACGTCGGGATGTTGTTGGAGAAGTGGTTGACCTGGTTTGCGACCGGGTTCGCGAGGACCAACGCGATCGCGGCGACCACCAGCAGCACGAGCAGGTAGGAGGCGAGAATCGCCAGGCCGCGCGGGAGCACGTGCTCGAGCTTCTTGCTAAGCGGATTGAGGATCATCGCGATCACGCTCGCGGCAGTCACGATCAGCAGCACCGAGCCCGAGACGCGCGCGAGGTCCCATATCCCCAAAAGCGCCAGGGGCAAGACGACAAGCTGAATCCAGCGCGGGACGACGACTCGCTGCACGGCCTGGAAGTATGCGCTCGTGCGTGACGGAGCTCGGATCCTGTTTGTCGGTGACGTCGTCGGTGCCATCGGGCGGCGGACTTTCTTTGCCGTGTTACCTCGTCTACAGGAGCGCTACCAGCTCGACTTCGTCGTCGTCAACGGCGAGAACGCCGCCGGTGGACGCGGGATCACGTCGAAGATCGCGCGCGAGCTGCTCGCCGGCGGCGTCGACGTGATCACGCTCGGCAACCACACCTACAGCCAGCACGAGGTTTACGGCTACCTCGACACGGAGGACCGGATTCTGCGGCCGGCGAACTTCCTCAAGGGCCAGCCTGGGCACGGGGTTTGCGTCGTCGAGCGCGACGGCGTGCGGCTCGGGGTGGTGTCGCTGTCGGGCAACCTCTACATGAATGCGAGTCTGCCTGCGTTCTCCGAGGCCGACGCCGCGCTGTACTCGCTCCGAGACCGCGTCGATCATGTCCTGGTCGACATGCATGCGGAGGCGACCAGCGAGAAGGTTGGCCTCGGCTGGCATCTGGATGGCCGCGTGACGGCGGTCGTCGGCACCCACACCCACGTCCCGACCGCCGACGCCAGGGTGCTGCCCGGCGGCACCGCCTACATCACCGACGTCGGCATGACGGGGGCCCGCGGGGGCGTGATCGGGGTCAAGCGCGAGTTGGCGATCGAGTCGATGCTGACGCGGATGCCGATCCGATTCGAGACCTCGGAGGAGGATCCGTGGCTCCAGGGGGTGCTGATCGTCGCCGGACCCGAGGCGCTGCGGGCCACCTCGATCGAGCCTATCCAGGAGCCGCTCGCGGCGTGACAGCGACCTCAGGCCGGTGTGGGTACCCGCACGCGCCGCTGCCGCCACCTGGCCGTCGAAAGCCGCCGCACACTCCCGGGCTCGGCCGGATGCGACGCGACGAGTGCGACGATCACCAGCGGGAAGAACCAGACGATGTACAGGTAGAACCAGTAGGTGATCGCCATCTGCAGGCCGATGATGATCGCCGCCCCGAGCGCCGCCACCTGAACGATGCTGCGCTCCCCCCGGGGGATGAACGCGACGGCGATCCCGAGCGCCACCACCACTCCCTGCCAGAGGTGCTGGGGGATCTTCAGCGACATCCCGGTTCCGCCCCACAGCCCCCAGATCGAGAACGGCGCGGGTCGGCTCGCCTGGTAGGAGATCGAATCGCGCCAGAACCAGTCAATGTTGCCGTGGAGCACCACGTACGCCATCGCGGCGACGATGGCGAGGCCGAACGCGACGCAGAACTGCAGAACCGTGCGCCGATTCGGGGCGGGTCCGATTCCCCGCAACAGCAGCGGCGCCAGCGCCAGAGGCGCGAATTTCGTCAACCCGGCCCACGCCACCGCGACCCCTCGCGCCGCCGCCGACCGAACCACCAGCAGCGCGATCACGAGCCACAGCGCGACCAGCGCGTCGTTGGAGTTCGAACTCAGGACATAGAGCGTGAACGGGTAGGCGGCCCAGAGGTAGGCCAGCACCGTTCCCAGGGTCGGCCCGCGGATCATCCAGCCGAGCACGAAGAGCCCCAGGATCGTCAGCACGTCGAAGGCGATCGCCGCCGCGTGCGCCGCCGGCAGGCTGTCCCAGAGCCCGCTCCAGCCGAAGATCAGGTTGAACGGCATGTAGGTGTAGTAGTTGATCGGCCCGTAGGTGTCTCCGGCGGGGTTGCCGTACGCCCAGTGTCCGTACAGAGGCGTGTTGGCGAGCACCTTGTGGGCGCCGATCACGCCCGCGTAGCCGACATCGATCACATTCGAGTTGGTGACGTTCAGGCCAACCCGGAAACCGACCAGGAAGATCACACCGACCGCCAGCCACCTGGTCGGGACGAGGATCCGCAGAGGCTGCCGCGGCCGGCCGCGGCCGAACGCCAGCAGCAGCATTCGGACCATCAGGTAGCCCATGAACGGATACACCAGCGGCACCGACAATCCAAGGTTCGCTTGGTTGAAGAACGCCAGCGAAATCGAGAAGCCGAGGAGCATCAGCAGGTCGAGGTGCAGCAGGGTCGGCCGCCGGCGCCAGGGCAGGAACGGCAGCATGAACAGGAAGCACATCGGCAGCCAGACATAGAGCGAGTTGACGTTGCGCCCGAACGCTCCCGGATAACCGCGGGCCATCGTCCACGCCACCTGGTAGCCGGTCCACACCTGCGTCACCTTCGCGGTGGCGTCGTCGACGTAGACCTGGATCATCTCGGTCTGGACGTGAGTCGCGGGCGTGAACCAGCTCACCTGCCAGACCCCCGGCCCGCGCGTGTAGACGTACGAGACCCAGTGCGGATGCCGCTTTCGCGCGTTGATCACCCACGGGTTCCGAGCGGCGATCCGGTGGACCTGGCGCGCCGTCAGCCTGTAGCCGGCGGGGGGCTTGGGCTCCGAGGTCACCAGCTTCGGAGTTCCCGGTGGCGCCGAGATCGGTGCCGGCTCACCGGGTGGGTTGCCGGCCGCGAGCGCGACCGATGGGGCGACCAGCGTCGACCCGACCAGCGCCAGCGCCGCCAACATCCGCGCCCACCGCACCGACGCCAACGGCGACGACGCGCTTCTCAGGACTTTCCTCAAACCGCTAACACGCCCGGGCGGGCGCCCGCTCAGCCTGGAACAAGCTTCTAGGCCCGGAAGCTCCAGAGCTTCTGGGCCACGAAGGACAGCGGCGTGGCCGCGATATTGGCGAGCGCCTGGGCGAGCACCTTCTCCATCCCAAAGCCGCTGACAAGCACGACGAGGACCGCGTACGCGAAACCAAATACGAGCAGCGATACCAAGAAGAATCGCACGGCCTGGAGTCCGGGATGCTCATGTCGAGCGTCGAACGTCCAGTGGCGGTTCCACCAGAAGTTGTTCGCACACCCGACCAGGAACGCGATTACCGCCGATACCCGGTAGTCGATCTTGAGCACGTGCACGCAGATGGCGAACGTCGTTAGGTTTACGACGTAACCGCTGGTGCCGACGCAGAGGAAGCGGACCAGCTGCTTCCAGTTGTGCGGCTTGCGGACACCGTCGATGCACCGCAGCTGGGTGCGCCGCACGTTGGTCCACAGCCGAAGCCCGCGCGGAGGCTCGAGCGCGGTCATCTCATCGGTGGCCACAGGTGGCAATGTATCGGGAGCACCTTCAACGGAGCCTAAGGCCCTGGAACGCTCTAACACGGCTCTAATCGTCGCTTTCAGGCACGTGTGCAGGTGATTCTGTGGGAGACGCTACCCCGAAGTGGTCCCGGATCATCGGCGCGATGTCCTGCAGGGACCACTGTCCCCGGACATCACGGGAGCCCGGACCGACCCCGCACCAGAGCATGGCACCGAGCGAGTCGGTGCGGTGCAGCGAGCCGTGGCTGCCACCGCCGACGTGGTCCGCACCGCCCCAATCGACGAACTCATAGCCCGGCGCGGCCGACAACAGCACGTCGCCTGCGGTCTCGCAGTTCAGCGCCGACCAAATCCGAGCCAGCGCGTCCGGGTAGTCGGTGCTCTCGAACCGAGCTCCGTCCACGACGCGTGCGCCGAGCACGGCCGTCAGCGTCCCGGGTGCCGCGTCGATCTCCCAACCGAGCCCTCGCGAGTCGATCACTGACAATCCCGGCGCGAAGCGCAGCTCGTCGCCGCCGGCTCCGCACACCGCCGCCTCGCGTCCGTTGTTCATCAGCCACATCGTCAGATCAATGCCTTCGACCTCGCGCACAACCTCAAGCGACCGTTGGACCAGCTCGTCCCGGCGCTCGAGGTCAAGCGCATAGATCATCGCCGAACGCTGCGCCGGGCTGATTGCGAGCTCTGCCCCGACCGATCGGGCGGCGCTCGGGGAGGCTACGTGAAAGTCGCTGAACGCGTCGAGCAACCGGATCCGTTCCTCGACGATCGCCTGCGAGTGGTCGGAGGTGACGATCACCGCGTGATCGGAGAGGAACCGCTCGGGGCCCCCGGCCGCGTGCATCAACCGTTCCAGCTGGCGGTCGGCCGCTGCGATCGAGGTCACCTGTGCGTGCGGCCCGTTCTTGTGTGACCAGGCGTCGTTGTCGGGGAGGGAGAAGAGGAGGAAGTCGAACAGGTCGTGCTCGACCAGGTAGGCGCCGACACAGCCGGTGTGCTGGTCGCGAACCCCCGGCATCCCCAGCTGTCCCCGGCAGCCGGTCTTGCGGCTCGCGTACAGGTCGGCGTAGAAGAGCTCCAGGGGTCCGTCGATCGTCCGCCGAAACAACGTTGAGGTGACGATCCGCGCCAGCGGCGACTCCTGGGCGACCTCGTGCTGGTGGCGACCCCGGTAAATAAGGTAGGTCGTGCCGGCGGTGCGGACCCCGGCGTCGTCGAGCGACTCGAACACCGTCGGCGTCTCGTTTGAGAGATGCTCCGCGTTCATCCGGTAGACCGTGTCGGTCAGCGACCTCAGCACACCGAACTGCCGCGTCGCCGAGAAGCTCGAGCCGTACTCGACATAACGTTCTTCGACGCGGTGATACCAATTCATGCTCGGGATCTGGTGCTCGTCGGGACCAACCCCGGTCGTGATCGTGGCGGCGCACACCGGAGTGACCGACGGGAACGCGGCGACGACATCGTTGACGTACACGCCCTCGTCCCGGATCCGCTCGAGCGCGGGGGCCCTCCCGGTCGCGATCGTCCGTTCCAGCATCTCCGGCTTGAGCGCGTCGATCACGACGAGCACGAGCTTGCGCGGCGAGCTCACCGAAGAATTCGCAGGCCCGCGTACTTCTGCTGATCGCGCCCGCGGCCGCGCCACAGCAGCCACAGAAGCCACAGCAGCGCCACAAGCCCAACCGGCGGCACCAAGACCGACAGCACCGCCGTCAACAGCGCGAAGCCGTCGGCGATCAGCGGCAGCCCGATCGACGCGTCGGCCGCATCCAGCCGCTCGCGGACCCGGGCGAGAAACGGTATCGACGCGGCGATGCCAACCGCCGCACAGACCACGCCGCCGACCCATCCGGGCCAGGCGACGTGACCACCCTGGGCGAGCGCCCCCGCGAACATCAGCGCCCCGATCGCCAGCGAGACAAGCACGAGCACACTGACCCACGGCTGGCTGCGCAGCCTAGACGCCCAGATCCCGCGCTCGAGCACGACCAACATAACCGCGCCGATCAGCATCACCAGCAGAAATGGCGCCTCCTGGAGGAAGGCGTAGGACGTGTGATCGAAGTGGATTCCGACGTTCCCGGCAGCCAGCGCCCCGACCGCAAGCCCGGGCAGAAAGGGCCGGATACCAACGGCCGCGGCGATGCCGATGCCCTGGAATATGTCGAAGGCTAGATGCACCCGTGCTGTACCGTGACGGAGCGTGACGATAGACGACACGGCGTCGGCGGCCGTGACTCCTCAAGCGCCTCGCCGATGAATCACGACACCAGGCGACCGCGGTCGACCGCCCGGGAGATCGAGCGCTACGGGGCGCTGTTTGCGGAGCGCACGAAGGTGATGAAGTCCTCTGCGATGCGCGACCTCCTGGCGCTGACCGAGCGCGCCGATGTGATCTCGCTCGCCGGGGGCCTCCCCGACACCTCGACGTTCCCGGCCGAGTCGTACGCGGCCCTGATGGGCTCGGTCGCGGCGCGGTCGTGTGCGCGCGCACTCCAGTACGGGCCGACCGACGGCATCGAGCTGGTCAAGGACTGCATCGGCCAGGTGATGGCAGCCGAGGGCATGACGGTCGATCCCGACGCCGTGTTGGTCACCACCGGCAGCCAGCAGGTGATCGACCTCGTCTGTAAGACGCTGCTCGATCCGGGCGACATCGTGATCACCGAGGCTCCCACGTACCCGGGCGCCGTCCCGACCTTCTGCGCATACCAGGCCGATGTCGTGCAGGTCGCGGTCGACCGGGACGGGATGCTGACCGGCGAGCTCGACCGGACGCTGACCCGACTCGAGCAGGCAGGCCGACGCCCGAAGTTCATCTATACGGTTCCCAACTTTCACAACCCGGCCGGGGTCACGCTGTCGCTCGAGCGCCGGCACGAGCTGGTCAGGATCGCCGCCGAGCGGGAACTGCTCGTGCTGGAGGACAACCCCTACGGAGTGCTGCGATACGAGGGCGATCCGCTGCCGAACCTGTACTCGCTCGACAGCGACTTCGTGGTCTACACCAGCACCTTCTCGAAGATCCTTTCGCCCGGCGTCCGGCTCGGTTGGGCGGTCGCTCCGGCCCCGGTGCTCGCGAAGATGAACGTCGGCAAGCAATCGACCGACCTGTGCTCATCCTCGATCTCCCAGTTCTTCGTCAGCGCCTACTTCCAGTCAGGTCAGTGGGCCGATTACGTCCGCTCGCTGATCGAGATCTACCGCCTGCGCCGCGACGTCATGCTCGACGCGCTGGCCGAGCACTTCCCGCGCGAGGCCAGCTGGACGCACCCGCAGGGCGGCCTGTTCATCTGGGCGACCCTGCCCGATTACATCGACACCACCGATCTCCTTGCCCGGGCGCTGCAGGAGCAGGTCGCGTTCGTGCCCGGGCGCGCCGCGTACCTCGACGGGCGCGGCGGCTCGGAGATGCGACTGAACTTTTCCGGCGTCAGCGAGGATGCGATCCGCGAAGGCGTTCGCCGGATCGGCGAGGTGGTTCGCGAGCAGGTCGCCCTGTACGGCACACTGACCGGCGCAGAGCCCGCCGCAGGCTCCGGAGGCGGGCCCCCAGGGTTGTCTCCGGCCCGGACGGGTGCCGATTCGCAGCGTGACGGCGCGCGAGACGAGGTTCCCGTCGACGCGGATCTCGCGAAGGTGCTGCCGCTGTTGCGCAAGCACGCTTGATGAGCCTCGTAGCCGTGCTGAAGGGCGGGCGCTCGCTGGAGCGTCAAGTGTCGCTGAAGTCGGGCGCCCGGGTCGAAGACGCGCTCGCCCGGCTCGGCCACCAGGTCGCGCCGATCGACGTCGGCGGCGATCTCGTCACCAGGTTGACCAAGACTGCGCCCGACGTCGCGTTCGTCGCGCTGCACGGTCGCGACGGCGAGGATGGAACCGTTCAGGAGCTGCTCGAGCTGATCGGGATCCCCTACACCGGCTCGAGCGTGGCGGCCTGCACGACCGCCTCGGACAAGGTCCTGGCGAAGCTCGCGATGCGCCGTGCCGGGATCCCGACCCCCGACTTCCTCTCGTTCAATGAGACCGCATTCCGGGACCTCGACGCCGGCCGAGCGCTCCCGGCAGCGGAGTCGCGCCTGCAGTTCCCGATCGTCGTCAAGCCCGCCAACCAGGGGTCCGCGCTCGGCATCAAGTTCGCCCGCTCGGCGTCCGAAGTCCCGTCGGCACTCGTCGCCGCCTTCTCATATGACCGCAAGGTGCTGCTCGAGCGATACATCCCGGGTCGCGATCTGGCGGTCTCGATCCTCGAGCAGCCAGACGGAGAGCCTCTCGCACTTCCGATCGTCGAGGCAGTCCCCGAGCAGGAGGACTTCTACGACTTCGAGGCCCGCTACGAGATCGGCCGCACCCGGTTCGTCTGCCCCGCCGAGCTGGATTTGGAGGTGGCCGATCGCGCCCGGCAGATAGCCCTCGACGCATTCGCGCTGTTCGGCTGCTCCGGTTTTGCCCGGGTCGACCTGATGCTCGATCCGGTCGGCCCGGAGCTTCAGGTCCTCGAGCTGAACGTGATCCCCGGCCTGACCGAGACCAGCCTGCTGCCACAGGCAGCCGACGCCGCCGGGATTTCATTCGACCAGCTGATCGACAGGATCCTGGGAGCCGTACCGGCACCCACGATCTAATCGACCCCGGGGGCCCGGCCGAGTCCCGGGCTGGGTTCGAGAACCAAAACGTCGAGGGGCGAGCATCCATGAGAGGGGGTCTTGCACAAACGAGTGCTGGAGAACCCAAACGTGAAGAGCCGCCGAGCGCCAGTGCAGTCGGGAGACGTTTTGGGCCCGGCCGACCCCTACCCTGCAAACAGCCCGCAACTCCAACGCTCGGACGTCAAGCTCACCCGGGCTACTCGCCCGCGAAGTCCTCGGGCTTGACGTTGTCGAGAAAGTCCTTGAACTTCTCGACGACCTCCTCGGTGTCCTCGACCTCGTGCTCGAACTCGATCGCCGACTCGGCGATCACCTCGTCCGCGGCGAAGATCGGGGCCCCGGCTCGGACGGCGAGCGCGAGCGCGTCGCTGGGGCGCGAGTCGATCTCGAGCTCGCGGCCGGCGTAGCGGAGGCTGATCGAGGCGTAGAAGGTGTTCTCCCGCAGTTCCGTCACTGACACGCGCGTGCACTCGACGTCCAGTTCGCCGAGCACGTCGGACAGCAGATCATGGGTCATCGGCCGGGGCGTCGTGGCGCCCTGGAGCTTCATCAGGATCGCCGCCGCCTCCGGATGACCGATCCAGATCGGCAGGAACTTGTTGTTCTCGATCGTCTTAAGCAACACGATCGGCTGTTTGCCGACCATGTCGAAGCTAACGCCGTAGATCACCATTTCCTGCACGGGCCGCTCCTTCTGGGGATCGCGCAAGTATAGGTGGAGGCTCCCGCTCACCGGAAAGCTCCGCCCGGTGCGCCCCGTAGATTTTGGGCCGCGATGGCGACTGACGGGAGCCTCGAGGGAGAAGTCCGAAAGGGCGCATACCCGCCGCCGCCACGCGGCGAATCGCGCCTCCCACCAATGCTGACCGTGCTCCTGGCGATCGCCTTGCAGCTGGCCCTCCCGCCCCGGCTTGTGATCGGACCGAAGTGGATTCTGCCGACGCTGGAAGGCCTGATGTTCATCGGCCTCGTGATCGTCTCCCCGCAGCGCCGAGTCCAGGCCGAGCACATTCCGAGCAGGCGGATCTCGCTCGCGATCGCAGCGCTGGTCAGTCTCGCCAACGCGACCTCGCTGGCGCTGCTGATCCACTTCCTCCTGCACCACAGCGACATGAACGGCCGCCAGTTGGTCACCTCGGGCACGCTCATCTGGGTGACCAACGTGCTGATCTTCGCGCTGTGGTACTGGGAGGCGGATCGGGGCGGTCCGGGCACGCGCGCCGCCGGCCATGACACACTGCCGGACTTCCTCTTCCCGCAGATGGGCGACGACCGCTGGCACCCGGGCTGGCGGCCGATGTTCCTTGACTACCTGTACGTATCGCTGACCAACGCCGCCGCCTTCAGCCCGACCGACACGATGCCGCTGAGCCTCACCGCCAAGTCGATCATGGGATTGCAGTCTCTGATTTCCCTGATCACGATCGGCCTCGTCATCGCCCGCGCGGTCAACGTCCTCGGCTAGGGAGCGCCAGGGCGAGCCCGGTCACCGCAGTGGATACCCTGAAAGTGTGAACCTCGGGCAAGGCACCACGGACAATCCGCTCCGCGTGGCGGTCGTCGGCTCGGGCCCGGCCGGCTTTTACGCCAGCGGCCAGTTGCTCTCGAGCCGCGACCCGGTGGTCACCGTCGACCTGTTCGACAGGTTGCCGACGCCGTGGGGCCTCGTGCGCTTCGGAGTCGCGCCCGATCATCCGAAGATCAAGTCGGTGACGCGGGTGTTCGAGAAGACGGCGCGGCTGCCGGGCTTCCGGTTCCACGGCAACGTCGAGGTCGGCCGCGACGTCAGCCACGAGCAGCTCGCCGACGCATACCACGCGGTCCTGTACGCGGTCGGGACCCCCGGAGACAAGCGCCTGGGGATCGACGGCGAGGATCTGCCCGGAAGCCACTCTGCCACCGACTTCGTCGCCTGGTACAACGGCCACCCCGACTACGCCGACCTCGACTTCGATCTGTCCTGCAAGCGGGTGGTCGTCGTCGGCAACGGAAACGTCGCGCTCGACGTCGCGCGCATGCTCGCGCTGTCGGTCGACGAACTGTCGGTCACCGACATCGCCGACCATGCGCTCGAGCTGCTGCGCGAGTCCGACGTCGAGGAGATCGTCGTGCTCGGCCGCCGGGGCCCGGCACAGGTTGCATTCACCAACCCCGAGCTCCGCGAGCTCGCCGACCTCGAGCTCGCTGACGTGATCGTCGACCAGGACGACATGGACCTCGACCTACACAGCGCCGGCGCGCTCGAGACCGCTGACGGGACCACCAAGCGCAACGTCGAGACGCTGGCCGCATACGCGGCCCGGCCGCCGGCCGGCAGGCCGCGCCGGATCGTCCTGAGGTTCCTGAGCTCGCCGGTCGCGATCGAGGGCGACGGGCGCGTCGAGGCGGTCGTGGTTGAGCGCAACGAGCTGGTCCTCGACGAATCCGGGACCCTACGAGCGCGGCCGACCGGACGCCAGGAGCGCCTCGAAGCCGGGATGGTGCTGCGCTCGATCGGCTACGTGGGAACGCCGTTACCCGGCGTCCCGTTCGACGGCAACCGTCAGACCGTGCTCAACGAGAACGGTCGCGTGATCGACCCCGGCACGCGCGTCCCGATCCCCGGCGTATATGCCGCGGGCTGGATCAAGCGAGGGCCGTCAGGGGTGATCGGCACCAACAAGAAGTGCGCTCAGGAGAGCACCGACCTGCTCCTCGCCGACTTCGCGGCGGGGCTGCTCCCCGAACCACAGGCATCTTGCGAGGGGCTGCTCGACGAGCTCCGTGCCACCTGCAATGTCGTTGATTACACGGGCTGGGAGGCGATCGACGCCCACGAACGCGCGCTCGGGGAGCCGCACGGCCGCCCGCGCGTGAAGCTCGTCCGCCGCGACGAGATGCTGGCCCGGGCCGAGTCAACCTATGACCTCCGCGATACGTCGCCCTCGGGGGCCCGACGTGGCTAGCCACTTCTTGACCCGGTTGCGTCACCGGGCATAGTGACTCCCCTTATCCGGGACGACCGCGAGGGCGGGGAGGTCGACGACTGTGACTGACACGTTTGCTGGGGACGAGACTCAAGCTCTGCTGGCCGAGCTGACGCTCGAGGAGAAGGCCGGGCTACTCGGCGGCTCGGGATCCTTCACAACCACCCCGGTCGAGCGCCTCGGGGTGCCGTCGCTCACCGTTGCCGACGGACCCCATGGGCTGCGGATGCAGACGGAGATGATGGATCAGAACGACCTGCACGAATCCGTTCCGGCGACCTGCTTCCCGCCGGCGGTGTCACTAGCTTGTACCTGGGATCCGGCGCTGGCCCGGCGAGTGGGCGAGGCGCTCGGCGATGAGTGCCGTGCAGCGGGAGTGTCGGTAGTGCTCGGGCCCGGCATCAACATGAAGCGCTCACCCCTTTGCGGGCGCAACTTCGAATACTTCTCCGAGGATCCAGCGCTCGCTGGCGTGTTGGCCGCCGCCTGGGTTGACGGAGTCCAGAGCCGAGCGGTCGGCGCTTCACTCAAGCACTTCGCCGCCAACAACCAGGAGACCGACCGCCTCCGAGTCTCCGCTGAGGTGGACGAGCGTACGCTCCGCGAAATCTATTTGGCGGCGTTCGAGCTGGTCGTCAAGAAGGCTCGGCCCTGGACCGTGATGTGCTCGTACAACCGCATCAACGGAGTGTATGCGTCAGAGAACCACTGGCTGCTGACCGAGGTACTCCGCGACGAGTGGGGCTTTGACGGCCTCGTGGTGTCCGACTGGGGCGCGGTGAACCGGCGCGACGTTGGCGTTGCCGCCGGGCTTGACCTGGAGATGCCGTCGTCTGCCGGGTTCGGGATGCAGATCATCCTGGACGCGGTCGCCGCCGGAGAGCTCTCTGAGGAGCAGGTTGACCGCGCGGCCAGGAGGGTGCTCGAGCTCGTTGATCGCGCGGGAGGACGCCAGGAGCTCGAAAGTTTCGACTTGGACGCACACCATGCGCTCGCCCGGGAGGCCGCCGCCGCCGGGATCGTTCTTCTGAAGAACGATCAATCGGTGCTGCCGATCGCTCCCGGCGGCGGCGGCAAGATCGCGGTTGTCGGTGAGTTCGCGCGCACCCCCCGCTACCAGGGCGCGGGTTCATCTCGGGTCACTCCGACCAGGCTCGACAACGCTCTCGACAGCCTGAACGCGGCGATCGCGGGCAGGCGCGAGCTCATCTTCGCGAGCGGCTTTGAGATCGACTCCGAGGAGGGTGATCCTGAACTGATCGCAGATGCCATACGCATCGCCGCCGACGCTGAGGTTGTCATCTTGTTTCTGGGCCTGCCCCCGTCCTACGAGACAGAGGGCCATGACCGGACGCACATGAACCTTCCGGCTCCACAGCTGCAGTTGCTGGCCGAGATCACGGCGGTGAACAGCAACGTGGTGGTGGTGCTCTCCAACGGATCCGCGGTGCTCGTCTCGGGCTGGGAGCACCATGCGCGCGCGGTGGTCGAGGGGTGGCTTCTTGGCCAGGCCGGAGGCTCCGCGGTGGCCGACGTTCTACTTGGTCGCGTTTCGCCGTCCGGGAAGCTCGCCGAGACGATTCCGAAACGGCTCGAGGACAACCCGGCGCTCGGAAACTTCCCGGGCGAGCACCAGGCGGTGCGCTATGGCGAAGGGCTGCTGATCGGCTACCGCTGGTACGACGCGCGCCGGCTTGCGGTCGCGTATCCGTTCGGGCATGGGCTCTCGTACACGGAGTTTGACTACGCGGACCTCCAGGTCAACGTGCTGGAGGAGGGTCGACGTCCACGCATCGCGGTCTCACTGACGCTCACCAACACCGGCACGCGTGCGGGCGCGGAGGTCGTGCAGGTCTACGTCAGCGACCCGGTCGCGAGCGTATTTCGCCCGATCCAGGAGTTGCGCGGCTTTGCCAAGGTGTCACTGGAGCCGAGCGAGAGCCGGCGCGTCACGCTGGAACTTGATGACCGTGCCTTTGCCTTCTGGCACAGCGGCCAGGGCGCCTGGGTGGTTGAAGGCGGCGAATTTGAGATCAGAGTCGGCTCCTCGAGTCGTGACATCCGGCTGACGGCCACCATCGGACTAGCAGGCACGGATGCATCCACCCCGCTGTCAATGGATTCCACACTGGCAGAGTTCTGCGCGCAGCCCGATGCAAACAGGTGGCTGCGGACACAGCTCGAAAGGGGAACGTACGGTGAGCGGCTGCTCGACAGCGAACTCGGGCGACTGCTCGAATCCGAGCCACTCCGCCGGTTCGCCCGCCGCGCAGGATCAGGCTTTTCAGAGACCGACCTGGAGCGGTTTCTAACCCAGGGTTAGCACCAATTCCGACCGCCACTCTGTCAGCCCCGACAAAGGCGCGGCCGGCGTTGACGAGCTTCAGGGTCCTGTCGACTACGCCGCCACAGAGCTGGCTGGTGCCGCCGCAGCCGGCGGATGACGTCGCAGCGCCTCCTCGCGGGTCGGAAGCACTCCGGTGCGCGCCACGCCCCGGTAGAACTCGGCACTGCGCTTGGGCAGTCTGCGGCCGGTGTCGAACTCGACGTAATACAGTCCGAACCGGCGACGGTAGCCCTGTGCCCACTCGAAGTTGTCAAGAAGCGTCCAGTGGAAGTAGCCGGCGACGTCGATCCCCTCCTCGATCGCGCGGCTGATCGCGTTCAGATGGGCGTGGATATAAGCGATACGCTCGTAGTCGTTGACCGCCCCCTCGGGCGTCACGTAGTCATCGACGGCGCAGCCGTTTTCGGTCACGTACAACGGCAGGCTGCCCGCCTCTCCGCGCAGCCGCACGAGCAGGCCGTACAGGGCGTCGGGGACGATCATCCAGTTCATCACGGTGCGGTCGACGTCGGGTCGCAGGTACTCGACGAAGCCGGGGTGCCCCGCCAGCGGAACTTCACCATGCCGTAGGTCGTCCCAATTGCCGCTCCGGATGTAGTGCGCCCGGTAGAAGTTGACTCCGAGAAAATCGATCGGCGCGCTGATCAGGTCCATGTCCCCGCTGCGGATCAGCGCGTCCGGCGGACGCGTGTGGCCTCGCGCGCCGATCGGGTAACGGCCTTGCAGCACCGGGTCCAGAAACATACGGTTGTACTCGGCGTCGAGTATGTCGGCGACCGCATGCCCGGTCTCGTCGTACGCCACGTACGGATTCGGGTCGACCGTGATCCCGATCTTCGCCTCGGACCCCGCGGTCGCACGCAACGCCTGCAGCGCCAGCCCATGCCCCAGCATGATGTGGTGGGTGGCCGCAGCGGCTGCCGTTTCGTCGCGCACCCCAGGGGCGTGCGTGCCGGTCCGGTAGCCCTGATTGACGACCTGCAGCGGCTCGTTGATCGTGATCCACATACCGACCAGATCGCCGAGCGCCTCACCCATGACCGCCGCGTACTCGGCGAGCAGCTGCGCGATGTCGCGGTTCGGCCAGCCACCGCGCTCGGAGAGTACCTGTGGCAGGTCCCAGTGGTAGAGCGTCGCGACCGGGACGATGCCGCTCTCGCGCAGCCGCGTCGCCAGCCGTCGGTAGTGATCGAGCCCCGCCTGGTTGACCGGTCCGTCGCCGGAGGGCTGGACCCTGGGCCAGGACACCGAGAACCGGTAGGCGTTGACTCCGAGCTCGGCGAGCACCTCGATGTCGTCGTCGAGCCGGTGGTAGGAGTCGCACGCAACGTCGCCCGTGTCTCCGTTGTGGATGGTGCCCGGTGTGTGGGTATAAACGTCCCAGATCGACGGTGCGCGTCCGTCGTCGCTGACTGCGCCCTCGACCTGATAAGCGGACGTACCGGTGCCCCACAGAAACCCATGCGGGAACTGCCGCGCGCCCGGCCGCTCGGGTGTGAACCCGTTCATAAAGTTCTCCTTGCCGTTCTAAAGAATCCGGGAGTCAGGACCGGCGCCGTCCCCCGCCAGAGGAGGGAGGAGGAGAGCGGGGGACGGCTGCCGGTTGCCCCTAAGCCCCGGGGGTGACTTTGGCGGCCACGTGGCCGCCAAAGTTGGCCCCCCAGGGGTCCTAGCTCTTGGGCGTGAGGTGCAGAATGACCACCTCGTTGGTCGGCACGCTCGGCTGCGCGGTCTCGTACTGCCCGGAACCCGATGAGGCCGGCCACCCGCTGAAGTCGCCCGCGTTGTACTGGCCCCAGGTGGCGCCATACACGGTCGGGATGATCGGCAGGTTTGTGGCGACGTACTTCTCGAGCGGGGCGATCGCCTTGGTCAGGCCCGGACCCGGGGGAGTCGATAGGGCCTTCGCCAGCATCGCGTCGACCTTCGGGTCCTTGAGCCCCTCGAAGTTGCCGGCCCGATTGGTCTTGGTCGCGGCCGCCGAGTTGAGCCAGTCGTTGTACAACTGGACCGGGTTGGCGGCCGTTTGCGACCAGTGCTGCATCAGCTGGAAGTTGCCGGTCGCAATGTCGGCAAACCACTGGTTGGTCCCCTGACCCAAGAAGGTCGCGTTGATGCCGGCCTTCTGCAGCTCCTGGGCCGCGAGAATGTCGTCCGCCTTGTAGTCGCTGAAGGCGGACGGATCGGTGATCGTCAGCTTCACCTGCTTGCCGTTCAGCGACCAGTACTTGCCGACCTTCTTGTAGCCAGCGTCCTTCAGGACCTTGTTGGCGGCCGCGACGCTGGCGTGTGGGCTGAAGGTCATGTGCTTGACGCTCGGCGACAGGTACGGGGTGAACACCGGCAGCGGGAGACCGCTGGCGTTGGTCACGGGCAGCTCCTGGCCGCTCTCGCCCTGCGTGCCGATCGCCGTGCGGTCGAGCGCGAGGCTGATCGCCTGGCGGACTGCCAGCTGGTTCGTCGGCCACTCGCTGAGGTTCGGCTCGAACGAGTTGGTGTTGCCCGGAGGCGAGTTGTTGACGATCGGCTTGTTCCCAACTGCCTTCTGGAAGCCGGGGATGAAGTTGCCCGACCACTGGACCGAGCCGTTCAGCAGCACCGTCAGCGCGGACGTGTTGCTGGCCAGCGACGGGAACTGCACCGTCTTGACCGCCGGGCCCTTGCCGCCGAACGGACCGCCCCAGTAATCCGGGTTGGCCGTCAGGACGGCGCCGGAGGCGCTGACGCTCTGGAGCTTGTACGGACCGGTGCCGACGGGGCTCGCGTTAAGGAACTTGCCCGGGTCGCCGACCGACTGCCAGATGTGCTGCGGCACAATGTAGACAGTGCCCGCAATCTCCTGGAAGTCCGCGTACTCCGATGTGGCGAACTTCACGGTGACGGTGTCGCCGCTGGTGGTTACGCCCTTGATCGCGAGCCCGTTGTTGTTCACGTCGGCGTTCTTCTGGATCATCTTGTAGGTGAACGCCACGTCCGCGGGAGTGAACGGGGTGCCGTCCGACCACTTCACGCCCTTGCGGATCGTGAACGTGATCGACTTGCCGCCCTTGCCCCACTTGAAGCCGGTCGCCAGGAACGGGTAGATGTTCGGGGTGCCGTTCTTCTTGGCCGGCTGCGCCAGGTTGGCCTGGAACAGCGGCTCGTAGAACATCGACGTCGCGCCGACGCTGTAGCCGGCCGAGGTCTGGACGAACGGGTTGAAGCCGCTGATCTGGCCGACCGGAGCCGACTCCATCGAGAGCACGCCGTTCGCGGCGGCATGCGCCTTCGTGTGGGCCAGCGCCGGGGCGCCGCTGAGCGCGGCGGCGACGGCGACTGAGGCGCCGACGGCGATCGTGCCGGCGGTGGCCTGGAGCTTCTTGGTTGTGAGCATTCGCTTCATTGAGCGAGCACCCCCTCCTTTACTGGATACTGCGGTTTGTTGGGATGTCCGCGCCGGAAATTCAGGCGGCGCGGATACTTCGGTATCGGTGTCCGGCGCCCTCCGGCTACTAATCAGGGGGCGTCGGCTCCGATCTAGGGGTGGCTTTTTCGGCCACGTGGCCGAAAAAGGCGGGCCCCCAGGCCTTCTAGGGGTGGCTTTTTCGGCCACGTGGCCGAAAAAGGCGGGCCCCCAGGCCGTGTCTCCTCGGTCTACTCCGCGGCGACCTCCTTCCTCAACCCTTCTCCCGCAAGCACCGCCGCCTGCTCCGGGACCTCGGACGCGAACGTGTCCGGGTCCGGCGAGGCGGCGATCAGGAGCTGGGTATAGGAATGCTTGGGGTTGAGGACGAGCTCTTCGGCGGGGCCGCGCTCGACTATCTCCCCGTGGTGCATCACCATGATCTCGTCGGCGAAGTAACGCGCCGACGCGATGTCGTGGGTGATGTACAAGATCGCGAGCTGGTACTTGCTCCGCAGCTCGCCGATCAAGTCAAGAATCTCCAGCCGGATCGAGACGTCCAGCATCGACACCGGTTCGTCCGCGAGCAGCACCCGCGGCTCTGCCGCCAGCGCCCGCGCGATCGAGACGCGCTGGCGCTGCCCGCCCGAGAGCTCGTGCGGGTAGGCGTCGCGGAACTTCTCCACAGGGTCGAGCTTCACCTGCCCGAGCAGTCGCTCGACCTCCGCGACCGACGACCCGCGGCCGGTGCGGATCGAGTGCACGGCGAGCGCCCGCTGCAGGTGGTAGCGGACCGTGTGAAGTGGGTTCAGTGACGCGAACGGGTCCTGGAAGACCATCTGGACCTCGCTCTTGTACTCGCGGAACGTCGACCGCGCGGCCGGGTCGATCTGCTTGCCGTCGAGCAGGATGCTGCCGGCGGTCAGCTTCTCCTGGCCTGCCAGCAGCTTCGCAATCGTGCTCTTGCCGGAGCCGCTCTCGCCGACCAGTGCGATCACGCGGCCGCGGCGCAGCTCCAGCGACACGCCCTTGACCGCGGAGACGACCCAGCGGCGCCGGCCGCCGCCGTAGTCCTTGCAGAGATCGACTCCCGCGAGCACCAGCTCGGCCTCCTCGTCCGGGCTCTGGTCCTCCAGGCCGCCGGGACGCTCGAGCGGGAGCGCCTCGGCGGGCAGCGGCTCGCCGGGCGTAACGAATGGGCACGCCGTGAGGTGGCTCAGGGGCCCGGAGTCGGTTCCGCCCGCCACCGGTGCCAGCGACATGTCGATCGTCAGGCAGGCGTCCCGTGCGAACGCGCAGCGCGGATGGAAGGGACAGCCTTGGGGGACCTCGCGCAGGTCCAGCGGGTTACCTGGGATGCCGGTCAGCTGCACCCGCGGACCGCGCAGACGCGGGAACGAACCGAGCAGCCCGCGCGTGTACGGGTGGGTGCCGCCGTCACGCAACCCGGCCGTCGGCGCCCTCTCGACGACCTGTCCCGCGTACATGACCATGATCTCATCGGCGATCTCCAGCAGCAGTGACAGGTCGTGGGTGATGAACAGCACCGCGAACCCGAGTCGGTCCTTGAGCTCCAGAACCTGCCGCAGGATCTCCTTCTGGACGATCACGTCGAGGCCGGTGGTGGGCTCGTCCATGATCACCACCTCGGGGTCGACCGCGAGCGCCATCGCGATCATCACGCGCTGGCGCATGCCGCCGGATAGCTCGTGGGGGTAGGCGCGAAGCCGCTCGGGCTTGATCCCCACCATCTCGATCAGCTCGCGCGCGCGGTTCAGCGTCGCCGCCCGTGAAAGCGGCATGTGCGTGTGGATGACGTCTGTCAGCTGGTCCTCGACCCGGAGCACCGGGTTGAGCGCGTTCATCGCGCTCTGGAAGACGATCGCTATCTCGCGCCAGCGCAATTGCAGCAGCCCGGCGTCGTCGGCTGCGAGGACATCGAACCCGTCGGGATGCCGGGCGCCCAGGCGGCGACCGTAGTAGGTGACGTTGCCGCCCGTGACGATCGCCGGTGGCCGCAACAGGCGCACGGCGCCGTAGGCGAGCGTCGACTTGCCGCAGCCGCTCTCCCCGGCGAGGCCGACGATCTTGCCGGGATGCAGCGCCAGATCGACGTCGCGCACGGCGCGGACGTCGCCATTCTCGGCGCGGTACACGATGCTCAGACCGCGGATGTCCAGCACCGGTCTAGCGGGACCGGTGCTGGCCGGGGCGGCCTGGCCGACGAGCTTGCTCGCAGTGCTCATCACGCGTTCTCGGCGTAGTCGCGCAGGACGGGCGTCGGGTCGGTGGGGCGCCAGCTGCGGCCGCCGACCCGGCGCAGACCGCGGACGGCGCGCAGGCGCGGGTTCGACAGCTCGTCAAGCCCGAAGTTGATCAACACGAGGCTCATGCCCAACAGCGCTACCGCGACCCCCGGGAAGACGAACCACCACCAGGCGCCGACCTGGACCGCGTTGTTGGTGCTGGCGTTGTTGAGGATCTGGCCGTAGGACCAGGCGGTGGGGTCGCCGAGGCCGATGAACGCCAGCGCGACAGAGGTCAGGATCGCGTACAGCACCGTGCCGACGAAGCTCGCCGCGATCAGACCGACCTCGTTCGGGAGCAGCTCGAAGAAGATGATCCGCAGGGGGCGCTCGCCTACCTCGCGGGCGGCGAGCACGAAGTCACGGTTGCTCAGCGAGAGGGTCTGGGCGCGGATCACACGGGCGCCAAATGGCCAGGCGAGCCCGCTCAGCACGATCGCGATCAGCAGGTTGCCGGCGCGGGGTAGGAAGCCGAAGAGCACGACCAGCAGCGGCAGCGCCGGCAACACGAGGAAGACGTTGGTGATCAGCGACAGGGCGTCGTCGCGCCAGCCGCCGAGGTAACCCGCGGCGGTGCCGAAGGCCACCGACAGCGAGGTGGCGATCACCCCTACCAGCAGGCCGATGAGGACGGTCGAGCGCGTGCCCACCAGCATCTGGGAGAGGACGTCCGAGCCCAGATAGTCGGTCCCGAGCAGGTGCTTCGAGGTCGGCGACAACGGCGTGTTCTGACTCGCGGTGACCTGGTTCGGGTCAAAGGGCGCGACGAAGGGCCCGATAATCGCGACGAGCAGGAAAATGGAGAGGATCACGACGCCGACCTTGGCCTTGAGCGGAAGCCGCCGGTACCCGGCTCCGATCGCGCGCAGGATGGAAATTGGATCCCGCCCACCCCGCCGACTCGGGCGCAGAATAGGTTCCGGTTGCTCGGCGATGGCGGTCATGGCTACGCGGTCCTCGATCGCGCGCGCGGGTCGGCGATGACGTAGACGATGTCGGCCAGCAGCGACGCGGTCAGCACCGTCAGCGAGATCACCAGGAAGAGCCCCTGCATCAGCGGGACGTCGCTGTTCTGGACCGCTTGCACGAGCGTGTAGCCGACTCCCGGGTAGGAGAAGACGATCTCCATCACGATCGCGCCCGCGACCACGAAACCAAGCGCCAGCGAGAAGCCGGCGATGTTGGGCAGGATCGCGTTGCGGGCGCCGTAGGTGAACATCACGCGGCGTGACGGGAGGCCCTTGGCCTGCGCAACGAGCACGTAGTCCTCGGAGATCGTGGTCAGCATCATGTTGCGCATCACCAGCATCCAGCCGGCGATCGAGGTCACGATGATCGTCGCCGCCGGCAGGATCGCGTGCTCGAGCATGTTGCCGATGAACGACAGGTTGAACCCGGGGGTGTAACCCAGGTCGTAGGCCGAGGTTGCCGGCAGCCAGCCGAGCCGGATGCTGAAGAAGTAGACCAGTATCAGCGCGAGGAAGAAGTACGGGGTCGCCTGCAGGAAGGTCAGCGACGGGAGGGCGCGGTCGAGCCAGCCGCCGCGGCGCCAGGCGGCGAAGATGCCCATCAGCGTCCCGAGCGCGAAGCTGAGGATCGTCGCGACGCCGACGAGCCCGAGCGTCCACGGCAGCGTCCGACCGATCTCGGTGAGGACCGGGGTGGGGTAGATCCCGGGCGAGGTGGAGATACCCAGGTTCAGGTGGAGGATCTGGCTCCAATAGTGGATGTACTGGCTGAAGATGCTGCCCTGGTTGCCGACCCCCATCTGCTTCTCGAGCGCCTTGACGAGCTGCGGCGTGGAGCTCCGGATCTGTCCGAGAACCGTGTCGACGGCGTTCCCCGGCACGACCCGCGGAATCGCGAAGTTCACCGTCACGACCACCCAGATGGCCACGAGGTAGAAGCCGAGCCGGCGGCTCAGAAACCGCATCTCGCTCCGATCTCGCACGCGAAGCCAGGCCGCGGAACGCGACTCTTCGTCGGCTGATCGGCGCCAACACGCCGGTCATAGAACACCACTTTGCGTACGACGAAACGCACGGTTGAGTCCCTCTGTGCCTCTCTCCTCGACTGATCCGCTACCGAATCAGCCAACACATACTGCTTGATTTGGAATCTGATGGAAACGGTACCGGAAAACTTTCGGGAATGTCAAGGCACGATTTGCGCGCTCTATTGCGCCTTAATACGACCCTCTTGAAGCCCTCTCCGAGGCAAGTTTTGCAAACCGTGTTGTGAAACGTTTCGGAACGTGGTTGAATTCGTTCCGTGTCTGTGGTTACCAACGAGGGCAATGGCGGCCGGACCCCGCGCCTGACGATCCGGGAGGTCGCCGACCTCGCCGGAGTGTCGGCGGCGACGGTCTCGCGTGTCCTCAACGGTCGCGCCGAGGTTTCAGAGCGCGCCCGCGATGCCGTGATGCGCGTCGTCCAGCAGCACGGCTACAGCACCAACCGGACCGCGCGGGGCCTGTCCGCCGGACGCACGGGCCTCGCCGGGGTGACCCTGCCGCTGCTGCACCACACCTACTTCTCGGTGATCCTCGCCGGCGCCGGCGAGGCCTTCTACGAGCACGACATGCGGATGGTGCTGTGCCCAACCCAACACGAGCACGACCGCGAGGTGACGCTGCTGGAGCGCCTGATGCAGGGCACCACCGACGGCGCCGTGCTGGTGCTCCCGGAGGAATCGCGCGAAGAGCTCTCAGCGTTGTACGAGCATGGCTACCCGTTCGTGATCGTCGATCCGAACAAGCCGCCGGGTGAGCGGGTGCCGACCGTGTCGGCGGCGCACTCCTCTGGCGCCAACGAGGCGGTCGAGCATCTGCTCCGGCTCGGCCATCGCCGGATCGCAGCGGTGACGGGACCGCGTGGCTGGATCGCCACCGAGGAGCGGCTGCGGGGCTATCACGGGGCGCTGGCCACCGCCGGCGTGATGCCAACGCCTGAGCTCGAGGTCGAGTCTGACTTCAGCGTCTCCGGTGGCCGTGAGTCGATGTTGGGACTGCTCGCGCTCGACGACCCGCCGACAGCCGTGTTCGCCTTCAACGACATGCTCGCGATCGGCGCGATGGAGGCGGCTCGCGGAAAGGGGCTGCGGATCCCCGGAGACCTTTCGATTGTTGGCTTCGATGACACGTTCGAGGCGTTGATCGTGACGCCGGCGCTGACGACCGTGCGGCAACCGCTGGCGGAGATGGGACGGATGGCAGTGGCACTGCTCGTACGGCTGTTGCAGCGGCAGCGGATCGAGGCCCTCCACATCGAGCTCGCGACGCAGCTGGTGGTGCGCGAGTCGACCGCACCGCCGACGCGCCCGGCCCAATAACTAAATCCCGCGCAGCTCCTCAAACAGCGCCCGCGCCGTCGCGATCCCGGTCGGGAAGTACTCGACCAGCATCCGCTCGTTTGGCGAGTGGATCGCCGCGTCGGGAAGCGAAAAGCCGCTGAGGATCGTCGGGATCCCGCGCGCGGCCAGTGCCGCCACCAGCGGTACCGTACCGCCGGTGCGAACAAGGATCGGCCGCACCCCGAGCACCCGCTCGAAGGCGTCGGCGCCGAGCTTGATCGGCGCTGAGTCGGGCGCGACGACGCCTGCAGGCGCCGAGGAGAGCAGCTCGACCTCGAGGTCGGCGCCTGCAGGCGCGGCGTCGGCAAGCAGGCGCCCCAAGGCCTCGGCGATCACCTCGGCTTCCTGGCCTGGCGCCAGACGGATCGAGACGTTCGCGATCGCGGCGATCGGCAGCACGGTCTTCTGCAGCCGCGGGGACCCGCTCTCGATCCCGTTGACGTCGAACGCCGGCTCCGCGAATGTTCGGATGTAGAACTCCTCGGCGGCAGTCGCGTCGGCCGGCCGGGCGCCCTGATCAGCGAGCTCGCCGGTGCCGGGGGGCAACTGCTGCCAGCTCGCGAGTTCTTCCGCAGTCGGAGGAGTGATCCCCTGCCGCAACGGCTCGGCCAGCCGTCCATCGGTGGCAAGCGCGGCGGCCAGCGTCCGGATCAGTGCGTTGGCGGCGTTCATCGCGGCGCCCCCGAAAATCCCGGAGTGCAGGTCCCGCTCGCCCGTCCGCATCGTCACGTGAAAGTAGGCCATCCCGCGGGTGGCGACGTTGAAGGCGGGTAGACCGCGGCGGATCATCCCGCCGTCGAAGATCACGGCCGCGTCCGTGTGCCGGTCGTCGGCGTGCAGAAAATCTACGATCGAGTGTCCGCCGGTCTCCTCCTCGCCGTCGCAGGCGAACCGCACGTTGACCGGAAGCTCGCCTGCCCGCGCCAGCTCGCGGGCGCCGGCGAGCAGCAGGTACAGCTGGCCCTTGTCGTCGGCGACCCCGCGCCCGTACAGGTGCTCCCCGCGGATCTCGGGCTCAAACGGCGGCGACTCCCACAGCTCCAGCGGATCTGGCGGCTGCACGTCGAAGTGGCCGTAGCAGAGGATCGTCGGCACGTCGGCCGAGTCACTCGACGCCCGCAGCTCACCGACCGCGAGCGGTTGTCCGTCCCAATCGACCAACTCCGCGTCGCCGCCGGCGTCGCGGATGAAGTCGCACACCCAGCTACCGGCGAGCGCGACGTCAGCGGCGCGGCCCGGGTCGGCGCTGATAGACGGGATCCGTAGGAACTCGGCCAGCTCGGCGAACCAATCAGGCATCAGCTGGCTTGATAGCAAGCATCTGGCAGGCGTGCCGCCCGCCGTGCCATCGGGGAGTCGGCAACCACCCTATCCAGTCAGGCGGTTAGAGAGGTACTGGCGCGGGCGCCGGATCGCCGGCGACCTGCGGCTTGCGTTTCGGCAGCGCCAGCGAAGCGACGAAGGCGACCGCGAGCAGCGCCAGTGCCCACCAGAAGGTTTGCCCGAACGCCGCTGCCATCGGCGCCGCGAGGTGCGCCCGGGTCGCGTCCGACACCCCCGCAGTCGCGCCGATCGTGCCATGGCCGCCGCCGAGCCTGCTGGCGAGCGCCGAGGCGAGCACGACCGACAGCACCGCGGTTCCGATCGATGCCCCGACCTGCTGGATGATGTTGAGCGCCGTGCTGGCCCGCGCCACCGACTCCCTCCGCATCGACTGCATCGCGCCCGTGAAGACCGGCATCAACGTGAAGCCCAACCCCAGGCCAAACAGAAACAGGTCGAGCTCGAGCAGCACGTATGAAGTGTGTGCACCGACCTGTGTCAGCCCCAGCACCGACAGCGCCACCGCGATCAGGCCAAACGGGACAATTCGCCCGGGGCCGGTGCGGTCGGCGAGTTGACCCGCGATCGGCATCGTGATCATCGACCCGAAGCCCTGGGGCGCCAGCAGCAGCCCGGCCTGCAGCGCCGACTCGCCGCGTACCGCCTGGAAGTACAGCGGAAGCAGGAGGAACGAACCGAACACCGAGATCACGACGAGCATCAGCGTGATCGACGACGTCTTGAACGTTCGGTCGAGGAACAGCCGCAGGTCGATCAGCGGATCGGTGGCGCGCAGAGCGTGCAGTACGAACGCGACGAGCAGCACGACGCCGGCGAACAGCGGGATCAGGACCTTGGGGGATCCAAACCCACCCGCCGAGCTCGACTCGGCGAGCCCATAGATCATCAGCGCGAGGCCGGGCGACAGCAGGCAGAAGTCGACGAGATCGAGCTTTTGCCCGCGGGCCGCGACGTCGCGCGGCAGCACGCGCAGCGCCAACGCCAGCGCTGCGATCCCGATCGGCACATTGATGAAGAAGATCCACCGCCACGAGGCCTCGGCCACGAGCCAACCGCCGAGGATCGGACCGAGGATCGGACCGAGCAACATCGGCACACCCATGATGCTCATGACTCGACCGATCCGGTTCGCCCCGGCTGCTCGCGTCAGGATCGTCATCCCGGCCGGCATGATCATGCCGCCGCCGAGGCCCTGCAGGACCCGGAAGCCGATGAGCGAGGTCGACGACCAGGCCAGTCCTGACAGCGACGAACCGGTGATGAACAACGCGATCGAGATCATGTACAGGCGCTTGGTGCCGAACCGGTCAGCGATCCAGCCGGTCAGCGGGATCACCGTCGCCAGCGCGAGCGTGTAACCCGTCGCCACCCACTGAATCGTCGGCAGCGGTGCACGGAAGCGCGCCGCCAGCGTGTTGATCGCGACGTTGACGACGGTCGTGTCGAGGATCGACATGATCGCGCCGAGCACGACGACGCCGGCGACGAGCAGCAAGCCGCGGTCGATGCGGGTGTCCTCGCCCGAACCAGGCGCGTCGCCGGACCCGCGAACGCCGGCGAGATCGTCGCGGAGGGCTGTGTCGGTCGCAGTCATCGACGTCAAGTTATCGACCCTCGCAAGGGACTCCAGTTGCCCTCTCTAGTGGGGCTCCCACTAGGCAGCCGGGGCCGCGTCCATGAATCCGAAGACGCGGCTGATCCGGCCGTCCTCGGTGACCACCGGTGGGTCTCCCACTAGGAATCCGCGGCCGGATCAGGTCCGTGGGCGTCGAACTCCCCAACCTGTTGGTAAACCTGGAACACGAAGTTCGCGGCCGGACGGAGTTTGTAAAGGGCGTCGTGGACTTGAGGAAGCGCTTCCAGTCGTTCGCGGTCCTCGACGGTCCGCATCTCGACCACTGCTGCGACCCAGGAGCGGCCCTCGGTCTCCAAGATCTTGGCCGACACGAACCCGGGCTGGTCGGAGACCTTCTCGAAGAGCTCCTTGAGCAGCTGGATGTGACGGTCCGCCGTCTGCGGATCCACCATCCAGATGTGCAGCAGGACTGGTCCCGGGGTCGATCCGGCGGCGGCGTCTGCGCTGGGAACGGCTGGTTCCTGGTTCATGGCTTCTCCCAATCTCGGGTTACTCTGCTCGCCCCTGCCCCTCGCCTGCGGGTGCGCGGGGATGCTGATCGCTGCGGCCTTCGGCACATCCGTAGTTCTCGAGTAGATGCTTGGCTCGACTGAGCGCTTGGGCGAGGCTACGCGCGCCGACGACAACCGCTGACTCGCCCGGCCGGGGCTCGATCCGCACCATCAGGTCGCTGTCCTCCAGGATCGTGTGAGCGACCAGCTGACCGGCCACCCATAGTTCGGCGACGCCGTGGTCCGCCGCCTCGGGGCTCACGACGCTCACGCTGATCTCGTGCAAGGCTGGCCTCCGTGTCTGGGTGGGCGTCGTGGCCCGGCGTCGCGCAAAGGGCTTGGGCGAAATGCACCCACGCCGAGGATGCTGCTCTTCTTCATGTCTCCCGCTCTTCGCCGATGGGGTCCGGGGTCCCATTTTGGCGTTTGCGGTCGATGCGCGCCACGGTGAGGATCTCGGTATTGCGGCCCCGGGCGCCGTCCTGCCTCGTCATCTCGTACGTGACGACGACCTCATCGCCTGCCTCCACAAGCCGGACGAACTCGAACTGCTGGCCCTGGCCCGATCCGGGCCAGCACCGCTCGAAATACCCGGCGCGGTCCAGCCCCACATCGACTGGGCTGGAGAACGTAAACGTGTCATCGAGGATCTCCTCGACCAAGCCCCGATCGCCCATCGCATAAGCAAGGTAGAGCTTTCGCGCGCGGTTGATTCGATCATCTGTCGGCATCGACGCCCCCGAGGCTGAGTGGTAACGGTCACCCGCTACGACTTGTCAGGCGGGACAAGCTCATCGCCCGCGTCCCGAGCGGCCGTCTGCTCCGCTCTCCAGCGGGCCAGCAGGCAGTGCAGCTCCTCGCGCAGGAATTCGAAGAAGGCGAGCGACTCGGCGAGGCGCTGACCGGCGGGCGTCGCGGGTCCGAGTGCGTCCACGCCATCGCGCGTGTTAGCGATCCACCTATCGAGGAGTTGCTCGCGGCGAGCGACGAGCTCATACCAGCTTGGGTTCTGCAGGACGTAGCGCTGTCGGCGGGTGCCCGGTTGGCGCTCCCGCGCGGTCAGTCCGACGTGGCCGAGGTATCTGACGGCGCCTGAGATCGCGGCGCGGCTCACCTGTAGCTGGGCGGCGAGGTCGTTGGCGGTGAGCCCGCCCGCGTCGGTTGCCAGCAATGCGACGAACACCAACGCGGGCATATGCGGCATGCCGCCGTCGACTAGGGCTGACGCGAAGCCCTCGACGAACCGGTGTACGGCCTGCTCATCACGAGCGCGAACCGGGGCCAAGATCAGACGCTCCAGGTAGCAGTTTTCATGATGAAATGAATCTTGTGTAATCTGCGAAAACAGTGCCGAAGCTTACCGACGCTTGGTTCGTGGGGCGTCTGCCGTGAGCGCGGGCGCGGCGATTGCGACGAGCGGTCTGACCAAGGACTACGGCTCGGGTCGAGGGCTCTTCGGCCTCGATCTGGAGGTCCAGCAGGGTGAGGTGTTCGGCTTCCTCGGACCCAACGGCGCGGGCAAGTCGACCACTATGCGACTCCTGCTGAACCTGATCAAGGCGACGTCCGGTTCTGCCCGTCTGCTCGGATTGGACACGAGCAGGGATAGCCTCACGATCCGCCAGCGGATTGGCTTTCTACCGGGTGACCTCGCCCTGTACCCGAAGCTGACAGGAAGGGCGGTGCTCGACTACCTCGCGCAACTCCGGGGTGGGGTCGATCGGCGCGTACGGAATTCGCTGGCCGAGCGTTTCGACGCGGATCTCGATCGCCCTGTACACCAGCTGTCGACCGGTAACCGACAGAAGCTCGGCCTGATCCAGGCGTTCATGCACGAGCCAGAGCTACTGATACTCGATGAGCCGATCGCCGGGCTGGATCCGCTCGTGCAGCAAAGCTTCCACGCACTGCTCGGGGAGGTGAGCGCCAACGGCGTCACTGTCTTCCTGTCCTCGCACACCCTGTCGGAGGTCGAGCGCGTCACCGACCGCCTGGCGATACTTCGCCAGGGCCGACTCGTGGTCGTCGACTCGCTGCAGAACCTTCGAAAGGTCGCGATCCAGCGCCTGGACTTCGAGTTCAGCGAGCCGATCGACCCGCAGGAGTTCCGCGCTTTGGCCGGAGTCACGGAGGTTCGGGCCGCGCAGAGAACCGTGACCGTCGCGTTCGAGGGATCTGCTGACCCGGTAGTGAAGACTGCGGCCGCCCACGAGGTCCTCGCCATCCGACCCCGCGAGGAAGACCTCGAGGACATCTTCCTGCGCTACTACCGGGAGAACCCGACGTGAGCTGGCCGACAGCAGGCATTGCGTTCCGCCTGCGACTGCCGGCGACGGTCTCAGCGGCCGTCGGCCTGGTCGCGGTGATGGCCGCTGTCGGTGCGCTATTCCCGTCCGTCGGTCACACGATCGGAACGCTCAACGTCCCCAAGAGCGTCTCCAACCTGCTCGGCGGTGGCGACTACGGCACGATCACCGGCTGGTTCCGCAGCGAGATCGCCTCCATCTACGGACCGCTTGTGATCGGGGCGCTCGCGATCACCGGGGCCTCGGCCACCACCGCCGGCGAGGAGGAGGACCGGATCATGGCCACGGTGCTCGCCCACCCGATCCGACGTCTCGTTCTGATCGTCTCTAAGGCCTCCGCGATTGCGGCCGTCGTGGCGATCATCGCGCTCGGGACCTGGATCGGACTGATCGTCGGCGTAGCCGCCGCCGGCGGCGGAATCACCCTCGAGCACATGGCCGCGCTAGCCGTGCAGCTCGCCTTGTTCGGCTTCGCCACCGGTGCAGTGGCGATCGCCGTCGGCGCTGGTACCGGGCGCCCGTCGCTCGCCACCGGCGTGGGCGCCGCGGTGGCCATTCTCGGCTGGCTGATCAATAGCTTCGCGCCTTTGGTCAGCCCGATCGAATGGCTCAAATACCTGTCGCCCTTCTATTACTACGCGGGGCACGACCCACTTGCCCATGGCGTCGACGTCACCGGCGTCGTCGTCCTGGGTGCCGTCACTCTCGTGCTGACCACAGTGGGCATCGTCGGCTTCGAACGCCGCGACCTCCGCGCATAGCGCCCCTCGAGTACTCAACGATCGGCGAGTGAGGCTGTCGCGCTCGCGAGGTCATTTTCGGGGCTTCGAGACCCCCGATCTCCTCCTTTCGATACGGATCACCGCGTTCGTCGCCTAAAAAAACGCACGAGCTCGTGGACTACGCTCTCGCCAATATGGCGACCCGCGCTCGCGATCCATATCAAGTCCTCGGGGTCTCGTCCCGAGCGTCCGACGAGGAGGTTCGCTCGGCCTATCGCCGGCTGGCGCAGCTCCACCACCCAGATCACAACGGTGGCTCGCTCGAGGCGGCACGGCGCTTCGAGGAGGTCCAGGATGCATACACCGAGATCGTGCGGCGGCGGCGGGGATCGTCGGGATCGCGGCGCGCAACATCGCGGGCTCACGTCGATCCGGACCTCGAGCGGCAGCTCGCCGACCTCGAGCGTGAGATTCGCGACGCCGCGCGAGCTGCGCGCGAACGGGCTCGTCGCGCCGCCCGCGATGCGGCAGCCACCTACAAGCGGCCGTCCGATGAGGAGCTCGGATACGTCCACACCGACGACACGTTCGGGAAGATCCTCGCTGACGCGCGTCACGAGCTCTCTGAACGGTTCTCCGAGGCGCGCCAACAGCCGATCGGCAAGACCGTGTCCGAGCTCGTCGATGAGCTCGCTTCGAAGTTGGGCGGCTGACGACGGACGGCCAACCAGCCGCGGCGCTCCCAGTCCCGCGCAGCTGTCATGTCAGCGCAGTCAGCGCTCCGATGATGCTTGCGGCCGCCGCTGCGGTGAGTACGGCTTGGAGTGCGTGGTCGAGCTTGTTGGCTGAGACTCGATTGTGGGCGGTGAGGCCGAGAACGTGCCCGCCCAAGAGACCGGCGGCGACCGGCAGAATGGCAGCCGCCGGGATGGACCCGCCGTGCGCTGTCAGGCTAGGTATGGCGATCAGGTTGAGGATCATGAAGATGATCGCCAGCGTGTCGCGGAGCTGGGTGACCGTGATGCCGCGCGCACGGAGCCAGATGACGAGCGGTGGTCCGTTGATCCCAACCGTTGTCGTGAGGATTCCTGCGAGGAGTCCGACCGGAACTCCCGCCACGCGCCGTCGAAGGCCCGCGATGCGGCCCGGCTGATGCAAGCGGAAGACGACCGCGGCGAGGATGGCGAGGCCCACGGCCAGCTGCATCGGTGATTTGGGGATGTGCGCGACGATCAACGCTCCCAGGAAGAGGCCGGGTATCGCCGCCGCGATCAGAAGCCCGGCGTCGGCAAGCCGGACATGCAGTCCGCGACGACGCGTCAGAAGAACGACCGCGTTGTGCGCGAGGCTGACCGCCGCGACGGTGAGGACGGCGTCGGCCGGCTTGAGCACCGCAAACGCGACCGGCGCGAGAGCGAGTGCGACGCCGAATCCGGTCGCAGATTGAGCGGCCGAGCCGACGAGGGCAGCCAGTGCAAGGGCGAGGACGCTCGTCGCTGCCATGTCCGCGGCGTCAATGCTGCGGGTTGCCGATGACGACCCGGACGGCGTCCTGCCATCGGTAGCCGCCAACTCCAGCCGATGCCTCGGGACCGCCGCTGCCGCCCGCCGCGCGCCAACGCGTGGGTGCGGCTACCCCTACCTCTGGACGCCAGGGAGCCGGATGGTGCGCCGGCGCTACCGACCGGATCATGTAGCCATGATCAAGTTAATGTCCATATCAAGAGTGGTTGGGCGCGACCTGGCCTACCTGTTCGTCGTCTTGGCCCTCGGCGTCTTCGACTGTGCGGCATGGACGGCGGGCCTGTCGGTCACCGCCTCGTTGTTGGTCGTGATCGTCGGCGTCCCGGTGTGGCTGCTCACCGTAAGGATCTTCCGCCGCGCGACTGGGCTCGGCAGGCGAGCCGCCGGCTGGCACCGGCGCTCGGCGATCCCAGCCGTGTACCGCGAGCACACCGACGAAGGGCTTCTGGCACGGGCCTGGGTCGTCACTGCAGACCCCCAAACGTGGAGGGACTTTGGCTGGCTGGTCATCAACTCGACCGCCGGTTTCGTGCTGGCGAGCGCCGCGATCACGGTCACCGGACTCGTGATCGGTTACATCCTGACGCCGGCGTACTACTGGGCGTTGGACCATCCGGGGCAACAGTATGCGACGCTGAACTTCGGCGTCTACACAGTCCGCACCGTCGGCTGGGCGTTCGTTACGACCGGGCTCGGGTTGGCGCTCCTGCCACTCGCGCTCTGGCTCAACCATGCTGCTGCCGCCGGTCATGCGAGGCTGGCCGCGAGGATCCTGAGCCCGGCGGCCGGGAGCCGCTCGCCAGAGCCGGACCCCTCCGAGGTGATCATGAGTGCCGCGCTGAGGGCCGGAACCAGGACGGTGTAGGCGCGAGCGGCCGGCGAGAGTGATGATGTGCAGGCTCGTGTGTCGTTTACGTGGTTTCGGGAGCATCGCGTGGCCCCGCTTGCCATAGGATCGGGCGGTGCCATTCACACTCAGGAACCTCAAGGAGGATCTGGAGGATCTCGGACCGAGGTTCAACGGCGCGCCAGACCTGGAGTTCCGCGCGGCGACCGCGCCGCTCGAACTTGAGGAATCCGGCCTGAGCTACCAGCACGTCCCACCCGGCTATCGCTTTCCGTACGGCCACACGCACAAGAAGCAGGAGGAGGTCTACGTGGTCGTCCGTGGGAGTGGGAGGATGAAGCTCGACGACGAGATCGTCGAACTCAAGGCGTGGGACGCCGTGCGAGTGCCGCCTGGTACGTGGCGAGGCTATGAGGCCGGGCCGGAGGGCCTGGAGATCCTGGTCATCGGCGCGCCCAATCTCGGCGAGGCTATGAGGCCGGGCGAAGACGTTGATGGGCAGCGCGACTGGTGGGCTGACTAGCGCCAGGTAGGGCCGGGTGAAGACCCGAGCGCCCCCGACTACTCTTTGACCAGCAGATCGGGAAGCGACGACAGGGGAGGATCGACGATGCGCTTTGTGGGTAGCCGCCTCTTGGTTGGCTTAGTGGCCGTCACGGCGGCGCTGTTTGCAGTGGTCCCGTCAGCCTTGGCATCGAACGCCAGCGGAGGCGGTGGGATGGGCGGTGGGATGGGCGGTGGGACGGTGCAGCTTGGCCCGCCGACGTTGGTATGGCAGGCGATGATCGGGAAGAGCCTAATCAGGCAGCAGAACGGCTCGTTGACGTTCACCGGCACGATTGCGGGCAGCGGTAGCCTCGACGTGTTGGCGTTCGTGAACCCAGCCGGTAACGAAACATTCGTCGGCGACTGGACCGCTCCCGTGACCGTGAACGGCACGAGCGGCGAGCTCGACCTCGCCGTTTTCGGTCGCGACAACGGGGTCTTCAGCGGCACGTTCTTCGCACGCGGCACCGGAGGGCTCGCCGGCTTGGTCGGCCAAGGTAGCTTCAGTGGACAGGACGCCACCGGGATGGGTACCTACACGTTCCACTACAACACGTTCCACCACGACACCTAATGGGGCGCTGGGCTGTCGCCGGTTCGGACCTGTGCGCCGGCGCTCAGCCGGCGTAGCGTTCTGGGGCAGGCGCGAGTGACGGCGTAGCGAAGTGCAGACGTCTGGAGCTGTTGGTCTGCCGCGCGGCTTGATCGCGAAGGTCGCACATGAACGGACGGCACTTTCAGGCCCAATCCCGGCGCGCTTGCTACGAGCGGCGCAGTTCCACGAATTCGTGGCTCAGTTGGTGCTCTGGGGCACGCAGGGCGATGTCGCCTATGTGCCGGAGATGCGCACGCAGCTGGTCGCCGCTCGGACTGTCGCGGAGACGCTCGCCGACGTGGCTGTCGATCGCAGCTCGGCCTCCGGGCCGACGCTCGAGGTTGCGGGTCCGCGCGAGGAGAGTCTCGTCGAAATGGCCGAGCTGCTCGTCAGCCGGCGCGACAAGACGCTGCGGGTCGAAGCAGTTAGCGACCCGGTCGACGGCGAGGCCAACGAGTCGGGCGTCCTCCTCCCCGGCCCGGGCGCGATCCTCGCCGGTCCAACGTTCGAGGAGTGGCTGGAGTCAACCGGCGGCTGAGTCGCACAGCGGCAGGGCTCAGAGTTGGAGCGTCACGTCCTGGCTGGGCCGTCAGCCTTCCCGGGCCACCGTTGACTGCGCCGGTGGCGCCCTGGCCGCCTCACCCGTCTGAGCTGATCATCTTTGTCGCGATTGGCGGTGGCATGATCCATTTGGTTGCCTTGTTTGCTCTTGTCCGCGGCCGGCGGCAGGCGTGCGCGAACGGAGCGATGACTGGCTGAGTCCTTGCGTCGGCGGCCGGGAGGGGTGCGAGCTTGCGAGCGGAGACGCATGCGACTGGCTCCCAGAGGCAGAAACCCCCGGACGGCTACGTCCCCTTGACCGCGATCACGTCGGTGCTACCGTCAAGCGTGCGGGTGATGTCATCGCCCGTGAGGTTCTCCGCGCCGACGCAGCGAATCTTCTTCCCAGTAGCCCGACCACGCCGGCCAGGGAAGGAGACCGATGTCGAGCCCGATGACCGAGGATGAGCGTCGGCGCCGCCCACCCCGTCCTGCTCCGCCGAACCGGTTGCGCGGGCGATGACGATCGACGACCGTGAAGGACTGATCGCACGGATCCGCCAAATCCGCGGTCTCGCCGCGGGCCGCCAGCCACCGACCAGCAACTTGGACGATCCGAGGCCCGATCGCCTCCAAGCGCTCGAAGCCCGCGTCGCACATCTTGAACGGCAGCTCGACGGCCTCCAGGACTCTGTGCACCGCGAATCGGAGCGGCACGCCCAGCTGATCGCCGAGCTCCAAGGCCAGATCGATCCGGGAACGATGGGCGCCGCGCTCGCGGAAGACGCTCGGAACCGCGGGCTCTGATCGCACGTGAGCACCTTCTTCATCCCAGGAACCGGCGAGGACCGCCAGCTCGCAGAGCGCGTCTACGCCACACTGCGAGCCGCGCTCGAACTTGAGCTGGGAACTCGCCCGAGGGCCCGGCGAATTGCGACGCTGTGGACGCGACGCGGCAGCATCGATTGCATCACCGAGGTCGGACTCCCGGACCCGCTGCGCGGCGGCACCGTGCTGGCGATCTTCGACATGGGCCAGCACCAGCCGTTCGTCGTCTGGCGGCGGCCGCACGGTGGGGCGCCGTCGGACGTGCGGGAGATCCTGAGTCATCACGCCTATTCGGTAGTGGAATTCGACTCGTGAGCTCCACCAGCGAGCTCGAGGTAGCGCTTGCCGAGGCTCGGTACTGCCACGATCGCGTCGCCCTTCTGCGCGCCAAGCAGTACCGGTGGGGAGTGGGCTCAAGCCCCCGCCTGCAACAGCTCGAGCGCGATTTGCGGCGCGCTCAACGACGGCTGTCCGAGGTCCGTTCGCGGCGCGCTGACCTCACTTCATGAACCGGTCACGGCGGCGCTGGCGCCGATCTGGCTCGCCCAGACGATTACGTTCTCGAGGTAGTGACCGGTGCTCGGGTCGAACGGACCTCCGCAGGTCACCAGCGCCAGCTTCGCCGGACCGGTCGTGACCCACAGCGTCGCGGGAAGCTCGGTCTTGAGTGCCGTCGCGGGCTTGGCGTCGACTACCCAGGTGGAGGGGTGCCCGTGCGAGTCGATGATCCTGATTGAGTCGCCGACTACGAGCTGCCTGAGGTCGTAGAGCGCGCCCGGACCTGGCGCCGCTGAGTCGACGTGTCCGGCAATTACCGCGTCGCCGGCCTGACCCGGCGACGGCGCGTCCTCCTGGACGGTTCGTTGCCCGTCCTGCACTGTCCCGTCCCACCGGCCGACGGTGTGGATCTCAGCCGGAACCGTGAGCGAGGCCGTACTGCGCGAACCGACGGCGCCGGTGGCGACGAGCGACGCGCGCACGTCGAGGGCCGGGATGATGAGCAGCGAACCCGACGCGCCGATTTGCGAGACGTCCGCGGCGTGGTGCACCGGGCGCAGTATCGGGCCGCCGCACCCCGGCTCGGGACCCACCACCTGCCCGCGGTCGGCTCGCATTCCCCGACACGGCGGAGAGCATCAGCCCGCCCGCTACCAGACACGCTGCCACGACGACCGCGGCAATGGCGACAGCCACCGCCGTCGCACGCACCGAGAGGCGGTCTCGTCTGCGCTCTCTGGTCGCGCGCGTCCACCCGCCTGTTGTTACGGCGGAGCCACTCGCCATAGCTCAGCCGGGCACGCGCAAGGTGCGCCGCCATCCGAGATTGTCCAAGTGCCTCGATCGCCTCGCGGTGCAGATGCTCGGCCGACTCGCCGTCGGCGAGGAGCGCTCTGGCGCGGGCGTCCATACCCTTTGCCGCGCATCGCTCTCTCCTTTCATGGCACGAGCGCGTCGCGTCCCGCGGTGACCAGCCGGCCAGATAGGCCGGCAGCGCGGCCGTCAACGTCGGGGCGGCGGCTGCGTACCCATCGGTCAATCTGGTCGCTAGACCGACGCCCGGTTCAGCCGCCCCCGAGCTGTACCGCTTTGACGATCAGCAGGATGATCGAGATCAGCAGGTAACCGCGCATCGTCAACATCGCAGCCTTACGACTCGTCGACCACTGCGGGCGGCCCAGCAGCGCCAGCGGCGGCATTGTCCACTGCTCCTTGGGCACCGACGACGACGGCTCGATGACGGTCACCGCGCTCGCGCGGCGGCGTGAGCGCAGCGTCACCACCCCGAACCCCAGCAAGCCGGTCACAAGGGCGACCGCGCCTCCGAGCGTGACGGCGGCGACGTTGATGTTGGGGAACACCGTGGTCGCCATCAGAATCAGTGAGAGGAGCACGAGGATGGCCACGATCACGCTGGCCAGGACGTTCAGCCACCCGGGGTTGCGCCACGGGCCGAGCACCTCGCGGTCATTGCAGAGCAACAGCAGGAACACGGTCGCGCTCGGCAGCAGCACCCCCGCAAGCGCCTGCACCGCGACGGTGATCACGCCCAGCGGCGCGCCCGGGATCAGGACGATGCCGGCAGCCGCGGCGACCAGCACAGTGAAGATTGCATAGAAGGCCTTGGCGTCGGCGAAGCTTCGGTGCAGTGAGCCCTTGGTGCCGAACACATCACCGAACGCGTAGCTCGTCGACAGCGTGACCGCGCCGGCGCCTATCAGCGAAGCGTTCAGCAGCACGACCGCGAAGAACACCCCGGCGGTCTTGCCCAGCACCTGGCCCAGGCCAGTGGCGGTACCCCCAGCGTCGGTGAACTGGCCGAAGTAATGCGTGTGCGCAAACGCGAACGCCGAGATCGCCATCAGCGCGGCGGCGCCGATCACCACGATGATCGCGCCGATCCAGGTGTCGAGTCGCTCGTAGTTGATCCATCGCGGCGTGATGCGTTTGTCGATGATGTTCGACTGCTGGAAGAACAGCTGCCACGGCGCGACGGTCGTCCCCACGATCGCGATGATCAACAGCACCGATGTCGAGTTCGCTCCACCGAGGATCCCGGGCACCACGAAGTCGTGGGCGATCGAACTCACATGTGCGTGGGCCATGAAGAGCAGCGGAATCACGAGCACGTTGGCGAACACGAACACGAACATCGATCGCTCCCAGAAGCGGAAACTGCCACTCGCCGTGATTGCGATGAGCCCGACCGCGGCGATCGGAACCGCCACGTACTGCGACACGCCCAGGTATCCGAGGGCGAGACTGACGCCGATGAACTCGGTGACGATCGTCAGGAAGTTCAGGATGAACAGGTCTCCGACCGAGAACCACCCCCAGAACCGGCCGAACCGCTCATTGATCAGCTTCGCATGACCCACACCCGTGACCGCACCCAGCCGCACAACCATCTCCTGGTTGACGACCAGAACAGGAATGAGCAGCAGCAGCACCCACAGCAGGCTCGTGCCGTAGTTCTGACCCGCCTGCGAATAGGTGGCGACCCCTCCGGCGTCGTTGTCGCCCACCATCACGATCAACCCCGGGCCGACGATCGCCAGCAGCGCCAGCGTCCGAGCCCGTGCTCCGTGACGGCTGCCGTCGTGCTGGCCGATCGTGCCGAACGCGCCCTTGATATCGCCGGTATGCGCGGAGTCGAGCACCGCGCGCTCAGGTGACCTTGCCTCCGCCGGTGGGGCGGACGAATTCGTCGGCATTGCTCGACCTCCTTTCCTGGCACGCGGCGTCAGCCGCGGCCGCCGAGGAGGTCCTTAGCCCGAGGTCACTTCTCGGGACGCGACAGGACGCTCACCACAGCAGCCGCGGGCCGGCTACTTCGCGGCGGTTCGCTGTCTTGATATGTGGTGTCGTTGTCCATCGCGTGGATGCCGCGTAAACACAGTGTTTCGCCGCATTGGCGAGGTTACCACCGCCTGTCGAGGCGGGTGCGATGCAACCGCCTAAGGTCAGCCGCGCGCGAGCCCCGCCCGCCAACGCCACTCGTCCGGGAGAAGCAGTTCGATCACGTCGTCGACGGCGATGACACCAATCGGTCGCTCGTCGCCGTCGATTACCGGGATCGCCAACAGATTGAAGTCGGTCATCAACCGCGCGACCTCCGGTAGCTCGGTCTCCGGGGAGACCTTCGGCACCGCAGTCTCGATCAGGTTTGACACAACGTCCTGCGCCGGGGCGCGTATCAGCTCGGACAGAAGCACCGCTCCAGACAGCTCACCGGCGGCACCGATCACCCACAGCGTCAGCAGCTGGCTTGGCGCCAGCTCGCTGCGGCGCACCTGCAAAAGCGCGTCGGCGACGGTGGCATCGGCTCGCAGCGCGGCGAAGTCGGGGTCCATCAGGCCGCCCGCCGTCGACGGGTTGTAGCCCAGCAGACGCTTGATCTTCAGCTGCTTGGGGGAGGGGAGCAGGTTTAGGACCGGCATCCGCCTCTCCTGCGGGATCTCCAGCAGCAAATCCGCCGCGTCGTTGCTCTCCATCCGCGCGAGAACCGCGGCGACCTCGGCGTCTGAGCGCTCGCGCAGGAACTCCACCTGGTGCTCATCGTCGAGCTCCTCGAACACGTCGGCCTCGAGTTCCTTGTCGTGCCCCACCGCCTGCAGGATCTCCTCCCCCTCGTCATGCGACGCCGCCTCGACCAGGTCAGCGATCTGTGCCGGATGTAGCCGCGCCAACCGGCGCGACGCCAGCCGCAACCGCGAGGTCGGAACGTGGCCGACGAACGGCTCAGTCTCAGACCACGGCACGAACTGGGCATGATCGCCCTCGTGACCACGGAATCGCCGCGGGAGAAACCGTCGGAGGCCAGCCCCGAGGCTCGGATCGATCCCCGCCACACGCCACGTCTCGCCCTCGCCCGCCAGGTCGATCTCACGGGCGGTGAGCAGCCGGGCGGTAGTGACGTTGATCAGGCTGCGGCCCAGAACGTCCGCCCGCAGCAGAACCTCGCCCTCTCGGCGGTCGAACTGCGCCAGATTGAGCTTCGTCGTCGATGTCCTCGCCGCGGACTGCTGCAGCTGAGCGATCCGATTCATCGGGACGAACATCTCCCGACCCCCGATCCGCGCCTTCAAGCCGGCGACCGGGGGTAGCTCCTCACCCGTGTCCAACCGGACGATCACGTCCTCCACCCGCCCGAGCCGCTCGCCTGAGACATCAACGAGAGGACTACCGACCAACGACGAGAGGTGCAGGACCGCGTCGGGCATTCGATGTGCTGCCACCAAGGCTAGCCGAAACCTCCCGCGAGACTGTCGGACCCAACAGTAAACGCGACCCGTCTCACCGGTCGAAGCCGCCGCCGGCTTAGGGTGATGTGCCATCGAGACCAAGGTGCCGGGATCGGTCATCGGGGCGATTCTGGGCAAATCCGGCAGCGAGCGGACGGCTGCTTTGCCTCGCTGGACCCCGGCCCCGGTGCCGCGCGAGCTCAGTCCTCAAGCGGCGGCAGCCACTGCTCGGCGGGGCGCCCGAGCAGCGCGCCGCGCTGGATTGCCTCGGTCCCGAACCGGTCGCGCAGGCTATCGATCGCGGCGTCGAGGCCGGAAGCGCGGTCGAGCGGCAGCGCGAGCTGCACCGCGCGAGCATCGCAGAGGTTGCTGAGCGTGACGCCGAGCAGGGTCAGCCCGCGCGCTGCGATCAGCGGTTGGGCGCCGGCCAGCAACCCTCGCCCGATCGCGAGCAACGTCGCCGTTCCCGACGTCGCTTCGGCGCACGTCTGCGACCGCGTCGCGCGCGAGTAGTCGTCGAACCGCAGGCGCAGCGTCATCGTCCGGCATGCGCGCTGCTTGGCCCGCATGCGGCGCGTGACCCGATCGACGAGGGTCATCAGCGCGGCGTCGAGCTCGGCCGGGGTCCGTCGGCCGCGGCCGAGCGCTCGCTGGGCGCCCATCGAGCGGCGGCGGCGGCGCGACGCGACGCGACGCGGGTCGCGGTTGTGGGCGAGCGCGGACAACTTGCGTCCACTGCCCTTCCCGAGCAGCTCGATCAGCGCCGGCTCGCTGAGCGCCGCGACCCGCCCGACCGTGGTCAGGCCATGGGCGTGGAGTCGCGCTGCCGTCACCTGGCCGACGCCCCAGAGCCGCTCCACCGGCAGCGGGTGCAGGAAGCTGAGTTCGGCGCCAACCGGAATCGCGAGCAGGCCGTCGGGCTTGGCGACGCCGCTCGCGACCTTCGCCAGGAACTTGGTGCTCGCGAGGCCGACAGTGATCGCGAGACCGACCTCGGCGCGCACTCGGCGGCGCAACGACTTGGCGATCTCGATCGGCGTGCCGAGGATGTGCCCGAGCCCGCGCACGTCGAGGAACGCCTCGTCGATCGACAGCGCCTCGACCACCGGAGAGGTATCGGCGAAGATCGCGAACACCTGGCGGCTCGCGCTCAAGTAGGCGTCGAACCGGGGCTTGACGACGATCGAAGCCGGACACAGAGCGCGGGCGCGACCGCCGCCCATGCCGGAGTGGATGCCGTGTGCCTTCGCCTCGTAGCTCGCCGCGAGCACGACGCCGCCGCCGACGATGACGGGCCTGCCGCGCAGCCGCGGGTTGTCCCGCTGCTCGACCGACGCATAGAACGAGTCGAGGTCAGCGTGGAGGATCGTGGGTGCCCCGGACACGAACACATGTCTTACTCGATTCGATGGATACGTCTGCTTGCAGGGATAGCGTGCGCGGAGTATGGAGATTCCGGTCTGTCCGGTTTCTGAGCACGCGGGCTCGAGGGTGGTTCGTGGTGGTTGGTATGGCAAGCCGTCGCATCGTCGTCAGCGGTGGCTGTGTCGGCCGACCAACGGTGATCCGAAGCATCGGTTCACCCCGGTTCTGACCCGTCAGGGGCAGCCGCATCCGTTCTGTGTGGAGTGCTCGACGGGGCTTGAGCTGTGGGAAGGGCAGGCGGGGGCGAGGGAGTACCGGTTCTCCGCACGGGAGGTCGGGGAGGCGCTGGTACTGGTTGCCAAGGGGAGCAGTTATCGGGCGGCGGCCGAGCTGGCGCGGCAGAAGGCGGGCCTGGTGCTGGCCGAGCGCGGGCACGGGCGTCGCTCGGCGGCGAACGAGGGGCAGCTGGTCGCCAACTGGGTCGACGTATGCAGCGGGTTCATCTGCGCCGGCGAGTTGCCCGAGCGGTGGCCGCACGCGATCGCGGTGGACAGCCAAAACTTCCGGGTCAAGAGCGGTGCTCACCGGGGTCGTGGGTTTCACGTGCTGGCGGCGGTGGGACGGGAGCAGCGTGACCCAGACAGGTGGGCGCCGATCCCGATCTTGTGGCGGCTTGAGCCCTTTGCCCGCAAGGATTTGGCCGCCTGGGAGGCGTTCCTCGGATCGCTGGAGGCCGCGCCGCGGGTGATCGTCAGCGACGCCGATAACGCGCTCACGCTGGCGGTCAACAACGTCTTCGGCGACCGAGTCGAGCACCGCCTGTGCGAATGGCACCTGGGGCGCAAGCTGCGCGAGCACCTCCCTGCCGAGCTGCTCGCCGACGGCCGCCACCCGATCGTGTGCACGCTCCCGGAGGCGTTCCGCGGTCCTGAGAACTGGCGGCGGCTGCAGAGAGCGATCGAGACCGAGCACGCCGAAGGCAAGCACGGCCGCTCCCGCTCGCGATCCAGTGATGCAGACCTACGGCCAGCGCGCGGAGGCCCAGATCGCCACCCGCGACCCCAACGGGATCAACTCCACCGGCCCTGTCGAGCAAGCCCTGCGCGAGGTCGAGCGCCGAATCGGCAACCGCGTCGGCTCGTTCACCAACCGCGCCCGCCTGGCCAAGCTGCTGACCTCATCACCCTCGATATGACTGGCAAGGCCGACGGCCGCGCCTGGGCCGACCAGCTCCGCGAGCGCCTCTACCTCGCCGACGGCCGGCCCGCTAACCAGCGACCCCACGACGACCCCAAAGGCGTGCATTCGCTGTTCCTCTAGATATCAAGAACGTATCCATCCAAATCGAGTAAGAACACATGTTCGCATCAACGGCGGAGCGATCCGGGACAGATAATTTCTCGACGAACGGCGGGTCACATGCTCAGACGTTTGATCAAGCAATGCAGAGCACAATGCCGCCATCGACACGGGTCTTCGCGGTCGAGGTCACCGCGAACACTTGGCGATTCCGGAACAACGTGCCGGGTTCTGCCAGCGGTTCGTCTACACCATCAGCGACGATGGCAACGCGATCGCTGGGCAGGGCGAGCTGTCGCTCGATGACAGCGGAACTTGGGAGGACGACCTGATCACTTTCCGGAGGATCGGCTGAGATGCGCAGCCGTGTCCCGCTCGAGCCGGCGGGCCCGACCGCTAAGGATGCGCATCGATGACCAGCATCCAGCCCGAGCTGTGGGTCGATCGTGCGAGCGCCGCTGTCGAGTTCTATCGGGCGGCGTTCGGCGCGACGGTCCTACATCGGGTCGGGGAGGACGATGACATCGTCGTCCAGCTCGCGGTCGTGGATGCCGTGTTCTGGATCACGGCGGCGTCTCCGGATATGAAGCGCTTCAGCCCACCGTCGATCGGCGGCGCGACCGGCCGTACGCTGCTGGTCGTCGATGATCCCGGCTCAACCTTGCAGCGGGCAGTTGACGCTGGTGCGCGAGAGATCGCCGCCGTTGCGGACGAGCATCGCTGGCGTTTGGGTCGGATCCTTGACCCGTTCGGGCGAGTGGGAGATCGGCAGACCGCTTGGCGAGTGGCCGCCGGCGTGACGGCGAACATCCCCTGGTCTGCCTCTCCTTCGGCCCTTCAGCCCGGATCGGGGCGCGCTGAAGGTCAGCTCTGGAGCAGGAGAACCCAATCCTTGTCGCCGGCGCTGTTGTTCGTCGTTGGAGTGAACGTGTGCGTCCCAGAGTTGGTGAACGGCGAACCCGCGATCGACCTGAAAGCCCCGTCTGCTGGGTCATACCACTGGGCCGTTACCGGTCCGGCGAAATCAGCGAGATCCACGACCGGGCTTGCGAACGAGCTTGGGTCGGGTAGGTAGGAGATCGCCTCTGTGGCAGATCCTGCTGAGCCGTCGTAGTTGCTTGCGGTCGTTACGCACGTCACCGACGTGATCGAGCCCGTCGTTGGACACGTCCCGATCCCCGATGTGACGACATCGTTCGCCGTGTCCGGGACAAGGTTCTGCCAGTCGAGCGATTCGAGCAGCGAGGTCACATATCCGAACTGCGTCACGACATCCGAGTCGAGGTCCGCGGAGTTGAAGCCGTTGGCCGGGAGCGTCACGCCGCCGTGCGAACAACCGCACCCGATCGCGTCCGTGTAATAGCTGCCGTAGAAGTCGCCCGTCGCGCCGGAAGTGGCTGTCCACCACTCCTGCAGGCGGCAGTTGCGGGCCATCAGGCAGCCGTCAGTGCCGCCAAGATCCTCTCCGTCGTAGTTCGACTCTCCCAGAAACACCGGCTCCGTCGGTGTCTGGGCATAGGCGGCGCGGTCCTCCGCATAGGCCGGCGCATAGGTGTAGGACAGGTTCAGTTGCGCCGCCGAAAAGCCGGTGGCGGCCCCGGTCGTACCAACGAGGCTGCTGCTTCCCTCGCATGAATCGCCGTTGCACTCGTTGGACTCCAAGGTCTGAAGGGCGGCAGGGTCGGTGTTCGCGATCCCCTCCGCAACAGCCAGCGCGTCGTTGCGATCCGCCGCGGTGCCGATGCACTGAAAGTCGTTTCCCGACAGCCAGATGATGTTTTTGAGATCGCCGAACTCTGTGCCGAGATATTGGCCGTACTTATAGTCCGCCGTTGAGGTGCTGGTGGTGCCGTCGCCGTTGTTCTCAAGCGTCGCCATCCACCCACCAGAACAGCCCGACGTTTCGATCGGGTCGAGCAGCACCTCGATACCGTCAGCTTCGGCGTCTGCGATGATCGCGTGCGCAGCCGAGAAGTAGGACGAGTTGCAGTTGCCGCACTCCGCGTTCCCGAAGCTGTAGTCCGCTGGCGACGAACCGCTCGTGAAGGGCGCATCTCCGGAAACGGCCTGGGTGCCGCTCGAGTTGCAGAACGTGTAGTCGGCGCACAGGAGGTTGACCCAGACCGCGTTGAACCCGTGCTCGACCCGGTCCGCGAAGTAGCTGTCGGCCGTCGCTTCGCTGTTGTTCCCAATCAGCGCCTGCGGTGAGTCGCCGACCATCAGCCACGGACTACCCTGCGCCGTTTCCAGGTAGCGCCCATTCGCAGACACTTGCAGTGGGAACTGCGAGGTCACCGGCGGCGTTCCGGCGGTCACGACCGCGGTCGCGCTAGTTGTTGCCGTTGCGCTACCACCCGCGTTCGTTGCGGTCACCGACGCCTCGATCGTGTTGCCAACATCACCGGCCTGAAGCGCGTAGGTGTTCTTGCCCGCCCCGCTGATCGGAGCACAATTGGCCCCGTTGGCATCGCAGTCCTGCCACGCATAGCTAAACCCGTTCGGGGAACCCGACCACCCGCCATTGCTGACCGACAGCGTGTCGCCCTGCTGCGCCGTCCCGCTGATCACCGGAGCCGTCGTATTCACCGGCGCTGGCGGCGGTGCCGCGGTCACGACCGCGGTCGCGCTCGTTGTTGCCGTTGCGCTACCACCCGCGTTCGTTGCGGTCACCGACGCCTCGATCGTGTTGCCAACATCACCGGCCTGAAGCGCGTAGGTGTTCTTGCCCGCCCCGCTGATCGGAGCACAATTGGCCCCGTTGGCATCGCAGTCCTGCCACGCATAGCTAAACCCGTTCGGGGAACCCGACCACCCGCCATTGCTGACCGACAGCGTGTCGCCCTGCTGCGCCGTCCCGCTGATCACCGGAGCCGTCGTATTCACCGGCGCCGGCGGCGGTGCCGCGGTCACGACCGCGGTCGCGCTCGTTGTTGCCGTTGCGCTACCACCCGCGTTCGTTGCGGTCACCGACGCCTCGATCGTGTTGCCAACATCACCGGCCTGAAGCGCGTAGGTGTTCTTGCCCGCCCCGCTGATCGGAGCACAATTGGCCCCGTTGGCATCGCAGTCCTGCCACGCATAGCTAAACCCGTTCGGGGAACCCGACCACCCGCCATTGCTGACCGACAGCGTGTCGCCCTGCTGCGCCGTCCCGCTGATCACCGGAGCCGTCGTATTCACCGGCGCCGGCGGCGGTGCCGCGGTCACGACCGCGGTCGCGCTCGTTGTTGCCGTTGCGCTACCACCCGCGTTCGTTGCGGTCACCGACGCCTCGATCGTGTTGCCAACATCACCGGCCTGAAGCGCGTAGGTGTTCTTGCCCGCCCCGCTGATCGGAGCACAATTGGCCCCGTTGGCATCGCAGTCCTGCCACGCATAGCTAAACCCGTTCGGGGAACCCGACCACCCGCCATTGCTGACCGACAGCGTGTCGCCCTGCTGCGCCGTCCCACTGATCACCGGAGCCGTCGTATTCACCGGCGCCGGCGGCGGTGCCGGCTGACATCTCCCTGCTCGTCGGTGGCACCGCTGAGTGCTACCGCCAAGCCCCGTCGTGAACGCGGCTGCGGTGAGACGAGAAGTGCCGAACGACGAACCGAAACCGGCGCCGGGAGCAACTAGCGCGCCGGCGATGGGCAAGACAACCGCTGCAATCGAGATAAATCTACGCAAGAGTCTCCTAGCCGAGCCACGGCAAGCCAGCGGGGGACCAGAAGATGTGGCCTCGCTTACGCTTTCCGGGGCTACGGTCGAACGTGGGCGGCGCGATCAGAAGTGCCATACCGCGGATAGTCCGAAACTACCACCCTTTGGGACTCTATAAACCGGATGATCGTCTGCGTCCCGTAAACGTTGACGAAAACGTCCGGGAAATCTTGGACGCAGCCGCACATGCGGCGAATTAACGAGAACGTTTTGCCGCCCGGGAACGGTCAGAGAACGACGCTCGACGGACATCACCGGGGCCCCGACGTTTCCGTAGGCCGTTTCAGACGAACGGCAATCGCGGTGGAAACCCGCGTATCTGCGGAGATTTCACGGAGCGCGCGATCCAGAACTCGAGCCTGGGACCTCTTCCTTATCAGCGCCTCCCGGGCCTGAAACGGGTGACCACGAGCGGGCACTGACGGGTTCGAATGCCCTGCAAATGTCGCTGTTTGACAATTTGCCGGGAGAAGGACGCTGACCGGTGATTTCGGCCGTTTTCCTCGCGCATGTGTCCGTTTTGTGTCGGAATTTTGGGGTGCTAGGGCCGTGTTGAGCATCGGCAAGTTGGGTGCCTCTGGCGCGCAGCTTGACTACTACGAGCGCCAGGTCGCGGACGGGCTCGAGGACTACTACTCCGGCCGTGGAGAGGCGCCGGGCAGGTGGATCGGCTCGGGCGCTTCGGAGATCGGGCTGCGTGCCGGCGAGGACGTGACTGCCGACGGGTTCATGCTGCTGATGCGTGGCGTCAACCCGCTGGACGGGTCCGTCCTGCGGCGGATGGGGGAGCGATCCAAGGTCGCCGCCATCGACCTGACATTCTCGGCGCCGAAGAGCGTGTCGGTGCTGTTCGCCGTCGGCGGGCGCGAGCTGTCGGACGGTCTGGCTGCCGCGCATGACGCCGCGGTGGCAGCCGCGGTCGGCGTACCTGGAGCGGGAGGCGTGCTGGACCCGCCGCGGCCACGCAGGTGTGGAGCGCGTGCGCGGCGAGGGGTTCGTCGGCGCTGCGTACCGGCACCGGCTCTCCCGTGCCCGGGACCCGCAGCTGCACACGCATGTGGTGGTGGCGAACCTGACCCGGGCGGACGGCCGGTTCACCGCTCTCGACGCCCGCGCCCTCTACGAGCACAAGTCAGCTGCGGGAGCCGTCTACCGGGCGGTCCTGCGCGCCGAGGTCCGCGAGCGGTTCGGCTGGGTCTCCTGGCGGCAGGTCGGACGTGGCCTGTTCGAGATCGAGGGCGTGCCCGACGGGGTGCTTCGGCACTTCTCGCAGCGCCGCGCCGAGATCGAGGAGCGTGCTTTCGAATTGGTCGGCGCGGGCGCGTCGCTGTCACGCGAGGCGATGCAGACGATCGCCCTGGCGACCCGCCGTCCGAAGCAGGCGACAGAGGCGATGGCGGATTGGCGGGCGGATGCCCGCGCCCGCGCGGCCGAGCACGGGCTCGGGCCGGCCGAGCTCGACGCGCTTGTGGGTAGGTCGCCGGCCGAGCCTCGGCTGCCTTCTTGGCCGGCGATCGTCGAGCGGCTGTCCGGCCCTGAGGGCCTAACAGGCAACCACAACACGTTCGCGCGGCGCCACGCGCTGGCGGAGCTGGCAGGCGAGTTCCCGGACGGGATCGGCCTTCGTGACCTCGAGCTCGTTGCGGACAAGTACCTGGCCGACGCGAGCGTCGAGCAGCTCGCCCCGGACAACCAGGGACAGGCGAGGTACTCGACGGTTGGCCTGCTGGCGTGCGAGGCCCGGATTCTCGAGACGGCCGCTGGTAGCCGCGACGCTGGCGTAGCTGTGCTGAAGGGTCGCCGCGTCGACGCCGCCCTGCGTGACGCCGGTTTGAATCGGGATCAGGAGACCGCGGTTCGGACGCTCGCAGCCAGCGGGAACGGCGTGGACACCGTGCAGGCGCTGGCCGGAACCGGCAAGACGACGATGTTGCGCGCCCTTGCCGACGCCTACCGGCAGGCGGGATACCAGGTGGCCGGCGTCGCGCCGACGGCGCGGGCCGCTCGCGAGCTGCGCGACGCGGCGGGAATCCCGGCCGAGACGCTGCACGCCATGACCGGCGCCGCCGACCGGCATGGCGGCCTCGCTCGTGGCGTCGTGCTGATGATCGACGAAGCCGGCATGGCGCCGACCCGGATCACAGCGCGCCTGTTCGAGCACGCTCAGAAGGCGGGCGCGAAGATCATCGCCGTCGGCGACGCCGGCCAGCTCACGAGCGTCGAGGCCGGCGGCTGGTTCGCCGCCCTGGCCCACGATCACGGAGGAGCGGAGCTGCTGCAGGTCATGCGCCAGCGAGACCCTGCCGAGCGCGCCGCCCTCGCCGCCCTCCATGACGGCGATCCCGAGACCTACCTCGCGCACAAGGCCAAGGACATCACCCTGCACGCCACTGGCACAGACGCGCTGCGCGCGGCCGTCGATCGCTGGGCCGAGCTGCGCGACGACCCACGGCCCCGACGCGGCCGTGATGATCGTCCGCGACAACGCCACCCGCGAGGCACTCAACGCCCTCGCCCGCGAACGGCTCCGCGCCGCCGGCGAGCTGGCCAGGCGAGACGTCTCGTTCGGCGGCCGGCAGTGGGCGGTCGGCGACCGCGTGATCACCCGCCGCAACGACCGCCGCCTGGACGTCGACAACGGCGGCATCGCCACCATCACCGCGGTCGGCGCCGGCCAAGGCGTCGTCGTCCGCAGCGCCGACGGCCGCAAGAAGACCCTCCCGGCCGCCTACGTCGCCGAGCACCTGGAGCACGCCTACGCCGTCACCGGCCACGCCAGCCAAGGCGCCACCGTCGAAGCCGCCGTCGTGGTCGGCCGCCCCGAGGACTTCACCCGCGAGTGGGCTTACACCGCGCTCTCGCGCGCCCGCGGCGAAACGCACATCGAACTCGTGACCGACTCCGCGACGGCTGACACCGAGCGGTCCGCGTACGCGCCGAAGCCGGCGCCGCGAGAACCAGCCGATGCGCTGCAGGCCCTCGCCCGCGCGATGCGCCGCAGTGAGGCAGAGCCGCTTGCCAACGACCGCCGAAGATCGCACGTGACCCCGAAACCACGTCAACCTGCGCTGCCGGACGTGAGCCACCACGCCCCGGCGCCTGACCTTGGCCCTCAACTGTGATCCTGGGACGGCGCGGTCGACGAATTGCTCCTTGCTTGGATCCCTAGAACCACGTGACGGGAATGCGCTCGTCGTGTTGTGAGCGGCCGTTGGCTTACACATCGCGCAGCCGGCTGCTTACGGCAAACGTCAGATCACTCCGGACAGTGAGGTAGCCAAGGTCGAAGAGTTCCGGCTCCGCTTCACGCAAGACACGAGTTCGCCGAGCGGCGTCGACGCTGACAGACCTAAAGAGGAACAACCATTCGAGGCCAGGGTGACCGACGACTGCTTCGACTCCCGGACGAGACCTCAACGGGCGATTGCGTCGGCGACGATCCTTGGCCTGGCGCCTGTCCGTAACGCGAGTGGCGGCTCAGCGGAAACGCAGGCGCTAGCTGCTTGCGATGCGCATCGGTTCGCTCAGGACCCGGCTCATCGGCCGGTTCGTCCGCGTCGCGTTCGGAGATCATGCGTCGCAGGGCGGCGTCCGGGACGCACGACGCGAACTTGATCGCGTCGACTCGCCGGGGATCGACCGGCATCCGCAGCGTGGCGGGATCCGTCGCGTCGGCGATCGCCTTGATCGCATCAACCGGGGCGGGGCTCCGCAGCCCGATGCTGAGGTCGTCGACGGCCATCGTCGCGACTCCCGCTTTGTCGAGCGCGTGAGCGAGCGTCCGGTTGGCGCGTGCGCCGCCGAACGTCCACCACCGCGACCTCGAGCGGACGGCGTCGCGGAACAGCGTCGTTCCGTCCACTCGCGCCCAGTCGTACTCCTCGTGGAGCTCGGCCAGCTTGGTCGCGGCGCGGTTACTCAGGTGGGGCGCCAGTCGATCGTCTCCGCAAAGGACCTCCCGGATGGACTGACAGACCTCCCACGACAGCGCCCGGCCGGCGCCCGACCAGCGTGACTTTCCTGGCTCGTCGACCGGCTCGACCCAGACGACGCGGCGGTTCCAGTCGACGTCGCGAACGCCCCATGCGCGGCCTCCGAGCAAGATCGTTGCTCGGGTGTCCTCGCGAGCAGGCCAGAGATGACGGGTCGACGTACCCGAGATCGCGCTGACCCCATCGGACGGCGAGCAGCGGCTCGGTCAGGAACAGCGACGTGACGTCCATGAAGTTCCGCCGTCCGTACTCGCTGCTCGCCGGTCGGTGCCGATCGCGACGATCCGAGCTGTCCTCGACGAGAAGCGAGCGGCTCAGCATGTGGTCGAGCACCGCCTCGGAGATTGCCGGGTCGAGCCCAGCTTGAGATCGCACCGCATCGAACGAACCGGGCCACGTGCTGCGACCGACGCGCCCTTCCGCGAGCACCCGCGCCAGCAGCTGCTGCGCCAGCGAGGTTCACCGGCTAGGCTGGCGCGACGAGCGGCTCGACCCAGCCGTCGAGCACGAGCCGGATCAGCGCGAGTGCCTGGCAGCAGCTCCATGTCGCTGGTCGCCAGGAACAGGCAGTTGCGCGTCGTGCCCGGCCCGCCTGCCCGGTCCGGCCGATCCGCTGGAGCAGCGAAGCGACGGTGCGCCGGCGCGCCGATCTGGATCACCCGGTCGAGGTCGCCGACGTCGATCCCCAGCTCGAGCGTGCGCGGTTGCGACGATCACGCAGTCCCGCGTCTCAGCGAACGCCCGCTCGGCCTGGCGGCGATCGTCGCGGCTCAGCGAGCGTGTGCGAGACGAACACGGTCGTTCCCTGCGGCCCGCAGCGCGGCGGCGATCGCCTCCACGCGCGCGCGGCTGTCTGCGAACACCAGCCGCTTCTCGCCGCGATGCAGCGCGGCGATCACCTTCGCCGCGTTGTCGATCGCTCGCGACCCAATCGACGGTCGAGATCCACCTCCGAGCCGCCGTCGGCGCTCGGCGAGCACGACCTCTCGCTCGCCGGCCGCCGCCGCACACGAGCCAATCGAGCAGCCATCCGGGTTGCCGACCGTCGCCGTCAGGCCGACGCGCTGGATCTCGCGCCCGGCCAGCGCGTCGAGGCGCGCCAGGATCGCGAGCAGGTGCCAGCCCCGGTCATCGCCGGCGAAGGCGTGGATCTCGTCGACGACGACCGCCTGCACGCCGCCGAACAGACGCTCGGATTCCGACGCGGCGCGACATGAGCATCGCTTCGATCGACTCCGGCGTCGTCAGCAGCACGTCCGGCGGCTCGGCGAGGATCCGCTTGCGCTCGGCGTCGCCGATGTCGCCGTGCCAGATCGCGGCGCGACGTCCGAGCAGGTCGCAGTACCGCCTGGACGCGCGGGTAGAGGTTGTTCAGCAGCGCTCGCAGCGGGCAGACGTAGAGGACCGACAGCCCCGGCCAGCGCTGCGTCGACCATCCGCGAGAGCAGCGGAAACAGCGCCGCCTCGGTCTTGCCCCCGGCCGTCGGCGCGCCAAGCAGCGCGTGCCTGCCCGTCGACGACAGGATCGATCGCCTGCTCCTGCAGCGGCCGCAGCGACCGCCAGCCGAGCGAGTTGACGACGTGGTGCTGGACGGCCGGGTGCAGCCGGCCGAACGCGTCGCTCATACGTCGAGCGCGATGTCGTCAGCGGTTCGCGGCATGCGCGCCTCGCGCTCCTCGAGGGTCAGTTCGGCGTCGGCCGACGGTCAGCGCGTAATCGCGCCGCGGGTCGAAGTCGGCGAGCTCGTCGACCCTGTCGAGCACGTCGACGAGCTTTCGAGGAAGACGCGCGGCGCGATGCCCGACGCTGCCGCCGAGCTCGCCGGCGACGCCGTGGGCGAGCAGCTCGATGTACGAGTCGTCGACGTGTGCACGGAGACGATCGGCGTGCTCGCGCACCTTCGACGTAGATGTCGCGGACGCGTACCCCGACGAGCGACCAGCCGTTCGAAGTCGAAGTTCGGAAGCCGGACCTGGACTGCGCGGGGGTTGTCGAAGCGGGGGTCGCCGGAGAAGTCTGTGTGGAGCCGCTGGGCCAGCGGCGCCAGGCGCTGCGCGCCCTGCGGGCCGTCGTAGAACGCCGGCGTGCCCGGTGATCACGATGTACAGGCCGGGGAAGCGGCCGCCGTCGATCTCGTCGATCAGCTGGCGCATCGCGTTCAGGCTCTTCTCGCGCACGTCGCTGCGCACTCGCTGGAGCGTCTCGACCTCGTCGAGAACGAGCACGAGACCCGGCGTGGCCCGAGTCCCGCAGGACGACGAGCAGTCCCTGGAGGAAGCTCAGCGCGCCGAAGTGGTCGATCTCGCCCTTGACGCCGGCGGCGCGCTTGACGGCAGCGGGCACGTTCGGCTGCGCGCCGATCCAGGCGAGGATCCCGTCGGCCAGCGCGACGTCGCCGGCGACCAGCGCCGCGCGATAGGCGCGCAGCGCGGTCGCGAACGGCGGCGCGCTGCGACTGACCTGCGCAAGCCGGCCTTCCATGAGCTCGTCGACGCGTCGCTGGCAGCGCGGCCTCGTCGTGCTCGGAGACCTCGCCGGTCGCGATCACGTCCTCCTCGAGCGTGAAGCCCCACCGCTCGAGCACCGACCGCAGCGCACCCTGCGGCACGTCGGCGGTCGCCAGGCGCTCGACCAGCCGTCGATAGACGGTCTCCAGCCGGTGCAGCGGCGTCTCGGTCTCGGAGATCTGGACTTCGGAGGTGGCGAAGCCAGCGGCCTTGGCGCGCTCGCACAGCCAGCGGGAGAAGAACGTCTTGCCGCTCCCGTAGTCGCCCGCGGACGGCCTTGAACTGCGCGCCGCCGCCGGCCACCGTCCGCAGCTCTTCGTCGATCGTCGGCGCCAGCCGATCGAGGCCGACCGCGAACGCGTCGAGACCACGTTGCGGGACGGTGCCGCGCCGTAGCGCGTCGACGATCTCCTGGCGGCGCTGTGGGCTCGGGAGCGTCGTCATCCGGCTGCCCGGAGCCCGAACTGCTCGCGCAGCAGCGCGACGTCGAGCACCACGTCGCCCGTGTCCTCGTCGACGCTCAGGACGGGGTAGCCGTCGATGTTGAGCAGTTGGCGCATCACGGCGAGCGTGCCGCGCAGACGCACGCGGCGCGATGTCGACCCGGCGAGCGAGCGCGTCCTGCAACAGCTTGCCGCCGGCGTCGTCCAGCGCCGCGAGGATCGCGACGACTCGCTCCTCGGGAACCTGGCTGCGACTCGCCGCGGCACGTTGCGCCGTGAACGTCTCGGCACCGAGCAGCTCCGCGATCCAAGCCGGCGCCAGCCGCCGGCGCCGTCTGTTCGCTGAGAATCAGTTGGCCGCTCGGCTCTTCGACCGCGGCTACAGGCGCGACTTGGACCGTGGGCTCCGGGACTGCCTGTCCGGTCCACCAGGCCGGCGGGTCGTAGCCGGTCTCGACCCAGCCATCGAGCCCGTCGGCCAACCCTGGAGCTAGGACCAACAACGGGGCGAGGACCTCCTGCGGACTGCCGCCGCCGTGGTAGCCATGCTTCGCGCGTTGGCTGTAGCGGATGCCCTCGTCAACCGCGAGCACACAGCGCCCACCGGCCGCGAGCACCCGCGCGCCCTCGACGAGCTGTTCGCCATCACCGGCCGCCTGGACGGTGGACCTGTAGCGCTCGCCATGCTCCGGACCGCCGTTTCGAGACTGGCCGCCGTGATCGAGGACGTGACCGTGGTCGCTGGCGAGAACCACGATCCGCGCCGGCGTTTCGGGCTTCATCCAGGAGCAGCCGCAGGAGCGGCACATACGTGGCGCTCCACGGCGCTGCGAGCTGATCGTCCTTGGCGAGGTGGTCGTCGATCGCGTTCACGACCGCGCCGACGATCCGCCGGTCCCCGGCGAGCTCCGAGCGCAGCTCGGCTGCCAGCCCGCCGTGCGGGTCCTTCAGCGCCCCCTTGTGAAACAGCATCGGAGCGCCACCACGCGAGCTTGCCGCGACTAGGCCGGAATGAGCCGCGAACGCCTTCGCCTCGTCGGGCGCGGCGCCCTTGACGAGCGTGCCGCTGAGCAGGCTCGTGCGGGAGAGCGCCGTCACGCTAGGGAGTGCCGACAGCACCAGCGTCCGCGTCGGCTCTCCGGGAGGCCGCAATTCGATCCATCCGCGGGCGACGATGTCTTCCATCAGCTCGCACGCGACGCGGTGACTCATGCCGTCCAGTACGAGCAGCAGCACCGGCCGCTGCTGCGCGATCGGCGCGACAACGCGATCGAGCACTTCCTCCACGCCGAGGACGGGACCTCCCGCGGCGGCGTGGCCTACGTAGGACGCGAGGCGCGTGGCGAACGTCACATCTTGTTCGCGTCGGCGGGTGTCGGCCTCGGCGATCAGCGCGCGTAGCTGTTCGTCGAGCGTCGGTTCGCCGGTCGCTACGCGAAGCGTCGTGCGTGCCCAGTCGGCGTATGCCTGGTCCGTGACGTGCGCTTGCGCCAATGACCGGAAGTCGTCGCCTCCATCGCCGGGGAGGTCCAGCCAGCGGGTCAGCCGGGTAACCATCGTTGCGAGTGCGTGATGGTCCTCGAGGCGGTGTCGGCGGACGCGCTGGGCCGCTTGTTCGACCTCGCCGGGCGCTGCTTGCTTGGCGCCTCGGCGCGCCAACGCTGACGCCAGATCCCTCAAACGTGCCTGCAGACCAGCAGTCACGAGGTCGCTAACTCCGACGAGCGGTTCGGCCTGCAGTGAAGCGATCGCGCGGTCGGCCGCCTGAAGCGTCGCCTGGCCAGCAGGGGCGTCCCGCGCGAGGAGGTCCGTGACGTGGTCCTCTGATGCTCGGGCCCATGCCCGCGCATCCTGATCGTCAAAGGCCCAGCCGCCCAGCATGACGCTGAGCAATGTTCGGGAGGCGGCGCGCGCCTCGCCGGCCGGCCCGTCGAGCAGCACTCGGACCGCCAGACCCAACGGCCAGGCCTGGCTCCCTTTCCCCACGTTGGCGAGCGCGAGGACCGGTGCCGCACCGTCGATCGTCGACTCCAGCCGGCGCACGACAGCGTCGCGCTCGATCCGCGCTGCGCTCCGTGAGCCGCGTGGTGTCCGTCCCTGCAGCCCACGTCATCAGCGCGCCCAGCCCACCGTCTACGTCGATGCCGTGGCGATGACGCAGCAGCGCCCGCCACGCACGATCGGCATCCAGAGCCTGCGCGGCGCTGCGTTCGTAACCCCCGACGGGGGCGGCCTCGACGAGCGCCTCGGCCATCCACTTCTCTTTGAGCAGAATCGGGTCGATCTGTCGCACCCCGAACAGATGCGGGACGGCGTCCCAGGCGTGAAGCCGCAGGACGCGCCGCTTGGCGATACGCGCGAGCAGATCTGCGCCGCGAAGCTCGACGGGACACAGCAGCACGGTTGTCCGCCCGCTGGGACGAGGGTGAGTGAGCTCCTCCCTCACTGCGAGCTCAGACGGGCACACGCGAACGTCGACGTACTGGTCTCCGACGAGCAGCTGCTCCGCACCGGCCCACGGTCCATCGAGGTGCACGACGTGCACGCGGCCCAGGCCGCCATGCTCCATCCACGCCTCCAGGTGCGGCCGCAGCCGCTCTGGTGTCATCGCCGTGCTCAAGCGTCCTGGGTCTTGGTCGTGATCGTCCAACGCAGGTCGACCTGGACCTCGCCCTCTTCCTGCGCCAAGCCGGTCGAGCTCGGTCCTGGCCTCGTCGATCGCAAGACCCGCGCGGTCGCCTCGCACGACGGTCACACCAGGCCGGCTCTCGGTGACCGGTGGCGGCGGTACCGGAGGCGTCACCGGTGCCGGCGCCGCGCCGATCAGCTTCACCGCGTCGCCATACGCCTTCGCGACGGCGGGTTCGAGCTTGATCGCGAACTCATCCGCGGAAACGGCGTCTCGGAGCGCAGCGACAACCTCGATGAACCCGGGCTCGTGGGCAGCAGCGCGACCGATCGCAACACCGAGCAGCTTCCAGCGCTCGCCATCCAAGGCGGCGCGAACATCCTCCGCAGACGCAAGCGCGGTGCCGACGTGCTGCTCGCTCGGCAGCGGAGCTGCCGCGAAGTCATCGATCACCGTCACAGAGTCCGCGGTTCGGACGAGCTTCTCGGCGAGGCCGGCGGCCACCCGCGCGGTGTGCAGACGGTTACTCGCATCCACATCACCGCCAAGCTCGCGCAGACGCGCCTCGATCACGGGAACGAGCGCCTGCACCGCAGGCAAGAGCGCCTGCGCCTTCGCGCGAAGGCTCGCGACGAGCGTCTCGAAGCTGCTGCGCGCCGGGTTGATGTCAGCGATGCCGAGAATCGCGGCGGCCCGAGCTCGAGCGGTCTTCCAAGCCTCCTCGCTGGGGAGCTGCGGGCTGACGAGCTCGAGGTCGTCATCAAGCTTGTCCAACGACGGCTGCGCCGGCCCGCCGTGCTGCCGGAACACGCGACCACTCTGCGCCGCGTACACCAGAATCACAAGGGACTGGAGGTCTCGCGGAAGCCCGAGCGGCTCAGGTTTGTCCGTCCATCTGCCGCAAGTCACCCACGGTGATCTGCCCCTGCCCGTCCTGTTGGGCCGCGGCGATCGCGCGATCGAAGTGGTCTTTCCAGCGCGTCCCGAGCACGAACGGCTCCTCGTGCTGGATCCCGAGCTCGAGCGGGGTGGCGATCGCTCGCATCGCCTTGCGTCGATCTGTCGGCACGGCGATCCGCCCGTCCGGCTGCTCGACCGCGCGCAGCGTCTCCTCCAGCACGACGCGGAGATTCGCTGCCTTGTACGGCATCCCGATCCGCGGGTGCCGCGGGTACTGATGGTCGAACAGCTGCTCCAGCAGACCGTTGAATGCGTCTCCGAGGGTCGCGCCAATCGGGATCTGCGCGGCGAGCCCCGGCCGTAGAGATTGGATCCGATCCTCGATCCCGTGCGATGTGTCGATCGTGTCCGGCGCGGCGCGCTCTACGCCGTATGCCTGCCGGATCGCGGTGCGAACGCGCTGCTCGAGGGCCGAGCGCTGGTCGGACAGCAGACCGCGGGCCTGCACGCGATCCGCCGGGCTTAGGTGGTCGGCAAACTGGTCCAGCCGGTCACCGCCCAGGACGTGACTGATGATCACGAGCTTCGCGAGGTCGCGCTGTAGCCCGGCCGAGAAGAAAGCAGGGATCCAACAAACCGTGTCCGTCTGGCCGTAGTCGGTGCGCCACCGCTCGAGTCGGTCAAGATCCTCGAGCGGCGTGTGCCCTTGGTCGAACGGGTAGTCGACGACGACCTTCCATCGTCCGTTCGACGCTCGAAGCGTGTCATCCGGAAGGTCGCTCGTGTCCCGAACGTTCCCGAAGACAACGTCGACGGTGCGCTGCGTGCCTCGCCAGATCATCGGGTGCTGGCTGAACAACTGCTGATCGGCTGCGACGTTGAGCTCGCCGAGCACGAGCTGCTTGATCAGCCGGCGCCGCTCACCCGTGTTGTCGACGTGCGCCGCCCGATCGATGACGGACTCGACGTCGACACCCGTTAGCCGCATCTCGACGCTCGGGTTCTGCGGATCACCGGTGACCTTCAGAGCGCCCACTTGCGAGGACCAAGCGTTGAGCTTGGCGAGCACGATCCCCTTCTCGCCACCCGGGATCGGGGAGGCGATCGAGCCGTGGTTGAGAGCGGTGAGCTTGGCGACGTCGAGATTGCGAAGCGGGCCGGCCTGCGGGAACGAGCGCAGCGAGCAGCAGCGTCTTCACGAGGCGATCATCTGCCGCGGAACGGGTGCTTGCGGATCGACCTCGTGCGCCTGCGCGTCACTGAGTCCGTGCGCCTCCAGCAGCATCGGCCGAAAGTGGTCGCGATAGACGTTGCGGGCGTGGTCGAAGTGGCGCTTCATGTCGTCGCTGAACGGCTCATCGCCCTGCGAGAGCACGTCGAACAGCTCTCCGACGCTGACGAGGTCCCCGACGGTCAACTCGTCGCGGCGATCGACGAGCAGCTGCAGCATCACCCGGAGCGCGGTGCGCTCGCGCTGCAGCGCGGAGGACGCCGCAACGAGGGTCGTCATGAAGGCCGGGCTGAACGGATAGGTCGCGCGGAACAACTCGCGGTCGCCCTCCTCGGTCATCAGGACGTCGAGAACCTGCGGAAGGGTCTTCTCAGTCTCAGCAAAGGCAGCGTCGATCTGGAGGCGCGCGGCCTCGTTCTTCGGCGCGAGCAGGCGTCGCTCGGCGATCTTCGGGAGGTTGCGATCATTGAGCTGGATGCGGTGGAACCGATCGTTCCAGTGCTTGAGCGCATCCGCGAACGACAGCTTGTCCGCGCCCGGCAGCTGGTCCCCGACGAACTCACGGAGATCGCGCTGGCGGGCGACGAACGACGACGATCGGGATCGGCCGCGTCGGTCGTGTACTCGATGAGCTTGATCAGCTTCTGCCCCTCGCGCTCGACGAACGCGGTGTCGCCGAATCCGGCTGCCCAGCCAGAGGATCAGCTCGTCGAGGAACAGGATCAGGCCATCGTGCCCCTGGTCGCGGGCATGTCGAGCGAGCTCCGCGAGGCCCGTGTCGAGGTCGACGTAACCCGTGGCGTTGCCGCTGATCGCGTTGACGAACCCAGGCAGGAGCCTCGCGACGACAGCGCCGCCAAGCCGCCCGCGCTCAGGGTCCCCGACCGGCGCTGTGCGCGCACGGCTCGTAGCGTAGCGACATCCCACGCAGCGTCGAGGCTCCCCCACCCGCCGCCGCCTTCCGCTCCGGCGTTGAGCGCGGCGAAGAACGCCTCGTCGCCCATGTGGCTCGCGTTGGACCTCCGCCTGCTCGAACAGCGGCTCGTCCGCGTAGACGCCCGGGAAGCGTGGCGTTCGGGATCCGCGCTTCGGACGTGCTTGACGTAGCCGCCGAAGATCGCCTGCTCCATCGACTCGGCGCCGATCATGTGAAACGGCACGAGCGCGAACTTCGCCGGCTCGAGCACGTGGATCGCTGGCCGCGATCGCCTCGCCGAGCTCGGGAATCGCCCGCGCGTCCGGATTGCGCTGGAGGAGCAGGTGCAGCACCGCCATGAAATGCGACTTGCCAGAGCCGAAGCTGCCGTCGAGATAGGCGGCCTTGCTCTTGCGCTCGGTCACCGCCGACGCGATGAACCCGAGCGCGTTGTCGTACGCGTCGGCGAGCTGCGGCGTGACGACGTAGCTCGTCGAGCGTCGCCTGACGTGTCGGCCACGCCGCTGGCGAGCTACATGACGAAGTCGCCCTTGTGGACCGCTTCGGGAATGGTGATGAGCGTCGCGCGAGAAGCGTCATGTGGATCGATGCCGTCGCCTTTCGGCTCGCGCGTTGGGGCGGGTGGCCGCCACGCGCGCAGCGTCTCACGCGTAACGCCGAGCGCTGCGAGCTCGCCGTCGAGCCAGCTCTCGAAGAACGCGCCCGGGGGCCCGCCGAACAGCGGGTCGGATTCGGGATGCCACTGGTGGATCCACGGCAGCAGCTCGAGCACGCCGGCGAGGAGGGGAGCGAGTCGCTCGCGCGTCCGCGGCTGCTCCTGGTCGCAGCTCCGTGATCCGGCCGGCGAGGGCGCGGGCAAGATCGCGCTCGTTCCAGCCGGCCCAGCCGACGACCGGCGACGTGTCCGCGCCGCGCTCGGCGCCGGGTATCAGCACGAACCGCTCCTTCGGCACGTCGAGCTTGCCGCGATGCTTCCAATACACCGCGGACCGGAAATCGGCCTGCGAGTACTTCGGCGGAACCGGGATTGTGCTCGACCTCTTCGCCGCGATCCTCGGCCCGTTGCAGATCCCACACCTGCTCCCACACGCCCCGCTTGCGCAGGCCCCTGTCGGTGTAGCGTTCGGCAGCAAGATGCGGCACGGCCGCATCGAGCACGAGCCGCCGCAATGTTGTGGCGATGTCGATGTCCTTCTCGTTAGGAACAAGCTCAAGCGCTTCGACGATCACGGGCTCTGACGAAGGGCATCGGTTAGCTCGCTTGTCGACATCGGCCGGAGATCGCGCCATAGCTCCGGGGCATCTAGCGACGTCAGGACGAGCCGCACGAGTGCGTCGCGTTGCCGCTCGTTCCAAGACGGACCAGCCCATCGCCGTTTGTGCTCCGGACGCTCGACGAAGCCCACATCGACGTCGGCGGCAAGAAGCTCGATGCGCTTCCTAACGACGTCCTGGTAGGGAGTCGGCCACCTGGCAGGCACCTCGACAATCGGGGAGATGCCGTGACGCTCGAACCAAGTTGACAGGGCTCGTCCCGAGGCGACCGACTGCGCGAGAGCAATCTCGAAAGCTCGCTCACCACGATTGACTTCGGGGACCACAGTCCCAATCACCAAACTCGCAGGCGCGAGACCGAACTTGGCGAGGGCCTGCCAATCCAACTCTTCTTGGAGCCCGACCATCCGCGTCAGGATCGCATCGTCAGCCTTCCGCCCGTCCGTGAGAGCTGCTGCGAGGCCGTCGAAGGCAGTTCCGCAAGGAGTGCTGAGCGTTCCGCAGACAGCGACGCGAGCTCATGCGCAAGCTCTCCCGAACCCCACTGCGCAATAGGCAGGTCAGCCACACGGCCGACGGAGATTTCGATGAAGAACTCCCACTTCTTCCCCTCGAAAGCCCTCGTTGACTCCGCCAGCGCCACGGTTGTGGCAAACCTGCCGGAGCCAGGCGGCAGCAACAGAGCTGTTCAGTACCTCGAGGAAAGCTTCAGGTACTCGCCGTCAGACGCAGAGACGGATAGCTTGATGATCGGCGAGTGCTTGTTGAACACTCTCATTACCCCGACTGAACGCAAAGTGGTTGTGCGTGGCGACAGACGCCCACGAAATCGCAAACGGCGTCCGGTGACGCCTGAGCGATGTCTGGTGCCACTCATACCATGGCCGACCTTCTTGCGCGGTAGCTCTGCTTCCCGAACGTGCGCCTTGCCCATGCTGATGTTCGCCACGGCCAGAGCGGACGCGTGATGTCCGGCTGTTCCTCGATGTCCGTCAGGCCATATTCGGAATATGGGAACCAGGCTTCGATGTCAGTTGTAATTTCCCAGTCGCGCACGTCGTGACCAGTGACGAAGTTCTTCAGGAGCCCAGTGCTGACCCCAGCTCGCCGCCAAGCGTCACGCGGACGGAGCATCAAGTCATCAATGTTCGTCTGCCCTGTGTAACCAAGATCAGCCGCGACGTCTCTGCACCCGCCGCTGGGCCAAGGCGTCCACGCGCTTCTTGAAGACTCTTCCCGCGCCCACGATGAGCGGGTGGTGCGACAGTTCCGCTCTTCGACGTCGGACACGCGCACATACTCTGATTCTTGCCCAGGATGATCGATCAGTTCAGTGACAGCCACCCATACCGGGGCCAGCTGACGGATCACGAGGCCGCCTCGACTCCCCACGAAGGGAGTCCACTACCCGAACGGTCCGATCGACGGGCGCCCGGCTCCGGCCAAATATCATGACCGTCGGAGTCCCATGGCCAGGTAGATGGACACCGCTCGTGTCGACGATCGTTTCAACGTCGACCGACGGCAGGAACTTCTCGACAAGCGGAGCGCCGAACTCACGCTTCATGAAGTTATTTCCGGTTATCTTGCCGACATAACCGCCGCGTCGTTCCCCATTTCGCCGCAACTCGACGAGTTCGAAGAACCGCTCCATGAACGGCACAGTGAGTGCGATACTCACCATGACAGCTCGCGTATCGGAGCTCGATAAGCCTCACGGAGTGCATCGTCCTCGCCCAGCGATGTACGGCGGGTTCCCGACGACAGCGTGGTAACCCACGCCCAAGGATCTCGTTGAGCTCCGTGGCATCCTCACTCTCGTAGACGTGCGCGATTTCTGGCTCAGGCGGTTTGCATCGAACAGCATCCTCGCGCCGTCAGCCGGGTAGCGGGCCATGCAGGAGGCTGTCGCCGGTCGCAAGGTTCACCCGTAGCGAGGGCGCCTCGGTACAGGCGGCGCAATCTCGCATAGCTCGCAGTGCAGCGATCAGTAGCCTGAACCGCGCGATCGCGGTCGCGTACGGATTGAGGTCAATGCCGGCGATCTGATCGAGGCATCGCTGGGCGAGGACGCTCGCGGCGGTCGCCGGCTCCCGCTCCTGCCAGAGCGCGAACAGGCGCTGGAACGCACCGATCAAGAAGTGGCCGGAGCCGCACGTAGGGTCGATCAGCCGGACCTCCTCGAGCCCGAACTCATCGATCGCCGGGTCAGCGTCCGGTCGAGGATGAAGCGTTCGACGAATCCCGGGGTCTGAAGCAGGGCGTAGCGCTTCTTCGCCGCCTGGGAGAGGTCCTGGTACAGATCACCGAGGAAGCGCGTGTCGAGCTCGGGTCGGTGAAGTCGTGGGCGAGAGATCCGCTCGCAGGGTCTATCGCCGTGAACGTCTCGCGAAGCGTCCGTGCGCCATCGGCTGTGGGCCGAGGCGCCACAGCGGGTTGTGCCGCTCGTCGTAGAGCGGCGCGACCGCGGGGTACTCGCGACTTCGCGGAAGCACTCCTCGAGGTACTCGCGGTCGCTGTGGACGGATGCGCGGAAGTGCTCCTCACGGTGACCCAGAGCGCGCTGCACGCCGGCCCCCCGGTCCGGAGATGAGCGCCTGATCGATCAGCCCGTTGTCCTCGAGGAAGCGCACGAAGACGCACGCAAGGACCCAGGCTACGGCGGCCTGCGTGATCTCTCCGTCACGCCACTCCTCGAACGACATCGCGGTCCGTTCGGCAGCGACCGCCTGTGATGCTCCTGTTCCAGGTGCTCGGCAACCTCGGGCGTCTCGAGCACGCGCTAACGGATGGAGTCCTCCAGCTCAACAACGAGCGGTTTGAGGGTTCCGAGCAGGGCGGTGCGATCGATCATGCGGCTCCTTCGACTGCCGCGCGATGTAGGTTCTTCAGCCACGACCGCGGGATCCGCGCCCACTCGTTGGGGGTCAGGACCGGGACCGCCTCTCCGTCGATCAGCGGCCGGTCGGTTTGGTCGTCGGCGGGAAGAAGAATCCAGCACGCGTGCAGTGGCCCGCCGTCCATGATGCGCGCGCGCATGCGATCGAAGAACGCGAGCTGTCCGTAGCGCGCGAGGAGGCCGGCGTGCTCGATCAATACGGTTCCGCGTGTTGCGGCGATGGCTTCTTCGACGGCCGACATGGCCTGTTGGACCAGGCGGGTCAGGTTCCTCCAATCGACAGTCGTGTGGTCCTCCGCATCCGCGGCGAGCACCACCTGCCAGTCGGCAATCTGATGGTCGTCGGCGGCGGCGTGAAGCTGACGGATGATCAGCTCGTCGAGGTCGATGCCCGTCACCGGGAGCCGGCGCAGCTCCCGAGCGGCGGCCGCGAGGTCGAGTGGGTAGGCCATCAGGACTGAGCATCCCCCCGTCGCGCTGCGCCGTCGATCAGGCGTTGCTCGAAGTCGAGCGCCTCGACGATCTGGGGATCGGTCGCGGGCCGAGCGGTCGTTGTTACGTTCGCGGTCGCTAGTCCGCGTGAGTGAGGACTCGTAGCTCGTGTCGCCGGTCAGCGCCGCGCGTGAGGGGATGATGTAGCTGCTCGCGGTCGGGGTCCCATTGGTAGTCGAAGTTCGCGTCGCGGAGCAACGTGTCGAGCGCGGGGCGGTCGGGCAAGGGTTGCGCGTGAGGGAAGCGTGCAGCGATCCGCCGGCGGATCTCGGCGGGAGTGATGGCGTCGCCACCGAGCAGTGCAGCCCGCCCGAGTGCAAGCGCTCGCCTGTCCGACATGTCGCGTGGATGTAGCTCTAGGCGTGCGGACACTCCGCGGATGTCGATGCGGCAGCGGCGAGCGTGACGAGCCGCTCGACCGAAAGGCCAGCGACGGCTTCGGGTGGCGTCAGCCTCCCCAGGCGCGTGGCGACTTCGCTCGGAGCGACGAGCGTCTCGGCGGCCGCCATTTCGTCGGCGGCGGCGCCGAGACGGGCTGCGTGGTCAAGTACACGCTGCCGCTCGGCACCGTCTTCGCCAGCGTCGTGAGCAGTACGCGGCCGCCGGCCGAGCGGCGCTGGGCGAGCCGCGGGTCGTCCTGCGCCAGCTCGACTTCGACGGCCGCGCGGACCGCGGCGCGCGCCAGGATCCGAGCGCGGTCAAGGTCGGCGACGGGTCGTTCGGCGAGAACGGCCGCCTCGAGCTCCGCCGCCGCCGCGATGCCGCCGAGCGCGTGAAGGTGAGCGATCACCTCATCGCGGAGCTCGGTGACCGCGGTGAGCTTGCGCCAGCGCTCTCGTGCTGCCGGGATGATCTGGCCGACCCGACCACGCGTGACACCAAGCGCCGCGGCTACTTCCGTCTGACTCGGCCACGGGCCGGCCGTCGGCAGCTCGACGAGCCCGAGTAGGCTCGAGATGGCATCGACCTCCGTTTCGTTCCGCGTCGTTCGACGCGGAATCAGCCTTGGCGACTACTGCATCGAGTCGCCCGTCGTCGGGCTCGTCCGTTGTTGTCGTCGTCGTGGTGTCTGTGTGCTCCCCGAGCCGGTGGCGCAGCTCGCGGTGGGCGTCGACGAGCTCGCGGCGCGTCTCGACGCCCACGCCGCGCATCGAGTTGATCGCCAGCGGCGAGAGCGCGAGGAAGTCCGCGACGGTGAGCGCGCTCTCGCGGTCCAGAGCGTTCACCGCCCGGGCGCTCAGCCCAAGCGCGACGACCGGCGTTTCGCGGGTGGCCTTAGCGCGCTGTAGCACGCGCGTCGAGTTGCGCTTGGGCATCCTCGGCGGGCTGGTCGAGTGCTTCGAAGATCCGCTTCCATGCGCGCTCCATGTCGTCGGCCGTGTCGAACCGCTGCGTCGCTTCGCGTCGGAGCGCGCGCTCGAACAGCTCGGCGAGTGGGACGGCGATTTCTTGCGGGAAGCGTCGCGGTCGACGCTGACCTCTGCGTCGGTGAATCGCGGGTCGGTGTTGCGCGACCCCCAATACGGCAGGGTCCCGGCGGCCATCTCGTGGAGGACCATGGCGGCGGCAAACCGGTCGCTTGCGAGGTCCCAGCGCTTGCGGCCGAATTGCGGATCGAGGAACGGATCGAGGTAGGGGCGCGTGCCGACGTGGAGTTGGTCGGCTGGTGCGCGCGAGAGCGAGAAGTCCATCAGGACGAGATGGCGCTGCTTCCGTGCCCGGCCTCGATGATGCCGAGGTTCTCGGGTTTGATGTCGCGATGCGGGGTCGCCTCGCGCTCGAGGAAGCTGACGGCCGAGAGCAGATCTCCGCCCCACCGCTCGAGGTCTCCGAGGCTGAGCCGGCCCTGATTGTGGAGGCGGTGGGCAAGCGTTCCCTCTCCCGCGTAGGACAGCACCAGGCCTGTGTGGCCGGCGACGTCGATCGGCTCGCCGTGAACGGCGATGATCGTTCGGTCGCGGAGTTTGCCCAGGACCTGGCCCTCCTCGCGGACTCGGTCGTTTCGCGCTGGGTCAGCGGCGATCTTTAGAACGCGCTCCTGGTCGTCTGCGTCGCGGACCAGCAGCGCGACGGCGGTGGACCCTCGGCCCAGTCGCTTGATGACTTCGAAGCCGGCGATGATGTCGCCCGGCTTGGCCGCCAGCGGATGGATCTCCTCGCGGCACGTCGGGCTGCTCCGGCTCGGTCAGTTCTTCCTCGACGAGCGCTATCCCGTCGATGAAGTCCGCGACCGATGCTGTGCGGTGGGTCGCGTCGCCAGCTGTTGCATCTCGCACCAGGGCCGCGAGGTACTCGCCGGCGCCGTCGAGGATCGCTGAGACCTCCAGACGCGCCGTCCCGCTGCAGGCGCTCGTTGAGAGCCGCGAGCGTGGTTGCGGGCGGTTGGCCCGTGAACACGAGGTAGGCGATCGCGCCGAGCGAGAAGACATCCAGCAGCTGGGGGTCGGCGTCGGCAACTGTGAGCGCTTCGGGCGCGAGATACGGCGCCGTGTCGGTGTCGACCAGCTGGTCCACATGCCGGGTGCCTGCGACGGTGCCGCAAGTCGAGCCGCCGTCCGTCGCGCGCGCCGGTTTGCCAGTTGATGATGCAGAAGCGCTGCTGAGGGGTGCCTGGGCGGACGACGAGAACACTCCGCGGCGACAGCGCGCGGTGGGTGAGTCGGCGGCCGTGCGCCGAGGCGACGGTTTCGGCGAGATCCCGCACGAGGGCGAGTCGGTCGAACAGATTCAGCGAGGCTCCGCGCTGGTCCAGGTACTGGTCGAGCCGCATCTCGGTGGGGTCACGCTCGAACACGATCGCGGGCCCGAGTTCGTGCTCGTGGAGATCGAGCGCGCGGACGATCCCCGGGGTGCTGGACGGGCGCCAGCAGCTCGAACTCGCGCTGCGCCGCACGGGTGATCTGTTCGCGCTGCATGCGGATCGGCGTCGGGGTCCCGTAGATCCGCACCCTGTCGGTGAGGCGTGCTGCGAGCGCGGGTGGACGGCGGCGAAGTCCTGGTAGCCGGGGCCCTCGTCGAGCAGCTCCTTGAGTTCCAGGTCGCCGACCTTTCGGGTCCGCTGGGACGGCCGGACACCGGCCTGCTCGAGGGCTTGGGCGATGCGCTTGGAGATCGGCTTGTCGATGCGCCGCCGGCCGAGCGCGGCGTGCTCTTCCGGTGTGATGCGGGGATCAGGTCGATGACGCCCGGCAGCCCACCCTTCTGCAGCGGTGTCGCCGTCGTCGTCCTTCCCCAGACCGGTGATGCCCGTCGCGGCCGCCGGGATCAGGCGGCAGTCGAGCTCAGGATGCGACAGGAAGACGGCTGCCGCGATGTACGGCAGCTGTTGCCCCCGGAATGCGGCTGCCGTGCCAGCAGCGACTTGAGTCGTTTGGCCTTGCGGTTGGTCAGCAGCAGCGGGTTGTCGTCGCTGCGCTCCCGTGTCGTGTCCGGGCGGGTCCGCCGCCACGTGCCGGCGTCGCCCCGGAGCTCGCCGGGCCAGCTCTTGATTTCGATCAGGAACACGCCCTTCGGGCTCACGACGAGCGCGTCCACCTCGCCGATCGAGCCGTCGAGCACGAACTCGAAGTTCGCCCAGGCGCGGTAGGGCTCGTGGTCGGGCAGTCGCTGCTTGAGGAACGCGAGCGCTTCGCGCTCCCAGGAGAACTCCGAGGGTGTGACCTGGATCCAGGCGCGGTCCACGATCAGATGTCCTCCTCCAGTCGTCGGGTGGCGGCGGCGCATGAAGTCGCCGAACAGCGGCGCCGTGTAGGCGTAGACGCCGTGGTCGTCGCGGAACAGGAGGTTGTCGGCGATCAGGCGGTTCAGGCTCTGCGCGATCGCGCCGGAGGACTTCGTCGTCGCCGCGTCGATCTCGTTCTTCTCGAATCGCTCTCCTCCGAGACTGGCCGCCACCCGCATCGTTCCTTGGTCCGCCCGCCGCGCATCACGGTAACGCGGCTCGAAGAACTCATCGTCAAGTGCGCGCTGAACGAGCTGCCGGTGGTTGGTGTAGAGCTCGTCGTCGATGACGCCGCGCGCGTCGACGTCGGCGGCATCCCACAGCGCCTCTCCGAACCACTGGATGAAGTACGGGTAGCCGTCGACGTCGCGGGCGATCTTCTCGGCCGTCTGGTCGGCGAAGGCGATCTCACCGGAGTCGTGGGCCGGGTTGACGAGCGCGAGCGCCGCGTCGCTCAGGGCGCTCTCGCTCGCGTCGAGTCCGAGGTTGGCGATCTGCTCCGCCTTGAACAGTCGCTCTGCGTTGCTGCGGGCTCGATGGATATTCGCGATCAGCGGCGGCAGGCCACACAGGACGAGCATCACCGGCATGGGATCGTCGTCCTCGTCCTGGACGGCGACGAACGCCGACAGAAGCGCGCCGAGCGGGAACTGCTCCTTGCGCGGTTGGTCATACATCGTGTGCGCCTCGTCGAACAGGAGCGCGACGCCCCGGCCGCGCGCTGCTACGCCCAGCTCCTGCAGAGCGACGCGGAGGCGATCCTCGAGCACCGAGCGCCGGCGACCATCGCCGCCTGACCCGACCGACACCGTGACGCCTCCTCCGAGATCGACCGTGACCTGTCCGATCGCGCTCTTCGCCGCATCGACGACCTTGCCCTTGATGCGTGCGACAGCCGAGAGCTGGTCGACCGCGTCGCGCATGTGGTCGGCGATCGCGGTCGCGAACGCTCCCTCGTCGCAGAGGCGCGTGCTGAGGTCGCGTCGGACGACGACCCACCCTTGGCGTTTGGCCATCCGCTCGAACTCCTTGAGCAGCACCGTCTTCCCGACCCCGCGCAGCCCCGTGATGCGAAGGTTGCCGCGCTTCTCCGGATAATCCTCGAGCAGCCGGCGAAGCGGCGGAGCTGCTCGTCGCGACCCGCGAGGAACGGAGGTCGAGTCCCGACGCCAGGCTTGTACGGGTTCTTCGCCACAGCTGCCGCGAACGTACAGATCTTCACCGCGGTTTACAAGATCCTGTGAACTTCTGTATTTCGTGTATATGGGAAGGACGATCTTGAGCTCGGGTTTCGGGTACGCCCACCCAACGAGTCGATCGTGCGTTGACATCGTGTGGTCGGCGGGCCTAGGCCGCGACCGAGAGCCGGACGGCTGCCCGAGGACGCTCAGGCCAGCTCATATCACTCGGCTGTTGGTGCTCCGGTCACTGGCTTCAGGGCCGGTAAGCCGGGACCCGCCGGCAACCTCGTTGGGGGCGGTCGGCAACAGGCTCATCCGGCGGTGCACGTGGTGTGTCCTTGGGGGTCGGTCTGTCCTTGGGGGTCGGTCTTGGGGGTCGGTCTTGGGGTCGGTCTTGGGGGTCGGTCTGGGGGTCGGTCTGGGGGTCGGTCCTGGGGTCGGTCTTGGGGGTCGGTCTTGGGGGTCGGTCTGTCCTTGGGGGTCGGTCCTGGGGTCGGTCTTGGGGTCGGTCCTGGGGTCGGTCTTGGGGTCGGTCTTGGGGTCGGTCTTGGGGGTCGGTCTGGGGGTCGGTCCTGGGGAATCGAGGCGGTAGTGCGTGGGGGCTTCCGTGCTGCTGACGTGAGGACTACGGCTGCAGCATGTCGTCGTTGGGTTGGCTGCGGGGTCGAGCCGTGACGGCGTGCAGCAGCGGCTCATCGTCAGCCGCGATCAGACGCAGCGTGCCGCGATTAACCCACGTGATGACAAGGGACCGCAGGGACCGCTCCTCGGTCAGCGCCCGATCGATGTCAGAGCTATGCCCACCGCGAGTCCGAGCCCGAATCGCCAACCTCGCGGCACGTGGGTCCTGCGCCTGCACCGCAAGCAGCGCGCGCGTCACATCCTCCGGATCAGCAGCCAGCCGACCAAACAGACGCTGGGCAGCCAGTCGCGCGGCAAGCACAGTCACCTGCTCGTCTAACTGCCCCGGCACCATCACTCAGATTGTCATGGCCGACACGACGCCGCGCGCTTATGTCATGGGCACCGGAAGATCAACGCGAAGCACCCGGGCGGCGCGCAAGCCAAACCCACAGCCGCGCAAGCGCCATCACGCCTACCGCGACCGACGCCTCGCCACAGCTCGCACACACCGCCGAGCATCTGGAGCGTCGCCGATCCAGTCGTCCGATCGGTCGACGTCGATCGCCGCTTTCACATCGATGCGCTCGTTAGGTGGGTACCCTGCGACATCGGCTTCGTGGGCGAGAGCAGGAGCGTGCGGCGTCCGGAATGGAGCGGCTGAGGCTTCTGAGTTTTCGTGGTTGTGGAAAGCTGAGTTGATCGCGAGGCGCCGTTCGCAGCGCCGCCGAGCATCGCAGAACGGAGGAACGCGCGCGGGGCTAGTACACGGGACGTTCATTGCTGCGTCCGCTCGTCGAACTTCCACCAGCCTTGCCGCCCCTTTGCGCCGAGGATCGGCTCGGCGAGTGGCTCGGGGTTGGCGAGGACCCAGTGCCAATAGTTGCCGGGCTCCGCCCACACGCTCTCGTAGCCGTGCACGACGTCGACGAGCTCCACCGTGCCGAGGATCGCGCCACGCGGTAGTTCGTCCTGGTCAGGCACGTCATCAATGCCGAACAACAAGTCCTTCCAGTCGGTTTCGCGCGGCCAGCGATACGAGCCCGCGTGGACCCAGAACCGACCCCGGAACGGGGTGTTCCAAACCCGGTTCTCCACATCCTTCTCGCCCTGCATGATGGCCCAGGCGTAGGGCTGGCGGATGGTGAGCGCTCTCATCGTCGGTCCTCCGTCCGTTGTCGGCCTCGACTCGCGCGCACCGGCGGTCAGCGCGGTGTGCGCCGCTCGGAGGTCGCGAAGCTCGGTCTCGAGCTGCTCGATGCGAACCTCCAGTGACGTGCGGATCTGCTCAGCACTCGGCATCGTGCTGAAGCGATCGTAAGCGCTCCCTCTCGAAACGACGCTCGTATCGTCGCCAACGCGCTCGCGCAACGAGAGTTGGTGGATCGATGAAAGCGATCATGCGCGCGACGAGGGTTTTCCGTCCGTCGAGAGCGGCCGCGATGGTCCCGGGAGCGGGGCGGGCAACCGAGCGGACGACAGATGCAGGGGCCGTTTCGGCCCAGCCGAGGTTAGCCATTGAGCCAGTCGAGCTTCCGGGCGGCGCCGCGGGCAACGAATAGCGTTCCGCCATCGCTCGATCGCGGGCGGGGGAGCAGCGGCATTGTTGATGCGCCACCCACATGCCCCTGGCGAGGCCTCGGCCGCGCCAGCGGTACCGCAGCAAGCACCCGATCTGTATCAGTCAGCAACCACAGCCAGAGCCGGTGCGGGCCTGCGATGAACCGTCCCCGACCTTGTCTCAACCGCGCGCCGTGACCCTGATTCGTGGCGGCCAACGACCGCCCGATGTTCCACGAAGCCTCGGCTTGAATAACGTAAGCGGCACCATGGTGCCCGACGACGCCTCACAGTACGACCTCGTCTCGTTTGAGACCCGCCCGTCGAGGAGGTCGTCCTCAGTGTGCAGTTCGCACCCCAGACGCTCGATGTGGAGGCCTTCGGTCGCTTCGCGGCCGAGGTTCGTGAGGAGCTTCCTGAACGGCAACAACAGCCGGTTCTCCCACCCATGACCGAGACGTTCGAACAGGTCGCGGCAATGCCGCCACTGGAGATACGTCTGGAGCCGACGATGGGGCTTCCGCGTATGTGGTTCCTGAGCACTAGCGGCGTCGAGCTGGCGCAGCTTCAGCACGACCGTTTCACATTCAACTGGCGGGAGGCCCGGCAAGGCGTCGAGTATCCCCGCTACAGCGCCCTTCGGGAGCGGTTCCGCGACTTGTTCAGGCCGCTTATGGCCATGTCTTGAAGAGGCCGGACGGGGGTATGCAGCGAATCTGTGCGAAGTGACGTACGTGAATACGATCAGCTCGACCGAGGGCAACGACCATCCACAGCTCGCCGACATCATCAACCGGATCGGCCAGCGGCCAGAGCGCGCGTTCCTGCCTCCAGCCGAGGATGCGCAGCTAGTCGCGCGCTACCGGATCCCGGGATCCGAAACTGCGAAGGGTCCGGCCTCCCCTGTTGGTCGCTTGTACCTGCAAGCAAGCCCTGGGGTGAAGCCGTCGACCTCGGCGCCGATCTATCTTGTAAACCTCACGGCGCGAGTGATCCCACGGGGGGCGATATCGAGGGCGCGATGCAGGCGCTGGACCTGGGACACAAGTGGGTGGTGCTGGGATTCAAAGATCTGACGACGTCTAAGATGCATCGACGTTGGGGCCTCAACGAGGAGGGCGATAAGTGAGCTTTGCAATACCTGTCGATGACGCCGTCACGCGCAACTGGGAGGTAGCGTACCCAGACCTCGGTCTGACGTCGACGCGACCAAGACGGGCCATTCGGCTGCGTGGGAACCTGCCGTCGTGGACAGTGCCTGTCGTAACCCGGATCATCCAGCTTGCCGAACTTCCCACGGTCGACCACGTGGCAGTCGTCCAATCAACGAGGACGACGTAGTAGACGCCCTCAGCTTCGTGATGCGAGTAATGCGCGAGGACACGGTGCCGCCTTGGATTGGGCGGCTTGCCTCCGGTGGATTGCAACTGACTTGGCACATGGGCGACGTTGAGGTCGAAGCTGTCTTCGACCAAGCGCGTGAGGACCGGGTGATCATGCTCACGGTCGGACACCGGGAGTGGGAGGAGCCGATAAGCCAGGGAGAATCTCTATTCGCGACGGTGGTGGATCGCCTCTCCCAGACCCATCTTGAGCAAGCTCCCGCATGAGCAGCCCGATCCGCCGGTAGACGACGACGCCCTGGTCTATTTACCACTGATCCCCCACCTATCAGTGCGACGTTGTTGACGGACAGTGGGAGTTCCAAAGCTCGGCGTTCGATAACGCGAGCCCCGAACACACCGAAGACTGCCCAGACGATATGTCGACGGTACTAGGCGACACTCTGATCTCGCTTCAACGGGTGCCCATAGTTTCCGGTGGAGACGGCGTGGACTGAGGACGACGTCTGGGGCGTCGCTGCTCTCGAGGTGCGGTTCTTGCGGCACGACGAGGGGCAATGCCTGCTGCGCACCCCCGAGGATAATGAGCCAGGACACGGCGACGTCTGTGGCAAGAAGGGGTCGGGCCGCCGGAAACGTCTCAAGAAGCACGCGTGGTGGATAGTGCGCCCTGCGGCCGTGCCCGAGGCTAGCTAGGCGTCCCGTGTTCCACGTGTGACGTCCTGCGAAGGTGCGCCGACTCCTTAGCCCAAAGCGCCGCTCGCGTGCCCGCAGAACAACTGCTTTCCTCGACTCAACGTCGCCAAGCTCACGATCGAGTTGGCGAGCAGGAGTGAATGCCAGCCGTGTGTCTCGGTCGCTGTTTTTGGGAGGAGCGGCATCAGTGGCATTTGGCTGACGCTGGGAGTGCTGGCAACTCGCGGTCGATGTAAGTCGTGAGTGTCTGGTCGTTCTGGCGGCATGTTGGTGGACTCGGGCACGCGGGGTTGGGAGTCTGTGTAGCACAGACTGTGTTACAGTCAGAGCGTGGCTTCTCGAGTCGTCAGGGCGCGATTGGATGCAGCATCCGAGCGTGCGCTCTCTGCTCTGATGCGTGAAGGTCGCAACGAGTCAGAGGCGGTCCGAGCGGCGCTGACGGAGGCGGGGGAGCGCCGTGCCCGGCGATCAGCACTCGCCGCCGAGGTCGCTCGGCTGGCAGCCGACGCCGGTGATGCCGCCGAGCGCCGAGCGGTGATGGCTGACATGGAGGCCGTCGCGCCGGACTGGCCCGAGTGACCCGCGGCGAGATCTATCGGGTCAGATTTCCCGTCACCCGAGGCCGCGAGCAGGCCGGGCCACGCTACGGCGTGATCCTCCAGGCAGACGCGCTGCTGGGACTGTCCACGGCGATCGTCGCGCCCACATCGCGGAGCGCGGCCCCAGCAACGTTCCGACCCGAGATCGAGCTGCGCGGAGAACGCACGCGCGTGCTCGTCGAACAGCTTCGCGCGGTCGACCTGGAGCGCCTGGGAGAGCTCGCGGGCCGGCTGACCGTGGCCGAGCAACAAAGCGTCGATGACGCACTCCTGCTGGTTCTCGATCTGTAACCGAGCGCCGTGGTGAGGGCCTGGATCAACACCGGGTCCAGGCCGTCGCGGTGCGGTCAGTCCGTCAGTGCGGCCGGAGTGCGGCGCGCGCAAGCTCAGCTGCCGCCGGACTGATCCGCCACCTTTGGCCGAGTTCGGGCTCTGGACCCGACATGTTCCGGAGGACATCGGTTGCGACCAGCCGGTAGAGGGCGTGGTCTTGGATGGGCTGGCCGCCGCCGGTCTGCCATCCGAGGTGGCTGAGCGCGACGGCGATGCTGTCGAGTGGAAGCTCGCCGTCGGTGGATGTAGCGGCACAAAGGAGCAGGAGTAGCGTGGCATCGGTCTCGAACCCCTCCTTGGTGGGTACGAGCCTGTCTGCCAGGTGGTTCCACAGCTCCTCCCACGCTTCCTGTGCGTTCTTTCCCGCGCGTGTCAGCCGCAGGTTGCCGTGGACCTTACGAAGCAGTCCCAGCGACTGCAGTGCCTCGCGAAACCGGAGGACCGGCCAAGTCTCACTCTCACGGTTGGCTTTGCCGATCCAGCCTGTCATCGTCGGCAGGAATTTGGCGGTGGCTTCCACGTCTGCCGGTTTGAGGTAGCCCGCGGCCGTGAGCGCGATTCCGTTGCTCCCGACCCGGTCCAGGAACCATGTGAACGGCTTCAGTGAAGCGCGGAGCGCTTCCTCGTCCGGGACGGCGCGCTCGCCGATCAGCGCATACGCGGCGCTCGTGAGCTCCTCGCCGGCTGGGCTGTGGGCGAGGCGGTAGATGAGTTCGGCCAGGCGCGTGTCGAAGCCGCTCTCGACCAGCAGCATGAAAGGGTCGCGCAGCGCGTCGTTTACCGCCTCGATGTCGAACCGGGATGGATCCTCGAGCACCTCGGAGAGGTCCTCGGCGGTCCTGAGGCTCCCGCAGTCCTCCGGCGGCGCGGCGCGGCGTCCATCGAGCGCCACCGCCGACGGGGTGTCTGAGGTCGCGTCCAGGACGTCCTCGAGCCGGAGCGTCAGCCCCCACTCATCGCCGTAGTCGTAAACGTAGGACAGGACATCACCCGGGGCTTGGATCGTCTCGTCGAGACGGACCGATGCCGCGGGGACACCGCCCTCGTCGTCCCACTCGCGTTCCTCGACATCCCACGGGCAGAGAAATATCTGGCTTCCTTGATCGAACGGGTCGCCGCCCAGGGAGAAGCGCCACAGATGGGTGTCGGTCCAGCTGAACGCGGCCTGCAGAACCCGGTGGAGAACGTCGAGCGTGAGATCGGAACGGACATCAAGCCGCCTCCAGATCGGCGGCTTTGCGTGCTTGAGGTCGACTCTGATCCGGAACAGCTTCAACTCTGAGAGCGGCGGCCGGCGCAACTCGGGCCGCCGTGGTTGCGTGCTCTCACGGCGGACTTGAGCACCGAGCAATGACAGATCGCCAACGAGTTGTCGCAGCTCATCGAGATCGGCTCCGGCGATCACCGCCTCGAACGCTCGAAGCCGCTCAGCCTGACCGTCGTCGGCGCTCATTCTCGGAACCGTATCGGTGGTTCACGCAGCTCGACGGGGCGCTCGACCGAGAACCTCAAGGCGGCCGTACTGATCGCTGGCTGGCCAACGCTTGTTGCGTCGCGCTGTCAGCGAAGCCAGGGCCGATCGCGAGCAGGGCCAAGACAACACTTTTTCCCGGGGATCATTGGGCGAGATCTACACAGTTTCCGGGGAACATTTGCCTAGGAAGGCCATTGGTTCTGGGGAACCGAACTGGACTCGTAAGCTTCGAGGAGGAACCCGCCGGATCACCAGCCCTGGCTAACCGCAAGGATCCCGAGCAATGGAAACCGTGAGCATCCAGATTGGCTCTCTGGTCTTTGACCACGCCGACTACGACCGCGACGGGGACGTGTTGTACCTGCACATCGGGTCCCCGGCGCCCGGTGAGGGGGAAGAGACCCCTGAGGGACACGTTGTGCGCTACGCGCCTGGCACCCAACGCGTGGTAGGGCTGACAGTCATCGGCGCGCGTGCGGCGCTTGACCGCGACGGCCGACTCGTCGTGACCGTCCCGGAAAGGGTCGAGACAAGCGCGGCCGACCTAGCCCCGGCGCTGCCCCCTTAACGCCTTCCCTGCGAGCGAAGCGGCAACAGTAATGAGCTTCCCGGTCGCGTTGGCCGATGGCGCCTGGCGCCGCAAGCCACCCTGTTCCCCGCGAGTAGTGTGACCGCCTGACGGCAACCGCTTACCGGCCCGGTCGATCGGCCAATGCCGCGGACGCTCGGCATCGTCGCAATCGCCGAGCGCAAGAGATGCTGGCCGACCCCGCCTCCGGTCGAAGTCTCGCCGACGAGGTGCTCGCTGAACGACACGCCGAGGCGGGCGCGGAGGATCGCGACAACGAACGCCGCGGCTGTGTGCCGCACGCCGAGCCGACGCCGGTAGTGGAACCGTTCGCCGCGCGGTTATCCTGACGATATGTCCTTGCTGGACCGCATCGTCGTTGACCAAGAAGTCGTGCACGGCCGCCCTCGGGTACGCGGCACGAGAATGCGCGTGGCTGACGTGCTGTCGCTGCTCGCGTCAGGCGCGACGGAGGCAGAAATTCTCGAGGACTACCCCTACCTCACGGCCGATGACGTCAAGGCGTGCCTTGCATACGCCGCCGCTCAAGCAGATCACACCGTCCTGATCACCACGTCGTAGCGTGCGTTTTCTCGTTGACGCGCAGCTTCCGCCGGCGCTGGCCCGGATGCTGAACGACGAGGGCCATCAGGCAGAGCATGTCGTTGATGTTGGCCTCGGGGATGCACCCGATAGAGATATTTGGCGCTACACACTCGATCATGACGCGGTGATCATCACGAAGGATGAAGACTTCCCCAACATGCAGGCGCTCACCGACGATGCACCTGTGATCGTTTGGGTCCGACTCGGGAACACCCGACGGCGAGCCCTGATCGAACGGTTCCAGCCACTGATCGACCCGATCGTCGAGATGATCGAGGCAGGCAACCGCCTGGTCGAGCTTCGGTAGGCGCGCCGCAAGATCACAGATCCAGCCCGCGACTACTGTCCGGCCCTGGCATCTCGTACCCAGGGCCGGCTGCAACCAGCTGGGACGGGCTGGCCTCGAGCTGGAGGATCCGCTGCAGCTGCGGAACCACCGCGAGGTCTTCCGGGCGGCCGCGCGCCGATGCCATCGCGATCAGGTCCGAGGTGGACGCGACCAGGGGGCGCAGGCCACCTCCGAGGTGCTCGACGGTCGCGCCGGTGCGCAGGGCGTCGTAGCCGCGGGGGACGCCGGTGGGGGTCGCGACGATCCTGAGCGGGCCGGCGATCGTCGTGAAGTCGAGGAGCTTGGCACCCCGAGTCCGTTTGGCCGGGACGATCTCGGAGGCCTCGAGCTCCTCAAGGGCTGCCTGCACCCGGTCGCGGTTGGCGGCCACGCGGGAGGGGCAGATGTCGACGCCGTCGGTCACCTCGTCAACGCCACGGATCACCCGCGCCAGGCCACCAATCACCACGAACGCGGCATCGGCCCGCTGGAATGCGGCGAGCACCGCCCGCGGGTCAAACTGCGCCTCGGGCGTGGTCACGGCTGCTCCTGCTGAGCTCGCTCGATCATCCGGTCGAGCCGTGCCCCGGGCGGCCGGCGCTGCAGCGCCACCAGCGGCTCATCATCTACCGGCTGATACGGCTGCAGGGTGAGCGAAAGGTCAAAGCCGCACGCTCTGAGTAGTCCCAGCAGCGTGTCCAGGCTCGGGCCCACGACCCCGGTCTCCCATCGCCCAATCTGCACCTTTGCCTTGCCGCTGCGCTCGGCGAGCTGCGTCTGGCTGAGGCCGGCGCGCATCCGGGCCTGCTTGATCAACGAGGCACTGATCGCGGTGTCCGGGCGCACTGAAACGCGAGCCTACCAGCCCAGACACGCATCACATGGTATCCACATATTTGCTATCCGGCTCGGCATGTCTATCGGTCACGAGGCGCTGTGTGAGCTGAGAGCACAGCCGCGATCTCGGCCACGTCGTCGAGGTCGCCTTTCGCGACAGCGATCACGAAGTCATACGCATCGTCGTTTGAGAACGTCAGCTGTTGGCCGTTGATGCCCAGGAACGCGATCGTCGCGGCCAACGCCAAGCGCTTGTTGCCGTCGATCAGCGCGTGGTTGCGCGCCAGTGAATGCAGCAACGCTGCGGCCTTCTGATCGAGCGTCGGGTATGCGTCCTGGGCGAACGCTGAGGCTTGCGGGCGCGCGAGCGCCGATTCGAGTAGACCGTGGTCACGGACGACTGGATCGGCGTCCAACGTCCGGCGGGCGATGTGCAGCAGATCGTCGAGCTCGAGAAAGATCATTCACCGAGTCGCCGCAGCGCCTCGGCATATCGCGGGAGCTGATCATCGAGCACCTCGTCAAGCAGCTCCCGGCGGCTCGTGCGCTCGATGTACTCACGCACGGCTGTACGCGCGACCTCCTGCATCGACCGGCCCTCGCGCGCGGCGCGGCGGCGCAACGCGTCGCTCTCGTCGCCGGTCAGCCGCAAGGTCATCGCCATATCGAGGATGATACCGCAGGTGATACCGTGCGGCGCAAAGCTCGTCGACCACGGTCACGCGGCGCAGGTACCGGCGGAGGGCTTCGCGGATCAGCTCTGACGTGGTCGTCCCCTCGGCACCTGGGCTACCCGCTGATTTCGTAGTCGCGATGTCTGACCGACGGGAGGTCAGCGAACGCCGAGCGGTCGGTCGTGATGATCGTCCTGTCCCTCGCGCGAGCGGTCGCGGCGATCTGCAGGTCATGCGCGCCGCGTGGTCGGCCGGTACGCCGTACATGGGCAAGGAGCTCGGCATGGTGGCGAGCCACGGTCAGATCAAACGCGATGATCTGCACCCGCTCCAACACGCCCTCGACGAATGCCTTTCGGTCAGCGCTGTAGGTGTCGTCTGCCAGCTCGACACCCACCAGCAGCTCCGCCACGGTGATCGCAGCGATCGCCACATCGGCATCGTCGCCAAGGATCTCGTCCTCGCCGGCGTCCGTTCGCCCAAGCGCAACCAGCGCGCCCGTGTCAAGGATCAGTCGCGCCACGGGTCGCGGCTGGGTGCCTCGCCGCCGGCGCGGCGGATCTCCGCAAGGTCTCGCTCCCAGTCGGAGTCAGGCTTGTGCGCGCGGACGAACTCGCGTAGCTGTCCGAGTGTGCTCGGGCTCGCGGGGCTGACAACGGCGATCGCGCGGCCACGCCGGACCACGGTGAACGACTTGCCGCTGTGCTCAACGGCGTCGAGCATGTCGGCGAAGCGTTTGGACGCCTCAGTCGCAGTGATCTCATCCACGTATCGGATTATCCGATTCCAAGGTGAGGCCGTCAAGGACGCTGTGTGAGCTGAGAGCACAGCAGCCGAGCGGCCGACCGCGAGGCGACTCCCCTTGCATCTAGGATGGATCTTGCGAACACGATCGCTACACCTGTGGCTCTTCCCGACGGCGACCGCCGCACGACGGTCCCGCTCTTCACGCTGCACGAGTGCGCGAGGTATCTGCACATGCCTCTGTCGACGCTGCATACCTGGGCAAGGCCCACAGGCGACGCGGCGTTGATCACGACTCTGCCAAGCGCGGGGCGGCAAGCAACGATCCCGTTTGTCGGATTCGCCGAAGCGTTCGTGCTGGGAGCGCTGCGCAAAGCGGGTGTGCCGATGCAGCGCATTCGCCCGGCGGTGACAAAGCTCAGCGATGAGATCGGTCTCGATCACGCACTGGCGTCTGAGCGCGTTTACACCGATGGCGCGGAGCTGATCTTCGACTATGCCTCGAGCACCGATGACGAGCAGCTGTTGACGGTCGTTCGCACTGGGCAGGAGCACTTTGCCGATGTGATCCGCGACTACCTCAAGCCGATCACCTACGGCAACGACGGCTGGGCCTCCAAGCTGAGGCTCCCGGCCTACACCCATGCCGAGGTAACGGTCGACCCGACCGAGGCCTTCGGACAGCCACTCCTGGTGCACGGTGGCGCTCGGGTCGAAGATCTCGTCGACCGGTTCAAAGCGGGAGACGGCTTCACGGATATCGCGGCCGACTTCGACGTGCCAAGCGACGAAGTCGAGGACGTAATCCGCGTTGCCCTCCGACTCCCCACTTGAGTTCTTCGTCGATCGCAGCCTCGGAAGACACATCGTCACTGGCGCGCTTCGAGAAGCCGGCGCGACAGTACATTCGATGGCCGAGGTCTACGGCGAACGAGTCGGACAGGGTCTAGCCGACACCGAGTGGCTGCACGATGCCGGCACCAGGGGCTGGGTCGTTCTGATGAAGGACGACAAGATCCGTTACCGCCCGGCCGAACTCGAAGCACTGATGGCCGCTGGCGTTCGCGCCTTCTGCCTGACGAATGCGAATCTCGGCGGCCAGGCAATGGCGCAGCGCTTCCTCAGGCAGCTGCCAAGGATCAGCGAGATCGCGGCAGAGCATGCAGGCCCCTACATCTACGGCGTATACGCAGACGGAATACGCCCGCTCTGGCCGAAGTAGAGGAGTCACGCACCGCCGCCGCTCCGTCACCACGCTCCTTCGCATCGGGCGCGTAACAAACGGTAGCAACATATTTGCTATCAGTTGCGGCCAGTGGTACTGTGGGTCATGATGCCGAGCGGAACATGGACGATCCCCGCGCCCGCACGCCAGGCACACACCGCCAGTCGCAGGACCGCCTGCTGACGATCCCGGAGGTCGCCGAGACCTGCCAGCTGTCCGAGAAGGCGATCCGCCGCGCGATCGACCGCGGCCAGCTCAAGGCCTTCAAGCTCTGCTCCCGCCTTCGCATCTCCCAGGCGGACATGCGCGAGTGGATCGCCTCCCAGCGCCAGCCGGTCCTCACACCCGCGCACCCGCACCCAAGCGCCGCCCCCACCACCGAGCGCCGCCGTCGCACAAGCGCCCGCACCGCCCGCCGGCAGCTTCCGCGCGATGATCCCCGGCAACGACCACGGAGAGCGAGCCGGGTGAGCGTCGAGAAGGTCCAACGCCAGAGCGGCAACGTCTGGCGGGTCCGCTGGCGCGACGAGGAGGGCCAGCCGCACTCCCGCGTCGTCGGCCGCAAGACCGACGCCGTCGCGGTCGACGAGGAGCTCAAGCGCGCCAAGCGGCTCGGGAACGTCATCCCGATCGGCAACGACGAACCGGGCGAGACCGCTCGAGGAGTTCGCCAAGACCTGGTGGAACCGCTACGTGATCCCCTCCCTCTCCCGGCACACCCAGCTCAACTACGCCTCGATGCTCGACGTCCACGTCATCCCCGCCATCGGGCAGGTGCCGCTCAGCAAAGTCACCGCCGAGACGATCTGGCAGCTGCGCGCCGACATGGCCAAGGCCGGCGTCGGCGACTCCGCGACCCGCAAGACGCTCGTCACGCTCCAGAGCATGCTGCAGCGCGCCGTCGAGTGGGGCCGGATCGACAGCAACCCCGCCAAGCTCGTCCGCAAGCCCCCAGCCACCCGCACCCACGTGATCCGGCCGCTCCCGCCGCTCGACGTCGAGAAGATCCGCAAGGCCCTGCTGGACGAGGACCTGCACCTCGACGCCGCGCTGATCGCCGTCCTCGCCTACGCCGGCGTGCGCCCCGGCGAAGCGCTCGGGCTGCGCTGGCACGACATCGGCGAGCGCACGATCCTGGTCGAGCGCTCGGTCGCGTTCGGAAAGCTCAAGACCACCAAGACCGGCAAGACCCGCACCGTCAAGCTGCTCAAACCGCTCGCCGAGACGCTCGACAACTGGAAGCGCGTCACGTCACGCGCGCAGCCGACCGACCTCATATTCCCTTCCCCAGATGGTTCTCCCTGGAGCCTCGACCGCGTCAACAACTGGCGCAAGCGCACGTTCGCCGACGCCGTGCAGGCCGCCGGGCTCTCCCCGATGCGGCCCTATGACCTCCGGCACAGCTGGGTCTCGCTGCTGATCGCCGAGGGCGCCACCGTCGTCGAGGTCGCACACCAGGCCGGACACAGCCCGACGATGTCGCTGAACACCTACGCCCACCTGTTCGACGAGCACGACCGCACACAAACGACCTCCGCGGCTGACCGCATCGCTCGCGCGCGGACACAGCTCGGTGTTCCCGAAGTGTCCGTTTTGTGTCCGCGTCCAACCGGCGGAACCGAGGCCAGCGCAGGAAATCCCTGCAAAATCGCTATGGGCGATCCAGGACTCGAACCTGGGACCTCTTCCTTATCAGAGAAGCGCTCTAACCGACTGAGCTAATCGCCCGACGAGCGATCCAAATGTTAGTGGCTCTCAGGAGCGTAGGAAGCGCGTGCCGGCCGCACTCGCGCGGCGAACGCCAGAGCCTCGTCGGCGGACGAAAAGTCCAACTGGGCGGTGAAGCCACGGGCGCCGCCGCGGACCCGGACATCGGCGCCGAGCGCCTCGCCGAGCGCGTCCGCGATCCGCTCGATCGCCGCCTCGCGATCCGGGTGCCCGTTCGCGGTGGCCGCGTGAACGGTCGCCGACTCGGGCTCGGCGCCGGCAGCGCGGGCGCGCCTCTCGACCTCGCGGACCGACCAGCCGGAGGAGGCTGCCTGGCGAGCGAGCGTACGGCGGGTCGAGTTCTCCGCGGCCAGCAACAGCGCGCGGCCGTGCCCCTCGGTCAACTCGCCGCGCTCGAGCAGGTCGAGCGCCTCGTCGGGCAGGTCGAGTAGCCGCACGAGATTGCTGACGGCGACCCGACTGCGGCCGATTCGCAGGCCCACCTCTTCCCGCGTGAGGTCGAGCTCTTCGACCAGGGCGAGGCAGGCTCGCGCCTCCTCGACGGGATTCAGATCCTCGCGAGCCATGTTCTCGATCAGCGCCAGCTCCAGCGACCCGGCATCGTCGCTGTGGCGGACGATGGCCGGAATCAGGTCGAGCTCGGCGATCTGCGCGGCGCGCCAGCGGCGCTCACCGGCGACGAGCTCGTAGCGTCCGCCGGCGAGCGGACGGACGAGCACGGGCTGGATCACCCCTCGTGCGCCGATCGATGACGCGAGCGCGGTCAGCGCCTCCTCATCGAACCGGCGGCGCGGCTGGTTCGGGTTCGGGGAGATCAGCTCCAGCGGGATCTGGCGGAACTCCTCGCCGTCCTCACGAGGCACGACCGACAGAATCGCCGCCAGTCCGCGCCCCATGCCCTTCTGACGGTCAGCCACGGGCGGTCACCTCCTTCGCAAGCTCAAAGTAAGCGCCGGCGCCGGCGCAGTGGGGGTCATGGTGGGTCACCGGCAGCCCGAAGCTCGGCGCCTCGCCGATCCTGACGTTACGCGGGATCACGGTCTCGAACACGAGATCCGGAAAGTGCTCCCGGATCTCCCGCTCGACGTCCTGCGCCAGGCGCGTGCGGGCGTCGAACATCGTCAGCACCATGCCGGCGATCGTCAGCCTTGGGTTCAGTTCTCGCTGGATCAGCGTGAGCGTGTCGAGCAGGCCCGCGAGCCCCTCCAGCGCGAAGTACTCGGCTTGAACGGGAACGATCATCCGGTCGGCGGCCACCAGGGCGTTGACCGTCAGCGGGCCGAGCGACGGCGGACAATCCAGCAGCGTGAACGAGTATCGCGACCGCACCGTCGAAAGAGCGTCCTTCAGCGTCGTTTCCGAGCCGGCGATGCGCGGAAGCTCGACCGTGGCACCGGCTAGGTCCGGGCCCGCCGGGGCGAGCCACAGGTGCTCGATCGCGGTCGGCACCGTGATCTCCTCGATCGTCGCCTCGCCCCTGAGCATGTCGTATACCGTCCGCTCGCTGTCCTTGGGCATCCCGAGTCCGAGCGTGGCATTGCACTGGGGATCGATGTCGACCAGCAGCGAGTCGAAGCCGGCCTCGGCGACGCAGGCGGCGAGGTTCACGGCGGTGGTGGTCTTACCGACACCGCCCTTCTGATTCGCGATCGCGTAGACGGTGCCCACCGTGTCAGAAGCTATCGGTGCTCTCGGTCAGACGTGGGCGCGCGGCGCCCAGGGGGCGCTTCCGAGCCATTCCGGCGCGCCGGGGAAACCTCGCGGGAGTTTCCATAACCTTCGACATCACGTGTAGATACCTGTGCTCGGCGCCGTCGTACGGCCAGACACGGAGCGGTTCGTCGACCGAAAGCCCAAGGATTCTCGCTGCCGCGGCGCCTTCAGCCTCAGCTTGGGGTTCACGCTTGCCTCGCCAGGCTACCAACGCGCCGCCGACCGTCAGCAGCGGTGCCGCGTACTCCGCCACCACGTCGAGCGCAGCGAGTGCACGTGCCGTGACGAGGTGATACGGGGGAGCGGCGGTCGGGCCAGGCTTCCGCGCGCGCGTTCACGACGTGGGCATTCTCCAGCTCCATGGCCGCCGTGGCGCGCTCGATGAACTCGCACTTGCGCCCGTTCGATTCAACGAGCCACACCTCGGTGTTCGGTAAGGCGATCGCGAGTGGGAGTCCGGGGATCCCAGCCCCGGATCCAAGGTCCGCGACTGCCGGCGCCGTCCGGACCCGCGCGAGCTCGAGCGCCACGAGCGAATCCGCAAAATGGTCGTCCCGGATCCGCTCGGGCTGCCGAACGGTTGTCGGAGCGAGCGGATCTTCGGCGAGCATCGCTCCGAATATCCTTAGTCGAGCTAAGGCATCGGCGTTCAGCCGATAGCGTTCGCAGAGCTCGTCGAGCGACACATCGAACCGCGGCGGCGTCACGATGTCGCTCGCGCGCGTTCGCGGGCGATGTAGCCCGAGTACCGCTCGAGCATCTCCTCAAAGCGGGCAGACGCATGGCCGTCGAGGCCCGGTACCACCGTCTCCTCGAGCAGCGGCAGGAGATCGTCGACTAATGCCCGCCCGCGCGCCATCCACTGGTAGTAAGAGCGCCCGCCGTGGTGGTACGGACCGTAGAGACGGGTCCGCGGAAATCTCTGCATCAACCACCGGAACAGCGCCTCGTGCCGCACGTGCATCCGCAGCGTCACCTGGGGCTGCTTGCCGTCCCCTCCGAACGAGCCCTCGCCGATCAGCAAACCCACGACCAATCCCCGCTCGAATTCCGACAACTCCTGCATTTGAGGAGTTCTACCGTACAAATCTGTTTCACCGCTGAGAAAAACGTGAAACGGGGCGCGGCGTTGACGTCGTCGCCATTTGCTGGCGTATGGGGGCGTCCAGCGACGCCGGCGCTCGCCGACGCCCACGCGTCGAAGAGTCACAAACGACCGCGATTGCGTCGCTGACGCTCCCCACACGCCAGCTTCCGGCACCGCTACGCCGCTGAGAAGCAAGGCGGGCGCGTGCCGCCGGCCGAAGCCTTCCCGTGGTGCGGCGAATGCCGTGCCGAAGCCCCGGCATGGGGATCACCCGTGACCCCCTCGCGTTCGCCTCATACCCAGGCGCCGCCCCAAAAGCCCAAAAGCACGGGGGTCGGCGGGTGATCCCCAGTGCCGAGGGCTCCGGAGAAAGCGGTCGCCCACCCGCGATTGGTCAGTCGACCAACGGCGCGACGACCAGCCGCCGCGATGGTTCCTGGCCTTCGCTGTACGTCTCAACGTCGAAGCGCGGCTTCAGATGCTCGTGGACGACTCGCCGCTCCGATGCGTTCATCGGCTCGAGCTCGACAGGACGGCGCTCGCGGACCGCCGACTCGGCCGCCTGGTCGCCGAGCGCCCTGAGCGTCTGCGCGCGTCGCTCGCGATAACCCGCGGCGTCGACCGAGATCCGCTTCCGGTCGTCGGTCCCGTGGAACACGATCCTGTAGGTCAGATGCTGAATCGCGTCGATCACGACTCCGTGATGACCGATCAAAGGGCCGAGGTCATCGCCGAGATATTCGGCGGTCACGTCGTGGGCGTCCTCTTCGATGCGGACCTCCACGTCCATGCTGAATCCCGTGGCGATCCGCCCCAAAACCTCGCTCGCGCGCTCGGCAACGCCCGCCCCCGCCATTTCCTCTCCAGACCGCTCGATGCTCATGATTCCTCCCCCGATGCGAACGCTTCGGGTCCGCCTAGTGGCCCAGGTTCCTTACGATACAGCCGTCGACGCCGCCGAGGAGTGGCCGCTGCGGTCCCCCAGGAGCCCGCGCGACCGATTGACGGCAAAGGGCCCCAGCAACGCGTAGCCTTTGGCCCTGCGGTGGCAGCCTCAGTCGAAGAACCGGCATCTCTGCGTAAGCGCCACGCGCTCGACCTCTTCCAGGGTCTTCCCAGCGCATATGACCGCATGGGCGCCGCGCTCTCGTTCGGACAGGATCCACGATGGCGCCGCGCGATGGTGCAGGCGGTTGACCCCCGGCCTGGCCAACGCGTGGTCGATGTCGCCACCGGAACGGGGATGGTCGCCGCGGAGCTGGTCCGCTCGTCGGGGTGCGAGGTGGTCGGGCTCGACCAGAGCGACGCCATGCTCGCAGGCGCTCGGGCCCGGCTGGCCCGCGACCCTGCGCTTGCCCGGAAGATCACGCTCATCCAAGGCGAGGCCGAGCACCTCCCTTTTCGCGACGGCGAGTTCGACGCGCTCACGTTCACGTACCTGCTGCGCTATGTCGACGATCCTGCGGCGACCATGCGCGAGCTCGTTCGCGTGGTCAAGCCCGGCGGCAGAGTCGGGATGGTGGAGTTCGGAGTACCGAGCAACGGATCGCTGCGTGTGGCTTGGCGCCTCTATACGCGCAAGGCAATGCCGGCACTCGGTCGCGTGGTGTCGCCGGCTTGGGCGGAGGTCGGCCGCTTCCTCGGCCCGAACATCGAGCAGTTTCACGCCGCCGAGCCCGACCTGCCGGCCCTCTGGCGCTCAGCCGGTCTTCGTGATGTAGGCCTGCGCCGGCTCAGCTTTGGCGCCGGCCTTGTGATGTGGGGAGAGAAGAATGGCGACGCGCGAAGAGGGTGAGCTTGGCCGCCCGGCGTTCTACGCGCTGGCGTCCGGCGGCTGGCGCGATCTCATCACGCTTCTGCATCCGCCGTACACGGCCTGGCACCTGAGCTACGTCGCGCTGGGCGCCGCTGCCGCGCCCACACTTCACCTCGACCGACTGGCGTGGGCCTTGGTCGCGTTCTTTCTCGCCGTCGGGGTTAGCGCGCACGCGCTCGACGAACTCAGTGGCCGCCCCTTGAGGACGGCGCTCTCTCGCGCCACGCTGGTGACACTTGCCGTCGCGGGGCTCGCCGGGGCGGTCGCGATCGGCGTCGCCGGGATCATCGTGGTCTCTCCGCTGCTCCTGCCGCTCGTCGTCGCCGGTGCCGCGCTGGTTCCCCTCTACAACCTCGAGCTGGCGGGCGGGCGATTCCACAACGACGCCTGGTTCGCGATCGCCTGGGGAGGGTTCCCCGCGTTCACCGGTTACTTCTCGAGCGCCCTGACGATTCGGCCGGCGGGCATTCTTGTGACGGCCGCCTGCTGCCTCCTCAGCGTCGCGCAGCGCCGCCTGTCTACGCCGGTGCGCGAGCTGCGTCGACGCACCGCCCACGTCCACGGCGAACAGACGCTGACCGATGGTCGCGTCGTGGAACTGGACAGTGCGCGACTTGCAGCCCCGCTCGAGGGCGCGCTCTCGGCACTGTCGCTCGCGCTCGTGCTCCTCGCCGCCGGGCTCGTCGCGGTCCGGGTGTCCAGCTAGTTGTCCTGAAGCCCAGATCGAGGGCTTCTGCCCGCGGGCGACGGAAACTAACGCCGACGTCCGGAGCGTTTCTTTCGCTTGCGCGGAGACGGTGGCGGCGTCGATCCCGCCCGACGGGGGCGCTGGCCACTGCCGGTACTGCCGCTGCCTCCGCCACCGCCGCTGTTGCCCTTGCTGCTGCCTCCGCCACTGCCGCTGCTGCCAGCGTTGCCCTTGCTGCTGCCCGCCTCGGTGCCGCTGCCGCTGCCGCCGTCGCTGCCACCGGTCCGCGACCCGCGGGCCGCCGCGGAACCTCCGCCGACCTTCGCCGGTTGGTCCTGCACCTCTGCCGGCTTGCCGCGGACGTTGCGGATCAAGGCCCCAATCCCGCCGGTCACGCCGGCCCCATCCCGCCGGCGCCGTTGCCGCCGCCCGCGCCGGCGCCGTTGCCGCCGCCCGCGGCTGGGCCGCCCGCTGCAGTCGCGGGCTGTAGATGTGCGATCCGTCGTCTGAAGAAGTACTGCTGGGCCATCGTCCAGGTGTTGGTCGTGATCCAGTAGACGAGCACGCCAGCGGGGAAGCGGATGATGAAGAGCACGAAGAACAGCGGCATCACCAGCATGATCTTGCGCTGCGTCGGGTCCATCGTCGGAGTCGCCATCAGCAGGCTCGACGCCAGCTGGGTCCCCACGTACAACACGATCAGCACCACCAGAACCGCGCCCGTGGCCGTATTCGTCAGGTCGGGGATGAACAGGAAGCCGGCGCCGCCGTGGTAGAAGTGGGCGTACGCCGGGTTCGTGCAGTACGTCGTCTGCCCTGCGGCGGCGTGGAGCGAGATGTGATGGGCGGCGGCATAACTCGCCTGGAAGGCATGCTGGACGCTGGGGCAGATGTCCCCACGCAGGCTCTCTTTCAGCATGTAGTAGAGCGAGATGAACACCGGCAACTGCGCGACCATCGGGAGACACGACCCCATCGGGTTGACGTTGTTCTCCCGGTAGAATTTCATCATCTCCTGCTGCTGACGCTGCTTGTCGTCCTTGTACTTCGCCTGCATCTTCTTCATCTCCGGCTGCAGCCGCTGGAGCGCTTGCATCGAGTGAAACTGCTTCAGCATCAGCGGCATCAGAACCAGTCGCACACAGATCGTCAGCAGCACGATCGCCCAGCCCCAGGGCACGCCGAGGCTGTTGTGGAAGAACTTCAACACCGCCTCGAAGACGCTGATCAGCGGCTGGAAGATGTTCGCGGGAACAAGCATGGTCATGCGTTCACGGCCGGCCCGCGCGACTTGAACAGCCGCTGGTCCTCAACGGGGTCAAATCCACCACGGCTCCAAGGGTTGCATCTAAGCAACCGCCACCCGGCCAAGACGAGTCCGCGGAGTATGCCGAATCGCGTGATCGCCTGCGCGGCATACTCCGAGCACGAGGGGTAGTACTTGCAACGGCCCCCGATGAGAGGTGACACCAGTTTCTGGTAGATGCGGATCGGGGCGACCGCCGTGGCCCTGATGCCGCCTCCGAATCGCCGGGCCGTGCCCTCACCCCGCCACCGCGACCCCTGTCGACGAGCTCGCGCAATGCCGCGTGGACCCCTTGCAGCCCCTGGTCCTCCGCCAGCTCGCCGGCGCCCGTCCGGGCGATCACGACCGCGTCCGTCCCAACTGGAAGGCGCTCGCGTTCCTGCGCGAACGCCTCGCGCAGCAGTCGCTTGACGCGGTTGCGCTCGACGGCACCACCGACCTTCCGCGACACCGAAAGGCCGAGGCGCGGGCCTTCCTCGCCTCCGCGCGGAAACACGTACAGGACCAACTCGCGTCCGGCGTGCGATCGGCCGTTCCTCAGAACCCGGTCGAAGTCAGCGCTTCTCGAGAGCCGCCCACGGCGAGGCGAACGTGCGCCCGCCATCGACCCACCTACACCGTCAAGCGCTTGCGGCCCTTGTCGCGACGGCGCTTGAGCGTGTCCCTGCCGGCGCGCGTGCGCATGCGCGCGCGGAATCCGTGCGTACGTGCTCGCTTGCGCTTCTTTGGCTGATAGGTTCTCTTCATGGCTCACCCTCCCGGGTTTTCCGGGGGTGTCGAGCCAGTATACGCAGGCGCTCGTACAGCGACCGTGAGTCGTGCTAGACGACCGCCGAGGAGCTCCGCCGGCCGGCCGCAAATGCCTGCTCGCCGAGCGATTTTTGCGGCCCGCCGGTTTTTCCCGCGCTTTGCGCAGACCATCCCCAGAAGCCCGGCGACGGCTCTCGCCGCTGGTATATATTCGCCACCGCGCGGGTTCAACTCCCGCACCTCTGAATAGTCCTTGACTCCCGTGAAGGAGCCGATTGGTGCTGCCCGCGCACCTCGAGTTCACCCCTGCCTGGAACGACATCTGCACGGCGCTGCGGCGGAGCGTCGGTGACGGTGTCTATGAGATCTGGCTCTCCCAGCTGCAGGTCGCCGGGTGGGACGGCTCGGTCTTGCGGATCGAGGCCGAACCCCAGAAACGCCCGTGGATCGCCGATCGTTTCGGCCCGGTCCTCGAGCGCTGTGCGCGCGACGTTCTCGGAGACGGCGTCCGCGTCACGCTCTCCGTCGACGCGGCCGACCAGGGCGCTCCGTTCGCCGGTGCCGGCTCACGGGCCGGCACCGGCGATGACCCGTCGCCGTCGGACTTCATCCCCCGATACACGTTCGATCAATTCATCATCGGCGACGGAAACCGCCTCGCACACGCAGCGGCCCTGGCGGTGGCTGAGGGCCCCGGCCACACCTACAACCCGCTCTTCCTGCATGCGCCGCCGGGGCTTGGCAAAACGCACCTCCTCCATGCCATCGGGAATTACATAACGCGGTTCGACGCCGGCACGACCGTCCGTTACACGACCGTCGAGTCCTTCACGAACGGCTTCATCGCCGCTTTGAACGGGCGCGCCCTGGAGCGCTTCAAGCGCCTCTACCGTGGGGTCGACGTCCTGCTGATCGACGACGTTCAGTTCCTGGCAAGCAAGGCCAAAACCGAAGAGGAGTTCTTCCACACCTTCAACGCGCTTCACGACTCGGGTCGTCAGCTCGTGCTCACCTGCGATCGTCTGCCCCAACGGCTCCTGGGGATCGAGGAGCGGCTCCGGGAGCGATTCGAGGCCGGTCTCGTCGCGCAGTTGACGCCGCCGGATCTCGCAACGCGGATCGCAATCCTCCGCAAACGGGCGGCGCTCGACAACATCCCAGTCCCTGCGGAGGGCGTGCTCGAGCTGATCGCCGCGAGGGTCACCGAGAACATCCGCTCACTCGAGGGCGCCCTCATTCGGATCGTCGCCCACCACTCCCTGACCGGTCAGCCGATCGACGTTCGTCTCGCCCGATCGGTCCTCGACGACATCCATCCCGAGTCGGCGACCGCTGACCTCGACACCGGGCAGGTGCAGGCCGTCGTCGCAGATCACTTCGAGTTATCAGGCTCAGAGCTCGTGTCAGCAAGCCGTGTGGCGACCGTCGTCTGGCCCCGGCAGCTCGCCATCTTTCTCACTCGCGAGCTCCTGGGGCTGTCGCTTGCCGAGATCGGCGCCGCTTTCGGCGGTCGGAACCACGCAACGGTTCTGTACGCCTGTCGGCGAGTGGCCGAACGAACGCGCACGTCACGCTGAGGACGCTAAGACCGTCACCGACCTGCTCACAATGCTGGGGTCAGACGGACGCGACCGCGGTTATTGACAGACTCATCAGTCGCTCTTCAGATCACAACAACCCCGGAAAGAGCGCCGAACCCTGCACTTCTCCACAGCCTTCTTTCGCCTATGACTCCTAAGTTCCTTTCAATGAGGAATCAGCCGTGAAGATTTCAATCGAACGTGATGCGCTATTCGCGCAGCTTCAGACGGTCACACGCGTTGCGTCGACGCGGAGCGCAATTCAGGCGCTTTCAGGCGTCCAACTGAGAGCAACCGGCTCGGTCTGCGAACTACGCGCGACTGACGCAGATGTCAGCCTCCGCGTTCCCCTCGAGGCGGACATCGCCCGTGAGGGAACCGTTGTCCTTCCTGCTCGCCTGCTCCTCGACGTGGTCAGATCCCTGCCCTCTTCGTCGGTCGTGCTCGAGCTGCGGCCCACCGAGCACGACGTCGAACTGACCTCCGGCAACGCCACCTTCGACATCCGTACGTTGCACGCAGAGGACTTTCCGCCGTTCCCCGAGCCCGATTTGGACGCCGCGGTTTCAGTTCCAGCCAGAGCGTTCATCGACACGGCGCTCAAGGTCGCTGGCTCGGCCTCGCGTGACGAGACCAGGCCAGTGCTCACCGGCATCCACGTCGCCGCCTCCGGGACTCAGATCCGGATGGTCGCCACCGACTCCTACAGGCTCAGCGTGAAGGAGACGACGCTCGACGCGTCGCTCGCGTCGGGCTTTGAAGTCAACGTCCCGGCGAGGGCATTACAGGAGCTCTCTCGGGTTGCCGCTCACGCCGAGGACGAGACGCTCAGCGTCAGCGTCCGCCAGAACCAGATCGTGTTCGTGTTCGGCGAGGTGGTTCTCTCGTCGAGGTTGATCGACGGGCAGTTCCCCAACGATCGGCAACTCCTTCCCGAGACCTTCGAGCACGAGCTTCGGATCTCGGGCTCTGAGTTCCGCGATGTAGTCCGCAGAATCAGCCTGTTGGCTCAAAAGAACGCTCCACTGAGGCTCGCGTTCGCGCCGGGAGAGCTGACCGTCTCCGCACAAACTCCCGACATCGGCGAAGCCCGTGAGGCGCTCCCGGTGTCGTTCCAAGGGGAGCAACTGGAGATCGGCTTCAACCCTGAGTTCCTGCGAGACGGGCTTGACGCGATCGAGGAGGGAGACGTACTGGTCAAGCTGATCAGCCCGCTGCGCCCCGGGTTGTTGGAAGCGGCCGATGGCAGCGGCTTCCTCTACCTGATCATGCCGATCAGGCTGAACGTCTGAGAGGCGGGCGCGGGCCCCGATGCGCGTCGTTTCCGTGACACTGCGTGATTTCCGCGGCTATGAGGCGGCCACCGCCCAGCTCGGCGGTGGCCTGACCGCAGTCCTCGGGGCTAACGGCGCGGGCAAGACCAACCTGCTCGAGGCGCTCTATTTCGGCTGTACGGGGCGCTCGTGCCGGACCGCGAATGATCGCGAACTGGTTCGCTTCGGCGCCGGCACCACCCGCGTCGTCGTCACCGCCGAGGGCGACGACGGCACGCACGAGCTCGCCGTCGGCTTCACGCCGGGAGAGCCCAAGCGGATGAGCGTCGACGGGGCGTCGGTCGAGCGCCTGCTCGATTCTCCTCATCGACCTCTCGTCAGCGTCTTCCTACCCGACCGTCTGGACTTGATCAAGGGTGCGCCGGCGCTGCGCCGGGCCCATCTCGACCAGTTCGTTACCGCCCTCTGGCCGGCGCGCGCGTCCAGCCGTCGGGCGTACGCCGGAGCGCTGTCGCAACGCAACGCGCTGCTCGCGCGGATCCGTGACGGGCGCGGGTCGCGCTCATCGGTGGAGGTATGGGATCGGCAGCTGGCAGTGCACGCGATCGAGCTGATGGCCAACCGCCGGCAGGCGGTCCGGCTCGTGGCCGAGCCGTTCGCGGAGCTCGCGGACCGCCTCGGCCTCGACGGCGAGCCCGGGCTCCGATATCGGCCGCGTTCCCGGGCGGACGATGCGGATGGCTTCGTCGCCGAACTTGCCGACCGCTTTGAGGGCGATCTGGAGCGTGGCTTCAGCGGACACGGGCCCCACCGGGACGATCTGCTCCTGTCGCGCGAAGACCGGGAACTGCGCGTCTACGGATCGCAAGGCCAGCAGCGACTGGGATTGCTTGCGCTGCTGCTGGCCGAGCGCGCTGCGATTGCCCGCCTGCGCCCGACGGTTCCCCTGCTGTTGCTGGACGACGTGCTGAGCGAGCTCGACGCCGGTAGGCGCGCGGCGCTGGTCGACTTCCTGAGCGACAGCGGCGGCCAGGCGCTGATGACGACGACCGACCTCGACCAGCTGCCGGTCGGCGATCGGGCCGGGATCGACCACCTGTTGGTCGTCGACGGCCAGCTGCACCAGGACATCCTCGTGTCCGGAGTCGGCCGATGACGCTGTACCGCCGATCCCCGAGACCGGTGGCCGCAGCCCTGGCGCCGCTGCGCGACGCGTGGACGCCCGCGACCTTGCTGGGGGAGATCCAGGCCGTTTGGACCGACACGGTCGGGCAGGCCATCGCGGCCGAAGCGCAACCGGCGAGCGAGCGCGGAGGCGTCGTCACGGTGGCCTGTTCGGCGGCGGTGTGGGCACAGGAGTTGGACCTGCTTTCGGCCACGCTCATCGAGCGACTCAACGGTCGTCTGCGGGGCGGTCGGATAACCCGCCTGCGGTGCGCCGTGACGAGTCGGAGATGACCGCAGATTTTCTGGCGTTTGCAGGCAAATCGCGGGCTGTCGACGGCGCCGTTGAAGGCCCCACTGTGCTATTCTTCTGTGTACCAGCTTTCGACGCCCCGGCGCGCGGCAAGACGCGCGGTACCGGGGCGTCGCAACGTCAATCGGAGGTTCGTTGACGAACGACCGCGGCGCGAGGGACGGCGCCACCCCAAACCAAAGTTACGACGCGCAAGACATCACGGTCTTGGAGGGCCTGGAGGCTGTCCGCAAACGCCCAGGCATGTACATCGGGTCCACGGGCCCTCGCGGGCTTCACCATCTCGTCTACGAGATTGTTGATAACGCTGTTGATGAGGCCCTGGCGGGCCACAACGACAACGTCACGGTGACCGTGCACCCGGACAACTCGGTGACGGTCATCGACGCCGGCCGTGGGATCCCGGTGGCGGTCATGGAGAAGGAGCAGCGCCCCGCCGTCGAGGTCGTGCTGACGGTGCTGCACGCCGGCGGCAAGTTCGGAGACGGCGGTGGCTACAAGGTGTCGGGAGGACTACACGGCGTCGGCGCCTCGGTCGTCAACGCACTGTCGGAGCGACTCGACATCGAGGTCTGTCGCGACGGCTATCGCTGGACGCAATCCTACGAGCGCGGGGTGCCTCTCGCTCCCCTGCAGCGCGGCGAGAAGAGCACCGAGACCGGCACGACGATCACCTTTCTGCCAGACGCCGACATCTTCGAGGCGCTCGACTTCGACTTCAAGGTCCTGGAGGAGCGCATGCGCGAGACCGCGTTCCTGACCAGGGGATTGCGGATCTCGCTGATCGACGAACGCGGCGAGGGACATACCGCTTCGTTCCGTTACGAAGGCGGGATCGTCGACTTCGTCTCGTTCCTGAACGAGAACAAGGAGCCGATCCACCCGAAGGTGATCTTCTTCTCGGGCGAGTCCGGGGAGGGCGCGGTCGAGGTCGCCATGCAATGGAACTCCTCTTACCAGGAGTCGGTCTTCTCGTTTGCGAACAACATCAACACGATCGAGGGCGGCGCGCATCTGAGCGGGTTCCGCTCGGCGTTGACCGGCGTGCTCAACAAATACGCGCGCGACAAGGGGGAGCTCAAGGAGAAGGACGACAACCTCACCGGCGAGGACGTTCGTGAGGGCCTGACCGCGGTGATCTCGGCGAAGCTCTCGGACCCGCAGTTCGAGGGGCAGACGAAGACCAAGCTCGGCAACCCGGGCATGGCCGGTTTCGTGCAGTCGATCGTCAACGCCAGGCTCGCCGAGTACCTCGAGGAGAACCCACAGGATGCCCGTCGGGTGATCCGTAAGGCCGTTGGTGCCTCGCAGGCGCGCGCAGCGGCACGCAAGGCCCGCGACCTCACCCGCCGTAAGTCGGCGCTCGAGAACTCGACGCTTCCGGGCAAGCTCGCCGACTGCTCGGTCAAGGATCCGGCGCTGGCCGAACTGTTCGTCGTCGAGGGCGATTCCGCGGGCGGCTCGGCGGTCGACGCCCGCGACCGGAACACCCAGGCGATCCTGCCACTGAGGGGCAAAATTCTCAACGTCGAGAAGAGCCGGATCGACAAGGTGCTCGCCAACACCGAGGTCCAGGCTCTGATCACAGCGATCGGAACCGGCGTCCGCGATGAGTTCGACATCACCAGGGCCCGCTACCACAAGGTCGTGTTGCTGACCGACGCCGACGTCGACGGGGCTCACATCCGGACGCTGGCCCTGACGCTGCTGTTCCGCGAGATGCAGCCGCTGATCGAAGCCGGCTACGTCTACATCGCCAAGCCGCCGCTGTATCGCCTGACCCGGGGCCAGAAGCACCGTTACATCGAGCGCGATCAGGAGCTCGAGGACATTCTGCTTGGCGACAAGTTCGAGCGGATCGAGGTCGCCGACCACGTCGGCAAGCCTTTCCGGTTGACCGAAGCACGCTGGACGAGGTTGACGCGGCTCGTCAAGCAGTACCAAGGCTGGGCCAGCGCGCTTCGCACGGCCCACGGCCATGGGATCGTCACGTTCCTGCAGCAAGCGCGGCTGCTGGAGGAGGGGATCGGCGATGCCGATGCTCTGCTTGCGCACCTGCGAACGACTGAGTCGAACGGCCACGCGTACACCACCGAATTGCTCTCGGATGGAGCCGACGAGGTGGTCGTCAAGACGATCGAGGCCAAGACCGGCCTGGCCACCACGCACCACGTCAGGCGCGCCGCCGTCGACGCCAATGAGTACCGCCGGCTCGCCCAGGTCCACGATGAGTTGGTCGCGCTGGTTGGTACACCTCCGTTCACGATCAAGCTCGGCGATACGACGATCGACGCCCTGAGCTTCGAGGAGCTGCGCAACGGGATCCTGGAGGTCGCCCAGAAGGGTGTCGCCTACTATCGCTTCAAGGGCCTCGGCGAGATGGATCCCGACGAGCTTCGCGAGACCACGATGGACCCCGCCACGCGCACGCTGGTTCAGGTGACGATGGAGGACGCGAGCGCCGCCGACCGCGTCTTCTCGATGCTGATGGGCGACCAGGTCGAGCCGCGCCGGGCCTTCATCGAAGAGAACGCCCGCACAGTCACCAACCTGGACATCTGATGACGCGCCCACCCGCGACTTCCATCTCTGACTGATGGCGACGATCGACACCATCGGTGGCGGCAACATCGAGCCGCGCGGCCTCGAGGAGGAGATGCGCTCTGCGTATCTCGACTACGCGATGTCGGTCATCGTCGGGCGCGCGCTGCCCGACGTGCGGGACGGCCTGAAGCCCGTCCACCGTCGTGTTCTGCACGTGATGAACGAGATGGGCCTCGGCCCCGGCCCGAACCGGACGCCGAAGCACGTCAAGTGCGCAAACATCGTCGGCAGGGTGATGGGTGAGTACCACCCTCACGGCGATAGCGCGATCTACGACGCGCTGGTCAGGCTCGTCCAGCCCTTCTCGATGCGCTACCCGCTGGTCGATGGCCACGGGAACTTCGGAAACATCGACGGCTGGCCCGCAGCCGCTATGAGGTACACGGAGGCGCGCCTGTCGCGGCTGGCGACCGAGATGCTGCGTGACATCGACCAGGACACGGTCGACTTCTCGCCGACCTACGACGGCGAGCGCCAGGAGCCGCTGGTCCTACCCGCGCGGTTCCCGAACCTGCTGGTCAACGGCAGCTCGGGCATCGCCGTCGGGATGGCGACCAATATCCCGCCGCACAACCTCCGCGAAGTCATCGGCGCGACGATCGCCTACATCGACGACCCGACGATCGACATCGACGGCCTGATGAAGTACATCAAGGGGCCCGACTTCCCGACCGCCGGCACGATTCTCGGCCGCGAGGGGATCCGCGACGCCTATGCCACCGGCCGTGGTCGAGTCCGGGTCCAGGGTAAGGCGCACATCGAGCCGATCGGCCAGGGCAAGGAGGCGATCATCGTCACCGAGCTGCCGTACCTGGTCCGCAGGGGTGGCGACGGCGGTCTGCTGGTGAAGATCAAGGATCTGGTCAACGAGAAGAAGATCCCTGAGATCAGCGATCTGCGCGACGAATCCGATCGCAACGGCATGCGGATCGTGATCGAGCTCAAGCGCGACGCGATCCCGAAGGTCGTCCTCAACAAGCTCTACAAGCACACGCCGATCCAGACGACGTTCGGCGTCAACATGGTCGCGCTGGTCGACAACGTCCCGCGGACGCTGTCGCTGCGCGAGGTGATCGGCCACTACGTCGATCACCAGCGCGAGGTCATCGTCCGCCGCACCAAGTACGAGCTGCGGCGTGCCGAGGAGCGCGCGCACGTGCTCGAGGGGCTGCTGATCGCGCTCGGGAACCTGGACGAGGTGATCGCGCTGATCCGCGGTTCGCGCGATCCGGAAGCGGCGCGCAGCGGCCTGGTTGAGCGGTTCGAGCTGACACTCGTCCAGGCGCAGGCGATCCTGCAGCTGACGCTGAGCCGCCTGACCGCGCTCGAGGCCGACAAGATCCAGAAGGAGCACGCCGATCTGCTCGAGCGGATCAAGGAGCTGCGCGAGATCCTCGGCGACGAGCAGAAGGTCTTAGGGCTGATCAAGGAGGAGCTCGGCGAGATCGCACAGACCTACGGCGACGAGCGCCGGACGGAGATCACCCACGCCGAGGGCGAGATCGATATCGAGGACCTGATCGCCGACCAGCAGATGGTCATCTCGATCACGCACTCCGGCTACATCAAGTCGCTGCCGCTGGCGACATACCGCCAACAGAACCGCGGGGGCGTCGGCGTCTCAGGGATGGATATGAAGGACGACGACTACATCGAGCACCTGTTCGTCTCCTCGACGCACGACTACCTCCTGTTCTTCACCAACCGAGGCAAGGTCTACCGGCTGAAGGTCTACGACCTGCCCGAGCAGTCCCGCACCGCCCGCGGGCGGGCGCTCGTCAACCTGCTGCCGCTCCGCGAGGGCGAACGGGTCCAGTCGGTCCTCTCCACCCGCGACTTCACCGAGGGCAAGTACCTCGTGTTCGCCACCCGCAGGGGGCTCGTCAAGAAGACCGCGTTCCTCGCTTACAACACGCCGATCAAGGCCGACGGGATCATCGCGATCAACATCCGCGACGACGACGAGCTGATCGCCGTGCGCCGGACCAGTGGCCACGACGACATCATCATGGTCTCGCGTTCGGGCCAGGCCGCGCGGTTCAGCGAGGACAAGGTTCGTGCGATGGGTCGCGATACCAGCGGTGTCCAGGGCATGAACGTCCGCCAACGCGGGAACTCGGTGCTTGCGATGGACGTCGCGCGCGACGATCAGGAACTGCTGGTCGTCACCGAGAACGGCTACGGCAAGCGCACGCCGATCCCCGACTATCCGGTCAAGGGCCGCGGAACGATGGGCGTCAGGACGATCCAGCTGACGGAGAACAAGGGTGCGCTCGCCGGCGCGCTTGTCGTCCGCGAGCACCAGGAGCTCGTGTTCATCTCGCAGAACGGGATGGTCCAGCGGACCTCGGTCCGCGGGATCAACCGTTACGGTCGCGCCTCGCAGGGTGTCAGGGTCATGAACATCCGCGACGACGACCAGGTCTCAGCGGTCGCCCTCGTCGTCGAGTCGGACGCTCCGACCGCCGCGGGCGTCGTGGACGATCCCGAGCTGCTCGAGGTCGACGGCGCTGGCGCCGACCTGTTGGTTGAGGACGACGGCGAGCTAGACGAGAGCTGAGCGGTCGGGACCGGGCCTGAGCCTCGGCCCGGGGGACCCTCGCGGACGCCCGCGCTGCGAGGCTCGAGACGGTGCCGGGGTATGAAGCGAACGCAAGGGCGTCGCGAGGGTCCCCCGGGCCGCCGCTCAGGCGCGGCTGAGCGCGCCACGCATCGCCCCGCCACGCCCGCGAGGACCCCAAGCTGGCTCACCCGCCGTTCCCATTCACCGCGCGTTCGATGTCGTGCGCCGTCAGCAGGCCGTGCGTCACCGAGACGCAGGCGAGGCCCGCGTGCAGGAGCGCCGGCTGGTGCAGGTCGATTCCGGCCGCCGTGACCATCTGGGGCGTCAGCTGGCCCTGGGCGGTCGGGTCGGGGAAGTTGGGGAACCCGCGGGCGCGCATGCAGCGCGCGAACGCGAGTGCGGCTTCTGTCCGTCTGTGTACGGATGCGGCGTCGGTCTGCTGCGCCCCAGGCGCACCCATGTAGTGGGCGCAGGCCTGCTGAGCTGACTGGAACGCTGGCGAACTCGAGATACCTGGGGTTATGTGGACGATCACGCTCACCTGGTTGCCGTTCTGGGTGATCTTCGGATCCGGGAAGTTCGAGACTCCGTGGTTGCGCATGCATGCCGAGTAACGGAAGGCGTTCTGGTCGAGGTTCTTCGGTGGGCTGTTTGAGGCAGTGGCGTGGCGGCCGGTCGTCGGCGGTGAAGAGGAGCCCCCGCAGGCGGCGACAGTCGCCCCGGTCGCGAGCGCTGCGGCGACGACGACAGCCAGGTGAATGTGCGCGTGTCGAGACATGAGACACGTTCTAACCACCGACCGGTGACACGAGCGTCACACGCGCTGTGACCGCGCTGTAACGGAGGCCGTAGGAGACTGGCCGGGCCGCCCGCGACGCATTCGCGGGCGGTCCATCTACCGCCGGCGACCTTATAGCTCGTGGCGGTTATCGACGCCGCGCTTCTGCATCGCGCGGTAGACGTGGGTCTCGACCGTACGGACCGAGGTCCCGAGACACTTTTCAGAAGAACGCCCTGACCTTCGGGCCTGGCGAGCGTTCTCCAAGGGCAACCAGAACTCGTCGGAGCTGCGCAAGCACCAATGAGATGCACAAAGCCAGCCGTTCGTAGATCATGTGTCGCGTGCACGCGCCAGTCGCGACAGAGCAGGCGTCCGCGCCGGCTGCACGCCCTCCCTTCCCGGTTCCGCCGCGGGCCGCCGGGGACGAGCGGCTTGCGGCGATGGTCGCGCGCGGAAGCGAGGCCGCTTTCGCGGAGCTGTTCAGGCGCTACCACCAACTCGTGTACCGGTATTGCCGCTCGCTGGTTCACAGCGATCACGACGCACAGGACGCCCTCCAGACCACTTTCACCAACGCGCTGCTGGCACTCAGGGCCGGCCGGCGCGATGCGCCGATGCGCCCCTGGCTCCTGCGAATCGCTCACAACGAGTCGATCTCGCTGCTCCGCAAGCGGCGGCTTGACGCGGAGCCCTCAGCCGAGCTCGAGTCGACGCACACGACTCATGACCTCGCCGACGAGCGAGAGCGGTTGGCGATGCTCGTCACCGACCTGCGTGCGCTGCCGGAGCGCCAACGCGGTGCGCTCGTTATGCGAGAGCTGTCAGGCCTGTCCCATGAGGAGATCGCCCTGGCTCTCGGTGTCTCGGCCGGTGCGGCCAAGCAGACGATCCTCGAGGCGAGGCGGTCTCTGATGGAGATGGCCGAGGGGCGTTCGATGGACTGCGAGGAGGCCCAGCGGATCATCTCCGACGGCGACCGACGGATGCTGCGCAGCCGGCGAATCCGCGCACACCTCCGCGACTGTTCGGTCTGCTCGGCGTTCGCCGCCGCGATTCCCGAGCGGGGCACCGACATGTTGGTCCTGTGGCCGGTGCTTCCGGCCGCTGCCGCCACCGGCGTGTTCGCGTCGATCGGCGTCGGAACGGCCCACGGGGCCGTCGGAGCCGCTGCCGGGGGCGTTGGCGCCAAGGTCGGCGCGGCCGCTCTCACCACCAAGGCGTTCGCCGGCAAGGTCGGCGCGGCCGACCTCGGCACGAAAGCGTTCGCCGCCACAGCCGTCGTCGCCGCGGCCGGGGCGGCGGCCGGCGGCCTGGTTCTCGCCAATCAGTCGGGTCCGCGGCCACACCACTCCGCACCCCCGACGCTCGCCTACCACTCGCGGCCCTCCGCCCCGCCGCCGAATCCGGGCAGGGGTGCGCCAGCGGCCCATGCGAAGCACGCCGCGGCGCACACGCGCCGGCCGCACCGGGCTGCGCCAGTACGCACGAGCACGACTCCGAAGCCACCGGTGGTGACGTCGGGCATCACGGCGCCGAAGGTGGTCGCGGCTGCGCCCGCAGTTCCCGCGGTGGTGCCGGCCACGCCCGTCGCACTGCACGCGGCCGTTCCTCACGCCATCACGCACGAACGAGCGGCGCACAATCTGGCCAGACCGACGGTTCACCGGACCGCCCCGACGGCCCGACCGCCCGCCACCCGGGCGCCGGCAGCCCCAACGCCGCCAAATCCGACGCCGGCCACTCCGAAGAAGCCGATCGCTGTCACGAAGACCTCGCAGTCAACGACCGGCCCAACAGCCACCGCGCCGGTGACCCGCACCCGGCCTGTGACCAGGACTCCCGTGCCGCGTCCGGCGCCCACGACGCCGACGACCAACACTCCGGTCCCGACGACCAACACTCCGGTCCCGACGACCAACACCTCCGGTCCCGACGACCACCACCCCGGTCCCGGCGACGAGCACTCCGGTCCCGGCGACGACCACCCCGGTCCCGACGGCGACTACCCCCGCGCAGGCGGCGACCACTCCGACTCAGAGCCAGACAGCCACCACGCCGTCGACCACCACCACGCCGTCGACCACCACCACGCCGCCGCCGACACAGACTGGAACCACGCCCAGCACCACGCCTCCACCCGCCGGGCCGCCCCCAGGGCGACCGCCCCGCGGATGGCCAGGAATGGGGTTGCACAAGGGCTGGGGTCCGGGTCACTCGCCGCCGCCCTACGGGCCGTAAGAACCCGTCTGACTCACACCGAGGCGGCGCCGTCGGCCCGGCCGTGAAAGTTTTTTGAGAAAGAACCTGACCTTCGCGCCCGTCGCGCGTACACCCCATACAACCAACCAAAGTCGCGGCGCAGGTGAGACAACGGCGCGACGAGGTCTTCGGGCACGGGTCGCGGCAATGACTTGGGGGCGCGACCCAAACGGAGGGCATACCAGGGGCACACGGAGAGACATCGGGGTGCCGTCGGTTCACTTCTCGTGGACCGGTGGCACCCCCGTCCCGCCCGCCCGCGATCACCCGCCCGCGGAGCTCTGGGTGCTCCCCGAGCTGGAGCTCTGGGTAGTTTGGCCGGGAGGACCGTTGACGGCCCGCTCGACGTCGGCCCGCGTGATATCACCGTGCGTCACGCCGACGCACGCGAAGCCCGCTCGCAATAGCGCCGGCTGGTGCAGGTTGATGCCCGCGGCGGTGATCATCGATAGGTTCAAATCACCCTGAGCGGTCGGATCCGGGAAGTTCGCGAAGCCATGGGTCCGCAGGCAGCGAGCAAAGGCGAGCATCGCGTCGGTGTGCGCCCGCTGATCGCTCGCGCTCTGGACGTTCGCGCCGCCTTCGGGGAGGTAGCGGGCGCATGCCTGCTGGGCGGTCTTGAACGCCGGGGCGCCCGTGATGCTCGGGTTAACCTCGATCGAGATCGTGCGGCCGCCGTCGTGCACCTGGGGGTCGGGAAAGTTGGGAACGCCGTGGGAACGCATGCACGCAGAGTGCCTGTATGCCTGGGCGACCGGGCCGGCGCCGGAGGCGTGGGAGCCGGCTGAGCCTGACGGCGGGTTGGAGCCACCGCAGGCGGCGAGCGCCGTCGCCGCGGCAACGGCGACGGCAGGGAGGAGCAGCCTATTGGCGGTTTGGCGGAGTGTGAGCGGCTTGTCGGTGCGGATCATGCACAGGTTCTATTCGCCGGCCGGTGCCACGACAGTGACACGCGCTGTCACCCATCTGTAACCGGGACGCGGGATCCTTGGAGCATGCGAGTGCTCGTAGTGGAGGACCATCATCGCCTGGCCGAGGCGATCGCCGACGGGCTGCGGCGAGAAGGGATGGCGGTTGACCTGGCCTTCGACGGCGCGGATGCGCTGAGGCACGTGAGCGTCACCGACTACGACGTGGTCGTCCTTGACCGCGACCTTCCCCGCATCCATGGCGACCAGGTTTGCCGCACACTGGTCGAACGGCGCAGCCGGACGCGCGTGCTCATGCTGACGGCGTCCGGTACGACTCGTGATCGCGTCGAGGGGCTCGAGCTCGGGGCCGACGACTACCTGCCCAAGCCGTTCGAGTTCGCCGAGTTGGTCGCGCGGATCCGGGCGCTGGCACGCCGCGCCGCCGAGCCGTTGCCCCCGACCTATGCCCGCGGCGACCTCGCCCTCGACCCCTCCCGCCGGACGGCGTTCAGGGGAGACCATCGGCTATTGCTCACCCCCAAGGAGTTCGCCGTGCTCGAGCACCTGCTGGCGGCCGATGGCCGGGTTGTCTCGGCCGAGGAACTCCTCTACCGCGTCTGGGACGAGGCGGCGAACCCGTTCACGACGACGGTGAAGACCACGATCGCCAGGCTGCGCGCCAAGCTCGGCGAGCCGGCGGTGATCGAGACCGTGCGCGAGGGCGGCTACCGGGTATGACCCGTCTCCTCTCTCGTCGCACCGTGCGGGTCAGGCTCGCCCTCCTCTACGCCGCGATCTTCCTGGTGCTCGGGACCATCATGATCGCGGTGATCGTGCTCGCCACGAGGACTGCGACCACAGTCGTGACCGCGACGCCGACCAGGACGTTCGCGGTGCATCGGTCGGGACCAGTGCCGCCGCGCCCGACAAAGCCCAGGTCGGCACCTAGGCCCGGGGTGACTTCCATCCACATAACGCCTGGACCCGACGCGCTGCTGCAGCAGCATACGGCGGATGTGAACAAGCTCGTGGTGGTCGCGTGGGTCGTGCTTGCGCTGACCGCCTTAGTCTCGATCCCGCTCGGCTGGTTCGCCGCCGGCAGGATGCTCCGACCGATCAGGGAGATCACGCGCAGGACGCGCTCGATCTCGGCCGGCAGCCTGAACGAGCGGCTCGCGTTGACGGGGCCGCGGGACGAGTTCACGGAGCTGGGGGCGACCCTCGACGATCTGTTCTCGCGGCTGCAGAGGTCGTTCGACGCACAACGCCGCTTTGTCGCCAACGCGTCGCATGAGTTGCGGACGCCGCTGACGGTGGAGCGAACACTGCTGCAGGTGGCGCTCGCCGACCCGAACGCGAGCGCGGCAACCCTCCGCGCCACCTGTGAGGAGCTGCTGGCGGCCGGCCGCGACCAGGAGCGACTGCTGGAGGCGATGCTGACCCTTGCCGCCAGCGAGACCGGGGTGGGCGAGCGCAAGCCGGTCGACCTGGCGGGCGTCGTCGCCGGCGTTCTGGCGACGCCTCGGTCTGAGATCGACGCAGGAGGGCTGAGCGTCACCAGCGAGTTGAGGCCGGCGGCGACCACAGGAGACTCGGACCTACTCGAGCGGATGCTCGCCAACCTCGTCGACAACGCGGTCCAGCACAACATCCCCGCGGGAACGGTTCAGGTCCGCACCGGGGTCCGCGACGGACGACCGTTCGCGGAGGTGACCAACTCAGGCCTGATGATCGCGCCCGACGAGGTGCCAATCCTGTTCGAGCCGTTCCGCCGCCTCGGTCAGCAACGGGTTGGAGACAGCGGGCGCCAGGGTCTGGGGCTGTCGATCGTCCGTGCGATCGCCAACGCGCACGGTGCGACCGTGGACGCGAGCCCGGGTCCTAACGGGGGCCTGGCGATCGTGGTCACGTTCCCGGCACCCGACCCTGCCGCCGAGTTGCCGGTCGAGGACGAGCCCGCACCGGACTAAGCTGAGCCGAGCTCAGGCGGCGCGGCCGTACCGCCGCTCCGACGCCGCTCGACGCTTAGCGGCCTCGATCTCGCGATCCTTCGGCGGTGCATTCGTCTCCAACTCGGACATCAGCCGCGCGGAGATCGCTGCGACGTCGGCCACGGCCTGGTTGAAGGCGTCCTCGTTGGCCTGCGATGGCCTGGTGAAGCCGCTGATCTTGCGGACGTACTGCAGCGCGGCGGCCTCGATCTCGTGCTCGGTCACCGGCGGTTCAAAGTTGTAGAGGGTGCGGATGTTTCGACACATGTCCCTAGCGTAATGCCTAACGGTCCGCCCCCAGAACGCGTGAGGGGCGTCACCCGACAACTGGCCAGAACGCACGAGGGGCGCCGGCTACGCGGCGCCCCTCGCGGGAACTTCGTGACTGGCAGAACCGCACTGGTTGAGCTAAGGCCGGAGGGACCAGCGCCGGCACCAGCACGGCAGTGTCGCGGGTGGACTCCGCCAGGAAGTCAGCCACCGACCTAGCGGCCGGACACCTCCAGGGTCCCGCAAGTACTGTCAGACAGGTGGACCACCTCCTTTCTCTGGTCTCGCCAGCTTAGCGAACGTCGGCGACGGCAGACGAGCCCCCGGCCCGACCTTGGCAGTCGCGTGGCATTCAATGCCACGCGGGTGGCATCAGGCGGGCAGGTACTGGCGCCACGCGATTGGGATCGTCGGGCTAGCTACCTGGATGAAGACGTTCGGCGACGGCGTCCGGGGCGGTCTGCGCAGGTGCATGCCAACCTGGCGCGGCAACGAATCGCCTTTGCGGCGGTTGCAGGGCGCACACGAGGCGACGATGTTCTCCCAGGTCGACGAACCGCCCTTGGAGCGCGGCACCACGTGGTCAACCGTCAGCTGGCTGCGAGCGCCGCAGTACTGGCAGGTCCACTCGTCGCGCGCGAAGACGGCGCGACGGGTGATCTTTCGCCGGTGCGTGTCGCGCGGAATCCGGACATAAGTCACCAGCCTGATCACCGCCGGCCGGGTCATCGTTGCGGTCGCCGAATGCAGCTCGCGGTCGGCGTGCTCGATCACCTCGGCCTTCTCCTTCAGCAGCAACACGACCGCGCGCCGAACCGTGCAGACGTTGATCGGTTCGTAGGTCGCGTTCAGCACGAGCACCCGCCCACTGTCAGGCCCGCGCCGCCGGTGCTCGGATGGCGGCACGGACCACAATGGAGCGGGTATCGACTTGCCCATCGGCGCAAAAGTGTACTGATGCGAGCGACGGCTTCCGGCGGCGCAGCCGGTCGCCGCCTTCGGCTTCGGCGCGCGGATTTGCGGCGCCAAATGCGCCTTTAATCGCGCGCTGCGGGAAACGAACCGAGGGTTCGCAGGACCTCAACGTGCTCGTGCAGACCCGCCAGCGCGTGCACCACATCCGGATCGCTATCGCGGCCATCCAGATCGGCGAAGAACATGTAGCGACCGAGTCCTAGTTTCCGCGGGCGCGACTCGATACGGGTCATGTTGACGCCACGCCGCGACAGCTCCGACAGGCAGGCGACCAGCCAACCGGGTGCCTCGGCTCCCGGCCCCCAGAAGACGATCGCCGTCTTCCAACAGGGCTCGTCCTCGACGCTCGCCCCCGGAATCCCGGGCGGCGCGCCATCCGGGCCGAGCCAGACAAAACGGGTCTCGTTGCCGGGGACATCCTCGATCCCCGCCTCCAGCACCAGGCATCCGTACAGTCGTGCCGCCAGTCGGGTGCCGATCGCAGCCCAGCGGTGACGGATCCGCTCGGACACGAGTCGAACGGCCTCGGCGGTCGAGCTGCTCGTCATCACCCTCGCCTGTGGCATCTGCGCGCGGATGTACTCGCGGCACTGGGCGGTGGCCTGGGGATGCGAGACCACCACCTCGACCTCGTCGAGCGGTAGCGCCTCCTGGGCGATCAGGCACTGCTCGACGGCGAGAACCGTCTCGCCGATGATGCGGACACCGCTCGGCCGACACGAGCGCGTCGAGCGCGACATTGACCGATCCCTCGAGCGAGTTCTCGATCGGGACAGTCGCACGCTCGAGGCTGCCGTCGGCCACCGCAAGCACTGGTCTCGTGGATCGTCTCGATCGGCACCAGCTCGAGTGCCTCGGCGCCGGGTGCGGTCAGCGCCGCGGCCTGCGTGAAGGTCCCCTCGGGACCGAGGTAGCCGACGCGCATCCGTCGCTCAGCCGCGATCGTCATCCGGCGCGCTGAGAGGTGGAACGGCCCGGGGCCGGTTCGCCCTCGAGTGCGAGCCGGACCGCCTCCTCCTCCTCGGGCGACAGCTCCAACTCGCGCTTGCCCGGCGACGACCTGCTTGACGTACAGCCGAGCGGTGTCGCGGTGGTGGATCGACGACAGCACGATCCCCGAGCGGTTTGCGTCCAGCAGCGCGATCGAGGTCGACTGGCGCCCCGACATCTCGCCCCAGGCGTCGTAGCGGATCAGCGACCGGTAGGCGATGGCTCCGTCGAGCCGGGCCTCGGCGACGGCGACGCGCTCATCGAGGCGGGTGGTGACGTCCTGCACGTAGGACGACAGCGCCTCGAACGCGGACTGCAGCGACGCCGCGTGACTGACGAGATCCTGCCGCTGATCGCCGAGCACGGCACGCTGGGCTGCCCGCAGCCGCCGCAGCGCGACGACCAGGCCGAGCGAGGTGCCGAGCGCCACGACCGCCACCGCGCCTGACGCGATCGCGACGATCCCGGCGGCACTCGAGAGGTTGTCCACCTCGGGAAGAATAAGCCGCGGCAGCCAACCTCGCCGTAGGTGAACGTGATCGGGAAGTCATCGAGTTGTTCGTCACGTTCGCTCGCCCGGGACCTTTTCGATCGTCGCCTGACCTGGTAGACGCCGGGTGTCGGCGGCGCGGGCAGCGTCACGCTGCAGCTCGTCGTTTAGCCGACAGTGGTCTGCGGAACGTCGCCGTACCAGTGTCGCTGACCCTTGATCGAGACTTGCAGCCGATGTCGTTCTCGTGAAGATGCCGCCATTCTCGAAGCTCAGCGTGAGTCGGCGCGGGGTTGACGCACGGTGTTGGTCACGTTCGCACCAGGTGGTGCAGCCGACGTGACTCGAGCAGTGCCGTGTCCGTGCAGGCCGGGTGCTGCTCGAACTGGCGGCCGACGACGGGAGGTTGGCGCCGATCTTGGTGGCGATGCCGTTCGTCGAGCCAGACGAGGTCTGGAAGACCTGGCCGCCGTAGATCGTCGTCGGGCCGATCGACAGCCCGTCGTTTTTCAGCGCCCCGGCGATCGCTGGAACCGCGTAATCCTTGTAGATGATGTCCGACCCGTACAGGCTGGACGTCCCGTGTTGGATGTTCTGGATCCCGGTCTTGCTGGTGCTCTTGGTCATCGCCGACTGGATGTTGTTGGCGATCGACTCGATCCCGTCGCGACGCATCGTCAGCGCCAGCAAGACGTACTGCTGGGCCCTCGCCATCTGGCTCGGCACGCTCAGATGTTGAGCGCTCGAGAGGGTCGAGCGCGCCGCCTCGAGCTCGCCGTCGAGCTGCGTCACCAGGCCGCTGAGGTTGGTCTTTGCTCTCGCCGCTGGAGAGGTGGCTGAACACTCTGCTCCCGGTCGCGTCGGACGCCTTCATCTTGTTGTAGACGGCGTTGTTGTAATCCTGGAGCGCGCTGCTTGTCTGGCTCGTGGCGCAGCTGTTGACCAGCAGCGCGATCACGACGATCAGGACGACGATCACGACGACCGCCACGATCCGCCGGGTCTGAATCCTGGTCTGTGGGTGGACGACCTCGCGGCCGCCGCGGTGCGCGCTGCGTGCTTTGCGGCTCGTCGACGTCGTCGAAGAACGACAAGGTTTCTTGCTCCTTGCGGGGGCTTTGGACGGTGAGTAATAGCGGGAAGGTCGGCGGCACCGCAAATTCGCAACTTGTCGTGCATTGAGCCGGGCCGGCAGGAACGGCGGATCAGAGGCCGAAGATCGTGAGTCGGTGCGCGAGACTGAGACCCCGACGGCGAAATCGGGCGAGGATCCGACGCGCCTTGACGCGGTGGGGGGCTCCGACGCGCCGACGCGAAGTGGCGGCGGACCACGGCGGCGAGGATTCTCGCGAGCTGATTCTCGGCCGCTACCAGATGCGTAAGCAGCTCGGGAGCGGAGGGTTCGGGTCGGTCTTCTCGGCGCGGGACGAGCGCCTCGAGCGCGACGTCGCAATCAAGCTGCTGCCCCGCGAACGCGTGATCTACGCCCGCTTCGAGCGCGAGGCGCGCGCGGCCGCGCGACTCCAGCACCCCGCCATCGTCACGCTCTACGAGGCGGCGGTCGACGATGAGGGCGCCTACCTCGTCTCGGAGCTCGTCCGCGGCAAGCCCCTCGACCGGCTCCTGCGCGACGGCAAGTTGTCCGATCGGGAGATCCTCGAGGTTGTGATCTCGCTCTGCGACGCGCTCGAGCACGCGCACGCTAGGGGCGTGGTCCACCGCGACGTCAAGCCCTCGAACGTGCTCGTCCTGTCTCGCCCGGCAAGCGCCCAGCATCCGGCCAAGTTGGCCGACTTCGGCGTGGCGCATGTCCTCGGCTCCGAGACGCTGACCCGCACCGGCGAGGTGGTCGGGACGCTCGCCTACATGGCGCCCGAGCAGGCCGAGGGGCGCGAGGCGGGCCCCGCCGCCGACCTGTACTCGCTGGCGGTCGTCGTCTACGAGGCGCTTACCGGCGCGAACCCGCTCCGTGATCGGGTCACCGGCGGCGGTCGGCGTCAGCGCCGGACGCATTTCCCGCCGCTGCGCCGCCAACGTCGCGACCTCCCGAAGACGCTCGCCGCCGGCGTCGACCGGGCGCTGCGTCCCACGCGTGGCGGAGCGTGGCACCGTCGCAGATCTGCGCGCCGCCGCGGTCGACGCGCTGCCCGAGGCCGGCGACGAACGCGGTGTCGTCGACCCCGGCTGGCGCCTGACGCCGACCGAACTGGACGACGGCGCGGCGAGCCACCGCTGGCGAGAGCGCGAGTCAGTGCGTCCGTCGCGAGGGGATCGCCGGAGCGCCGGGGTCCACGCGAGCCGTGACAGGCGCCCCGTCGCCCCGTCGCCGATCTGGCTCGAGCGTGGAGTCCTGGCGGCGGCTACGGGGCTCTCGGCGGCCTGGCTGTCGAGCCACCTGCCCGGCGTCCACGCGCCTCTGGCGCCCGCGGCGGTGGCTCTGCTGGTCGCGCTGGCGACGCTGCTGCTGCAGAGCCTCGTCGCCGTCGTCCGTCCACTGATGTTGGTGACCGCGCTGCCGTTCGGCGTCGTGATCCTGGGCGTGGTCGGCCTCGCCGGAGCCTGGCCGGCGCTGGTCGGTCGCGTCGTCGACGGATGGTTGCGGCGCGCGATCATCGCCGGCGTTGGCTTGCTGTGGCTGGCCGAGGTCGGCGCCCTCACCCACCACGACCTCTACTGGAGCGTCGGCCCCCTGGACAGGGCGATCGCTGACGGCTCGCTGGCCGCAGGGCTGGTGTGGGCTGCCGCCGCCGCCCTCACGCCAGTGTTGGTCCGAGCCCGCCACCCCCGGCTGGAGCTGGCACTGACGGTGGTCGGCTCGGCGCTCGTTGTCACGGGCGTGCAGGCGTTCGCTCCCCGCCCGCTGCATGCGGCGACGGCGGGCGCCGTCGTCGGCGGCGTGATCGCCGCTTGGCCGGCGCTGCTGGCATTGATCGATGACGTTCGCCGGAAAGCCGGGAACGACGTGTTAATTCCCTAGCATGGCTGTGACAGAGCGTGACCCACGATGCCCCTTCTCAGAACCCTGGACAGCAAGATCGGCGGCCTTGTCGAAGGCATCTTCGGCCGTGTCTTCCGGTCCGAAGTGCGGCCGGTCGAGATCGCCCGCAAGCTCGCTCGCGAGATGGAGGAGCACCAATCCTTTTCGCTTTCCAGGACTTATGTGCCCAACGACTATCGCGTATATCTGTCCCCGCGTGACCGTGATCGGTTCGCAGACTACGAGGACGCCCTGGCCGAGGAGCTCGCCGGCTACCTCTTGGAGCACGCCCGCCGCGAGCGGTTCGCACTGCTGTCGCGGCCGGTGATCGAGTTTCAGACGGACGCTCGCCTCGGACTCGGTCAGTTCGGCATCCAGACCCGGGTCGTGACCCCGGAGGAGGCGGCGCAGTCCGGCGAGTCGGAGGTACCGGCGCCGCCGGCGGCGGAGCGCGAGGACGCCGGTCACACGATGATCTACAGCACCGCCGCCCGGATCGCCGAGCCGCTCCGGGAGCCCGCGATCGTCCGCGCCCAGCGTGCGCTGCTGCTGCACGAGGGCCGGCGTCTGTTGGTCGGGCCGACCGGAGCGACGATCGGCCGCAGCCGCCAAGCCGACATCGTGATCGACGATCCGAACGTTTCCCGCCAGCATGCCGAGGTGCGACCACGTGGCGGCGCCTGGGTGCTGACCGACCTCGGATCCACCAATGGTTCCCGTCTCAACGGCCGCCAGATCACCAATTCTGAGGTGATCCAACCCGGTGACGAGATCGAGATCGGAACCTCGGTGATCACCTTCGAGCTCGAGTGAGCACCATCCGAGATGCTCCAGCCAGTCTCCGTCGGACTCAAGTTCGGCTTCCTGATCGTCCTCTTCCTGTTCCTTTTCTGGGTCGCGACCAGCGCCGTATTCGACCTGCGCCGGCGCAGCCACAGCGGCCGCGTCGGCTCGGAGGGCGCATCGGATGAGACCGGCTGGTACTCGACCGCCGATGGATTCGCGGAGCTCGACGAGGAGTTCGAACCGCGGCTGTTGGTCGAACGCGCCTCCGGGCATCGAGCCGGGCTCGCCTACGACCTGATCGAAGGCGCTACCCTCGGTCGCGGCGATGTGGAGATCCGCCTTGAGGATCCTTTCGCCTCATCTCGGCACGCGCGGATCACTCGTCAAGGACGCATCCTGGTGATCGAGGATCTCGGCTCGACCAACGGCACCTACCTCAACGATGAGCCGCTGAACGGACCCCAGCCGCTACACGACGGCGACCGCATCAGGATCGGCGACTCCGAGTTCTCCTACTACCAGTGACCTGCCAGGCCTAAGCCGATGCTCCGCGCCGCCGAGACTATCCAGCGCACCGACACGGGCCGCCAGCGCCGCGGCAACGAGGACTCCTCGCTACGCCCGCGCGCCCGTGTTCGTGATCGCCGACGGCATGGGTGGCGCGCAGGCCGGCGAGGTCGCATCGCAGATCGCCGTCGAGACGTTCTCGCAGGGTCTGCCTGAGCACGGCACCGCCGAGGAACGGCTGTCCGTCGTCGTCCAGCGGGCGAACCGCGAGATCTACGAGCGCGCCCAGGCCGAGCGCGATCGCGCGGGCATGGGGACCACGCTGACCGCCGCCTATCTCGACGGTGACCATGTCGCGATCGCTCACGTCGGCGACAGCCGCGCGTACCTGCTCCGAGACGGCGAGCTGACGCGGTTGACCGAGGACCACTCGCTGGTCGAGGAGCTGCTGCGGGGAGGCAAGCTGACCGAGCAGGAGGCGCTCGAGCATCCTCAGCGTTCGATCATCACCCGCGCGCTCGGACCCGAGCCGATCGTCGAGGTCGACACATGGAGCTATCCGTTGCGTCCCGGCGACGTCGTGTTGTTGTGCAGCGACGGGCTCACCTCGATGATCCCGGAGTCAGCAGGTCCAGGCGGCGCTGGTCGAGAGCCCCAGCCTGCAAGCGGGGGCGGACAGGCTGATCGACGAGGCCAACAGTGCCGGCGGCCGCGACAACATAACGGTCGTCCTGTTCCGGGTCGAGGACGCCGACGTCGCACCTTTCGATCAGCGAACCGTGATCAGCTCCGGTGCCGGCTTTCGTGCCGGCACCGTCGAGGACGGCGGCTCGTCGACGCCTGGAGGACCTGCGACGGTCACCGCAGCCCGTCCCGAGGGCGCGCTGCCGCGCTTGGCGCGAACGCAGGGTTGGGTCCAGCCGGGGCAGCACCGGCGCCACTTCGGCAGGCTCGGCAAGACCGTCGCGGGCCTGCTGGCGCTGGCTGCCGTCGTGTTCCTCGTGGGCGGAGGCGGGTACATCGCCACCAGACAGCTCTACTTCCTCGGCACCAACGGGCAGGGCACCGTCGTCCTCTATCGCGGGCTGCCATACGTGCTGCCGTTCGGAATCCCGCTGTATGAGACGTACTACGTCTCGGGCGTGCCGGCCTCGACGATCCCCGCCGGTAGGCGGGCGGCGCTGCTCAACCACGACCTGCGGTCGCAGGCCAAGGGACAGGACCTGGTCGACGACCTGGAGCTCGGCAAGATCAGCGGATGAGAGCGCGCAACAAGGAGCTGTTTGGCCTGATACCGGCCTCGCTGCTGCTCACGGCCGGGTTCGCAGCGGTCTTCATCCAGCGCTCGAATCAGCTGACAACCGTCTCGCTCACCTACGGCGCGGTCTTCCTCGGATTGTGCCTGGCGGCGCACGTCTTCATTCGGGTGACGCTGCCCTACGCCGATCCCTATCTCTTCCCGCTGGTCGCCGTGCTCGCCTGCTTTGGACTGGTGATGGTGTACCGGATCGGGGGCCCGACCTACGCCCGTCAGCAGGCGCAGTGGTTCGTGGTCGGGCTGTTGTTGTTCGCCGGGACGATCATCGTCTTCCGGGATTACCGCAAGCTCGAGAACTACCGCTATCTGATCGTCGTCGTCTCGTTGGGGCTTTTGATCCTGCCGCGATTCTTCCCGCCGGTGAACGGCGCCTACCTGTCGGTCAACGTCGGCTCGATCTCGTTCCAGCCGACGGAGTTCGCCAAGGTCGGTCTGGTCATCTTCCTCGCCAGCTACCTGCGCGACACGCGCCAGGTGCTCGTCTCTGGGCGGAAGGTCCTGTGGTTCCGGCTTCCGCCGCTGAAACACCTCGGGCCGGTCCTGTTGCTGTGGGGGATGGCGATGGTGATCCTCCTCCTGCTTCACGACATCGGCTCCTCGCTGATGTTCTACGGAGGCCTGCTGGCGATTCTCTATGTCGCCACCGGCCGCGTCTCGTTCGTCGTGATCGGGGTGGTCGCCTTCGGCCTCGGTGCCTGGTATCTCGGGGCGCACATCGCGCATATCGACTCCCGGGTCGACGCGTGGCTGCATCCCTTCGCGAAGGCCAACTACAACGCGATCGGGGGAAGCTTCCAGCTCGCCAACGCCCAGTTCCTACAGGCTGCCGGCGGCCTTTTCGGCCTTGGATTTGGCGAGGCCACGCTGAACGTGCCGGGAACCTCGTTCGCCTGGCTGCCGGCCGCCAAGACGGACATGATCTACGCCGTCATCACCGGCGAGCTGGGTCTGTTCGGTGCGACCGGGTTGCTGACTGTCTACCTGATGATCGTCTGGCGGGGGTTCAAGGCCGCGACGCTTGCGCGGGACTCGTTCTCGAAGCTGATGGCCACGGGTCTCAGTGCGATCCTGGCGCTGCAGGTGTTCGTGATCGTCGGGGGGGTCACCCGGGTGATTCCGCTGACCGGGGTGACGCTCCCGTTCGTCTCCTACGGGGGCTCGTCGATCGTCGCCAACTTCGTCCTGGTGGCGCTGCTGCTGCTCGTCTCCGACCGGGCACGCCGCCAGTTGGCGAGGCAGCAGCAATGAACACCTCCATCGCAAGGCTGTTCACGATCGTGATCGTGCTCTTCGGGGCGCTGATCGCGTGGACGTCGCGATGGACTGTGTTCGAGTCCAACGCGCTGCAGAGCCAGCCGCTGAACGAGCTGCCGTTCTTCGCATCGCTGAAGGTCAAGCGTGGCCGCATACTCGCCGACAACGGCGCCGTGCTGGCCAAGTCGGTGCCGGCTCACGGCGGCCTGTGGAACCGGAAATACCCCCTCGGGCCGTTGTTCGCGCAGCCGATCGGCTACTCAATCCTCACCAAGCACCAGCAGGCGGGGCTCGAGGAGTACCGCGCCAAGGAGCTCGGGGGCACGCTCAGGACAGGGCTGAGTTCGGTGTTCGGCCCGATCAGCACTCAAACGATCGGCGACGACGTCTTCACGACGCTCGACCCAAGGGCGCAGCAGCTCGCCAAGACCGAACTGGCTGGCCGGGTTGGCTCGGTCGTCGCGATCGTGCCCCAGACCGGCGCGGTCAGGGTGATGTACTCGAACCCCAGCTACGACAACAACGACCCGTTCGCGCCGTGCAGCGACAGCTGCCAATACAACCGCGCGACCCAGGCCCTGTATCCGCCGGGCTCGACCTTCAAGGTCGTCACCTCGGCAGCGGCGCTGAACAGCGGCGTCTACACGCCGGACTCGATCATCAACGGCGACTCGCCGCTCACCGTCTCGGGCGTACCGCTGTCGAATGACAGCGGCCAGAGCTGGGGCCCGATCACGCTCAGGACGGCCCTTACCAACTCGGTCAACACCGTGTTCGCGCAGGTTGGCCTCCGGCTCGGCCGCCAGACGATGCAGACCTACATGAAGCGCTTCGGGTTCTACTCAACGCCGCCGCTCGACTACCCGTCCAACCAGATGAGCACCAGCGGCAACTGGCACGGAGCAAAACTCGTACCCGTGACCAGTGACCAGGTCGACCTCGGCCGGATGTCGATCGGCCAGGCGAAGCTGCTGGTGACGCCACTTCAGATGGCGATGGTCGCCGCGGCGGTCGCCAACCACGGCCGGCTGATGAAGCCGCGGCTCGCCACGAAGGTCGTCAACCACGTCGGTCAGGTGGTCGAGCGGGTGTCGCCGCAGACTTACAGCCAGGTGATGAAGCCGTCGATCGCGACCGAGCTGACCTCGATGATGACCGACGTGGTGGAAGAGGGCACCGGTCAGGCGGCGCGACTCGGGGGCATTCAGGTTGCCGGCAAGACCGGGACCGCCGAGACCGGCGGCTTCTCGGGCGGCCAGCCGCTCGATGACGCCTGGTTCATCGGCTTCGCGCCCGTCCAGGATCCTAAGATCGCGGTGGCGGTAACGCTCGAGAACATCCCCAACGGCTACGGTGGTGTTTACGCCGCGCCAATCGCGGCGCAGGAGATCAAGACCCTGCTGGCGGAGAAAAGATGAGGGAGTTCGATCCTGGGGCACTGATCGACGGTAGATACCGGGTGCTCTCTCGCCTCGGCACCGGGGGCATGGCCGACGTCTTCCTCGCTGAGGATCAGCAGCTCGCCCGTCAGGTCGCGGTGAAATTGCTGCATCGCCGGTTCGCCGAGGACCCGGGATTCGTCGAGCGGTTCCGCCGGGAGGCGCAGTCGGCAGCGTCGCTGCAGCACCCCAACGTGGTCAGTGTTTTCGATCGCGGGGCGTTCGACGGCACCTACTACATCGCGATGGAGTATCTGCAGGGCCGGTCGCTGAAGCAGCTGATCCGGCAGGAGGCGCCGCTCGAGCCGTTGCGGGCGATCGACCTGACGGTCCAGATCCTGAAAGCCGCCCGGTTCGCCCATCGCCGCGGCGTGATCCACCGTGACCTGAAGCCACACAACGTGATCGTCGACGACAACGACCACGCCAAGGTGACCGACTTTGGCATCGCGCGGGCCGGCGCATCCGACATGACCGAGACCGGCTCGATCATGGGCACCGCCCAGTACCTCTCGCCCGAGCAGGCGCAGGGCCATGCCGTCAGCGCCCCATCTGACCTCTATTCGATCGGGATCGTGCTGTACGAGATGCTGACCGGCCGGGTGCCGTTCGACGCCGACTCTGCGGTGACGATCGCGCTCAAGCACGTCTCCGAAGGCCCGATTCCGCCTCGGCAGATCAACCCCGCGGTCCCGGTCGGACTCGAGCAGGTCGTGATGTGGTCGCTCAACAAGAACCCCGGAGACCGCCCCGCCGACGCGGATGAGTTCATCGCGGCGCTCGAGCAGGTCAGAGAGTCGCTGTTGGCCGGCGGCACCGGCGAGGTCACCGCCAACATGGCGATCGTGCCCGCCGGGATGGTCGCGGTTGGCGGACAGCCGCCGGCCGCGCTGTTGCCAACCGCCGAGGGCTTGGGTGCGGGGTACGCAGCTGCCGGTCAGCAGACCAACGGGGGCGCCCCGGACCCCGACGAGCCCGGCGATCACCGTGACGACAACGGCGGCGGAATCTGGCCCTGGCTCGTGGCGTTCTTGATTCTGTTGCTCCTCGCCGGCGGGGCGGCCGCGTATCTGTTGACGCGCCCCGACAAGGTCCAGGTCCCGATCGTCGTCAGCCTGTCGCAGTCGATCGCGCAGGCGAGGATCGAGGGCGCCGGTCTCAGCCCCAACGTGATCTACCAGAACAGCCCCGACGAGCTGGGCACCGTGATCGACCAGAGCCCGCTCGGCGGAACCCATGTCGACAAGGGTTCTTCCGTCACGCTGACGATCTCGAACGGACCTGGAAACGTCGACATCCCTTCGATCGTCCAGCTGCCGAAGGACGAGGCGATCCACGAGCTCAAATTGGCGGGATTGAAGGTCGCGCGGATTCTCAACGAGAACTCCGCGCAGGTGCCGGTCGGCGAGGCGACTCGTACCGATCCGCCGGCCGGGAGCTCGGTCCAGTCGGGTTCCGGCGTGACCCTGTACCTCAGCTCTGGCAGGGCCCCGGTCAACGTTCCGTACGTAACCGGCGACCAGCTGACGGCGGCTCAGGCCGTGCTCGGCAGGTTCACCGTCAAGGTGGTCAACAAGCCGTCGAACACTGCCTCGGCGGGAACGGTCCTGAGCCAAACACCGGCGGGCAACTCCGTGGCCAAACCGGGCTCTCTGGTGACCCTGACCGTCGCCAGCGCGCCGACGACCACGAAGGTCCCTCCGGTCACCGGGGACACCGAGGTCGCGGCATCGGGCACCCTGCTGGTGGCCAAGCTCAAGGCTGCCGTCCGTTCCCAGACGGTGACCGCCGCAAACCAGGACGGCATCGTGATCACCCAGATCCCCAGCGCCAACACGGTCGTCCCGTTCGGCACGACCGTGACGATCGTCGTCGGCAGGTACAAGGCGCCGACCCCGACCCAGACGACCACGACCCACGCGTCGACGAGCCCGGCCACGCCGAGCCTACCCGGCGCTCGCGTCAACCCGACCACGACGACACCGAAGACGACGACAACACCGACGACGACGACGGCCACTACAAGCTTCCGTGCGACGACGGTGCCGTCCCCGACGACCACCGACAAGGCTGCTTCCACGACGACGACGCCCACGACGACGACTCCCACGACCACCACCACCGCTCCGACGACCACAACGCCCGCGACCACGCCTGTCGCACCGGCCACGCCCGCCGCCTCGGCCAACGCGAACCCTCCGGCATGAGCTCCAGACGTGTGGCCGTGCTCGGCGGGGGGCGCTCTTCTGAGCATGAGGTTTCGCTCGCGTCGGCCGCTTCGGTCGCCGGCGGGCTCGAGCAAGCCGGACACGGCGTGATCCGGATCGAGATCGGTCGAGACGGGGTCTGGCGCCGAGACGGCGGCGAGCTGTCGATCACGCCCGGGCGGGGCCTTGCCGATGCCGACGTGGTCTTTCCGGTTCTGCACGGGCCGTTTGGCGAGGACGGCGCGGTCCAGGGGCTCCTGGAGTCCCTGGACGTCGCCTACGTGGGCGCCGGTGTCCAGGCGAGCGCGGTCTGCATGGACAAAGTGCTGTTCAAGGAGCTGATGGGGCGTGCCGGGATCCCGCAGGTCGACTACCGCACCGCCACGCTGACGCGGTTCGGTGGGTGCCCTGAGGTCGTCCTCGACGAGGTGGGCGAGCTCGGGTTGCCCGTCTTCGTCAAGCCGGCGCGGCTTGGGTCGTCGGTCGGGATCGCCAGGGTGGCGGACCCGGGCGGCATGCGGACCGCGCTCGAGAACGCCTTTGAGCACGACCCGCTCGCGATCGTCGAAGCCTCCGCTGCCGGGCTCGAGGTCGAGTGCTCGGTGATCGGCAACGGCAGCCCGGTGGCGTCCGGACCCGGGGAGATCGTTCTCACGGACGCGAACACCGGCGGTTGGTACGACTACGCGGCCAAATACGTCCCGGGCGGGATGCGGCTGGTCGTGCCGGCGCGGATCTCGGATACGGCGCGCGAGCGGGTCCGCGAGCTCGCGGTCGAGGTGTTTCAGCGCTCGAGCTGCACCGGGCTGGCCCGCGTCGACTTCTTCGTCGACGGCGAGCGCGTGCTCGTCAACGAGCTCAACACGATGCCGGGATTCACCGAGACGAGCGTGTTCAGCGCCCTGTTCGCCGCCTCGGGGCTGCCGTTTCCGGAACTGGTCGACCGGCTTGTGGAGCTGGCGCTGGAACGCCATTCGGCCGAGCGCGCCCACACCCGTTAGTGGCCCCATATAGATCGATCATCTAGCCTCCCCGCCAATGACCAGAATCGAGTCGGTTGCGGTCGTCGGCGCTGGGTTCATGGGCTCCGGCATCGCCGAGGCGGTGGCGGTCGCCGGGGTCCCGGTGGTGGTCCGGGACGTCGATCGGGCAGCGGTTGACCTTGCCCGGGAGCGGATCGCACAGTCGCTCTCGCGAGCGGTCAGCCGCGGCAAGCTCTCCGCCGAGGAGGCGACGCGCGTCGAGGGCCGGGTCACGCTGACCACCGACCTATCGGAGATCGCCGGCGCGGGCCTCGTTGTCGAGGCGGTACCGGAGAACGAGCGCCTGAAGCTCGAGGTGATCACGGCGATCGGCGACGTTATCGGCGAGCAGGCGATCGTCGCCTCGAACACGTCCTCGATCCCGGTCACCCAGCTCGCCCAGGCGGTCAGCCGGCCGGAGCGGGTGATCGGCATGCACTTCTTCTCGCCGGTGCCGGTGATGGCGTTGGTGGAACTGGTGGTCGCCTTGGACACCAGCGCGGAGACGCTCGCGGACGCCCGCGCCTTCGTCGAGCGGATCGGCAAGCAGCCGATCGAGACGAAGGACCGCTCGGGCTTCGTGGTCAACATGCTGCTTGTCCCATACCTGATTGCCGCGGTGCGGATGTTCGAGGAGGGATTCGCCAGCCGCGATGACATCGACACGGGCATGAAGCTTGGCTGCGGCCACCCGATGGGCCCGCTGACGCTGTGCGACTTCATCGGACTCGACGTCCTGTGTGCGGTCTGCGACTCGCTCTATGAGGAGTTCAAGCGAGACGAGTACGCGCCGCCGCCGCTGCTCAAGCGAATGGTCGCCTCCGGGAGACTGGGCCGGAAGTCGGGACGGGGCTTCTACGAGTACTGACCTGTTGTCTGCTCAGTGCGCGGACCCTCTCGGAGCGAACAGTTTGATCTCGCTGATACTCACCGACTGCTGCTGCGGCGGCAGCTTTGTGATCCACACGAGGTAGTAGCCGTAGTGGGTCTGGTTGGCCCCGCCGTCGCTGAGCGCGAACCGCGCGGTGGCGCCGGCGGACGAGGTCGACCCGAGCTTGACCCAGTGGCTCGCCGGAAAGCTGCCCAGATCCGGCTGGGTGTTGGTGCCGTAGATCGTCCCGCTCCACCCTGGGGTCGTCGTCAGCACCGTCAGCTTCTGAGCCGCGACGCCAGGCGCCGTGACGAAGATGCCGACGCCCGGCTTCTGGAGCGCACCCGAGTAGTACTGCTGGGTCGCCCACACGGTGGTGGGGTCGCCGTCGATCACCGCACCCTCCGCCCCGTTGTTCTGGGTTGTATCGCCGTTCAATCCGTCGGGGTTGTAGGCGGTGGCCGCGGTCAGTTTGACTTGGGCGAGCTGGGATGGAGGGAGGTGGTGGGCGACGGGAGTGTTGCCGTCGTGGGCTCGCGTCGCCAGCCACGCGACCGCGGCGGCGGCGACCAACAGGAGCGCCACCGCGATCGCGACCGCGCGGACGCGGTGGCGGATCGCGAACGGAACCCGTCCGCGCGTGCCCTTCGGCAGCGATTGCAGCACGGTGGTGGCCTCGCCTGTCGCGCCGCCGGCGCGGGCGGTCTCGACGGCCAAGACCTGCTCCAAATCGGCGATCAGCTCGGCATCGCTGGCGTAGCGTTCGCGGGTGGTCTTGGCGGTGGCCTTCTCGACCACCGACGCAAGCGCGGCGGAGACCTCGGGGCGCTTGGCGCGGACGTCGGGGAGCGGCTCGCGGACGTGCTTCATCGCCACCGCCACCTGGTTCTCGCCCTTGAACGGAACCTCGCCGGTCAGCATCTCGTACAGCGCGATCCCCAGCGAGTACAGATCTGACTGGCAGTTCACGTGCTGACCGAGCGCCTGCTCCGGCGAGACGTAGTCGGTGGTTCCGAGCACCCGGCCGTCGGCGGTCAGGCCGTCCTCGTCCAGCGTCCGCGCGATTCCGAAGTCGGTTACCTTGGCGGAGCCCTGTCGATCGATCAGGACGTTCTGGGGCTTGACGTCGCGATGCACGATGTTGCGCTTGTGGGCGGCCCCGAGTGCACGCGCGATCTCGATCGAATAGGCGACGCCTTCCGGAATCGGCAGCGGGCCATCCCGCCGGATTCGTTGCTTCAGCGTCTCGCCCTCGACGTACTCGAACACGATGTAGGGCCGCGGGCTATCCGGATCGAGGTCATCGCCGGCGTCGATCACCCCGACGATGTTGGGGTGCGACAACTGGGCCACGGCGCGAGCCTCGCGTCGGAATCGCTCGAGCAGATCCGAGTCCCGGGCGACCTCCCGGTTCATCAGCTTGATTGCGACCGGCCGTTCGAGGGTCTCATCGACAGCCCGATAGACGGTCGACATCCCGCCAGCACCGATCCGCGCCTCAAGTCGGTAGCGCCCGCTCAGCGTGGTTCCGAGCACTGTGCTCATCTCGCCGTCCCTATTTTGCGCCACCAGCGCGACGGCGGCGCAGTGACCGTCTCCCGCGGTGACCGAATCGGTTCACAGCCGACCTTCGCCATCGCGCCGCGTACACCTACGAGACGACAGCACGCGTTCGCAGCGAAAGCGTGGTGGCGATGTCAGCAATCAGCCGCGGAACGTCGTCTTTCATCTGCTCTCACGTTACTCGGCTCGCCGTGAATGCAAAGACGCCGGGGGGGCATCTTTCATTCCTCGTTCGCCGACCGTGGGGTTGCACTACCCCCTGGCGGCGGCGGTCAACCTCCCGAGTTTCGAGTCCCCGCGAACCCCCAGCGGCGGCAGCTCGACCGACCCGGCGCGGTCGGTCACCGACCCGATCAGGCCCGTTCCGGGGTGGAACTCCGCCAGCAGCTCGACGGCCGCGGCCGCGTGGTCGGGCGGGACCATCGCCACCATCCCGCAGCCCATGTTGAAGACCTCCCACATCTCCTCCGCGGAGACACCGCCACTGGCGGCGATCAGCGCAAACACGGCCGGAACGGGCAGCGGCTCGCGAATCTCGTACCCGACGCCGGTTCCGATCCGCAGCAGGTTCATCAGGCCGCCGCCGGTGATGTGCGCCAGCCCGCGCACTTCGATCTCGCTGCGCAGCAGCGCCAGCGCTGCCCTGACGTAGATCACGGTTGGCTCGAGCAGCACGTCGGCGACGGTCGCGCCGCCGAGCTCCGGCGGGCGCGACTCGATCGACAGGCCTCCGTCCTGGATCAGCGCCCGCCGGGCCAGCGTCAGCCCGTTTGAGTGCACCCCTGACGAGGGCAGGCCGATCAGCGCGTCCCCGGGGCGCACGGCCGCTCCGTCGAGGATCTCGTCGAGCGCGACGGTTCCGAACGCCGAGCCGACCAGGTCGAAGCCGAACGGCGAGGGATGGCCGCGAAGCACCTCCGGGATCTGACAGACCTCGCCCCCCGGGATCTCGACGCCGGCGGCTTCAGCACCGGCCCGGAGCCCGACGGCCAGCTCGCCCAAAAGGACCGGATCGGCGCGCTCGACCGCGATGTAGTCGAGCAGGGCGAGCGGTTCGGCGCCGACGCAGATCAGGTCGTTCACGTTCATCGCCACGCAATCGACCCCGATCGTGTCGAACCGGCGGGCCTGCTCGGCGATGATCACCTTCGAGCCGACGCTGTCGGTCGCCAGTGCGATCCCGACGCCGGGGGCCACCGGTAGCCGGACGACGCTCGCGTAGTGCCCTGGCAGCGGCACCGACAGTGGCGCGCGCCCGGCGTCGATCCCACGCAGTACGCCGACCAGCGCCGCGACACCCCGGTCGGCCTGGCCGGTGTCGACGCCGCTGGCTGCGTACGCGTCGCTCACCGGCAGCTACTCACTCTCGGGGCCATCGCACAACCCCATATTCGCACGGCGCCGGGACCACAGCCGCCGCAGGGCCAGGCCGCCAAGTGCCACCCGGTAGATCGCGAAGGGAAGCAGCGGGCGGTCGTACTCCACGAGATCGATCAGCGGCGTGGAGCCCACCGTCGAGGCGAACGACGCGACCACGCCCGCGGCGAACGGCCCGGCGGCGCCCTCGGGCAGGCCGTGCTGCCATAGCCGCAGGCACTTGAGCGCCGTGGCGCCGCCGATCACCGGCAGCGCCACGTGGCGGGAGAGCCGCTCGGCATCGACACGCCTGAACCGCCTCAGTCGCGCCGCCGTCAGTGTCGCGCCGTTCCGTGAGACGCCGGGGAACAGCGCACATGCCTGGGCGACGCCCAGCCACAGGCCGTCGAGCGGTTTGGCCTGCGCGAAGTTGCGCTCCTGCGGTGCACGGTCCGCCCACGCCATCGCGGCGCCGCCGATGATCAGGCCGGCGGCGATGGTGCCCGGCCGGCTGAGGAAGCGCTCGATCGGACCCTCGAGCGCGAATCCGACCGCCGCCGGCGGCAGCAGCGACATGGCCACGACCGCGGCCGACTCGACGCTCGCCGAGCGCGCGGCATCGATCACCTCGCCGCGCAGCATCACGACCAGCGCCGCGGCGGTGCCGGCGTGCAACGCCACCGCGAACGCCTTGCGCACCTCCGGGTCGGCGGAGACCCCATCCCAGCCGAGCAGCCACGGCACCAGCTCGACGTGTCCTGAAGAGGAGATCGGCAGCAGCTCTGCGGGGCCGTGCAGCGCTCCGAGGGTCAGCGCGCGGACCAGGGGTGATTTTGGCGGCCAAGCGGCCGCCAAAGTTGGGCCCCCAGGGGTTGTTTGCGAGGAGCCCGGGTCACTGTCCCGGGCTCCGAGGGCTGCGCGGGACTCACGGACGGAGATACCGTCCGTCACTCATCCACGCTGCCGAGCCGGGTCGACGTCGCCGGGGGCTGGCGTCGCGAGCGCACGACGCGCACCAGCCACCAGACGATCCCCACCACGATCAGCGCGACGACGATGTAGTCAACGATGTCGAGGTGGTTCTTCCACTGCGGCCACTGGCTGCCGACCTCCTTGCCGAGCAGCCCGAGGCCGATCATCCAGACGGTCGAGCCCAGCGTCGCGAACGCGACGAACTTCAGATACGGCATCCTCACGATGCCGGCCGCGTACGGCGGCGCCGAGCGGAACACCGGGATCAGCCGGGACACGGCGACCGATGCCGCCCCGTAGCGGTCGAACCACCGGTGGGCGCGGTCGATCTTGCGCTGGTCGACGTGCAGCGGCCCGTGGGCCGTGAGCAGCTCGTGCAGACCGAAGTACCCGATCGCGTAGGCGATGCTCGCACCGAGCACGTCGCCGAGGATCCCGAACACGATGATGCCGACCAGCGTCAGGTGGTGGGTGTCCACGTTGAAGCCCGCGAACAGCATCGTCGGCTCGGTACCCGGCACGATGATGAGCTGAGACATGGTCACCATCAGCGTTACGCCCGCGTAGCCCAGGTGCTGGACGACGTGCGTGGCGAAGTTGACGAGCGAGGAGGTGACCGACGCGTCAAAAAGCACGACGCCAGTATGCAGCGTCGCCTAAAGAAATGGTGTCGCCTAAGAGTTGTCTACAGAAACGGTCTGGTGTCGCGCAGGAAAGGGGTTTCGGTACCCGTCTAGGTATCGTTGCCGCTCGTGGCCGTACCGCTGTTCGATACCTACACCCCACTCGCGGGCCTGCGCGAGCAGATCATCGAGCGTGTCAACGAGGTGATCAGGGCAGGGCGCTTCGTCCTCGGCCCTGAGGTGGCAGCGTTTGAGCAGGAACTGGCGGATTACCTCGGAGCGCAACATGCGATCGGAGTCGGGAACGGAACCGATGCGCTGACGCTCGCGGCCCGGGCGCTCGGCCTTGGTCCTGGCGACGAAGTGGTCGTTCCGTCGTTCACCTTCTACGCCACCTGCGAGGCGATCGCGAGCATGGGCGCGACGCCGGTGTTCTGCGACGTCGACATCGAAACGCGCAACGTCACGGCCGAGACCGTCCGGGCCGCCCTGACCCCGAAGACGAAGGCGATCGTCGCCGTCGACCTGTTCGGGCTGCCGGCGCCGATCCCCGAGATCAGGGAGGCGCACGGCCTGCCGGTGATCGAGGACGCGGCCCAGGCGATCGGAGCCAGCCTCGACGGCCGTAGCGCGGGCGTGCTCGGCGACATCGCCACGTTCTCGTTCTACCCGTCGAAGAACCTGGGAGCGTTCGGAGACGGCGGCGCGGTCGTGACCGACGACCCGGGGCTCGCCGAGACGGTTCGCGCACTGCGTTTCCACGGATCCAAGGACAAGCAATCATTCGAGCTGGTCGGTTACAACTCGCGCCTCGACGAGGTGCAGGCGGCGGTGCTGCGGGTCCTGCTGCCGGAGCTCGACGGTTGGTGCGACGGACGCCGTGCCGCCGCGCGCGCGTACGCGGGCAGCGAGCTGTCCGCCTACGTCGGACTCCCCGGACAGCAGGCCGGCGCCAAGCCCGCCTGGCACCTCTATGTGGTCACCCACCCCGAGCCGGCCGAATTGCTCAGCTCGCTGAACGCCGCCGGCGTGCAGGCTCGGGGCTACTATCGAACACCGCTGCATCGACAACCCGCGATGAGGCAGTTCACGGATGGGCGTTCGGCCCGGTTGCGGGTCACCGACGAGCTCGCGCGCACCAATATCGCGCTCCCGATCAGCCCGGTGCTGACCGCGGCACAGGTCGACGAGGTTGTGGCGGCGTTGGCGAGTACAGCGCTGGCCGCGTAGCGCCGGCTCGGCCAGCAAACCCTGGATGCGCGTTTGAAGGTCTGGGTCGACCTCACCAACTCTCCGCACGTGCTCGTGATGGCGCCGGTGATCCGGCGCCTGCAGGCCGCGGGCCACGACGTCGAGGTGACGGCGAGGGACTTTGCACAGACGCTCGAGCTCTGTGACCGCCACGGGATCGACCGGGTCGCGATCGGCAGACACCGCGGCGGTTCGCTGATCGCCAAGGCGGGTGGCCTGTTCGATCGCTCGCTGGCCCTGACCAAATTTGCGCGCGGCCGGCACTTCGATGTCGCTCTGGGACACGGGTCCAACGATGTCTCGGTCGCCGCACGGCTGCTGCGGATCCCGTGCTCGACGATGTTCGACTACGAGTGGGCAGCGGTGCAGCACAACATCAACTGTCGCCTGGCCCAGGCCGTGGTCGTCCCCGACGCGATCCCGCCGCAGCGGCTGGACCGCTACGGGGCGGCTGGAAAGCTGCACACGTACCCGGGTCTCAAGGAGGAGTATTACCTTTCCGACTTCGATCCCGACCCGGGTGTGCTGAGCGAGCTCCGGCTCGATCTCGACCAGCCGATCGCCGTCGTCCGGACCCCACCGACCGTGTCGCTATACCACCGCTTTGAGAACGACCTGTTCGGTCAGGTGCTGGACCGGCTGCGCGGCACTCAAGCCGTGGTTCTGCCGCGTACCGAGAGCCAGCGCCGGGAGCTGTCGCGGGCCGGCGGCTTCCTGATCCCGGAGGGCGCGATCGACGCCCAGTCGCTGATCGCCGGTGCGGATCTGGTGGTGTCGGCTGGTGGAACGATGAACCGCGAAGCGGTGGCGCTGGGGACGCCCGTGTACACGGTCTTCGAGGGTAGGCTCGGAGCCGTCGACGAGCAGCTGATCGCCGATGGCCGGCTGCGGCGACTGCGTCGCGCCGACGAGGTGCAGCTGAGCAAGCGCGGTGCGTCGGCGGACACCGAGCGGACCCGGCGCGACCCGGCGCTTCTCGTCGACCTGCTGATGGCGCCGGCGAAGACGGGATGGCGATGACCGGCAGGATCCTGCGATCGTTGCCGCGTCGCGACGATCCGAGTGGCGGCAGGATTCTGGATCGACGCCAGTTCGATGCGAGTGCTGAGGGGTCAGAGGCTAAGAGCACGGGTCGTGTCCGACGACTGCCATGGCTCGCGGTCGGCGTCGCGGTGGTGGCGGTGGCGGTGGTGGCGCTCCTGGTCACCAGGGTCAGCCCGTCGTACGACCCGTACGGCTGGAACGTCTGGGGCTACCAGACGCTGCACGGGCAGCTGAGCCTCCTGGGGGCGCCCTCGTGGAAGCCGGTCACCTTCATGTTCACGCTCCCGTACTCGTTACTGGGCCATTTCAGCCTGCGGTTGTGGCAGGTGACGGCTGCGGCGCTGGCGCTCGCCGGGCCGGTCGTCGCGGGGCGGATCGCCTACAAGCTGCTCTACGACAGCACCCGCGAACAGGGCCCCGCGATCGTCGGAGCGGTCGCCGCCGGCGTTTGCCTGCTCGTGACGGTCAACTACTCGGAGTACTGGCTCAGCGCGCAGTCCGACCCGATGCTGGTGACGCTGTTCCTCCTCTGGATCGACATGCACCTTCGCGGACGTCCGCGGCTGGCGTTCGGCGCGCTTTGGGCGTGCTCGCTCGGCCGCCCGGAGGCGTGGCCCTTCCTCGGTCTGTACGCGATCTACCTGTGGTGGAAGTACCCGCGGACGCGGGTATTCGCGGTCCTCGGTCTGGTGACGGTGCCGCTGCTGTGGTTCGGGGTACCGGCGCTGACCGATAACAGGCCGTTCGTGTCGAGCAGCCTCGATATGGGGTACGCGATCCACGGGAACAAGCTGATCGGGGCGCTCGCGCGGTTCAAGCACCTCACGTATTGGCCGATCAAGGTGGGGGCGGTGATCGGCATCGCGCTCGCCATCTACAAGCGCGACTCGCGTGTCCTGGCGATCGTCGCCGTCTCCGTGCTGTGGATCGCGATCGAGACGGCACTTGCGCTGCGAAGCTACTCGGCGGCGCCGCGTTACATGTTCGAAGCGGTCGCCACAATGGCGGTCGTGACCGGCGTCGGGGTCGGCTGGATTCTCAGCGAGACCGCCAGGCTCGGCTGGACGGCCCGCCTCGGTGGGCTGGCGGCGGTGCTCGCGCTCACGGGGTGGCTGGTCCCCGGTGCGGTCGCTCAGGTGCGCCTCGTGCGCCACTCACTTCACCACGAAGGCTTCCGGACGACGCAGATCGAACGGCTGGACGCCACGCTTCGGGCGCTTGGCGGCTATCGGTTCGTGCGATCGTGCGGGCATCCGTCGACCAACATCGCGTACGCGAGCATCCTCGCCTGGTACACCAGACTGAACGTCGACCAGGTCGGCTACCTGCCGGCCCGCGTCGTCAAGCAGGAGGCCCCGGCCGTGCTGTTCACGCAGATGGGAAACGGTTGGGAGGTCCAGACCTACCACCTGCCGGCCGGCGAGCAGGCGCGATGCGCCCGCCTCAACAACGTCTACTTCGCCCCCGAGCGGGGACATCCCGGAGGGATCCTGACGCCCCACCAGCACGTGCCCGATTCCCGCTTCAGGATACGAGCGCCGTGAGTAGCCCTTAGCCCCTATTAACCGGCTTCGCAAGTAGAATCGGGCCCGCATGCGCCGACGGATCCGGTCCGCGGCCTTTCCAGTCCACCGCCATTCCCTTCCGCAGGTCGTGGTGGACGGAGTCTTGGTCGCCCTTGCCTATCTATTTGCCTTCTGGCTGCGGTTCGACGGCGCGCCCAGCGGGCGCCACGTGCGCTACGAGCACCTGCTGACGGCGACGATCGTCTGGGTCGTCCCGGTGGTGCTCGTCATTCTCGCCGGGTTCGGCGCCTACGAGCGATTGTGGACCTACGTCGGCCAGCGCGACTACGAGGCGCTGGTCAAGAGCGCCGTCGTCTCGACCCTGGTGGTCGTCGGCGTGATCGCGCTGGTGCATCCGGTGGTGCTCCGCGGCGGCGCCGTATCCCTACCGGCCAGCGTGGCGGTCCCGTTCATGTTGCTGACCCTGGCGCTGCTCGTCAGCGCCCGCTTTGCGGTTCACCTGGTGGTCGAGGGCCGGGTCCGGGCCTTCCGGGTCGCCAAGGGCGCCCGAGATGTGCTGATCGTCGGTGCCGGCGAGGGCGGACGACTCGTCGTTCGGGAGCTCGTCCGGAACCGGCAGCTGCGGATGCGGCCCGTCGGCTTCGTCGATGACGACCCGCGCAAGCTCGGGATGAAGGATGAGTACGGCCTGCGGGTGCTGGGGACCACCGGGACGTCCAACCCCGCCGATCTCGCCCGAGTCCTCGATGAGGTCGAGCCCGATGAGGTCGTGATCGCGATTCCGTCCGCTCCGGGGACGTTGCGCGCGGCGGTGGTGACGGCGTGCCACAAACGCGGGATCCCCGTGCGAACGCTGCCGACGGTGTTCGAGCTTTTGAAGGACGGCGGCGGCCAGCCGCGCGTCACCCGCCAACTCCGCGAGGTGAGGGTCGAGGACATGCTCGGCCGCGAGACGGTGAGAATGGACGTCGAGCGCGTCGGCGCCTACCTCGCCGGCAAAGTCGTGCTCGTCACCGGCGCGGGCGGGTCGATCGGCGCCGAGCTGTGTCGCCAGATCGCGCGCGTCGGCCCGCAACGGCTGATCCTGGTCGACCACGCCGAGGACAACCTGTTCCAGATCTCGCGTGAACTCGAGGAGGAGCGGCATGTCAAGGTCGCCGTGTCGGTGCTCGCGGACTGTAAGGAGGAGGAGCGGATGCGGGAGGTGCTGGCGCAACACCGCCCTGCGGTGATCTTCCACGCTGCCGCGTACAAGCACGTCGCGATGATGGAGGCGAACCCCGTAGAAGCGATCCGCAACAACTCGCTCGCGACCCGCGTGATCGCCCGCGCCGCCGGAGATCTCGGAATCGACACGTTCGTGCTGATCTCAACCGACAAGGCGGTCGCGCCGGCCACGGTGATGGGCGCCTCGAAGGCCCTGGCCGAATGGGCGCTCGAGGCGGAAGCCGCCAGCCACCCGAAGACGAGCTACGCGACCGTTCGGTTCGGGAACGTGCTCGGGTCCTCTGGTTCGGTCGTCCCGATCTTCCGGCGACAGATCGAGACCGGGGGACCGGTGACGATCACCGACCCGCGCATGACCCGCTACTTCATGACGATCCCGGAGGCGGTGCAGCTCGTGATCAGGTCGGGGTCACTGGTCGACACCAGCGGCGAGGTTTTCGTCCTGGAGATGGGGGAACCTATACGGATCATCGACCTCGCCAAGCAGATGATCCGCCTGTCCGGGTTTGAGCCCGAGACTGACATCGCGATCGAAACCGTGGGTGCGCGGCCAGGCGAGAAGTTCCACGAGGACCTCTTCAACCCCTACGAGCGCCCCCGCCAGACGCCCGCCCAGAAGATCCTTCGGGCCGATCGCGACCCGATCGATCCAGCCTGGGTGCAGACGATCTTCGATGAGATCAATCTGCTCGTCCTGGAGGGTGACACCGCGGCGCTGGCCGATCGCGTGTCGAAGCTGGGCGCCGCTCGGGTGCACCACGCTGTCGGCGCTACGCTGCCGTCCTCACCCGATGCCGCGCATGGCTCGGGGGCCCGCGTCTCGCCGTAGACTCCCACCGCTCCAGGCTCTCCGATGGTCCTACCGTTCGCCCTCTCGATCCATACGTTCATCAACCACGTCGGCGCCTACGTCGGCTTCGCGTCGATCATCGGGCTGGCGCTGTTGGTGTTGCTGAACTTCGCCCAGGCTCGCGAGACCTCGAGCCTGCGCAGCCGGCTCGACGAGGCGGGCGACCGGATCGCGATGCTCGAGAACCGCCTGACGCAGGCGCTGCGGGGGGCCCGTCCGGGGGTGCCCGGTCCACCGACCGTCACGCCGGCCCCGGTGGGCGCGGTCCGCGCCGCCGGCAGCGCTGCGGCTCGCCGTACGCCTGGTGTCGCCCCCGCGGTCGCGGTCGCGCGCTCCGCGCCCGGCGCTCCCATGGGGATGGGTGCGCCGTCCCTCGCCTCGGCGACGAGGCTGGTCACGACGGGCGTGACACCCGCGCCGACGCCGACGACGACCAGGGCGCCGATCGCGGTTCCGGCCATCGTAGCCGCGCCTGCCGCGGCCGCAGCGCTCGCGGCGGCGGGGGCGGGCGGGAGCCCTTCTGCGACCGAGGGGTCGGCGCCCGACGACACGGTGTTCGTCGCGCCGGTGACGGCCGCGGCGCGCGGCAACGGCCACGAACGGACCGCGGTCGTGGCGCCCGTGGCCGCCGCTCACAATGCGGCGGCCACGACCCCGCCGCCCAGTCCTCCGCCGCGGGTCCAGATCCGCCAAGAGCCCCCCGGCGCCGCTCGCGGACCGATGGCCCCACTGCGTCCGCCGCCGCCTCCACGACGTTCGCTCATCCGCCGGCTGCTCCCCGGGCTTCTCGGCCTCCTGATCGTGGCCGTTGTCGTCGCGGTGTTGTTGGAGGTGACGAACAGCGGCGGCGGCAAGACCGTGGCCCACCACGCCCCACGGCACAAGCGGCCGGCGCCCCACTTCATCGCGTCGCACGTGACCGTCGCGGTGCTCAACGGGACCGGCGTCACGCACCTGGCAAAGGATGTATCAGTCAAGCTGACCAGGGCCGGCTACAAGCAGGGAACCGTCGCGAACGCGGCAGTCCAGACGCACACGGGCACGATCGTCGCCTATCTCAGGGGCCAGAGGGCGGCCGCGGTCCACGTCGCGACTGCGCTGCGCGTGTCTCAGCGTTCGATCGAGCCGGCCGATCACGACGCGATCGGGATGTGCTCGGCCAGTGCGGCGGGCGGTAGTGGGTCGTGCTCGGCCGACGTGATCGTCACCGTCGGGACCGACCTCTCGAGCGTTGCATCGGCTGCCGGCTCCGGCTGACCGGGAATGGCAGCGACATCTGCCGGACACTCCGGCGTGCTGCTCGCGCGACACGGGCAGACGGACGACAACCTGGAGCCGCTCCGGGCTCAGGGCTTCCGCGACACGCCGCTGAACGAGACGGGCCGCGCTCAGGCCCGCGAACTGGCCGAACACGCCGCCGGGCTCGGCCTGGCGTCGCTGTGGTGCTCTGACCTGTCGCGTGCGGCGGACACGGCGCGAATCGTCGCCGAGCGCGTGGGGCTCGAGCCGCGTCAGGACCCGCGGCTCAGGGAGGGGAACCGTGGGAACTGGGAGGGGCACCTGTTTCGCGAGATCGCGCGAGAGGAGCCGGACGGCTATGCGGCGTGGCTGCGGGCCGGCGCGGGGTTCCGCTTTCCCGGTGGCGAATCCCTGCAGGAACACTCCGACCGGGTTTGGGAGGCGTTGCTGGAGATCCGAGACCGCGGCCCGTTGCCGGCGCTCGTGGTCTGCCACCGTGGGTCGATCCGGATGGTCCTCTGCCGGCGCGATCCTCGAGGCCTCGACGCCTTTCACGAGTACGACGTGCCGAACACCGGGGTGGTGGAGCTTTGAGCAGGCTGCCTGCCGCGGTGTTCGCGGCGCTGGTCGCCGCGACCGTTGCGGCCATCTTCCTGACCCAGCATCTGAAGGTTTCGCTGCCGCTGCTCCTGGGGTATCCGAACCCGGTTCCGGCGGCTTTCAACCCGGTGTCGGGTCGCGTCTGCAAGACCCCTTCTGGCAGGGTCATCGACTTCAGCAAGACGTGGATTTCATTCATGCTGGCCAAGCCGGACACGGTCGATGCGTACATCTTCAACTCGGCCGGACAGCTGGTGGACACGGTCCGCACCGGACAGCCCATACCAGCGCTGGTCGAAGGCCCACGGTTCTACTGGGGCGGCAAGCAGTCCAACGGCGAGTATGCGCCCGAGGGCACCTATTACTGGCGATTCGTGCTCGAGCACGAGAACCGCACGATCGAACTGACCAACAAGCCGATCAAGGTCATCACGACCGTACCCCACCCGGTCGTCACCAGCGTCAGGCTCACGGGAAGCTCGGCAACCGCAGGCCCCGCGGGCGGCGGCGCGACAGCCGCCGGCCCGCCGATCATCACCCCTAAGAAGCAGTCGGTGACGATCCACTTCACCAAGGCCGACTACCAGGAGGCGATGGTCATGCTGTGGCGGACCGACGCCGGGAGGGCGCACTTGGCGACGGAGTGGCCGGTGGCGAAGCCGACGCTCGGAGTCTCAGCTTGGAACGGATGGATTCATGGACGACTGGCGCCGACCGGCACGTACCTGATCGGGCTCAAGGTTCTGGACCAAGCCTGCAACCAGGCGACCTCGCCGATCGCGCAGCCGCCGGTCACACCCCAGCCTGGCAGCGGCGTGACCGTCCGGTATCTGGCTGCGCAGCCGCCGCTCGGGCCGGTGCCCGCCGGATCCAGGGCGACCGTGTACGTCGACTCCCGCCTGGAGCCCTACCGATGGTCCCTTCTGGCCGTCGACAGCGGCAGGGCAATCGCCCACGGGCGCCGACCCGGTGGCGCGTATGAGTTGCACGTCAGGTTGCCTGCCCGGACCACCGGGCTGTATGTGCTCACGATTCGCTCCGGCCAATACACGACCCGTGTACCGCTGGTCGGCGACGCGACGGTGGGGGCCGGTGCCGGCGCCCGGGTGCTCGTCGTGCTGCCGATGCTGACCTGGCAGGGCGAGAATCCCGTCGATGACACCGGTGGCGGGTTCCCCGTCACGCTGACGACGGGCGGGCGTATTCAGCTTCAGCGACCTTTCGCCCAGGGCCTGCCGGCCGGGTTCGGCGAACAGGCGTCGTTGCTGCGGTACCTGAGGGCGAACAATCGGAACTTCCAGCTGACGACCGACGTCGCGCTCGGCGAGGGTGCGGCTTCCGGTCCGACCCTCCTCGGTCACCGCGGCGTCATCCTGGCCGGTCCCTTCAAGTGGCTGCCGGCGGATCTCGTCCCTAAGTTGCGTGCATACGCCCAGGCGGGAGGCAGGGTGCTGTCGATCGGCGCCAGGTCGCTGCAGGCGCAGGCACCGCTGGGACACGCGGGCGGCGTGCTCACCGCCGGCCCCCCGGCGCCGATCTCGACCGACCCGTTCGGTGCCCACCACGGCGCGGTGTCGACGACTGCCGGCGAGTTGATCACGGCGCAGAGTGATCCCCTGCACATCTTCGGGCCGGCGCTGGCGCTGACCGGATTCCACAGCTTTCAGACGATCAACCCTCCCAACGGCGTCGTTGCCTCGACCGCCGGCGTCGCGGCGGCGGCCCCGACGATCGTCGGCTTCCGCCTCGGCAAGGGAAGGGTCGTTCAGATCGGCTTGCCGGCATTCGCGTCGAGCCTTGCCCGCAATGTCGCCAGTCAGCAGCTCGTGGGGCGGCTCTGGACGCTGCTATCGAGCTGAGCGTCGTCGAGGCCTTGCGTCTGGCGGGGACGACATGCTCGGTCTGAGCGGCCGCGAGTCATGACGGCTTACCTGCAGCGCCTGATCAGCTCGGTCGGCGCCTACCAGGTGGCCGATGCCGTCTCAAAGGTGCTGGCGGTCTTGTTGCTGCCGGTCTACACGAGCCGGATCGCCCCCGCCGGCTACGGGATCGTCGAGACGCTGACGACCTTCGTCGTCTTCGTCAGCATCGTCGTTCGCTTCGGGATCATCGAGTCGTTCCTGCGTTTCTATTTCGTCGACCTCGATCCCGAGCGACGCGACGCGCTGGCGCGCCGGGCGGTCCTGTTCCTGCTCTGCACGACGACGATTGCGTGCGCGATCCTGGTGGTGCCGGCGGCGCCGCTCTCGCGGCTGGTGACGAGCAAGGACGTGCCCGGCGCCTTCCGGGTGGCCGTGCTCGGAGTGTGGGCGTTCACGAACCTGGAGATGGCCCAGGCGCTGCTTCGCGTCGATGAGCGCCTCCGCGCCTACGCGATCGTGACCCTGTGCAACGTCGTCGGGACGATCATCGCCTCGGTGGTGCTCGTGGTGGGGCTCGACATGAACTACACCGGACTGTTGGTCGCCAACTACGGGGTGTCGACGATCGTCCTGCTGGGCTTGTGGTGGACGATGCGCAGGCGTCTGTTGCCGCGACCGCGTCGGGGCGTCGGGGAGTCGTTCCGTGTCCTGTTCCGTTTCGGGCTGCCGACGCTTCCCGCTGAGGCATCGGTTTACGCGCTAAGCGTGCTTGACCGGCAGTACATCGTTCACACGCAAGGGGCCAGCTCAGCCGGTCGCTACGCCATTGCGATCAAGGTCGCGGGCGCAATCGTGTTCATCGTCCGGGCGTTCATGTACGCCTGGCCGCCGCTCGCCTATTCGGTGTCCGACGACGCCGAGGCCGCCCGCCTGTATGGGCTCGTAACCACGTACTACGCGCTGGTTTCCGGCTGGGCGGTTGCCGCGATCTCGCTGATGGCTCGCTACATCATCCGTTTTCTGGCCCCGCACCCCGACTACTTCCTCGCATACCGCGCGGTTCCGTGGGTGTGCCTCGGCTGGGCGCTGTACGGCCTCTGGGTGGTCCTGCTGGTCGTTGCCGGGCGGGCAAACGTCACCAGCCGCAACTTCCCGGCGGCGTTCGCCGGGGTCGTTGTCAACGTTGCGTTGCTGAGCGTGCTGGTGCCTCGCTATGGGATCGCCGGCGGCGGCCTGGCGCTGTGCGGCGCGTACGTCGCGATGCTCGCCGTGATGCACCTGCTCGTTCGCGGCGCTTTCCACGTCACATTCGAGTGGCGTCGGCTCGCACAGCTGACCGCCGTCCTCGGCGGCCTCGCGGTCGCCGGTGACCTGTTGCTCCCGACCAGCGGCCCGGTCGGGTTCGTGACGCGTGCTGCTGTGATCATCGCGATGCCGGCGGCATTGCTCGTGACCGGATTTGCGCATCCTCAGGAGCTTGCCGCGGCGCGGCGGCTGCTGGTGCGCGCCCGATCTCGAGTGACGGTTCGTCACAATCCTCGGCGCAGTGAACGACCCTAGTCGCCCGCCAGTCAGCGTCGTGGTTCCATTCGCCGGCGACGCGCAGGCCGCCGCGGCCGCCGTCGAGCTGCTGCGCGGGCTGCAGACGCAGCCTGGCGATGAGCTGATCCTCGCCGACAACTGTGGGACCGTGTCGAGCCGGCCCGATTCGGTGACGGTCATCCGGGCCGACGGCGAGCGCTCGCCGTCGCACGCCAGGAATGTAGGTGCGGCCCATGCGCGCCGCGACTGGATCCTGTTTCTGGACGCCGACGTTCAGGCTCCCGGTGACCTGTTGACGACGTTCTTCGCCGAGCCGATCGGTGAGCGAGTCGGAGCGATCACGGGAGACATCCGGGGTATCGACGGCGCGCGCACGCTCGCCGCTCGATACGGCGCCAGCCGAAACTTCCTGGGCCAGCACTCGCACGTTCGCAACCAGTTCCGGCCACGAGCGGCGAGCGCCAACCTGCTCGTCCGGCGGGCGGCCTTTGAGCAGGCCGGCGGCTACGTCGAGGGGATCCGCGCCGCCGAGGACACCGATTTCACCTGGCGGTTGCAGGATCTCGGCTGGGCGCTCGACTTCAGGCCTGGGGCCGTCGTCGGACACGAGTACCGCTCCTCGCTGCGGGAGCTGCGTCGCCAGTGGCGGGGCTACGCCGCCGGAGCCGCCTGGCTTGCCCGCCGCTATCCGGGCTTCGAGCCGGACCCCGGCCTCAACCGGGCGCTCCGGTTGTTCCTGAAGCAGTTTGGGATCGGGCCCGGACTCGCGTTCCGGGCCGATGGGCGCACGGCCGCCGGGCGGCGTCGCCTCAGCCGCTGGGACCGAGCGCAGTTCTTCGCGGTCGACGCGATCCTCGCGGTCGAGGAGCAGATCGGGCTGCGCATGTCCAACGAGACGCGTCGGTGATCCGCGTCGATCTCGTCGACCCGGCCGCCTACTCGCGCCCCTATGACCATGCGCTGGCGGCGGCGCTGGCGCGGGCCGGCGCCGACGTGCGCTTGGTGACCAGCGCCTTCGCCTACGGCGCCGTCCCACGCCAGGACGGCTACCGGACCGACGAGCTCTTCTACCGGCACGCCCGCGGCGCCCCGGGATCGCGGCTGCGGACGGTAGCCAAGGCGGTGGAGCATCTGCCTGACATGCTCCGCTATCGAGCGGCCGCCGACGACGCCGACGTCGTCCACGTCCAATGGCTGACGGTCCCGTGGCTCGACCTGCGACTGCTGGCGGACAGCCCGACGGTGCTGACGATCCACGACCCGATGGCGCGCGGGCTCCTCGACCGCCTCGTGGCGCCGCGGCGCCTTCTGCAAGACGTGCCGGCGGTCATCGTGCACACCGAGGCCGCCCGGCGCGCGGTTGTCGCGCAGGGGCTCGACCCGACCCGCGTGCACGCGATCCGGCACGGCGCCTTCACCCATCTGACGCCGCTGGCGGCGGGGGCCTGCCTGCCGGACGGGCTGGCGGGAGACGATAAACCGATCGCTCTCTATTTCGGGCTGATGCGGCCGTACAAGGGACTCGAGACGCTGCTCGAGGCCTGGCGTGGGATCGACCGCGCCGAGTTGTGGATCGTCGGACGGCCGCTGTTCGACCTCACGGCGCTACGGGCCGCCGCGCCGGCGAATGTGCGGTTCGTGCCACGGTTCGTGTCCGACGCCGAGCAGGCCGCACTGTTCGACCGCGCCGATCTGGTCGTGCTGCCCTACTCGCGCGGCGCCAGATTTGGGTTCTCCGGGGTTCTCGCGACCGCGCTCGGGTTCGGCCGCGCGGCCGTGGTCAGCGACGTCGACGGCTTCGCCGAGGTCGTCGGACTCGGCGCGGCGCGGGGGGTTCCGGCGGGTGACGCGGACGCGCTGGGTCGGGTCCTGCGGGAGCTCTTGGGGGACCCGGACGAGCGCGCGCGGCTCGCGGCCGAAGCGCGAGCCGCCGCGAAGGGGCCTTACTCGTGGGATGCCGTCGCCCGCGCAACCCTCGATCTGTACGAGACAATGCGCTCGAAATGAGCGCGCTCAAGTCGGCTTTCTGGGCCTCGGCGGGGCTTCTGATCTACACGCAGCTCGGCTACGGGCTGGTGCTGTCCGGGCTGGCGGCGGTCACTCGGCGCCGGGAGAGCCCGGCGACCTGGGAGGGAGAGCTGCCGAGCGTGTCGGTGATCGTCGCGGCCTACGCCGAGGAGGACGTGATCGCGGCGCGGGTCGCGAACCTACGGGCGCTCGACTATCCGGCGGACAAGGTCGAGGTGATCGTCGCCTGCGACGGCTCTCCGGATGACACCGCCGCGCAGGCCCGGCAGGCCGGAGCCGACAAGGTGCTCGAGTTGGCGAGAGCAGGCAAGATACGGGCCCAGGACGCGGCGGTTGCGCAGGCCGCAGGTCAGCTCTTGGCATTCACCGACGCCAACACCGCCTGGCAGCCCGAAGCGCTCTCGAGGCTCGTCGCGGCATTCGGTGACGGGAGCGTCGGCTACGCGTGTGGCGACGTCAGCTTCGTCGGCGACGGCGGGGACAATCAGGAGGGGTTGTATTGGCGCTACGAGATGCATCTGCGCCGGCTCGAATCGGCGCTGCGCTCGATCACAGCCGGGAACGGCGCGATCTATGCCACCCGAGCCGAGTCCTACCTGATCGTCCGGCCGATGATGGGGCATGACATCTCTTTCCCGTTCAAGATGGTCAAACGGGGTTGGCGGGCGGTCTACGCGGTCGACGCGCACGCCAGCGAGAAGATGGCTCCGTCGATCGAGGGCGAGTATGCGCGCAAGCGGCGGATGGCGAGCAGGACCTGGCCGACGGTGATCCTGGGAGGGATGCTGTCGCCGCGCGGCTACGACCCGATTTACGCGCTGATGATCTTCTCCCATCGGGTGCTGCGCTACCTGTCGCCGTTCCTGCACGTCATCGCGCTCGGCTCCGCAATCGCGCTGATCGGGCACGGCTGGGTGTATCTGGCGGCAGCGGTGCTGCAGGTGCTGGTCTTGCTGGCTGCGGCGCTCGCGCCGCTCGTGCCGCTGCGCCCGCTGCTGGTGGCGCGCTACTACGTGGTCACGACGGTGTCGCTCGCTACCGGACTGTGGGACTGGCTGACCGGCGTCCCGACCGCGGTCTGGGAGCCGGTCGAGGGGACCCGATGATGAGTGGTCGTCGCGCGCTGGACCTCACGATCGCCGTGCCGACGGCGATTCTGACCGCTCCCGTGGTCGCCGCGCTGGCGCTCGCGATCAAGCTCGACTCGCGCGGGCCGGTCCTGTACCGCCAGGTCAGGGTGGGGCTCGACGGGCGCCACTTCCAGATCTGCAAGCTGCGGACCATGATTGTCGGCGCCGAGTTCATCGGCGCCGGCCTGGCGGTCGACGAGAACGATGATCGAATCACCCGGGTTGGCCGCTTCCTGCGCCGCTACTCGCTCGACGAGCTGACGAACCTCTGGAACGTGCTCAGCGGGGACATGGCGATCGTCGGTCCTCGGCCGACGGTGCCGGTCCAGGTCGATCAGTACACCGAGCGCCAGCGTGGGCGCCTGGCGGTGCGGCCCGGGCTGACCGGTTGGGCCCAGGTCAACGGTCGCGCCTCGTTGCCCTGGTCCGAGCGGATCGAGCTGGATCTCTGGTACGTCCAGCATCGCAGCCTGTGGCTCGACCTGCGGATCCTCGCCGCGACCCTGCGAATGGTGCTCAGCGGGCATGGCCTCTACCACCGGGGTGACGGTGGTGGCTGGATCCCGCCGGCCGCCGAGCCCGATGAACGGCTGAGCCATGCCGAGACCTCGGGCCCCCGTGAGCCCTAGTGACTCAGGACACCAAGCCCTACGAGCTCCTGATCTTCGGCGCCGGCGGCGCCGGTCGCGAGATCGCTCTCTGGGCCGAGCGCGCGAGTTGGGCCGGCCGCTCCTTCCGTGTGCTCGGGTTGATCTCCGATGACGACTTCGGACAGGTGATCGGTGGACGCGAGGTGTGGACGCTGGCCGACGCTGCCCGACGCCATCCGGCGGCGTTCATGCTGGTCGCGGTGGGTGATCCGCAGTTGCGTTCGCGGCTCGTCGAGCTGGCGGTGGCAGCCGGGTTGCGGCCATCGCCGCCGCTCGTGCACCCGGATGTCTGGGCCGAACTCGATGCCGACACCGTGACGCTCGGTGAGGGCGTCGTGATCTGCCCAGGGTCGATCGTCACGACGAACGTCGAGATCGGCGCGCACGCCCAGATCAACGTCGCCTGCACCGTCATGCACGACTGCCGGGTCGGTGCCTTCACGACGCTCTCTCCGGGGGTTCATCTGTCGGGCAACAACGTGCTCGAGCCCTCCGTGTTCGTGGGTACGGGGGCCGTCACCGTTCAGGGGCTCCCGGATCGACCGCTCGAAATCGGTCGGGGCGCCGTCATCGGAGCCGGAGCGGTTGTGATTGGGAATGTCGCCGCCGGCACGACAGTTGTGGGCGTTCCAGCGCACGGGCTACGACATTCGTCCGGGTAGAACGGGGCGGACCGTCCGCTGAAAGTCTGTTTGTTTGCAAACCAGCGGCCAAACCGGTGATAATGAGCGGCATGGAAGCGGGCGCACTGCCCCGCGCCGGGTCAGGGACCCCGGCGCAGACGCCACGTCTTCTGAAACTAGCCCCCGACGCACGGTTAGTGGGGTTGGTTCGAGAAGGACGCGTGGGGGCATTCGAGGCACTCTACGATCGTCATCACAAGGGCATCTTGTCCTTCTGTCGGCACATGCTGAGCGACGCCGACGAGGCGGAGGACGCGGTCCAGCACACGTTCATGGCCGCCTACCGCGAGCTGGCGGACTCGGACGAGCCGATTCACGTGCGCGCGTGGCTGTACACGGTCGCCCGCAATCGCTGCTACTCGATCATCCGCGGGCGGCGCGAGCAGCCGTCTGACTCGATCGACACCGCCGCGACCGAGGGGCTCGCCACCGAGGTCCAGCGTCGCCAGGATCTCCGCGATCTGGTCGCCGATCTGCGCCGGCTCCCCGACGAACAGCGGGCCGCGCTGGTACTGGCAGAGCTCGACGCGCTGTCCCATGAGGACATCGCGGGTGTGCTCGGGGTTCCCCGCGACAAGGTCAAGGCCTTGGTCTACCAGGCGCGTGAGTCGCTGGTTGCCGAACGCACGGCCCGTGACACGTCCTGCTCGGAGATTCGTGAGCAGCTCGCGTCTGGCCGCGGAGCGGTGCTGCGCCGGGCGAACCTCCGCAGGCACCTGCGCGAGTGCGACGGTTGCCGTGAATTCCGCGCCCAGGTCGAAACGCAGCGCAAGCAGTTCGCGGTCCTGCTACCGGTGCTGCCGGCAGCGGCCCTGAAGGAGGGCCTGTTCGGAGGCGCGGGCCTGGTGATCGGCGGCACTGCCGCGGTCGGCGGCGGCGCCGTGGCTGCGACCGCGCTGAAGACCGGAGTTGCCAAGGGCATTCTCGGCGCGGTGCTGGCGAGCGTTGGTACGGCCGGCACGCTGGTTTTCACCGGCAGCGGCATGCAGGTCAAGTCCTTCGTGCACGGGATCGAGCGAGCGGTTCCGAAGTTCGTGCCGACTTCACGGCTCATCGAGCAGCCGCCGCCCCGCGCAAAGCCGATCCGCGTCACCTCCACGCATCCAGCGGTGATCCGCAGCTTCAGTCCGACCCGGGTGGTCAGGCCGGCGACGGCGAGCCGCTCAGTGCCCGTGGCCGCAGTGCCCGTGGCCGCAGTGCCCGTGACCAAGCACTCGCGCGAGCACGTGCCGGCGCGGATCGCCGCGCCGGTGCGGGTGCCGCACAGCAGCCAGCGCCACGCCGGTGCGACGCCCGTCGCAGCCGCGGTCCGGGTCCGGGTGCCAACTCAGCCGACTCAGCCGACGGCCCCGGCAACCCAGGTTCCGTCGTCAAGTCCCGCGACCCCAGCGGCCGCGCCGACGCCGGTTCTATCGACGCCGCCGGCCGCGACCCCGCCAACCGCTACGACCCCTGCTCCGACGGCGACCCCACCCGTCACGGCGGCCCCTGTGGCCCCGCCCGCCGCGACGCCGGCGACCCCGGCGCCCACCGCGCCGCCGGTGGCCGTGCCGCAGTCGACTCCGGTGGTTCCGTCAACGCCGATCCTGGGGACTTCGGAGGGATCGCAGTCGCCGGGAACCGCGTCGGCGGGCTCCCAGTCGCCGGGCTCGCAGTCGCAGAGCTCCTCCTCGACCGGGGCGGCGGCCTCATCGCACTCGGTAGGCGGTGAGGGCAACGTGGTCGGTGGTGGCTCTGGCGAAGGCGATGGCCACGCCAACGGCCAAGGCAACGGGAATGGCAACGGCTGGGGCCACGACCACGGCAACGCCTATTCACCGACCGGGAGCGGGTCCGTGCCACCGGTCACCACGACCAGCACGTCCACGACGACGATTCCGGTGCCGACGGTCACGACGGTCACCTCCACGGTCCCAAGCACCACGGTGCCGGTAGCGCCGGCCAGCACGACGCCGGCAGCGCCGGCCAGCACGACGCCGGCACCCGGCACCGATCCGGGGTGGCACGGCGACGGTCGCCACGGCGACAACCAGAGCGGCTATGGCGACCAGAGCGCGGGCGCCGGCGATCAGGGTGCCAGCGCCAGCGCCGGCGCGCAGAGCGGCGAGAGTGGCGGGTCGGGGCAGGTCGGTACCGCCGCGGACGGCTCCGCCGCCCCGGGTGCCGGCAGCCCGTATTCCCACTGAGCGGGCCTCTCCCTGCGAGGCCCGTGGACGCCCGTCTCGGGGTCCCGGAGATCCCTGAAGTAAGCTCGGCTTAGTGCAGCGTCCTCGACCGCGGCCGCTGCAGTCGGCCCGATGTCACACGGGGCCATGAGAATTCGGAGCACGAGCTGAGGGAGGACGGATGGCGAAGACACCGCGATCGCTGACCGGTAAGGTCGTCGCGATCACGGGCGGGGGGCGGGGAATCGGTCGCGCAACGGCGGCGGCACTGATCGCCCGGGGGGCACACGTGGCGCTCGGCGACATCGACGCCGCGCTGGCGGCGCGGACAGCCGAGGAGCTCGGAGGCGCGACGATCGGCCTGCCGCTGGATGTGACCGATCCGGCCAGCTTCGAGACGTTTCTGGACGCGACCGAGCAGCGGCTCGGGCCGCTCGACGTGCTCGTGAACAACGCCGGGATCATGCCGATCGGCTCGTTCACCGAAGAGGCTGACGAAACGACGGCCCAGATTCTCGACATCAACGTCCGCGGGGTCGTGACCGGGTCGAAGCTGGCGCTGCGGCGGTTCCTCCCCAGCGGTAGCGGGCATATCGTCAATGTCGCGTCCTCTGCAGGCAAGACGGGGCTCGCGGGTGGCGCGACTTACTGCGCGAGCAAGCACGCGGTCGTCGGTCTCAGCGAAGCGATTCGCCAGGAGGTCAAAGGGACGTCGATCGGGCTCAGCATCGTCATGCCGATCCCCGTCAACACCGAGCTCGGCGCGGGCCTGCACCGGCTCCGCGGATTCCCAGCGGTCGAGCCTGAGACCGTCGCTCGTGAAATCGTTGCGGCGCTCCGGTTCGGACGGGTCGACGTGTACGTGCCGCAGAGGATCGGTTGGCTGCTCCGAGCCCAGAGCATGCTCCCCCGCCCGCTTGTCGATCTGATCGGGAAGTTGCTCGGCGCCGACAAGGTGCTCGCGAGCCCGGATCGCGCCGCACGCGCTGCCTACGAGGCGCGTATCTCGCTCTCGCCGGACGACGAGAAGCCACAGACGGGGGTCGCCGGAGCCGCCTGACGATGCCGTATTCTTGCCCTGGGCAAAACACATAAGCGGGGCTGCAAGTGCTTGCGCGTTTCGGCTATTCTCGGCCGACTCGACTCAAGGTTCAGTGAATCCTCAGCATTGACCTCGGTCCAGCTAGCCAGTTAGACCGCTAGCGCTGGGGACCAACGACAGAAGGTATTGGAGCGTCTGAATGCGAATCCTTGTACTTGGCGGTGACGGCTACCTGGGTTGGCCGACTGCACTTCATCTGTCCGACTGCGGACACGATGTAGCGGTGAACGACAACTTTGCTCGTCGTGGCTACGACGATGAGATGGGCGTCGACAGCCTGGTTCCGATCGCCTCGCTCGAGGAGCGACTGGCCGCTTGGACCGAGTTATCCGGCAAGACGATCGCCAGCTACGTCGGCGATCTCTGTGACCCGGTGTTCACCCACCAGCTGATCCGGGACTTCAACCCCGACGCGGTCGTTCACTTCGCCGAGCAGCGCGCCGCGCCATACTCGATGATCGACCAGGCGCACGCCGTCTACACGCAGACCAACAACGTGGTCGGCAACCTCAACGTGATGTACGCGATCGGCGAGTTCAACCGCGACATCCACATCGTCAAGCTGGGCACGATGGGCGAGTACGGCCAGCCCAACATCGATATCGAGGAGGGTTGGATCGAGATCGAGCACAAGGGCCGGCGCGACCGCATGATGTACCCCAAGCGTCCGGGCTCGTTCTACCACTGCTCCAAGGTCCATGATTCGACCAACCTTGAGTTCGGCTGTCGGATCTGGGGCCTGCGGGTCACCGACCTCAACCAGGGTGTCGTCTATGGCCTCGACACCGACGAGACCAAGCTCGACGACCGGCTCTCGACCCGCTACGACTACGACGGCGTCTTCGGCACCGTGCTGAACCGCTTCATCATCCAGGCGGTGCTCGGCCACCCGCTGACGGTCTACGGCAACGGCAGTCAGACCCGCGGTTACCTGAACATCATCGACACCGTCGAGTGCATCCGGCTTGCTTGCGAGAACCCGGCGGATGCCGGCGAGTTCCGCGTGTTCAACCAGATGACCGAGACGTTCTCGCTCAACCAGCTGGCGGAGACGGTCAAGAGCTCCTACCCCGGCGAGGTCACGGTCGAGTACGTCGAGAATCCGCGCGTCGAGATGTACGACCACTACTACAAGGTCGTCCACACGGCACTGCCGAGCCTCGGCCTCAAGCCGACGCTGCTGGCGGAGTCGCTGATCGGCCACATGTACGACGTCGTCGAGCGCTTCAAGGACCGCGTCGACCCGGCCGCGCTGGGCACCTCGACGGTCCACTGGGCCGCCACGGCGAGCAAGCTTCCCGAGACATCCGCGTTGGCGCAGACGTGAGCGGCACGGCGCAAGCCCCGCCGCTCACCGATAAACGGTTCCTTGTCACCGGCGGCTCGGGCTTCATCGGTCGTCAGATGGTGTCGGCGCTGGCCGGCGCCGGCGCCTGTGTGCGCGTGGTTGATCTGCAGCGCCACCCGGACCCGGACGTGGAGACCGTGATCGGCGACATCGCCGACGCCGACGTGGTCGAGGAGGCGTTTGACGGCGGCTTCGACGGGGTCATCCATCTCGCTGCCGTGACGTCGGTGCTGAAGTCGATCGAGCAGCCGGAACTGACCTACCGAACGAACGTCGCCGGTACCCATCGAGTTCTCGAGGGCGCCCGGGCGGCCGGAGTCGGGGGGCTCGTGTTTGCCTCCACCAACGCGGTGACCGGGCCGATGGAAGAGCCCGCGATCACCGAACGCGCCCGGCTGCGACCGCTGACGCCGTACGGCGCGACGAAGGCCGCGGGCGAGATGCTGATGTCCGCCTACACCGCTGTGTACGGAGTGCGCTGCACCTACCTGCGGCTGACCAACGTTTACGGACCCGGGATGCAGGCAAAGGACAGCATCGTCGCGCGGCTGATGCGGGCGATCCGGCTTGGGACCACGTTCGAGATCTACGGCGATGGTCGCCAGGTCCGCGATTACGTTCATGCTCACGACGTCGTCGCAGCGGCGGTGCTGGCCCTGACAAACGAGAGCTGGTCCGGGCCGATAGTGATTGGCTCCGGCAAGTCCCTGTCGGTGCTCGAGGTGGTCGACGAAGTACGCCGCGTCACGGGCGCCGAGTTGGACACCCGCCACGGCCCTGCCAAGGTCGGCGAGATGCCAGCGGTGATCGTCGACAACAGCCAGGCACGGGCCGCGGGCTGGTCGCCACAGTACGACTTCACGCGCGGCGTCACAGGCGTGTGGGAGGAGTGGCGAGAAGCCGACATCGAGGGAGCGATCCCGCTTCCAGGCGGAGCGGGAATGACCCAGGGCACCGGAGGTGCCGTGTGAGCCTGGCCCCCAGCAGCACTAAGTCTTTTGACCTCGAGCAGGAGCTCGAGCTCCTGCCCGAGGAGCAGCGCGGTGCGGCGCGGACGTTCCTCGACGCCTACGCGCCCCGCGCAGGTGCGCCGCTCGCGATCGTGATCCCCGCTTACAACGAGGAGCCGACCGTTGCCGAGGTGGTCGCCGAGATCCCGGGCGAAGCTGCCGGGCTCGCCTGTGAGGTCATCGTCGTCGTCGACGGCGCCAAGGACGCGACGGCCGCCAGGGCCGTCTCGGCCGGTGCGCTCGTCTGCGACGTCCCGGTCAACCGCGGCCAGGGCGCGGCGCTCAAGCTCGGATACTGGCTGGCGCGGGCGCGCGGCGCCGAGATCATCGCGACGATCGACGCCGACGGGCAGTACGAGGCGAGCGAGATCGCGCGGGTCGTGCAGCCGATCATCGACGGCCAGGCCGACTTCGTGTCAGGGTCGCGGCGCCTCGGGAGCGAGCTGACGACCGACTCCACCAGGCACCTCGGGGTACTCGTGTTCGGCGCGATCCTGACCGTCCTGACCCGCCACCGGATCACCGATCCGGCATGCGGGCTGCGGGCGATGCGTTCGGAGGTCACCGCCGCGGTCACGCTCGAGCAGCCCCAATACCAGGCCTCGGAGCTACAGATCAGCGCGGCGCTGAACGGCTACCGGCTGGCAGAGGTGCCGACGACGATGCGCGACCGAGGGGAGCACGCCACCGCCACAAAGAAGGGCGGGAACCTCGGCTACGGGGTGCGGTTTGCGCGGGCCGCCATCCACACCTGGTGGCGGGACCGCAATGCGGCCCGCAGGGAGCGGCCCGAGAAGATCCAGTGTTCGTAGACCAGGAACCGGATTCCGTACATGATCACGAGCACGGCGAGGTAGGTCGCGTCGATCAGTAGGACCCGGATGCCGTGCCCGGCCTGGATTCCCTGGACGTGGTCGTGGGTCCAGTTGACCGCCAGGATCTGCGCGGTCAGCGTCGCCCCGGATAGCAGCACGTAGGCAACCACCTCGCGCCCGACCGCAACTCCGCCCTGGACATTCCACGTCCAGTTGCGGTTGATCGCCCAGTTCGGGATCGCGCCGGCCACGAACGCGAGGATCGTGCAGAGCGTCGTCGGGAGGCCGTAGATGTACAGGATCGACAGCACGATCTCGCTCGTCGCAAACGCGATCGCCGACGCGATTAGGAACTTCGTAACTCGCTTCCCCAGCAGCTTGCTGACGGTCCGCTGGGTCCGTTCGGGCAGCACGACCGGGGATCGTAGCGGGTTGGGGTCACTGACTGCGGGTACCCACGTGCGGCACAAGTCGTGTTGGGGAGTCCGCGCCGACCGTCGCTGACGTTACTGTCGTCGGTCATCCGGAACATTGACTCATGACGACGTTGGAGCCCATGCGCGTCCAGTCGGCCGCCGAGCAGATCTCGCTGTCGAGTGGGGACCTGCTGGTCGCGGGGGACAACGCGGAGGTGCTGCCGCGCCTGCCTGCCGGCTCGTTCGATCTGATCTACATAGACCCCCCGTTCAACACCGGCCGGGCCCAGGCACGGGCGACGCTGAACGTGGAGCGAACCGACGCCGGCGACATTTCGGCGGGAACGCGCGTCGGTTTCGGTGGGCGGCGCTACCGGTCGACGCTGCTGCAAAGGCTCAGCTATACGGATGAGTTCGACGATTACCTCGGCTTTCTGGAGCCGCGGCTGCGGGCGGCGCGAGAGCTGCTGGCCGAGCACGGAACCCTGTACTTCCACATCGACTACCGCGAGGCCCACTACTGCAAGCTGCTGCTCGACGAGATCTTCGGGCGGGACGCGTTCCTGAACGAGCTGATCTGGGCCTACGACTACGGCGCCAAGCCGCGACGTCGGTGGCCTGCCAAGCACGACACGATCCTCGTCTACGTCCGCGAGCCGGGCCGACATCACTTCGACGCCGACGCGGTCGAGCGGGAGCCGTACATGGCGCCCGGGCTCGTATCGGCTGAGAAGGCGGCGCGCGGCAAGCGTCCGACCGACGTCTGGTTCCACACGATCGTTCCCACCAACGGGCGCGAGAAGACCGGCTACCCCACCCAGAAGCCCGAGGGGGTATTGCGCCGGATCGTCGCCGCGTCCTCGCGTCCGGGCGGCTGGTGCCTGGATCCGTTCGCCGGTTCCGGGACGCTCGGTGCCGTCTGCCGCGGGCTGGGCCGGCGCTTCGTGCTGATCGACTCGAGCCCGACCGCGGTCGAGGTGATCGAGCGGCGGCTCGCCGACCCCCAGGGAGTGTCTAGCCGTCCGTCTCGGGAACGAGCGGCACAAACCTGACCGGCTCGAACCGGCGCTCGCGGAGGCCGCCGCGCTCGCGCCGAAGCACCACCAGCTGCTGTTCTTCGGGCTGGAATGGATCTGGTCCGACCGGCGCCACCAGCCGCCCGCCAGCGGCGAGCTGCTCGACCAGCGCTTGCGGCACGGCGCCGGTCACCGCGGCGGCGACGTTGATTGCGTCGAACGGCGCGAACTCCGCGGCTCCGGCCGAACCGTCGCCGACGATCAACCGAATGTTTTCGATCCCGAGCCTGGCGAGCGTCGCCCCCGCCTGGCGGCTGAGTTTCTCGTGCCGCTCGATCGAGACGACGTCGGCGGCGAGCGTCGCCAGCAGAGCCGCGTGGTAGCCGGAGCCGGTACCGACATCGAGAACGCGCTCCGAGCCGCGGAGCTCGAGCAGCTCGAGCATCCGTGCGACGACGAGCGGCTGCGAGATCGTCTGGCCGCAGTCGATCGGCAGCGCCGTGTTCTCGTAGGCGCGGCCGCGAAGCGTCCGTGGCACGAATCTGGCTCGTGGGACGGCGGCGATTGCCGCCAGCACCCGGTCGTCACCGATCGCCCAGCGGAGTTCCTCTGTGAGAGCTGAGCCTTCGTTGTCGCGCATCGGTCGCGGAGCGTGCGCTGAGGAGATCGCCCGAGCGGCGGCGATCAGCGGCGGCCGAACCGGGCGACCAGCGGCGCGACTCGTTCGTTCAGCTCGTCGCCGCTGAACCCCGGAACCTCGAAGGTTGCATCACCCTGGTTGGTTCGCACGACCATCCGCGCCCGATCTCGGTTGCGCCGGCGCCGGACACGTGGCGAGGGCACCTCGAGCGAATCGATCTCTGACCACATCAGCCGGCCGAGGATTTCCTCGTCGCCACGCATGATGTCGAGGCCGTGCGCCGACAGGCGCAGTTCGATCCCTTCGCGTGGCAGGTTGGCGACTCCACCGAGGTGGACGGCGGTCACCCTGAGCCGGTCCTGCTCCTCGGCCTGACCGGCATGGAGCCCGCCTGGCTGTTCGTAGGGCTCATCATCAAACCCCGGGTCGTCCTCGTAGCCCGGCTCGTCCTCGTCCCAGCCGGGGCTGACAGGCTGGCCGGTCATAAACGGCTCGGGCGCCGGGGTCGCCACATGACCTCCCGCGATCGTTTCCGGCGGCAGTGCCGGCACGACGTGCGTCGGTTGCGGCGGCAGCGAATGCCCAGCTGGCCCGACCGAGCCCTCGTGGCCTTCGACGTTGGCGAGCTCGTGCGCAGTCCACTCCCGGGTTGCATCCGGGTCGTCGAACGGCTCCCGGCCGGCGGCGGGCTCGGGGCGCGAGGGGGGATCATCGGGGCGCTTGGGAGGGGCCTGAACGATCGTTTCGGGTTCCACGCCCGGTGGGGCACCGGGTCCGGGCACGCGCGGCTGAGGCGCTGTCGCGGACGCGTCAGGCTCCTCGTCGGTCCGCGGGTCGGCCTGTTCGCCCGCAGGCGGGTCGGGGTCCGAGTAGCCGGACGGGTCCGGGTCGGCCTCGAGAGCATCCGGCTGCGCCATCGACTGCCAAGGCGGCTCCTCCTCCTCTCGAGGCTCGACGTCCGGCTCGAGCTCGACCACCGGAGGGGGTTTCGGGTCATCCTCAGGCATTGATTCGCGCGTCGGTTCGTCCTGCGGCTGAGCTTGCGAGCCCCCGCCGTTCACCGATCTCTCCCCGGAGACCTGGCCCGCCGGGCGCCTGCCCAGCGCCGCGAGGCTGTCCTCATAGGACGGCGCACCGACGAGTTCCTGGGCTCGTGCGACCGCCGGATGCGCGAGCGCGTCGGTGAGCGAGATACCCAGCTCGCCGCTGGCAAGGTCCGCAAGCGCGCGGCGCCACTGCAGCCCGTCGGCGCGGTCGGCGGCGCCCTGCACGATCGTCTCGAGCCGGTCGCCGTCGATCGACAGCACGTCGGCGTGAACCTCGGCCGCTTGCGCGTACGCGTTTCGCAGCCGCTCAACGAGGGCATCTCGTCCCCGTGTAGCCAGCCGTTGGGCGATCTGCTCGTTTGCCGGATCGGCACCCGTCATGCGATTCCCTCCTCCAGATGCGCCTTGAACTCCGCCAGGAACGACGACGCGTAGGCACCGTAGACGATCCGGTGATCGCCCGCGAGCGTGGCCACCATCGTGTGTCCCGCGACGACCGCGCCCCCGCGAACCACCGGGGTCTCGCGAACCGGACCTGCCGCCAGCGCGGCGGCCTGCGGGGGAACGATCAGGGGCGTGACCGTGGCGACGTCGTACCGACCTGAATCGATCAGCGTGAAGGTGGCCCCGGTCAGATCGGCTGGCAGCAGATCACCGTCCAGGGCGCGGGTTCGGTGCTCGGCGATCTCGGCGGCGACCTCGGTTGCCGTCTTCGCATCCGCGTCGAACACGGTCGGGACCGCGTAGAACCCTTCCTCGGCGATCGTTACCCCGATGTTGATGCGCGAGTACAGCTCGTAATGCCCGTCCCGATAGGCGCCGTTCACCCGTGGAACCCGCCTGAGCGCGTGCGCCGCGGCGCGGACCAGCAGCGCGGTGATCCCGCAACCGAGCTCTGCCTGGGTGACGAGGACGCGCTCCATGTCGACCTCTGCTGCGAACTCGACGCTCGGCACCGTCGCCCGCGTTTGCGCGCTGCGCCGCACGACTGTCCGCTCGTACCGATCGGGTTCGACCGTAGTCACGATTCCCTTAGGCCCGAGACCAGTCGAAGCTGCGGCTGGTTCACTCATGTATTGCGTAGGTCTTGAAATTGGCTCAGTGGTCCGCGACTGACCGTTGGGGTGCCGTTGGCGGCCCGATGGGCACCGACGGCGGCCCCCCCGGGGGAGTCATTTGTGCGGCGGCTTGCTCCACCGCCTCATCGCCGAAAAACAGACTACCCCTCACCTCGATCGCGGGCAGGCTGCTGATGCCCGCCAGCCGTGCTCGGTCGCACGCGCCCTGGAGCGCGGCGCCAATCGCCGGACGTGAGATCGCCTGCAGCAGCGCCCGCGGGTGCAGTTCACAGGCAGCTCCGGCCAGCAGCACCGTGCTCTCCAGGTCGAGGTCGTGGCCACCCGCGAACGCCTGCCGGAACGCCGCCAGCGAGAACGCCACCGTCCGACCCACCTGTTTGGCGTAGGTGGCCGCCAGCGCGGCCACGTGGCCGCCGACGTCACCCCTGGCACTCGTGGGCGGCCACCGGAAGGGGAGTAGGCCCAGTCGCTCAGCACGCCGCTCGATCGATGCCCGGTCGATCGCGCCTGGAGGTGCGACGGGCTCGCTCGTCCGGGAAGAGGAGCCCCGCCCGCCCCGCCCTACCCCCAGTGCCGCCCTCAGCACGGGCTCCCATTCTGCGACGACCGCAAGCGTCGAGTTGATCCGCTCGGCCGCCAGATAGCTGATCGGGTCCGTCAGGTCGTAGTAGAAGACGGGTTGGCTCGCGCCCGCCTCGGCGGCGTCAGCTAGCCGTGGATCAGCCATCCGTCGGCGGCACGGGCCGCCTCCATCACCGCCTCCGACATCGTCGGGTGGCCGTGGACCAACCGGGCGATCTCGGGGAAGCCGCCCTCGAGCGCCTTGGCGTTGACGAGCTCCTGGATCAGCTCGGTCGCCTTGGCCCCGACGATGTGACCGCCGACCAGCTCGCCGTACTGCCGGTCTCCGACGATTTTGACCAGGCCCGAGCGGTCCCCGTACAGGGTGCCGGCGCCGACCGCCGCATACTGAACCTTGCCGACGACCACGTCGTGGCCCTGCTCACGGGCCTGCGCCTCGGTCAGGCCGAAGCTCGCGATGTTCGGAGTGCAGAAGGTCGCGCGGGGAATGTCGATGTAGGAAATTTCGTGCGTCGCCAGGCCAGCCGCGTCCTCAACCGCGATCACGCCCTCGTCGGATGCCTTGTGCGCGAGCGCCGGACCCGCGACCAGATCGCCGATCGCGTAGATACCCGGGGCGCTCGTATGCATCGCCCCGTCGACCTCGATAAACCCGTCGGCCCCCAACTTGACCCCCGCCGTGTCGAGGCCGAGCGCCTCGATGTCGGGCCCGCGGCCGGCGGCGATCACGAGCCACTCGACCGACCCCTCGCCCCCGTCGAAGGTGTACGTGACGCGCTCGTCGGTCGACTCGATGTCGCGGACGATGGTCCCGGTGTGGACGGTGATGCCCTGCTTTTTGAACCCCCGTTCGGCGAGCCTCGAGATATCAGCGTCCTCGGTCGGTAGTACCCGCTCGAGCGCCTCGAACAGCAGCACCTCGACTCCCAGCCTCGCGTAGGCCGAAGCGATCTCGACCCCCGACGCGCCGGCACCGACGACCGCCAGCGAGTCCGGCAGTTCCCGCAGCGCCCAAGCCTCCTCGGTCCCGATCACCCGCCCCCCGAGGCTGACGCCTGGCAGCGCTCGCGGCACCGAACCGGTCGCCAGCACGATTGCCCTGGCCTCGTGACGCTCGCCGTCGACCAACACGCCGCCGTCGCCGGTCAGCGTCCCGGCGCCCTCGATCAACTCGATCTGGTTCTTGCGAAACAACCCTGAAACCCCGCCGGTCAGGATCGAAACGACCCTGTCGCGCCGCGCCATCACCGCGGCGAAGTCGACCGACGGAGCGCCGACCGTGATCCCGAACTCGTCCGCCTCGCGGATCTCGGAGAGCACATCGGCGACCCGCAGCACCGCCTTGGCCGGAATGCACGCGTAGTTCAGGCAGCGCCCCCCGACCTTGTCCTTCTCGACCACCGCCGTTCGGAGGCCGAGTTGCGCGGCCCGGATCGCCGCCACGTATCCGCCCGGACCGGATCCGATCACGATGCAGTCATAGGAGGTTTCAGGCATGGGGTCTCTCTCGTTTGGTTTCGATGTGCGCGATGCATCGTATGCCGGTCATAACCGGCATTTGATGCAAAGCGGCGGGTTCAGGGATCGGATTGCGGTGGTACCTGAAGTCTTCCCAGCACGCGGATCAGCTTCCAGAACAGGAACGCGCCGACGACGATGAACACCGGCGGTACCAGCAATCCCAGCAGGTTCGAGGCCTCGACCAAGAACAGCGAGAACAGCACGATGACGATCGCCAGCAGCGCCATGAATGCCAGCACCGCCTGGTACCAGAGCCTCCACATCCCGAACGAGCACGCCAGCATGATGCCGCTGAAGAGATAGATGGTCGCCGGTGCCGGGTGCTTGCCGGCGATCGTGGCGCCCGCCGCATACAGGATCAGGTTGGCGATTCCGGCCACCGCAGTCAGCGCGACGCTGACCGTGATCGGCCACGGACGCTCGCCCGGCGCGAGTGGCTGCAGGAGCTCCCGGGCGGCGGCGTTCTCGGCCTCGACCCGCTGTCGGTAGAGCTCAAGGAACGACTGCTGCGGACGCTCGGGGCTCTCAGGCCCGGGCTGCGTCGCCAACGCCCACCTCCTTGATGTCGAGCTCCTGGCTGCGTCGGGCGAGCCCGGCGCACAGCTCCCGGGCGGCGCGCTCTGGGTCGGACGCGCGCGTGATGGCGCGCACCACCGCCACCCGCTCGGCGCCGGCCGCGAGGACCGCGCCGAGGTTGGAGCGATCGATGCCGCCGATCGCGAAGAACGGGATCCCGGCGTGGGCGGCAGCGTAGGTCACCAACTCAATCCCGACCGCTGGGCGGCCCGGCTTCGTCGGGGTCGCGTGGACGGGGCCGACCCCGACGTAGTCGACCCCGACGGCCAGTGCGGAGTCGATCTCTGCCGGCGAGTGCGTCGAGAGTCCGACGATCCGATCCGCGCCGAGCAGCTCGCGGGCCTGTTCGACGCCGATGTCGTCCTGCCCGAGATGGACGCCGTCGGCGCCGACCGCGGCGACCAGGTCAGGGCGGTCGTTGAGGATCAGCGGGACGCCAAAGCGCTCGCACACGCTGGCAAACCGCCGGCCCCCCGCGATCACGTCGGCGTCGTCGGCGTCCTTGCAGCGCAGTTGGACGATCCCGACCCCGCCGCGTAGGGCGGCCTCGAGCCGCGCAGCCGGCAGCGCCTCGCAGACGAGGTACAGCGAGGCGTCGCCGAGGCGGTCGAAGCGGTCGGGGATCACAGCGACACCAAGTCTGGCAGGGGTGGGGCGATAGCATCACGTCAGGGCCCTATCCAGGCGACGAGAGCGATGAGCAGTCAGTCGGGATCAAGCGATGTTGCGATCATCGGCGGCGGTGCGATCGGGCTGGCGGTCGGCTGGCGCGCGCTGCAGCGCGGTTTGAGCGTCACGTTGCTGGAGCGAGGGCAGGTCGGGCAGGAGACCTCCCGAGTTGCCGCCGGAATGATCGCGCCGATCGCCGAGGCTCACCCGTCCGAGCCCGCCCTGCTTGCGCTGGCCACGGAGAGCGCCCGGCTCTACCCCCGATTCGTCGAGGAGCTGATCCAAGCCAGCGGCCACGACCCGTTGTATCGCAGGTTCGGCACCTTGCTGGTGGCCCGCGACGGCGACGAGGCGGCGGCGCTGGAACGCGAGCTTGCGTTCCGCCAGAGCCTGGGGCTCCCGGTCCGGCGCCTGCGGGCGAGCGAGGCGCGGGCGCTGGAGCCGGCGCTGGCGCCGACGCTGCGGCTCGGGCTCGAGATTCCGGACGACCACGCGATCGATCCGCGGGGCTTGACGGCCGCGCTCCAGGTCGCATTCGAGCGCGCCGGCGGGGTGCTCCGCACCGAGACGGAGGTCGCCGAGCTGGCCCTCGAGGGCGACCGCGTCACCGGCGTCAGGCTCGCGAGCGGCGAGCTGTTGATGGCCGCGCAGGTGGTCGTCGCCGCGGGACCGTGGTCGGGTCGGCTTCGGGGCCTTCCCGCCGGCACCAGCGTTCCGATCCGGCCGGTCAAGGGCCAGATCCTGAGTCTCCACGACCCGAGCGGTCCCGGCCTGCTCGAGCGTGTGCTGCGAATGCAGCCGGGGTACCTGGTGCCACGCGGAGACGGCCGTTACGTCCTGGGGGCGACCGTCGAGGAACGCGGATACGACACGACCGTCACCGTCCAGGCGGTGTTCGAGCTGCTCCGGGACGCGATCGAGCTGGTTCCCGGCGCCGGCGAGCTGGTGATCGACGAGCTCGTCGCGGGGATCCGGCCGGGGACGCCCGACAACGCCCCGATCCTCGGCGCCGGCGCGCTCGCGGGGCTGTTCTGGGCAACCGGTCACTACCGGCACGGGATCCTGCTGACGCCGATCACCGCCGAGCTGATCTCGGCGCAACTCGCTGGCGAGGATCCGCCCGAGCTGGCGATGCCGTTCGACCCTCTTCGGTTCGACCTCGCGGGGGCTGCGGCGTGATGAACCTGCTCGTCAACGGCCAGGAGCGCTCGCTCGAGTCCGGCACAACGGTGGCCGACCTGGTCGCCTCGCTGGGGGCACCGGCCGACGGGCGCGGCGTCGCGGTCGCGATCGAGACCGAGGTCGTCCCTCGCTCGTTCTGGGACACGACCGAGCTGATGCCCGGCGCCCGGGTCGAGGTTCTGATCGCGGTCCAGGGCGGCTGAAGAGCTCGGTTTTCTCTAAGGTCGCAAGCAGATGACCGACCAGCTTCTGATCGCGGACCGCGGATTCGACTCGCGCCTGATTCTTGGGACCGGTGGGTTCGTCAACCACGAGCTGCTGGCTGGCGCGCTCGCCGCCGCCGAAGCCGAACTGTGCACGGTCGCACTGCGGCGGCTCGATCCGGCCGCACAAGGCTCGATCCTGGATGTGCTGGACCGCGCCGAGGTCGAGGTGCTGCCCAATACCGCCGGGTGTTACACCGCGCGCGACGCGATCGCCACCGCTCGACTCGCGCGCGAGGCGTTCTCGACCGACTGGATCAAGCTCGAGGTGATCGGCGACGACCGCACGCTGCTTCCCGACGCGGTCGAGCTGGTAGCCGCCGCCGAGACGCTCGTCGACGAGGGCTTCGTCGTGCTCCCGTACACGACCGACGATCCCATCCTGGCCCGTCGTCTCCAGGACGTCGGCTGTGCCGCGGTGATGCCGCTCGGCTCCCCGATCGGCAGCGGCATGGGCATCTGCAACCCGTACAACATCTCGATCATCGTCGAGCGGACGACGGTGCCGGTGATCCTCGATGCCGGCGTTGGCACCGCCTCGGATGCGGCGCTGGCGCTCGAGCTCGGCTGCGACGCGGTCCTCTGCGCGAGTGCGATCTCCCGCGCCCATGACCCGGTCGCGATGGCCGAGGCGATCAAATTGGCGGTTCGTGCCGGCCGCCTGGCTGCCGCTGCCGGCCGGATTCCTCGGCGCCGGTACGCGCAGGCCTCGACCCCGGAAGCGGGGCTCGCTGAACTGGGGCGGGCCGCCGTATGAGCCCCAACCCTCGGCCACGCGACCTCGAAACCCGGTTACCGAGCGTCGACGAGCTGATGGACGCCTGGGAGCAGGCCTGGTCGAGCAGGGACCGCGACGCCTTCACCGACGTCTGCAGCCCCGACGTGAGCTACGAGGATCCGCTCGTGGCCGAGCCGCTCGAGGGACCGGCTGCGGTCGCCGACCACGCCGAGCGGCTGTGGGCCGCATTTCCGGACGCGCGTCTGCAGAAGCTCGGCGCACGGCTGACCGACGGCAGGTTTGTGAGCGCGCCGAGCAAGCTGCTGGCGACGCACCGGGAGCCGCTGGGCGGCCTGCCGGCGACCAACAAGTTCATCGTCGTACCGGCGATCTTCTACTGCGAGCTGGAGCACGGGAAGCTGTTGCGCGTCCGCGCCTTCTTCGACCTGTACGGGGCTGCGGTCCAGCTCGGCGTCCTCCCGGGCCGGGGAACGCTCGGCGAGAAAGCGTTGCTGATGCTCCGCGGCTTCGGCCTGCGTGCCGGTCGCTAGCGGGCCTCCGGGGAGGCGGATGAGCATCGACGTCGCGATCCCGATCTTCGACGGGTTCACCGCGCTCGACGCGGTCGGACCATACGAGGTGCTCTCCCGCTTGCCGGGCGCCACGGTGACCTTCGTCGCGATCGAGCCTGGCCCCAAGCGCACCGAGACCGGCATGCTGGCGCTGATCGCCGATCGGGCGCTCGCCGACCTTCCTCATCCAGACGTGGTGGTCGTTCCCGGCGGCTTCGGCACCCGGGCGCTGCTCGGCGAGGAGCAGATGCTCGCCTGGTTGCGCGAGGCCCACGAACACTCGAGCTGGACGACGTCGGTCTGCACGGGCTCGCTCCTGCTGGCGGCGGCCGGCATCCTCGACGGACTCGAGGCGACGACCCACTGGCTGGCGAGGGACGAGCTCGCCGCGCTGGGCGTCACGCCCGTGCCCCGGCGAATCGTGGAGCAGGGGAAGGTGCTGACCGCCGCCGGTGTCTCCGCCGGGATCGACATGGCGCTGCTGCTCGCCTCCCGGATCGCCGGAGAGCAGCTCGCACGCGGGATCCAGCTCGGGATCGAGTACGACCCCGCTCCGCCGTTCGCGGGCGGCTCGCTCGAGACCTCGCCACCGGAGATCGTCGAGCTCGTCCGTCGCCACGTCGAGCTGGCCTGACCGCCTAGCCGGCGTCCCGCAGCATCAGGCCGACGACGAGCGGACCTAGCCATCCCCTGAGAATGAGATCACGGTCGACGCCGTCTGCACGCTTCCTTGCAGCCGGTCGAACCGTACGAGGTGTTCCGGCGGGAGCGTAACCTTCGGGGCTCTGCGCGCTTCTAGAACCGTTCGCAAAACCAGGGGACACGTTCAGGTGAACTCAGGCGGGATGTCCGCGGCGTCAGCGCCGCGGCCTGCCCTGCTGGCGGCCGCGATCACCGCGGTCGCGATCCTGGCTGGCCTTCTGGCGGCGCCGGCGGCGCTCGCCCAGTTCTCGATGCCCGCGTTGGTGTCGCCACAGGTGGTGGTTGGCCCCAGCAGTGCGATCGACTCCCTCAACGGAATGTCGATCGCGCGCGACGGAAGCGGCGGAATGGTCTTTCTTGAGACGGTCGGAGGCGTTCCTCAGGTGTTCGTCTCGAGGCTCGTACAGGGCGCCTGGCAGGCGCCCGAGCAGATCGACGCCGGCCTCAGCGGTCCCTCATCGCAGCCGGAGATCGCCGCCGACAACCACGGCGAACTGCTGGTCGCGTTCGTCAATTCGGGCGCCCTGTACGTCAGTGTCGTCATGAACTCCAGTCAGCCGTTCCCGACGCCGCAGGCGCTCGCGGTCGGCGCGTCGAACCCGTCGATCTCGATCAACACCTTCGGCGTCGCCTATCTCGCGTTCACCGCGCAGGCCGGCACCGGCGATGACGTCGACGTCGACTACTTCGACGGCAGCAGCTGGTCTGCTGCCAGCCCTCAGGCTGTCAACGTCACCGCCGGTGACAACGCGGGGACGGGCGCCGGAGCACCCGACGTGATCGCCGCAGGAGACGGCGTCGGGATCGTCACTTGGGGGGAGAACGGCCACATCTACGCTCGCCGCGTCTGGGGCACGTCGACGAGCATCGATACCCAGCAGCTTGACCCGTCGAGCGTCGCCGGTTGGAGCGAGGTGACGGCCGACAGTCCTGAGATCTCCGCGGGCGGCGACTCCTCCTATCCGGACATCGCGTTTCGCGAGCAGGTCGCCAGCGGCACTAAGACGCAGTCGCGCGTATTGGTCGCGAGGCTGATCGCCGAGGACACCGTACCCGCGATCACGGTCGACACTCTCGGCGCCGGCTCGGATGGCGCGGGACAGCCCCAGCTGGCGATGAACGAATTCGGCGCTGGGTTCGTGACCGCCGCCACCACGTCAGGCCATCAGCTGATCGACACGCCGCTCGCCGGCAGCGGCGTGCTCGGGACGCCCACCGTGCTCGCTCCCGGGGGGGACGCCGCGCCGCCGGATGCGGTACCCGCGAACGCCGGCCTGACTTCGAACCTGATCGCGTGGCAGCAAACGCCGGCCACCGGCTCCGCGCAGATCCTCGTCAGCTACGCGCCGAATGGGACAGATCTCAGCGCGCCGCTGGTCGTGTCCACGGCGGTCGGCGGACCGACCGACGCCGCCAAGGGCCTGTTCGCCGGCGGCGACCGGAACGGCGACGCCGCGGTCGCCTGGGTGCAGGGGCACACGGGCGCGCTCTCGATCGATGCCGCCGAGCTGATCACGGCGCCAGGCGCTGCGGGCGGTCAGAAAAAAGTCACGTACACCAAGAGCAACGCTCCGCTTCTCGCCTGGACGGCCGCGCGCGAGAACTGGGGCGCGGTCGCCTACACCGTCTTGCTCGACGGCTCGACCATCGGCCAGACCGGCACCCTCGGCTGGCAGCTCCCCGGGCCGCTCACCGACGGCCCGCACTCCTACACGGTGATCGTCACCAATCAGGCTTCGCAGTCGAGCACCTTCCTGTCCCACACGATCTTTGTCGATACCTACCCGCCGGTCGTGAAGACCAAGCTCAGCCGCAAGCCCCAGGCCGGCAAGGCGCTGACGCTGACACTGCGCTATCGGGACCCGCCGAACCCCGCTGAGCCCGGCTCCAAGGCCTCGGGCGTCGCCTCGGAGACTGTCAACTGGGGCGACCGTACGGCCGTGGTCACCGGCAAGAAGCTCGTGCGACCGCGCCATGTGTACCGGCGCCCCGGCGGTTACACGGTCACGGTGACCGTCACCGACCGGGCCGGCAACGCGACGACGTCGACACGGGTGCTCACGATCAAGCCGCAGGCGGAGCCCAAATCCAGACGCAAGCCGCAGCGGAAGCCGCACTTGAAGCAGAAGCCCAAGCCGACGTCGCGTTCGAACTCGGAGCAGCCGCACAAGTGACCTTCCGCAGGCACATATCAGCCGCGCTTCCGTTGACCGTGCTGGCGATGCTCGCCATCGCGGCGACGGCCCCTGCGCAAACCGGTGCGGCCGTCCAGCGGGCCGTCGCGGCGCCGACCACCGCGGCTCCGCCGACCAAGGGTGCGCTGATGTCCGACGGACCGGCCAACCGCTACCGACTCGGCGGCACCTGGCTCTACCGGGCAGACCCGACCAACACCGGAATCGCCAGCGGCTGGTGGCAGTACAACCCCGACACGACCGACTGGAACCCGGTGACGATGCCCAATTCGTTCAACGCCGGCAGTCTGACGAACGCGAGCTATGACGGCTCCGTGGGCTGGTACCAGCGCGATTTCACGGTTCCGGAGAATGCCTTCGCGAGCTACGTGCCACAGTCGGCGCGTAGCTGGGTGCTTCAGTTCGAGTCGGTCAACTACAGGGCCACCGTCTGGCTCAACGGACACAAGCTCGGCACCCACGCCGGCGCCTACCTCCCGTTCGAGTTCACGATGAAGTACCTCCAAACGGGCGTCAACCAGCTGGTCGTGCGGGTCGATGACCGCCTCAGCGGCGCCACCTTCCCGCACTCGGGGCTGGGCTGGTGGAACTACGGCGGGATCCTCGACGCCGTCTACATGCGACCGGTGTCGGGGGCCGAGATCGACAACGTCCAGATCCGCACGACGCTGGCATGCCCGACGTGCAGCGCGACGATCCAGGAGCAGGCGACGGTGCGCAACCTGTCAGGCGCGACCGAGCTGGTCAGCCTCACCGGCCGCTTCGGCACGGCCAGGCTCACATTCGGGAGCGCCAGAATCCGCCCGGGCGCGACCTGGACGCCAGCGGCCAGCGTCGTGATCACCGCTCCGCAGCTGTGGGCCCCCGGGAGCCCGTATCTGTACCGCGCTACTTTCAGCTTGGCCGACTCGAACGGCCGGCGGATCGCCGGTTACACCTACCAGAGCGGGATCAGACAGATCACGCTCACAGGCGGCCAGCTCTACCTCAACGGCCGGCCACTCCACCTGATGGGAGTCAATCTGCACGAGCAGGCCGTGAATACCGGTGCGGCGCTGACGATGGCCCAGGAGCGCCAGTTCATCAGCTGGGTTCAGCAGCTCGGCGGGACGATCATCCGCGCGCACTATCCGCTCAACCCGGAGCTGGAGCAGATGGCCGATCAGGCCGGGATCATGCTCTGGTCGGAGGTGCCGGTCTACCAGGCGGCCGCGAGCTACCAAGCGGATCCCTCCTGGCGCAACCGGGCGACGGCGCTGGTCGGTGCCAACATCCAGGCCAACCAGAACCACCCGTCGATCCTCGTTTGGAGCATCGGTAACGAGCTCGGAAGCCCGCCGTCTGCGGGCCAGGCGTCGTACATCCGTCAGGCCGCGGCCGCCGCCAACAGGCTCGATCCGACCCGGCCGGTGGGAATGGCGGTCACCGATTGGCCGGGGCTGGGCTGCCAGCCGGCCTACGCCCCGCTGCAGGTGATTGGCGTCAACGAGTACTTTGGATGGTTCGACGCCGGCGGCGGCACCACCGACGACCGCGAGGAGATCGCGCCATTCCTGCAGTCGGTCCGCGCCTGCTACCCGAACCAGGGGATCTTCGTCTCCGAGTGGGGCTTCGGCGCCAACCGCGACGGCCCCGTCGAGGTCCGCGGCACCTACGAGTATCAGAGCAACTCGATCGAATACAGCGTCGGCGTCTTCAACGCCCTCTCGTGGCTTTCAGGGACGATGTACTTCCCAATGCAGGATTTCGCCGCCAGGCCGGGATGGGATGGCAACGACCCGCTGGGGACGCCGCCGTGGGTCGACAAGGGAGTGCTCGACCAGTACGGCAACCCCAAGCCTGCGTTCGCGGTGATGGCCTCGCTGTTCCAAAACTCCCAACAGGTCGGGCCGCCTTCGCTGACCGCCCTAGGAATGCCGGCGGCCCCAGCCCGTCGGTGAGGAGGCGGCGGCGGTTTGACGCTGTCGGCAAGCACACCGGCGGGGAGCGCCAGCAGGGCGACGGGCAGGTTCCTTGCGAAGCCGACGACGCCGGCTTTGGCCGGCGAGCCCGTTACGGCCAGCACGAGCAATGGGAAGGCGACCAGAGAGATCTGCGAGCCAAGCGCTGACATTGCCTCCCCGCTCCACAGCAACCTGAAATCACGGTTGCGATGCAGAGGAACGGAGGCCATGGCCGCCCGAGGATAGGTTGTGTCCGTGGGGGGCGAGGGTCGATCGGGGCGCGCCGTAGACTCTCGCGCTTGGCCGAACCCCCTCAGGACTTCCTCACCGGCGAGGAGCTAACCCCAGTTCAGCTGGCTCGGCTGCTCCAGCGGGCATCCGAGCTGAAGGCCGCTCCCTTCAGCAGCGACGCCCTGCACCGTCGCACGATCGCGCTGATCTTCCAGCGCCACTCGACACGAACCAGGGTCTCGTTCGAGACCGGGATCGCCGAGCTCGGCGGACACCCGATGGTCCTGCGTACAGAGGACACGCAGCTCGCGCGCGGCGAGTCGATCCGCGACACGGCGATCGTCCTATCTCGCAACGCTGCCGCGATCGGCATCCGCACCGGCCCCGACGCGCTCGTTTCGGAGCTGGCCGAGCATTCGACGGTGCCGGTTATCAACATGCTGACCGCCGGTCACCATCCCTGCCAGGCGCTCGCGGACCTGCTGACGCTGCAGGAGGCCTTCGGGAACCTCGACGGCCTCAAAGTCGCCTACGTCGGCGACGGCAACAACGTCGCCCGCTCGCTGGCGATCCTCGGCGCGATGGCCGGCGTGCAGGTGGCTGTGGCGGCGCCCGAGGACTACCAGCTCGAGCCGGTCGCAGGGGCGCTGCTGACCGCCGACCCCAGGGAGGCCGTGGCCGGGGCCAACGCCGTCTACACCGATGTCTGGGTCAGCATGAACGACGCCCCCGAGGAGGCGGAAGCGCGGCGTCAGGCGCTGGTCCCCTACCGGCTTGACGACGACCTGCTAGCCGCCGCCGCGCCGGGCGCGATCGCGCTGCATTGCCTCCCCGCTCATCCCGGCGAGGAGATCACCACGAGCGTCCTGTATGGCGAGCTGCAGCGGATCTGGGACCAGGCCGAGAATCGCCGGCATGCCCAGAAGGCGCTGCTCGAATTGCTCGTCGCGCCACTACTCTAAGCCCGGTGGAGCAGTCATCCGCCATCCGCCCGCGCCGCGGCGACGAGCTGACGTTGACCGTCGAGAGTCTGGCGTTCGGCGGGGCCGGGGTCGCGCGACTCGACGGCTACGTCCTGTTCGTTCAGGGGGCGATCCCCGGCGACACCGTGCGCGCCGCCGTCGGCAAGTCCACCCGCGCATACGCCGAGGCGCGGGTGATCGACGTCCTCCAGGCCAGCCCGGAGCGGCTCCAGCCAGTCGCCGCACACCCGGGAGCTCCGTGGCAGATCCTCCCGTACGAGCGGCAGCTCGAGATCAAGCAGGCGCAGGTCGACGAAGCGCTGCGGCGGATCGGAAAGCTCGACGGCTTCGTGCTGGAGCCGATCGTGCCGGCCGTCGAACAATGGCGCTACCGAAACAAGCTCGAGTACTCGTTCGGCTCCGATGCGAGCAACCGCCTCATCTGTGGTTTCCACGCGCCCGGAAGCTGGGAGCAGATCGTCGAGATCTCCGACTGCCTCCTGGCCTCCGAGCCGGGCAACCGGGCCCGTGAGGAGGTGGTCACCTGGTGCCGGGACCAGGGCCTCGAGCCGCACGACCGGCGCTCTGGGACCGGCTTCCTGCGCAACCTCGTGGTCCGCGAGGGACGGCGGACCGGCGAGCTGCAGGTGCGGCTCGTGACCAGCCCCGGCCAGCTCGACCGGGAGTCGCTGGCGGGCGCTGCCGCGAGTGCAAGCGGCCTGTTGTGGACGCAGCTCGACAGCGTCGCCGAGACCACCGCCGGCGGTCGCACCGAGCTGCTCGCCGGCGCCGATCGGCTGCAAGAGGAGCTCGGTGGTCTGGCTGTGCGGATCTCGGGCGAGGCGTTCTTTCAAACCAACACGGAGATGGCCGAGCGTCTGTACGCGCTGGCGATCGAGTACGCCGAGCTGTCCGGGTTCGAGCGCGTCTACGACCTCTACTGCGGGATCGGCACGATCGGGTTGTTGATGGCGCCGCGAGCGGCCGAGCTGTGGGGGCTGGAGATCGTCGAGGAGGCGATTGCCGACGCGATCGCGAACGCGGCCGTCAACGAGATCGACAACGTCAGCTTCTTTGCCGGCGATGTTCGTCTGGCGCTTCGGGAGCTCGTGCAGAAGGCCGGCCGTCCCGACGTGCTGGTGGTCGACCCTCCGCGGGCCGGGCTCTCCGCGAAGGTCGTCCGGCGGATAATCGAGGCCGCGCCGAAGCGCCTGGTCTACGTCTCCTGCAATCCGACGACGCTCGCGCCGAACGCCGCTCAACTCGTCGAGGCCGGCTACCGGCTGACGAAGGTCCGGCCAGTCGACATGTTTCCGCAGACGCCGCACGTCGAGTGCTTGGCCCAACTCGAGCGCCGGGGGTGAGCGGCGGTGCTCGCGGTCACCATACGCGATGGTGAGCTCACGGTAGAGGAGCACCCCGACCCGGTGCCGAGCGCCGGCGAGGTGCTCGTACACGTGCGCGCCGCCGGGCTCAACGGCGCCGACATGCACCAGTGGCACGGTGGCTATCCGGCGCCGCCCGGGGCACCGCAGGACATCCCCGGCCTGGAGCTCGCCGGCGAGGTGGTCAGCACCGGCGAGGGCGCGACGCGGTTCAGGGCCGGCGATCGGGTGATGGGGATCGTCGGCGGCGGCGGCCAGGCGGAGCTGGCGGTCGTCCACGAACGCGTGCTGATGCCCGTCCCCGACCGCCTCGACTGGCCCCAAGCGGGCGCCGTCCCGGAGGTGTTCACGACCGCGCACGACGCGCTCTTCACCCAGGCGGGACTGCGCGCGGGCGAGCGGCTCCTTGTTCACGGAGGCGCCGGCGGCGTCGGGACGGCCGCGGTCCAGCTGGGCCGCACCGCGGGGGCGCGGGTGTTTGCAACTGTGCGGGCCCCCGAGCTCCGGGAGGGCGTCGCGTCGCTCGGCGCCAGCGTGCTCGCGCCGGAGGAGTTCGCCGACCAGGGGCCGTTCGATGTGATTCTCGAACTCGTCGGCGCGTCCAACCTGAACGGCAACATGCGGTCGCTGGCGACCGGCGGGCGGATCGCCGTGATCGGAATCGGCGCCGGCGCCACCGGGGAGATCAACCTGGGGCTGTTGATGAACAGGCGCGCCCGGATCTACGGTTCGATGCTGCGCCCGCGACCGCTCGAGGAGAAGGCGCTCACCGCTCGCGCCGTCGAGCGCAGCGTGCTGCCGTTGCTCGCCGGCGGGGCGATCACCGTTCCGATCGCGGCCACCTACCCGCTGACGGGGGCCGTGGAGGCCTATGACCGTTTTTCCGCCGGCGGCAAGCTCGGCAATATCGTCCTGACGACCTGATTCTCAGCGCTCGACGTTGCACTAGACGCGGTCAGTGAGCCCATCTCACCTACGGCTGACGCGCAAAGGGCGACCATTGCCGCTGCGGCTGCGGCTGACCCGGGACCCAGTGACATCGTGGAGCACCACGTCCGCGTTGCCTGTCACTACCACTCGGTCGAAGGTCACGTCACTCGCTCCGTCGATCACGGCCGCTGGACGGCTGTCACGCGATGCCAACCCGACGCGGCCGTCCTCGAACGTGACACCCCGCGCATGATGGACATAGAGCCCATATGACGGACGCGGCCTGATGCTGTTGGGGTCATAGGCAACGGGGTCTTCGGCGGGGACCAACGGCGGGGTCAGCCCGGTGTGACCCTGGAAGACGAGGTCGACGCGGGTGAAGATGACCCCGCTGATCGGGTGGCTCGGCGTACCCCAGAGGGTGGGGGTGAACGCACCGAGGCTCGTGCCGCGAACATCCTGATAGCGGATGTCGCTGATCGAGCCGATGCCCGGTCTCCCGCCGCATCGTCGTCTGGTGCCGACCTTCTCCATCAGCGGTCCGGCGACGCCGGACATCGTGATGTGCGAGTAAACGACATCAGAGATGTGGCCGCCGTCCATGGACACCATCCCCAACCCGGACTTGCCCGCGCCGGTGATCACGATGTGCGAAAAGCGGTAGTTCCTGAAATTGCCGCAAGTCTCCGAGCCGAACATCAGCGCGTTGCAGCAGACCGACGAGAGCCGCGCATTCTCGACGACGACGTCACCGCTGGGGAGCGTTTCTCCGAGCGCCCAGTCGCTCTTGAATGCAAGCGCGTCATCGTAGGCGTGATCGGTCAGGTCGCTGATCCGGACGTTCTGTGAGCTGACGATGTTCCAGCCGTCGCGGTCGCCGACGGTGCGAATGGTCAGATCGTTGGAGCGGACATCGCGGCAGTCGTTGATCAGGATCGCGAAGTGACCCCCGCGCTCGAGCGTGATTCCCGAAATCGTGAGACCGTCACAACGGGCGAGCGAGATGATCTTGTCGGCGCGGCCCGGAAGCGGGTTGTCGGTCAGCAGGTTGCCCGCGCCATCGATCGTGCCGGAGCCGACGAACGCGACATGGTGGACGTCCTCGCCCCAGATCATCGCGTCGTGGAAGTGACTGTGCCCCGCATCCTGGTAGGAGGCATACCGGTTGCGCTCGGGCAGGTCATAGCCTGTCTTCGCCCCGAGCAACGTCGCGCCGGCCTCGAGTCTCAGCGTCACATTGCTCCGTATGTGAATCGAGCCGCCCGCCAGGTAGCGACCGCGCGGTAGCTCAACCGTGCCGCCTCCAGCTCGGTTGGCGGCGATGATCGCTCGGTTGATCGCCGGTGCGTCGTCGCGAAAGCCGTTCCCGGCCGCACCGAACGTGCGCACGTCGAACGTTCGGGCGGTAGCGGGCCGCGACAGACCAGCTGACGCACTGACCGTCAGGAGGACCGCGACCGCCAGCGCGGCCGCGATCTGGAGCCGGCGACAAACTAAAGTGAACAGGCTCCTGGCGCCCCTCAGCTCAAGCGAAGGCGTCGCCGGCGGTCTCGCCGCCGTCGGCGATCAGTTGCCGCAGCTGCTCGCCGCCGGTTCCGAGCATCGGCTCACCGTGGGCGAGCAGCACGTGCTCGACCTCGTAGTTGTCGAGCACCGACCCCAGCGCCACTACCAGCCCGCGCTTGGTGCCCGGCGGATCGTCCATCAGGGAATCGACCACGAACCCGGGCCGGCTGTCGGGCGTGAACGCGCGCACGACGCTGTCGGCCAGCCACAGCGCGCGTAGCGATGCGAGGTACAGGCCGCCGTCGTCGGGCGCCAGCGCACCGATCTCGACGGCTAGCAGCCCGCCTGGGAGCTCATCCCCAGGGTCATACGGGTTCACCGGCTCGCGGTGGGTGAACTCGTGCAGCCCGGATCGAGGCACGAGGATGGGACAGCCGAAGCGCTCGTTCAGCGCACCGCTGTCGCGGTAGTGGTGGCGGTTGCTCAGGACGACCGCCGCCGGCAGGACGGGGCGCTGCGCGAACCAGTCGATCCCCTCCGAGGGGATCACCGGGTCGATCGCTACACCGCCGTCGTCGAGCCAATACGACGAGACCGTGAAACGCTGGCTCGGATGCCGCGCCGTCCAATGGTGAACGCCAGGCAGGATCTCGGCGATCGTCACGATCTGCTGCGCCATGCTCAGGCGTCGAAGTGCGGGTCGTCCTGCACCGCCCGGCCAGGCTCGGTTTCGGCGGCGTGGACGGTGCACAGTGCTCGACCGCCGGTCTCCAGCGCGGCCTGCTGCTCTTGCGCCGTCAGCTTCCCGCCGCACTCCTCGCATCGGTCGCCGACCTGGTCGATGGTCCGCTCCTCGAGGTCCATGTCCGCAGCCTACCCCACGACCGCAGGACGCTGACGTGGCCCAGGCGGCCCTCTGGGCTACACGGCGGCTTGGCGGGTGAGCGTGCTCGCGAGTTGGGCTCGATTGTGTACACCGAGCTTGCGGTAGGCGCGGCCGAGGTGCGCTTCGATCGTCTTGGGGCTTAGAAAGAGTTGGGCTGCGGCTTCGCGGTTGGTGGCCCCATCGGCAATCATCAGAGAAACGCGGAGTTTCTTGGGCGGTGAGTCGGTCGGCGGTGGCGGGGTCGCGTCGCGGGCGAGCGGTGGCGCCAGTCGCTTGCAGCTCTCGGCGGGCGCGCTCGGCCCAAGGTGTTGCTCCGAATATAACTATCGGAAAACCGCGGAAGGAGCTGGTGATGAGGAAGCTGCTGCGTGTCCGACCATTGGCCGTTGTCGTGTGCGGGGTCGGATTATCTGCCGCTGCACCCGACCCGACGGTGAATACCTCGCGTCCGGTCTGAAGGCCGAGGTCGCGCGGGTCACCCACTCCAGCGTACCCAGCCTCGTTGGCGGAGCGCTCCGCGGAGGCTGGCCTCTGCTAGTTCCGCAGCTCGCGGTAGCTGATGACCTGACGGCTTCCAGACTCATGCGAGCGCACGATCGCGTCGCACACCTCGGCCGCCCGGTAGCCGTCCTCGAAGGTGGCGGCGTGCGGCCCGATTGGGCGGTTCTCGACAATCGCTTCGAGCATGTGGTGGAGCTCATGGACGAACGTGTGCTCCCATCCGATTGTGTGCCCCGCAGGCCACCAGTACGACCAGAATGGGTCGCTGGCCTCGGTGACGAGCCGCGTCGTGAACCCGGCGGTCCCGGTCGAGATCTGCAGCTCGTTCAGCCGCTCCAGGTCGAAGGCGAGCGAACCGCGACTTCCATTGATCTCCCAGGTCAGCTGGTTCTTGCGGCCGGCCGCGAACCTGGTCGCTTCGATCGTGCCGACGGCACCGCCCGTGAACTCGAGCACCCCCTCGAACGCGTCGTCGACGGTAACCGCCGTGCCCGCGCGCTCGCCGACGAATGTGCGCAGCCGCCCGCCGACGGCGCTGATCTCGCCGACGAGGTAGCGCGCGAGGTCGATCACGTGCGCACCGAGGTCACCGAGCGCGCCAGACCCGGCCTCATCGCGGTCGACCCGCCACGTCGCCGGTGCCGTCGGGTCGAGCAGCCACTCCTGCAGATAGCGGCCGCGGAAGTGGTGGATCTCGCCGAGCTCGCCTGACTCGATCATCTGGCGTGCCAGGCGCACAGCCGGCACGAAGCGATAGTTGAAGGCGCACAGGTGCTTGACGCCCGTCGCGCCCACCGCGCGCCACACGTTGTAGGACTCATCGGCGCTGCGCGCCAGCGGCTTCTCGCAGATCACGTGCTTGCCGGCCTGCGCCGCGGCAATGGTGGGCTCGGCGTGGAGCCCGTTGGGACCGACGTTGTCGAACAGCTGGACCGAGGGGTCCCCGACGACCTCGCGCCAATCGGTGACGGCGCGAGCGTAGCCGTAGCGGTCAGCTGCCTCCTGGACAGCGCTGCGAGTACGGCCACAGATCGCAACGAGCTGTACCTCGGCGGGGGGAGGCCAGGTCATGTACGCCAGCTTGCGCAGCGCGTTGGTGTGCGCACGTCCCATGAATCCGTAACCGAGAATGCCGACGCCAATCACTGGGCGGGTCATGAGGCACCGTCCGAGAAAGCGTTGTCGAATGCGCGCCCCGACGCCGAGAAGTCGATCTCTCTGGTGAACCTCAGCGCGTCACGTGCGCCCCATTCCCGGTCCATGCCGACGTCCTCCCATTCGATCGAGAGCGGGCCGCTGTAGCCGATCCGGTTGAGTTGCCGAATCAGCTCCTCGAAGTCGACGTCACCGTGGCCGGGTGAGACGAAGTCCCAACCGCGCTTCTCGTCGCCAAAGTCCAGGTGCGAGCCGAGGATCGACCGACGACCGTCGAGTCGCCGTCGTGAGTCCTTGATGTGGATGTGGTAGATGCGGTCGGCGAACTCGATGATGAACGGAGCCGGGTCCAGCAGCTGCGGAATGAAGTGGCTCGGGTCGAAGTTGATCCCGAAGCCCGCCCGCCCTCCGATCGCCTCGAGTGCATGGCGAGTCGTGACGTAGTCATAAGCGATCTCGGTCGGGTGGACCTCGAGTGCGAAGCGAACCCCCTCCGCCTCGAAGACGTCGAGGATCGGGCCGAAGCGCTCCGCAAACTCGTGATATCCACGTTCGATTGAACTGAAGTCGTTGGGCGGGAAGGAGTAGAGCTGCGCCCAGATCGGCGAGCCCGTGAAGCCGGTCACCACGGTGACGCCGAGCGCGGCCGCGGCGCGAGCCGTGTCCATCAGTCGCTCGGCGGCGCGCTGCCGCACGCCCTCCGGGTCGCCATCACCCCACACCTCTGCAGGTAGTACTGCGCGATGACGCTCGTCGATCGGATCGCAGACGGCCTGTCCGACGAGGTGTGCGCCGATCGCGTGGCAGCTGAGCTCGTGCTCCTCCAGCAATCGGCGACGGCTCTGGCAATAGGTCGAATCGGTCAGCGCCGTGGGGACATCAAAGTGATCCCCCCAGGAGGCAAGCTCAAGGCCATCGAAGCCCCATTCGCCGGCCCGGCATGCCAGCGTTTCCAGCCGTAGATCTGCCCACTGGCCGGTGAACAGCGTGATTGGTCGCGGCATCGCGGCTTCTCCCTCGGTCGAGCGTAACGGACGAAATCGGGCACCCTGCAGCGCACGCCTACCAGGCCGGCCCGTCCGCCGGCGCGCGCGCACCGGGCCGCCGGGTCGACTCGACGGCGCCGACGATCGCGACGACCGCTCCGGCTCTGGCCGCAGCGACCGCCTGGTTGGCTCCCTTGCCGCCGTGTCGTTGTGAGATCCGATCGCCGACGACCGTCTCTTCGGGTCCCGGAAGCTCGGCAACCTCGACCACCGAGTCGGCATTGATCGATCCGACGACCACGACGCTCCCGATGCCGCTCATGGCCCTGCAGCGGCTGTGGTGTTGAGACGGGGCGCTGGCGGCGTCTGGCGCTGGAGAGCAGAACGAGAGTGGCGCACGATCCAGATCTTGACCTGATTTACCGGTTAGCGTAGTGTGTCCGGCGGATGAGGACGGCGTTTGTCTATAGCAAACGCGCAAGGGATGCGCATTCAGATGCGAGCCCAGAGACGCCTGGGGGGGTCTGTTGGGAGTGACCTCGGATCAACCGGTACTTGCCGCCCGCGGTATCGGCAAGACCTTCGGTCACGTACGCGCTCTACACGACGTTTCACTGACGCTGCACCGCGGCGAGATTGTCGCGCTGTTCGGCGACAACGGCGCGGGCAAGTCGACATTCACCAAATGCCTCTGCGGGGTGATCCAACCCGACGAGGGGCATCTCGAGACGCAGGACGGCAGGGTCACACTTCGGTCGATTCGAGATGCCGAGGCGCTCGGGGTCACCACAGTCCACCAGGACCTGGCGTTGGCTCCAGACCTGTCAGTGCTGGAGAATATGTTTCTCGGCCGGGAGATTCTGGTGCCCGGTTGGCGTCGTCGGCTCGCGATCATCTCGCGTCGTGAGATGGCGCGACGCACCGCGGCCGCGCTTTCCGAGCTGAGCATCAATCTCCCATCGGTCCGAGTGGCGGTGAACGATCTGTCGGGCGGCCAGAAGCAGGCGCTCGCCGTCGCCCGCGCCACGATGTGGAGCACCGCCGGGATCTTGATGGACGAGCCGACGGCCGCGCTGGGTACGCGCCAGAGCGACATCGTGTGCGAACTGATCAAGTCGACTGCTGAGCGCGGCTTGGCGGTGATGGTGATCTCCCACGACATCCTCCGGATCCTCGACATCGCTCACCGGGTAGTGGTCCTTCGCCACGGGCGGATCGCACTGGAGCGATATACGAAGGACGTCACCCAGCGCGAAGTCATCGACGCGATGGTCGGCTATGACGAAGGTGGCGACGGGAAGCGTCAGTGATCGAGCCATCAGCCGACAGTGCACAGGTGAATGAGACGATGACGGCAGCCGGGGGTGCGGTTGTGCCAAATGCTCGGACGGGGCCACCCGCATGGTTGACGGCGCTCGGAACCAGCACCGCCCTGTGGGTGTTCGGCGTCGACATCATCCTCGTCCTCGTCTTTGGCCTTCTCTCGCCCGATCGCGCATTCCTGTCCGCGAGGGCGTTTCAAGCGCTTGGACTCGATGCCTCCGAGGGACTGATCCTCGCGACCGGAATCGCGTTACTGCTCGGTGCGGGGGAAATCGATCTGTCGCTCGGTGCGAACCTCCTCCTGTCCTCGGTGGTGGGCGCCAAGATCATTGTCAGCTTCGGCGGTGGCTCGACCACCGTTGCAACCGTTGTCGGAGTGCTTGGGTGCCTAGCAACGGGCGCGGCCGTCGGTGTCTTCAACGGCCTGGTCACCACGAGACTCCGCGTGGTTTCGCTGATCGCGACCCTGGCGACGCTCGGAATCGCCACCGGCATCGCCAACATCATCACCGACGGAACCGACATCACCGGCCTACCCCAGTCGCTCCAGACAGGCTTTGGGATCAGGACCGAGTTGGGGATCCCGCTCCCGGCGTTCGTCGCATTCGCACTGTGGCTGATCACCCTCGTGCTGTTCCGGACGACGCGTTACGGAATGCGCATCCTGGCGCTCGGCTCTAACCGCGGCGCGGCTCAGCGTGCTGGTCTGCGCGTGAACCTCCACATCGTCGTGCTGTTCACGCTCGTCGGGATGCTCGCAGGGGTCGCCGGCTTCATCGACCTGACTCGGTTTGCGACCACGAACATCGCCGGTCATACGAACGACGGCCTCTCGGCGATCACGGCCGCGGTGATCGGCGGGACCAGCTTGTTCGGCGGCCGGATCTCACTCGCGGGCGTCCTCAGCGGCACGCTGCTGGCCGTAATCCTCGAGGACGGCCTCATCGTCGTCGGTCTCTCACCTTTCTACCAGCTGATCGCCATCGGGGTCGTACTGATCGCGGCAGTGTCACTCGACCAGTACCGGCGACCCGGCGGCATCAGAATGCGCCTGCTCCGTTGAAGGCCACCACTAGCCAAGGGCGCATCACCACAATCAGATCATCTCGACTACCACTAGAAATCTCCCAATCACTCTCAGAAAGGTGTACGTATGTACAGACGAAGGCAGCTGGTGGCCGTAGTCGCCGCGCTCGCAATCAGCGCGGCCGTCCCTGCAGCCGGCGCGGCGGCGGTGGCGACTCCCGCCAAGAAGGCCTACAACATCACGTTCGTAGCGGCACTTGTCAACGACTCGTACTTCGTCACGATCAAGTGTGGCGCCCAGGCTGAGGCGAAGAAGCTGGGTGTCAACCTGACTTGGACGGGTCCAACCAGTAACTCAGTGTCCTCAGAGCTCCAGGCGTTCAACGCGGCGTCGCTGACCAACCCTCAGGGGATGATCCTGGCCCCGTTCTCCAACACGGGCTTCTCCGGGACCGTCGGCCCGCTGATGGCCAAGGGCGTGCCGGTCATCGCGTCGGGCGAAAGTCTCTCACCCGCCGACGCGTTGACGACATTCATCACTAACTTCCTCACTGGAGGAAACTCGCTCGCGGGGATCATCGGCAAGCTCACCGGCGGCAAGGGAACGATGGGGATCGTTGCCGACACGACGGGTAACAAGACCGACAGTGACCGGTTCACCGGACTGGTTCCGATCCTGCACAAGAAGTATCCGAACCTGAAGGTCGTCGGTCCTGAGTATGGCCAGAACAGCTCAGCGAAGGCAGCGTCGGTCGCGTCGGCACTGATCACCGGCAACCCGGATCTGAAACTGCTCTACGCGTCGACCGGCCCGGAGGCGGTCGGCGTCGCCTCGGCGATCGCGGCCGCTCACGAGACCGGCAAGATCAAGCTGATCTCCTTCGACTCAAGCCCGCCGCAGATCCAGCTGCTGAAGCGTCACCAGCTGGCGGCGACGATCGCACAGTCTCCGTTCCTGGACGGCGAGCTGACGGTCAAGACGATCGTCCAGTATTTGAACGCACATCCGCACGGTGGCCCTGTGAAGTCATCGGCAAAGGAGACCTATACGCCTCAGAAGCTGCTGACCCCCTCGAACGTAAAGACCAAGGAGGCGCTCAGCTACCAGTACCTGACCAACTGCAGCAACGCTCCGAAGACCACCGTCTGATGAGCGGCGGCGAGCAGCGCTTCACCTTCGGGTATCACCTGAATTCGTGGGACCTGGGTGGGCTGGACCTCGAAACCGGGCTCAGATTCATCCATTCCGCGGGGTTTGCATGGGTTGAGGCGCTCGCTCGCGACGGCTTCTCGAACGACTTCGCCCGCCGCTTCATGCGTGCGGGCGAAGTCGAGCCGCCGGAGGTTGCGACGGACACGGCTTGGCTCGCGCGGGTGGCGCTGTTCTCCCGCATCCAGGAGGAGTTGGGCCTGCGCCTCTCGTCGCTGTACTGCAACGCGGAGCTGATCAACACCCGGACCTGGCAACGAGAGCGCGACTGCCTCGCCGCGATCGGACGCGTCTTGAAGGGGTTCGGCTCTCCGGGTCTGGTGATCGGAGGTGGGCCACCGGCCGTCGAGCTTCCACACGAGCCGGACGGGTACAACGCGCTCGCTCGCGCGCTGGCCGAGGTCGGCGTACTCGTCGGCGAGCTCGGACTGTGGACGGCATACCACCCGCATCTCGACACATTTGTGCAGAACCGCGAAGAGCTCGACCGGCTGATGGAGCGCCTGGATACGAGCGCATGTGGCCTCTGCATCGATCCGGCGCACCTCGTCCAAACAGGCGCCGACCCAGTGGCAATCGTCCGCGAGTACGCCGACGCGGTGCGCTATGTGCACTTCAAGGACACCCGCGCGCCCCTGGGTGCGTTTGGGACCGAGCGCTACGCGGCGTTCTGCGAGCTCGGTGCAGGCGAGGTCGATCTGGCCGGGTTGGCGTCGGAGCTGCTCCGAGCGCAGTACGACGGGCTGGTGATCATCGAGCTCGACGTCTCCGAGAAAGGCGCGGCAGAGAGCACGCACGAGTCGATCGCGTACGTGCGAGACGTGCTTGGGCTGGAGTTGTCGCCCGAAAGCCCCGTGGGCTCGGTCGGCCGATGAGCGAGCGGACGCCGCTGCTGTTGCTCGACGTCGACACCGGGATCGACGACACGATCGCGCTGCTCTACGCGGCGCTGCATCCCGACGTCCGCCTGATCGGCGCCGGCGCGGTGTGGGGAAACGTCGCGGTCGAGATTGCGGCGCGAAACACGGCGCACGCTCTGGCCATGGCCGGGCTCGGGGTCCTGCCGGTCGCGACGGGGGCCGCCGGTCCGCTCGCCGGAGGTCCGGTCGACTACGGCTACTTCGTCCACGGCGACGACGGTCAGGGAAACGCCGGGGACCCGACCTTCCTGGCTGAACTGGTTTTACAAAGCGCCGCCGAGCAGATCGTCCGGCTGGCTCAGGCTCATCCTGGCGAGATCGAGATCGTCGCAGTCGGGCCGATGACCAATGTCGCGCTCGCGCTCGGCCTCTGCCCGGAGCTGCCATCGTTGGTGCGAGGGCTGACGATCATGGGCGGGGCGGCATTTGCGCCCGGCAACCGCACGCCGGTCGCAGAGGCGAACATCTGGCACGACCCAGAGGCGGCGAAAGCAGTGTTCGCGGCGCGCTGGCCGGTTACGGTGGTGCCGCTCGACGTGACCATGCGCATGCTGCTGACCGAGCGGCACCGCCAACGGCTGCTTGGCGCCGGCGGCATTGCCGCCTACGTCGGCGGGATCCTCGACTTCTACTTCGATTACTTCCACGACCAAGCGTTCGCCGAACGCTCGTCGTGCATCCATGACGTGTTGGCCGTCGCGGTCGCCGCCAACACGCTGGTGCCGGACCTGGCACCGACGGTCACCGCCACGGTCGATGACGGTGACGGTCCCGGACGTGGGCAGACGATCTTCGACCTTCGCGGTTGCTACCGCGGCTACCCGGAGCAGCCGGGCGCCCACACCCGGGTCGTGTTGGAGGTGAATCCCCAGTTCGTCGAGGAGGTCGTCGAGCTGCTCTGCAGCGCCGGGCCGTCACGGATCATGGCCGCGGAGGGCGCGGGTGTCTGAGGGGCTCGAGGGGATGCGGATCGCCGTCGTGGGCGCCGGCTCCGGCATCGGAGCGGCGTTGGCGTCGCTGCTCGTCCAGCGAGGCGCCGCGGTCGCGACGATCGATCGCGCGGGCGCCGAGCTGACCGCTGATGTCTCGATACCGGCGGAGTGCGACAACGCCATCGACCAGGCGGTCTCCCGCCTGTCGGGGTTGGACGGGCTCGCTATCACCGCGGGCATCGCGCGGTTCGCCGAGCTGCAGGACACGGACTTCGCGCTGTGGCAGAAGTTGCTTGCGGTCAATGTCGTCGCCGCCGGGTTGCTGACGAGGCGCGCACTGCCGACACTGTCGCGATCGCCCGCCGCCGCTGTCGTCGTTACCGCTTCGGCCGCCGGTCGGCGCGGTTCGACAAAGTTCAGCGCCTATGCCGCGTCGAAGGCGGCGCTGATCAGCTGGACGCGGAGCGCCGCCTTGGAGTTGGCTCCCGCCGGTGTCCGTGTCAACTGCGTTTCGCCCGGTCCAATCGACACGCCGATGGTCGCGGAGCGGCCCGCCGGTGAGACCGAGGAGGAGCATCGCACGATCCTGGCGAGTCGAACCGCGCTGAAGCGCCTCGGCGAGGCCGGCGAGGTTGCCGAGGCGATCGCCTTCCTGCTGAGTCGTCGGGCATCGTTCATCGTCGGCGCGGTCCTTGATGTCGACGGAGGCGAGACTGCATGAGCGCGTCGCCGAGACTCCAGGTAACGCAGCCATGATCGATCTCACTGACCGGAGTGCGCTCGTCACCGGTGCCGCTCGCGGGATCGGGCGCGCCACTGCCGTCGCGCTCGCAGAGGCGGGGGCGCGAGTGATCGCGACCGACCTCGACAAGCCCACGGCCAGCCTGACATACGACACCGCGGAGCCGGCGGACCTCGACCGGACCGTCTCCCGGATAACCGAATCGGGCGGTGAGGCCGTGGCCGCGTATGCCGACGTGCGTGACATCGATGCGCAACGCGACGCGGTGGCGCTCGCGGTTGAGCGCTGGGGACGACTCGACATCGTCGTCGCCAATGCCGGCATCGCCAGCTGGCCGGAGACGACCTGGCAGGCGACCGAGGAGCAATGGCAGACGATGATCGACGTCACGCTCACCGGTACGTGGAACACATGTCGAGCTGCGATTCCCGCGATCATCGACGGCGGCCGCGGCGGTGCGATCGTGATCGTGTCCTCGTCGGCGGCGCTGAAGCCGGTCGCGACAATCGGACACTACGCAGCCGCCAAAGCGGGGCTCGTGGGGCTGATGAAGAGCCTCGCCCTGGAGCTCGCCTCAGTCAGTATCCGGGTCAACACGGTGCACCCGGGCGGCACCGCCACCGAAATGACCCAGAACCCGGCTGCAGAGCATTGGCAGGCGACGGCGCCGGGGGTCGCCGGAGCACTCGAGCTGCCGCTACCGATTCACCGGATGGAACCCCGCGACATCGCGGTCGCGATCCGGTGGCTGTGCTCCGACGAGGCCCGATATGTCACCGGGACAACCCAGCTGATCGACGCCGGAGCGCTCCTGCGATGAGAGCGGAGCGACCGATCCGGGTGGGCATCGTCGGATGCGGCGAGATCACCCAGGTGATGCACCTCCCGATCCTGCATGAGCTCGATGCGTTCGTGCCGGCGGGGCTCTGCGATCTGTCGGCGCAGACGCTCTCAAGGTTGGGCGCGCGATGGGGCGTCCCGGCGACGACGACCGACTATCGGGAACTGATCGCCTCGCCGGATGTGGAGGCGGTGCTCGTCTGCACCTATGACCACGCCGTGGTCGCGGCCGAAGCGATTGCCGCCGGCAAGCACGTGCTGGTCGAGAAGCCACTGGCCTTCACCATCGACGAGGCGAGCTCGCTCGTGGTGGCCGCGGACGCGGCCGGCGTCGTCGCGCAGGTCGGCTACATGAAGCTGTTCGACCCCGCGCTCGAGCGCGCACAGGTGCGGCTGCAGGGGATCACTGGACTGCGGTCGATCACCTGTCACGACTTCGCGGGGAGCTTCGCTCGGCACGCTCCCCTCTACACACAGGTTCGGGGCGACGACGTGCCGGAATCGACGCTGGACGTTGCGCGGAAGGACGTCGCGGCGCGGATCGGCGAGATGCTGGGGCCCGACCGGGCTGGATACACCTCGCTCTACATGCTGCTGCTGATGCTCGGCAGTCACGACCTGGCGGTGCTGCGGGCGCTTTTCGGCACGCCCGAAGGCGTCTCGTATGCCCGCCCGGGGGGCGACGGTCAGCTCCTGGCGGTGCTCGAGTATTCCGGCGGCGTTCCGTGTGTGCTGGAGATCGGCGTCGGCACGTCGTACGCATGGTGGGACGAATGGATCGCCGTCCACGGCGACGACGAGTGCCTGCGGATCGAGTTTCCGAACCCGTACGTCCGCTATGGGTCGACGCTGCTGCGTGTGCGCGAAGCGCTCGACGGCGGTGCGTCTGACCGCCTCGTGGCGGTGTCCAATGAGGATCCGTTTCGGCGCGAGTGGGTCGAGTTCGCCGCGTGCGTGCGCGAGGGTGCGCAGACGCGTGCCTCGTTCGCCGGCGGCCTCGCGGACCTCGAGCTTGCTCGCGACATCGTCATGGCGATGGCGCCGTCTGCCGATCGCGAGGCGGCGTGAGGCTGGTCGTCGTCACCGGTGCGTCGGGGCTGCTCGGCAGCCACATCGTCGCCGAGCTGCTGCACGCGGGGCGCGAGGTGCGCGCCGTCGACATCAGACCGGGTAACGCATCGCCGGATTGTCCATTCCTGATCGCCGATCTGACCGAGCTTGGTGCGGCGGTTCAGGCGCTGGCTGGCGCCGAGGCGGTGATCCACACTGCGGCAATACCGCGTCCAACCGGCCGGACCGGGAGTGACGTGTTCAGCACGAACGTGCTCGCGGCGTACAACGTCACCGAGGCCGCCAAGATCCACGCCACCCGGAGGATTGTGAACGCCTCTTCGTTCAGCGTGATCGGATGGCCGTTCAACGTTCAGCCGCTGCTCCCGGAGTTCCTGCCGATCGACGAGTCGCACCCGCTGGCGCCGCAGGAGGCCTACGGCCTGTCGAAGCTCGTCACCGAGCAGATCGTCGCCGCAGCGGTGCGCTGCTGCCCGTCGCTGTCGGCGATCAACCTCCGCTTCCCATGGATTCAGACCGCGGCGAGCTTCGACGCCGAGGTCGTCTCCAACCGCCGCGACGAGGCGACCGCGCCCGGGAGCCTCTGGGCGTACATCGACGCGCAGGACGCTGCGGCAGCGTTCGTCGCTGCGCTCGACGCGACGGCAGAGGACATGGCGTCCGTCTACCTATCCGCCCCGGACACGTTCATGGAGGAGGAGACGATCGAGCTGGTTCGCGCGAGCTTTCCCGATGTCGAGCTGCGCCGGAAACTGCCCGGTCAGGCAAGTCTGATCTGCTCGGACGCGGCCGAGCGCCTGCTGGCCTTCCGTCCGTCGCGCTCGTGGCGTTCCTACGGCGGTGACGCATGAGCGCCGCGACGACGGGTCTCAGCGGCAAGGTCACGCTCGTCACCGGTGGCGGTGGCGCGATCGGCTCGGCCGCGGCGCTGAGGTTCGCCGCCGACGGAGCACGGGTCGTCGTCGCCGATCGTGACGAGATGGCGGCTGCGAGCGTTGCACGGCAGATCGAGACGGACGGCGGCGAGGTTCACGTGGTGGTCTGCGACGTCGGCGAGCCGGACGGCGCCGGGTCCGCGATCGATGCCGCGGTCGAACGCTTCGGCGTACCGGAGGTCGTCTTCAACAACGCTGGCATCAGCCCGCCGCCCGCATCGGTCGAGGAGCTTGACGTGGACGTCTTCGACGAGGTCGTACGCGTCAACCTACGCGGCGTCTTCCTCGTCCAGCGCGCGGCAATCAGGGCGATGAAGCAGGCATCTACGGGGGGGTCAATCGTCAACATGGGGTCCTCAATGGCCGGCTGGGACGTGCTCGCCGGCTCGGCCGCCTACATCTCGACCAAGCACGCGGTGCTCGGCCTCACCAGGGCGGCCGCGCTCGATGCCGCCCGCTACGGGATCCGAGTCAACGCGGTCTGTCCGGGCGTCGTCGCCACGCCGCTTGGCGTGCCCGATCTCAGGGACGAAGCTGCCGGTTCGCCGGAGCTCGAGCGCTTCTCGGAGCGGATTCCACTGCGGCGGGTTGCTCAACCTGAGGATGTCGCTGCAGTGGTTGCGTTTCTCGCCTCGCCCGACAGCCGACACGTGACTGGGGCCGCCTGGCTGATCGACGGAGGCCAGACGCTGCAGAGCTGGTCGAACGCCCCGTCCGGCACGTCTTACCCGTTTCACTTTGACCGCAGAAAGGTGTGAGAAATGACAGAAGCCAGCTATCAACCGTCCTCGTCAGTGACAGCCGCCGGAGAGCTCCCGGTCACGGTCCGTAAGTGGGTCACGCAGATCGAGGAGGTCCTTCGCGAGGGGACCAGGGACACGGACCGACCGATCCGCCGCGCGGTGATCGCGGCCGTCATCGAGAACCCGTACAGCGGGCGTTGGATCGATCACCTCGAAATCCTCGAAGCCGCCGGTCAGGTGCTTGCGACGGAGTTCATGACACGCGGGCTGAGCCTGCTTGACGGGCGTGTCGAGGCCTACGGCAAGGGCGGGATCGTCGGCGAGCACGGCGAGCTGGAGCACGTCGCGGCGCTGCTCCACCCGCGTTTCGGCGCCCCGACCCGGGGTCTCTCGGACGGGGTCTCGATCCTCCCGAGCGTCAAGAAGCGCGGTGGTCAGGGCGCCGCCATCGACATCCCGATTCACCACAAGCGCGCGATGATGATCCGGTCGCATTTTGACTCGGTGGAGTTTCGGATCGGTGACGCGCCGGCCGCCGACGAGATCGTCGTCGCGCTGGCAGTCAGCGACGGTCCCCGACCGCATCCGCGGGTCGGAGGGCTGACGGAGGCGGAGGCGGAGGGCGTCGATGGCCTTCACTGACGGTCCGAGCATTGACATTCCGGACCCGTTCTCGGCCAGACAGACCGACACACCTGAGCTAAAGGTCGAGCCGTCGCGGACCGCGTTGCTCGTCGTCGACCTCGTCAACGACTACGTCGAGCCGGACGGACTGATGCCGATGCCAGGTGCCGAGCCCGGCGGAGGATCGTTGATCGAAGCGAACCGACGTCTGGCCGAGGGAGCTCGGGCTGCCGGCATCAGGGTTGTGTGGATCCGTCCCGGCCATCTGGACAGCGACGATGCTCTGTTCCGCAAGCGGATTGTCCACGCGCTCGAGGGGACCTGGGGCGCCGAGCTTCACGGCGGGCTCGGAGTGCAGCCCGGGGAGCGGGTCCTGAGCAAGCGCAGATACTCCGCGTTCTTCGCGACCGACCTCGATACGTGGCTGCGTGAGCACGACATCGAGCGGGTGGTGGTCTCCGGTGTGGCGCTCAACATCTGTGTGCGGGCGACGATCCACGACGCATTCTTCAACGGCTACGACGTCTGGATCGTGCAGGACGCCTGCCAGGCGACGAGCGAGCGCGAACAGGCGAGCTCCCTGTACGACATCGCCACCCACTACGGCGACGTGACGACGGTTGACGGTGTACTCGAGGCCTGGTCATGAGCGGTGACCTGCTTCTCTACGGCGCCGGGGCGATACTGACCGGCGACCTGGCAGCGCCCCGCGCGGAGGGCGACGCGATCCGCGTTCGCGACGGGCTGATCAGCGCGATTGGCTCGCGCGACCGGGTGGACGACGGCGAGTCGCCCGTGGTGATCGATGTCGGTGGCGCAACCGTGGCACCTGGCCTGATCGACCCCCACACGCATCCCGTGTTGGGGGACTACACCCCTCGCCAGGGGACGACCGGTTGGATCACGAGCTACTTGAACGGCGGCGTCACGACGCTCGTCTCGGCCGGTGAGGCGCACTGGCCGGGGCGGCCGCGGACCGCCGCCGGCGTCAAGGCGGTTGCGATCGCCGCCGCCCAGAGTGCCGCGAACCTGCGACCCGGCGGAGCCAAGCTCGTCGCCGGCGCGCTGCTGCTCGAGCGGGGGCTGACGGTCGCGGACATCGGCGAGATGGCGGCCGCTGGAGTGCGACTGTTTGGCGAGATCGGGCTTGGCGGCATCGTCGAGGCCGACGACGTCCGGCCACTCGTCGACGAGGCGCGCGCGCACGGCTGGATCGTGCCGATGCACATTGGCGGAGCCTCGGTGCCGGGTTCACATGTGCTCGGGGCGGAGGCAGCCGTGGCGATCCAGCCAGACGTCGCCAGCCACACCAATGGCGGCCCGACCGCCCGCTCGCTCGCGGAGATAGAGACGATCCTCGACGGAACCGAGGCGGCGATCGAGGTCGTCCAGGCCGGGAATATCAGGGCGCTGCGTGACGTCGTCACGATGCTGCGCGAGCGCGGTGCCGTCGATCGGCTCCAGATCGGGACCGACACACCATCGGGCACAGGGGTGATCCCGCTTGGAATGCTGCGGACGATCGCCTATTGCTGTGCGCTCGGTGGGCTCGAGCCCGAGATCGCTCTGTGCGCCGCCACGGGCCGGACGGCGGCCCGCTACAAGCTCGACAGCGGCCAGGTGGTACCCGGCCGGCCCGCGGACCTGATCGTGATCGACGCCCCGGTCGGCGGCACGACCACGACCGCGGTCGATGCGCTGGCGACCGGGGACAGCCCGGGGATAGCCGCCGTGATCGTCGACGGCGAGGTTCAGGTGACACGCAGCAGGGTGACCCCGCCGCCGATCCGTCCGGCTAGGATCGTTCGCTGAGCGGTGCTTCGAGGCGGCGACTCCGAGCCGAGACCGGAAGATGGCAAACGTTACGACGACTGCGAAGCAGGCCGCCTCCGAGCGGCTGCTTACGTCTGCGACGAAGTGCCTGTCGCTGCTCGATGTGCTTGCCGCGGGAACGGGTGCCATCACCGTTAGCGAGTTGGCGCGACAGCTCGACGCTCGTCGGGGCACCGTCTACCAGCAGCTGCAGACGCTCGTTGCAGCCGGCTGGGTCGAGGCGGACGAGCACGCGCGCTATCGACTCACGCTGCGAGCGTTGTCGATCGGCACCGCTGTTTTGGAGCAGGCGAACCTCGGGTCGCGCGTCCTGCCGACGCTGACGACACTGGCGGCGCGATCTGGCGAGACCGCCTCGATCGCCGTCCTGGATCGGGACGCCGCGATGATCGTTCAGCGGGTGGCTGCGGACCGCGAACTCAAGGTCGATATCAAGCCCGGTACGCGGATGCCGCTGGCCGACTCCGCGTCAGGGCGGATCCTGCTCACTTTCTGCAACCCGAGCGAACTCACGCGGGCCCGAGCGGCCGGCGCGAAGTTCCCCGATGAGTGCGTGCTCGATCTCGCTCTCAAGCAGCGCTATGCCTGCCAGAAAGATGAATGGGTGGCGGGAATGAGCTCGATCGCGGTCCCGATCCTGCCGACGCATCTGGGGTCAGGAGCGCTGGCGATCACCGCTCCGACCGGGCGGTTCGACGAGGAGATGTCGTTGCGGGAGCTGCAGCGTGCCGCCATCGAGATCGCGGGGCTGCTCGGGCAGTAGCTCACCCGAGCAGCCCCAGATTCTCAGCCGCTGGACGGAATGAACTGGGTGGTCCCCGAGCCGACGGTGAAGACCTCGCGCCCGTTCCGCAGGCCGAGGTCGCGCGGGTCACCCACGCCGACGGTGTGGTAGCCGCTCGCGGCCGGGGGCAACTGCACCGTGGCGATGACGTTGTCCGGGACGGTGACCTGCAGGTGCACCCCACCCGATCCGACGCGGTTCCAGCGGACCGAGACCGGCCCGTGCTGAGTCCATTCGGTCCCGCGGGCGGTCGTCAGGCCGGCGTCGGGTGGCGCGATCTCGACGGACGATTGCCCCACGCCCTGGGGCGTGATGCCCAACAGGCCGCGCATCATCGGGAAGACCCCGACCGACCCCCAACCGTGCGACATGCTGTCGGAGTTCGACTGGGAGATCGCGCTGCCGTTGCACTCCGCGTCCTCGAAGGTGTCGTTGTCGCCGGCCTGACCCGAGGGGGCGCTGCACCCCGGGTCCCACTGCTCCCACATCGAGGTGCCGCTCTCGGTCAGGATCTTCGCCGGGCCGTCGCCCGCCGTGTCGGTCAGCAGCCTGACCAGCGCGGCCGGCTGGTCGGTGTCGACCAGTGACATCTCCAGCTGCCCTAGGTCCATCGGCCCCGCCTTCATCCCCTGGGAGGCGATGAACGTTCCCAGCGTCGCGTAGTCGGACGTCGGCGCCACGCCGTCGACGACGGCGAAGCTCTGCGAGAGCTGCGAGGCGTTGGCGATCAGCGACCCCCCGCTGGCGGCGGTGCAGTTGCCCGGAACGTCCTGGGCGCTGCCGGAGACCGCGAACCCATCGCCGTAGAGGCCACCCGGCTCGAACAGCGTGGTGTTGATCGCCGACCGCAGCGCATCCGCCTGTTGCGAGTACGTGGCGGCCTGGAAGCCGTCACCGAGCGCCTGGGCGGCGTCGCCCAGCGTCGTGTCCAGCAGCACCGCACGCTCGTTGACGACGGTGTCGACCCCGGAGTTGAGAACGACGGTGTTGTAGCGGTCCGGCGCCGGCCAGTCGATGATCCCGAACATGTAGCTCGAGCTCTTCGCGAAGCTGGCCAGCTGGCAGACCAGTCCGGAGACCTGCCCGCTCGAGTAGATGTTGTCGTCCACGTATTGGGCGATGTTCTGCATCGTCGGGTAGGCGTCCCGCAGCGTCTGCAGGTCGCCCGAGGCGAGGTAGTAGTCCCAGACGAGCTCCGGGAACATCTCGGTGTAGTCAGGGATGTCGCGCTTGCCACCGTTGGAAACGTTGTTGTCCGGGTAGATCGCGTTGATCGATCCCCAGGTCGAGCCCTGGGCCGGCGAGCCGTGTGTCCACCAGCGCTGCTGGGAGTCGATCAGGTTGTAGATGAACTCGCGGGTCAGCGTGCGTTCGTTGAGCGTCTCCATCTCGGCCTGGGACGCGTTCGTGCCGTCACCTGTGAACTGTCCCTCCTGCCGGTCGGGGCTGTCCTCGTATGCCTGCTGGCCGGCGAACTGTGCCGAGCGCTCCATCAACGAGAACACCGCGTCGAGCTCGGCGTTGGAGCTCTTGAAGCTCGCCGCCTCGTCGACGGTGGAGCCGGGCCCGGAGCTGAACACCGACGCGGGATCCCACTCGGTCGCCGTGTCGCTGTAGCCGCGCACCTTGGCGGCGACGTCCGGAGCCCCGCTGTGGGCGCCCGGGTCGGCGACATCGGAGCCGACCCGCGAGGCGGCGTTGTACTGCTCCACAGCGGTGATGTCGTCCGCCGTCAGCGGCCGGCCGCCGTTGGCGGCGGTGGCATCGGTGATCTGGACGTAGCGCCAGCCCATCGGCCCGAGGAACCCGGTCGTCTCCCCCGGCGTCCCGCTCTCGGTGTAGTGGAAGCTGAGGTTGGTCGACTGGGTGTCGAGCGTGGTGGTGCCGACGCGGGCGTCCTGCACCCAGACACCCGAGGCGTGACTCTGCGTCAGCGGCGTCGCCAGGCCGATCACGCCGCCGCTGATCGAGGTGATCGTGTCGGTCTCCGGGTTCCCGGCGCCGTAGCCGTCGGCGGGGGCGTCGATCGTGATCGGGTCGCCGACCTGGAAGCCGAGCCCGGGCCCGGTGCCGGCGAAGTCCCGGTAGGCCGAGGTGTTGTTGACGGTGATGCTCGTTGCGCCCGCCGGGGCGGGCGCGGTTGTCACCGTGCCGCCGAGCCGGTAGCCGGCCTGCAGCGTCACCTGGTTGCCGGCCTGCGCCGTGGTCGCGCCGGGGAAGCGGACGACGGGGACGCCGACGAACGCGTAGCCGAAGTCCACCACGGTGGTGCCGTCGGGCAGTGTGCGCACCGACACCGGGTGGATCACCTTGTATGTGACCGGTGCTTGCAACGGCTGTAGGTGGGTGAACCCGCACGGCGAGGAGAGCACCGGGACAGCCGTGGCGGTCGCCGGATCCCCGGGTGCGACGTTGTGGCCGACGGGCTCGGAGTAGTCGCCGCAGTCCGGTGGGTTGGGCAGCGGGTGAGCGCCCATTTCGACCGCCGGCTGCCAGGCGGCCGAGTATTGGTAGCCGACCCGATCCCAGCCGGCGACCTGCTGGGCGCCGGGGCCGTCGTAGAACTCGACGTAGTCGCCGGCGCCCTGGGAACTGCGGACCGTCGCGATCGCGTTGTCCTCGCCGGGATCCTTGGTCACCATCCAGCTGCCGTCGGAGACGACCGTCTGGGACTGACCGTCGGCGTGGTCGATGACGACCTTGACGAGCATCCCCGAGGGGCCGTTCTCCGAGGTGACAGCCGATCCGGCCGCGTGGGCCTGGGCAAGCGGCTGGGTCAGGGCGACGGTGTTCCCGGAGATCGACGCGATCCTGTCGGTCTCGAATGAAGCGTCGCCGGGGTTACCGAAGCCGAGCGCCTCCCCGACGTACCAGTCGTCGGCGGCGCCGCAGAACTCGGCGGAGGTCGTCGGCGCGGTTGTGCACGTGCTCGCCGTCGAGGCTGCCACGGTGATCGAGTCGGCGCCCGGCGCGGCATCGGCACTGAGCGTCGTCGGGTAGGGCTGAGGCCCCTCCGGGTGGGCCTCGCCCACCGCCCAGTCGACGTTGAGGATGCCGATCGCGAGCTGCCCGGCGGCCGTGCCGCGGGTGTGCTCTGCGGCCTGCGCCTGAGGGGTGATGTTCTCCACGTCGTAGTAGTTCTCGCCAGCCGTCTGGTAATCGTCCTGCGTGTCGATCACCTGACCGTTGACGTGCAGCTGCCAGCGCATCGGCGCGGCGAGGTAGACGAGCGCACGGGTGACCGGGCTACGGGAATCGGTCAGCTGGATCTGGCGTCGCGCGAGGGTGTAGTCGATCGTCGTGTCGTTGCCGGCAGTCGGCCGTCGGATCCACTGCGCTCCGGACCAGTCGGAGTCCGAGATCCCGACGTCGAAGATCGCCGAGCTCGTCGGGCTGAGCTGGCCCTGGCGATTCCACGTGCGGACCGTCCAGGTGTACTCGTCGCCGGCGGTCAGGACGGAGCCGGCGTACTGCACCGCCTGCGAGCTGTCGGAGCGGACCCGGCCGCTGTCCCAGACAACGCCGCCGTTTTGGTCGTTGCGGACGGTCAGCTGGTAGGCGGTCTGCGATTCGTCGCCGGCTCGGTCCTCTGGGAGCCAGCCAAACTGGGGCGTGGCCGACGCGGTCAAGGGCGTGACCTGGTCGTCGACGGTCAGGTGGTCCGGCGCCCGGGCGGTGCTGACGACCTTGTGGACGCGGCCGACGTGCGCGGCCGGCGCGCGCCCATCGGCGGCGGCCATGCCGCCGAGCGCCGACAGCGCTCCTCCCAGCGCCAGCGCGGCGAAGCACACCCTCCGCCGGACCGCCGAACGCGCCCGCGGGTCGCGTGGCGGTGACGACACGGTTCGAGCGCGCGTGCGCCCGCGGAACATCCTGTCCATGAGGACCTCCCTGGTCTCTCTCCTTGCCCTTCGCACCACGCCCGGTGGCACGCGCATCGGTGCGCTTCGGGGTTATCGCTTAGCGGAACTGTTCTAATCCGATCGTTTACGGACCAGTTCGCGGGGTTGTGCGCATCCTACACCGGAACCGCTCAATAAGGCGGCAGCTCGGCCCACCACTGGCCAAGCACCCGGAACGCCGACCAGAACGCCCGTTTCGAGGGCTCGTCGTCGAGCGACTCGTCGATGTTCGGCACGTACAGCGCCTCGATCGAGGGCGTCAGCCGCTGGAGTTCTCCGGGCGACGCGTCAAGCTCCCGGCGCAGCGGCAGGTCCAGGTCGTTGACGACCGCCAGCGCCTCGCGTCCCATCACCACGACGATCTTCGGCGAGACGATCGCGATCTCCTCGGTCAGCCTGGCGACGCAGGCGGGATCCGCCATCACCGGGTCGGGCACGGGACATTTGACGCAGAGGGTTCCGTAAACGGCGAGCGGGTCGATGCTCAGCCGCTTGAGCGATTTCATCAGCGCGTTGCCGGCACGGCCGTAGAATGCCACCCCCTCCTCGACCTCGGCCGGCTTGGCGGAGTGTTTGACGAGCAAGATGTCCGCCTGTGGGTGGCCGGAGCCAAGCACCGCCATGAGTTGTCCGCGGGGACAATGCGGGCAAGCCTGCAGCTCTCTGGCGAGGTGATTGAGCTCGCGGATCGCGCGTTCCAGGTACTTCTCGCGGATCTCGTCGTCGGTTACGGGCACGTCCCCCGGATTGGACGGCCCGACCGCATGTCCTTCCGGACGCATCAGGACTTGCGCGCGACCCGGCGGACCCGGCGGTCCCGCGAGGCTCGGCGGGCGGTTGCCGGGAGCGCCCGTGTTTGGAGAAATTTCAGTGCCTGGACGTAGAGCAGGCTCGCTGGGTTGCGGACGATGTCGGCGTCGCGGAGTGACTCCAAAAACTCCTCGGGTCCGTCGAAGTCGCGCATCCTGATCCTGACCGAGCCGAGGCCCTGGGGCACGTGCGCGTCGGAGCCGGCGCCGGCGATGATCCGGTACTTGGCGGCGAACCGGACCGCTTCGGCGTTGAACTCCGATATCGCGACGCGGGGGTTGAACACCTCGATCGCGTCGACGTCGTCGAGCACCGCCAGCAGGTGCTTGTAGTCGGGGACGGCGTGCATCCGGTCGAACGGGTGCGGCACGTAGACAACGCCACCCTGGCGTTTGATCTCCGCGATCGTCTCCTGCAGCGTCATCCCGCGCCTGATCTTCTTCTCGATGAACAAGCCGATGACCTCGCCCTGCTCGGCGGTCTTGACCTCCTCCCCGACGATCACCTTGATCTCGCGGGCCTTCGCATTGGCCTCGAGCGCGCCCGATATCTCGTTGTGATCGGTGACCGCGATCGCGCCGAGCCCGCGGGCCTTGGCTTCCGCCAGCAGCACCTCAACCGGCGTCGCGCAGTCATAGGAATGGTCGGTGTGCATGTGCAGGTCGACCTCGATCAGCCGGCGGTCGGCGATCGCGCGCCGGGCGCGCTGGTCAAGCGGGCGCAGATCGTGGCGGCGCGAGACGAGCTCCATATAGACCTCCTCGAGCTCGGCGGCGACCCGGGCGAAGCTCGCCTGCGCCCGGAGCCCCGCCGCGCCCTCGCGCAGTTCCTCGCGCAGCGCCGGCTGCTCGACGAGCGCCTTCAGGTGCGCACCCAGCGTCTGGACGTCGCCGGCCTCGAACACCAGACCGCGCCGCCCCTCCGAGAGAAGCTCCTCGTACACGGGCAGCCTCGGCGCGACCGGCACGATCGCGCTGACGAGCGCCGCGACCAGCACCCCCGGTGTTGTCCGGGCGCCCTCCGATGCGAGCACGACGACGTCCGCGGCGGCGGCGACCTCGTCGGCCGTGCGGGTCAGCGCATCGACAAAGGTGACCCGCTCGCGGAGCCGACGGCTCAGCGTCGCGGGGCTGGCGAGAGGCCGCGATGACCAGACCGTGGCCCGCCACGGCGGGGACTCCGGGAGCGCCCTCAACGCCCGCAGGAACAGCCGCAGCGCGGCGCGCTCCTCCTCGGCGATCATCACGAACTCGAGCCGCCGATCGCCGGCGACGGACGAATCGGGCGGAAGCCTGATCGGATCGGCGGCGGGCCCGATCAGCCGATACTCGGCCGGGAAGTAGCGCTGCAGGAGCTCGCGCGTCGCCCGGTAGGTGGCGATCCGGGCATCGAGGCGGCTGAAGAGGAGCTGTGAGAGCGGTCTTCCGAGCTGCGTCGAGACGGTCCGCTCGGTGGGCTCGTGAAAGGTGGCGACATTGAGTCCGCGGGAGTTGCGAAGCGCAACGCTCGAGGCGCTGGGGGCGAATGGCTCGTGCACGTGCACGACGTCGAGGCTCAGCGCCTGCAGCGCCTCCTCGATCGTTCTGGCGATGTCGACCGGCAGCGAAGCGGCCCGTCGCCGCGTCGGCGAGAACGGCAGCACCTCGCCCACGCCGAGCACCAGCGGCTCGCCGTCCGCCCGCTCGAGCATCGCGCTCGGATCGCCGCGCAGCGCCCGGCGGCTCGCGCGTACCAGTTGCGGCGAGCTCGAGGGCGTGATCACCAGCACTCGGTGGCCTCGCTGCGCAAGCTCCTCCGAGACGCGCCTGACGTTGTGGCCAACGTCGGTCGGCGCCTCCCAGGCGAATGGCGTCACCTGCGCGATCGTCAAGGGGTGGATTTGCCGGCCGACGTGGCCGGCAAATACGGGCCCCCTGAGCGAGTCTCGCCCGACCGGCACGGTCGGGAGTCTACGGCGACGGGAGGCTCAGGGGTGGATCTGCCGGCTGAGTGGCCGGCAGATCCGGGCCCTCAGCAACCATGCGCTACTTGACCGTCACCTTCTCGCGGCTCGGGTTCTTGGCGGGCTGCTTTCGCGAGTACTTGGCGATGAACGCCTCGGTCGCCTCCCGGGCCTCGTCGTCGGGCCGCTGGTTCATCGGCGACTTCATCAGGTAGGAGCTGGGGCCGTCCAGCTGGCCCGACAGGCCGTTGTTGAGCGCCAGCTTGCAGCAGCGCACGGCGTCGATGACGATGCCCGCGGAGTTGGGGGAGTCCCATACCTCGAGCTTGAGCTCGGCGGTGAGCGGCACGTCGCCGAACGCCTGGCCCTCCAGGCGGATGTGTGCCCACTTGCGGTCGGTCAGCCACGGCACGTAGTCAGACGGCCCGACGTGGACGTCGTCGGCGGGCAGCTCATGACCCATGATCGACGTCACCGCGTTGGTCTTGGAGGTCTTCTTGGACTCCAGGCGCTCGCGCTCGAGCATGTTGTAGAAGTCCATGTTGCCGCCGACGTTGAGCTGCGATGTCCGCATCAGTTTGACGCCGCGGTCGTGGAACAGCCGCGCCAGGCTGCGGTGGACGATCGTCGCGCCGACCTGCGACTTGATGTCGTCGCCGACGATCGGCATCCCGGCCTTCTTGAAGCGCCGGTTCCAGTAGTCCTCGCGGGCGATGAACACCGGGATGCAGTTGACGAAGCCACAGCCCGCCTCGAGGATCTGCTCGACATACCACTTCGTCGCCTGCTCGGAGCCGACCGGGAGGTAGGAGACGACGACGTCGGTCCGGGTCTGCTGGAGCACCTCGACGATGTCCACCGTCGACCCTGGGGCCTTGGTGATCTTCTGCTGCAGGTACTTGCCGAGGCCGTCGTGGGTCATCCCGCGCATCACCTCGACGCCGAGCTTGGGGATGTCGTCGCCGAGCTTCAACGTGTTGTTCTGCCCGGCGAAGATCGCCTCGCTCAGATCCTTGCCGACCTTGTCGACGTCGATGTCGAACGCGGCCGAGAACTCGATGTCGCGCACGTGATAGCCGCCGAGGTCGACGTGCATCAGGCCCGGCACCGGCTGCGCCGGGTCGGCGTCACGGTAGTAGTGGATTCCCTGGACGAACGAGCTGGCGCAGTTGCCGACGCCGATGATGGCGACGCGCACCTTGTCGTGTTGACGGCGGGAGGAGCCGTTCGCCGACGGGCTGGTGGTCATCACTGATCTCCTTGAAGTTCGCTCACGGTCCGCTCAACGTACGGCGCAGCCGCGCAGAGGTTACGCCAATATGTACACCGCTCGGTCTACATACGGTCTAGCAGAAGCGGCGCGCGGTGGCCCATGTAAACCGAGCGGTCTACATGGATCAGTCGATCGCCTGGTCCAGCAGCGCGGCCGCCATCGCGTGCGCCTCGGCCGCCGCGTCCGGGTTGTCGGACACGACCACCTGCGCGGCGGCGCCGTCGTACAGCAGCGCCAGCCGGCGTCCGACCCGCGTGGCGTCCCGCGCGCCCGCCTCGCGCGCCAGATCCGCCAGGCGCTCGCAGAAGCGCCGCTTGTGCTGCGCCGCCAGTCGATGTGCCGGGTGGTCGACGTCAGGCAGTTCGACGGCGGCGTTGAGGAACGGACAGCCTCGCATCGGGTGCTCGTCGTCGGCCAACGTGGCGAATAGCTCCAGCAGCCGGGCTCGGGGCGTGAGGTCCGAGCGCCCCAGAGCCCGCTCGGGTCCGTTCTGGGGATCGTCCTCGAATGAGCGTAGGTAGGCGATGATCAGCTCGTCCTTGCCGGCGAAGTGCCGGTAGAGGGTCCGCTTGGAGACCTTCGCGGCGGCCGACAGCTCCGCCACGCCGACGGCATTGATCCCCCGTCGACGGAACAGTGCTCGGCTCGCCGCCAGGATCCGTGCCCGCGCGCCTCGGCCGGACGGATGCTCGCGCTCGGACGGCATCGCCGCCGCTCAGGAGGTGGAACGCAGCTGCGAATACACGTGGGCGATCCGCTGGATCGTTGTGATCAACGACAGGCCGGCGAGCACGTACACCGCAGGGGCCAGCAGCGAGAAGTGCCCCAGCGAGGCGCCGCGCGCAAACACGAGCCCGACCGACAGGATCACGACCCTGACCGGACGGGTCGCGAGGCCGACCTTGCAGGCGACGCCCAGAGCCTCGGCACGGGCCCGCGTGTAGGAGACCATCAGCGAGAACAGCACCGCGGCCACGGTCGCGGCGACCGCCGGCTGATTGTGCTGCGCGGCGAAATAGGCGCCGACCGCGATCAGCACGATCCCCTCCTCGAGCCGGTCCAGGGTCGAGTCCAGGAATGCGCCGAAGGCCGTCCCCTTGCCCGACATGCGGCTATACCGGCCATCGAACGTGTCCATGATCGAGCCGACGATGAACGCGACGCCGGCGAGGAAGAACATCCGGTCGACGACCAGCGCCGCCGCAGCCAGGTTCAGCACGAACCCGGTCAGCGAGATCGCGTTCGGCGTCAGCCGCGACTCGATCAGCCGGTTGCGGACCAGCTCCTGAGTGGTGGGCCGGGACCCATTGCCGTGATGGCGACGCCGGGCGCCGTCGCGGCCCCGCTGCCTCCTGATCTCGGTGTCCGCCATCGGCGGCGTAGAGGTTAGTGCCTAGTTGGGCGGCAGCCCGAATTCGTGTGCCTCAGCGAGTGGCGCCGGGCTCAGCGCAGGATGCCGGTGTGCCCCAGCGAGTATCGGCCGGGCTGGGGCCACACGCACAGCCCGTGGGGTCCAGAGCCAACCGGGATCGTCGCGCGGAGGTGGCCGGTGCGCGTGTTGATCGCGTAGACGACCGAGTTGTAGCGTCCGCTCAGCCACAGGGTCCGGCCGTCGGCGGACACGCCGCCCATGTCGGGGCTGGCCGGCAGCGGTAGCTGCCAAGTCGCGATCACCCGCTTGGTCTTGAAGCTGACCACCGAGACCGAGCCGGCCTCGCGGTTGCTGACGTACATCACCGCCGCGTTGCGGCTGGGGTACAACCCGTGCGCTCCGGCGCCGGTGTGTATGAATCCCACCACGCGAAACGTTCTGGGGTTGATCTCCCAAACGCCGGAGTTGTCCATGTCGGCGACGAACAGGGTGCGGCCGTCGGGGGACAGCTTCACGTCCTGGGGCATGGAGTGCCCGCCGTGGAGGAGGACCGTGCGGATCACGCGCTGGCGCGCGAGGTCGAGCTCGATCATCTTCCCAGCGAACTCGCAGCTGGCGTACGCGAAGCGGCCGTCGGCGGAGAAGTCCATGTGGTCGACCCCGGCGCATTCCGGCACGGCCAGCGAGTGCACGAGCCGCATCGTGTTGGCGTTTCGGAAGTCGAGTCGTTGCAGCCGCTCGGCGACGACGATCGCGAACCGGCCGTCGGGCGTGAAGTACATGTTGTACGGGTCCTCGACCGGGACCGACCTACCCGGCAGCCCGGTCTTCGGGTTGATCGGCGTCAGCGAGTTGCCGTCATCGTTGTCCACCCACAGCGTTTTCAGGTTGTACGACGGCGTGACGTGCTGTGGGAGGGCTCCGACGGGGAACTGGCGAATGATCTTGAACGTCCGCTGGCTGATCTCATCGACCGTGTTGCTGTCGCTGTTCGGCACGTAGACGATCGCCGGGTCGCCGCGCACCGTTGGGCTCAAGTCGCCGGCGGCGTCGTGGGCGTAGACGTTCAGCGGTCCGCGCGCGTGCCCGGACTGCGTGGGCGTGGTCGGCGTTGTCCGCGTCCGCGAGCGGCCCGCTGGAGTGCTCGTTCCGCTCGCGGAGGTGTTCGAGCGGTGGCTCGCCCCGCATCCTGACAGCGCCAGCGCGCCCGCCGCGCACGCCAGGCCCGCGGCCGCGGCCCAGCGCCGCCGCCTACGGGCAGGAGGGTGACCAGGGTCAACGCCTGGCTCGAACAGGACGGTGTGCATACCGAGCGTGGGTGAGGCGTTGGCGCCAGGTCGGAGGCTAGGATCGGGCGATTAGCCGTTCACGACGATACCTTGCCGCAGCCGATCTAACCAGTTGCCGGGACGCCGGCGTAGGGCGCGGCGGGCTTTCTTATGAAGACTCTCGGCCGAGGAGCGGCTCTAGGGCGCTGCCGGCGTTGGTGCTGGCCGCGACGGGCGCGCTGGCCGCCGCCGTTGCGCTTGCCGGATGCGGGGGCGGGGGGCCGGCCACGGCGACGCGGACGAGTGGTCGCGCAACCGTCACAACCACGGTCGCGAAGCGGGCCAAGGCCGTCCTCGCGCGCCCGCATACGTTCGCCTACCACGCCCGCTACGACCTGCCCGCCCCGGTGCGCGACCCGGCCTTCGCGGCGCTCGGCGGACAACGCTTCGTGCTGCTCGGCGGGCTTGACTCCGCCGACGTCTCGACCGCGGGCATCGAGCTTGTCGGTCCTGGCAGCAAGCTGCACACGGCCTCCCTGCCGGTGGCCCAGCACGACGCCCAGGGCGCCCGTCTCGGTCGCCAGGTGTACGTGTTCGGCGGCGGGACGACCGTCGAGCAGGACCACATCCTCGCCTTCAACCCCGCCGACGGTGCGGTGCACACGGTCGGAGCGCTGCCGCGTGCCGCGTCCGATGTCACGGTCGCGGCCAGCGGGGGCACCGCCTACATCATCGGCGGCTACGACGGCGTCAACTGGCTCGACACGATCCTTGCGTGGCGCCCGGGCTCGCGGGTGCGCGTGGTCGGGCACCTCCCCGTGGGCCTGCGGTACGCCGCCGCGGCCGCGGTCGATGGCCAGATCTTGATCATGGGCGGGTCGACACCGACGCTCGCCAGCAATGCGATCTACCGCTTCGATCCGGCCACCGGTCACGTCCGCCGGATCGGCAGGCTGCCGCAACCCACCACCCACGGCACCGCGGCCACGCTCGGCTCATTCGCCTACCTGATCGGTGGCCGCGGCAACAGCGACATCTCTCAGACCAGCCAGATCTGGTCGATCAACCCCCGCACCGGCCGCGTGCGGCTGGCCGGCAACCTACCCCAAGCGCTGTCGGACACGGCCGTCGTGGCAATCGGCCGGACGCTGTTCGTGGCCGGCGGGCTGACATCCTCCGGCGGCACCGTGGCCAGCGTCGGCGAACTAACGCCGACCCCTCCGAAGTGATGGCTGAAATCCGGGTGACGCGGCGCCGGGTGATCCGGCTTCGCGACCGGCTGCGGCTCGTCTACGGGATTCCGCTGGCAGGGCCGCACGGCGACGGCCTCGGCGAGCTGATCCTCACCGTGTTGTCGCAGTCGACCAACGACCGCAACCGCGACGTCGCCTATTTCGGCCTGCGCGAGCGCTTCCCGACCTGGGAGGAAGTCCGCGACGCCCCCGTGGACGAGATCGAGGAGGCGATTCGCCCGGGCGGGATCTCGCGGGTCAAGTCGGCGCGGATCAAAGCGATTCTGCGAGGGGTCTCGGACACTGGCCCGACAGTAGTGCGAGCCGATGGCCTCGAACTCGGCTGGCTGCAGGACCTGTCGGTCCCCGAGGCCCAGCAGTACCTCTGCTCGTTGCCGGGCGTCGGTCGCAAAACCGCCGCCTGCGTGCTGCTGTTCGCGTTCGGGATGCGCGACGTGCCGGTCGACACGCATGTCTCGCGGGTCGGGACCCGGCTCGGGTTGTTCCGGCGGCGAGCATCGTTCGTGGAGCTTCACGACACGATGCTGGCGCTGACGCCGCCCGGGCAGGAGCTCGAGCTGCACCTCAACATGCTGCGTCACGGCCGCCGCACATGCCACGCGCGCCGGCCCGCCTGTGGCGCATGTGCGCTTGCGCGCATATGCCCAAGCGCGTTCAGGGTCTGACGGACAACGCGGGTCGCGCGCGGCGTTGTCAACGCCAGCGGGCCCCTCGCGCACCACCAGCGCGACTCCCCACGACGAGGCTGCGCGGACACAAATCTGCTATGGTCCCGCTTAGATTTTTGACGCGGAGAACGAAGGAGCGGAACTGACGATGGCCAAGACAATCGGAATCGATCTGGGAACGACCAACAGCTGCATGGCCGTCCTCGAGGGCGGCGACCCGACCGTAATCGAGAACGCCGAAGGTGGCCGCACGACGCCGTCGGTGGTGGCTTTCACGTCCGGCGGTGAGCGCCTCGTCGGCACCGTGGCGAAGCGCCAGGCGGTCACCAACCCGCAGAACACGATCTTCTCGATCAAGCGCTTCATGGGCCGCAAGGAGGCCGAGGTGCGCGAGGAGGAGGCGATCGTCCCGTACAAGGTCGTGTCCGGCCCCGGTGGCGACGCTCGCGTCGAGGCCGAGGGCAAGCAGTACTCGCCGCCCGAGATCAGCGCGATGATCCTCGGAAAGCTCAAGGCCGACGCCGAGGCCTATCTTGGCGAGCCGGTCGACAGCGCCGTGATCACCGTCCCGGCCTACTTCAACGACGATCAGCGCCAGGCGACCAAGGACGCCGGAACGATCGCCGGGCTCGACGTCAAGCGGATCATCAACGAGCCGACGGCGGCCTCGCTGGCGTATGGCCTCGACAAGGAGACCGACCAGACGATCCTCGTATTCGATCTCGGCGGCGGTACGTTCGACGTCTCCGTGCTGGAGATCGGCGACGGCGTGTTCGAGGTAAAGGCGACCTCCGGCGACAACCACCTCGGCGGCGACAACTTCGACAAGGCCGTCGTCGACTGGCTGGTGGCTGAGTTCAAGAAGTCACAGGGAATCGACCTGAGTGCGGATCCGATGGCGCTGCAGCGCCTGTACGAGGCCGCCGAGAAGGCCAAGATCGAGCTGTCGACGACGCAGGAGACGCAGATCAACCTGCCGTTCATCACCGCTGACGCCAGCGGCCCGAAGCATCTCGACACCCGTCTGACGCGGGCCAAGCTCAATGAGCTGACCGCGAACCTGCTCGACCGCACGGTCGCGCCGGTGCGCCAGGCGCTCGATGACGCCAAGGAGAAGGGCGCTAGCAATATCGACCACGTCGTGCTGGTCGGCGGTATGACCCGGATGCCGGCGGTCCAGGAGAAGGTCAAGGAGCTGACCGGCAAGGACCCGCACCGCGGGGTCAACCCGGACGAGGTCGTAGCCGTCGGCGCCGCGATCCAGGCCGGCGTCCTGGCGGGCGACGTCAAGGACGTGCTGCTGCTCGACGTCACCCCGCTGACGCTCGGGATCGAGACCAAGGGCGGCGTGATGACCAAGCTGATCGAGCGCAACACGACGATCCCGACGCGCAAGTCGGAGGTGTTCTCGACCGCTGAGGACAACCAGCCGAGCGTCGAGATCCACGTCCTCCAGGGCGAGCGTGAGATGGCCGCTTACAACAAGTCGCTCGGGAAGTTCCAGCTGACCGGCATTCCGCCGGCGCCACGGGGAATCCCGCAGATCGAGGTCGCCTTCGACATCGATGCCAACGGGATCCTCAACGTCTCGGCGAAGGATCTGGGCACCAGCAAGGAACAGAAGATCGAGATCCGGTCGGGGTCTGGTCTGTCCGGCGACGAGATCAAGCGGATGGTGTCCGATGCCGAGTCCCACGCGGACGAGGACAAGCGCCAGCGGGTGCTGGCCGAGGCGCGGAACGAGGCCGAGCACGCCGCTTACCAGGCAGAGCGCCAGCTGGGCGAGCTCGGCGATACGGTCGATGCCGATTCGAAGTCGGAGATCGAGACCGCGGTCAAGGCGGTTCGCGAGTCGCTGACCTCCGAGGATCCCGACGCGATCAACGCCAAGAAGGACGCGTTGAACGCCGCGTTCCACAAGGTCTCCGAGGCGATGTACCAGCGTGCGCAGGAGTCGGCCACGGCCGACACGAGCGAGGACGGATCCACCAACGGCGCTTCGGCGACCTCCGAGGAGGAGGACGTTGTCGATGCCGAGGTTGTCGACGAGGGCAAGTGATGAGCGCGAAGCATCCAGCGGAGGCGGCGGCGTATGCCGCCGCGCAGCGCTCGCGGGCCGACGACGGCGATGACGCGGAGGTGAGCCCGGGCGGCCAGTCCGAAGGCGTGGCCGCTGCCGGCGGGGTCAAGCCGGCGTCGGAGCCTGGCGGTGAGGATTTGGCCTCGCCGACGCCGCCGCCCGGACCGATCAGCCCGGAGGCTCCGGACCGGCCTGAGGACGAGCACGAGATTGAGCATGATCTCGACGAACTCGTGGCGAAGGCCGAGAAGGCGGACGAGTACCTCGTGCTGGCCCAGCGGACCCGGGCCGACTTTGAGAACTACCGCAAGCGCGCCACGCGTGAGGCCGCGCTCGCCCAGGAACGCGGGATCGCGCGGCTGGCAAAGGAACTGCTGCCCGCGATCGACAACCTCGATCGGGCCGTTCAGGCAGCCGCGGCTGAGCCTGGCAACCCGGCCTCGACCGGCGAGGACGCGGATTCTCAGCTCGTCTCCGGGATCAGGCTGGTCCAGGCGGACCTTCTCGCCGCGTTCGCTCGAGCCGGGATCGAGCCGTTCTCGCCAGTCGGTGAGGCGTTTGACCCGCAGTGGCACGAGGCGGTCGCGCAGCTTCCGGTCGAGGGCAGCGAGCCCGGGACCGTGGTCGAGGTCTACCAGCAAGGGTACCGGCTGGGCGAGACCGTGCTGCGGGCTGCGCGCGTGCTCGTGGCAGCCTGACGGAGCCGGCGGCGATGCCTGAGCGGCCCGACTACTACAAGATCCTCGGGGTCGGCAAGAACGCCTCCGACGAGGAGATCAAGAAGGCGTACCGCAAGCTCGCGCGCCAGTATCACCCTGACCGCAACGCTGGCGACAAGAAGGCCGAGGCGCGGTTCAAGCAGATCTCTCAGGCCCACGACGTCCTGTCGGATCCGGACAAGCGCAAGGAGTACGACCGCGGCGGCGCGTTCGGCGGCTTCGGCGTTCCCAACTTCGATGCCTCGAACTTCGGCGGGGGCTTCGGAGACATCCTCTCGAACCTGTTCGGTAGCGGACAAGCGGGCCCATCCCGCAGCGGGCCGCGGCGCGCCGCGGAGGCACGCGGTCGCGACCTCGAGACCGAGGTGCAGCTGAGCTTCGACGACGCCGTGCACGGGAGCCAGGCGCGTCTGTCGGTGCCGACCTCGCAGCCTTGTCCGACCTGCCATGGGAGCGGCGCCCGCTCGGGCACGCAGCCAAAGGTCTGCCCCGTCTGCCAGGGGCGTGGCGTCGAGGCCCAGAGCCAGGGGATCTTCTCGATCACGCAGCCGTGTTCCAACTGCGGCGGCTCGGGCACCGTGATCGAAGACCCGTGCCCCACGTGCAGCGGAACCGGCGCACAGCGAAGCGTCCGGCGCTTGCGCGTCAATATCCCGGCCGGGGTCCGCGACGGCAGCCGGATCAAGCTGGCAGGCAAGGGCGATCCCGGTATCCGTGGGATGCCGCCGGGCGACCTATACGTGATCACCCGCGTGGCGGAATCCGCGGTGTTCAAGCGCAATGGCGACAACCTCGAGGTGGAGGTGCCATTGACGATTCCGGAGGCCCTTGCGAGGCGGCGTCATCGAGGTGCCGACGCTGAATGGCTCCAAACGGCTCAAGGTCGCCCCCGGGACCAAGCACGGCACCGTCCAGCGGCTCCGGGGCGAGGGTCCGGCACGCCTCGGTGGCAAGGGCAGCGGTGACCTTCGCTACAGGTTCGTGATCGACGTCCCCTCGACGCTGTCGGCGGAGCAGGACGAGGCGGTCGAGCGGCTCGCGAAGGCGATGAACGGGAATCCGCGCGCGAAGCTCTTCACGGACAGCGGACGGGCGGCGGGCAGCGGGCAGGCGCAAGGCGCGGCGGGGGCCGATCGCTGATGGCCAGTCGGCGGATCAGAGCCCAGACGCGGGTCGAGGTCGCATCCGATCGCGGCGTATTCATGATCTCGGTCGCCGCAGAGCTCGCCGATATGCATCCGCAGACTCTGCGGATGTACGAGGCCCGCGGACTGATCGAGCCGCAGCGCTCGCCGAAGGGGACGCGGCTCTACTCCCACGCCGACGTCGAGCGGCTGCGGCGGATCCAGGAGATGACCGCAGAGCTGGGGATGAACCTGGCGGGCGTCGAGCGCGTGCTGGAGCTCGAGCAACAGCTCGAGTCGATGGCTCGGAAGGTGGCGTCACTGGAACGACGGGCTGCGGAGCTCGGCGCCGAGGTGCAGCGGCTCGAAACCCTCCGCCGCGAACTCCGGGCAGAGATCGTGCCCTACGTTCGCGCGGGCGCGCTCGTCCGGCAGTCCCTGGACTGAACGTTCGTCCGCGGACAGCGGCGCCGTGGCGCGCTGCGCCATGCGACAACGATCCATTTACGCGCGGCAGAGCGTGCATGTGCCAGCATGGGCCGGCGACGTGAGGACGCGAATTCGACCTTTTGCAACAGGGTTGTCACTGGTCGTTCTATCAGCGGCCGGTGCGCTGTCCCCTGCCGCGTTCGCGCGTCCGGCAGCACGGGTCGGCGCCACCCCACCCGCCGAAGCCGATGCACCTGGTGCTGCCGCTCGTCGCCGACAACGCCGGGATTGACCGGTTCGCCACCGCGGTGAGCACCCCGGGCAGCCCGGAGTACGGACAGTACGAGTCGATCGCGTCGCTGTCCCGCAGGTTCGGCGCCAGCGCGAGCGCCCGCAGACGAGCGACCAGGTTCCTGCGCCGCGCCGGCGCTATCGCGATCCGGATGGACGCGACCGGCATGTTCATCGACGCAACGATGTCGGCTGCCGACGCCGAGCGCGCGTTTCGCACCTCCCTTGCCGACTACAGGACCGCGCGTGCCAGCCGCTACACCGCACCGACAACCGGCGTCCGGATCCCCGCAGGTCTGCGCGGTGTCGCCACGGGCGTCATCGGACTTGATGGCGCGCCGCTGGCCGCTCAGCCTCCGGCGGTCCACGGCGAGCAGGCCGTCGCGACCTCGGCCTACACGCCGGCGACCGGCACGGCCTCGGGCTGCGCCGCGGGGGTGGCGACCGGCGGGTTCACGCCCAACGAGTACCTCGGCGCCTATGGCTACAACACGTTGCAGGCCGCCGGAACAATGGGCCAGGGGGAGCGAGTGGCGCTGATCGAGATCGACGGCTACAAGAGCAGCGACCTCAAGGCGTTTGCGAGCTGCTTCGGTTTGCACCTCCCCAAGATCGATCCCTTTGGCGTCGACGTCGGCCGACAGTTGGCGCCGGGCGGCGAAGCCACGCTCGACCTGGAGATGCTGACGACGGCGGCCCCCGACCTTTCGTCGATCGATGTCTATGAGTCCCAGCCGCAGGCCGGCGACGTGCTGCACGCGCTGACCGAGCCGTTGCAGTCGAAGGGCTTCAAGCCCCAGGTGATCTCCGCGTCGCTGGGCCTGTGCGAGTCGCAGACGCTCTCTGCGGTTGGACATGCGGGCGTCAACGCCGTCGAATCGGCGTTGGCCGAGGCCACGGCGAGCGGCATCACCGTGGTGTCGGCGAGCGGCGACGACGGGTCGTCCGGCTGTGTCGGTCCGAGCTCGAGTGAGCTGCCGCTTCCGCAGCTCACGGTCGATTATCCGGCTTCCTCCAAGTGGGTGACGGCAGTCGGCGGCACCAACGTGCAGCTGACGCCTCAGAACACGATCGCAAGCCAGCAGGTGTGGAACGACGAGAACACCTTTTCCGGCGCTACGGGCATCGAGTACGGGGCCGGCGGCGGGGGGTTCAGCGGCGTCTTCAAGCGTCCGAACTACCAGAACGGAACGGTCGTCCAGAACCAGCGAGCAGTGCCTGATGTGTCGCTGCTGTCCGACATCGAGCCTGGGTACGACGTCTACTGCACGGCGGCGGATTGCCTTTCCTCCGCGCACCCCGATCCGTGGCAGACCGTAGGTGGCACCAGTGCGGCGACGCCATTGCTGGCCGGCGGCTTTGCGCTGATCGATCAGGTTCTGGGCGAGCACCAGCTCGACAACCTCGGCCTGGCGAATCCGCTCCTCTACGGGATCGGACGCAATCCGGCGCAGGCGCCAACCGTATTTGACGACGTCACGGTCGGCAACAACGACCTCGGCTTGTTCCTCACCAGTTCGGGAGCGGGGCTGGGCTGCTGCACGGCCGCGGCCGGTTTCGACGAGGCCTCAGGCTGGGGCGGGCTGAACCTCGGAGTGCTGTCGACGATCGCGCTGAAGAGCGAGCCGAAGATCGTCAACGTCGCGCTGCAACTGAATCGGACGCAGCGTCCCTACGCCTCACGCGGGATCTTCGCCCGGGTCAGGTGCGACGGCGCCTGCCTGATTGGAGCCAACGCCGTGGTCACGGTCGGTGGCGCCAAGCCGTTCACCGACTATTCGAGCCTGTACCACCTGAGGAGCGCCGGCATGAAGATCTCCAAGATCGCGTTCAAGCCGGGCCAGTTGCAGGCGCTGAAAATCGCCCTCCAGCATCGCGTCCGCGTGACCGCCAAGGTAACGGGCGCAATCGTTGACTCGGGCGGAAACATCGAGCGTCAGACGGCGACCCAAATGCTGATGATCCGGGGCTGACGGGTTGTCCGCGCGCTTGTAAGGGGCCTTCGGACGTGTCATAATCTAAGTCGACCTGACTTAGATATACACTCACCGACCAAGACACTTACAGAAGGTTGCCCATGAACGCTGATCGCTTCACGATCAAGTCCCAGGAGGCGCTGCAGGCCGCCCAGCGGCTTGCCGAGGAGCGCCACAACCCCCAGACGCGCCCCGAGCACCTGCTCGCGGTCCTGCTGGAGCAGGACGCCGGCGTGGTCGCCCCGGTGCTGCGCAAGCTCGGCGTCGACCCCGCGGCCGTCCGCGCCACGCTCGGGCCTGCGCTGGATGCGCTCCCGAGGATGACGGGTGCCGCAGCCGAGGCGACGAGTGCCGCCGGCGAGCTGCTGGCCGTCGTCCGCGCCGCCGAGAACGAGATGCGCGAGCTGAACGACGAGTACGTCTCGACCGAGCACCTGATCCTCGCGCTGTCGGCCCAGACCGGCGCTGCGGGCGACGCCCTGCGGTCGCTCGGCGCGACCCACGAGAATCTGCTGCAGGCGCTGGCGGAGGTCCGCGGCGGCCATCGGGTCACCGACCAGAGTCCCGAGGGCAAGTACCAGGCACTGGAGAAGTACGGCCGGGATCTGACCGAAGCGGCCGCCAGCGGCAAGCTCGACCCGGTGATCGGGCGCGATGACGAGATCAGGCGCGTGATTCAGGTGCTCAGCCGTCGCACCAAGAACAACCCGGTGCTGATCGGCGAGCCCGGCGTCGGCAAGACGGCGATCGCCGAGGGCCTCGCCCAGCGGATCGTCTCAGGCGACGTCCCCGAGGGGCTCAAGGATCGCCGAGTGATTGCGCTCGACATCGGCGCACTGATCGCCGGCTCCAAGTATCGCGGCGAGTTTGAGGACCGGCTCAAGGCGGTCCTCAAGGAGATCGCGGACGCCCACGGCACGATCGTTCTATTCATCGACGAGCTGCACACGATCGTCGGTGCCGGCGCGGCTGAGGGCGCCGTCGATGCGGCCAACCTGCTGAAGCCGATGCTGGCGCGCGGCGAACTGCGCGCGGTCGGTGCGACCACCCTCGACGAGTACCGCAAGCACATCGAGAAGGACGCGGCGCTGGAGCGCCGCTTCCAGCCCGTGTTCGTGCAGGAGCCGAGCGTCGAGGACACGATCGCGATCCTGCGCGGCCTCAAGGAGCGCTACGAGGTCCACCACAAGGTCCGCATCCAGGACTCCGCTCTGGTCGCCGCCGCGACCCTGTCCGACCGCTACATCGCCGACCGGTTCCTGCCCGACAAGGCGATCGACCTGGTCGACGAGGCCTCGGCACAGATTCGGATGGAGATCGACTCGAAGCCGACCGAGATCGACGAGGTCGACCGTCACATCCTCCAGCTCGAGATCGAGCTGCGCTCGCTCGGCTCGGCCGAGGACGACGACCCCGGCACCGCCGCCCGTCGCGAGCAGCTCGAGCGGGCGTTGGCCGAGGAGAAGGAGCGCTCGGCCGCGATGAACGCCGAGTGGCAGCGCGAGAAGGAGACGATCGGAGCCGTCGCAGAGCTCCACGAGCAGATCGAGCAGGCCAAGGTCGAGCTCGAGCGCGCCCAGCGCGAGGGGGACCTCGGTCGCGCTGCCGAGCTCCAGTACGGGACGATCCCCGACCTGAGCAAGCGCCTCGAGCAAGCGCAGACGGCGGAGGCGCAGGCCGACGCCGGAGCGCATCGCTACCTGAAGGAGGAGGTCGACGCGGACGACATCGCCGAGATCGTCTCCAAGTGGACCGGCGTGCCCGTCTCGAGGCTGCTCGAGGGCGAGATCGAGAAGCTCGTGCACATGGAGGATCGCCTGCACCAGCGGGTGATCGGGCAGGACGAGGCGGTGGCAGCCGTGTCGAGCGCGCTGCGCCGCTCCCGGGCCGGCCTGCAGGACCCCGATCGCCCGATCGGGACGTTCCTGTTCCTTGGCCCGACCGGCGTCGGCAAGACCGAGCTGGCGCGAGCGCTGGCGGAGTTCATGTTCGACTCCCAGGACGCGATGGTCCGGATCGACATGTCCGAGTACATGGAGAAGCACTCGGTGTCGCGTCTGGTCGGCGCGCCTCCCGGCTACGTCGGGTACGACGAAGGGGGCCAGCTAACCGAGGCGGTCAGGCGGCGCCCGTATTCGGTCGTGCTGCTCGACGAGATCGAGAAGGCTCATCCTGACGTCTTCAACACGCTGCTGCAGGTGATGGATGACGGCAGGCTGACCGACGGCCAGGGCCGCACGGTGTCGTTCAAGAACGTGGTGCTGATCATGACCTCCAACATCCCCGGCGGCCGGGCCGGCGTCGACGCGAACTTCAAGCCGGAGTTCATCAACCGGCTCGACGACATCGTCGAGTTCGAGCCGCTCAGCCGCGAGCAGCTCGGCGAAATCGTCGACCTGCAGGTCCAGCGGGTGACCGAGCGGGTCCGAGACCGTGGGATCGAGCTGGTCCTGTCCGACGACGCGAGGACGCTGCTCGGCAACCTCGGCTACGACCCGACCTATGGCGCCCGTCCACTCAAGCGCGTGATCCAGAAGCGGCTGGTCGATCCGCTCGCGCTTGGCGATCCTCGAGGGCCAGTTCGTGAGCGGCGACACGGTTGAGGCTGAGGCGGTCGACGGCGCGGTCGTGCTCGAGCGCGTCGGTGACCCTGCAGTGGTTTAGCCGAGTCTGATGGCGGTGGGGTGGCTTTGGCGGGCGTGTAGCCCGCCAAAGTCGGGCCCCTCTCGTAACCCACCGTGGTACAAGTCGGGGCGACCGTTCACGTAGTCGAGAGCGAGGAACCCCCGTTATGCCCACCTACATCATGCTGACGACGCTGACTCCGGAGGGCGTGCAGACGATCAAGAACAATCCCGGCCGCATTCAAGAGGTGAACCGCGAGGTCGAACAGCTCGGGGCGACCGTCAAGGCGCAATGGGCAACGCTCGGTCAGTACGACTTCGTCAACGTGATCGAGGCCCCCGACGATAAGACCGTCGCGCGGGTGTCGCTCGAACTCGGCTCGCGCGGAACCGGCAAGTACGAGACGATGTCGGCGATCCCGGTCGACGACTTCATCGCGCTGATCTAGCGCCGCGCCGCTCTAGCTTGATGTTCATGGTTCGACCGGGATGAGCGGGTCGCCTCGCGTCCTGGTCGTCGGCGGCGGCGGCCGGGAGCACGCGATCCTGCAATCACTGGCTCGCTCGCCACAAGCGCCGGAGCTGCTGTGCGCGCCCGGCAATGTGGGCATCGCCGCGATCGCGCGGGTGCTGCCAGTCAGGGTTGAGGACATCGACGGGCTCGCGAGCGCCGCCGTGGCCGAACAGGTCGACCTGGTCGTCGTCGGGCCGGAGGCGCCGTTGGTCGCTGGGCTTGGCGACGAGGTTGCGCGCCTCGGGATCCCGTGCTTCGGTCCGGGCGCGGCGGGCGCCGCGCTGGAAGGGTCGAAGGCGTTCTGCAAAGAGGTGATGGCCGCCGCCGGGGTGGCTAGCGCCGCCCACAAGGTGGTCGGCGACGTCGAGGAGGGAATAGCGGCGGTCGACGGCGTCTACCCGACAGTGATCAAGGCGGACGGGCTCGCGGCCGGCAAGGGGGTGAGCATCGCCGCCGACGAGAGCGAGGCCCGCGCCGCGCTGACCGAGCTTCTGGTCGAGCACCGATTCGGCACCGAACGGGTTGTCGTGGAGGAACATCTGGCCGGCGACGAGCTTTCACTGCTGGCCCTCTGCGACGGCGAGCAGGCGTTGCCACTCGCGTCGGCTCAGGACTACAAGCGAATCTTCGACGGCGATCGCGGACCGAACAGCGGCGGGATGGGCTCCTACTCGCCGGTGCCGGCGATCGGCCCAGACGCCGCCGCCGAGCTTTGTGGCCGCATCCACCAGCCGGTGCTCGACGAGCTGCGTCGCCGCGGGATCGAGTTCCGCGGCGTGCTCTACGCGGGTCTGATGCTGACCGCGTCGGGGCCCCGGGTGCTCGAGTTCAACGTCCGCTTCGGCGATCCGGAGACGCAGGCGATCCTGCCACGGCTGCGCACCGACCTGCTGGAGCTGCTGGCGGCGGCGAGCGAGCACGGCGGGCTCGAGGGAATCGAGCTCGAGTGGGACCCACGTAGCGCTGTTACGGTCGTGCTCGCCAGCGCCGGCTATCCAGGTACCTCGCACAGCGGCGATGAGATCCGCGGGCTCGAGCTGGTCGGAGACGACGTGTTCGTGACGCACGCCGCGACCGCGGCCGGGCCCGCCGGCTCGGTGGTTACGAGCGGGGGTCGGGTGCTGAACGTCACGGCACTCGGTGCGGACACCGCCGCCGCCCGCGCCAGTGCCTATGCTGCTGCCGAGATGATCCAGTTCGAGGGACGACAGCTGCGGCGTGACATCGCGGCCGTGGTGGTGGAAGAAGCTTGAGCTCCACCGAGCCGATGCCGTCCGAGCCTGAGGCGCTGGCCGAGCCTGCGGCGGCGTTCGAGGGCCTCGACGTCGACGCGCCCCGGGTCGGGATCGTGATGGGCTCCAAGAGCGACCTCCCGGCGATGGAGGCGGCCGAGAAGGAGCTGACCGAGCGGGGAATCCGCAGCGAGATCCGCGTCATGTCGGCTCACCGCGAGCCGGAGAAGGTGGCCGAGTACGCCGGTAACGCGCGGATGCGCGGACTGCGCGTGATCATCGCCGGCGCCGGGCTGTCGGCGGCGTTGCCGGGTGTCGTCGCCGCCCACACCGACCTACCCGTGATCGGGGTGCCGCTGACGAGCCGTACGTCGATCGCAGGCGGACTCGACGCGCTGCTGTCGATCGTGCAGATGCCGCCCGGAGTTCCGGTCGCGTGTGTAGGCGTCGACAATGCGCGCAACGCCGCGGTGCTCGCCGCCCGGGTCCTGAGCGCGTAGTCAGGCGCGTCCAGACACGGCCAGACTGCGTGCGAAAGTGATCGAGCGTTATTCCCGCGCTGAGTTCGCTGAGCTGTGGTCGGATTGGGCGCGCTTCGAGGCGTTGCGGCGGGTGGAAGTCGCGGCCTGCGAGGAGATGGACGGCCCGACGCCCGACGAGCTGGCCGCGATCCGGGGTGCCACGTTCACCGTCGAGGCGATCGCCGAGCGCGAGCGGACGACCGAGCACGACGTCGCAGCGTTCGTCGACGTACTGGCCGAATCTGCGGGGCCGGCCGGGCGCTGGATCCACTACGGCCTGACCTCCAGCGACGTCCTCGACACCGGTCTGGCGCTGCAGCTGCGGCGCGCGGGCGAGCTGATCGTCCCGGACGCCCGGGCGCTGGTGTCGGCGCTGGCCGAGCAGGCGCGGGCGCATCGCCACACGCTCAGCACCGGGCGCACCCACGGGATCCACGCCGAGCCGACGACGTTCGGGATCAAGCTCGCGGGCTTCGCGTTCGAGGCGCACCGCAACCTCGTCCGGCTCGAGCGCTCCTTCGCGCAGGTCGCCGTGGGCGCGCTGTCCGGCGCGGTCGGGACCTACGCGGCCACCTCCCCGGAGTTCGAGCAGCGAGTGCTCGCCCGCCTGGGGCTTGACGCGGAACCCGTCTCCACCCAGGTGATCCCTCGCGACCGCCACGCGGAGCTCCTACAGGCGATCGCGTTGGCCGGGGCCGGACTGGAGCGGTTTGCGACCGAGCTCCGCCACCTGGCGCGGACCGAGGTGGGCGAAGCTCGAGAGCCCTTCTCTGAGGGACAGAAGGGCTCGAGCTCGATGCCGCACAAGCGCAACCCGATCCGCTCTGAGCAGATCAGCGGCCTCGCCCGCGTGCTGCGCGCAGACGCACAGGCGGCGCTCGAGAACGTCACCCTCTGGCATGAGCGGGACATCTCGCACTCGAGCGTCGAGCGGATCATCCTGGCTGACTCGACGACGCTGCTCGACCACATGCAGCGACGGAGCCTGGGGCTCGTCCGCGGCTTGGTGGTCGACCCCCAGCGGATGCGGGAGAACCTCGAGCTCACCCGCGGCGCGCTGTTCTCGCAGCGGTTGCTGCTGGCGCTCGTGCAGCGCGGCGCCAGCCGCGACGACGCCTACAGGGTCGTGCAGCGCCTGGCCCAGCAGGCGCTCGACACGGGCGTGCAACTGCGCGATCTGGTGGCGGCCGACCCGGCCGGCGCCGGGCTCGACCTCGACGCGATCTTCGACTACGCGCCTTACGTCCGCTACGCGGACCAGATCGTCGATAGGCTTGACGCGATCGCATGAGCCTGATCCACACCTGCAAGCGGAAGCGTTAGGCATATGTCGTCCCTGATCCACACCTGCTACCGGATCACCGACATCGACCGCTCGGTCTCCTTTTACGAAACGCTCGGGTTCCGCGAGATGCGGCGGCTCCCGATTCGCGACGAGGCGACCAACGTGTTCCTGGGTCTCCCCGAGGACGGCGACGAGGCCCGCCTGGAGTTGACCTTCAACCACGGCCGCACCGAACCCTACGACCTCGGGACCGGATACGGCCACATCGCGATCACCGCATCGGACCTCGACGGGACGCTGGCGCGCCTCTCCGAGCACGGGATCGAGCCCGAGCGGCCGCCGTACACGGTCAGCGCCGGCGGCTCGCGGATCTGCTTCGTCCGCGACCCCGACGGCTACCGGATCGAGATCATCGAGCACAGCGGCTGATCCGCGCTCTTCGCCGCGAACGTCACCCAGACACATCCCTGGGGGCCCGCCGTTGGCGGCCACGTGGCCGCCAACGTCACCCCTACTCGCTACCGTTGGGGTAGTGGTTGCCGCCATCGCAGATCTGCCCCTGATCGCCTCGGGCAAGGTCAGGGAGATCTACGACCTCGGTGGCTCGCTGCTGCTCGTCGCATCCGACCGGATCTCGACCTACGACGTGGTCCATCCGACCCCGATTCCAGACAAGGGGGCCGTGCTCACCGGGCTCTCGACGTTCTGGTTCGAGCAGACCGATGGGATCGTCGCCGGCCATCTCGAGTCGATCACCGAGGGCGTGCCGGACGAGGTCCGCGGTCGCGCGATGGTCGTCAAAAGGCTGCGGATGCTGCCGGTCGAATGCATCGTGCGCGGGTACCTCAGCGGGTCCGGCTGGAAGGACTACCAGCGGACCGGCAAGGTCTCTGGGATCGAGCTCCCTGCCGGCCTCCAGGAGTCCGACCGGCTGCCCGAGCCGGTCTTCACCCCCTCGACCAAGGCCGACGTCGGCCACGACGAGGCGATCGATTTCGAGGGGGCGGCCGCTCTGATCGGCGACCGCGATTTGACCGAGCGCCTGCGCGATGCCTCGCTCGCGGTCTACAGCCACTGCGCCGAACACGCGCTCGCACGCGGGATCATCCTGGCCGACACCAAGTTCGAGTTCGGCGTCGACGAAGCCGGTGAACTGACCCTCGGCGACGAGGTCTGCACCCCCGACTCCTCGCGCTTCTGGCCGGTCGACGGTTACGAGCGGGGTCGTGGCCAGCCGAGCTTCGACAAGCAGTTCGTCCGCGATTGGGCGTCCGCCACGGGCTGGGACCGCAATCCGCCGGCGCCGCCGATCCCCGAGGACATCGTCGCGCGCACGCGCGAGAAGTACATCGAGATCTACGAGCGGATCACGGGCCGGGGGTTCGACGACTGGCTCGCCCGCACCGCCGCGTCACCGGGCCCGGGGTGGGCGGGCTCCGAGTCGAGCGACTGATGCGCGCGCGGGTGCTGGTCCGGCCGAAGGCGGGGATCCTCGACCCGCAGGGCCAGGCGGTCGAACGCGCGCTACCGGCGCTGGGGTTCACCGGCGCCAGCAACGTCCACGTCGGCCGGCTGATCGAGCTCGATGTCGCCGACCCGGCACAGCTCCCGGCGATGTGCGAGCGGCTGCTTGTCAACCCGCTGATCGAGGACTACGAGATCGTCGAGGGCCCGTGAAATTCGGGATCGTCCGGTTTCCCGGTAGCTGCGACGACATCGACGCGCACCTCGCCGCCGGGCGGGTCGGCGAGGCGGTGCTCCTGTGGCACGGCGACCACGACCTGCAGGGCGTCGACGCGGTGATCGTGCCGGGGGGCTTCTCCTATGGCGACTACCTGCGCGCCGGCGCGATCGCCAGGTTCGCCCCGGTGATGGACGAGGTGATCGAATTTGCGGGTGCGGGCGGACTCGTGCTCGGGATCTGCAACGGCTTCCAGATCCTCTGCGAGGCGGGCCTGCTACCGGGCGCGCTGCTGCCGAATGACTCGCTGCGGTTCGTGTTCCGCCAGGTCGGGGTCGAGATCGTCGACCCCGACACGGCATTCACCCGGGAGGGTGGGCGGGGCCAGATCCTGTCGGTTCCGGTCAAGCACATGAGCGGGCGCTACTACTCGCCCGATCCGGTCCATGTGGTCCTGCGCTACGCGGCCGGCCAGAACCCGAACGGCTCCCAGGATGACATCGCCGGCGTGATCAACGACGCGGGGAATGTCTTTGGCCTGATGCCGCATCCCGAGCACGCGGTCGACCCGCTGACGGGCTCGACCGACGGCCTGACGATCTTCGAGTCGATGCGAGTCGCCGCCGCCGATCGCGCCACCGCGGTCCACTAGCGTGAGCGCGTTGACCTCCGGTGCCCAGGCCAAACACCGGGAGCTCGGGCTCACCGACCACGAGTACGAACTGATCGTCGCCGGCCTGGGTCGCGAACCCGGCGACGTCGAGCTCGCGATGCTGTCGCTGATGTGGTCCGAGCACTGCTCCTACAAGCACTCCAAGAAGCTCCTGCGCCGCCTGCCGACCGAGGGCCGGCACGTCCTCGTCGGCCCGGGCGAGAACGCCGGCGCGGTCGATGTCGGAGACGGCCTCGCCGTCGCCTTCAAGGTCGAGTCTCACAACCATCCGAGCGCGGTCGAGCCGTTCGAGGGGGCGGCCACCGGGGTCGGCGGGATCCTCCGCGACGTGTTCGCGGTGGGCGCCCGCCCGATCGCCGTGCTCGACTCGCTGCGGTTCGGCGAGCCGGCCGGATCGCGGCGCTCGCGCTACCTGCTCGAGCGCGTGGTCGCCGGAGTCGGCCACTACGGCAACTCGATCGGGGTGCCCACGGTCGGCGGCGAGATCTACTTCGAGCCCAGCTACGAGCAGAATTGTCTGGTCAACGCGATGTGCGTGGGGCTGGCCCCGCACGAGCGGCTGACCTCGAGCGCCGCGGTGGGCATCGGCAACGTCGTGCTGCTGCTCGGCGCGCTGACGGGCCGCGACGGAATCGGCGGGGCCTCGGTGCTGGCCAGCGCCGAGCTCGGCGAGGACGGTGACGAGGCCAAGCGCCCGTCGGTGCAGATCGGCGACCCGTTCGCCGAGAAGAAGCTGCTCGAGTGCTGTCTGGAGCTGCTCGACCGCGGCCTGCTCGCCTCGCTCCAGGATCTCGGCGCCGCCGGGCTGACCTCCTCGGCGTCGGAGATGGCGAGCAAGGGCGGCGTCGGGATCGATATCGACGTCACCTCCGTGCCGCTGCGCGAGCCCGGCCTGGAGCCGTTCGAGATCATGGTGTCGGAATCACAGGAGCGGATGCTGTGCGTCGTCTCGCCCGAGCTGGTCGGCGAGGTGATCGCTGTCTGCCAGCGCTGGGAGACGCTGGCGACGCCGATCGGCCAGATCACCAGCGGTGGTGGGGGTGGCGGACGGGGACAATTCCGGGTGCTGCACCGCGGTGAGGTTGTCGGCGAGCTCCCGGTCAGCCTGCTGGTCGACGACTGTCCGCTCTACGACCTCGACCCGACGCCGCCGGCCGAGCAGCTCTACGCCGCGCCGGCGCCGGTGCTGGCTCACGATGCCAGCACCGGCGAGATCCTGCTGGCGCTGCTCGCCAGCGCCAACGTCGCGTCACGCCGGACGGTCTTCGAGCAGTACGACTCCGTCGTTCAGTCCCGCACGGTCCGCCGTCCCGAGGAGGCCGACGCCGCCGTGCTGCGGCTGAATCCCGATGGCCGACGGTGCCGCCTCGGCGATCGCGGTCTCGATCGACGGCAACGCCCGCCGGGTCGCCGCCGACCCGCGCGCCGGGACGGTCGAGGCGGTACTGGAGTGCGTCGCCAACCTCGCCTGCGTCGGCGCCGAACCGCTCGGCCTGACCAACTGCCTGAACTTCGGAAACCCGGAGAAGCCGCACGTCGCCTGGCAGCTGACCGAAGCGATCGAGGGCCTGAGAGAGGCCTGCCTGGCGGTCGGAGCGCCGGTTGTCGGCGGCAACGTCTCGCTTTACAACGAGTCCCCTGCCGGGCCGATCCTGCCGACCCCCGTGGTTGGGATCGTCGGGAAGCTTCCGGACGCCGCGCGCGCCGGGCGCCTTGGGTTTGCTCGAGCCGGGGACCAGATCGCGCTGGTCGGCCCGTTCAACCCGTCGCGGGCGGCCTCGGAGCTCGGCAAGCTCCGCGGCGAGGCGCCGCTCGGGCCGCTGCCGTTCAAGGAGATGCAAGCGGTCCTCGATGCGCAGGCGCGGGTCAGGGAGGCGGTGCGGTCGCAGGCGCTGCAAAATGCACATGACATAGCCGAGGGCGGGATCGCGGTAGCCCTGGCGGAGTGCTGCATCGCCGGCGGGATCGGGGCACGCGTGCGGTTGCCCGAGGGGCTCGACCCGTTCGGCGAGGACTTCGGGACGGGATTCGTCGTATCGGGAACCCCTGAGGCACTCGCCGGGATGACCATGATCGGCGAGGTCGGCGGCGACGCGCTCGAGATCGAGGGTCTGCTGAAGCTCGCAGTTTCCGAACTGGCGGCCGCACACCGCGGAGGACTCGACGGCCTGCTCCGCTAGCCTTCGAGGCAGCTTTCTGATGGCACCGTTTGACGACCGAGACGGGCCGCGCGACGAGTGCGGGGTGTTCGGGATCTACGCGCCCGGCCGCGATGTCGCACGTCTGTCCTACTTCGCGCTGTACGCGCTGCAGCATCGCGGCCAGGAATCCGCTGGGATCGCGACCGCGCCCCTGTTCGGGCCGGTGATGGGGATTCGCGAGCAGGGGCTGGTATCGCAGGTCTTCGACGAGCACATGCTGCGGTCGCTGGTGGGCGACCTCGCGATCGGGCACGTGCGGTATTCGACCACGGGCTCGTCGCAGTGGGAGAACGCGCAACCGATCGTTCGCGACGACAGCCGAACGGTTGCGCTGGCCCACAACGGCAACCTGATCAATGCCGTCGAGCTGCACGCGGAGCTGCGCGGCCGCGACGTCCCGTTCCGCTCCACGTCGGACTCGGAGATCATCGCGGCGCTGCTCGCCACACATCCCGCCGAGCGGATCGAGGACGCGATCGCCGAGGTGGTCCCGCGTCTGCAGGGAGCGTTCTCGACCGTGGTCATGACCGACGAGTGCGTGATCGCCTTCCGCGATCCGCACGGGTTGCGGCCGCTGGCGTTGGGCGTGATCGAGGAGTTCGACGGCGACGTTTACTGCGTCGCCAGCGAGTCGTGCGCGTTTGACCTGATCGGCGCGCGCTACCTGCGCGACGTCGAGCCCGGCGAGATGGTGACGCTGAACGCCGACGGGGTCAGCTCGCGGATCATCGACGCAGACCAGCGGCGCGCGTTCTGCGTGTTCGAATACATCTACTTCGCCAGGCCCGACTCGCAGATGGGCGGTATCAGGTTGCAGGTCGCGCGGGCACGGATGGGGGAGATCCTGTGGCGCGAGGCGCCGGTCGACGCCGATGTCGTGATTCCGGTTCCGGACTCCGGGAACGCCGCCGCCCGCGGGGTGGCGCGGGCCGCCGGGCTTCCCCAGGACGACGGATTCATCAAGAACCGCTACGTCGCCCGAACCTTCATCCAGCCGGGCCAGCAGCTGCGGCGCCAGGGTCTGCGGCTGAAGTTCAATCCGCTGCCCGAGGTTGTGGCCGGCAAGCGGCTGGTCGTCGTCGACGACTCGATCGTTCGCGGCAACACCACCCGCCAGATCGTCCGGATGCTGCGCGACGCCGGCGCCCGCGAGATCCACCTGCGGATCTCGGCCCCGCCGATCAAGCATCCGTGCCATTACGGGATCGACATGTCGACTCGCGACGGAGATGATCGCGCACGAGCGCACCGTCCCCGAGATCGCCGAGGAGCTCGGCGCCGATTCGCTGCACTACCTGTCGCTCGAGGGCGTCTACGAGGCGATCCGTGGCGACCGTGGCGCGCACTGCGACGCGTGCTTCAGCGGTGAGTACCCGCTCGCGGGGACCGAGGAGGCGAACGGGAAGTACGCCCTCGAGCGGGTCGAACTGCCGTTGGTGTCGTGAGCCAAGGCACCAGAGGCTCCTCGCGACCGTTCAAGGTCGCGGTGCTTGCCTCCGGAGCCGGCACCAACCTGCAGGCGCTGCTCGACACGGTCCACGGCCACGACGGGATCGAGCTCGTCGCGGTCGCCTCGGACAACGCCGACGCGCCGGCGTTGGAGCGGGCGCGTCGCGCGGAGGTGCCGGCGCGGACGTTTCGCCGGGTCGAATACGGCGGCGACCGGGCGGCGCGCGACCGTGCGATCGCCGAGTGGTTGACCGAGCGCGAGGCCGAGCTGGTCGTGCTTGCCGGGTACATGCAGCTGCTCGGCGCGGACTTTCTGGCGCGCTTCCCGGATGCCGTCATCAACGTCCACCCGGCTCTGCTTCCGGCCTTTCCCGGGCTCGACGCGGTCGCCCAGGCGCTCGCCTATGGCGTCAAGGTGTTCGGGGTCACGGTCCACTTCGTCGACGAGGGCGTCGACACCGGCCCGGTGATCCTGCAGCGCGCGTTCGAGCTGGCCGCCGCTCGGGAGCCCGACGACGTGCTGCCGCGGATCCACGAGCTCGAGCACGTGCTGCTGCCCGAGGCCGTGCGGCTGATCGCCCGTGGAGAGGTGCGGATCGACAGCGGCGATCCCCGGCGGGTGCATATTGGCTCATTGATGGGGGCACGCGATCTGTAGAGTCGGGGTCAGATGACGGGGACTAAAGCCGCGCAGTCGCTTCGGGGGGCTGCGCCTGGCGACGTGCAGGTCGGGCGCGCGCTCCTGTCGGTCTCGGACAAGACCGGGATCGTCGAGTTCGCGCAGGGTCTGGCCGACCTCGGGGTCGAGCTCATCTCGACGGGAGGGACCGCCCGGGCGCTGTCCGACGCGGGCCTGCCGGTGCGGTCGATCACCGACCTGACGGGGTTCCCGGAGATCATGGACGGGCGGGTCAAGACGCTGCATCCAAAGCTCTATGCGTCCCTGCTGGCGGTTCGCAGCGACCCAGCGCACCTCGAGGCGGCGGCCTCCCACGACGTCGAGCCGGTGGACCTCGTCTGCGTCAACCTGTACCCATTCGAGCGGACCGCGGCGGCGCGCGGGGTCCCGGACGCCGAGGTGATCGAGAACATCGACATCGGTGGACCGACGATGATCCGCGCCGCCGCCAAGAACCATGCGTTTTCCGTGCCGGTCGTCTCGCCCGAGAGCTATGACGCGGTACTCGAGGAGCTGAGGCTTTCAGACCGCCGCCTGTCGCTGAAAACGCGCGAGGCGCTGGCGACCGAGGCGTTCGCCTACACCGCCCGCTACGACACCGCGATCGCGCGCTGGTTCCAGGAACGCGAGGAGGACTTCCCGCCGCTGATCGTGCGGGCGTTTGAGCGGGTTCTCGAGCTGCCCTACGGCGAGAACCCGCATCAGCGCGCCGCCTACTACGCACAGGTCGGCACCCGCAGCCACGTCCTCTCTCGGGTCACGCAGCTGCACGGCAAGGACTTGTCGTACAACAACCTGCTCGACCTCGATTCGGCCCGGCAACTGCTGGCTGAGTTCCTGGTGCCGGCGTGCGTGATCATCAAGCACAACAACCCATGTGGGGTGGCGGTCGGCGCCACCGGCGTCGAGGCCTACACCAAGGCGTTCGCGTGTGACCCGATGTCGGCGTTCGGCGGCGTCATCGCTGTCAACAAACGCGTCGATCGAGACCTGGCGGAGGCGCTCGACCGTCAGTTCATCGAGGTCCTGATCGCGCCCGGTTACGACGACGATGCGCTCGAGATCCTGAAGAGCAAGAAGAACCGCCGGATTCTCGACAACCGGGAGCGTCGCATGAAGAACCCCCAGGAACGGGCGCTGCGTCAGGTGACGGGTGGGATGCTCGTCCAGGACCGCGATTCCGATATCGAGGATCGCTCCGAGATGCACGTCGTCTCCTCGCGACGCCCGACCGAGGCCGAGTGGCAGGCGATGATCTTCTCCTGGAAGGTCTGCAAGCACGTGCGTTCGAACGCGATCGTGCTGGCGCGCGAGGACGCGACTGTCGGGATTGGCGCCGGGCAGATGAGCCGCGTCGACTCGGTCCGGCTCGCGCTCGAGAAGGCCCAGTCGGACGTCGCCGGCTCCGCGCTGGCGTCCGACGCGTACTTCCCGTTCGCGGACGGCCCACAGCTCGCGCTCGACGCGGGCATCACGGCCGTGATCCAGCCGGGCGGCTCGGTCCGCGATCCGGAGGTGGTCGAGGCGATCGACGCCGCCGGCGTCGCGATGGTCTTCACCAACCGCCGGCACTTCCGGCACTAGACGCCACCGGTGAGCGCGGGCTCCGGTTCCGAGGATCGCGACGAGGCGGTCGTTCGCCTGGGCGGCGACCCGCCGTCGCCCTACGAGGAGGCGTTCTCCTTCAGCCGGATCGTGGCCGCCGGCGACTTCGTCATGATCGGCGGTACCACGTCCGTCGATCCGTGCGGCTTCGTGCTTGGCGAGACTCCATACGAGCAGGCCGTCGAGATCCTCCGGAAGCTCGCCCACGAGCTGTCGCGGGCCGGGTCGGCTCCGGCCAACGTCGTGCAGCTCCGCGTCTACGTCACCGACATCTCGCGGGCCGAGGAGGTCGGCAGGGCAGTCGGCGAGGCATTTGCCGAAATCCGCCCGCTGATGACGATGGTCGAGGTATCCGCGCTGATCGACCCGCGGATGCTGGTCGAGATCGAAGCCGTCGCCTATCGCGGCGCCTGAGCCGACGGTCGACGCCGGCTCGCCCGCGCACCGGTTCGTCGGCTGCAATCATCTGAGTCACGAGCCGCCGTAGCTCAGTTGGTAGAGCAGCGGACTTTTAATCCGAAGCGCCCCGGTTCGAGCCCGGGCGGCGGCACTGGAAGAGACGTGGGGGCGGCCTCAACCCGTGAGCTTCGCGGCCGTGAGCGCCAGCACCTGAGCGAGCGTCAGTCCCGCCTCCTCGCCGTCGCGTGAGGCGAACTGATCGGCGCCCTTGTCGGTGTGGAATGCCCAGCCGCCCTCCCGGCCCACGCCGATCAGGGCGGCGGGGACGCGGTGGGAGATGTTCCCGAAATCGGTGGCGAACGGAAGCGGCGCCGGATCGCTCACGAACGGGCGGCGCAGGGCGCGGTACGCATCGGCGACCGCAGCCGTAACCTCGGCATTGGGGACGATACCCTGGTACACACGGCCGTCCTGCCACTCGCCTGCCAACGCGCCCCGTAACTCAGCGGCGCGCGTCTCGAGCGCCTGCTGATCGGGCGCCCAGGTGAGGAAGGTGCATTCGACGCCTAGGCCGGTGGCCTCCTCGACATCGCCGTCGAGGACCAGCCGCTCGAGCATCACCTCGCCTGGGCGCTCGGCGTCTATAGCGGCACGGGCGGTGAGCAGCGGTGTCTGCTCGGCCCCGGACAGCGAGCGCGAGCCGAAGACCGTCAGACGGTCGCGGCGCATCCACAGCGACGCGAGCGAGACCGTGTCGACGAACTCGGGGTGAGCGTAGAGTGCGGCGTCGATCCCCTCCCAAAGGCCGGCTTCGACCGACAGAGCCTTGCCGCCCCCGCGCTCGATCGTCCCCGGGGCGTGGATTTCATCCGCCGGGCAGCCGACGACGACGACCTCGCCCGCCAGCTCCTCTCGCAGGTCGGATAGGGCCGCGGCCGCTGCCACGACGCCGCCGGAGATCGGCCCGTGCCCGCACGAGTGGAGCGGCTCGACGCGGCCGTCAGCGCGCACCGCAGGTACCGCGTCGTACAGGCACACCAGACCGACCCTCCGGCCGGAACGGCCGCCCCGCAGAACCGCGCGGAACGCCGTCGCCATCCCGCCGACCCTCTCCTCCACTTCGAGGCCAAGCCCTGCGAGTACCTCGGCGAGATGGCGGGAGCACTCGCGCTCCTCGTGACCGAGCTCGGGGTGCGCGTGCACGAAACGCATTACCTCGCCGACGAGGTGCGCCCGCGCGTCGACCGCCGCTAGCATCTCGCGCTCGCCGATCACGAAGTCGTCAGCACCACCTTCGTCGTCTTGTGGGCGTTAGGACGCTGTACGCCTCGGCCGCATGGTCGAGCAGAATCAAGTCGCTGATCTTGGGCCGGGGACCAGTGAGTCCGCTGCACAATCATGCCGGCCAGGCGCCGACGGCGCACTCGGCGCCGATCGCAAAGCTGAGCCTGATCTCCTGCTCGAACGTCAGCGTGTCGTTGAGCGGGCCGTTGGCTCGAAGCGTGCACCGACGGCAGACATTACTCCACCTGCCGTACCAACCCGAGCGCAGATCCGAGCAACGCGGGCGTGTCCGAGCCTCGATCACGGCATCGCGACCAGCACCATTTTCAGCAAATGCAGACGCCCGCTGAGCGCTGCCCGACGCTGCGGTGGCGACGAGGGCGGGGAGCGGGATGACCGTGGGTGGGCCCGTCGGCGCGGCCTCGAACGTGCTGGTCTAATGTGGCGGTGGTGGGTGACCTGGGCCAGGAAGGCAGGGAGAGCTCGCTGTTGCGTATTCGGCGCCTGTTCCTCTGTCTGGCGCCGCTGACGCTCGTCGTGTGCGCCCTGGCGAGCGCCGCGCCGGCGCTGGCCGACCGGTCGATGTCGACCCGGTTCAGCGCCAACACAAACGGCAACATCACGCTCGCGGCCAACACGCTCGAGGTCTGCCCGGCCGCGGCCGCGGGTTGCACGGCGGCTCGCAACACCCCGCCGATCTCGAGCGGCACCAACAACGCGCTCAACAACAACAACTACAACATGCAGTACGTCAACACCGGCCCCTCCGGCGGGACCGTCGGCGGCGTGCCGACGTTCGACTCTTCGTCGGCGACGCTGTCGGTTCCGGCGGGGGCGACGGTCCTGTTCGCTGGCCTCTACTGGGGGGCCGATACGAGCGCCGGCTCGGTGATCGCCCCTAACACCCCCGCGGCTCACGCCGCATCTGGCTGCCCGGCGCCACCACTCACCAACACGACGACCTGCAAGGCCAACGTGGTCGGGTTGCAGGTGCCGGGCGCGTCGAACTACACGACAGTGACCGCGAACACGGGCAATCCGGCTGACTTCATCGTTTCCTCGAGCGCCAACACCCGCTACACGGCGTTCGCCGATGTGACGTCGATGGTGCAGGCGGCGGGTTCGGGAACGTACACCGTCGGCAACGTGCAGGCGGGGACCGGCGGCGACCGCTACGGCGGTTGGACGCTCGTGGTCGCCTACCAGGATCCCTCGCAACCGCCGCGGAACCTGACCGTGGACGACGGTCTGATCACGGTTCAGTCGGGATCGCCGGCGATCACGATCCCGGTATCGGGGTTTACGACGCCGCCTTCGGGACCCGTGCGGACGACGTTGGGCTTCGTCGCGTACGAGGGCGACGAAGGGCTGACCGGCGACAGCGCGACGCTCAACACGACCAAGCTGTCGGACCCGGGCAATCCGGCGAACAACTTCTTCGATGGCTCGATCACGAACCTGGGGACAAACGTCACCACGCGCAACCCCAACGACTCGAACAACTTTGCCTATGACTCGATGCTGGTCAATGCGAACGGCATCCTCGGTCATAGCGTGAACTCCGCCAACATCGTCGTGACCACGAGCGGAGACACCTACTTCCCGGCCGTCGTCACGTTCGCGACCGATCTCTTCGCCCCGAACATCACGAGCACCAAATCGGTCACGAACATGACCCACCCGGGGGGCCCCGACCAACGAGGCGACGACCTTCGATACACGGTCTCCTACACCAACACGGGCTCCGACGCCGCGAGCAACTTCGTGATGCGTGACGCGATCCCGGCCGGGACCACGTATGTCCCGGGCAGCCTTCGGATCACGGCCGGCCCGCAGGCGCCGGCGAGCCCTTCCGACGCGCTCGGCGACGACGCGGCCGAGTTCAACTCGGGCAGCGGGGAGGTGGTCTTCCGGCTCGGCGCCGGTGGCAATGCGACGACCGGAGGCACGATCGCCGCCTCCGGTGACCCGGGCTCGACGGTCACGGCGACGTTTGACGTCACGATCAACGCCGACGACCAGCCCGGGCAACAGATCCTCAACCAGGCGAACGCGACCTTCACCGGGTTCACGCTCGGGACGTCGTTCAACGACACGACACCGCAGGTCGTCAACACCGTCGCCGCCCCGAGCCTCACGCTCAACAAGACTCACCCCCCGGGGCCGCTGATCGACGGCGCCACGACGACCTTCACGCTGTCGGTGACGAACGTCGGCAACATGCCGACCGATGGCTCGACGGTGACGGTGACCGATCCGTTTCCGGCCATCTCGTTCAGCGCGATCGCCAATGCCGGCGGTGACGGCTGGAATTGCCAGACCGCCGGACTGACGCTGACCTGCAGCCGCAGTGACGCGCTCGCCGCGGGTGACGCGTATCCCGCCGATCCTGGTCGATGCGACGGTCGCCGACCTCGGCGCCTGACACGATCATCAACACCGCGACCGTCTCGGGCGGAGGCTCGGCCCCGGCGAGCGCCAGCGACGGCGGAGGGACCAGCGGTCTGGCCAACGTCTCGATCACGAAGACGGCCGACCCGACCACCGTCCAGAGCGGCGGAACGGTCACGTTCACGCTCAACGTGGCCAACGCGGGGCCGTCCCCCGCTCTGAACGTGATGGTCAGCGATCCGATCGACCTCTCCTCCTTCAGCGACGTCTCGGTCGACTCCAGCCAGGGCACCTGTGACGCCACGGTCTCGTGCTCGCTGAATACGATTGCCGATAACGGGTCCGCCACGATCACGATCACGGCAACGGTCAAGGCCGGGGCCTCGACGCTGACGAACGACGCGAGCGTGTCGAGTACGACCCCGGACCCCGACAACTCCGATAACTCCGCGTCGGCGGCCGTCAACGTGATCACGAGCGCTGACCTGGCGATCGACAAGACCGGAGCGACGACCAATCCCGATCAGGGCACGACGACGAGCTACATGCTCACGGTCTCAAACAACGGCCCCAACGCGGCGAGCGGCGTCGTCGTCAACGACTCCCTTCCGAGCCAGTTCACGGCAACGGCCGCCGGCGGCGGCGGATTTGGCTGCACGCTTCCCGGGGGTCCGGGCGGCACCGTCGTCTGCACGCTCGCGTCGCTTGCCCCGACCAACGGGGTACCCGTGCAGATCACGATCACCGGCACGGTCGCGGCCGGCACCGCGGGCCAGGCGATCTCCGACGCGGCGACGGTGAGCTCGAACACGGGCGATCCCGACCAGACGAACAACACCGCCACGTTCAACCAGGTGGTCGGCCCGATCGCCGACGTCGCGATCAGCAAACAGGCGCTCGAGAGCGACGGCAAGACCCCGGTCACGACCCCGCTTGCCGTCGGCGGCACCTTCATCTACGCCCTGACCGCGACCAACAACGGGCCGGACGCAGCCGATGCGGTCACGGTCACCGATCCGCTTCCGAGCGGTTTGTCCTTCATCTCGGCGACCGCGAGCCAGGTGCAGCTGCGGCGCCTCGGGTCAGCACGATCACGTGCATGCTGGGCACGCTTCCGGCGGGAACCACGATTTCGATCAACCTCGATGTCATCGTGGGCATGGCCGCCTCGAACACCGCCCCAACGAACACCGCGACGGTGTCGAGCACGACGGTGGATCCCGATCCGACGGACAATTCGGCGAGCGCGACGGTCGGCGTGGGGCAGGTCGCCAACCTCTCGATCACCAAGACGGCGGACCCGCAGACGGCCAACCTCGGTGACGACGTGACGTTCACGTTCACGGTCACAAACGCAGCCCCGTCGGCGAGAACAATGGCGGCCTGACCGGGCTCGGGACGACCGGCGCGGTCGTGACCGATGTACTGCCGCCAGGGATCCAGTTCGTCTCCGCTCCGGGCAACTGCACGTTCGCGGCCGCAACCGACACGTTGACCTGCAACCTTGGGCCAGTGGCCGAGAGCCAGATAGTCACGGTGTCGTTCGTCGGCAGGGTCGTGGACGTCCCAGGTATGACGATCCCCGGCAGCGTGATCCAGAACACGGCCACCGTCGCCTCGGCGGCCGCCGGAGGATTCTCGGCGCTCGCCGACCTCGATCCCTCGGATAACAACAATGCGGCGTCGGTGACGGTCAACCCGCAGACCGACCTGTCGCTGACCAAGACCGCCTCGACCCAGACGCCGGGGGTCGATGACGAGGTCGACTACACGCTGACGGCTCACAACGGAGGGCCCAACGACGCGACTGGCGTCACGATCAAGGACTCGCTTCCGGCAAGTCTTGACTTCCTCGATGCAACGCCCGGGTGCGATAACAACGCCGGGACCGTGACCTGCGACATCGGCGCGATCGCCAATGGCGACAGCGCCTCGGTGACGATCAAGACCCGGACGACGGCGGCGATCGCCGGTACCGCGATCGGAAACCTGGCGTCGGTCACGGGCAACGAATTCGACCCCGACACGACCAACAATCAGGCCAGCGCGACCGTCGACGTTCAGCCGCTCGTGGACCTCGACCTCAACAAGGTCGCGTCCAACCCGACCCCGAGCGCGGGTGGGACGGTCACGTACACGCTGTCGCTCGTCAACCATGGGCCGAGCCCCGCGACCGGTGTGACGGTCACCGATCCGCTTCCGAGCGGTCTGTCCTTCATCTCGTCGACCGCGAGTCAGGGCAGCTGCGGCGCCTCGGGCCAGACGGTCACGTGTCAGCTCGGGACGCTCGGTGCCGGAGCCACGCGCCGTCGTGACCGTCGACACGCAGGTGGCGTCGTCCGACGCCGGCGCGACCGTGCAGAACACGGCCACCGCGTCCGCTGACGAGCCGATCGCGAGGCCGCAGCTGCTCGAGGCGAGCGCATCGATCAAACCGCAGCAGGCCCCGCCACCCAACCCGGGCCCGGGTCCGGGCCCGAGCCCGCCGCCCGCGAGCGCTGACCTGGCGGTCGTCAAGACGGTGAACCACGCGAGCGCCCGCGTGGACGAGCCGCTCACGTACACGATCACGGTGACGAACCACGGTCCGGACGCCGCGGCCACTCCGACCGTCACCGATACGCCGTCGCCTGACCTCAAGCTGGTCTCGGTCGACGCGACTGGCGGCTCCTGCACGCACGGCGCTCCGATCAGCTGCGAGCTGAGCTCGATCCCCAGCGGCGGGCACGAGCAGATCACGGTTGTCGCCAGACCAAGCAAGAGCGGCCAGCTGCACAACTCCGCCACCGCCGTCTCGCCGACGCCCGACCCCAACATGACCAACAACGAGTCCCGGGTGACCACCGACGTCCATCCTGGACCTGCGGCCCTGCGGCTAACGAAGACGCCCAGCAGGCACACGGTCCAACCGGGCCAGACGTTCTCGTTCACGATCGCCGTCCGCTCGCTCGGGCCCGCACCGGCGACCGGGGTCAAGGTCTGCGACTTGCTCGGCTCGGGCATGACGTTCGTCTCGGTCCATGGCGCGACGTTCAGCCACGGCAGCCCGTGCTGGAAGATCTCCTCGCTGGCCAAGGGCGAGCAGCGGCGCTTCAAGGTCGGTGTCCGCGCGGCGATGGTCGGCGGGCCGCGCACGCTGACCAACACCGCCACGGCGAGCGCCAGCGGAGTTCACCAGCGCAAGGTACGGGCAGGGGTGAAGCTCGCCGGGGCATCGAGCGCCTCGGCGCCGCCCCCGCACGCTGCCCCGCCGCGGGACGCGAAGCTCACGATCACCAAGACCGTCGACCAAACGCGCGCCCGGTTCGGATCAACGCTGCGGTACACGATCACCGTCACCAACGCCGGACCCGCGACCGCCAAGACCCCAACCGTGACCGACACCTTCTCGGCCGCAGCGTCGATCGTCGCGGTCCATCCCTCCAGCGGCGCCTGCCCCGGTCGCAACCCGCTCACCTGCAAGCTCGCGTCGATCGGGTCCGGGGGGCACGCGACGATCATTGTTACTGCGCGGCCACAGGTCCTTGGCACGATCCGCAACAGCGCGAGCGTCACCACTTCGACTCCGCTTGCGCCCGGATCGCGCACGATGGCCAAGGCCACGACCGTAATCACCGCCGGCGTCCAAGGCCGGATCGCGCTGACCGACCGCACCAGCACCCCGAAGATCCCGCCCGGCGGCACGGCCACGTTGCTACCGAAGGTCACAAACCCCAACCCATGGCCATTACACAACGTCAAGGTCTGCGACCGGCTGCCTCCGGGGACGATGTTTGTGGCGGCGAGCCTGGGCGCGACACGCAGCGGTCGGGTCGTGTGCTGGAACCTTGGGACGCTCGCGTCGCATGCATCGAGGTCGCTCTCGGTGCGCGCCGAGGCCCTGCTCGGCGTCACGGGCAGACTGCGCGACGCGGCGATCGCCGAAGCGACCGGCGGCGGCCACCACCTGAGTGCGCACGCCCATGCGGACGTGCTTGTAACACCGACCGGGCGGTGCGGAAGCGCCGCGTCGCTGGGCCTTCACACCCCCAGCGATCCTCTCGCCGTAGCGGCCTGCTGAGCTCTCGGAGAGGCGAAGGGATTGGCAAGGATTCGGCCCGTGACGGTCAGGTTGACCCGACGGCGAGCCACGGCACGGTCACTAGAAACAGCGTCCCGGGCGACATCCCGCGGACGCTGAGCGTCCCGCCGGCGGACATGACGGCCTCGGACACCAGCGCCAGTCCGATTCCGGGATGCCCGTCCTTGGAGCTGCGGCCGCGGAGCAGGATCTCCTGCTCCGCGCCGGCTGGAAGCCCAGGGCCCCAGTCGCGGACTGCGATCACGACGTTCTTGGCGCTCTGGTGGATCCGTACCGAGGCCCGCCGGCGCGAAGGCGTCATGTCGGCTACTGCCTCGATCGCGTTTTCGAGCAGGTTGGCGACGATCGTGACGGCCTCGGCGGCGCCCAGGAGCGGCGGAAGGGCTCGGAGCTTCGTTCGTTGGTCGAGTCGAACTTCGACGCCGCGTTGCCTGGCGACGCTCATCTGGCCAATCAGCAGCCCCGCCAGGATCGGCGGCCTGACGCGTTCGATCACCGCCGCGTAACTCTCGTGATGGACTGAGATCAGCTGGTTGACGAATTCCTGCGCCTCAGCGTGCTCGCCCAGCGCCAGCAGTCCCGAGACCGCGTGCAGGCGATTCGCGTACTCGTGCGTCTGGTCCTCCAGGACCGAAACGAGCCGGCCGAGGGCGTCGAGTTGGAGGAGCTGCGATTCGAGCAGCTTGGCGCTGTGGATCGCGTTGGCCGCGTACTGGCCGAAGGTAGCCGCTACCTCGACCTCCGCGCTCAGCCAGGGACCTGACTCTGCTCTGTAGAGATTCAGGACCCCGGAGATCTGGCTGCCGGCCAGAAGCGGAAGCGACAGGATCGCCTTGTAATTCTCCCGGAGGGCGAAGCGCTTCCACTCCTCTGCTTCGGGGCGCTTGACGCGGGGGTCATTGGCGACGTCCTCGACCACAATCGGCCGCAGGAGCTCGGCTGCCTCGCGCGAGGTGCTCTGCCCCTGCCTGACAAAGTGTCCCTGTAGGAACCGCTCGTAATCCTTGCTGAGGCCGCTCGCGGCGCCGAGCTGAAGAGTTCCGTCGCCGGGGCTCGAGAGCAGGATGCTTGCCGCCTTCGCGCGCGTAACGTGACGCGCCTCGGCCGCGATTACGTCGAGTACATCGCTCAACCGCTGGAAGACGCCGACCGCTCGGCTCACGCGCAGCAGCGCGTCGATCTCGTCCCGCCCCCATTCGCGGCGAGCGGAAACGGAATCGAAGCTCTGCCCGACGGATTCGTATCCATCGACACGTGGAATCGTTGTCAGCGCCATATCGCGGTGGTACTGGCTCGCTGTGCCCTGCAGCATAAGTTAGCTCGTTGGATCGGCTCTCCGACCGGCCGCGTTTGGTCGCGTGCAGATCGGCTCAGGTGTGCGATAGCGACATAGGGGTCCCGCGGGTATTTCGTGAAGCGTGCGTTATGGAGACGCGATTCGGTCGTATTGATTCGCTCGCGTGACCACAATGGGCGGCCGCCGAGGCGGGGGGTTATGTTCGGCCGCAATGTTGCAGCGTTGCTCGGCGACGGGTGACAGGAGCGAGGGAGATGGCTGTTGACAACGCACCGACACTGAGCCGGCCGACCCGAGAACGTCGCCAGTTTCGGCTCGATTTCGACTCGCTGGGCCCCGTGGTGCTCGGCTCGGCCGGGATCGCGACCGCGATCTGCCTGATGGAGCTCGCGACCAAGACCGGTGTCGTACAGGCTCGGGACGTGCCGCCGGCGTTCGTCATCATCCGGACGTTCTTCGACCAGCTCAGCACCCACCACTTCTGGCAGGTGATCGGGCAGACGATGTCGCAGTTCGCAATCGGATTCGCGATTTCGATCGCGATCTCGGTGCCCCTGGGAATCGCGATCGGGGCGAACGAGCTGCTGTGGCGGGCGGTCAGGCCGACGATCGAGTTTCTGCGCCCGGTCCCGCCGGTGGCGTTTCTGACGTTGCTGATCCTCCTCTACGGCCCGTCTTCGAAGAGCGCGATCATCCTCGTCGTCTTCAGCTCGATGTGGTCGATCCTGATCCAGACGATCTACGGGATGCGCGATCGCGACGAGGTGATGCTGCAGACTGCGCGGTCGCTCCGGCTCGGTTGGTGGCGGCGCGTTTTCTCCGTGACGCTGCCGAGCATCCTCCCGTACCTCGCAACGGGAATGCGGCTTGGAGTCGCGTACGCACTGATCGGCTGTATCTCGGCAGAGGTGCTGGTCAGCGCACCGGGACTCGGTGCTGAGGTGTGGCTCGACTTCCAGAACGGCGCCACGACGCTGGGGTACTCCTACATCCTCGCGGCTGGTCTGCTCGGGGTCGCCCTGTTTCTGATCTCGGTCCGATTCGAGGCCTACTTCCTGCGGTGGCATTACTCGCAGCAGCGGAACCGGGATGGAGCATGACCCGAAAGCCCGGACGGATGTTGGGGCTCACAGTCGAGGTTGGCGCGACCGCGGCGGTCCTCGGCCTGATCTGGCTTCTCACCGCCAATTCGCACTCGCCATACATCATCTCGCTGCCGACGATTCTGTCCACCTTCAGGCACGTCTGGCTGTTTCAGCGCTTCAGCTCGGACCTGCTGCCGAGCGTCGAGCGTCTGGTGATCGGCTATCTCGCGGCGGTCGCGGTCGCGGTGCCGCTCGGGCTGCTGATCGGTATGTCCAAATGGGTTCGGATGTTCACGCGTCCCGTGACCACCTTCCTGCGGTCGATACCGCCACCGCTGATGGTCCCAGTCGCCATCGCCCTGTTTCAGATCGGAACTGGGTTCAAGGTGTTCGTGATCGCGTTCGTCTGCATCTGGCCGATCGAGATGAACACCGAGGACGGGTACGCGGGCCTGCACCCGACGCTGTTGGAGACCAGCCGCGCGTACGGGCTCGGCTTCTGGAAGCGTCTGTTCTACGTGATCCTGCCCGCGGTCAGCCCGCGGATCTTCGCCGGCATGCGCATCAGCATCGCCTTCGCCGTGCTCCTGCTCGTGGTTGCCGAGCAACTCGGCAGCAGCAACGGCATCGGTTGGTTCGTCCTCTATTCGCAGCAGGGGTATGACGTTCCGGGGATGTGGGCGGGAATCGTGATGCTGGCCATCCTCGGGGTCGTCGCCCTCGCGGCCGTGAGTCTCGTCGAGCGGCGGGTTCTGCGATGGCACTTCAACCTGCGCGCCACGGCCGCATGACCATGGAGGGTCCCGCGGAATGGGTGTGGATGTGATGGCTGTCAGCGTTGGCGAGACTTCGCGCGCGCTGACGATCGAGAGTCTCAGCAAGACCTACGTGAGCCGTCAGAGCGAGTCGGTGGCGATCGGCGAGGTCAGCTTCGAGGTCCGGGACCGTGAGTTCGTCACGGTCGTCGGGCCATCGGGCTGCGGCAAGACCACACTGCTGAAGATCATCGCTGGCCTGATCGAGCCCTCGGCTGGGCGAGCGACGTTCGCGGGCACCGCAGTCACGGGGCCGATGCCCGCCATGGCGTTGGTGTTCCAGGACTACAGCAGGTCGCTGTTCCCATGGCTGACGGTCCGCAAGAACGTGATGCTGCCACTCAAGTCGGGTACCAAGAGCGAGCGCGAACGACTGGTCGTCGAGTCGCTTGATGCCGTCGGGCTGACGGACGTTCTCAACCAGTATCCGTGGCAGCTGTCCGGGGGCATGCAGCAGCGGGTGGCGATCGCCCGTGCACTCGCGTCGAGGCCGCGCCTGCTCCTGATGGACGAGCCGTTCGCGTCGGTCGACGCTCAGACACGGGCGGACCTCGAGGATCTGGTGCTCCGGATCCACGGCGAGTTCGCCGTGACGTCGCTGCTGGTGACACACGACGTCGACGAGTCGGTCTACATGTCGGACCGCGTGATCATCCTGTCGAGTCACCCTTCATATGTGCAGGAGGTCCTGACGATCGATCTCCCACGGCCGCGCACACAGGAGCTGACCAAGGCAACGCCTGAGTTCGCGCAACTTCGCACACACGTGTATCGCGAGATCACGAAGGCACACGGCGACTCTCGTCGGATCGCGAGCGAGCGCTCGGCGGCCGACGTGTCCCAACTGCCCTCAGCAAGGAGGTAGCCAGTTGCCGTAGCCGAAATTCTGCGCCTCGTTCCAGGTGGAGCAACAAGACAACAGGACAACCAATCGCGCGGACCTTTGCCTGGTCGACACAAACTAGACTTTTGTAATCATCAAACGCTGACTGGAGGAGTGAGAATAATGTATACCCACTGGTTGGGTAAGAAGAGACTGTGGCTTGCCACGAGTATTGCGTGCGCGGGCATTGTAAGCGGATTCGCTGCAGCCGGTGCGGGCGCCCGATCGGCGCGCGCACCCCTGACGGCGGTGACGATGTACCTCAATCCCGGTTCTGCTGATGCGTCGGGTGCCTTCTACTGCATCAAGTCGGGGATCTGCGCCAAGCACGGCCTGAAGGTGACAATCAAGGCCAGCACCCAGGGCGGCCCGCAGATCATCCCGGCGCTGACCTCGGGTCAGGTCCAGTTCGGAGAGCCTGGCTACGAGGACACGATCGTCGCGGCGTCCAAGGGGATTCCGCTGGTGGCGATCGGTGCCGCGTCGGTCGCGGCGACCTCGGACGCCAGCGACTGGACGGCCGATCTGTCACTGAAGAGCGGGGCGGTGAAAACGATCTGTAACCTTCCCGGTCAGAAGGTCGCGGTCAACTCGCTGCTCGGCCTGGGGCAGCTGTTCGTCGATGCTGACTACTACAACGCTCACTGCAAGGGCGACCCGTCGGACACCGGCTGGAAGCGGATCAAGTTCGTCGCGATCCTGTTCCCGCAGATGACGACCGCCCTGCAGAACGGCGAGGTCGGCGCGATCTGGACACTCGAGCCGTTCCTGTCCCTCACCGAGCACCAGCTGAAGACGACGCTGCTGGCCGGTTCGGCCTACCGGACCGAGCCGCATGGTCCGATCACCGCGATCGACACCTCGAAGGCGTACCTGCATTCGAACCCGCAGATCGTCCTCCAGATGCAGCTGGCAATGCAGCAGTCGAACGAGTACCTGGCGACGCATCCGTCGGAGACACGGAAGCTGATCGGCGAGGACACGACGACGCCGAAGAGCCAGCTCGCCGGGTTGATCCTGCCGACGTTCACCAAGTCAGTGCCTTTGAGCTACGTCCAGAAGGAGGCTGTCTACAACAAGATGTTCGGGCTGATCAGCAAGATCCCGAACCTCAACTCCTACAACGTGCCTGACCCGATCAATCCGTCGAAGTACTGACACTGATCGACAGGACGCGCTGACAACAGTGCGGCCGTAGTGGGAGGGGCACGCGCATCGCGGCGCGTGCCCCTCCCCGCCGCCGCTTCAATAAGGCCTTCCGAGTGGCGAGCAGAGAGGACGAACCATGAGCCAGAACGCGACGGTGGGTTTCACGCCCCCAACAGTGCACCCAGAGAAGATCACCGAAGTCGCCGACGGGGTGTGGGTGATCCCCGACTCCGACTACACAAAGTGGGTTCCGAACATCGGCATCATCGTCGGCAGCGAGGCCACGTTGGTGATCGACCATGGCCTGGGGACCACGAACGCGATGGCCGTGCTGGAGAAGGCCCGAGAGCTGTCGGGGAATCGCCGGTTGATGCTGACGCTGACTCATTTCCACCCCGAACATGGCTACGGCGCCCAGGTGTTCGCCGACGCTGCGACGATCTTCTACAACGAGTCGCAATGGGTGGAGCTGCTTGAGAAGGGCGAGGGGTTCTCGAAACTGTTCCTCAGCGACGAGGCCGAGGTGGCGCCGCTTCTTGCGGACGTGATCTTCCTGCCCCCGCACCTCCGGTATACCGGCTCGATCCTCGTCGAGCTCGGTGGGGGCCTTCGGGCGGAATGCATCGAGCAGGGCGGAGGCCACTCACGTGGCGACCAGGTGATCATCGTCCACGGATCGAAGAAGGTGCTGTTCACCGGCGATCTGGTCGAGGACGGCTACTTCGGCGTGCTCCCCGACGAGGATTCACACGTCAAGCCCTGGATCGAGCGGCTGCTGGCGCTGGAGGCGCTTGAGGTTGACGTCGTCGTTCCGGGTCACGGACTCGTTGGCGGCACCGAACTGATCCGCGACTACCGGGAGATCTTCGAGCATGCCCGTGACCGGGTCCAGGAGCTGCGCGCGGCCGACGCCCTGTCCGACGCCGAGATCGTCGAGCAGGTCAGCCAGGAGCTGGTGGGCGGCCACCCGAACTGGCACAACCCGGAATGGGCGGGGGTCGCCGTGGCCGACCTCAAGTGGCCGGCCCGGCCGTAGACGCCGGCTCCACGCCCCCCTGGGCACTAGCTGATGGGCGCCGGCGTCTAAGATCATCGTCGGAGAGAGATGGGCGCTATCGAGCGGTATCCACGCAGCTATCCGTGGCAGGTGCTGATCGTCGAGGACGATCCGGTGATCACCGCGATCTACAAGAAGACGATCGCGGCGACCGACGGCCTGACGGTCGCCGGGACGGTCACGCGGGGCGAGGACGCGCTCGCCTTCGTGCAGCATCGCGAGTGCGACCTGATGTTGCTGGATCTCAAGCTTGCCGGGATGAATGGAGTCAGCGTGCTCCACAAGCTGCGTCGTGATGGCCACCGCGTCGAGGTGATCGCCTTGACGGCGACGCGAAATGCGGCCGTGGTTCAGGCGGTGATCCAGCGCGGCGCGATCGACTACCTCGTGAAGCCATTCACGATCGAGCGGTTGCGTCGAGCGCTGAAACTGTTCGTGAACCGCGCGAACGCCCTGCAGAACGATCAGCTCGACCAGGATGAGGTGGACGTCGTCTGTGCCAGCGGCCGGATCGAGCGGCGCTGGCTGCCCAAGGGCCTGACACCGGACGGGGTCGCTCGGGTCCGGCGCGTACTGGGGGGCAGCTCGAGCCCGCTGTCGGCCACGGAAGTCGCTGACCTGGCTGGCCTGGCGAGAGTCACAGCCCGTCGGTACCTCGAATATCTGGTCGCAGTCGACGAGGCGATCGTCGAGGCGCCGCCAGCCGGTCCCGGGCGACCGTCGAAGCTCTACTCGCCCGCTGCGAACGGGATGTCCCGAGGCAGCCACGCGCGACGCTCGATCAGCCACGGTCTTTTGGCCACGGCGCGCGGCCATTAGCGTCAGGCCGACGCGCGGACGATAGCTTGTCCGGCGCGGACGGTTCGCGCCGCTCGAGCGTCGCCCGTCGGCTCACGCGACGCAAAAGGAGGCGAGATGGGTGCGGACGGTGCTGCCGTGGTCGGCGGGATGCACATCGAGTGGGACGTCCCGATCGAGGTCGACGACGGGCTGATTCTGCGTGCGGACGTCTTTCGCCCGTCGCCATCAGGCAGGTATCCGGCGATCCTGACCTATGGCCCCTACGCAAAGGGACTGCACTTCGAAGACGGCTATCCCGACCAGTGGCACCGGATGTGCGCTGCTCACCCTGACGTGGCCGCAGGTTCGAGCAACCGCTACCAGGCCTGGGAGCTGCCTGATCCGGAGAAATGGGTTCCCTACGGCTACGCGTGCGTCCGCGTCGATTCGCGTGGAGCCGGGAGCTCGCCGGGCAGGATCGACCCCTGGTCACTGCGCGAGACGCAGGACTTCTACGAATGCATCGAGTGGGCCGCGGCGCAGAACTGGTGCAACGGACGGGTGGGACTCAGCGGTATCTCCTACTACGCGATCAATCAGTGGCAGGTGGCGGCCCGTCGGCCTCCGCATCTAGCAGCGATGTGTGCGTGGGAGGGCGCAGCCGATTGGTACCGGGACGCCGCTCGTCACGGAGGGATCCTCTGCAGATTCGGGGGCGACTGGTATGGCCACCAGGTGGCCACCGTTCAGCATGGCGCCGGTCCTGAGGCCGGTCACAACCGGGAGACCGGGCGGCCGATCACCGGAGACGAGAGCCTTAACCCCGACGAGCTTGCCCGCCACCGAGTCGACTTTGGCGCGGAGGTCGCCGCGCATGGGCTGATCGACGACTACTACGACGGACGCATTCCTGACCTCAGCCGGATCGAGGTGCCGCTGCTGTCAGCGGGCAACTGGGGTGGTCATGGGCTCCACTTGCGGGGCAACGTCGAGGGATTCGTCCAGGCCAAATCCCGGCAGAAGTGGCTAGAGCTGCACGGCCTCGAGCACTGGACGCACTACTACACCGATTACGGACGGACGCTGCAGAAGGAGTTCTTCGACCACTTCCTCAGGGGCGTCGACAACGGCTGGGACAGACGGCCGCCGGTGCTCCTCAACGTCCGCAGCCCGGACGGCAGCTTCAAGTTCCGGGAGGAGCGGGCCTGGCCGCTGGCGGACACCGACTGGACAACCTTCCATCTTGACGCGTCCGGCCCACGCCTGGCGCTAGAGCCGGCGTCGTCGTCGGCGGCGGCGTCCTATCAGGGAAAGGCGGACGGGATCACGTTCAGCTGGGCGGTCGTGGAGGAGATCGAGATCACCGGACCGCTCGCGGCCAAGCTGTTCGTCTCGTCGGAGACGACTGACGCGGACCTGTTCCTGATCGTCCGCGCGTTCGACCCAGCGGGCCAGGAGGTGACCTTCACGGGAGCACTCGAGCCACACTCGCCGCTGGCCCACGGATGGCTGCGCGCCTCGCACCGCAAGCTGGATCCCGGCCTCAGCCTGCCGTGGCGTCCCTACCACACCCACGATCAGCGTCAGCCGCTTGAGCCGGGGATCGTCTACGAGCTGGACATCGAGATCTGGCCGACCTCGATCAGGCTGCCCGCCGGGTATGTGCTGGCGCTGACCATTCAGGGAGTCGACTACCGGTACAGCTCGACCGTCGAGCGGTTCGGCTGGTTCGAGATGACCGGGGTCGGGCCGTTCAAGCACGACGTCCAGGCGGACCGTCCGGATTCCGTCTTCGCGGGCGGTGTGACGATCCATACCGGGCCGTCGCATCCGTCGCGGTTGCTCGTGCCGGTGATCCCGCGCCGTTGACGTCCCCACGCCACGTCGGCCGCAGATATCGGTCTCTTCCGAAGTTCAAAAGCTGTGCGCCACTCCAGCGGGCCATAGCTTGATGCGATAAGCAGCGCGCTGAACGTGCGGCACGCTGAGGTGAGAGAGCGAAACGGAGTACGACCATGGAGTCTCAAGATGGGACGGCGACTCGTGTGTTGACCCCCCCGGGGAAAGGCATGGATCTTTCGTTTATCGGGAAGCCCCACGAGCACGATCCGAGGCGTGTCTACAGCACCACCGCCACCGACTGGCAGGCTCGCGTGGACTTCGACCGCCTGCGGCGGGATCGCCTCGCCCGCGCCCGCATGATGATGGAGAAGCATGACGTCGGGGCACTCGTCTGCTTCGTCGGCGAGAACATCCGGTACATCACCAGCGTCTTCCAGGGCAACTGGAAGAACAACATCTTCATTCGGTACTGCGTTCTGCCACGTGACGGTGACCCGGTGCTGTTTGAGACCGCCGGGTCCGACCTTGAATGCGCCAAGATCGATGCGCCTTGGTTGAACGGCAACATCCGGCCCGCGATCACCTGGAAGTGGGCCGAGACTGCCGAGGAGATGATGGTTGGCAGGATGGTCGATTCGGTCGTCGAGGTCCTGCGGGAGAACGGGGTCATGGAGGAGCGCATTGGCCTCGACATCGCAGATCCGCTCGCGCTCGCCACTTTTCAGGGCCGCGGGCTCAACATGGTCAGCGCGTGGCCCGCGATGTCGGGTGCGAGGGTGGTGAAGACGCCTGACGAGCTCGAGTGTCTGAAGATCTCAAGCGCCTATGGCGATACGTCGTTCTGGAAGATCGAGCACGAGTGGCTGAAGCCGGGCGTCAAGGAGAGCACGATCACCGCCAGGGTGAACGAATACCTGTACGAGAGCGGCTTTGATTTCGTCTACGACATCATCGTCGCGTCGGGCGGCAATACGAGTCCATATCGACGTTGGCACACCGACAAGGTGATCCGCCAGGGCGACCTCGTGATCATTGACCAGAACGCCGTCGGACCAAGTGGCTACTTCGTTGACTTCGTCCGCTGCTTCAAGGTCGACGCAAAGTTGACGTCCCGTGAGATCGACCTCTACAAAGAGTGCTACGAGTCGATGTACGCGGCGATCGAGCAGATGAGGGCAGGCAACACGACGGCCGACGTGGCCCGCCAGCTCCCGACGTATGCCGACGACGAGTTCGGGACGGTCACGCTCCAGCAGTTCGCCCATTCGATTGGACTGTCGCTGTATGAGGGGATGTGGATCTCTCGTGCCTACTCGCTCGATTACCCGGTCGAGCTCGAGGAGAACATGTACTTCGCATGCGAAACGTTCGCGGGTCATCCGGGGCTGGAGCAGACCGTGCGGCTCGAGGAGAACCTGCTCGTGACCAAGGACGGGCCTGTGATCTTCACAAAGCATCCGTTCATTCCAGAAGGTGTGGCCTGAATCGCGACCGTAGCCCGGGCGGCTGCTGCCTGCCGCCACGATGACGCACAGGCTGTTGATCGAGCACGGCACAGTGGTCTCGCAGGACAGCGCGTTCGGCGAGCCCCGCCGCCGCGATGTCCTGATCGAGGACGGAACGCTGGCCGCGATCGAGTCGGTGATCGCGTGCGACGACTGCGAGCGGATCGACGCGACCGCGATGCTGGTGCTGCCCGGCCTTGTCGAGTCGCATCGCCATCTGTGGTACACGCCGTGGCGCGGGCGATCGATGGACCAGTCGTATCGCGAGTTACGGGCAGACCTGTGGCCGCGGCTAGCGGTGCGCTACTCACCGGACGATGTGTTCACCGCCACGCGCGCTGGCGTTGCCGAGTGCCTCGACGCGGGGATCACCACAGTTCTCGACTGGTGTCACATCGTCAACACGCCGGAACACGCATCAGCTGCGGTCGATGCACTGAGGTCAATGCCGATCAACCCCGTATTCGCATACGGGGTGTCGATGCAGCGCAAGCTCGCCGAGCTTGCTTGGGGACCAAGGCCTCCGGCTCGATGGGACGACGCCAGAAGGCTGCTGGCTTCGACGATCGGCGATGCCGGCAGCAAGGGTGGGGTGTCAATCGCGCTCGCGCTTCAGGGGCCCGAGGCGACGAGCTGGGACAACACCGTGTCGGATATCCGGGCCGCGCGGGACATGAACATGCCGATCACGATGCACGTCGGGATTCCGCAGGGGCCACCGCCAATGCAGGGAGTCGCCCGACTCCAGCACGCCGGCTTGCTCGGTCCGGACATGAACTTCGTGCACTGCAACGCAATCACCGACGAGGAGATCAGCCAGATCGGTGCGGCCGGTGCGACCGTAACGATGACGCCCATGGCCGAGCTCGCGCTCGGGCTCGGGATTCCACAGCCGGGCCGGTTCAAGTCGATCGGGACGCCGGTTGCGCTGGGCGCCGATGCCGTGTCGGCGGCGAGCGGAGACCTATTCGATGAGGCGCGAATCGGACTTCTGGCGGACCGCGCCCGGGCGGCGCAGGAAATCCACGCTAGCGGGCTACCCGTCGACACCTGGGCCGCCGAGTCCGGGGTACTCACCACCGCCGATGCCCTCGCGGCGATCACGACCGAAGGCGCCAGGGCGTGCTGGCAATCAGCGGTTACCGGGTCGCTCACGCCCGGCAAACGGGCGGATCTGATCCTGATCCGCGCTCAGGATTCAGGCCTGTTCCCAGTCGGCGACCCGGTTGCAGCGATCGTCGCGGGCGCCCACGCGGGGAATGTCGACACCGTGATCGTCGCCGGCCGGACGGTCAAGCGCGGCGGTCAGTTGCAGGGGATTGACCTGGGGTCAGTTCGCTCGGAGCTCCTGGCGATGCGAGACCGGCTGCTGGCTGCCGCCGCGCGGAACATCGGGTGATCCAAGGCCGATCGAGGGCCGATCCGGATAGGTCCGTATCGGTCACCTCCAGGGGACACAACCCGACGCCGTGCGGGACATGGCGATAGCTTGCCGAACGGGCAACGAGATGAGCACTGACAGCAAAGTCGTGATCGTGACGGGCGCAGCCGGTGGGCTTGGTTCAACGGCCGTCCGGTTGCTCGCTGCCCGCGGGGTCAACGTCACGTGCGTGGATCGAGACGCGGAGGCGCTTGCAACGCTCGTCGATCGGCTGACGCCCGACGTCCCGGGGCAGCTGCTCCCAGTTGCTGGCGACGTGGGTGAACCCGAGCACGTTCAGCGTGTTGTCGACGAGACCGCCGGGCGCTTCGGCGGCGTCGACGGCCTTTACAACATTGCTGGGCTCGAGGGCAAGCTCCTGTCGATCGAGGTCACTCCCGTCGACGAGTTTGATGCGGTGATGTGGGTGAACGTCCGCGGAACTTGGCTATTCATGAAATATGCGCTCCCGCACCTCGTCGCACGTGGCGGCGGGGCGATCGTCAATGTTGGGTCCTATCAGGCGACGCATGGCAAGGCGAACTGCTCGGCCTACTCCGGCTCCAAACATGCGATCGTCGGCATGACCCGGTCGATCTCTCTGGAATATGCGACGCAATCCGTGCGGGCGAATGTCGTCTGTCCGGGCGCGATGAACACTCGGATGATCCGCACGATGATGGCTAGCCTGGATCCAGACGACCCGTCGAAGGGCGAACGACAGCTCTTGGCCGACATTCCCCAGGGTCGAATGGGCGAAACGACCGAAGTGGCCGCCGTCGGGATCTGGTTGATTCTCGATGCGCCGCATCATCTCACCGGTCAGGTGATCACGGTCGATGGCGGAAAGTCCGCGGCGTAGATGACTGGTTCCAAATTCTCGTATCTGTCTGTGCGTGTCTGGCGGCACCGGGTCGCCACCCGAGTCGTCTAGTGGTGGCGCCCGGAAGTCCTGCGTCATCCGAGGCTGAGCCTGTGGCCGGCAACCTTCCGGCGCGGGCAGTCTGGTTCACCGCGGAACGCCGAGCGGAAGTGCTCGACGAAGTCGTAGCCGAGCCCGCTGCAGGAGAGGCGCGGGTTCGCGGCATCGCCTCGTTGATCAGCGCCGGCACTGAGATGATCCTGTACCGCGGGCAGACTCGTTCGAGAGCTGAGACGGACCTCCCGACGAGCGCGGGTCAGTACCCGTTCCCGATCAAGTTTGCCTACCAGGTGGTGGGGGAGGTGGAGGAAGCGGGCCCGGACTCCGGGTTCTCCGTTGGGCAGCGGGTGTTCGCCTATCACCCCCACCAGAGCAGGTTCACGATCGCGGCCGGAGCCGTCGGCGGAGGCGGGCTCGCGCCATATGGGAGACGCCTGCTGTTCGCCGTCCCGGACGAGCTCAATATCGAGCAGGCGGTGTTTGCCAATCTGTTCGGGGTCGCGCTCACGTCGATGCTCGACGTCCCGGTTCGTTACGGAGACTGCGTTGCGGTGTCCGGCCTGGGGGTCGTCGGCGGGTTTGCGGCTCATCTCGCCAGGACGACGGCGTCACGACTGATCGCGATCGATCCGCTCGAGAACCGCCGGCGGCAGGCCGCTTGGATCGGCGCCGACGAAGTCGTCGATCCGACTGAGGCGGCCGAGGCCATCCGGCATCACACGCAGGGACGCGGCGTGGACATCTTCATCGAGGCGAGTGGATCGGAGCGCGCGCTGCAGACCGCGCTCGAGTGCACCGGCAAGGAGGGAACGGTCGCGGTGCTCGCCTATTACGGCGCCAAGCCGGTGTCGCTGGTGCTCTCACCGGAGTTCCACATCCGGCGCCTGCGGGTGGTGAGCGTCCAGAACGCCATGGTCGGATCCGGGCTTCAGCCTCGCTGGGACACGACCCGTCGGATGGGGGTCGTGATGGAGCGCCTGGCCCGGCTTGACACCACCAATCTGATCACCCACCGATTCGGGCTCGAGCAGGCGCCCGACGCCTACGAGCTGCTCGACCGACACCCGGACCAGGCGCTTGGGGTACTGCTCGAATATGACGGCTAGAGGAGATGCGACATGACCGGTGACCCACGGTTCTCCATCTGTCAGTTCACGACTCCCGACACGACGTTCGAGGACGATCTTCACGCGCTCACGGAGCTCGGCGTCGCTGGAATCAGCATTTGCGAATACAAGCTTCGGCGCGGGGAAGAGGCGGAGCAGCTTCGCGCGTTTCGAGGCAGCGGGTTACAAGCGGCGATCTGCATGCCCGTGAACATCTCGCCGTTGCCGACCAGCGGGGCCGTGTTCCCCGGCCCGGAGGACCTCGAGGAGCGGATCGAGCTGATGTGCGGGAGTGTGCGCAGGCTCGCGCCGTTCGAGCCGGCGTCGATCGTGGTGATCACGGGCGCGATTCACGGCCGTGATCCGGAGCAGGCGCGGACGGCGATCGTCGAAGGCCTCGGACGGGTCGCCGCGGTTGCTGCCGACGCGGGCCTTCGCTTGGGGCTGGAGCCTCAGCGCGTGGACATGCTCCCCGGGCGATCGCTGGTGAGCACGATTCCGGAGGCGGTCGATCTGCTGGGCGAGGTAGGAGCAGACAACATCGACATCGTTTATGACACTTACCACCTGTTCGACACCCCGAACATCGAGGAGTTGACGCGAACTCACGCACGGAACTTCGGCGGGGTACAGGTGTGCGACCTGCCGAAGGAGCCGCAAGGTTGGATGGACCGCGTCCTTCCGGGCGATGGCATCATTGACCTGCCGACCCTGCTGGCAGCGCTCGACGAGGGTGGATTCACTGGTTGGTACGACCTCGAGATCTTCTCTGACGACGGTCGCTACGGCACCGACCTGCCGGATTCTCTGTGGAAACGACCGCCCGCCGAGCTGCTGACCGCTGGCCGGGAAGCCTTTCTTCGGGAATGGAACGCGCGTCGCAGGCTGGGATCGGGCGTGTGACACGGTGACGAAACCAGGCGCCTACAACGACCACTGGAGACTGACATGAGCCTTGTGACGTTTGACGACCATCTAGATAACAAGGTCACAGAGCAATACTCGACCGCAACCGGCCCGGTCCTGCGCGGGGTCGAGATCGAGCTTGCCAAGCTGAGTTTTACAAAAGGGGGCGGCGCCAAGGAGCACAGTCACCCCGAGGAGCAGATCGTCTACGTGCTCCGTGGCCTGGCCCGGGCGACGGTCGGTGGGGAGTCCTACGAGGTGCGCCCCGGCCAGGCGAGCTATCACCCGCCGAACGTCCCGCACTCGTTCGAGGTTCTCGAGGATTTCGAGGGCCTGAGCTTCAAGCGGCTCGTCGCTCCGATCTACGACGCGACCGGCCGGCTGTAGAACCTTGCCGCCATCGGCCGAACGATCCGATCTCGGCGTCTACGCCGTAGGCCAGGCCGCCGTCGACTACGAGCAGCGAATCGATTGGCACTCACTGCGGGGACGGAGGGTCAACCGTGCCCGCGACGAGATGGAACGGGCTGGGCTCGACGCCGTGCTGGTGTGGAAAGACGAGAACGTCCGATTCCTATCCGGGCTGCGGCCGCAGATCATTCAGGGCAAGAGCGCGCTGCTCAACGGCTGCCTGCTCCGGCGCGACGGCAAGATGACCCTGTTCCTATCGGGCGGCGAGGTCGACCGGGTCAGATTGACGATGCCGTGGGTTGAGGATGTGCGGCCCGTTCCGATCATGGAAGCGCAGGGGCTGATCGCCGGTGCCTACGACGCCGCGATCGCCCCGGCGGTTCGCGTCCTGGAGCTCGACACCGCTCGTATCGGCATCGACGAGATCGCGTTCGCCCAACTCGCCGAGGTCAATCGCACGTTGCCCGAGGTCCGCCTCTGCGACGGTGACGCCGTGATGCAAGCCGCGCGGATGCGCAAGGACCAAGCCGAACTGGCGGCCATGCAGGAGGCGAGTGCGATCGCCGAGGCCCTCACCGAGGCGGCGATCACGGCGGTGGGGCCGGGCGTCCGGGAGTACGAGGTGGTTGCAGCGGCGATGTCGCAGCTCTACCGGCTTGGCGGCGAGATGGCACACCTGGCGACGCCGTTCGTCGCCTCCGGCGAGCGGATGAGCCCCCCGCAGCGGTTCGCCTCGGACAAGGTGATCCGCGAGGGAGACCTCGTCTTCATCGACATCGGTGCGATGTGGAACGGGTACTTCTCCGACATGGGCCGGGTGGTGGCGTGCGGGAAGCCGTCTCGCCATCAGCAGGAGATCTATACGGCCGTTCACCGTTCGCTCGACGCCGCGCGCGATGCGATGCGACCAGGCAACACCAATCTCGATGTCGCCCGCGCGGCGGTCGCCGCTGGCGAGGAGCGCGGCTTTGGCGATCGGTTCCTGTCGCTGTTCATCGGCCATGGCGTCGGCATGGGGGCAAACGAGCCGCCGTATGTCGGTGAGCAGCTCCCGGGTGCCGCGACCGTGACGCTTGAGGCCGGGATGACGCTTGCGATCGAGCCCCTGATATGGGTGCCCAACGTGCGGGGTGGGGGTGGCGTGCGCCTCGAGGACACAATCGCCGTGTCCGATGACGGCGGCGAGTCTCTGACCCGCACGGCGTTCGACGAGTCGCTGCTGCTCAGCGACTGAAAGCCCGATCGAAGGAGCCGCATATGACAGCCACGATCCTTCTCACCGACCGGCCATTCGGTAGCGACGACATCGAACGGGAGACGCTAACCCGCGCCGGGTTGAGCCTGCTGCGATCGCCTGCCCCCGATGCGCAGACGCTGATCGGGCTGGCGGACGAGGTCGCGGGCATGCTCGTGGGCTACGCCCGGGTCGGGCAAGGGCTGATCGATGTGGCCGCAGGCGGCGGTTGCCGGGTGATCGCCAGATACGGGATCGGTTACGACAACATCGATGTGGCGGCGGCGACCCGCGCGAATATTGTCGTCACATACGTTCCGGACTACTGCATCGGCGAGGTCGCCGACCACGCGGTCGCGCTGCTGCTCTCGGTCGGCCGCGGTGTCGCGCGAGCCGCGTTGGAGGTCCGCGACGGCGGCTGGAGCGTTCCGGCCTCGGGCGTGCGAAGACTCCAGGGCACCCGCCTGGCGCTTATCGGCGTTGGTCGTATCGGTAGGGAGGTCGCGCTGCGCGCGGCCGCGTTCGGCATCGAGGTCATCGCCTACGACCCCCACGTGACCGCGTGGGACCACACGATCGCGCGGGCATCGTCGCTCGAGGAGGCGCTCAGCGGGGCCGACTTCGTGTCGATGCACGCGCCGCTCACGCCCGAAACACATCATCTGATCGGCGATGCGGAGATTAATCTGATGGCACCCGGGGCGGTGCTCGTCAATACCTCACGCGGTGGTCTGGTCGATCTCGACGCGGTCGTCAGCGGGCTCGATGAGGGCCGGCTCGGCGGAGTTGGCCTCGACGTCGTCGAGACCGAGCCGCTGCCGTCCGACCACCCATTGCGGACGCATCCGCTGGCGGTCGTGACGCCGCACATGGCGTTCTATTCGGCCGAGGCACTCGTCGAGCTGCAACGTCGGACGGTCGACTCCGTCGTTGACGTCCTATCCGGCCGGCAGCCGAGAAACGCGGTCAACCCGGAAGTTCTGCTGCAGTCGTCGTGAGCGGGCAGACTCCCTGGCTCGCCCCGATCTACCCGGATCTAGCGGGTAAGGTCGCGGTCGTGACGGGGGGCTCCAGGGGAATCGGTGCCGCGTGCTGCCGGCTGCTCGCCGCCAATCGCGTCAGCGTCGCGGTGAACGCGCGATCGCAGGGGCCGATCGACACCCTTGTCGATGAGCTCGTCGGTGGCGGGGCCAAGGCGATCGGAATCGCCGGGGACTGCACGAGCGCGGCCGATCTGCGGGCGGTGCGGGCGGGCGTCGAATCGAACCTCGGCCCCGTCGATGTCCTGCTCGCCTACGCCGGCGGCTTCGAATCGTTCACGTCGATCACCGAGATCACGCTCGCTGAGTGGAACAGCGTGTTGGAGGCCAACTTGACATCGACCTTCCTGACCGTCAAGGAGTTTCTACCCACGATGATCGAGCGTCGCTCGGGCAGCATCGTCACGATGGCGTCAAGCGGTGGCCGTCTGCTCGACAAGCAGTTGACCGCCTCGTATGCCGCCTCCAAAGCCGGTGTCGTTCAGTTCACGAGGCACATCGCGCTCGAGCTCGGGCGCTACGGAATCCGTGCCAACGCGCTGGCGCCGGCGACGGTGATGTCGGAGCGTATCGAGCGGATCATGGATGACGAATCGGTCGCGACGACGGCCGCGATGTCACCGCTCGGCCGGATTGGCACGCCGGAGGATTGTGCCCTCGCGACGCTGTTCCTCGTGTCCGAGTCGGCGGCGTGGCTGACAGGCGTCACGCTCGACGTCAGCGGCGGCCGGGTGATGCTGTAGCGCCGGCGGGACCCGGTTCAGGTCCTCGAGTCGGGCAAGCGATCGATCGGCAGGGGCTTCGGTTGACGTCGGTCGCCCGGTCACAGTAGGGTGCCGGCCCACCAAATGAGCGTCGGTATGCGAGGAGCGCCCTCGATGCGCAACCTGTCGATCCCCATCACTGCAGTCGCGGTCGCGCTCGTGGCGGCTGTGCCCTCGCTGGCGGCAACGAAGAGCCCGTGCAAGCTGATGACGGCGTCGAACGCCACCAAGGTGTTAGGCGGCGCGCCCGCCGGGCCGGGGGAGGCGCACAAAGTCAGTGGGATACCTACGTGCGAGTACACAAAGGGCAGTAAGGCGGTCACGATCGAGGTCATGGGTGTCGTTGTCCGTACGGTTTTCGACACCGAGGGCAAAGCGGCGCCGAAGCCGGCGGCTCACTTGAACGGCATCGGTAGCGATGCCTACTCGGTTGACGGCGGGCAGGATCTGATGGTCTGGAAGAACAACGTCGAGCTGTACTTCGTAACCGCGGGCCTCAAGCAGCCGCTGCCCGGGCTCAAGGTGGCCGCCAAGGCCGCGATCGGTCGCCTCTAGCCGGTCGCGATCAGGCAGGAGCAGCCCTCAACCGGCCGGGTCTCGCTCGGCTCGGTGGGCTCGTCGTCAGGCTAGGGAGCGGTCGACACCACCGTGCGCAGCAGCGCGTTGACAGCCTCCGGCGCCTCCATGTTGACGATGTGCCCGGCGTCCGGGATTGTGACCTTCCGCGCGTTGGCAATCCGGTTGGCCAGGACGTCGGACATCTCGTGGAAGCAGGGAACGTCGAGCTCGCCGATGACAACGGTCGTTGGCGCGGCGATCGTCGCCAGGAGTTCGATGCTGTTCGGGTGCGGCGCGTGCGGGTCCGTGCTCGTCCAGTTCACGCCGGAGTAATCGCCGACCATCTCGGCGAGCCGGCGCGCGACGTCCGGCGATGCGCTGGGCGGGAACGAAGAAGCCGTGGCGAAGCCACGCTTTCTTGGCCTCGTCCACACCGCCGGAGCGTAGTGCCTTCGCCGATCGCCCGCATGCCACGCTCCGAGTCCGGATCCCACGGCACGCCGTCGAGCACTGCGTCGAGCAGCACCAGCGCCCGTACGCGTTCGGGTACGGCCAGCGTCGCCTCGACCACGACGCGGCCGCCCATCGACAGGCCGACGAGCACTGCCTCATCGATTCCAAGGTGGTCGAGCAGCCTCCAGAGATCATCGGCGTGTGAATAGGAGGTGTCGGCGTCGCGTGTCGAGCGGCCGAATCCGCGCAAGTCGTAGCGGACAACTCTGGCGATGTCCTCGAGCGCAGGCACCTGGTCGTCCCACATGCGTGCGTCGAGCGCGAGACCATGCACGAGCACAACGGCAACACCGGCGCCCGCGGCTTCGTAGTAGAGCTCTCCGCCCGGCACCGGCAGGACCGCCACGGCGGGATCGTACTTCGGAGTCTATGCGCGTCGTGTCGCAGCTGGACTCAGATGCAACCTGTTTGCCGATCTCGCCGCGCGAGCTCATCGGCGAGAGTGAAAAGCATCATCGCGATCCTTTCGCGAATCGCGACATCTGTGATCGTGCCGTCGTTGGCAACGAGCTCGCGGGTGACAGGCACACGGATACACGCCGGTTCGACGATATCGGCGTGCACGTAGCCGAGGACCTTGCGCAGCGAGCCGTGAGCATCGGCGCCTCCGGTCGGGGCGGCCGGCCCGGACAGGTTGATCCATGCAACCGGCTTGCGGTAGGTTCCGCCGTCCCCCACGGTCCATTCGAGCAAGTTCTTGAGCGAGCCGGGAAGGCCGCCCGCATATTCCGGCGTGCAAATCAGGATCGCATCCGCTCCGCCGATCTGCGCGCGAAGGTTCGCGACCGCGGGATGGACCGGGCCATCCTCGCGATCGTCGTCCGGGTTGAAGTGCGGCAATGACGCCATACCCGTGTAGATGGTCGTCGCCATGCCGGCCGGTGCCACTTGTTGCGCCGTACGGATCGCCGCACTGTTCGTGGACCCCTCTCTCAAGCTTCCTGAGATCAAGAGCACGTGCGACACGAGTACGGCGACGATATCGGGCGCGTTGTTCCGCCACTCTTCAGCTCGGCGCGACCTCCAATCACGGGCCGAGTCGCGGACTGAGCCCAGTTCGTGATACTCGGCGGCCGATGTCATGACCGCAGCCCAGCTTCGCGACCACCTTCTCTCCTTCGCAGGCGCCGAGGAGACGTTTCCGTTCGGCTCGACTACCTCGGTTTTCAAGGTCGGCGGCAAGATGTTCGCCCTCTCTCAGCTTGGCGCCGACGAGCTCCGGGTCAGCCTCAAGTGTGAGCCGCTGTTAGCCGAGCAGCTACGCCAGGCGCACGCAGCCGTGATTCCCGGATACCACCTGAACAAGCGGCACTGGAACACCGTCGTGATCGACGGCTCCCTACCCGAGCAGATGATCGAGGCCATGATCGAGGACTCCTACGACCTCGTCGTAAGCGACCTTCCCGAGTCGCGCCGCCTCATGCTCGGATGGCGAGGAGACGAGCAGGCCTAGCCGTGCAGAATTGTCGCCGATGGGCATTGCCTTCGCACGATGGCCGCTAGGTATGCGCCCTCAGGGCGCGCTCACGTAGCCGGTGAGAGTGGAGGTGCTGGCATGACTGACGTCAGCCTGTATCTGGTCGGTTCCGGTCTCGACGACGGAGAAGCCGGTACGGTCGCCGTCCCCGTTGACCACGTCGGGGCCTCGTTGGCGAGGCGTGTCGTCGCTGACAATCGCCACGTGGGTGGCTGACGGGTCGGTTCCGAGCTGAAGGCCATACACCGCGACATCGCCGGGGGCCGCCACGTACCCGCTCGTCGCCGGATGCCACGCGCCGTTGGCGAGGCCCCATTGATAGAAGCTGGCGGCGCTCGCGTTGATCTCTCCGGGGCCAAAACCGTAGGTGAACCGAACGCCTGCCTCCCGCCACGCCCAGGCGGCAAAATCCGCGCACCACGGTTCAGAGGTCTCGCCGTTCGGGCAGCCGGTCGTGCCCGCCTCCCAGTACGCGCTGAACTTGTTGCAGTAGGAGTTAGAGGGATCGGTGCCGTACCCGAGCTGGCTGCTGGCGATCGCCACGATCCGCTCGCGCACGCTCATGCCGGCAAGCGTGGCGTGACTTGGCAGTGAGAAGGAGTCAGCGCTTCCGAACACCGCGCTGAGGGCGACCACCAGCACGATCGCGACCGCACCCACCCCAACAATGATCCTGAGCCGGCGTCGTGGCCGGCCGAAACGCACCACACCCCCCCAGCTCCTCTCAGGGCCGGAAGGTCGCTCTACCACCGACGAAGGCGCCTTCGATCCGGGGAGCTCGTTTGAGCGCCGTAGATCGCTGACCTCCCGCTTGAGCTCACGGATCCCGTCGGACATCTCGTCGCGCCGTTTCAGGTCGCGACGCGAGGTCCGGGCGCTCGGTCTTCGGTGCTTGGTCATTGTCCGACGGTCAAACTGGCGACGGTGATAGCTCGTGAGGCGTCTCTGAAGTGCGCGTCGGCGGGCCCCAATCCAAACGACGTCAGAGGCCGCACCCTGTGCGGAGCACGGCAATCTAGAGCCTTGCCGCGCTTGGGTATCGGAGTTTTACGAGCACGACCTCCTCGGGGTAGCGCACCAAAAGGCCCGCGACGCCGCCCAGACACCGGCAATCGCCCGTCCGTGGGCGCATCCATCTCGTAGTCGCCGGGCGTGGCGATGCGGGGCACGGATCTCATCCTGTCAGGAACCTTGCATCGCCCAGCCGCTGTAGGGTGGCAACGATGCCAACCGAACGCCGCCCGATAACCCTGTTCGACATCGCCAAACGAGCGGTCGAGGTCAGCGACCCGGACGACAATGACCCACGCCTGGGTGAGATTCTGGCCCAGTTCGAGGATTCCGACGAGCCGGTGACCGCGATCCAGAACCTCGAGGAACGAGTGGCGATCGCGGTTGAGGGCGTCGATGTCGAGATCGATGATCCGGCGGTCTCGATGGCGGCCGCGACGATCCTGTACCTGGCGTATCGCCGCGACGAGCTCCGGGACGATCCGCACAAGCTCCTCCGTTTGGCGGCCCGAGCCGAGTGGAAGGGAGATCCCCCTCGGCGAGTCAGGGACTGGCTCGCCGATCGCGGCGTCGAGTTATGACACCAAGTACGGTGAACCGATCGCTCAGCCACGGCTCATAATCGAAGTGCCACGCGGCGGCGCTGTCGAGCGCCAACTGCGGGAGCAGCCGCCGGCTGCCGTCGATCGCGGGGAGGCGATCGTCGAAGTCGGCCCCACCGACGCCGAAGGTAATCTCGAGCCTCCCGCGGCGGGAGAGGTCGTACTGTCCGTGCCGTCGCCCGAGACGCTCAGCCGGGAGGCAGAGGAGGTCCGGCAGGTGATCTCGCGGGCGGGGACCGGGGTCGAACCGCTCGTGGTCGTCGTCGAGGCCGCCGAGGAGCTACGCGACGATGAGCTCGCCTCGGTCCTCGACGCGGCGTCACATGCCTCGCGTCCCGTGTTGTTGCGGATCATCCGCAACGCCTGATCCACCCGCCCAGGCCGGCTGGCGCCGCCGCGTGTAAGCGATCGCGCGGAAGACTGGCCGGAGAGCGAAGATGATCCCGCGGGGGCCGCCAAATTGGGCCCTCGAGATCGACCGTTGGGGAAGTCTGCATCCGGCGCGCCGTGCTCAGCGCCGTGGCGGCTGTCGGCCTCGATGTGTTCGAGCACGAGCCGGAGATCGATCCGCGCTACTTGACGCTCGAGAACGCTTTCCTGATGCCGCATCTGGCTGCCGCCACGGTCGAGACGCAGACCGCGATCGGCATGCTCGCTCTCGACAACATCGACGCCGTGCTCAACGGCCGCCCGGCGCCGACTCTCGTGACGGCTTGACCTCCAGGCTCGACACGGGGGCCCGTGGACGCGCCGCGCCGTCCGCCGGTCGCTGCGCAGCGTCGATCAGCGCTTCGGCGCAGCTACGTCCGTAGGCGGCTGGCCCCGAAGGGCCAAGCGCCTGCACCGAGCCGTACATGCCTTCGGCCAGCAGCGCGAGCCCGTCGGCGAGCGACTCGGCATCACGGAGTTCCGTGGTAAGCGCAAGCTCGCCGACTAGCTCGTGGAAGAGATCGCGTAGCCATGCCTTGTGCGCGATGGCTTTGGCGTGCGCGGCGCTGTTGGGGTCGGGGAACTCGGCAAGCACCATCAGGAAGGGGCAGCCCCGACAGGCCGGGGATTGAACCTCGTCCGCGAATACGTCGATGATCGCGAGAAGCTTGCCGCGCGGCGACGACGCTGCGGACGACATCGCTGTCGCGAGAACTGCCTTGTAGCGCGAACTGCACCGCTCGACATATGCGGCTACCAGGTCGTCCTTCGAGTCGAACAGGCGATATAGCGTCGTCGGGGCCACCTCGGCCCGCGAGGCGACCGTGTCGACCCCCGTGGCCCGGATGCCGTCGGCGTAGAAGAGCGTCGCGGCGACGGTGAGGATGTGCTCCCGCGTCTCGGTCGAAGTTCGCCGAGACGGCGCCCTGGGGGCCGAACTTGGCTTCTCGGGAGGGCTCATGCTTGACATGATAGGGAACGATCCCTTACGCTGCGCCAATGGATGCTAGGGACCGCTCCCTTACATGTTGGCGCGGGCGTCTCCGCTTGACGGGCTCGGCTCGGAACTCCAGCCTCTGTGCAGGGCTCGGCGTGGGAGTGCTGATGACTGGCGGCCCTCCCACCTCTGAACAGCGGGAGCAGAAGCGATGAACACCATATTCGGGCTTGATGTTCGTGAGCTGGATCACCGCCACAGCGACGGCATCGAGGTTTGGCTGCTCTGGGACCCCGATTCGAACGGGATCGCGGTCGCCGTGGCGCACGAGCGCTCCGGAGAGTCATTTGTGTTCCAGGTGGACGGCCCTGACGCGCTCGCGGCATTCCGGCATCCGTTCGCGTACGCGGAGACGCACAGCTGGCTTACCTCGCCCCGACGAGCAGCCGATCATCAATCGCGCTGACTGGTCGCCTATGTGGGAGTGTTGGGTCGCCTGCTGCTTGGCGATCTGGCTCCGCACATGCACATAATAGTGCTACTCTAAGCGGCACTATGCTAGGCGTCAAGATCGATCGCGGGGACCAGACTGATCTGCACGAACAGGTCGCGGCCGAGATCCGTCGCGCGATCGCCGACGGCGAGGCCAAGCCCGGCGAGCGCCTTCCGCCCGCGAGAGACATCGCGGCCGTGATCGGCGTCAACCACAACACGGTGCTGCGGGCGCTGCGAACGCTACGCGACGAGGGCCTGTTGGAGTTCCGCCGGGGACGGGGGATCACCGTCGCCGGCACGCCCGAAGCCGGTGCCGTAACCGCTCGCACGCTCGAGTTGATCAGCTTCGCCCGCCAGCACGGATACGGCCCGGGCGAACTGATCCGCCTGATCCAGAGCCTCGGCTAGCCACAGGGAAGTGCCGCCATGCCAACCACCCAGGCCGCTCGAACACAACGGCCCCAGCGCACCCTGCTGATCCCGACCGATCACGAGATGCTGGACAGGCCAGGGCCCGACGTCGAGCTCGGCGTGATCAAGGCTGCCCGGCGCCGACAACGCCGACGCCGGGTTGCAGCGATGACAGCCGCGCTCGCGGTCGCGCTTGGCGCGTTGATCATCGGCTCAGATCACGGAGGGCGAAACCAACCACAGCGCGGTCTGCGCTCCGCATCGGAGCCCGCGCCGGCGAAGAGCGAGTCCCCGGATGCGGTGTTTGTAAAGGACCCGTACATGGGCGTCGCCTGCCACATTCCCAACTCGATCATCTGCGACCGGGTCGGCCTTTCGGTCCGGCTGCGGCGACCGGCAATCGTCACGGCCACGATCGCGGGCGCGCCACTGATACTGAACGACCCAACGTGGAGCTATGTCGCGCACTCACGGCGGCGAACCCTTTACGTTTACGCAGGCTTCCTGCAAGCCGCCGGCCTGACCACGCGCCTGGGGGTACTCCCCGACGGACTGTCGACGAACAGCTGGTATGGCAGCAACGCCCCATCGCCGCTTGTGCGATTCCGGGTTGATTACGGCCACGGGAACATCGTCGCCACCCAAGAGCACGTCTACCTATCGACCGGCTGGGGATAACCGCCACCGACCCCGTACCCACTCGCCGACGAACACCCTTCCCGCGACCCGTCAGAAAACGCTGGCGCGGTGCCCAGGGAACGGTAAACGAGCCGAGATGAGCTGAGCAGCGCGCCTCGCGCCATCGGTGGGAATTGACTGCCATGTCGGCTCGAGATCGAGCCGTGGAGCGTGGATCGTCGCCCGGGTCGATGCGCGGCCCACACACGAGCAGCATCTGGGCGTCCGGCACGCGAGTGAGCAGATGCGGGTAAGCAGCGGCGCAGAGGCGGAGCAGATCGGCTCCAACCGCAGTCCCCCCGACTGAGCAGATGATCAGGGGTCGCTCGTCGTACCCGAGCGCGGCCCGCCCGCCTGATCGGTTGCGGCGAAGCTCGGTCGCGTCGAAATCCACGATGTATCCGATGAATGCGAAGTGCCGGGTCGCGTATGTACGGCGATTGGACAGGCGGGCGCCGAGCGGCCGATCGGGGTCATCCGCGGGCTCGCCGACGAACAGCACCAGGTCGAAGGAGGGCGCCTTCCCGCGACGTCCTCCACCCACAGGTAGTTGAGCGCGTAGACGGCGGCGCGCTCGAATGGATTGCCGCTCATCGCGTCGACGCCGACAAAGTCGTAGATGATCGCGAACGGGACGGTTTTCAGCGCCAGGCGGAGGGCGAAGGCGATCGTGAGCTCATAGGTCTCGTCACCCACCACGAACTCGTACTCGTGCTCGTCGATCAAACGCAAGATCGTTCTGGCGACGCGTGCCCATTGCCGCGCAGCGTGCGTCACGTACCCGACGAGATTCAGCGAGAAGTCGCCGGCGTTGGCCTCCGCGACGCCGGTCTCTCGGAAGACCGAGCACTCGGGCAGCATTCGCTCACCTGCCTGCTCGAGCATCCGCGTCGCGGGATCGCCGGCGAGCCAGTCGATCTCGACATCGGGCCGCAGCCGCCGCAGCTCGTTCGCGATCGCGAGATCCCTGCCGGCGTGCCCCAGCCCGATAGAGCTACTGATAAAGAGCGTTCTCACACGAGTGCGCCTGGTTCGAGTCCCCAGCGGCGGCACTCTAAAGCCGCTGGGCGATCCCAGGGCCTTTTTGGGAGGTGTCGATCGGGTTCTCTGACGTCCTGAGTTGCCGACGAAAGCCAGCACGGCCAGTTTTTCGCTGCTGGCGCACGCGCGGGAGTATGTTGAGGCGATGGCAAACGCGCCAGCTCCCGCCACGGGATCACCCTTCAACTGGGACGATCTCGCCCGCTACAAGGCTGGTGGTCGTTTCCTCGACGGATACCCCGAGGACATCCGAACGTTCTATTCACCGGTTGACGACGTGCACGGCGTGCTTGTTGCCCTGTTGAGGTCAACGCAGAAGTCACTGGTGTTGAACATGTATGGCTACGACGATGACGAACTGAACGCGATAATCCAGCAGAAGGTCACCGACAGTCACATCTACATTCAGATGAGCCTCGATAAATCCCAAGCGGGGGGTGTCCACGAGAAGGAGCTCCTCGCGAGTTGGCGGAACGACCTGATCGGCAACTCGATCGCGATCGGCGAGTCGACCAGAGGCGCGATCTCGCACATGAAGATCTTGATCATCGACGGCATCTACACGGTCCGCGGCTCGACCAACTGGTCACTAGCCGGCGAGCAGAAGCAGGACAACGAGCTGACGATCCACAACAACGCGGTGATCGCCGCCGAGACGCGAGCTGAGCTCGACCGCAACCACGACGCGATGCTCAAGCAAATGGCGCAGGCCGCCGCCAAGACGAGCTAGGCGGGGCGGCTGCCTCGTAGAGGGGGGCCGCTGTGGGCGGGTGTAGGCGCTAGCCTCGATGTGTGGCGACGACGCAGGCGGTGCGTAGCGATCGGTTTCCCGATCTGAATGATGAGGTGCTGTTCCCGCGCCTCTCGGACGCCAAGCTGGGCTGGCTGGCAAAGCGCGGACGCAGGCTCAGCTTTGAGCCCGGAGACGTCCTGTATGAGCACGCCCAGCGAGATGCTCCGTTCTACGTGATCGAGCGCGGGCTCGTCGAGTTCATCGACCGAAAACCCGGCAAGGACGTCTACATCGCGAACGCGGACAGTCGCACGTACATCGGCGACATCGCAGCATTCACCGGTGAGCCGACGGTCAGCGCCTGCGTTGCGGTCGAGCCGACGGACGTGATCGCGTTCGACCGCGGCGGGCTCCGCGAGATGGTCGCCCGCTGGCCCGAGTTCGGCGAGCAGGTGTTCGCCACGTTGCTGGCGTGGCGCGCATGGCACGAGACGGAGGGCCACGGGGTGATGCGGTTGATTGCGCCGCGCGGATCGCGTCGGGCGTTCGAGGTGCGCGACCTGCTCGAGCGCAATCTCCTGCCGGTGCGCTGGTATGACGTCGACACCGACGAGGAAAGCGCCGCGATGCTCGACTGGCTCGATATCCCGAGATCGGAGACCCCGGTGCTGGTGCACGCCACCCAGGTGATGCGCAACCCATCCGCGGCGCAGGTTGCCCGGACGCTTCGCTTGCGCGCCGAGGTCGATGCGGAGCGATTCGACCTGGTCGTGCTGGGCGCCGGACCCGCGGGACTGGCCGCGGCCGTATACGGCGGCTCCGAGGGGTTGCGAACGCTCGTCGTCGAGGCTTGGGCGCCCGGCGGCCAAGCGGGCACCAGCACGCGCATCGAGAACTATCTCGGTTTTCGCACGGGGATCAGCGGGACCGAGCTGACACGCGCCGCGACGCTTCAGGCTCGGCGATTTGACGCGGTCCTGTCGAGCTTCCATCGAGCGGTCGAACTGGCCGACGGGCCGGAAGGTCTCCTGCGCCTCGACCTCGATGACGGACAGCATGTGCTCGCTCGCTCGGTAGTCGTGGCAACGGGCGCTCGGTGGCGGGAGCTCAACGTGGACGGCGTCGATCGGTTCCGTGGCGCCGGCGTCTACCACGCAGCGATGGGCATCGATGCCGAGCGATGCCGAGGCGAGGATGTCGTGGTCGTCGGCGGTGGCAATTCAGCGGGGCAAGCCGCGGCATACCTGGCGATGAGAGCAAGGAGCGTTCGCGTTGTGGTGCGCGGTCCCACACTGAAGTCGACGATGTCCCAGTACCTCGTCGATCGGCTCAAGCGCACCCCGCGCATCGAGGTGATGACTGAGACCGAGGTCCTGGCCGTGAATGGCTCGGCGACGGTCGAATCCGTCACCGTGGTTGACCGCCGTAACGGCGCCACGAGCGAAGTGCCGGCGACGGCCATGTTCGTGATGATCGGCGCTGATCCCTGCACCGAGGCAACCACCGGCATGCTCCCGGTCGACCCCGCCGGATACATCCTGTGCGGCGCGGACGCCGCGAAGCATGACGGGCACCTCTGCTGGCCGCTCCAGGACCGAGATCCGCACATGCTCGAGACAACTCGCCCCGGCGTGTTCGTGGCCGGTGACGTGCGCTCGGGGGCATCCAACCGCGTAGCCGCTGCGGTCGGCGACGGGACGCTGGTCGTCCGGTTCGTGCACGACGTTCTGGACCGCTGACGCTTCCGGGGGGTGGCCCGTGAGCCAACCCCCGGCAGAGCCAGCGCTGCTACTGGGACGAACTCAAGCTGCCCACACGCACCGACGACTCGCCGGTCGCGCGTGTGCCGGCACCGCCGGCGGACGAGTAACCGGAGGAGCAGCTGGCCCCGGGCGGGCATGCCGGCAGAGACGGGGTCGACGGGAACGGGACGGTGTTGGTTCCGGAAGCCGTCGCGATCTCGGCGTTCGTCGCTGTGGCGGTACCCGGCCACCACGCCAGGTACCAGCCATTGGCGACCGTCGCCTGCACGGAGCTGCCGTCGCTGAGTTCGATCGTGACGGCGGTGACGTCCGGCGCGGCGCGGCCGTCGGCGAGCGTCAACCGGTTGCCGGCTGAATCGCGTACGCCGGCGCCACCGAAGTCGACGTGACCTGCGGGAATGCTGGGCGGCGCCGAGGACGTGGACCTGGACGACATCGAGACGCCGTTGCCGCTGAGGCATACGTCGTTGCTGGTCGAGTCGGCGTAGATCGAGGCCGTGTAGGGACCGCGCGAGTCAGTGACGGCCGGGCTCCCGAGGTTCTGACCGCAGGCCTGTTGCGCCTGGGCGAGCTGGCCCGGTGCCGGGGTGGTCGGGGTCGATTGCCAGCCGGCGAACGCCGGTGCGGCGCTCGAGCCGAGCGCCACTATCCCGGCGATCACGGCCGCGACGCCGGTTGCGCCAAGCGCACCGACGGCGGGAATGGTTCCGAACCGCCGTCGGCGAGGGCGGTAGTCGATCGCGCTCAAGCGGACGACCGAATCTGGATCGACCTGCGCGGCGCGGTGTGACAGGGCTTCGCGCAGGCTCTGTTCGAGCTGATGGGACATTCAGAGCTCCCTTGTTGGGTTGGGCATTGGTGCCAGCGCCTCGCGCAGCCGCGCGAGTCCGCGCGAGGCGCTGCTCTTGACGGTCCCCGGCGAGCAGCCGAGAACCTCGGCCGTTTGGGCCTCGGTCAAGTCGTTGAAGTAACGAAGGACGAGCACGGCTCGTTGTCTCGAGGTCAGGCGCGCCAGCGCATCCAGCAGCTCCGCACGCGTCTCGAGCCCGGCGAGGAGATTTCGAGCGTCCTGGGCGGCGCCCGGCGGCGTGACGTCGAGCTCCCCGCGGCGCCGAGCGCGGCCTCGGGCATCGTCGAGCGCGAGATTGACGAGGATCCGGCGCGCGTAGGCCGATGGCTGCTCCATCCTCCGCACGCGCGGCCACCTCCGAGCGACCTTGAGGAGGCACTCCTGCACGAGATCCTCGGCCTCGCCTGAATCCCAGGTGACCAGGTAGGCGGTCTTCAGCAGTCGTTCCAGGTTGCCTGCGACAAACCGATCGAAGTCGTCCATTACGCCATACAACCCCAGGCGGGCCGCGGATGGTTCCAGGTTTGGCGCTCCACTGGGTCACTCCGCTCGCAGGAAGCGGTCGTCCGACGCCGTTAGGCACCTACTCCCGGATCTTTTGCAGCAGGTTTCTCAGCTCCTGCCGGAGATGCTCCAGCTCGTCGGTACCGATCAGGCCCGCCCATTGCTGTTCAACGGCGGCTGATGCGGCGTGCGTCACCGGTGTCACGGTACGGCCGCGTTCGGTCAAGAAAACGAGGCGCGACCGACGGTCTTCGGGGTTGTCGCGTCGCTCTAGGTAGCCGCCCCGTTCGAGTTGCTCGACCGCCTGCGCCATCGTCTGCTTGCGGACTCCGGCGAGCTGCGCGAGTGCGGAGATGGTGATCCCTTCGCGACGAACGAACGGAAAGACGTTTCCTGCCGACGGCGCGATGTCGTTGAATCCTGCCGCCCGCAGGGCGGATTCGATCGCCTGTGAATGGTGCTGGTAGATCACCCGAAGCAGTAGAGCGAGGGACGGTCGGTCGGCAGCGGTCGAATCCACGGGTAGACAGGTACCTGACGATCTAGTAGGTTGGTCAGGTACCTGACGAGCCTACCCAAATTGGAGGAACGATGTCCGACGCAGTGGAGATCTTCACGCAGTTCGGTCAGACGCTGGCACTTGCGGAGGCGACGCTGAGCAAGATTCTCGAGAAGCACCTCGCGTCGCGCGGCACGACCCCCGAGCGCTGGTACGCGCTGAAGCTCACGGCCCAGGGCGAGCCGATCGCCCGGGCCGCGGTGGTTGACGGACTGGCCGCCGGTGGAAAGGTGCGACCGCTCGATGCCGAGCCGCTGCTCCGCGAGCTCGAAGCGGACGGCCTGGTCGAGGGGGACGACGTCGTGTCCCTGACCGACTCCGGCCGCAGCTACTTCGCGGAGCTTCGCCAGTATGTGATCGCGCCGACGATCCGGCTGCTCGGCCAATTCGAGCTGGACGCTGTCACGACGACGATCCTGACGTTGCGGGAGATCACCGCACGAGCTCGCGAGGAGGAACTGGCCGCGCCCGCCGTCTGATGCAACTCGGTTCGGGGAGTACGTCAGTCGGTGCGGTGGGTCCCTCACCGGCTGGCGCCCGGGAGCCCAAGCTTGGTCCTGGGGCTACTCCCCGAACCACCGCGCTCGCCGTGTCGCGCCGAACTCGGCCTTTTCGGCGGCATACTCCCGCGAGGGATCGTTACGGGCGGCCTCCGGGGCGTCGCCACGGAGGAAGTTGACCGCCACCTTGCTGACGAGCCCGCCGCCGAATTCGGCGTAGCAGACTCCGGCTCCCTCATAGGGCGCCGGAGGGTCCCCGCCGGTGATCTCCGCGGCGATGTCGTCGGCGACGACCAGCGCTGCCGACTCGGCGAAGATCCCAGCCTTGGGGACGGTACGAGGGCCAGTGCAGACGTCACCGAGGGCGTAAACCTGGGGAAAGCTCGTCCTCAGGTTGGCTTGATCGACCGGCACCCAGCCGTTCACCGCCAAGCCTGAGGCCGGAAGGGGGTCGGGCGCCCGGTGCACAGGGATGCCGACGAAGAGGTCGTACGGAAGCGGCTCACCCGTGGCCAGCCGCGCCACGCGCTCCGCCGGGTCGATGCCGGTCACCAGGTGTTGAGAAAGCTCTTGCACCCCGCGCGAGGCCAGCGCATCGCGAAACATCTGCGATACCGCGCCGGTCACCGGAACCGGGCGCTGCATCGGGAACGTCGTCGCCATCTGCACGTCGCCACGAATCCCTTGCTGCGTGAAGAACTCATCCAGTAGAAACGACCCTTCGAACGGCGCCGGCGGACACTTGAACGGCTGGCCTAGCACGGACACCAACACGCGCCCGCCCCTGAACTCGCTGATTGCCCCGTGCAGGCGCTCCGCTCCGGCGAGCGAGTAGTACTCATAACCGCCCTCCGCAAACCCCGGCGTGGCCGCGAGGTCGTAGTCGGCACCCATCGCAACGACGAGGAAGTCAGCGTCATGGCTACCGACGTCGGTAGCCACCCGCCGGGCCACCGGGTCGACACCGACCACCGTCTCCTGGCGAAATTCGACACCGGGTTTGGCGATCTCGCGATACGGGAGTCGCACCGCCTCCGCCGACTCGCGGCCAAGCATCACCTCGAGCTTTGAGAAGCCGAAATAGAACGAGTCATGGCGGTCGAGCAACGTGACATGAACCGCGTCGGAAAGCGTCTCCGACAAGCGCGTCGCCAGCTCGAGGCCGCCGAACCCGGCGCCGAGGATCAGGACGTGTCGCCTCACGGGGCGATCCTATCCGGAGCTGCGGGGTCACCACCAGCCGCGGACGCCCGACGAAACGGGGCGAGACAGATCGGCCCCGGCGTCAGTGGTAGCGGTCGAAGTCTGGCGGCCAGGACAGCGGGAATAAATGACGGTAGGGACGGGCGTCCGCGATCACCGTTTGGAAGGATGGCCTCTGCGCGAGCCCGCGGTAGTAGCGGGTCAGCTCGGGACAGGCATCGCGGCGAGGATCACTGTTCCGCCAGAGCGGTGGCCTCGCCCACCGGCCGCCAGGCTGCCAGCTCGTCGCGGACACTCTCCAGCCGTTGCTCGATGGTCGCGATCGCGTCGGCGCCGAGGACCAGTCGCAGCGGTGGCTCGTCGGCGTCGAGGGCAGCGAGAATCGCCTGCGCGGCCTTGGCCGGGTCGCCCTGCTGCATGCCATCGTTGCCGCGGACGTAGGCACGAGTGGGCCCGACGGTGTCGGCGTACTCGGGCATCGCCTCGGATTCGTAGGCAGCACCGGGGCGGAACAGTCCGGTGCGGAATGCACCGGGCTCGACGATCAGGGTGACGACGCCGAACCCGGCGACCTCGTCGCGGAGGGTCTCGGTAAGCCCCTCGAGCGCGAATTTGGTTGCGCAATAAGCACCGAAGCCCGGTGCAGTGGTCTGGCCTCCGACGCTCGACATCTGGACGATCGCGCCGCCACCCTGGCGGCGCATGTGTGGCAGGACCAAGCGCGTCAAGGCCGCCGGCGCGAAGAAGTGCAGCTCGAACAGCGACCGGAGCTCGCCGTCGGTCGTTTCCTCCACGGCGCCGATCTGAGTGCGGCCGGCATTGTTGACGAGCACGTCAACGCGGCCGAACCGCTCGAGCGTCTCGGCCACCGCCGCCTCGCGCTGGCCCGCAACGGTGACGTCGAGCGCCAGCGGGTGGACGCCGTCCGGCAGGTCGTCGAACGCTTCGGGATTGCGCACACCTGCGGCGATGGAGTCGCCGCGGACGAGGGCCGCTTCCGTGATGGCCCGTCCGAAGCCGCTCGAAGCGCCCGTAACCAGCCAAACTCGGGGGTCGCGGTTCGTCAAACCTGCTCGCGAAGCTAGCGGACTCGTGGCGGTCTCGTACCGCGAGGATGCTGTGGTTGACGCGACTGAGCGCGCCGGATCAGCGCCGACGACCGGTGAGGGCGAGCCCGGCACCGAGCGCGATCATCGCCAAGCCGCCACCTGCGCTGAGCCATTCAAGTCGCCGCGGAGAGCGTCCGAACCAGGCGCGGGCAGTACCCGACGCGATCGCCCAGCTGCTGTCAGACACAGCGGCGACGAGACCACAGATCACGCCAAGCGTGGCGAGCTGCAGCGTGGCGTGACCCTGGGCGCGGTCGACGAACGTCGGCAATACAGCGGTGAAAATGATCAGACCTTTTGGATTCGTGGCGCCGACGACGAACCCCTCACGAACCGTTCGGCGCAGCCGTTTCGGTGCGGCGTCGGCGGGCATCAGTAGCCCGGCCAGCTCGCGGCGGCTGCGAATACTCCGCACCCCGAGGAAGATCAGATATGCGGCTCCGAGAAGCTTCATCACCAAGAACACCGTCTGCGAATCGGCGAGCACCGACCCGAGCCCGACGACCACGACCAGAAGTTGGAGCATCAGCCCCGAGGTGTTGCCGAGGACGGTCGCCAACGCGGCGCGCCGCCCGAGCGCGACGCCACGACTGACCGTGAACACCACGCTCGGGCCAGGGAACACGATCAGCACGTAGATTGTGACCAGGAAGGCGATCAGGTGGGCGCGCGGCAGCACGCCAACATTCTCGCTCAGACGGCCCAGTGGCCCTGGGCGGCCTCCGGTGAGGCAAGCTAAGTGTCGAGCTGGAGCACGGTCACGGAGCTCGCGGCGAAGGTATATGTGAAGTTCGCGCTCAATCGGTCAAGGCTGGTCGTTGTCGGCGTTACCCGAGTTGGGTTCCTCAGCGAGTTCGTTGCGGTTGGGTCACCCGTCAGGACGGTCGCGGTCCCGCCGCTGGGTGGCGATGACCACGCCAGCCGGGACATGCGCCCCCGTCGCCAGCGTCCGAGTCAGTCCCTCGATCGCCGACCGATGATCGCTCGATCCTACCGCCGCATCAGCGGCGGCATTGTGACGGTCTTGGGTATCGAGAACTCTGGTCGCGTTCAGTCTCGGTCGTCGTCCTCGTCGCAGCCGGGGTAGCCCTGTCGACACCTGGGCTGGTGTTCGCGGCAGTCACAGCGGTCGTCGTGGTCGCGGTGCGACTTCCCGCAGTGGCAGTCGTCCCAAAGCGAGTACGCGACCAGCTCCAGCGCCCGTTCGGGGGTGGTCGGGTCGTCGGAGTGGATCACCAGTTCGGTGAGTCGTGCGCACCGCTCGGTCGCGTGGTATTGGATGGTGACCGGGAGGTTCGCTCCGGGTCGGAGGATCGCGGGGAACGGGTTGTGGAGGATCCGCCAGTGGTGGCCCGGGCGGCGGACGTCGACGCGTGTCACGTGGAGAGCGCATTCGCCGACGTTGCTGATCGTCACCGTCCGGTCCGCATAGCAGTGGGCGCTGACCCCGCCGAAGAACGTCGATCCGCTGACCGCGAGTCGACCCGTTGGCGCCTTTCCGGAAACCCGGACGGTTGCTGGGCTCGCCGGATCGTCGCTCGTCACGGTGATAGTCGCGTTGTGAGCGCCGGTGGTCGTAGGCTGGAAACGGATCGCGACTGGCAGCGCGTCGCCTGGACCGATCGTGATCGGGTAGGAGAGCACCTCGGGGACGATGAACGCCGGTGAGTCGGACGCGATCGCCGTGACCGTCAGCAGGCAGCCGCCGCTGTTGGTGATGACGAGCGGCTCGTCGTCGAAAGCCCCGACGCAGACTGGCCCGAACTCACCGCGGTCGGCGAGGATCAGGGACGCTCGGGGCGCCGGAGCGTAGCCGGAAACGGCGACGGTCGCAGGGCTGTTCGGATCGTCGGAGACGATCGTCACGGTGCCCGAATGGCCGCCGTAGCTCGTCGGCTGGAAGCGGATCGGGACCGTGACCGCGTCACCCGGCCCGATCACGAGCGGGTAGGAGATGACGCTCGGCGCCAGGAAGTCGCCGCCCGCAAAGATCCGCCTAACGGATAGCGGGCAGGGCCCGGCGTTGTTGAGGACGAGCGGCTGGTCGGCGAACGAGCCGAGGCAGACGTTGCCGAACCCGCCCGCGTCGGCGATCGCCGTAACAAGCGACGGCGCACCCGCCGTGCCCGTTGCTGTCAGGTCGACGGTCGGTGCAGCCGGATCGTTGCTCGTGACCCGAATCGTCGCAGTCTCGGGTGGACCGCCCGGATTCGTTGGCGTGAACACAACCGTGAAGTCGACGCTCGCGCCTGGTGCGATCACCAGCGGCGTGGCCGGCGTCGGCAGCACCGTGAAGTCTGTCGACCCCATGAGCCGCTCGACGTTCGAGATCACGAGGTTGGCGATTCCGACGTTGTCGACGGTGAGCGTCAGGTAATGCGGGCCGGCGCAGCCCGTGCCAAACGCCAGGCCGTCCTGCAGCTCGACCGCGATCGCCGGGCCGGCAGGCAGCGCGAACTCCCACACCCCTCGGCCGTACGTGCCGGCACGCAGAACGCCGGCTTGGGCGTTGAAGCCCAGGTCGAAGACCGGGACGCGCGGGAATCGCAGGTCGTCGAGGACCGACCACGTGGCCCCGTCGTCGGTGGAGCGGATGACCCCGAGGTCGGTGCCCACGTAGAGGGTGGTCGGGTTCGTCGTCCCGTCGAGCGCGACCGCGCCGCAGGGCACATCGACCGCGGGCGAGATGTTCGTCCAGCTCCCGGCGGTGAGCGTGGTCCGGAACACGCCGGCGGGCGCGCCACCGCTGAAGCCGTTCATGACGGCGTAGAGGATGTTGGGGTCGATTGGGTCAAACGCGACCCGCGAAACGTTCCGGGCGGGCAGATCGGCGGTAACGTCGGTGAAGGTGACGCCGCCCGGCCCGACGGTGGGTGCGAGCGCGTTGGTCGAGACCAGCACCTTGCGCCCGGCTGCCATCACGACGTGGTTTCCGTTGGTCGGCGCGACGTCGACGTTGCCGCTCGTACCAGGCGAAAGGATGACGCGCCAGGCTCCGCCGGACGGCTGTTGCCAGAGGTTCACCTCGCCGCTCACGTAGAGAGTCCCGGAGGCGCTCGGATCGGCGGTGATCTGAGTGAGCAGGAAGCCGCCGGTGTCGGCCGAGGTCCAGGGCGGGGTGATCGCGCCGCCCCAGGTCTGACCGTCATCGCTCGAGGGGACCACCGACGAGCTAGGTCCGCCATACGTGCTGTACAGGACGGGTGGAGTCGAGCCGTCGTACGCGACGTCCCAGCCGTCGCCGCCGATCGTCGCCTGCCACTCGGGCGGCGACTCGCCGGCGGTCGTCTGGATTCTGTTGTCCTGGAGCGCACCCGCGGTCACGCTTGCCGTCGCGTCGGGTTTCAGCGCGATGTTGTAGAACAGCCCGGTCTGCAGGCCGCCGCCGTTCTTCGGGGTGAAGCTCGAGCCGCCGTTGACGGAGACGTCGATCCCGCCATCGGTTCCAGCCCAGATGATCGACGGGGTCGGCGCCGGCTGAGGCACCAGCGTCCAAACGTGGGTGTCGGCGTGACCGGCGTTGATCGAGCCGAAGCTCGCCCCGGCGTCGGTCGACTTCGATTGGCTCAGCGAGCCGAAATAGAGCGTGTCGTTGATGCCGTCGCCCGGGGAGGCCGGGTCGACCGCGAGAGCGAACGCGTAGCCGCCATACGAGGTGCCCCCAACGCCGCCGGCCGCGAGCTGCGTCCAGGTCGTCCCCTGATCAATACTGATGAAGAAGCCGATCGGGTCAGGCCCGGAATAGCTGCCGGCGATGCCAACGTAGATGACCTGGATGCCGTTCAGATCAGGCGGTGCGGTTGGTGGCGCAAGGCTTACCGCGACCTGGGTGAAGCTGTTGCTACCCAGGGCAGTGGCTACCGCCGGGGTACTGCTCGAGAGGATCTGGTTGAAGCTGCTGGCGCCGTTGGTCGACTGGAAGGCGCCGACGCCGCCAACTCCTGCGTACAGGATCCGGGCGCCGGCTGGACTCGTCAGATCGAGCTCGAGCGTGCGTGTATCGCCTGCGAGGCCACTGGCTCGAACCCAGTTCTGACCGCCATCGGTGGAGACGAACACACCAGCGCTCGTGGCCATGTAGATCGTCTGGCTGTTGGCGGGGTCGACGCGAATTACGTTGATCGTCTGCGAGACGAACTGCGACGCGTTGCCGGTGTTATCGGCGGGATAGCCACTGCCGAGCGCTGTCCAGCTTGCGCCCCCGTCGGTCGATTTGAACAAGCCGGCACGCGGTTGCCCGATGGTGTTCGGCTCCGCACTCCCGACCCGGCTGCTCGTGCCGACGTAGATGACCGTGGTGTCGTTGGGATCGATCGCGATCCCGCCGGGCTCGCCGATGCCGAGTGACTGCTGGCGATCGAAGATGGGCGTCCAGTGATCGCCGCCGTCGGTCGAACGCCATACGCCCCCCTGGGCGGTCCCCACATAGACGACGTTTTGGTTGTTGGGGTTGACGGCAATCGTGGTAACGAGGCCGTTGTCCTCGGTGCCGCCCTCGGAGATCGGGCTCGGCCCGATGGGCGTCCACACGGTTCCGCTGAGGCTCATGACTCCTCCCCGCCGAGATCGGGGGCCGTCTCAGTCGGTGGTTGCCCGTCGTCCGATACGCCGGACTCGGATGTGTCCACCGCGGTCTGCACGGCGCTCACCGCGCCCGGGAGAGCCGCCCACTGCCTGAGTGCCAGCGCGTAGCGCTCTGGCGTCGGCGGCGCGCTGCCATCCCATCGCCGCTCGAGGATCAGCGCGAACGCGCGAGGGTCGTCGTGTTTCTCCCTGCCCTTATCGCGCCGGGTCCGCCGTGCTCGAGTTGGCCGCCCCTGGCGGCCGCGCCCGGCCGAAGGCGTGTTTCGGCGCTCGTCGTCTTTCGCCTCGCGCTTCGTGCCGTCAGGTGGCTCGGTTGGATCAGCCATCGTTTCCCCCGGTGTGTCGTTTGTCTCCGTTGTGCTGCCGCGGCCAGTGTCCGGCCTCGGCGACGTGAGCGCGTGTCGCTCCCGCGTCAGGCGGGCAGCGCGTGCGCGCGGCTCCAGCGACGCCGAGCGAGCGTCCCGGCGACGACTCCGATCGCCAATAGAGCAGCCACGGCGATCCACTCCGCTGAGCCATTGCCATGGTCGGGATCGACCCCGAACACCCCCTCGATCCAGTCGTGCCACACGATCGTCAGCAACCCCAGGAAGGTTCCGACCGCGGACGCCGCCGCCTCGACCCAAAACAAAAACCCAAGCCGACGTCGGCTCATACGATTACCCCCGGATCTTGACCAGACTCGACGGTCCTGGTCGAGTTATTACGTCGGACGTTCGTCACCGTACTTTCCCGGCAGCGTGACGCGGGAAATAGTTTGACGGTCATCCACTACCACGGCTGCGCCGCTCTTCGTCAACTGGCTCGACGGCGAGAGTTGAACGGCGGTACTCGCGTCCGAGATGGCTCCTTCACCATCCGGACACATGCGTCCTCCGAGCGCCAGGTACGGTGATCGTCGATGCGAGGGCCGGTCATCACCCGCAGGAAGTTCGTCGCCGCCGGGCTGGGGGCAGCCGGGACGATTGCGGCAGGCGGGTCGGAGGCCTGGTCACGCCCGGGGAGATGGCTGGCTTCGGGCAGGCGTCCACTGCGCGCGCCCGGTTCGCTGCCGCGCCCCTTCGAGCCGGTCGGCACGCCGGGGGCGCCGCGCGAGATCGACACGGCCATGGTCCTGATGCTGGAGAACCATTCGTTCGACAATATCCTCGGGTTGTTGCCGTACCGCGTGAAGAGCCGGCGCGAGGTGGACGGGCTTCCGGGGAACGGACGTGTTCCGCTCGCCAGCAACCCCGACAGCGCCGGTTACCCGGCGGCTTCGACCGGTACGGCTTCCGCGTTCCGTTCACTGTGATCTCACCGTGGGCCCGACCGCGCTATGTGTCGCGGTTCGTCTCCGATCACACATCGACCCTGTCGTTCATCGAGCACAAGTGGAACTTGCCGGCCCTCACGCGCCGCGACGCCAACGCGTGGCCGCTGATGGATATGTTCGATACCCGCCGCCCGCACTTCCTGGCACCGCCGACGCTTCCACCGGGACCCTCGATCGACGCGACGCTCGCACAGTGTCGCGCCGACGGAGAAAATCCGCCTACGCTCAGCTAGCCGCGGCATCGATCCACGGGCGAGCCAGGCGCTCGCGACGACGAGAGGAGCATCAGATGACCATCACGCTCCCGGGCGAGTCACCGGAGTATCGGGCTGCACGTGATCGGCTATTGGATCGAGAGATCCAACTGCGTCGGGCGATGGAGGCGGTTGCCGCCGCGAGGCGCGAGCTTCCGCCCGGCGGGCGACTGAAGATGGACTACGTCTTCCGGCGGGCGGCGGCCGACGGCGGGCCGGCCGAAGTGCGGCTGTCCGAGCTGTTTGAGCCCGGGAAGGACTCGCTCCTGATCTACAGCTTCATGTTTCCGCGCGACCCGGCCGATAAGACGCCGGGGCCCCGCGAAGGCCAGACGGGACTGCTGCCGCTTGTCGAAGGCCCGTGCCCATCGTGCACGGCGCTGCTCGACCAGCTCGATGGGGCGGCCCAGCACGCCAGCCAACACGTGAACCTCGCGGTCGTCGCCAAGGCACCGTTGTCGCGCCTGGTTGAGTTCGGGCACGGGCGGGGGTGGCGTCGCCTGCAGCTCCTCTCCTCCGCTGGCAACACATACAACGCTGACTACTTTGCTGAGACCCCGGACGGGATCCAACGGCCGATGCTGACGGTGTTTCACCGAGACGGCGACGTGATTCGGCACACCTGGAGCTCGGAACTCTTGTACGCGCCCTCGGATCCCGGCCAAGAGCCACGCCACGTCGGCACCCTCGAGCCGCTCTGGAACCTGTTCGATCTGACTCCGGAAGGTCGCCCCAGGGATTGGGCCGAGCAGTTCAGCTACGACTGACGGCGATCCGGTGCAAGGTCTCATGCCCTTCCAGCGGCTCGTTGCGAACTGTACGAGGCTCGCTGGTTGACGGCGCGCGGAATCGGAAAGCATCATGTTGCATGCTCGGTTCCGCGGACGGCCAACTGTTTTCGAGACTCGACGCGACTGTGGGCGACGGCCTCGAGGCGGTGGTGCGCGGCAAGCACGCCTGGCGCCTGCGGCGCCTCGGCTGGAGCCGCGCCCTCACGCCGCCGCCGGCCGACGGTCTCTGGGCTGCAGGCGATCCGGCGCCGCGCGAGGGCTGCTCCCTCGATGTCCTGATCGACGGCGCCGAGGCCCTCCCTGAGATCGCCCACGCCGTCGAGCACGCACGCGACTTCGTCCATGTCGCGGCGTGGCACCTCGCACCGTATTTTGAGCTGGTCCGTGGCGAGCGCATCGGAGTGCTCGGGCAGCTGCTGGCCGAGGCCGCGGAGCGAGTCGAGGTCAGGGTGCTGGTGTGGGCGGGAGCCCCAGTGCCCGTCTTTCACCCCACCCGGAGTGAGGTCCGAGACGGAATCGACACGCTCACTCGAGGCACTCGGATCCGCTGCGAGCTGGACCCGCGCGAGCATCCCTTCCACTGCCACCACGAGAAGATCGTGATCGTCGATGGCGAGGTCGCATTCGTGGGTGGTATCGACATGACGGATTACGCCGGCGATCGCTACGACTCCAGCGACCATCCAGCCCGCCGGCGTCTGGGCTGGCACGACGTCGGTACCCGGCTGCGTGGACCGGCCGTCCTCGACGTGCAGGATCACTTCGCACTGCGCTGGCGCGCGTTGACCGGCGAGCGGCTGATGCGGCCGCCACCGCCCCAGCCGGCCGGCGATCACACGGTCCAGATCGTTCGCACCGTCGCCGAGGGCATGTACCCGGACCTTCCGCAAGGCGATTTCCGGGTACTCGAAAGCTACGTCCGGGCGATCCGGAGAGCGCGCCACCTCGTCTACCTCGAGAACCAGTTCCTGTGGTCGCCCGAGATCGTCGCCCTGCTCGCCGACAAGCTGTGCCGGCCGCCCACGCCCGAGTTCCGGCTCGTCGTCGTCCTTCCGGCGCGCGCCAACAATGGACAAGATGACACGGCGGGCCAGCTCGGGACGCTCGCTGCCGCGGACGACGGCGCGGGGCGTCTCCTGGCCGCGACGATCCGCTCGCTCACCGGCGAGCGCGACGATCGTCTCTACGTGCACGCCAAGGTGGGGATAGTCGACGACCGGTGGCTGACGATCGGCTCGGCCAACCTGAACGCTCATTCGCTGCTGAACGACACCGAAATGAACGTCGTCGCCGATGACCCGGAACTGGCACGAGCGACACGGCTGCGGCTGTGGGCCGAGCACCTCGAGATCGACGCCGAGACGATCGCCGCGGACGATCCGCACACGGTGGTCGACCAGCGGTGGCGCCCGATCGCCCTCGATCAGCTCGAGCGACTCAGAGCTGACCGGGCGCCCACGCACCGCCTGCTGGCGCTGCCGGGGGTGTCTCATCGCTCGAGGCGGCTGCTCGGCCCGCTGGCCGGTCTGCTCGACGACGGCTGATCGGCCGTGGCCCGCGCGATACCGAACAGCTCCTACACGTCGTCCGGCGCTCACTACGATGACCGCGTGAGCGTCCAGAGAGTGCCGGGTGGGGTGGTGCACAGGCTTCCCGCGGACCTGCGGGAGGCACTCATCGCCAACCCCATCGCGCTTGGTGCCTGGAAGGACATCACCCCTTTGGCACGTAACGAGTTCATCTGCTGGGTCGAGGCCGCGAAAAGGGAGCCGACACGAGAGCGCCGTATCCGGCGTACCCAGGAGGAGCTCGAGGAAGGTCAGCGGCGACCCTGCTGCTGGCCGGGCTGCAAACACCGCGAGCGCACCGGCACGTCGCCGGCCCGCCCCGAGATCGTCGCCGGGCGGCGCGCCTGAGCGAACGGAAGATTGCGATCTAGAGGAGAAGCCGAATGGATAGAAGGAGACTTGGGAGCCAGGGCCTCGAGGTCTCGGCTGAGGGGCTCGGATGCATGGGGATGACGTGGGCCTACGGCACGGGTGACGACGCCGGGGGACTCGCGACAATCGACCGCGCGCTCGAGCTCGGTGTCACATTCCTCGACACCGCCGAGGCCTACGGTCCGTACACCAACGAGGAGCTGGTCGGTCGCGCCGTCGCCGGCCGGCGCGATGAATTCGAGATCGCCACGAAGTTTGGGTTCGCGATCGACCCAGAGCGTCCGACGGACCGAGCCGTCGACGGACGGCCGGAGAACGCCAAGCGCGCGTGTGACGGATCGCTGAAGCGGCTCGGCACGGATCACATCGACCTCTACTACCAGCACCGCGTCGATCCCAACGTGCCGATAGAGGAGACGGTGGGGGCGATGTCTGAGCTCGTCGCGGCCGGCAAGGTCAGGTACCTCGGTCTATCGGAGGCGTCTGCCGAAACGATCCGGCGCGCTCACGCGGTTCATCCGATCACAGCCGTGCAGAGCGAATACTCGCTATGGACACGCGATCCCGAGGGCGCGGTGCTCGACACGCTGCGCGAGCTCGGCATCGGCCTGGTCGCCTACTCGCCGCTGGGCCGCGGCTTCCTCACGGGGCAGATCAGGTCGTTCGACGATCTTCCCGAGGACGACTGGAGGCGGACGAATCCGCGCTTCCAGGAGGACGCGCTGCGGGAGAATCTTGCGCTCGCTGACCGCGTGACCGAGCTCGCGCAGGAGCGCGACATCACTCCCGCACAGCTCGCGATTGCCTGGGTGCTGGCCAAGGGCGACGACGTCGTCCCGATCCCAGGCACCAAGAACCCACGTCGCCTCGAGGAGAACGTCGCTGCCACCGACGTGAAGCTATCGGCCGAACAGGTTGGGGAGCTGGACAATGCGATCTCCCCGGCCGCGGTTCGAGGTGACCGCTACGCCGTGCCGATGATGGCGCTGCTGAACAACTGACGGCCGTTGCACCCGCCGCACGACTCAGGCCGCCGCCACCGCCGCGCCTGATGATCGAATCAGTTAGATGCTCAGTCACCGTGTTCGAGTCCGAGCGCCGACAGCGTGGGACCTTCTTCTCAGTTCGCCGAGAGCGCATAGACCGGCGGAAGCCGGGTCGCGACCTCAAACCAGGTCGCGCCGGCGTCGCCGGAGCCGAAGACCTGGCCTGTCGTCGAGCCGAAGTAGAGCTCGAGTAACGGGCCAGAACCCTTGCGCTGGAATGCCTGGCGCAGCACCGTGAGGTAGGCGTGCTCCGGGGGCAGGCCGTCACCGCGCGGAGCCCAGCTTTCGCCCCCGTCGCGTGTCTCGTACACGCGGACGCGCCCCTCGGGCATCACCCGGTCCATGTCCGCGACGAGCGGGATCACGTACGCGCTGTCCGGGTCCGCTGGGTCGACCGCCAGCGGGAAGCCAAAGTCCGACGGCAGCCCGGCGCCGATCTCGCTCCAGCTCGCGCCAGCGTCGTCGGAGCGGTACACGCCGCCGTGGAACTGGATGAACATCCGCCCAGGGCGCGCAGGCGCCCGCTCCATGTGGTGCACGCACAGCGCCGTATCGGCGCCGGGCGGGGGTTCCGGCAGGTTCAACTCGGCGATCACCTCATCGGGTAGGTAGCGCGGCGTCAGCCCGTGGTTGCCGCGTCGCCACGAGCGCCCGCCGTCGTCGGTGTGCCACACCCCAGCCGCCGAGATCGCGACCGACAGCTTGTCGGGGTCGCCGGGCCACGGCGCGATTGAGTGCACGCACAGGCCGCCGCCGCCAGGCTGCCAGTGGGGCCGGGTCGGCTGCTCCCAGAGCCCGGCGTTGATTTCCCAGCTGGAGCCGCCGTCGGCCGACTGGAACAGGACGCCGGGATCCCCGCCCATCAACATCGCTCCGTCGGCCTCGCCCGGCACGATCACCCAGATTCGCTCGAGCGCCTGCTCCCCGCCTTCCGGCAGCGCAACGCCGTCGGCCTGTTCCCAGCCTTCGTGTCGCTTCGCGTCGCCCCAGTCCGTCGCCGGCCGCTCGGTGTAGAAGAGCTTTGGACCGTAAAACGGCGAGGTCATCGTCGCCAGCACCCGTCCCGTACGCGGGTCGCTCATCGCGTAGTCGACCGGTTCGCCTGCGAACGCTCGCGCAACGATCTCCCAGTCGCCGCCGGGCTCGCCCGCCAGGGCGAACAGCCCCTTCTTCGTGGACACCAGCAGCTCGGTCATCTCTCGGCCTCCTCGTTCATCCGCCCGTGATTGCTGGCACGATCTCCACGCGTTCGCTCGTTTCCACCGCCGTGTCCTCCCGGGCGCGCTCGCCGCTTACAAACACGTTGATGTGCCGTCTGATCTTGCCGCGCTCGTCGACGATCCACCCGCCCAGGGCGGGGTGCTCCCGCTCGAGCTCGCGGAGCAGCGCGAGCACCGTGGCGCCCTGGAGTTCGTGTTCTCCGACACCGCCAGCGAGCTGCCGGAGAGGGGCGTGGATGCGGACGAACGGCATGCTCGGATCCTAAGACTCCGAGTGATCCCGAAACTCACCGGCCCGGGGCGTGCTGCCGCCGCTTATGGCAATTCTGACCCGCCTGATCGCGTACGGACCGTTGTAACTTGACGGCGATGCCCCAGTTGAGCTCACACGTCAGGGCCCTCCCCGTAGTGCTCGTGTGTGTCGTCACCGCGATCCTCGCGACGGCGGCGGGCGCGCTTTCAGCTCCGCCGTCGTCAACCCGTGCGTCGGCCCAAACGTCCGTGCTTCAGCAGGGCAACGGACGAGTGCCAGGCGACTCCGCGACGGCGATTGCAGCAGGCCTGACGATCCGGCAGTTGGCCGGCCAGCGGCTCATCTACGCCTACGCCGGGCTGCAGCCGCCTCCGTCGCTTCTGGCTCGCATTCGGGCGGGCGAGGCCGCGGGCGTGATCTTTTTTGCCCCGAACATCTCTAGCCCTGCACAGTTACGAGCAACGATTCGCCAACTGCAACGTGCGAACGCTGCAAGCCCGGTGCGTGCGCCACTGTTGATGCTGACCGACCAGGAGGGCGGATTGGTCAACAGGCTTCCCGGCCAGCCGGTGCTGTCGGAGAGGGCGATCGGAGCGAGCTCCGACGCCCAGACGCTTGCGGCGCGGGCCGGCAGCATGGCCGGCGCGAACCTGACCGCCGCGGGGATCACGGCCGACCTCGCGCCGGTGCTCGACGTATACCGCCACGCCGGAAATTTCATCGACCGGTACCAACGCTCCTACAGCATGAGCGCGGCGATCGCCGCACGGCTGGGCCAGACCTTCATCACTCATCTCCAACGGACCGGCGTCGCCGCCACAGCCAAACACTTCCCCGGGCTCGGGGCCGCGACCGCCGATCAAAACACCGACGCGACGCCCGTGGAGCTCAACCTCCCACTGCAGGAGCTGCGCCGAACCGATGAGGCGCCGTACCGGTCCGCGATCGCTGCCGGGGTGAAGCTGGTCATGCTCTCATGGGCCGTCTTCCCAGCGCTTGACCCGCGGATGCCCGCCGGCCTTTCAGCGAGGGTCATCGGTGACGAGCTCCGCACGAGGCTTCGGTTTCACGGCGTCACGATCACCGACAGCCTCGGCGCCGGCGCGCTCGCTCGATTCGGCGGCTACGGGCAACGCGGCCTCCTTGCCGCGAGCGCCGGCGAGGACCTGATCCTCTGCGCAACAACCAACCCCGACGAGAACACCCCGAGCGAGGCCGGCAATGTACTCGACAGTCTCAGCCGCGCGCTGGCCGTGCACAGCCTCAGCCGCGCCGGCGCCGAACGAGCCGCGGCGCGAGTGATCCAGCTACGCGCGAACCCTTAGACAGGATCGGCGCACCGCCAGTGCACGCTCCACCGGCCCCTGAAGCCGGCGATCGCCCCCAGGCTCGCCGGCACAAGCAAAACTTTCGTCCCGCCTCCGGTTTGACGGTCGTGACGGCCTCCCGGCTCCCGGGGAGCGCACGACGAAAGGACTGTGATGCGACACATTCGCCGGCACGTCTCCTATGCGAACGTGGCTTCCACCCTGGCGCTCGTCCTGGCGATGGGCGGCGGCGCATATGCGGCGATCGGTCCAGTCCGCGGCGGGGTGGTCCACAGCTGCTACTCCAGCCGCACCGGCGCGCTCCGGGTCGTCAACCCCGGGACCCGGTGCGGGCGGCACCAGCGGGCCTTGAGATTCAATCGGCGGGGTCCGGTCGGCCCTCCGGGCTTGACGGGGCCGGCCGGTCCAATCGGCCTGACCGGCGCTGCCGGGAAGACCGGCAAGGCCGGTGCTGCCGGGAAGGCCGGTAAGCCAGGGACAAGCGTGACCTCCGCGGCCCTGGCGGTCGGAAATGCAAACTGCCAGAACGGTGGCGCCAGTTTCACGTCGGTGTCGGGCACTACGTTCGCGTGCAACGGCACGGCCACAGAGTTCGCCAGCGTGAACGCCACCGGGTCGCTCGCCGCCGGCAGGAACGTGAGCGCCGTCGCGGCCGGAACCGGAACGGGCACCTATTGCTTGAAGCTCCCGGTCGCCCCATCCGTGGGTGTGGCGTCGCTTCGTGGCGACGCGGCCACACGGGGTTCGGCGGAGGTATTGATCCCCGCGGACTCGTCGACATGCGCCGGCGCCGGCGACACCACGGCTGAGGTGCTGACCTTCAACACCGCCGGAACGGCCGCGAAGCTGCCGTTCGATGTGATGTTCAACTGAGCGCCGCGGCGAGTCGTCGATCACAGCCTGCCCACCACGTGCCCCGCACGGGCGTCAGCCTCCCTGGGCAACCCAGCGGTCGATCAACATTCGGGCGATCGAGACCGGCGGTGGGAGCTGGACCTTGCCCGCCCCGCGCTGCGCAGCTCGCAGCTCGTCGCGGGTGAACCACCGGACGTCGCTGAGCTCGCCATCGCCGGCGGACGGCTCGCCGCCGTCGCTGCGCGCTTCGAACCCCAGCATCAGCGAGGACGGGAACGGCCACGGCTGCGAGCTCACATACCGCGGGGTGTGGGCCGTGATCCCGGACTCCTCGCGGACCTCTCGGATCACCGCCTCCTCGGGTGTCTCGCCCGGCTCGACGAAGCCGGCGAGGATCGAGTACCTGCTGTCAGGCCAGCCGGCACGGCTTCCCAGCAGTGCCCGGCCATCGGACTCGACGAGCATGATGACGACCGGATCGGTGCGCGGAAAGTGAGACGCACCGCAGTTGGCACAGCGGCGGACAAGCCCGCCTCCGCTGACCGATGTCGGGGCACCGCAGTTGGCGCAGAAGCGGTGGCGGCGGTGCCAGTTCAGCAGCGCCATCAGGTAGGCGGCAAGGCCGCTCTCGGTGGGCCCCAGGATCGCGCCGGCGTCGCGCAGCGACACGATCTTGCCGCTTGACACCAGATCGTCCCGAGCGGCCTCGGCGAGTCCGTCGAGGTCCGCTGCGAACAGCGCGGAGCCGTCCTCCAGCCCGAGCAGGATTGGCCCGTCCGCGTCGACTAGATCGCCCGCGCCTGCGAGCGGATGACGCACCAACGCCGGCCGCTCTGTGCAATCGAGCAGCACGCCGTCGGCACCGGCTGCAAGCACGACCGCCTCGCGGCTCTCGACCAGGTCGGCAATGCGTGCAGCGTCCTCTCGGAGCCTTGCGGCGCGATCGAGGCTGCTGCCGGCGAACGCCGGAGGCCGGCCGCACTCATGCTCTTCGCCCGTCGTCGAGGTCATCACCGGCCACTGTAGATGGCGGCTGTCGGTCGCCCCGCAGTTACCGGGCGCCCGCGGCCGGCTGCCGCGTCGCCGACGCCGATCAGGCCGGACTCGCCTCGACGACTGGCGCGCCGGCGTCGGGAGCGGGCGCTGTATCCGACGCGTGGACGATCAGCACCGGAACCCGACCATGATTCAGGGCGTAGTGGCTGACGCTGCCCAGGAGCGAGGACGCCAACGCGCCGCGCCCGCGCGAGCCCAGCACGAGCAGGTCGTACTTCCCCGTCTTCAGGTGATGGCTGAGCGCGGCGCGGATCGGCTCGTGGGTCAGGATCTTGGTGACCGGGATCGACTCGGGGACACGATCGACCGCCCGGCAGAGCGTCTCGTTGGCCTCGCGCTCGAGCTCGGGCCCGAGGGCCTCCGTGGCGGCGGCGGCCGTCGGCGCCCAGGTCGTCGGCTTCGGCACGGCGATGAGGATCGTCAGCCGCGCGTTGCCGCTTTGCGCCAGGTCGATCGCCTCCGTCAGGGCAGCCTCCGAGTGGCGGCTTGCATCGATGCTGACGAGGATGTTGTGAAACATGGCTCCGCCCCCTTTGCGGGGTAATCCTTAGCAAGCTAAAGATTAGCATGCCATGTATAGTCGGTGGCAGTGAATTCTCGGGTCGCGGATCGAGAGTTGTCGGAAATTGAAGCGGAGGCATTCCTGTCCGCTTTCGACGCCTTTGCGCAGGCGGTGCGGCGCGCGCGTGGGGCGTCGGTCGGCCCACCTCGCGCGCTCACCCTGTCCCAGTACGGACTACTCGAGCTGCTTCGTGACCACGACAGCGCGCGTGTCCGCGACCTCGCCGAGCACGCCGGCGTCAGCGCATCCACCGCGACGCGGATCCTCGACACGCTCGAGCGTCGCGGCCTCGTCCGTCGCCGGCAGACCCCCGAGGACAGGCGCGGGGTCAGGGTGACGCTGACCGAGCCAGGCGGCGAGGCACTTGGCGAGCAGCATGCATGGCTTCGCAGCCGCCAGCGCAACTTCTATGGCGAACTGCAACCCGCAGAGCGCGAGCTCGCGCCGACGCTGTTGATCGGCCTCGCCGACCTGATCGACGAGATGGCTGCCGGCCCGGAGAGCTGAACGCCGGCCTGCCGAGCGGTCCTCTTCTCGGCCGGGCTCACGGGCCCTGCCGAGAAACACAGCCGCTGTCGGGCGTCCTGGGGGGCGCCTCGTGTCGGCCATACAATTAGGTTCCTGCCCCCATGGTCTAGCGGTTAGGACGCCTGCCTTTCACGCAGGAGATCGCCGGTTCGAATCCGGCTGGGGGTACTGGCGATTAGCAGGGATTTTGTGCGCGGCGGCGATCCGCTCAGTTGGCGTCGACGTACTCTAGACGCACATGCCCGCCACGACGAGCCGCCAGGATCGCGTCCTCGGCGGTGATCCGCGGCGCTTCGTCGAGCTCCTCGACGACGTGACCGTACGTGCGCAGCAGCACCGCCGTCGAGTGCCCGAGCTGACGGGCGACGTAGACGACCGAGCGGCCTTCGTGCAACAGCAGCGAGGCGAACGAGTGCCGCAAGTCATACGGCCGCTGGTAGGCGAGCCCGACGTCCTCCAGCGCGGGCATCCATACGCGGCGGAGCCACCGCTCATATCCCGGCCTCGGTCCACTCGCCACCGCCGGGCGCGGGCACGACCGGCTCGGCATCGCCCGGGCGGCCCGCATCGCAGCCGCCACTCGCGCAGGTCCTGCGCCAGCGGCGCGAGCAGCCGCACCGATCGCGGCTGCGTTCCGTGCCGCCGCGTCTTGGGCGCGTGAACGGTCAGCGTCCGCTCGCCGACGTGCCCCCAGCGCAGCGCCCGCGCCTCCTGCGGGCGTAGCCCGGCGTAGGCGAGCAGCGAGACGAACTGCCGATCTCGCGGACGCATGAGTCGCGCATATGCGCTCGACCGTCGCCGGGGCCAACGGCCGGACCTCGACCTTCGGTCGCGCGGCGCCGCCTTGCGAACGAGCCGCTGCGGGTTGGATCGGATCCGCCCGGCCTCGACGGCGCGCTGCAGGATCCCGCCGAGCAGCGTCAGCGCCTTGCGGGTCGACTCGACCGGGCACCGGCAGCGAGCCGGTCGGCCTGCCATCGGCCGATGACCTCGGGCGTCAGTTCGCGTAGCGGGTAGCCGCCGAGCGCCGGCGAGACGTGACCGTCGTAGAGGCCGGCGTATAGCGCGATGGTCTTGGGGCGAGCGCCGCGCCGTGGATCGGCGCCCAGGTGTTCTCGACGTATCCGTCGAGCGTCTCGGTGCCGCCGTCGAGTTGCGGCGAGCGTACCGGTCTGCTTGGCGGTCTTGATCGTGAGGTCGTAGCGTTCGGCGTCGCGCTTGCGGTGAAACGCCCTCGAGCGCATCTGGCCGCCCTCGCGCCAGCGGACAGCCCGGTGCGCGTCTGCCGGACGCTCATCGTGCGCGGCGGGTAGCGTTGCGGATGCTCATTGGACTCGTCTCGTTTGGGCCATGCTCCCGGCCGTCGATAGCGGTGCGGGAGCGCTTATTCGTGGTCATGACTGTAGTCGTCCTCACACTGCTCGCGCTCGAGCGCTTGTGCCATGAGATTGCCCCCGTTGAGCGCGCGGCTCATGGGCCCCTTGCCGCCACGCCGGATCGAGCGTGACCCCCTCGGCCGCTGCCCACGCGGAGCAGAAGCGCTCGCCCACCGCTCGACCGCGTCGCTCGTCACGAGCCACCCGCGCCCACGCTTGACCGCCTCGAGTTCGCCTCGGGCGATCGCCGCGCGGATGCTGCGCTCCGAGCGCCCAAGCTCACCCGCCAACGTTGCGACCGTGAACGCCGCCGTCGTGTTCGTGAACGGATCCGGGCGCGAGTCGCCGACAAGTTCGCGGAGGCGCTCGCGCGCGGCCGGGTCGGCGGCGATCTCGTCGAGCAGTGCGCGCGCGAGGCTCAGCAGCGCTGGAACCGTCACCACAGCCGGACACTCAGGCCCGGACATCGCGCGCGTGGTGACCGTGTCCATCGTCGCCCCACCCCTACGTCGCGTTGATGTCGGCTCGGAAGGCGTAGCGCTCCAACTCAGCCGCTAGCTCGCGTGCTTCATCGGGTGTCAGTTGAACGTCCTCGCCGCGCAGGTCGAGCCGACCACGCTCGTCGAGCAGGCGGGGACTCAGTGCGATGTAAAGCGACACGAACACGCCGCCCTCGGTCACTCCGACGAAGACCGTCTTGCCAGCCAGACCGAGCCACCGCGCGGCCTTCGCCGGCTTGTCCTGCATCCACGCGTAGGCCTTCTCCGTGTTCATGTACGGGTTGCCGTTCGGCAGTGGCGTGTCGATCGCCGCGTAGTGCAGCCCACGGACGTGCACGGGTCGATGCGGGATCCTTTCCATCGACTCGGCCAGCCACTCGGCCTCCGGCCGGTGCTTCTCGAGCCGGTACGGGTCACGGTGCGGGGCCATGATCGTCATCGCCGCCTGGGAGGGCACGCCCGCCTCGGCCATGCGGTCGAGCAGCAGCGCATGTAGCAACGGGTTGCCGTTCGCCTGCGCGCTCACGTCGGCGACTCCTCGACCTCGCGGGCCCGTCGCCAGGCACGGGCGAACGCAGCGCCCTCGTGCCGGCCGTGGGCCCGAGCAACCAGGGCGTCGGCGGCGCCCCCGAGCATCGCGGCACGGAGCTCGCAGCGCCGCGCATCGTCGTCGGCGCCCTCCACCAAGACCTCAACGCGGTCGAGGAACGGGAGCGAGTCCTGGCGGTACATCTCCTCCCAGCCTCACTTGTAGACGCCCCGGCGGTCACCGAGCGCGTCGAGGACGCACCAGATGTCGGCAAGCTTCCGTGAGTTCGTCGGCGAGAGTCCCCGCTCGAGCTGCTTGACGTACCCGAGGCTGCACCCAGCGGCCGCCGCTAACTGCTGCTGTGTCAACTTCGCCCGGTGGCGAGCGGCGCGGAGCGGAGCGCCGACCTGCTGTGCGAGTGTCCCAGTGAGCATGGGCTACACCATGCGGCTGGTCCACCCCTGTGTCTCAACTTTCTTGCGGGGCGCCCGAAAAAGCCCATTCCTATGGGGTTTTCAGGCCGCCGGTCCGAGGCTGGATCAACTTGGACCAACTTGGACCAAACTTGGACCAGGCCTCCGGAGTCAGCCGTCCCGCATCCTCACCCAGTAACGCTGCACCGTGGTCGGGGAGATCCCGAGGTCCTCGGCGATCGCCCGCTGGCTGTTCCTCGGATCGCCGGGGCTCCTGTTTCGCCGTCGCAGCCGTTTCATGAGCTCGCGCTCGGTCTCCCTGGACAGCTTCCGCCCCTGCTGGGAGGGCGTGTCAGGCTCGGACTCAGGCTCGGCCAGTCCCTCGCGGAGCGCCTCGACAGCGTCGGCCGTCCGCTCCGCGGGCGTCGGTGGCCGCGGCGGAGGCCATCCATGCTTCTCGACGTACTCGTCGAGGGCTTTCTCGTACCCCGGGTAGTCCGACCAGCCGGACGGGTCGTCCCTACCCACGGCCCTAGACTGCGGCCAGCGTTCTAGACATACGCAAGAGCGTGCCATACGGCCGCGCTCGGAGGCGCCCTCGGCGAAATCCGAGGGCGTTCTCTTTTCAGGCGTGGGCTAGAGCGCCAGGATGCGGTAGTCGGCCACGTTGATCTCTCGCGGCGGCGGGTCAGAGGGCGTCGTCACCTTCGCCTCCCAGGCGAGCAAGCCGGCGAGCGCCCCGGTGATCGGCGCCCGATGCTCGAGGTCGTCAGTGAGGTAGTTGTGCCCATGGGCGTCCACGGCGATGCGCGCAGCAAGCACAGGGGCGGAGAGCCTGCGATCGCCCGTGTGCCTCATGTCGCCGTTCTCGAGATCGGCAGCGAACCGGTCGACGAGTTGGGCGGTGCGCGGGCCATGCAGGTCGACGCGGTGATCCACAACGCGCTGGCGGCCCATTTGGAGCCGCCAGGAGTCGACCATGCTCAGCCACCCCGAGGTGGCGGCGGCGAACACGACGCTCACCCGGTAGGAGATGAGCGCGGCCTGCAGCGTCCGGTCGGCCCGGTCGCGCTCATCCTCGATCCCCGGCTCCCCCGCCCCGAGGACGAACATGCAGCCGTCGCTGCGGCGGCAGGCGATAAGCGCCCAACCGCCACCACCACGGAACCCAAGCGTGATCTCGTCGTGCTGTTTGAGCCGCTCGTCGACCTGGGCAGCCCGCCATTCCTCGAAGGTGACGAACGGCCCGGCGGAACTTGCCCACACGCATCCGTGGAGTTGGAGGAATCGGCCGTCGGTCAGCGTCGGGGATTTCGCGAGCTCGGCGAGCTTGCGAGTGGAGATCCAACTCGCGGGATTTGCCAGCTTGATCGCGTCGACGTCGGCCGGATTGTCGGTCGGGGCGGAGTAGTTGAAGATCAACGCCCGCGCCTCGTGATTGCGCGAGATCGTCAGGGCGTGGTGGGGCCGCTCGAGCTCGCCGTCGCGCTCGTTGACGTCGAGGAGCCGCCCGAGGATCCCGTCGACGCGCTCGGCCGGCTCGCCAGCGGTCGAGATGAGAACCACACGCGCCGAGCCGCGCTTGACCCCGCCGGCGGTTGCCAGGTCAGCCCACGTCCCCTGTCGCCGCGGCGTGTTCCAGTCCGCCAGCTCGTCGACCACGACCAGCGACGGGTTGTAGCCGGCGGCGGCGCTGTCGCCGCTGATGCGGTGCAGGGCGCCGAACGTGTCGACGCGGAGGATCTGGCCCACGTGCTCCCGGACGACCAGGCGGGCGCTTAGCCAAGGATCGGCTTGACGAACCGCACAACGCTGTTGAACAAGTGGCCGGCCTGCTTGTCGGTCGCGGCGCATAGCAGGATCTCAGGGGCGCCGTCGTTCTCGACCAGCTCATACAAACCGAAGGCGGCTAGCAGCGAGCTCTTGCCGTTGCCCTTCGGGATGATCAGGCCGGTGTGATGCCAGCAGGACTCATAACCGGACTTCGGGTCGCCGAGCTCGGCGAGCATCTCGTCCGCGATCTCCCGCTGCCACGGTTCGAGGACCAGCGGTTGGCCGGCGAACCGGTCGACGGACTGGATGCAATGCTCGGCGGCCCAACGGGTGAAGTGCTTGCCGCGGGTGGCGTCGGCGTACGCCTTCCAGCGTTCGTTGCTCTCAGGCACCCGGCTCGACGGCCTTCAACTGCCGCACCGGCGGCCACGCCGCCCGATCCTTCGCCGATGCCGCCCCCGCGGGCCTGCCGCCGACGGGCGAACGTCCTAGCTTCCGCTGGCCCGCCGGCGTCAACGCGAGCTCGGTCTCGAGCTCCAAGATCTCCCGTCGCAGATCCGCCATCACCCCGACCAGCGGGTGCTTGCGCTCCTGCCCCGCCGACCCGGAGTCGGTGAACCGCCCATCCCAGCCGGCGCGCGCGGCCGCCAGATCGTCGACCAGCACGCACAGCCGTCCGAGTGGCTCGGCCACTAGCTCCGGGTTTGGAAGTTTCCGGTCCGACTTCCAGGTGACAACTCTGTCGGAGCCTCGATTCGTGCTAGAGATTTCCCTCCCCCTGGGTTCGAGTGGCGAGCGACCGAGTCGAGCTCCGACCAACTCGCGAGCCGAGCACCAGGCACCGGAACTGGGGGTCACACAGGTGGGAGGCGAGCATTCCCGCTCTTCATTCGAGCCCGATCTCTTCGAATTGATCAGCGATGGCCCGGAACCGCCGGCGCACTTGGTTTCTAGGAAGGCCGGAACGGTCGTGCTCTAGATCGCGCTCCGAACACTCTCAAGCGGCTTGCTCTCAAGGGACGAGCCGACGAGTCTGTTGGTCAACGGCCATGATGCGGAAGGCTACGGGCCGAGCGGGCTGTCGCCGCCGTGTGCTTCCTTGGGTAGTTGACGGTGATCCACTGTCCGCCGCTTGTAACGCGAGCGCCCTGGACAAGTACCGGCAGCTCGCGGCGGTCGTGAGACTTCTGCATCCGCACGGGCAATGATGGTCGCTGCATCAGGTGGCCCGTGCTACCGAGTTGACATGGACCGAGCGCACCAACGACGGTTGGCGTGAGTTCCGCGATTCCACAGATGAAGGTGTCCCGCGCGTGCTTGACCTGGCCCCCGTCGTCGCCAAACGCAGGACTCGCGGTCGCTGCCGTTGAAAGCTCGCGGACAGAGCACTCGTCGACTGCTGCTCCCGAGCTGCGGCCGACCGGAGCGGCAGCGGCGGTCAGATGGCCGCCTCGGCGACATTGCGGAAGTGACGAGTGTGGCCCAAGTCGTTGTTGGCGCTCGGGCTCCCGCGGTGGCATCATGCTGCCTCCGCTCTGCTCGAGTTCGATCTAGGCGTCGGTAGGTACGCGCAAGGGAGCACGCGGGTGGGCCTACTTTTCAACCGCTTGACACCTGTCATGCCGTTCGGTTTCGGCGCCCGACACCGGTCGCGCTAGGCGTCACGGGGGCTCGACGGTAGCGTGGTGGAAAATGGATGGGCCGCGCTACGGTCGCCGGCCGGGCGGGGACCCCGGATCGGAAGGAGCAGCCTGTGAGGATCGAAGATTACGCGTTGATCGGCGATCTGCGGACCGCGGCGCTGGTGGGAGGGAATGGGTCGATCGATTGGCTTTGCCTTCCGCGCACTGATTCGGCGGCGTGCTTCGCGGCGCTCCTGGGCAGCGAGGAGCATGGCCGCTGGCTGATCTGCCCGTCGGACCCGGTGCAGGAGGTCTCGCGGCGCTATCGCGAGGGCACGTTGATCCTGGAGACAGATTTTCACACCGAAACCGGTGCTGTCCGGGTGATCGATTTCATGCCGCTGCGCGATGGAGGCGCTCCGCAACTCGTGCGGATCGTCGAAGGCCTGCGGGGGGAGGTCGCGATGCGGATGCAGTTCATCGCGCGCTTGGACTATGGGTCTTTGGTTCCGTGGGTGGAGCGGACCGCGGACGGCATCGTCGCGCTCGGTGGTCCCAACGCGCTGCATCTGTCGACGACCGTTGAGATGCACGGCGAGCAGCTGACGACGGTCGCCGCGTTCAGCGTCCGCGAACGGATGCGCGAGCGCTTTTCGCTGACGTGGTTTGCCTCCCACCAGGCGGCGCCGCCGGTCGAGGACCCTGAGTCAGCGCTCGCCCGCACGGACGCGTATTGGCGCGATTGGTCGTCGCGGTGCACCTACAGCGGCGAGTGGCGCGAGACGGTGTTGCGCTCGTTGATCACGCTCAAGGCGCTCACCTACCAGGAGACCGGCGCGATCGTGGCGGCGCCAACCACGTCGCTGCCCGAGGATCTCGGCGGCGTGCGCAACTGGGATTACCGCTACTGCTGGCTGCGGGACGCGACCCTGACGCTCGACGCTCTGCTTGAGGGCGGCTACACCGACGAGGCGCTCGCCTTGGCGCGATTGGCTGCTGCGCGCCGTGGCAGGCGATGCCGTCGAAGCTGCAGATCATGTACGGCATCGACGGCCAGCGGCACCTGAGGAGTTCGAGCTCGACTGGCTGCCCGGCTATGAGGGCTCGCGGCCGGTGCGGATCGGCAACGCCGCCGCCGAGCAGTTCCAGCTCGACGTCTACGGCGAGGTCGCTGGCGTTGCTGTACCGCGACGAGCATGGTCACCGGGAGCATCGATCCTCATATCTGGCCGCGTGTCCGCAGGCTGCTCGAGTACCTCGAGAAGGCTTGGAAGGAGCCGGACGACGGGATCTGGGAGGTGCGCGGGCCCGCGCCGGCACTTCGTCCAGTCGAAGGTGATGGCGTGGCTGGCGTTCGACTGCGCGGTTCGCCTGGTCGAGCAGTTCGGGCTCGAGGCCCCGCTCGAGCGTTGGAAGCGCGTTCGCGCTCGTATCCATAAGCAGGTGTGCGAGAAGGGCTACGACCCCAAGCGCAGGACATTCACCCAGTACTACGGATCCCAGGAGCTCGACGCCGCCGTCTTGATGATTCCCATCGTGGGCTTCTTGCCGGGCACCGACGAACGCGTGACCGGGACCATCGACAGGCTCCGCGAGGAGCTCGGACATGACGGATTCATCTCGCGCTACTCGACGTCGGCCACCGACGACGGTCTACCCGGGAGCGAGGCCCAGTTCCTCGCCTGCTCGTTCTGGCTTGTCACCGCGCTCGCGATGAATGAGCGTCGCGCCGACGCCCGCGAGCTGTTCCAGCGACTGCTGGCGTTGAGCAACGACCTCGGGCTCTATTCCGAGGAGTACGACGTCGCGCACCAGCGACTGATCGGAAACTTCCCGCAGGCGTTTACCCACCTCACCCTCGTCCAGGCCGCCAAGACGCTCGCCGCACCGACCGGCGAGATCGCCGCCCGCTACGCCAGACCACAGCCGACGGTCGATGGTCACGGGTAAAACGCAACACCGGCGCGGGTGGGTCGGGTTGGCCGTTAGACGCAGTTCCGTCTGCTCTCTCAACACCGGGCAAGGATACGAACGCGCTCAAGAGGACTCGAGGAGCCGCTTCGCGCGTGCTAGCGCGTCCACCAGGCTGTGCGCGTCGACGACGATCGCGGCGTCGTCGGTGCAAGCTTCGATCGCCACGCCGGCGTAGCCGTTCGCCAGCGGTTCGGGGCTTTCCGGGGAGATCGGTAGGCCCGCAGGAGGGGCGCCGTCCCGTCCGTTCCATCCCTCCGTTAATAGACACGCGCGATCAAGAAGTTTGAGACAGGTGAGCGCGCTGCTAGCGGTACGCCGGGCACGTCAGCGTTGCCGGATTCTCCGTTCGACCCCGCCGTTAAGAACAAGTCTGCGAGCCTCGTGGCTCGACTGGGTTCAGGCGCTCTTGCGTGCCGCGCGCAGGTTGCCGCGAAGGGGTCTGTAAGGACTATCAATTCGTTAGATGCGAGCCCCCTAGGTGGCGCCGTACCTTGGCCGGGACATTCCGAGTGTCGGTTGCTCGGATCACCCGAACCAAAGGAGTATTGATGTTCACCTCACTGCTGAAGAAGACATTCTCGCCCGGGCACCTCCTGTTCGTCGGGCTTATGGCCACCGTCCTCGGTGTCGTCGCGATCGTCTGGCCCGGCGTGACCATCGGCGTCGCCGTCGCGCTGTTTGCGATCTACTGCTTCGTTAACGCGATCGGTCAGCTCTCCGCGATGTTCACGATCGAGAGGTCGGTTGGCCGCGACATCCTGCGGCTCCTGCTGGCGGTCATCGACGTGGCGGCGGGCGTCGCCGCCGTGGTCTATCCCGGCATGACAGCCGAGGTTCTCACCATCGTCGTCGGCTTCTGGGCGATCTTCGGAGGCTCGGTCGAGCTGGCCGGCGCGTTCACGGGCCGCAGCGGATGGCTGGGAGTCGCGGGTTTGCTGACGGTCGTGGCCGGAGTGGTGCTGATCGCCGCACCGGGAATCGGAGCGGTCTCGCTGGCGCTGATCTTCGGGATCTACCTGCTCGCCTACGGGATCACGGTGCTGGTGTCGGCGGCGAAGGCGGCTGGACGCCCGAACTTCAACACGAAGACGCACCGAAGCTCCGCAGCTGCCTGACCTGAAGCTAGCTCTCGACCATCGTTGGCGCCGCCCGCGGCTCGAGGCCGTAGGGCGGCGCCGGCGCGAGCTGATCGCCGAGAGCGCGCGACAGCTGGTTGCGCGAGCTGACGTCTAGCTTTCCGAACACCTTGTGCAGGTGATAGGCGACGGTGTGGGGGCTGATGAACAGCTGTGCCGCGATCCGAGCGTTGGACTCGCCCTCGGCGGCGAGCCGGGCGATCTGCTGTTCCTGCGGGGTGAGCTGATCGCGAGTCTCGGCTGCTCGTACCCGCGCGTGCTCGCCCGTGGCCAGCAGCTCGACCCGCGCCCGGTGCGCGAACGCGGCCGCTCCCATCGCTCCGAACATCTGGTGGGCGGCTCGCAGATATACGCGTGCGTCGCGGCGCCGGCGCGACCGCCGCAGCCATTCGCCGTAGAGCAGATGCGTGCGCGCCAGCTCGGTCGCCAGGCCGGAGTGCCCGAGGTGGTCGAGCGATTCGCGATAGAGAGTCTCAGCCCTGTCGTCGGAGGCGAGCATCGCGTCTGCGCGCGCCAGCAGCCCGAGCGCCCAGGGCGTGCGGGTCGCCTGTGCGCGTCCGCGGAGGCGCTCCCGCACGGCCTCCGCGCCGTCCGTGTCGCCGCTGCGCGCCGTCGCCTCGACGGCGTCGGCGAGCGCGTATGTCCCGAACCAGAGCACGTCCTCCTCGAAGACCCGCAGCGCGTGCAGGCGCGCCTCCTCGTAGCGCCCGAGGCCGAGTTCGAGGACCGTGAGCAGGTACTCGACGATCGTCATGCCGAGCCCTTGGCCGCGGGCGAGCGCCTCGGCCGCGACGCCGTCGGCGAGGGGCCTTACCTTGCCCTCGTCGCCGCGCCAGCAGAGGATCCCCAGCTTGAGGATTTCGCTCGCCCCGGGGGTTGCCGGTGCTCCGGTCGCGCGGGCGATCCCCTCGGCCTCAACGACGAGGGCCTCGGCGGCCTCGATCCGCCCGGCGAGCACCTCGCACCACGCCAGCGCGTTCAGAGCGCCCGGCAGCGTCGCGAGCGCACCCTGCTCGCGCGACACCCGCGCCCACTCCCGTGCGGTTGCGTAATGCGCCTCGAAGTCGAGCAGCTCA
>CAWHMX010000001.1:0-443489 GCA_963830475.1 uncultured Solirubrobacterales bacterium | reverse complement strand
GTCAAGCTCGGCCGCACCGCCAGCCGCGGGCTGCCGCCGCGCGAATCGAAGACGATGGCCTGGGGTTTGATCCTGCACGGACCCCCGCCGGCGCGGGGCTGAGAAACATCGCCGCGCGTCTCCAAACGATCGATGGCAATCTCAGCATCACGTCCACACCCGGGCGCGGAACGGTCCTGACGATCTCGCTGCCATGGCCAGCACGGCAGCCGACCACCAAGCCACAAAGCCAAACGCCGCCCGCACAGGGACGGTTCGGGATCGGCCTGGTCGTGCTGACGACCGCCGGCGCCTCCCGCCTACGTGCGCCCGTGCCGGATTAGCGTATGCCCGACGCAAATACTCCGGCGGAACTGACCGCCGAACAGGCTGACGCGACGATGCGCAGTAAGGCGTACATCGCCCTGCTGGTGGTCGTCGCGATCATTGGCGTGATCGTTTCGATCGCAGCCTGGTGCCTTCTCGAGGCCATCTTCCAGATCCAGCAGGAGTTGTACGTCCACCTCCCGCATGCGGTCGGCTATCAGAACGGCCCGCCGAAGTGGTGGTCGCTTCCCGTCCTGGCCGTCGGTGCGCTGATCGTCGCGGTGGCGATCACCCGCCTCCCGGGTGACGGCGGGCATATCCCCGCGAAAGGCCTGTCGACCGGCGGCCCCTCAAGCCCGGACATCGTGCCGGGAGTAGTCCTCGCGGGCCTGGCGACGATTGGCTTCGGGCTGGTGCTCGGCCCGGAGGCGCCGCTGATCGTGGTGGGCGCGGGACTCGCCGGACTGATGATCAGTCTTCCTCGCCGCGATACGCCGCCACAGGCGCGGATGCTCGTGGTCGCCGCCGGGAGCATTTCCGCGATGTCGTTCATCTTTTCCTCCCCTCTGATCGCGGCGGTGATCCTGATTGAGGCTACGGCGATCGGCGGCGCCAGGCTCCGGGTGCTACTGGTCCCCGGACTGCTCGCTGCCGGTATCGGGACGGTCGTGTCGCTCGGAATTGGTTCGCTGTCGGGACTGAGCACGCACGATTACGCGCTCGGACCGCTTCCGTTGTCCGCGCTCGCCCACCTCACCGCCGGTCAGTTTGGGTGGACGATCGCGTTGGCGATCGCCATCGCGGTCGTTACAAGTTTTGTGATGCGGGGCGGTCTGGTCACCTATAGGGTCGTCTCACGCCGGCAGATGCTCGTGCTCCTGCCTGTGATTGGACTGATCATCGGGGGGCTCGCGATCGCGTTCTCGCAGATCACGGGCCACAGCGTGGACGAGGTTCTGTTCTCCGGTCAGGACCAGCTCCCGGGACTTGTCAGCCAGGCCGGAACGTGGTCGCTGGCCGCGCTGGCGTGGCTGATCGTGTTCAAGGGCCTGGCGTACGGCCTGTCGCTTGGGAGCTTCCGCGGCGGCCCGACATTCCCGGCGTTGTTCCTGGGGACCGCGGCGGGAGTCATGGGCTCGCATCTGACTGGCTTTCCGCTGTCGGCTGCCGTGCCGGTTGGAATGGGCGCTGCGATCGTCGCCGTGCTCAGGCTGCCGCTGGCAGCGGTCGTACTTGCGACGCTGTTGACGTCACACGCCGGACCCAAGGTCGAGCCGCTGATCATCGTCGCCGTCGTCGTCGCCTATGTCGTGACCCTCTGGATGACTCGCCCGCCGGCGTCGGCCTCGACACCAACTTCCGAGTCTGCCACTGTGCCTGGGCCGAGCTCGGCTCTCTAATTCTGGCCTCGATCGGCGGGACTTTGAACGAGCAGCGGCGGTCGCTTGGTGTGTGGGAGGCGCCGGGGGGGGGGGGGGGGGGGGGGGGGCGGGGAGGGCCGTGCGGAGGCAGCCCGACTGGAGCGCACAAGACCCGGTCGCACGACGCGTCAGACGTTGCCCAGATCGGACAACACCAGGCGCGCAACAGAGATGATAACGGAGAGCTACGCGCGGCCGACGATCCGCACCCCCGGCTATAGAGCGCGTTCACGCAGATCACGCCGTGCGGAAGCCTGCCCCTTTATCTGGGGCGGTTATGCTGCCTGCGCCGCGAACACCCCAAGGCGCCTGGGCGTCCTCGACCTGGTCGACTACCGCGTCGGCTGAGCGAGCGCTTGGACTAACGGGGCAGCGCGCCGTCGCGACGGCGGTTACTGGACAGGCGGCGGTGGACCTGGTAAACGATCGTCAGCGTCGCGAAATCGGACGAAATCGGGGGATTGTGTGTCCACGGTCGTCGAAGCCCAGGCAGTCGCTTCAAGGGCGCCGCCCACCCTCTCGTCGTTCGTCGCTCGTCGCGGCGTCCTGACCGCGCTTGCGATCGGAGGGCTGGCCGTCGCGATCGGAGCGGGTCTTCTGGTCGCGACGAGCGACCACCTCGTCGATCCGATTGCGTTCGGCGTGCAGGTGGCCGTGATGGTCGTGGGGTGGTCCAGCGCGGCGCTCTACTGGCTGGTTCGACGCCCTGGCAATCGACTCGGTCCCTGGCTTCTCGCGGTCGCGGCCTGCACGGCCGTGATGTCGCTTCAGGGAGGGAACGAACCACATCTCCGCACCATCGGTGTGTTGGCCGATTGGGTGTTTGTTCTTCTCGTGTTTTACGTCATCTTCGCGTTCCCTGACGGTCGTATCCAGAGTCGCGTCGCGTGGGCGCTGCTCGGCGCGACGGCGCTCGAACGACTGGAGTCGTACGTCCCCTCGCTCCTTTTCTCGCCGGTCGTCCAGCCCAATCTTCCGCTTGCCGCCTGCAACGCTGCGTGTCCCGCGAACGGCTTCATGATCGCCGATCGGCCGACGATCGCCGACGGTCTTTTCACCGGCAACGCCTCGCTCCACATCCTGTTCGCGGTCCGCTCCGCAATCTTCGTGTACCTGATCTACCGGCTGGCGACGGCGACACGGCCGCGGAGGCGGGCACTCCTGCCTGTCTACGTCTCGGTTCTGCTGGCCCTCGCTCCGATCCTGATCTCCTACGCAGCCCGTCTCGAGCTCGTGCACCTGGATGCGGGCACGCTCTCGAAGCTGAGCTGGCTGGGCTCCATTGGTGTCAGCGCACTGCCGTATGGATTTCTGCTTTCTGTCGTGTTGAGCACGCTCTTCGCCGCGACGGCGTTGAAAAAGATCGTTTCCCGCCTGGTCGAGAACCCGAGCGCCTCTCAGCTGCGCACGACGCTGGCCGATGCGCTCGACGATCCGTCGCTCGAGCTCGGGTTCCGTCTCGAGCAGGCCCACAGCCTTGTCGACCCGGCCGGCGAGCCGCTTCCGTCCACGCCTCCACCCGGGCAGTCGGCGACCCCGGTCATGCGAAACGGCGAGACCGCAGCCGTGATCATGCACGACGCGGCTTTGGACACCGACCCAGAGCTCGTCGCGGCCGCGGGTCAAGCGCTGCTGCTGGCCATCGAGAACGGTCGCTTGACGGCGGAGCTGGAGTCGACGAGCACGGAGCTCCGCGCGGCGCGCGCACGCATCGTGACCACGGGCGACGCCCAGCGCCGAAAGATCGAGCGCGACCTCCATGACGGGGCACAGCAACACCTGGTCGCACTTGGCATCAGGGTCGCCCTGGCCCGCGAACTTGCGGATCCAGAGGTCGCACAGCAACTCAATGACGTCAACACAGAGCTCAACGAGATCCTGGAGGAGCTCCGCGACCTCGCCCATGGCCTCTACCCGCCGGCGCTTCGCGAGTTCGGACTCCGGGGGGCCCTGGCCAGCGCAGTGCGGCGTTCGGCTTCACCGGCGACGATCGAAACCGCAGCGATCGGCCGCTACTCCGAACAGGTGGAGGGCAGTGTCTACTTCTGCTGCCTGGAAGGTCTCCAGAACGTCGACAAACACGCCGGTGTGGGTGCGACCGCTGTGATTAGCCTCCGGGAGCGCGATGGCCGACTCTACTTCGAGATCGCCGACGACGGCGCCGGCTACGACGTCCAGTCGGCCCCGCGCTCAGGTCAAGGGCTGGCGAATATGTCCGACCGGATCGCCGCGCTCGGAGGGACGCTCGTGGTCGAGTCGACGCCGGGACGGGGTACCACGCTCCGGGCGAACATCCCGGTCGAAGAAGCCAGCACGCAGCGAGTTGGTCCCGCCGCCTAGTGCGCCTCCGGCCGTCGCAGCGGCTGACGTCTAGTACCGCCTCACTGAAGTTGGTTCAGGCGGCCGGCGTCAGTCGGCCGCGCTGATCGAGTCGGTCGAGTGGAGTCCCCCTGGTTCGAGGATCATTTCTCGTTCAAACCCGAGGGCGGTCCAGTGTGGTGACCGCTCGCGCTATCGAGACTCGCGTGGCTGCCCGAGCGTCAGCGCGCCGGAGTCGAGCCGCACGGTATGTCGCACGTCGCACCGGCCGCAGGCGCGTACAGGGCGCTCAGGGAACGGCGCCTTCGACACCGCCTCCGGAGCCCACGCGGCGCCGCTTCTCGGTCTCTCGCCAGTGCTTCCAGACGGGCGAGAAGACGGCGCAGACCAGCGAAAGGGTGATCATGATGAAGACGTAGCCGATCGTCGTAAGCACGACACCGAACGAGCCGAGCGCCTTTCCGTTTTGATTCAGCGGGGCGGCGAGAAACAGCGGCGAGGTCGCCATCGCGCCGCCGAGGACCACGGAGGCCAGAAGCGCACCCGGGAGCAGGGCAGTCAATCCGATCCTGCGGTGCAATAGCAGGCTCGGCGCCAGAAGCCAGAAGGCGGTCGATGCAGCCAACCAAGCCGGTACGAGGATCAGCACACTCGCGCCGTGGAACCGAGCCGCGGCAACGACCGCGACTGCGATTGCGCCGCTGAGCAGGAAGAAGAAGAGAGCGAACAGACCCTGATCAGCGATCGAACCGATCTTGAGCTCCCACGCTCGCGCGTAGAAATCTTGGTAGATCTGGCCGATCCCGATGCCCCAGATCAGGAACGAAATGACGACGGTCACGGTCGCTGCGAGCGCGTTCGACGAAGTCGTGCCGAAGGTTCCTTCGACCAGGGTGGCCGTCGCCCCTGTCAGCTTGAGGTGGGTGACGAGGCGCTGCGCGAAGACGTTCGCGCCGCCCTGCAGCGGGTGAAAGTAGGCGACGGCCACGAGCGCCGCCGGCAGCACCGAGAGCGACGAATAGACGGTTACAGCGCAGCCCGAGTTACGGCTTGCCGCGAAATAGCCGCGAAACCATTGCAGCGCAAGCCGACCCGACGCCGTGTCGGCACGACGGCGAAGCCAATCCTGGATCGACTCGACCCGACCACGGGACGTCGTCTCGATGTCACCCACAGGCCCAAGATCAGCCGATTCCATGAGATGCCCCTCCCGATCGCACCGACACGCGCACGGCTTCGTCTCGCGCCGGCCGCGCGTTTACCTCGTCGAGCGGCCGCTCAACCCGCGCCTGGGACCTATCAGCAAACCCGCGACCACAGCCACAAGCGTAGGCGCGGAGATGATTCCGGCAGCTCGGTGCGACGTCATGGACTCGGGCAGCAGCAAGCGGCCCGCGAGTGGAGCCCTTCGCAGCCTGATCTGACCCGCTTCTGCGGACCCGCGATTGAGGACTCATGGGCTCAGGCATCTGCGGCGCTCTCCTCGGTGTTGCTCGATGAACCCAGCCGTGGCTGGCATCGGCCGGGCTGGACAGACCGCCCACCCCGCATCGCCCGTTTCGGATGAGTGGTACGACTGGCGGATCGCCTTGGGAAGCATGAACCGCACGTGTTCCCGGGTGGGGGACATACACGCCCAGCATGCCTGACGGTGGCTGCGGTTTGGGCCGAGTGGGCCTGGGATCACCCGGGTGATTGACCGGGGTCGAGCACACCGAACGTGTCCGCACGGGTCACCGCCTCGGTTTGCGATGTTGCACCGACCTGCGCGACGATCGCCTGCAACTGAGCGCCGCGTCAAGGTCCCGGCGCACGTCGGCGACCTTGGGACAGGATGGACCGGCCTCGACGGTCAGCTCGCCATCGTTTCGCTCCGCAATTTCGCGTTGGCCACTCTCGCTCAGGTCGCGATTGCGGATGGGCAATGCTGGGACTCCGCCGAGGCTCTGATGGCCCTGATCCTTCGATCGCGAAGATCGTCACAGCAAACACTCGGTGTGTCGTCGGTCCGGATCAACGTTCACCCGGGTGATTCATGCTCACCCCCAGGTGAACTGAGCGTCAGTGACAGGGTGAGCTCCGATCGCGCAGGCACACCTTGCCGAGCCGTGCCGGTCAGACCAAACCTCGCGTCCTCTCGGGTGTGACTCGGATGGTGCCGGCACGTTCGCCTGACATGGTCGACGGCGATCCGGGTTTGCCTGCTTGAGTTCAGCGAATCACCCGGGTGATCCTGGACCCGAACCACCCAAAGCGCGGCAACAGTCGGGCATGGTGGGACTCGAATGTCAGCGTACTGCTACCTCGTCGTCGTCGAGGAAGGGCTCGGTGCCGCGTCATGCGTCCGTCTTCGTCGGAATGACGCTCTTCCCCCACGACGATAGGACGGAGATCACCGGCGGGCCGCCCGTCGACTCGTCGCACCTCCATGGGCTGCTCAAGCGGATCGCCGGCTTGGGACGGGCCCTGCACAGCCTCACCCGTTTGATACCGAGGACGTACAGGCTGATGAGCCACCGCATACCCAACCAGCCAGGGTCGTCTAGTACGACCCTGGCGCAAGTCAGAAGGACCCGACTTGACCTGTCTCTGGATTCTGCTGGGCATCGTCTACATCGCGCCCTCCGGTCTACTTCCTGGCGACGTTTCGCAACGGGCACCATTGGGTGTTCTGGATCGGCTTTTTATCCCCATCCTCTGGATCATCGGGGCGCTGATCGCCCCGACCCGAGACGCCGCGTCACGCGCCGCCACGGGTGGCGTGTGGGCGCGTGCAAGCGAACGCGCCTCGACGACCACGTGTGGTCCCACGTGGCCCCCGGACGGCGCACCGAGAAATGGGGGCGCCGTGGCGGTGCCGCATCCGTTCGTGGCCAAGCGGGTCGCCCGCGGCAGGGCAGTGCGGGCCCAGGTTCTGCGCTACCGCCATGCCGTCTTTGAGCCCTCGCCCGACCGCGTTGATCCGGTGAAATTGCTCGAACGGCAGACCGAGACGCGTCCCAGAACTGGCCGCAACAACGGCTATGGCACCAAACGCGAGGGGCTGATCGTGCTGGACACGGTTGCGGGCTATCGGTCTGCGATGACAGAGTTCGCTGGGATGAAGAACCCGGACGTGTGCCACTCGCGCCTGGAGATCCAGAGCGTTGTCGACGAACTCGCGCCCCTGGTTCACAACCGTCACCTTGGGAACCGCCTTCTGGCTGATGGGGGCGGCCTCGAGGGCGCTGGACTGGTCGTAGGGAGCTCGCGAAATAGTGGGTGCCGCTCGAGTCATGAATCCCAACGCCTGACAACGGAATCTGCGGGAGCATGTTGATGGGTACGGACGACGAAGCAGCGTGGCCCGACTCTGACGGAGGAGACGTAAGTCGCAGAAAACGCCCGGCGGGGCTGCAACGAGCCCCGCAGCCGGGGCCGACCGGGGTCGCGTGATGGCCGACATTTCCGAAGCAACGTACGCCGAGCCCGTGAGATGGAACGCGGCTCGACCGCGCTTCAGTCCGCTTCGTCTGGCGTTGGCGCTGGTCGTCGGCGCTGTTGCGGTCGGGGTGTCGGGGCTGATCCTTCCGGGGGTTCACATCAAGACGTTCCTCGGTGCGCTTGAAGCGGCGGCGTTGATTGCCGTGCTGAACGCGGTGTTGCCGCCGCTGGTTGCGGCGCTGCGACTGCCGCTGATGTTGATCATCGGGTTCTTTGCGGTGCTGATCGTCGATGCCCTGATCCTGCTGCTCGTCTCGCAACTGGCGCCGAACGACTTCAAGGTCGATTCGTTCGGGTGGGCGTTGCTGGCGGCGCTGGTGATGGCGGCCGCGAGCATGGTGCTGCAGGCGTTCCTGGGCGTCGATGACGATGACATCTACTCGCTGCGGGTGATCCAGCGGGTGGCCAAGCGGCAGGGGGCAGCGGCGCGCACCGACGTGCCGGGCATCATCTTCCTGGAAATCGACGGGCTCGCGGGCCCGGTGCTGCGCCGCTCGATGCGCGACGGCACCACGCCGGTGATGGCTCGGTGGCTCGCGGACGGCAGCCACGACCTGATCGAGTGGGAGCCTGACCTGTCCTCGCAGACGGGAGCCAGCCAGGCCGGCATCCTGCTCGGCTCAAACGAGGACATCCCGGCGTTTCGCTGGGTCGAGAAGGAAACAGGCAGGTTGATGACGTGCTCGGCGCCGGATGACTGTGCCGAGATCGAGCGTCGTCACGCCAGCGGCGAGGGCCTGCTGATCGACGGCGGCGCCAGCCGCGGCAACCTGCTCTCCGGTGAGGCCGACGAAGTGATCCTGACCGTCAGCCGGATGGAAGCCGACAAGAAGGCGAACCACGGCTACCGCGCGTTCCTCGCCAACGGGTTCAACGTCACCCGCGAGCTAGTCCTGTTCTGCTGGGAGGTGGGGCTCGAATGGTCGGCGGCGGCCCGGCAGCGGCGCCGCGATGTGATCCCGCGCGGGCACCGGGGCGGTCGCTACCCGTTCTTGCGCGCTGCGCTGTGTGTCGTGGTCCGCGACCTGATCGCGTTCGGCGTCCTGACCGACATGATGCGCGGCCGCCCCGCCGTGTACGCGACCTTCTCCAGCTACGACGAGGTTGCCCACCACTCGGGGCTCGAGCGGGCCGACACGCTGGAGGCGCTACGAAAGCTCGACAAGCAGTTCGGACGAATCGAGAAGGCGGCGCGCTTCGCCCCCCGGCCGTACAAGCTCGTGGTGCTCTCCGATCACGGTCAGACGCAGGGAATGACGTTCAAGCAGCGCAACGGCTATGGGCTCGACGAGCTCGTCCAGCGCTCACTCTCGCGGGGCCACGTGAGGGGCATGAGCAGCGGCGACGAGCACGACACCGCGGTCGGGCAGGCGTTCAACGAAGCGACCGGACGCAGTGGCGACCATGAGAAGCACGGGACGAGCGACGCTCACGCCGTCGTGCTGGGCTCCGGCAACCTCGGCCTCGTGTATCTGATGGACGAGAAGCGCAGGCTCAACGCCGAGGAGATCCAGGAGCGCCACCCCGATCTGATCCGAACACTCACCGCTCACCCCCACGTCGGATTCCTGCTGATGCGCTCGGCCCAGCACGGCCCGATCGCCGTCGGCTCTGGCGGCACCCATTACTTGGCGACCGGCCGGATCGAGGGGCAGGACCCGCTGGAGCCGTTCTCTGCCAATGCCGCCGCGCACCTGAGGCGCACCGACGGATTCGAGCACGTCGCCGACATCATGGTCAACAGCTTCTACGACCCCGACCTCGAACAGGGCTGCGCATTCGAAGAGCTGATCTCGTTCCACGGCGGGCTCGGGGGCCCGCAGACCAGGCCCTTCATCCTCTACCCGGCCGAGTTTCCTGTTCCCCAGGAGCCGATCGTCGGTGCAGCCGGCGTACACGCGCTCCTCACGGGCTGGCGCAGCCTGCTCAAGGGAGCACCGAACGCCGTCGCGCAAACCGCCGAAGATGGAAGCTAGCCAGTACAACACCGCCCGCCCCCACCCGGCCTCGGGATGTTGACACCGGCCGCTTTTGCGGCATGCTGCACCGAGGGACCGACGTGAGAGGAACCACCCTCACCCGAACTCGACCAGTCAGCCAACCACGCCCCAACCTCGGCGGCGGCGCTCGGCGGGCCCTACCGACGTGCCGGTCCCTCAATAGAAATCGGTCAGTGGAAGGGTGGGTCAACCAGCGAAGTGGCCCGCCAACCTACCAACCCGATGACGCGAGAAGCATTTCGACGTCCCGACCATTGACTGTCGTCGCGTCTTCAAAGATCGACACGCACGCACGTCGCTTTCACGCGCGGGAGACACTGTCTCAGGACAGGGCTCTGCTGCCGGGGCGTCCGCCGCGTCGCGACTGCCGTGACTAGATGAGCTGCGGTCTTCCATGGCAAAATCCGCATTCGCCCTGACGAGACGGAGCGTGGGTGTGTCAACGGCCGTCGGAGAGCATCGGGTCGCTTGGGCCGGGTTCGTCGCGGCGAGGCCGGCCCGACGCGGGTGGCTGATCGCGTTTGCGCTGGGAGGGCCTCTCGTCGCGATCGGAGCGGGCCTGCTCGTCGCGACGAGCAACCACCTCATCCATCCTATTGCGTACGGCCTGATGATCGCCGTGATGGTCGCGGGATCATTCGGCGCGTCGCTCTACTGGCTCGTGCGACGCCCTGGCAATCGACTCGGTCTCTGGCTTCTCGCGCTAGGAATTGCAACGGCCGCGGTTTCGCTTCAGGGAGCGTCCGAGCCGCATCTCCACAGCATCGGTGTGTTGGCCGATTCGGCCTGGTTTCTTCTCGCGTATTACGTTGTATTCGCGTTCCCGGAAGGTCGCATCGGGAGTCGCTTCGGATGGGCGCTTATGGGCACGATCTTGCTCTATTACCTAGACCGGTACGTCCTCTGGGTCCTCTTCTCGCCGGTGGTCTATGGCGGTGCTCCGCTTGCTGGCTGCAACGCAGCGTGTCCCGCGAACGGCCTGATGATTGCTAATCAGCCGTCGATCGCCGACGGCGGCGTCGTCTCGGACATTTCGCCCTACGTCATAGTGCAACTGTCCGCAATCCTCCTGTTCCTCTGCTACCGACTGGCGACAGCGACGCGGCCGCGAAGACGGGCACTCGTACCGGTCTATGTCCCGGCTCTGATGGCCACCGTTCCGGTGCTTGCCTATTACGGAGTCCTCGAGCGGGTGCACGTGAGTGCGAACACGCTTTCGAAGGTGGGCTGGCTGGCGACCATTGGTTACAGCACACTGCCATGGGGATTTCTGGTTTCGGTCGTGGTGAGTACGTTCTTTGCCGCGACGGCGTTGAAAAGGATTGTCTCCCGCCTAGTCGAGAGTCCCAGCGCCGCTCAGCTGCGCGCCACGCTGGCCGATGCACTCGATGATCCGTCGCTCAGGCTTGGGTTCCGCCTCGAGCAGGCAGGCGGTTTTGTCGACTCGAGCGGCATGCCTCTTGCTTCCACGCCTCCGCCCGGCCAGTCGTCGTCTCCGATCACGCGGAACGGCGAGACCGTGGCCGTGATCTTGCACGACGCCGCTTTGGACGCGGACCCAGAGCTCGTCGCAGCTGCGGGTCAGGCGATGCTGCTGGCGATTGAGAACGGTCGCTTGACCGCCGACCTCCGCTCAACGACCACGGAACTCCAGGCGATGCGTGGACGGATCGCGAGCGCGGGCGAGGCTGAGCGCCGAAAAGTTGAGCGCGACCTCCATGACGGGGCGCAGCAACATCTGGTCGCCCTCATCATCAGAGTTGGCCTGGCCCGCGAAGTCGCGGATCCAGAGGTCGTAGCGCGACTCGACGAGGTGGGCAAAGAGCTGCGCGAGATTCTGGAGGAGCTCCGCGACCTCGCCCATGGCCTCTACCCACCTGTGCTCCGCGAATTGGGACTCGAGGCTGCCCTGGTCAACCTCGGGAGGCGGTCGGTTTCACGGGTAAAGGTCGAGGCGGGCGCGATCGGCCGCTACTCCGAAGAGGTCGAGGCCGCCGTTTACTTCTGCTGCGCGGAAAGTCTCCAGAACGTCCACAAGCACGCCGGGTTGGGTGCGACCACCGTGATTCGGCTATGGGAGCACGATGGCCGACTCTTCTTCGAGATCGTTGACGACGGCGCCGGCTTCGACGTCGAATCGGCCCGCCACGCGGGTCACGGGCTAGCGAACGTCTCAGAGCGGATCGCCGCGCACGGAGGGAACCTCGTGGTCGAGTCGACGCCCGGACAAGGCACGACCGTCCGGGCGAACATCCCTGTCGCGGACGCCGCGGCTCAGCGAGTCGATCCCACCCCCCACTTCGGCTCCGACGATCACAGCGTCTTCAGCAGCGCGCCGCCTGCCACCACGCAGCCGTCCGGCTATCAGCGGTGACGATGCCGAGCAGTGAGGTCTAGACGCGGCAGCCACGCTCAGGCAACCGACACCGCTCGTCCCACGAAGCCTGAGCGGTGTCGCTGGATGCGTTCCTCATTTCTGCACGAGTCCCTTGGCCGACCGGAGCGGCAGCCGCAAGCAGACGGCGGGGCCGGCGACAGACCTGGATGCCGAGCAGCACGTTGAGAGCCGTTGGCCCGCACGTCGATCCCGGCCGCCCAGTGGTCAACGTGGTGAACGTCGCAGGCGCAACGAGCACCGCGTCTGCTGGCGGGAGCTCGTCCGTCTGGTGCGGCAGGCACGACCTGGTGCGCACTGTATGCCCGGTGACTCGGGACAAGGCCATCGAGGTCGTGGGTCGCCCGCGGTCGCGTCGCCAAGTTATCTTCCGGGCCGCATTCCGTTTTGCTAGTTCGCGTGAATTCACAGCCACAGGCGGTCATCGGGCCCACCTCCCCGGCCCCTAGCCCTCGAGGCCAACGCCGCCCTCCTCCAGGTGCGCGCTCCATCGTTCCTCGATGTGCCCGAGGTGCCAGACCGAGACCGCGATCACCCAGGTCGCGACGAACATGCCGACGATCACGAATCCCAGGAAGTTGATGTTGATCTTCTCAAACCAGCTCCAGAACGAGCCCGAGAGGTTCAGACGCTGCGCGATCAGGCCTCCGAGCTCGACCGTGCCGATCACCAACGCCACCGCGACCGACAGGCCGGTGATGGTGATGTTGTAAAAGACCTTGCGCACCGGTCGTGAGAACGCCCAGCCGTAGGCGAAGTTCATAAATGACCCGTCCAGCGAGTCCAGCAACGACATCCCAGCAGCGAACAGGATCGGCAGGCACAGGATCGCATACCATGGCAGCCCGGCGGCTCCGGCGCTGCCCGCGATGACGAGCAACGCGACCTCGGTTGCGGTATCAAACCCCAAGCCGAACAGCACGCCGACCGGATACATCTGCGGCGGGCGGGTGATCGTCTTCGTCAGCCGCCCCAAGAACCTGTTCATCAACCCGCGGCTGTCGAGCTGCGCCTCCAGCGTCGCTTCGTCGTATTTGCCGGTCTTCATCTCCTGGAACACCTTGACAATCCCGACCAAGATGACAACGTTGAGCGCGGCGATGATGTAGAGAAACACGCCCGAGACGCCGGTGCCGATCCAGCCGGTCACCTGATGGAGATTGGAATCGTCGTTCTTGACCGGCCCGTCGAGCGAGCGGACACCGACCGAGATCAAAAACGCCAGCGCAAACACAATCGTGGAGTGCCCCAGCGAGAACCAGAACCCCACACTCAACGGACGTTTACCCTCGCTCATCAGCTTCCGGGTCGTGTTGTCAATAGCGGAGATGTGATCGGCGTCAAACGCGTGACGCATCCCCAGCGTGTACGCGGTCACGCCGATCCCGGCGGTGAACGCCCCCGACACCCCTAGGTCGTAATGACTCGGCGCGACCACCGCCAGCAACGTCACAAAACCGAACACGTGCAGCGCCGCCACAACGCTGATCATCATCACGAGCGTGCGTCGCTGGCTCCCGTCAAGCGATGCCCAAGACGCGCGCACTCCCGGCCGCTTACCCCGTCCCACCGTCGTTGCCTCCATCCACGTCTCCCTCCGAGCGCCCGCCGCGAACGGCGCGGCTATGACGCGGACAACGTAACCCAAACGCCGCTGCTTATTGCAACCCGCTCGCGATTACGGGTAACTCGGATTACCGACGTGCTCGAGGACGCGACAGCCGCGCATTCGACGACGACGCATCGGCACAGCTCGGCTATGCGGCTGCGGAGTTGATCGGGTACGACACCACCAGGATGCCGGCGTTGATCGCGGCGATCACGTACAGGCAACTTCCCCCACGCGCGTCCCAGCTCACCCGGTGACGTCGTGCAGGCTCGAGCCGCGGTGTGCGACCTGGCGGTCGAGCGACTTGATCCCGATCGATAGCAGCAGCGCGAGTGCGAACACGATCGTCGAGCGCCCGAGCGAGAACCAGAACATGCCGCGGCCGTGCCAGGTCAGCCAGCGGCCCGGCTCGGCGTCCACGTACTCGCCGTGGCGAAGGTCGAGCAGCTGCCGCTCGAGCGCGACCTGTGTCCCGGGATCGGGCCGGGCCCCGCAGATCTCGCACACGAACACGACCGAGACCGGCATCTCAGATCCTCACCAGTGCGGCTCGTAACCGCTCTTGATCTCGCCCGGGGCTCGCCACTTCGGCTCGCGATCGTAGTGACGGCGGATCGCCTGCGCTCGCAGTCGCCGGAGCACCGGCCCATAGGTGAACCTGGCGCCCCTCGCGTATAGCCGGCCGAGCGGGTTCGCATCCATGAACGGCATGAACTTGTCGGGGAATCCGGGCATCGTGCACGCGTTGCAGATGCCGCCGACGTTGGGGCAGCCACCCACGCCCCCGACCCAGCCGCGGAGGGGGACGTTGCACTTGGCGACCGGGCCCTTGCACCCGAGCTTGACCAGGCAGCCACGATTGTCGGCCGGAGTCTGCGCGAACTCGCCTTGCTCCGCGAAGCCGGCCCGGCCGCAGCCCTGCTGGACCGTCCGGCCGAACAACCACGTCGGGCGGCCGTGCTCGTCGACGTCGATCATCGGACCCGCGCCAGCCACGTACAGCGACATGTGCAGCAGCGTCTCGGTGATGTTGTCAGGCTGCGCCGGACACCCCGGCACGTTGATGATCGGCACGTCGAGGCGGGATCTCCAGTCCCACCCGAGGTAGTCGCGCAGCCCCATGGCACCGGTGGGGTTGCCGCGCATCGCGGGGATTCCGCCGAAGGTCGCGCACGTGCCGAGCGCGAGTATCGCGGCGGCGCGAGGCGCGAGCCGGTCGATCCATGTACAGGTGGAGATCGGCTCTCCGCTCACCGGGTCGACGCCGAGGGTTGCCCAGTAACCCTCCCCGCTGAGGTCCTCGTTCGGGACCGACCCCTCGAGCACCAGGATGAACGGCTGGAGCTTGCCGGCGGCGGCTTCGAACCACGCCCGCATGAATTCCTGGCCGGTCTCGTACGCGAGCAGCGGGTTGTAGATGACCAGCGGCGGCGCCCCCGGAAAGCACCCCCGGATCAGGTCCTCGAAGCTCGGGTTGCGCGCCGCCGTCATCGCGACCGAGTCCCCGTCACAGCCGAGCCCGCTCGTGAGCCAGAGGACGTTTACGGGATGCCGGTCCGTGGCGATCATCCGGTTTACGCGATCGGACGATGAACCCGTCGTGGATGGGCGACCGGTCGATCGGGAATCGCCGGCTCGCGCTCGCTGAGTGCCTCGAGTTGCTGCTCCAGGGTGCCTCGTAGATGCAGATCGTCCGTCGGGCCGGTCACGAGGCCGGCTTGGGCCAGCCGCTTCAGGGCGTGCGAGATCGACGGTCGCTCGGCGGCGACGAGCTGGCCGAGCAGACGGTGCGTCAGCGGCAGCGACAGCCGGATGCCACTCGGCTCAACCCGTCCCCAGCGGTCGGCCAGATGCCACAGCAGCAGGACCAGGCGTACCTCGAGGCGGGGCTGCGAGGTGATCGCCCGGAGCACGTCGAGCTCGAGCGGGCGCCGGCAGGCGCGGCGCGCGAGGATCCGGGTGATCTGCGGGAACGGCCTCACGCGGTCCGCAAAAGCGCCATCGAGGACCGCGAGCCTGGTCGGGCGCAGCGCTCGCCAGCCAGACGTGCGGACGACCATCTCGTCAGCAGCGGGACCCAGCGGCTGGAGCAGGTCCCCGGGGCCGACCAGCTCGGCCGCGGTGCGGCCACCGACCCGGATCTCGAGCGCGAGCAGGCCGTCGAGGACCAGCAGTCCCAGCCCGCGGGCCGCCGCGTCGAACCACGTCGCGAGGTCGCACGCCCCGACTCGCAGCTGGAGGACGCGTGCGGTCGCGAGCTGTCGCGCGGCGATCCTCGCCCGGACGTCGAACTCGTCGGCGAGCTCCCCGTCGATGTCGAGCAGGTAGGCGTGGAGCGCGATCGACTCCGGTGCGTCGCCCGCGAGCTGCGGATGGCGGGGCCATCGCAACGGCCCGCGCGGGAAAATCCCTCGGTCTTCGGCGGACACGGCTCCTCTCTCGTTCGGGAGAAACTCCCGAAGTCCAGCAGTCTAAGCCCCTCGAACCATGCGGCGTACCGGTTTCCACATGGCTTGGTAACTCCGCTTACAGGACTTCACATTTGTCTGCAATCGAGTGATAGAACAGTCCGGGTGTGCCTGGCGATCCCCGGGCAGGTCATCGAAATCGTCGATGACCTGAATAGGTTGGCCAAAGTCGACGTAGCGGGAGTACGCCGAAACGTCAACGTGGGGCTCCTTGACGGTGAGGACGGTGGTGTCGGCCCCGGAGATTGGGTGCTGATCCACGTCGGGTTTGCAATCTCCAAGGTCGACGAGCAGGAGGCGCGCGCGACCCGAGACCTTCTGGTGCGGATGGGGGCCGATTACGAGCGGGAGCTCGAGGAGCTCAAGGCCAGCGTGATCGAGTGAGGACCGCCGCTGCATCCGGCCCGGAGTCCGGCCTCGACAGCGAGGCCTGCGGCGCGCAGCACTGCATCACCTGCGGCGATGACGGGGTTCCGATGATCGTCGTGTGCGTGGACGAGTCGCGTGGGCTCGCGCTGTGTGAACAGGCCGACGGGACGCGCGCCACGGTCGAGATCGCGCTGATCGAGGCCGTCGCGCCCGATGACAGGCTCCTGGTGCATGCCGGGACGGCCCTGACGCGGATGGAGGCCACGGCATGAAGTTCGTCGACGAGTTCCGCGATGCCGAGCTCGGCCGGGCCGTGGCGATGGAGATCATGTCGCTCGTCGAGCCCGGCCGTCACTACAAGCTGATGGAGGTGTGCGGCGGCCACACGCACTCGATCTACAAGTACGGGATCGACGACCTGCTGCCGGCGAACGTCGAGCTCGTCCACGGGCCCGGCTGCCCGGTGTGCGTGATCCCGATGGGCCGGGTCGACGACGGGATCGCGATTGCGCATACCGATGGGGTGATCTTCACGTGCTTCGGCGACATGCTGCGCGTCCCGGGCTCGAACGGCAGCCTGCTCGACGCCAAGGCTGCCGGTGCGGACGTGCGGATGGTGTACTCGCCGCTCGACGCGCTCCGAATCGCCAAGCAGAACCCCGACCGGAAGGTGGTGTTCTTCGCCATCGGATTCGAGACGACCGCCCCGTCGACCGCGCTGACGCTCAGGCGCGCGCGGGCCGAGGGCGTTCCGAACTTCACGGTGATGTGCTCGCACGTAACGATCGTGCCGCCGCTGCGGGCGCTGCTCGAGTCGCCGGATCTCCGCCTCGACGGGTTCATCGGGCCGGGCCATGTGTCGACAGTGGTCGGGGCGCGGCCGTTCGAGTTCATCCCGGCTGACTACGGCAAGCCGGTGGTGATCTCCGGCTTCGAGCCGCTCGACATCGTGCAGGCGATCGCGATGATCCTCCGTCAGCTCGCCGACGGGCGCTGCGAGGTCGAGAACCAGTACAAGCGCGTGGTGCCGTACGAGGGCAACGTGCGCGCGCTCGAGGTGATGGCCGAGGTGTTCGCGCTCCGTCCTCACTTCGAATGGCGCGGCCTCGGCTTCATCTCCCACAGCGGGCTACGACTGTCGGACGCCTACGCCGACCTCGACGCCGAGGTTTGCTTCCCCGTCCCCGGCGTGCGTGTCGCCGACCCGAAGGCGTGCCAGTGCGGCGAGGTGCTGAAGGGCGTGATCAAGCCCTGGGAGTGCAAGGTGTTCGGGACCGCGTGCACGCCCGAGCGGCCGATCGGGACCTGCATGGTCTCCTCGGAGGGCGCCTGCGCGGCCTACTACAACTTCGGCCGGTTCGCCCGCGAGCGGGAGGTCGTGTGACCGCCGACCCCGCCGTCGTCTCCGAACGCGAACGGAGGATCCTCGGGATCATCGAGACCGCGCGCGGCAAGCGCGCCAAGTTCCGCGACGAGCGGATCAACATGGCCCACGGCGCCGGCGGCAAGGCGACCCAGGGCCTGATCGAGGGCCTGCTCGCGCCGGCGTTCGCCTCCCCCGCGCTCGACGAGCTGGCCGACGCGGCCACGGTGACCGTCGCGGACGTGGATCTCGCGTTCACGACCGATTCCTATGTGGTCAAGCCGATGCGCTTCCCGGGCGGTTCGATCGGCGAGCTCGCGGTCAACGGGACGGTCAACGACCTGGCCGTATCCGGCGCGCGGCCGCTCGCGCTCAGCCTCTCGCTGATCCTCGAGGAGGGTCTCGAAGCGGAGCAACTGAAAGCCGAGATCGACGCGATCGCGCAGGCCGCCCGGACCGCCGGCGTCGAAATCGTCACCGGCGACACGAAGGTGGTTGAGCGCGGCCACGCCGACGGCATGTACGTGTGCACGACCGGGATCGGCCGGCGCGATCCGCGAGCGCAGCTGTCGCCGGCGGCGCTCCGGCCCGGTGACCGGATCCTGCTGTCGGGCAGCATCGGCGAGCACGGCACGGCGATCATGCTCGCCCGCGGCGAATTCGAGCTCGATGCGGAGATCGAGTCGGATACCAGGTCGCTGTGGCCGGTGGTCGACTCGTTGCTGGAAGCGGTCGGACCGGATGTGCGGTGCTTGCGAGATGCAACCCGCGGCGGCGTCGCCTCGGTGCTGAACGAGCTTGCGCGCGCGTCGTCGGTGGCGATGATCGTGCGCGAACGTCAGGTGCCGGTGCGTGCCGAAGTCGCCGGCGCGGCCGAGATCCTCGGAATCGACCCGATGTACGTCGCCAACGAGGGCAAACTGGTCGCCTTCGTGGCCGCGAATGCCGCCGACCTGGCGCTGGCAGCGCTCCGCGCGGTCCCCGGGTGCGAAGCGGCCGCGGAGATCGGCGAGGTGCGAACGGAGCCGCCCGGGATGGTGCTGGTGGAGACGAGCTTTGGCGGCAAGCGGGTCATGGACCAGTTGGTCGGGGACCCGCTGCCGCGGATCTGTTGATTTAGGGCCTTAGAGCGAGAGGAGACGGGATGTCGGCGTTGGCGAATCCGTACGCGAAGCAGAAGGAAACCGAGGCCGTCACCGCGCATGTCCTGTGGATGACCACCGGCTTGAGCTGCGAGGGCGATTCCGTCGCCATGACCTCCGCCACCAACCCCAGTCTGGAGGACATCATCCTCCAGGCGATCCCGGGCATGCCGAAGGTCGTCATCCACAACCAGGTGGTCGATTACGCCGTCGGTCAGGAGTACGCCCAGGCGTGGTTCGACGCCGAGAACGGGGAACTCGACCCGTTCGTGCTCGTGATCGAGGGCTCGCTGGGTAACGAGGAGATCAACGGCGAGGGGCACTGGACCGGCTTCGCCGTGAACCCGGAGAACGGCCAGCCGATCACGATGAATGAGTGGATCGACCGGCTTGCGCCAAAGGCGGCCGCGGTGGTCGCCGTGGGGACGTGCGCCACCTATGGCGGCATCCCGGCGATGAAGAACAACCCCACGGGCGCCATGGGCGTGCCCGACTATCTCGGATGGGGTTGGAAGTCCAAGGCCGGTCTTCCGATCGTCTGCATCCCGGGCTGCCCCGCGCAGCCCGACAACATGACCGAGACCCTGCTGTACCTCGCGCTCCACCTCGCCGGCCTGGCGCCGGCCCCGCAACTCGACGAGGCGCTTCGCCCGAAGTGGCTGTTCGGTCGCACGGTCCGCGAGAGTTGCAACCGCGCCGGGTTCAGCGAGCAGGGCGAGTTCGCCACCGAGTACGGCTCCGACCACCGCTGCCTCGTCAAGCTCGGGTGCAAGGGCCCGGTGGTCAAGTGCAATGTGCCCGTGCGTGGCTGGGTCAATGGCGTCGGCGGCTGCCCGAACGTCGGCGGCATCTGCATGGCGTGCACGATGCCCGGCTTCCCCGACAAGTACATGCCGTTCATGGACGAGGACAAGTTCGGTCGCGTCGCCGCCGACATCATGCGCTTCTCCTACGGCCCGATCGTCCGCTTCATGCGCCAGCGTCACATCAAGCACCAGTTCGACGTCGAGCCGGAGTGGCGCCGGCGCGGTCCCACGCTCACCACCGGTTACATCAAGCGATGGTAGGCAGTCACATCACCCTGAAATCCGATCTTGAGGAGACACACAGATGGCGACTGAGACGCCCCCGCAGCAAAGGGTGATGGTCAAAGAGATGTCCTGGGATCCGATCACCAGGATCGTTGGCAGCCTCGGAATCCACACCGAGATCGACTTCACCAACCAGCAGGTGCTCAAGTGTTACAGCACGTCGATGATCTTCCGTGGGTTCGACATCTTCATGAAGGGGATCGATCCGCGCGACGCCCACTTCATCACGAGCCGGATCTGCGGGATCTGCGGTGACAACCACTGCACCTGCTCCTGCCTGAACCAGAACATGGCTTACGGTGTTAAGCCGCCGGCACTCGGCGACCTCGCGTTCAACCTGGCCGAGACCGCGGACTACATCTTCGACCACGCGATCTTCAACGATTGCATGGCGAACGTCGATTTCTGCGAGCAGATGGTCAAGGAGACCAACCCGACGCTCCTCGGGAAAGCCGAGAACACCCAGGCACCGGGACAGGACATCCACGGCTACAGGACGATTGCCGACATCATGCGAGCGCTCAATCCGTTCACCGGCGAGTTCTATCTCGAGACCCTGCACGTCGCGCGGTACACGCGCGAGATGTACTGCCTATTCGGCGGACGCCACACCCACCCGTCGACGATCATGCCCGGCGGTTGCAGCGCCGACATCACCCATCAGACCTGCACTGACTACTACGTGCGGCTGATGCGGTACTTCGACTATGTCAAGCGCAGCGTGCCGATGCACGACGACCTGTACGACTTCTTCCTCCAGGAGTTGCCGGGTTACGACATGGTCGGCTTCCGCGAGACGAACCTGGTCAACTGGGGCTCGTTCGACGATCCGGACTACGTCGACTACGACTACCGGAACATGACTAACTGGGGTCGCAAGCGCTACATCACCCCGGGCGTGGCGATCGGCGGCGAGCTCATCTCCACGGACCTCGTCGAGATCAACCTGATGATCCGGATCCTGCTCGGCAGCTCTTACTTCGACAGCTGGGAGAACGAGCCGACATTCGTCACCCGCGATCCGCTGGGGAACCCGGTCGACAAGAACCATCCCTGGAACAAGGTCACGCTGCCGCGGCCGCAGAAACGGGACTTCACCGACAAATACACCTGGGTGGTGTCCCCCAGAATCTACGACAAGCGAACCGACACGCACGTTTGCTGCGACACCGGAGGCGGGCCGTTCGCGCGTCAGTGGTGCACCGCCAAGGCCGGGCTGGTCGACTTCGGCTACGCCAAGGCGACCGGACACTCGATCCAGATGGTGCTCCCGCGCTCCCCGAACATGCCCGAGATGGAGCTCGAGTGGAACGTCCCGGAGAAGTCCAACGCGGTCGAGCGGGACCGCGCCCGGACCTACCACCAGGCCTACAGCGCGCTGATCGCTCTGCACTGCCTCGAGCGCGCGATGAAGGAGGTACAGGCGGGCCGGACGAAGAGCTGGAACAGCTTCACGGTCCCCGACAGCGCCGTCAGCTGCGGGTTCCACGAGGCCGCGCGCGGCGTGCTCTCGCACCACATGGTGATCCAGGACGGCAAGATCGCCAACTACCAGCCGTACCCGCCGACCCCCTGGAACGCGAGCCCCCGCGACGTTTACGGGACGCCCGGACCGTATGAGGACGCCGTGCAGAACACGCCGATCTTCGAGGAGAACGGACCGGAGAACTTCAAGGGGATCGACATCATGCGGGCGGTGCGATCATTCGACCCGTGCCTGCCGTGCGGCGTACACATGTACACCGGGGGCGGCAAGGTCCGCAAGGTCATCCACACCCCGACGGCGTTGTCGTAGTGTCGTCTGACTCCGGACGCTGAGCGGATGGACACGGCCACGGACACGTCGATCGAGGAGGCCCAGCAGCTCGTCGAGCGGGTCCAGGAGCTCCAGGCTCGCCTGCAGTCGAGCCCCGACTCGGCCAGCCGCGACCTGACCGAGGAGCTCACCTCCGCGGTCGTGCAGATGTACGGGGCGGGGCTCGAGCGGATCGTCGCCTCGCTGACGGCCGCCGGACCCGAGGGGGAGCGGATCGCGTCCTCGCTCCCTACCGACCCGCTCGTCGCCACGTTGCTGCTGATCCACGACCTCCACCCGGTCCCGCTCGAGCAGCGGGTCCGGGCCGCACTCGACTCGGTGCGCCCGTATATGGAGTCGCACGGCGGCAACGTCGAGCTGTTGTCGCTCGAGTACGGAGTGGCGCGAATCCATCTGCGGGGCTCGTGCTCTGACTGCTCCGCCTCCTCGGTGACGCTCGAGCTGGCGATCAAGCAGGCGCTCGAGGACATGGCGCCCGATCTCGAGGGCCTCGAGGTCGAGGGCGTGGCCCCCCAGACCGCCGGCGGGACGGGATTGCCGATGGCCACCGGAACCGCGCCAGCCGGGATCGAGCTGCCGATGGTCATGTCCGGAGCGCCGGCGACGCCATCGTGGTTCGACGTCGACGCCGTCAGCGAGCTTGCCGACGGCTCGCTCGCGGGGGTCACGGTCGCCGGCAGCGACCTCGTCGTCGCCAACGTCGAGGGCACGCTGCTCGCATATCGCGACCGCTGCGCCGGCTGCGGCGCCACGCTGCGCACCGGGCTTCTGTCGGCGGGCGCCCTGGCGTGTCCGAGCTGCGCGCGGTCATTCCTCCTGCCCCGCGCGGGCCGGTCGTTGGACGACGACCGCGTCCAGCTCGAGCCGGTCCCGCTGCTGCGCGAGAACGGGCGGGTAAAGGTGGCGCTCGCCGGATGAACGACTCCCGCCGGCTGCTCGACGATGCGGTCGCGGCGCGCCGCCGGGTGGACCTCGTGTCCGGGCTGCGCGGCCTCGCCCGGGCGCCCGCGCAAACGCCACCGGTCCCGACGTCCCCGGGCACCGAGGTATGCGACCTGTGTGGCGTCGGCATTCCGGAGGAGCACCGGCACCTGCTCGCGCTCTCGGAACGGCGGATCGTCTGCGCGTGCGAGGCGTGCTGGGCGATGCGCTCCGGCGAGGGCGATTACCGGCCGACCGGCAACCGGACGGTGTGGCTTTCCGGACTCGACCTCCCCGACGAGTTGTGGGCGAGCCTCCAGATCCCGATCGGGCTGGCGTTCTTCATGGAGTCGACGGTCACGTCGTGCGTCGTCGCGATGTACCCGAGCCCGGGTGGCGCCACCGAGAGCGAGTTGCACTTCGAGACCTGGAGCCGGATGCGGCAGCTCAACCCCGTGCTCGACGGTCTCGAACCCGACATCGAAGGGCTGATCGTCAACCGGCTCGCGGATCCGCCGCTCTACGTGATCGCGCCGATCGACCGTTGCTACGAACTCACGGGCACGATCAAGGCGCACTGGGAGGGGATCTCGGGCGGCTCCGGCGTCGCGGCGGCGGTGAGCGAGTTCTTCGAGGCGCTCCGCGCGCGGGCGGTCCCCGCGTGAGCGTCGAGATCGGCAACGATTCCTCCGGCCCGATCGCGCCGGACGGTCCCCGTGACGTCGACTTCGAGGTCGTGAGCATAGGCCCGGTCAAGTACGCGGCCGCGCCGATGCTGGCGCTCGACCTTCGGATCACCGAGAGCAGCAGCGCGCCGGTGTACATGATCGCGCTCACGATCCAGCTGATGATCGAGCCCGCGCGCCGCCGGTACGACGACGCCACCCGTGAGCGGCTGGTCGAGCTTTTCGGCGCACCCGAGCGATGGGCCGTCACGACCCGCAGTCTGGTCTGGGCCAAGCTCGACGTGCTGGCGCCGGCGTTCACCGGGACGACCACCGTCACGGTCCCGATCGCGTGTCACTACGACCTCGAGCTCGCCGCGGCCAAGTACCTGCATTCGCTCCCAGACGGCGATGCGCCCCTGGCGCTCCACTTCAACGGGATGATCTATTACCCAGCCGACGATGGCGGCCTGCAGATGGCCCTGCTTCCCTGGTCGAAGTCGATCGACTTCCGGATGCCGGTATCGGTGTGGCAGGAGACGATCGAGCACTACTACCCCGGGACCGCCTGGGTGGCGGTGCGGACCGACACCTTCGAGGCGCTCCAGCGGGAGAAGCTCGCGCGCGGCCTGGCCACGCTCGATGCATGTGTGGGCGCGCTCCTGAGCGATGACTGACCACCTGGAGGAGCTGGTCACGTCGTTGTTGTGGGAGGGGTACGCGCTCTACCCCTACACCCCGGTCGCGACCAAGAACTCGACTCCAACGCCGTTCGGGATCGTGTACCCGCCGGCGTACGCGGCCGAGTGCCCGGGGGCCTTTGGCCTTGCCCGCCTGGAGTGCGTGGCCGAGTTAGACGGCGGCCGGCCCGCCCCGATGCTGAACGCGACGCTGCGCTATCTCGCCCCGAGCGGCGAGCGCCACCGGGCCAGCGAGCGGCGGGTCGAGCTCGGGCCGGTGGCGATCGGCGAGCGCGCCAGCGCGGAGTTCGACGGCGGGCGGTTCACGATCCGCTCCGAGGCGCGCGCGGACGGCTCGGCCCTCGTCCGCTGCTGCGTTCACAACACCCGCCAGGCGCCGGCGAGACTCGACCGTGCCGGCGCCCTGGCGCGGTCGTTGATCTCCACGCAGGTCGTGGTCCGTCTCTCCGAGGGCCGGTTCCGCTCGCCGCTCGACAGCGCTTCCACGAGCGTCAACATCTATCCCGTGCTTGCCACCGCGGCAGACGACGCGGTCCTCGGAACGTCGTATGTGCTGCCCGATCACCCGCAGATCGCGCCCGAGAGCCGCGGTGGCCTGTTCGACTCCACGGAGATCGAGGAGGCGCTGCTCCTCCACGTGCAGGCGCTGAGCGACGCCGAGCGCGCGGAGATCGAGCACGCTGACCCGGGCGTGCGGGAGATGATCGCCCGGGCTGCCGCCGCCACGCCCGAGGAGATCGTGGCGCTGCACGGCCGCGTCGAGCTCCGCGACCCCGAGACGCGCGTGCCCCCAAAGGAGCCGCCTGGACTGCCCGACCCCGCCGCCGGACAACCCGAGGCGGTCGCGGGCGGCGTCCGCTTCGTGCGCGGCTCCAGGGTGGTGCTGCGCCCCGCGCCCGACGCCGACCTGCACGCGCGGATGCTCGACGGACGCCACGCCACGATCGAGCGGATCCTGACCGACTACGACGGCAAGGTGCACCTGGGCGTGACGATCGACGACGACCCGGGCCAGGATCTGCTGCGCGAGACCGGGCGGCTTCTGTACTTCTTTGCCCCTGAAGTGGAGGTGATCGACACATGACCGAGGAGCCGTTGCGAAGCATCTTGATCGCCGGCGTCGGCAGCGCCTGGCTCCGCGACGACGGGTTCGGCGGCGAGGTCGCCAGGCGCCTTTCGGACCGGCGGCTACCGGCCGGCGTCGACGTCATGGACGCCGGTACCGGCGGCCTCGATCTCGCTTACGAAGTAATGCGGGGCTACGACGCGCTGGTGATTCTTGACGTCTCCAAGCAGGGCGGCGAGCCCGGCACGCTGTACGTCATGGAGCCGGACGAGGACTCGGTCCCGGGTGGGATCGAGGACGGCGAGACGATCAACCCCCACGGAATGGACCCCCAGACGGTGTTGCGGTTCGTCAAGTCCGTCGGGGCGTGGCCGGGGCGCGTGGTGGTGATCGCGTGCGAGCCGGCCGACGTCGAGGAAGTGGGTTGGGGTTTGTCCGGGCCGGTCCAGGATTCGATCGGGCGAGCGGTGGATCTCGTGCTCGAGACGGTCGCGGAGCTTCGGACCGGAGCGTTCGCCGCACCGGCGGAGTAGGGGTGGTCCGGAACTGATGCACGAGCTGTCGCTGAGCTCAGCGATCGTCAACACGGTCGTCAAGCACGCTGAAGGGCGGCGGGTCGTGGTCGTCAACCTTCGCGTCGGGCAGCTCCGGCAGGTGGTCCCGGACACGCTCGAGTTCTACTTCGAGTTCGTCGCTCGCGGGACGGTGTGCGAAGGGGCGCGGCTCGAGCAGGAGCTGATCGAGGCCGTGCTCCGCTGCGAGACTTGCGGCTGCGAGTGGCAGATCGAGATTCCGGCGTTCCGCTGCCCCGCATGCGGCGGCAGCGATGTGCGGGTCGCCAGCGGCGCCGAGTTCGAAGTCCAGACAATCGACGTCGAGGAGGCGCAGTGCATCGCACCAAGGTGAGGATCGTCGAGGACGCGCTCGACGCCAACAACACGCTCGCGGGCGCCAATCGCGCGGATTTCGACCGCGCCGGCGTCAAGGTCGTGAACTTCATGAGCGCGCCGGGTGCGGGCAAGACCACCCTGCTCGAGCGAGTGGTCACGGATCTGCCCGGCGTCCGGGTCGGCGTACTCGAGGGTGACGTCGAGGGCTCGATGGACGCCGACCGGATCGCCCACCTGCACGTGCCGGTGACGCAGCTGAACACGAGTGCGGGCTTCGGCGGCGAGTGCCATCTCGACGCGAACATGGTCAGGTCGGCGATCCCGGCGATCCCGCTCGACGAGATCGACCTGCTGCTGGTCGAGAACGTGGGCAACCTCGTGTGCCCGGCAGAGTTCCGGATCGGCGAGGACGCCCGCGTGATGGTAAGCGCGATCACCGAGGGCGAGGACAAGCCGCTCAAGTACCCGTTGATGTTCCGGTCCTGCGAGCTTGTCATCGTCAACAAGATCGACCTGCTGCCCCACCTCGACTTCGACCTCGACAAGCTCCTCTACAACATCGATGTCGTCCATCCGGACGTTGAGCGGATCGTGCTGAGCGCACGGACGGGCGAGGGTGTCGAGGCGTGGCGCGAGTGGTTGCTGCGGATCGCCTCGCGTCAGGAGGCGATTGCTTGACGGTCGCCGCCGACGCGAACGCTCGTCTGCAGGCGCTGCTCTCGGACCGGACCGAGTCTGGCGCCCTGTTCTTCGAGGCCGAGGCCGACCGGCTCGCACGGCTCTGCCACCTGATGGCCGAGCGGTTCGCCCGGGGTGGTCGGCTGATCGCGTTCGGGCAATCGCCCGCGGCGCGCTCGGACGCGCGCCACATCGCGGTCGAGTTCGTTCACCCCGTGATCGTCGGCAAGCGGGCGCTGCCGGCGATCGGCCTCGCCGGCGAGGGTGGTGACCTCGCAAGGCAGATTTCGCTGATCGCCGGCGCCGAGGACATCGCCGTCGGCTTGCGGGCCGACGGCGATGAAGAAGCGGTTGCGCGAGCCCTCACTCTCGCCCGAGACCGGGGCTGCCTGACGATTGCCTTCGCGGCTGGCGCGGGCGCGGAATGGGAGTTCGAGCCGCCGAGCGGCGACCCCGATGTCCGCCAGGAGCTGGTCGAGACGCTCTACCACGTGCTGTGGGAGCTCGTCCATGTGTTCTTCGAGCACCGCGGCCTGCTCGAGGGACGCAGCGAGCGCCGAGTTCACAACGCCGGCGCGTCGAGCTTTCTGTACCCGTTCCTCGACGAGCGCGAGGGCGACCTCGAGTCGGTGCTCGAGGACGTGCGCAGATCGGTGCTGATGAAGGCCCGGGACGTTGGCGCGCTCCGTGCGCAGACGCTGACCGACAACGCGGACGTCCTCGCGCAAGCGGCCGCCGCAGTGCGGGCGAGCTTCGACCACGGCGGCAAGCTGCTCGCGTTCGGCAACGGCGGATCTGCCACCGACGCGATGGATGTCGTCGCGGACTTCCGCGCCCGGGGCCGGCCTGCGATCGACCTCACCGAGGATCCGGGGATCCTGACGGCGATCGCAAACGACGTCGGCGTCGAGGCGATCTTCTCCAGACAGGTGATCGCTTACGGCGTCGAGGGCGACGTCGTGCTCGCGCTGTCCACCTCGGGCAATTCGGGCAATGTGATCCACGCGCTGGCTGAGGCCCGGCGACGCGGCCTAGTGACGATCGCGATGGTGGGCTACGACGGCGGTCGCGTGGCGAGCGAAGAGCTCGCCGACCACGTCGTGATCACCCGCTCGGAGCACATCCCCCGGATCCAGGAGGCCCAGGCGAGCGCGTACCACGCGCTGGTGGAGCTGGTGGGATGAGCACCGCCCGGGCACCGGCGCGCGGCCGCCGCCGCGCGCGGGTGCGCGTCAACGGGACCGTTCAGGGCGTGGGTTTTCGCCCCTACGTCTACCGCCTCGCCGGCGAGCTCAGCCTCGGCGGCTTCGTGCTCAACGACGCCCACGGGGTGCTGATCGAAGTCGAGGGCGGGACGGCGGCGGTCGACCTGTTCCTCGAGCGCCTTCCGTCCGAGGCACCGCCGCTCGCCGCGGTGGAGCAGGTCCTGGTCTCTGACCGTGAGCCGACCGGCGATCAGGCGTTCACGATCGTCGCGAGCGTGGCCGGCGAGTTGCCGGACGCTCCGGTCACCCCCGACAGCGCCACCTGCGAGGACTGCCTGCGGGAGCTGTTCGACCCCGCCGACCGCCGTTTCCGCTATCCGTTCATCAACTGCACGAATTGTGGCCCCCGGTTCACGATCGTGCGCGGCGTCCCGTACGACCGCCCGCTGACGACGATGACGGGCTTCACGATGTGCCCGCGATGCCAGGCCGAGTATGAGGATCCCGGCGACCGCCGGTTCCACGCCCAGCCGAACGCGTGCCCGGTGTGTGGCCCCTCGGTGTCGCTGCTCGGCGCCGACGGGCGACCGGTCGCCGGAGACCCGCTCGTGGCCACCGCGAACGCGTTGCGCGCCGGCACAATCGTCGCGATCAAAGGCATCGGCGGCTATCACCTCGCGTGCGTGGCGGGCGACGAGCGCGCGGTGGCGGCGCTGCGGGCACGCAAGCACCGCGAGGACAAACCGTTCGCCCTGATGGCGCCGTCGCTGACCGCGGCCGAGTCACTCGTGTCGCTCGACGGCGCCGGGCGGGAGCTCGTGACGAGTTCCGCGCGGCCGATCGTGCTCGCCCCGCGCCGCGGCGATGCGCCGGTCGCCGGGGCCGTCGCGCCCGTCGCTCCCGAGCTCGGCGTGATGCTTCCGTACTCGCCGCTTCACCACCTGCTGCTGGCCGACGTCGGCGTCGCGCTCGTGATGACGAGCGCAAACGTCAGCGAGGAACCGATCGCCTACCGCGATAAGGACGCGCTCGGGAGGCTTGCCGAGATCGCGGACCTGTTTCTCGTCCACGACCGCCCGATCGCAACGCGCGCCGACGACTCGGTCGTCCGCGCGGTTCCGAGGCGTGCCGTTTTGCGCCGCTCGCGCGGTTACGTCCCGGCCGCGCTGACCTTGCCTGGCGACGGCGCCGTCACGCCAGTCCTCGCATGCGGCGCGGAGCTGAAGAACACCTTCTGCCTGGCCAAGGGGACGCGCGCCTGGGTCAGCCACCACATCGGCGACCTCGAGAACTACGAGACCCTGCGTTCGTTCACCGATGGGATCGAGCATTTCCGGCGTCTCTTCGCAGTGGAGCCGCAGATCGTCGCCCACGACCTGCATCCCGAGTACCTCTCGACGAAGTACGCGCTGGAGCAGGATGGCGCCATGCTCGTTGGCGTCCAGCACCACCACGCCCACCTGGCGGCGTGCCTGGCCGAGCACGGCGAGACCGGACCGGCGATCGGCGCGATCTTCGACGGGACCGGATACGGGCTCGACGGAACCGTGTGGGGTGGCGAGCTGCTGGTCGGCGACGCACGGTCGTTCCATCGAGCCGGCTCGCTGCTGCCGGTCGCGCTTCCCGGCGGGGAACGCGCGATCAAGCAGCCCTGGCGGATGGCGTGCTCGTGGCTGTCGGAGACGACCGGGGGCGAGCCTGGGCTGCCGGCGTCGCTGGCGCCCCATGTCGACGCTCGGGCGTGGGCGCAGGTGTACCGGCTGATCGCCGCCGGCACACTCGCGCCGATGACGAGCAGCATGGGGCGCCTGTTCGACGCGGTGGCGGCGCTGATCGGCGTTCGCGCCGAGGTTGTGTATGAGGGACAGGCAGCGATCGAACTCGAGGCGGCCTGCGACTCGAGTGCGCGGGGTTCGTACCCGATCACGCTGACAAACGACTCGGGATCGCTTGTGATCGATCCCCGGGAGACAATCCGCGCCGTCGCCGCGGACCTCGAGGCCGGCGAACCCACCGGCGCGATCGCGCGGCGCTTTCACCGGGCGATCGCGGACGGCACGGCGCGGGCGTGTGCGCGGCTCGCCGGCGCGCACGGGACCGACCTCGTCGTCCTCTCAGGCGGCGTGTTCCAGAACCGACTGCTGGTCGAATCCGTCGCGAACGGTTTGACCGGCGCCGGCCTACGCGTACTCGTACCCGAGCGGCTGCCGGCCGGCGACGGCGGCATCTCCTACGGCCAGGCTGCGGTCGTCGCGGCCCGTCTCGCGAGTTCGTGACCGAACCGATCCCAGAGCTCCGCCTTATGCTCGACCAGCCGGTGTTCATCAACGGCTCAAGCCGGCCATTCGGCGAGCTCACGCGAAACGATGTGAAGTCGCGAGCGGACGAACTGCGCGCCCTTGTCGGCTTCGGCCCGACCGCGCGGGTCGCTCCGGTCGCGCTGGCCTGGCGCGAGCTCGCGCTCATCATGGACCGCGCCGGCGCGCGCACGGTGGGCGATCTCGACGACCAGACACTCGTAGGGCTCGCGCCGCGGCTGTGGGTGACTCTCCCGGGCTAGCGCGCCACGAGTTTGCACGCATCTGGTCGTGGACGCCGACGCGCTCGTGCACACGATGCGTCTCGCAGCTGCCAGCACCAGCCGTTTCCGCGAACTAGAGTCCCAACGTCGGCTTGCGCAGACTCGCCTCACCTACACCATCACCAAGCGTCGCGCTTCGCAGGCAACTTTGGTGGATAGCCCCAGCCGGGTTCGAACCGCCGAGCTCCTGCTTCAAAGGTGGCTGGCAGGAAATGGAGGGCTGGAATACCGCGTAAACACTGGGTCGGCGTGCGTCAGATCGGAGTCTGACGCGCCCGGCCGGGAGCATTAGGCACGCAGGGGGCACCATCTCGTGGCGCGATACCGGGGGTTGCCACGGCCCCTGTCTAACGCCCAGATCGATCCTCTCTGCGAACGGCACACGTTCCGGCGCACCGCCGCCTCACGTCTGTTCGCTGAAGGCCGCAACGTCAAGCAGGTCCAGGAGTGGCTGGGCCATCACAAGGCCTCGTTCACCCTCGACACGTACGTGCACCTAATGGGCGGCGGGATCGGCGCGCCGCTGCTCCCGCCGGGGGAAACGAGGGGGAAACAAGTCCACCGAAACAGGCCGATACCGCCCGCAGCAGGGAGCCCTCGGAATCCATCGATTTGCAGGCATGAACCGGAACCATCCGATAGCCGCCGCAACCCGAAAAGAACATCATAATCCGCGTGTCGGGGTTCGAGTCCCTCCTCCGGCATCGCCGAAATCCCGAGCAAACACGCGCTTTTCGCAGTCGCGGCGGTCGCCGTGGTGGCGGCCACGTACACCAAAACCCACCGCTTGAGCGAAGTGGGGTCAGCCGGCGATCAGCCCCGCGGGTGCGAGCGGCGAGGTCGGGGCGCGCTCGGTCACATCCGTATCGACGGTCTAGCGACGGCTGCTGCGATCGACAGCAAGTGGCGGAGGCGACTGGTTAGCGGATGGAATTGGGCGGGGCTCATGTGATCCTCCAGAGAGCATCGAGTTCACAGCTGATGGCTGCGAGCGTGAGCTGCGCTGGCGGGCTTCGCGTCCAGATCACGCTTCCCGCCGCCGTGATTTCGCAGTTCGTGGAGTCGACCAGATGAGGGTCCTGGTGGTCGAGGACATTCCCCGCCACGCGAACCGGATCGCCGAGGGGCTGCGCGACCAGGGCATGGCTGTCGACGTCGCCTACGATGGCCACGAAGCCGTTTCGAAGCTGGGCGTCAACACATACGACGTCGTGCTCCTGGACCGCGACCTGCCGGGCATCCACACCCGCTAGTTTTCGCGGGGACGTGCCCCACCGATGATTTCTCGTCGATTCGGTGGTCTTGGTTCACATGACACCAACCACATGCCACATGTCCATCTCTCTCGACGGCTTCGTCGCCGGCCCCGATCAGAGCCGCGACCACCCGCTCGGAGTCGGCGGCCTGGAGCTCCATCACTGGCACCTGGACGAGCCCATCCATGAAGCCGACACCCGCGCGCGCGACGAGCTCATGAAGCCCAGCGGAGCGTACGTGATGGGCCGCAACATGTTTGGCCCGGTTCGAGGCCCATGGGACGCGAACTGGCGCGGGTGGTGGGGCGACGAGCCGCCCTATCACGCTCCTGTGTTCGTACTCACCCACTATCCTCACGACCCGATCGCGATGGAGGGCGGGACGACGTTCCACTTCATCACCGAAGGCTTCGATGCCGCCTTTGAGCGCGCGGAGGCGGCGGCCGGCGACCTCGGCGTCGACATCGCGGGTGGCGCCTCCACCGTGCGGCAGGCGTTCGCGGCGGGCGTGATCGACGAGCTTATGCTCGACGTCGCCCCCGTTCTGCTCGGCGCTGGCGAGCGCCTGTTCGACGGAGTCCAAGACCCCGGCCTGCAGCCGGTCGAGGTGATCCACTCCCCGCGTGCGACGCACGTTCGCTACCGAATCGGCCGCTGACTCGGTTGCCCCACGGCAGCCGCAGATCTGACAGATCACAGATCCAAGAGACCTGTTCCTCGCCGTGGCAAGTGTCCCCGCACCCCGCACAGGCCCGATGACCACTACGAGCATCTACTTGGGGTCACACAGCCGGCCGGCTCAGTGGAGCGCGCCAGCTGCTCCGCGACGTCTGAGTCGTGTCGTGGACTCGGTGGGGTCGACGCGAGACTCGTCCCTGATCAGCCGGGATCCGAAGGAGAAGTCGCTCGCTCACCGCCCTGTGGGCGACCAGTTACCAGCGCACGAGACGGCTTCGGTGCCTTCATAGTTGGCTCCCAACGCTACGGTTTCGGCGGTGGCGGCTCTCGTCAAAGGTCCGGCACCATCCCGGCCGTCCGCGCGGGTGGCCAGACAGCCCCTTATGGCTTCGCGGTGACCGAGAGCGGCGGTCATACCGAGGCTGCCCCGTGGGCGACCGACAGGAGTCCGCACACGGAAGAGCTCTGCTGCTCGATCGGCGCAGCAGTCTGGCTCGATGCTCCGCTGGCGCGACGATGCAGAGTTCTCGTGGGAGCTCAGGGTTAGCGCGGCAATTTGTCGAGCCGCAGACCAGGCCGCTGTCAGTGCGGGTCGCGGCTTGGTCAAGGACAAACGAGCCGGGCAAGGCACTCGTCGTGGCCGGACTTGACCGGAGCAACACAGCGATCCTAGGGATGACACAGCGGGTCGGAGCCGCGGATGACGCGCCATCGCCACGCCGCCCGTGCAGAGCCGGCGGCGCTAATGGATAGCCGCGCGATGTGCCGCTACGGCACAAGTCTCGCCCCGTGAGCGGCGGGATCAAATCCGTCTGGCCAGGTGGTGGCCTTGTCGTACTTCGCGTCTTCGAACAGTGCGTCCTTCATCTCATGCGAGGTCGCCCCACCCAGGCGGTCGTACCGCATTCGCCCGTCTGGCCCGCAAAGAGTGATGAGTGCCGCACTGAGGTCCGTCCCAAGGAGGTAGGCCCCGGAAAGGCCCGCCCCAATGAAATTGGTCCCAGTGAGGTTCGCGCCGGAGAGGTCCGCCCCGGAGAGATTCGCGCCAACTAACCTCGCCTCGGAGAGATTCGCGCGGCGGAGCTCCGCCCCGGAGAGGTCCGCCCCGGAGAGGTGCGCATCCGAGAGGTTCGCCTCGCGGAGGTTCGCCCGCGGCAGGATCGCCCTGGAGAGGTCCGCATCCGAGAGTCTCGCCTCGCGGAGGTTTGCCCGCGGGAGGATCGCCCTGGACAGGTCCGCATCCGAGAGTTTCGCCCGCGAGAGGTCCGCATCCGAGAGGATCGCGCCGGAGAGGTCCGCATCCGAGAGGATCGCGCCGGAGAGGTCCGCATCCGAGAGGTTCGCGCGCGAGAGGTTCGCATCGCGGAGGTTCGCCTCGGAGAGGTTCGCCTCTCGGAGGTTTGCCCGCATGAGGATCGCCCTACGGAAGTCCGCCCTGGAGAGGTTGCCTCCGGAGAAGTCCGCCCTGGTGAGCTGGGTGCCGCCTAGGTCCATTCGAACAGAAACATCTCGTGGGACCGAACGCCGGCACAAAACTGTGAGTGCGGCTTGAACGTCGGTAGTGGGGCGTGGTAGAGACATTGCGACGCCGGCACCTCCGGGTTCGGTGGATGGGCCCGGCTCGTCGGGCTGAGTGTTCGCTCCTGGGCTCTGCCTAGGGGGCGCAGCGTTCGGCATGCGCACTCGCACGTACGCCGTGAGGATCTCGATTATCGGACCGAAGTCGTCGCGTGATTCACGCGCGAGGCGCTCGAGCGCGTAGATCCCGCCGAGACGCACGTCGATGTGATCATCATTGCCGAGTTGGTCGACCGCACGGGTGAAGCGCTCCGTGATCTGGCCTTGCTGGTTGAGCGCGAACGTGCGGGCCGTGTAATAGGCGCCCACCACGGCGATCGATCCAGCGAGCACCGCTAGCAGTGCCGTTCGTACCCGTCCGACCTCCGCGACGCGATCGCTAGGCCCAAGCCCGCTAGTCGACGCCAGCCAATGCGGCGCCCACGTGATTACGGTCGGGATCAGGGCAGTCACCAGCAACGCAACGCACAGCCAGAAGAGCACCAGTCGCCTTGGCGACGCCTCAACCCACGCCCGCGCTCCGCGCCAACTCATGACATCGCGGACTATCGCCGATCCCGGGGACGCTGTCGACCCGCCGAGCGTGCCCACGCCTCACGTCCGTTTCAATGAAGCGCCAACAGCGTCAATCGCTTCCAGTCGAGCGATCGAGACTGGTGGATCGGGCGACGGTGTCAGGTGAACCGTCTGGGCGGTTGGTGACTTAAGTGTAAAGTAGCGGTTGAGGGTTCGCGAGTTGTGGGTGTCAGTTTGCCTCCGGGAGCCCACTTCGCGCCGAACGCCTCCAGCGCCTACCACGCGACGACGCGATCGGTCGCCGTGTAGATGGGCCGGGTCCCAAAGGTCGGCGTGGGCGGTCAGAGTCGCCGGATTCCGGATTCCGAAGGCGGTGAGATCGACTCTCGTCTCCTCCCGGATGTCCAGATGGTCTCGGCCGCATCAACGGTCGGCGTGAGGTCCGGCGCTGATATTGCGGCGCCTGCCCGACGCCCGCCCGGGCGCGGGCGGGCATGCGGGCGTGTAGGCGAGGCGAGTGCGTCCCGACAGCTTCGTCTAGGCCTCCCGGGCGCGCTCGTAGGTTAGGTGGGCGAGTCCGCTCCCGATGGTCTCCGCGTCAATCAGGCGCAGGGGTCGCTTGTCGCGGGTCTCGCCGAACAGACGCTCGCCCGCGCCGAGCGCAACCGGGAAGACGGTCAGCCGCAGCTCGTCGACCAGGTCGTGCTCCATCAGTGTGCGCACGAGCGGGCGGCTGGCGTACACGACGATCTCCCCCTCTGTCTGCTGCTTCAGCTTCGACACCTCGCTCACTACCTCGCCCCTCAGGACGGTCGCATTGGTCCATTTGGGCTCTTCGAGGGTCGAGGACACGACGTACTTCGGCAGGCTGTTCAACCTGTCCACCCACTCGCCGCTCTGGGATGGCGACCGTGTGCCGAAGTACTCGTCGCTCCGGCGCCCCAACAGCAGCGCCTCGGCGCCTTGTGCCTCGGCGAGCTCGACCTCAGTCCACGCCTCCCAGTCCTGACCAATGAACTGCACAAACCAGCCGCCGTGCCTGAACCCTTGCTCGCCGCTCGGGTCCTCGACGACGCCGTCCAGCGAGACGTTCTGGCTGACCACAATCTTTCCCATCTTGAATCTCCTTGCTTGGACTTGTGGGTGTTGCGTGTGTTGAGGCGTTCGCGGCGAGGGAAATTGAGCGGCGAATTTCGGGGCGCGCCGACGTCATAACAGTGATGCGGGCGAAAGGAACAGTCGGTGCGAGGATGCGAGCGTGACCAACCGGACGCTCGCGCGCGCATGCGCCGGCGATGAGGATGCGTTCCGCGAGCTGACCGACCCGTACATGCGTGAGCTCCAGGTCCACATCTACCGGATCGTCGGGTCGGTCCACGACGCGGAGGACCTGCTCCAAGAGACCCTCCTCGCCGCTTGGCGTGGCCTTGAGGGCTTCGAAGGCCGCGCACCGGTCCGTGCCTGGCTGTACCAGATCGCGACCAACCGCGCCCTCGATGCGCTCCGGGCGACCCGACGCCGCCCTGAGGACCGGCATCGGATGACCGAGATGCCCGAGCCGACCCGCTACGGCGAGGCGATCTGGCTGGAGCCCTTCCCCGACGTGCTGCTGGAGGGGATTCCGGACCACGCTCCCGGGCCGGAGGCGCGCTACGAGACCAAAGAAGCGATCGAGCTGGGGGTCATCGTCGGCCTTCAGCATCTGTCCCCGCCCCAGCGCGCGGTGCTGGTGCTTCGCGACGTGCTCGGCTACCGCGCGGAGGAGGCCGCTGAAATGCTCGACACCACCGCACAATCGGTCAACAGCCTGCTGCGCCGCGCCCGCTCGGCATTCGAATCGCGGCTGCCGGCCGCCGAACGCGAACGGGCGCCGCTCCCCCACTCCAAACACGAGCGAGACACCGTCGGCCGCTTCGCCGACGCGATCCAAACAGGCGACATCGATGGCGTCGTCGCCCTACTCACCGACGAGGCGTGGCTGACGATGCCGCCCGAGCCCTACGAATACCAGGGTCCCGCCAGGATCGGCTCATTCCTACGCGACCGCACGATCACGCGAGGCGCGCCGCTACTCGTACCGACCCGCGCCAACACCCAACCAGCATTCGGCGCCTACTTCCGACCCCACCAGACCGAGATCGCCCGACTGTACGGAATGCTCGTCCTGACCCTCGAGGGCCAGCAGATCTCCGCGATCACCTGGTTTGGCGGCAACAGCGCCTTCCCGCACTTCGGGCTGCCGCGGATACTCCGATAGGAAGAGCGTTCCGGGCAAGACTCCCGTACTCGGCGCCGCGCGGCGCCCGCGTCCTCGTTCGCGCGGTGGCTGTCGCGGAAAGGCCTCGAGCGGCGGTCGAGGCGGAGGCTCGAGCGAGCGGCGTAGGTGCTGGGCCCGGTGGCTGAGGTCGTGTGATCCAGCCGGGGGCCTGTTCACGCTTTGAGGGCGGCGACCTGGAGACGGTGGAGCTTGGTCAGGTTGTGACTCATCGCGATTCATCGCTACTCGGTGCCCGCGGCCGGCCTGCCTCTTCGGTGGACACGGCCGAGCCTCCGGTCGTGTTTGGTGTGACCGTAGACCGGCTCGATTGAATGTTCTCGTTCGAAGAGGTTGTCTACCAGACTGCTAGATCAGCCCCTGGCGCACGGCTTGGGCTACGGCCTGCGAACGGGTCCGAGCGTTGAGCTTTATCACGATGTCATGCAGGACGTTCTTGACCGTGCGCTCAGAGAAGTGGAGCCGGTCCGCGACCTCGCGCGTGGGGAGACCCTCGGCAACGCAGGAGAGGATCTGCCGCTCGCGCTCGTTGAGGAGCGACAGCGACAGCCCACGTGGCTCGAGCAGGTCACGCGAGACGCGAGCAATGCCCTGCATGAAGTCGCCGAGCAGCTCTGGTGCCAGCACGCTTGTGCCATTGGCCGCAGCGCTGGCGCCAGAAGCAAGTGCGTCGGGCGTCAACGTCTCCTTCCAGAGGTAGCCCGTGGCGCCGGCACGGACGATCTCCAGCACCTCGTCGGGCTCACGATGGGCAGAGCAGGCGATGACGCTGCCTGGCCCGGCCTCCGTCAAGCGACGAATGAGGGATGGGCCTCCGAACGGCCATGGATCGACGATCGTCACTGCGGCTTGGCTGAAGCGCGGGTGGGACAGCGCAGGTTCTGGTCGTTCGCTCTGGACGACCTCGGTGATCTCGACAACGGAGTCGAGGCATGCCGCAACCCCTTGGCGATAGATCGCGTGTTGATCGACGACGAAGACCAACACGAGTCACCGACATAACCTGACGGTCGCTTCCACGCGCTCGTCACCCCTGCTCAATCCGTTGGCGTTGGTGCTGCATCCCCCGAGGCTCCACGTTCCCTACCTGTCTCTGGCAGCGGACGATTGCACAGTACTCTAATCGATGTACCAATGCCGTCGATCCTGACAAGCAACGCCGTCTTAATGTGTCCTCACGGCGGACAAGTCACGATCATCCCCAAGCAGGAGGTAGTCCAGGTTCAGGGCGGATTCGTATTGCGCGAGACCGATCTCATCGGGGCGCCGATCGTCGGTTGCCCCCTGGCCACGCCAGGCACCAAACCGTGTACGACGGTGCTCGCGCCGTTGCCGGGTTCGTTCGCTCCGACGGTGCTCGTCGGTGGCCTGCCGGTACTGCTCGAGACGTTCACCGCGATGACCGATGGCGTGCCTCCGGCGATGACGGTCCTCACGTTCCCAGGACAGACGCTGGTGCAGGCCTAGCCGTTTGAGCCGTGGGCTCGCCCGGCGCCGCGCGTGCCGAGTGAGTTGCGATGCTCTGATCGAGCAGCCTTCGCATGCGCTCGATTCGTCGTCTTCCCTTTGTGCTTTTTGCTCGCGGCCGCCTGTTTCTTTTTCGACGGCGGCGCCACGAGGGTCTTCACGCCGATCTTTGCGTCGAAACGCGCGACCTTGCCGGGGGATTTTGATTGCTCGGCGATCACCGGCGGACCGCTGTACCCGGGTTGAACCATCTTCGCGACAGCGCCGAGGGTGAGGTGGAGCTTTTTGAGGTCGCGCTTCGCCTGATCGATGGTCAGGTTGCTGAGGTCCGGCACCGTGGTCCCCATTGCGACCTTGATCTTGGTCCCCAGCCCGACCAGCCGCTTGCGGCGGATTCCCTGGGTGACAACGAAGGCCCGTCCCGGCGGGACGACGGACGGGCTGATCGTCCCGAGATGAAGACCCTCGTTGGCGAGCGCTTTGCGCGCGTCCACGACCGTGCGAGCGAAGAGATTCGGCACGCGTGCCCCGAAGTGTACGTGCACGACGCCGCCTGCCCTCAATGGCCTTCCGTGCTTGGGGTTCTGCCAGATCACGACCGCGTTGGCCCATGGGCGTCGCACTCTTTGCATCTTGAGTCCGACACCATGAAGCTTTTTGCGCGCGGCCTCGAACTTGAGCCCGCCAAGTCGCGGGACCCTCGATCCGAGCATCAGTCTGACCTTGTGACCGGCGATCACCTGGGATCCCGCTGCCGGAGCCTGGCCGACGACGATCTCGGGCTTGCTTTTGAGCTTTCCGGTGAACGTGCCGATCTCGAGCGCCGCCTTCTCGACTTTCTGTCTCGCATCGGCCGGGGGTTTTCCGACGAGATTTGGGACGTCCGAGACCACGCCGAGCGTGACGTTCACCTTCTCCGATCGACAAGGGAACCTGCGGCCCTTCCGTTTGCACCACCTGTGGAAAGCCGGGGGCGTCTGCCTGACGACGACCTGTCCCTGCGGCGGTGGGTACGGTTCTATGTCACCGATCGCGAAACCGTCCCGGGCGAGCGTCTGAATCGCGACCTGGGATTTCATGCCAAAGAGCTCTGGGACCGGAGCCGGGCCACTAAGAACCTTCGTGCAGAGGATCACGATCGTGTTGGGCGCGACCCGCGTCGAAGGGGCCGGCACTTCCCTGTAGACGTCTCCGGAAAGCATCTTCGGTGGGACCCGGGTTGCGCAGGGCTTGTGCTTCCTCAGCCGCGGGGCAACGGCGCAGTGGACCTTGCCGTCGACTACCCGGAGGCGGCATCCGGGCGATGCATGCTCCACGGGGTTCAGGTGACCGGCCGCGATCTCGTTGCGCGCAGCCGAGATGGGGTGGCCAATGACGTTCGGCACGGTGACCTTGTGAAGGGCCGTGTAGACGAGCCAGATGATCACCAGGAGCGCGAGAACCGCTGGGATGATCGTCCACCATGGGATCCATGCGCGCTGCCGATACGTGCAGGCGTACGCCGTCGGATCCGCCTGCTTCTCGGTCGAGGCCTCAGCGGCCACTGCGGGAGTGGGAGAGGCGGCGCTCGCCGGAGCCTCTGCATCCTCTGCCGTCGCCCCCTCCTGAGCCTGCCCACCTCCCGCGAGCTCCTTGGCCGCACCCGCGACCCCCTTTGGAACCTTGGGGGCCTTGGGCGGCTTCGGCACCTTCGTCTTGGCCTTCTTGGCTAGGGCGGCGCCCTCCTTGGTCGCCTGCGCCGAGCCGGCCCGGAACAACCGCTGCGAGAGACGTTCGGGCTCGTAGCCCGGCAGCGCGGTGCCCGTCGGTTCGGCGAAGAGATGAATCGTGTGCGGCGTTGCCCGCCCGACGATCTGTGGCGTGGCCGGACGGACGACCGCGTTGGCATCGCTCTGCTGACCGGGACCGAGGTACAGTGTCGGCGGAGTTACGCTGACGCCGCAGCGCTCGCTCGGGTTGTAGCCGCCGAGGACGAGGTCCGTGGGAGTGTTCGACGTATTCCTAACCGTGAAGGTGAAGTTGCCGCGGCGGCGCCCAAGCGACACATCGGGGTGAATCGAACCCCTGACTGCCTGGAAGGGCAGGATGTCGAGCGTGATCGCAACGTTCGCTACCTCCTCGTCGGTCGCAACCGAATGCACTGCGATGACGATCTGCTGCTCGCCGGCAATGGCAGCGCTGGTTCGCGGCGGCATCAGAGTGATGACGGCCTGCCCCAGACTGGACTCACGGCGGCCGGCCCCAAACGGGAGTAGATGGATGCCATCGGCCGGATCGACGGACCACCAGCTCGCCGGGATGTTCCTCACCGAGAACTCAAACTCGTCGACGATCGTGCTCTGGTTGCGAAGCTCAACCGTCAACGCACGCTGTCCGCCAGCGACGACTTGGCACGGTGCGCTCTCCAACTCGTCGAAATCGACTAGAGAGAGCGCGGCTGCCCGTCGGTGCGACGGTGCGATGTCCGCTTCCGGGTCGGGGTTGGCCGCCGCGACCGTCGTCTCGTGCGTCGATCTCGGATGCTCCGGCGTCGGCTGCACCTGCTCTTCGGGCACGTCCCAAGCGAGGTATTGGCGACAGGTCGGATTGGCGCAGAAATCACCGTCCTGCGCCTCGGTCCCACATGCGGGGCACCCTGTGGCGTTGGTCATGCGCCTTCCTCGCCCAACATGACCGTCCGGCCTCCGTGGACGAGCGTCGCCGTCACGTGGAGTGGACACTGCGCCGCGACCACCCGTCGTACGGTCCGTTCCTGAGCGGGGCTCAGCTCGCTGCCGGTACGCACCGTCAACGTCGCCGAAGTGGCGCCACTGGCTGGTTCTGCAGCCGGCGGATTCGGCGAATCCGTCAGCTCAAATGTCACTGCGGGGATGCAGAGTCCGAGCAGCAGCGACAAGCCCGCCTTGGTTCCGCGCTGGAGCGCGAGTTGGCTCGCTGCGGCCAGGATGGATCTGGAGGTGTCCGGTGGGACATCCGTCAGATCGAGCCCCAGCCATTCGGACAGCTCCAAGACCATGCCGGACGGGGCGAGGTCCCTCGCGATGTAGGAGCCAAGGCACTCTACGACCGCAAGGCGTGGGTCGAGCACCTGCTCTAGCCCTTCGAGGAATCGCATCAGGAATCCCTCGGGCGGGTCCTGGTAGACCGACGGCATGCCCGAACGCAACGATGCCCGAGCGGAAGCGAACTGCGGTGGGAGCTCCGCACTCAGCGCCGGGCCGCCGAGGCGGGCCGGGGAGCTGAAATCCGCCGGCGTGGTCCCGGCGTCCGAGTCGACGCTCATCCGGCCGTCCCGGTCTCGATCCGGACGTGGTGGGTCCCGGAGGCGATGGTCTGGTCGCGGCCCAGGCTCAAATCGGTCGTTATCGGCGACGGCTGCTCGAGTCCAGTCGCCAAGTCGGTTTCGTAGACCCGCAGAAGCGTGACCTCCTTGACCCCCGGGAGTGCTTGAACCACCGGATGCAGCTCGGATCTACCGAGCGAGCGGCCGAACTCCCAACCACCTCCGGCGCCACTTGCCAAGCCGCCGACGAGCGGATTGAGGTACGTGTAGAGCCGATCCTCGATCTGCCGCTGGAGCACCGGCGGATCGACCCTGGCAACCGGCACGACGCTGACGACCGCGTTGACGACGCGGAACTGCGGCGGCGACACGTTGACGGACACGCCCGCCAGACAACGTGTCGCGAGGAAGTCCTGCACCAGGCCGACCATCTCCGGGTCGGCCGTGATCTCCCGAATGGTGAGCTGGCGAGCCGGTGCGTCGACGCGCGGGATCACGATCACTCGAACGCGCGCAGGCGAGTCAGAAATACAGAGGGCCCGAGCCACTCGCGCCGTTGCGACCTGGGCGAGCTCTTCGTAGTCACGGGCGGTGATCGCCCGATCTCGGCTCCGCAACTCGATCGCGGTGCGGCGCCTCGCCGCCGCCAGTGACTCGCCGTCGATCCCGCCAGTCGCTGGCAGGTTATTGGTGACCCAACGGACCCCAGGGATCGGTTGGCGCAGCTGTGTGAGCGTCTCCCGGGAGACGTTGCCGATGGTTCCTCCGCCGTGCCGGTAAGCGGTGAACCGCAGCTCGGCGTGAGACGGCGGAATCGCGCCATAGCGCCGGAAGGAGCCGTCCGGCTGACGGACCACGGGGCCGAGCTCGACTTCGCCGGCTGCGCCATTGAGCTTGAAGTGACGGTCGTCAGGCTTGCTGTCGGCGAACGTGTCGACCGCCGTCCAGCGTTCCGGCCCCTGCCCCGGCGTCAGTACCTCGAGCTCTTCTCCCTCCATGAGCGCGAGGACTGGTGCCCGGCGAAGCCTAAATATTTGTCCCGGAGTTCCGTCACTGCGCCCCAGCAGCTCTCCCGCAACACGCTGCGAATGCTGGGCGGGTAGGGTGAAACCGATCGGGTGCGCGCTGGCGCGCGAGATGAGCGGAGGCTCCGTGTAGCCATGACCGTCGGAGTGGCTGTCGCGGTCGATCACCCTGCACCGCACCCATTGACAGCGATGTGGCCCGATCGTCGAGAAGCGGAGCCGGTCGGGAAGCGCAAGCTCGACGGAACCGGTGCCCTCGTTGAATCCTTCGGTCGAGTCCGAGATTTTCTCGACGGGCTGCCATCCGGTCTCGCCGGTGAGCGCCTCCCAGACGAGCGGAGGATCGGACGGAACCACGTTCACTCCGCGCGCCGGCTCGCAGTCGAACTCGACGCGCAGCAGCAGGCGATCGAGCCGCTCCGTGAATCCGATCAGGATTTGGTCGTCGGGTAGCGGTGGGCGGCCAAACGCCTGCTGCTCCGCTCCCGCTGGAAGCGCCGAGCCGTTGGCGACCGTCACATCGACCGCTTCGTTCGTTCGCTGCAGCAAGAAGGCATCGAGTTGCAGCGGTTTTACGGTGAAGTCACGGATGGTCTGGAAGACGATCGGCTCCTGCCCCCGAGAACGGGCAGTCGCGACCTCTGTCGACCACGCGGGGATTTGAAGCGGCGCCGACGGCGGCTGCTCCAGCCGGAAGCGCAGGTCTGCCGTTGCGGCCATCGGCGGATAGAGCTGTATGTCGAGTAGCTCAAGCAGTGCGACATGCAGCTTCTCGGGGATGCGATCGATCCGGTACGAGAGGAGATCGGTCATCCACGCGAACAACTCGATCAGCGTGATGCCGGGATCGGAGACGTTCATCTCGGTCCACTCGGGACAGAGGTCGGCGACGCGCCGGCGGCACTCGTTGACCATCTCCTGAAACCTGAGGTCGTCGAGCGCGATGCCGGGAAGCGTCACTGTTCCTCCTCGGCGGGGATCAGATAAAAGGGATGGACGAGGTTCCGGATCGAGTTGGTCGCGCGGATCATGTAATGGAGTCGGACGCCGAGCACACCGTCCTCCACCTGCGAGAGATCGAACTGAATGTCGTGCACGTCGACCCTGGGCTCCCAGCGTGTCAGTGCGACACGCACTGCGTGCTCGACCTGGCCGAGCGTAAGGGCATCGATCGCCTCGAACAGGAGCTCATGGACGGCACAGCCGAACTCGGGCCGCATCGGCCGCTCTCCGGGAGCGGTACCGAGGATGATTCGAATTGCCTGGTCGACGTCGGTTTCGTCCTTTACGAGAGCCACCCGGCCCTGATCGTCAACCCCGAATGGGAACGCGACGCCGGTGCCGAGGTGCTCGGTCATCCCAACATCACCATCGCGCCCTTGATCTGGACTGTCCCGCTCGCGCTCAGCTGCAGGTTCGCCTGTGCCTGCACGGTGACCGAGGCCCCTTTTACGGTGACCGAACCGTCATCCCCGAGAGTCACGGCAGCGCCATTGGCCCCTGTGATCGTCAGCGCCCCGTCGGATTTGACGCTCAACGTCTTGCCCTTCAGCGCGAGCTCTCCCTTGGGGGCGGAGATGGTTGCGTTCTGCTGCGCGGTGAGAGTGACGTCCTTATCGCTCGCCAGTACAAACGAGCCGTCTTGCTTTACCAGATCCTCTCCCGGCTTCGCGGCCCCGTTCCACACCGCACCGATCACGTACGGCCTGCGTGGATCGCCCTGCTCAAAGCCGAGGACGACCTCGTCACCCACGAGCGGCATCATCAGCATCCCGCGGTTCGTGCCGGCAGCCGGAGCGGCGATTCGGGCCCACCAACCCTCGGCGTTGTCGCCGATCACCGGATATTTGACGCGAACGCGTCCTAGGCTGTCAGGGTCGCTGGTCTGCGTGACGACGCCGACGACGAGGCTTGACCCCCACGGTGGCCGGGTTTCAGGAGCGTCGATCAGATCAAGCAGCGTTCCGGCGCTGCGTCCAGACACGGTGAAGTGCGTCTGATACCCGAGGGCTGCTGTGAGCACATGGGTCGCAGAGGTGACGAGATAGGTTCCGTCAAAGCGAGAGCCCACGCCGGCGATCTTCACCTGGCTGCCCGCGGTGAGATTCGGCTTCCCGACGCAGGTGCCCTCTGCTTCCAGCCATGCGTTGCCGATCTGGTCGGCGATGCTCTGCCCAAGATCGTCCGCTTCGGTCTGGGTCAGGATCGTCCGTTCGGCTACCGTCCAGGTGCCGGAGCCCACCGCTCCGGAGACCGTCGAGCGCTGAAGGCCTGGGCTTGAATCGGTCGCGGCGGGTGCCTTGTTCGCGACGATCGCGCTCTGCTGCGAAGGATCCCATCCTCGTACCGAGACGGAGCTCACCTGCTGGGCGGCCGTCACGCGTGGGCGGAACGACAGGAGTTGATCCGTGGATCCCAGCTCTATCGGATCGCCGGTACCGGTTTTACCGGCGGCGCGGAAGTGAACCTTGGCTCCTTCGCCGACGACCTCGTAGTCGATATCTGCCGCCAGCCGCCAGAGGAACTGCCAGTCGCTCTCGTCGCACTGAAGCATGAAATCGTGCTGGGTCGTGGTCGAATCGACGACCGGCGTGAGCCCGGCGTCCGAGATGACCTTGCTCGCGATATCGGAGGACGTCATGCTCTGGAACACCTGCGTTCGACGACTGCGGTGCAGCTCGAAGGCTGATTCGTACGCCGTCGCCGCGATGAACGCGCCGTCGCCGACGAGTTCCAGCTCCAGCGACTGCACCTTGCCTGAGAAGATGGAGGTAGTGGTCGTCGCATCCGGCGCCCCCAGGAGGATCTCGAGCGTCTGCCCGATTGACACCGACGCGCCATCCGTGTCGCGGAGGAGTTCGGGATCGGCGATCCGAACGCTTGCCTGATCGGGCAGGCGAACGTTGTCGCGCACCTGAACCGTCACTACCCGGGCTGCCACATCGGGCGCCAGCTCCTGCCCATCGAGCTTGATGGTCGCGGCAGTGTGCCAGGCGTAGACACTCATGCCGAACCCGGTCCGGGGATCCTGACCGCCCGACCCCGGGGCAGGCGGGAGGGATCGTCGATGTCGTTTTCCTGGGCGATGTCCCGCCACCGGGTCGGATCGCCGTAGGCGCTGTAAGCCAGCCCGGCCAGCGAGTCGCCCTGCTGGATGACATGAACGCTCAGCCCCGTGTCGGCGCGAGTCGTGGGGTTCTGCGACGCTGCAACGGTGCCCTTCGTACGGCTGTCGGCGGCCACCTGGGTCAGCGACAGGCCTGCGCTGGCCCTGATCGGCGTCCCGTCCGGGAGAAACAGCGTGAACGTGACGGTCAGGCTCGTGCACACCGCGTCGAAGGTGACGACGGGTCCCCAGCTGAACGTCACCGTCGGCGGTTGCTTCGTAGCTCCGTCTGGCTCCATCATGTCGAACAGGGAGTCGGTGATGGTTCGGACGTCCGGTGGCCTCTTCCCGCTGTTGACCCCATCGAACAGGAGGTCGAGGCTGAGCTCACGGTTGCCCCCGCCGTTGAATTGCATTGGCGAGAAGCTGCCATCTCTGCCGCTTCGCTCCCATGCGTTGTGCTTGCTGATCGAATACTGCTGAGGGTTGAACCAACACTCGAGAGCGTCTCCACTGCCGATCTTGAGCTGTGCCCGTTGAAACGACGCCGTCGCGTCTGCGCCGGCGGCGCTCATAGCCTCGACACCAGCCCGTTGTGGCCGATCTCAAGCGTCTCCGTCGCCGATTCGGCTTCATCCGCAAGCGTCGGTCCGACCCATCTGACCGGGAACGCCGACTGGAAGCCCCATGTACGGAGGGGCGTTCCGGCTCCGTCGAGCAACTGGACGATCACTCCCGGCCGCGTGTTCATCTGCTGAAAGTGGGTGAGCCAGTCGAGCAGCGCCGTCTCGTTGGTGATCCCTCGAGTCAGGACCAGGTTGCTATAGCGAACGACTCCTGGAAGCTTGTGGACGAACGCGTTCTGACCGCCCTCGGCGTATTCGAGGACCTCGTAGTTGACCTCGAGGCCCGTGCAGCGTGCAAACTCTCCGATCGGGTTCCCCTCAATCGTCACACTGAAGCAACGCCCTGATGTAGCGCTCAGGCTTGGCAAGGTCGCCGGCGTCATCTCAGAGCAGACTCCCGTTGCGTTCGCGGCTGAGCAGTAGCTCGCGGCGGAGTCGCTCGGCCACCGCCTGGTAGATCTCGTCGAGGCGGTCATGGCTGAGCGGCTTCGAGCCCAGATCGTCAGACGGCCGCTCCGCGGTTGAGCTGAGCGCTGACCTAGCCGCGGCAGGCGGGGTGGCGAGCACCTCGAAGCTGTGCGATCCCTCAGCGTCAGTTGTGGTGTGAAGGTTCGGCGCGCGCTGGACGCTGGCCGCCGTGGTCTCTGGGCGCGGTGCAGGCACGGCGGTGCGCGCCACGATCCCGGCGGCGCCCGCCGCTGGCTCGCGCGCGTCGGAGCCGTCACTGGCTGGCGCCTCTGGCCAGCGAGTCACGATCGCCGGTCGGCCGGCAGTCGGTGCGGCAGGTTGCAGCTCGCTCGGAGTTGCCAGCGAACGTGCTTCGTCTGGGCGGTTGTAGGGCACGGGCGCCGCCGATTGGTCGGTGCTCCGGTCGGTGTTCTCAGGTTTGTGATGTGCGGGGTGGACGGCGAGCCGGTGGAGCCGACGCGACGCCGTCGGACGGAAGGCATCGACCCTGACGCCGTCTGATTGCGGCGCATCCGCCCGCGACGGCTCAGTGCCGAGCACCAATGCGCTCGCAGTGGCGGGGCCGCCCTGAGCTCCGATCGCGGCTTCTCGGGAGCGCTCGCCCTCATCGGCGTGCGCGGTTCGGCTGAACGACCGCTGAGCAGCCGCGCTTACCGACGGGCGCCAGGCCCGATCAGAGGCGCCGGAGGCCGGTGCAGATTCGGCGGGCGGCGATGCCGCCCCCGTTGGTCTCGACGACACTTGAGCCACACGGGGCATCGCAGAAGGTGAAGGCTCAGCGGTCGCGGGCGGAGAGTCGGCAGCCGGCTGCAGCGACATCGGAGGGATCGAAGCGCCGTCTGCCTCGACCGCCGCTCGGTGAAGCGCGCGCGCGCCTGAGAGCTGGACTTCTGTCGTGGAGGCCTCACTAGGCGCTGAGAGCGGCGACGGAGCAACATCGCTCGCGGTCTCCGCGGCCCGTACGGGCACCGGCGCACCGGCTGGCGCCGCTGGTTGACGGGACGCCCGACTCGACGAGAGTCGCCGTAGTGGCCGTGGCTGAGATTGAGGAACGAGGCTGGGCTCTTGACTCGTGCCCTCTGGGCTGGGTAGGACCGCGCTCTCGCTGTGCGGTGCGCGCGTTAGCGAGCCTCTCGCCAACTCGCCGACGCGAGCTCCATCCCCCAGATCTGCCGGATTCGGAGCTGTCTCGAGCGTCCGCGCGAGAGTCCGTGCCGCAAGCGTGCCGCCTGCGTCAACGCCGTCGATGTCGGCTGTGTGCGTCGCGGTAACGAAGCTCGTGGGATCGCCGGATCGACTGGGCGTTGGGGTGGATTGGGCCGCCGGGGCGCGGCCGACGGTTCGCTCGGGTACTGCCCCAGCGGGGGCGGTACCTGCGGCAGCCGCTCGATCTTCGGTCACTTCGCGGTGGTTCACGCTCTCTGCTGCTCGACTTGGCGGCGCGCGATCGTCGATCGCTCTGTGGATCGCCTGCCCGGCGCCGGCTCCCGGCGCGGCCGGGGCCTCCAGCGACGCACTCGGCTGGTCCGCTTGCGAGGACCCCGCTGAAAGCGCCCTGTTGGCCGTTTCCATGTGCGTCTCGACGGCTACCGACACAATCGCCGCCGTTGGAGTTCCTGGATCCACTTGCGGAGCGGTCAACTGCGACGGTTCAGGCGGCGCCGAGGCCGGCGCTGCTGGAGCCGATGTCGGCCTAACGGCTCTACGCACTTCTGGACTCGCCACAGCAGCACCAGCGACGCCGGCCTGCTCGCTGCTCTGCTCCGAACGGGCGGGGATCGAAGGCGCAGGTGCCGGGCTCACGCTCGCCGGCGGTGCCGCCGGGACAAGCGACCCTGCGATGTCGGCATCGGTCGGCTGAGTGTCATCGCGCGAGTCAACCGGAGCCCGCGCAACCACAGGTGTCGGGCGTGCTCCCGGGACCGCGCTCGTGCGCGGCCCAGTTGAGAGCGGCGCAGGACGGCTCGTCGCCCCGTCCGGCACCGGATCGGCAGAGGCAGCGTCGGACGCGTCGACGGGCGCACTGGGTGCCACGGGCGCGTACGAATCTCGGGTGTCGGCCATCGGCGCTGGGCTCGCCGGCCCAGCGGCCGGCGGCATCGGCGCCGGGCCTTCTCGAAGCACGCCGCGCTTGGGCGTCACCTCACGCATCACACGCGCGCGAGCACGCGCACGCTCGCGCGAGCGCAGAAGCTCACTCGGGATACCCGCAGGCTCCCCCGAAAACGATGCAGGCCGTGCCACGGGGACAGACTCGCCACCCACACCCGTCGGCTCCCCAGAAGAAGGCGGAGGCTCGTCTGGGCGGTTGTAGGGCACGGGCGCCGCTGACTGGCCGGTTCCCCGGTCGGTCGTCTCAGGTTTGAAATGTGCCGGGCGGGCGGCGAGCCGGTGGAGCCTGGGCGACGCAGCGCGACCGGAGGCACCGACGCTCGTGCCGTCGAGTTGCGGCGCATGCGCGCGCGTCGGCTCGGTGCCGAGTGCCAATTCGCCTGCACTGGCCGGGCCGGGCTGAGCTCCGATGGTGGTTGCTCGCGAGCGCTCGCCCTCGTTGGCGGGATGCGCGGTTCGGCTGAGCGACCGCTGACCAGTCGCGCTTAACGACGGCGGCCGAGACGGATCGTAGGCGCCGCCGGCCGGTGCAGATTCCGCGGGCGGCAATGCCGCCGTCGCGGGCCTTGCCGATGCTTGACCCGCACGGGGAATGGTAGAAGGTGCAGGCTCAGCGGGCGCGGGTGGAGAGTCGGCAGCTGGCTTCAGCGACATCGGAGGGATCGAAGCGCCGTCTGCCTCGGTCACTTCGCCGTGGTTCACGCTCTCTGCTGCTCGACTTGGCGGCGCGCGATCGTCGATCGCTCTGTGGATCGCCTGCCCGGCGCCGGCTCCCGGCGCGGCCGGGGCCTCCAGCGACGCACTCGGCTGGTCCGCTTGCGAGGACCCCGCTGAAAGCGCCCTGTTGGCCGTTTCCATGTGCGTCTCGACGGCTACCGACACAATCGCCGCCGTTGGAGTTCCTGGATCCACTTGCGGAGCGGTCAACTGCGACGGTTCAGGCGGCGCCGAGGCCGGCGCTGCTGGAGCCGATGTCGGCCTAACGGCTCTACGCACTTCTGGACTCGCCACAGCAGCACCAGCGACGCCGGCCTGCTCGCTGCTCTGCTCCGAACGGGCGGGGATCGAAGGCGCAGGTGCCGGGCTCACGCTCGCCGGCGGTGCCGCCGGGACAAGCGACCCTGCGATGTCGGCATCGGTCGGCTGAGTGTCATCGCGCGAGTCAACCGGAGCCCGCGCAACCACAGGTGTCGGGCGTGCTCCCGGGACCGCGCTCGTGCGCGGCCCAGTTGAGAGCGGCGCAGGACGGCTCGTCGCCCCGTCCGGCACCGGATCGGCAGAGGCAGCGTCGGACGCGTCGACGGGCGCACTGGGTGCCACGGGCGCGTACGAATCTCGGGTGTCGGCCATCGGCGCTGGGCTCGCCGGCCCAGCGGCCGGCGGCATCGGCGCCGGGCCTTCTCGAAGCACGCCGCGCTTGGGCGTCACCTCACGCATCACACGCGCGCGAGCACGCGCACGCTCGCGCGAGCGCAGAAGCTCACTCGGGATACCCGCAGGCTCCCCCGAAAACGATGCAGGCCGTGCCACGGGGACAGACTCGCCACCCACACCCGTCGGCTCCGCAGAAGAAGGCCCCGCAGGCTGACGGGCGACGATCGAGTCGCCCAAGAGCCACTCGAGTGCCTGCCGACTGATGCCCGGCATTCCGGGCGGGAAGGGCCCGCGGGGGGCGGCGGGCGCGGCGCTCGGTGTACGCTCATCGCCTCCAGCCCGGAGGGTGGCGGGCGGAACGGGTGATGCTGGCGCCGGGCGGTCAGGAACGGACTGCCCGGCGGATGACGCCGCGGCTGACGAAGCGTCTCGCTCGAGATGCCCGCCCTGCGCACCCAGACCCGGTGCATCACCGGCCGGGATGACCGCGCGTGCCAAAGCGATCGGCATCTGTCTGCGTGGGCGCAAACGAGCTTGCGAGCCGCCTTCGACGGCGGCGACCGGCGCTGGGATCGTGTCGACATCAACACCGGCTCCGGCGACCAGCCGCGGGGCGTCGAGCGGCGCCGGACGCTCCAGCGGTGACGGATCGGCAGGCGTCCAATCCGGCTCGGCAGGGTTCGTCCACGACGCCAACGACGGAGATCGTGGTCGCCGCGCAAGCCGCGTCGCTGCGCCCAGGAGCTTCGGTCGTCGCTGCTCGGCGACGAGCGCTGCCAGCCGCGCCCGCATCACGCCGGAGCTGGGCCCTTCCGCGGGAGTGTGCGGCTTGTCGTCGCCGGCGCTCACTGGATAGGTCCTCCTGTCGCCTCGCGCAAGAACCGCCTGCGATCCGCGTGCTCCAGGTCAAGGATGTCGTCGAGCGACCAGTGGAACTGACGGGCGAGCTCGGCCGTCTCCGCGTAGAGCTCAGACGGAGACGGCCGTCTCAGTTTCCCAACCACGCATCCTCGACGGGTCGAAGGTCAACGTCGATCTCCTCCGCACAGTTCGGGCACGTGACGCGTGCCAGGGTTTCGGGATCGCAGTTGAGTCGCTCGTAGAGACGCTGCAGGTGGTCGAAGTCAGCCGCGTAGAGGCTTTCGATCAGACTCGGCGTAACTTCGTGCAGCTCGCCGATCCGTGTCACGACGCGGGCTAGCAACAGGATGCTCAGGTACGCCGGGTTCTCGCGAACGCGCGGATCGCGCAATGGCTCGATCTCATCGCGGGCTGTCGCGAGACGCATCGTTCCTTCCTGATGCAAATCCCCCGCTGAGTCAGTGAGGCCGACGGGGAGCGTGAAGGTGCATTCGGTTTGCAGCATCCGCCGCGACTATTTGACTCGCTCGAGGCCCTCGTGAGCGAGGTGCACCTCTTCGATGAGCATCTCGTTCGTATCCGGGACCATCGCGCCGATGGTGTAGTTGCACGGCCATGCGGCGACGATCTTCCAGGTCGTCAGCTGGTTGCCCTGCACGTCACAGATGTAGATCTGTCCGTCCTTCTTCTGGCCGTTGACACCTGAGGTGATGATCTGGTTTCGCCAGTTCCAGAGGCCCAGGTCGGTGTCGATGCCCTTCTTGAGGACGATGTTCTGCCAGGTCATCTTTCCGGCCGTCTTGACGTAGGTCGACTTCCCCTGCGCGTTGTTCTGGTGCTGGACGATGACGTCGTGCTCGGACCCGATTCCGGACAGCTCTCTGAATGCGGCGGTAGTCAGGCCTGTCAACTCGATGTAGAAAAACGATGCGTTAAGTGCTTCGCCCGCTTCGGGGGTTGCCATGGGTCAGTTCTCCTTCTGACTGGGCGCCTAGGCGCCCTCGCCTGCGGTGTATTGGCTGATCTGGAAGACCACGAACTCGGCGGGTTTGACCGGTGCGATGCCAACTTCGGTCGTAACCTGCCCGGCATCGATCATTTCTGGCGGATTCGTCTCCTTGTCGCATTTGACGTAGAACGCCTCGGCGGGCGTTCCGCCGAAGAGCGCGCCGTTGCGCCATTGGATCGTGAGGAAGTTGCTCACAGCAATCTGCAGTTGGATCCACAGCCGCTCGTCGTTGGGTTCGAAAACCGCCCATTGCGTGCCGTGCATGACCGAGCTCGAGACGAAATTGAACAGGCGTCGCACGTTGACGTAACGCCATTCAGGCTGGCTCGACAGCGTCCGCGCTCCCCAGACCCGAATGCCGCGACCAGGGAAGGCGCGGATGCAATTGAGGCCGGAGCGGTTGAGATCGCCCTGCTCGGCCGCCGTCACCTGGAAGCCCAGGCCGGTGATCCCCATGATCACCTCATTTGCCGGCGCCTTGTGGATGCCACGAACCCCGTCCGTGCGCGCCCATACGCCCGCGACGTGACCGCACGGAGGGACGAGTTGCGGAAACCCGGTGAGCGGGTCCATGACCTCTAGCCACGGGTAGTAGAGCGTCGACTGCTTGGAGTCGTACCCGGCGTCGTTGACGCGCCAGTCGAGTGCAGCGCTCGGCGTGAAGCCCGGAGGAGAGTCGAGGATCGCCATCCGGTCTCCCAACAGCTCGCAGTGCTGGATCATCTTGCCCTGGGCGTCGCGCAGAGCGAAATCGTCGTCGGCCGCGATCGACATGAGGTCGGGAACGCAAACCATCGTGATGCCCTCGATGGCGGCCAACCCGCCCAGCCCGGTGCGGGAGGCGACATCGCCCTCCATGTCGATGGTGGTGACGTCGGCGATCGGGATGGGTGGGACGCTGAGCTGATAGGTGCCTGCGAGCGGCACCGCGTCGGTCACGCCTTCCGGAAGGCTCAGCGTCACCAGACTGGAATCCAGGGACGGCAGATCAGCCACGGCGACGTGGGGGTGCTCCTCGTGGGCGTGGCCGGCGGTGACCGTGATCGTGTAGGTCTTAGCCGGCGCAGCTCTTTGCCCGTTGCCTGCGGCCTCGGAATCTGCAGCCTTGGCGTCGCCGTCGGTGCCCTTCGAGTCGGCCGCTCCCGCGCCCTTCGAGCCGTCGGTCACCTGGGGCCGCGCCTGGGGAGGGTCGAGGCTGATCTGGACCGTCACCTGGTCGCTGACGCCCTCCTTGGTGGAGGCGGTAAGTACGACCTGCTTCGGATCGGCGGCCGATGGGAGCGCGGCCTGGGCGGTTGGTGCACTGCCGTTGCTGTGCCCGATGCGGACGACCCAGCACAGCGAGCCGCCGTTGCCGAAGAAGCCGTTCACCGCATGGGCGAGGTATGCGCCCTCCATGAAAGGACCAGTGCTCGGGTCCTGCGGATCGCTGAATGTCCGCTCGAACTGGGACCAGTTCGAGATCTGCACCGGCTTGTTGAGGGGTCCGCCGGGAGCGAGGCCCACGAACGCCGCGGTCGAGGTACTGACGCCCTCGATCGGCTGATTGCGCGCGGGGACTTCCTCCACGTAGACGCCGGGTGTCGCGTACGTCGGCATGTCACTCCTGGTGTTGTGATTGGCTGGCCATCAGCTCGCGGCGCAGTTCGTCGAGCCCGCCGCCCGAAACCTGTCTCATCTCGAACTGGCCTGGCTCGAGCACCTGCATGCGGTTCTCGTCCGCTGCCCACAAGATCAGCGTGGTCTGCGGCGAGGTGGATCTGATCCGCTCGCACAACCCCCGGCTACCGCGGGAATCGAGTGCAAGCACAACGGCGTCGGGGTTCAGCTCGCGTGCAAGCGCCTCGATCGCAAGCGGCCGGTCCTCCTCGCCAACGACCTCGATCCCGTCCTTGTCGAACGAGTCCCGCATGCCCACCGCGGCTAGCGGTGGAAGTCTTGCAAGAAGAACACGCGGGCGATTGGCGGTCGAGACCACTGGGCCACTATGTCTCTCGCGGTCCGGAATCCGCCAGGGCTCGAGAGGCAGTCATATGGGCGTGCTGAAGTGCCCTTTGAGCCCTCAGGGGATACGGATCACTAGTGGCTCGCCGGGGACCTGCAGCCGGGCGGTCACCTGTCGACCATCGCTGTCGCGGGCCGTTACCGAGTGGGTTCCCTTAGGCACTCCGTCGAGGAGGAATCGGCCCTGTTCATCGCTTTCGGCGACTTGAGCCAAATCTGGCAGGGCAACCCATACGCCAGCAAGCGGCGCGCCGTCTGCGTCGACCACGGTCCCCCTCTGCCGCATCCGTTCGACGACAGCGCCGCGGGGCACCGTGAGATCCTCGACGACGATTCTTTGGCTCCGCACCGGCGGCCCGCGGTGGAACACCGCACCGGATGGAAAGGGCAGGCCGACGAGATAGTTGAACGACAGCTTGTACGAGCCCCCTACGGCGATCCAAAAGTCAGGCCGGGCATCATGGTCGGGGTCGCCGATCCGGCCGGTGAGCTTCCCGAACTGCTGGCTGAGCGAGGCGAGGGTCGTTGGCATCAGGTCGGGAGGCAGCTCGGGGTAGGCCGACAATGCCGCGATCGCCTGCGACATGAGCCGATGCTCGTCCTCGACCGCGGTTGAGAAGGCGGTCAACGTATAGGCCGCATCGAGCCATAGAGGCGGTCGTGCCTCACTGCGACTGCCATCACGCGCTCCGTCCCACTGAGCCTGGCGGTGGCGGCGGTTCTCGCGCAGCTCGTAGAGGAACAGGTTGAGCGTCGGCTGGGTCAGACGCGAAGACCATTCGCGGTTCGGCGCCTCGAACGCGATCTCAACCGAATCGAAGCCCGTCTCGGTCAGCTCGCGGCGCAGCAGCGTCCGCAGAAACTCGTCCAGCTCGGCGAGCGACGTGTTGAGCGCGGCGGTCGTTACCAGAGCCACGGGCATACCTCAGCATGGACGCGGAGTCAGCGCTCGGCAAAAGGGCAGACGAACGGGCACACGCGGTTGCCCGAGCAGCCACCGTCGCCGACGTCAGAACGCAGCCGGAGCCACACGCAGAATCATGCCTGTGGCCGCGGACGTTGGCGGTGGAGCGATGCCGGTGGTCTGACGGTCGCGTTCGTGCAGCACCACATCATCCGTCGCAGAAACCAAAAGCAGCGTGACCTCTAGCTGCGTATCGCCTCGTAGAGATGCTCAAAGTCGGCTTCTAGCGTGAGCCGCCCGAGCTTGTCGTACTCGAGCGCAATGCCACGCGCGATGGCTTCCATCGTAATCGCGTCATCCTCGTCAGCCGCGAGGGTCGCCGCTGCCAGGCTGACGTTGCGGATCGAGCCTCCCGAAAGCTTGAAGCGCCTGGCGAGGAAGCCGATGTCGAGGCCCTCCTTGGGCGCAGCTGTGGGCAGCAATCGCTCCCACAGACGCGCTCGGTCGGACTCCTCGGGGAACGGGAACTCGACCAGGAGGTCGAGCCGGCGCAGGAACGCCTGGTCGATGTTCTGGCGCAGGTTCGTCGTGAGGATTACCGCACCGTCGTACTGCTCGATCCGCTGCAGCAGGTACGCGACTTCAACGTTCGCATAACGGTCGTGCGCGTCCTGCACTTCGGAGCGCTTGCCGAACAGTGCGTCGGCTTCGTCGAATAGGAGGATCGCGTTCGAGCCGGATGCCGCCGTGAAGATCCGGTCGAGTTGCTTCTCCGTCTCGCCGATGAACTTGGAGACGACGCCGGCGAGGTCGATTCGGAACAGCTCGAGACCAAGGTCGTGGGCTACCACCTGTGCCGCCATCGTCTTGCCCGTCCCCGACTCGCCGGCGAACAGGACGGTCAGCCCGCGGCTCGGACCGGCCGCGCGTGCGAAGTCCCAGTCCATCAGCACGCGGTCGCGGTGACGCAGGAACGACGCGACCATCCGCAGGGCGCGGTGCGCACGAGCCGGTGCGATCAGGTCGTCCCATCCAACATCGGAGCGAATCTGCGTCGCGAGCCCGGCAAGGCCGTGACTCGACGCGCTCCGAGCGCCGGCGTCGAGGTCCACGGCTGCGGCAACCCCACGCCCGGCGATCCGCGCCAAGGTCTGCGCGGTCTCGGCCGCCAGTGCGATCTGACCTGCTGAGAGCCGAAACTTCGCGGAGACGGCGTCGATGTCCGCTCCCGGGGCATTCGCCGCCCATGCGCGCTGACGTTCGTCAGGGGTCAACTCGGGAAGCACGAAATCGATGGAATGCCCTGCCTGCCGGACCGCGTCGGGGTGTGCGGGGTCTGCACAGAACAGCGGCGTAGTCTCGTCTGAAGCGAGCCGGCGGATGAGTGCGCGGCGCTCGTCGAGGGGCAGCTCATGGACGGGACCCGTGGCGAGCGTCGCTTGCCTGAGGACGGCAATCAGACGGGCCTCGCTCACAGCGTCCTGCTCGCGCAGCGATGACGCAGCGGCGAGGAGCACGGGCCGACCCGTGATCGCGGCGACGGCGGCAGCGGCATCCACGCCGATCACCGTGACGGGAAGCTCCGGCTGCGCTGCGAGCAGCTCGGCGAGCTCCGCGGCCACGGCGGTGCTCACGGGCGCGATCGCGGGAACCGGCACGAGCTCTCCGATCTCGAGCAGAGCCGGTTCAAGGCCGCCAATCAGCCATGCAGCCAACCGATCGGCGCACTTGATCAGTCGGTCCGCCAGCGGCAGCCCGGGATCCTCGAGCACGCGGACGGCACCGAGCCGCCGCAGCGGCGCGTGCGCATCGAGGCAGCTGAGCACGGCGTCTCCGTGCAGATCGCCGCCGGCGAGCAGCGCGGCGATCAGCCGTGGGCTGGCGAGCTGCCGGGTCAGGTCGTCATGCAGATAACCGTAGAGGCGGGCGTAGCGCCAGCCGACTTCCGGTGCCGCGCACGCCGCGAGTACCGAGCGTTCGAGCCCGTTCAGGCCGAGCTGTAGGCCGAGATCGTCGAGGCGCGCGTCGATCCCCGGTGGAGGTCCCGGGATCGCGAGCTCGGCGGCTTGCTCATTCGTGACGTACATCCCGCGGAACGTGTCCGCGCCCGTGTCCCCGGCAGCAGAAACGTCAGCTACGGCGAGCCGGATTTGCCCGTCGAGGTCGGCGAAGCTGAGCGCCGAGACGTCACCCGCCGACGCCATCGGCGACCCGATCGGCCTCGCGCTCGAACGCGTCGCCTGGCTGGCTCACGACCAGCGGACCGTTGGTCGACGCGCCCCGCTGCTGTGCGATGTGGGTCAGCTCGTGGGCCAGCAGGCGCTCCCCGGCCGACGTGTCCGGCCGGTACTCGCCACGGGCGAAGAACACGTCGCGCCCGGTCGCGAACGCCCGCGCCTGTACCGCCCGCGCGAGCCCGTCGGCGGCCGCGCCGTCGTGGACCCGGACATCGGCGAGCCCGTCGCCGGTGACGGACTCCATCGACGCGCGGGTCTGTGACGGCAGTGCCCTACCGGCACCGCGCATCCGGTTGATCCCCGTCTCGACGTTCGGATGGACACGTCCGCCGGACAGGATGCCCGCTTCGGGCTGCCTCGCCGCCGGGCGGGCCGTCCGTTCAGCGTGTCCCATGGCGAAAGCGTATCCCGTACGGCTCTGTGCGGCAACTCGCTGGAGCACTGCCGCTCAGACACTCGAGCGATCGCATTCGCCGAGGGCTCCTTGAAGCCGCCGTTCCTCGGCGACTGCGGGCACAGGAGCATTCGCTTCTGACTCCTGGATTCTCGATGTTTACCCGCGGGAGCAGCTGAGGGGTTAGGGTGGCGCGATGGCAGCTAGCTCGGGCGGAAGCGTGAGGCCAATCGGAACTGGTGCGACGACGCCCGGTGCCGGGCGATTGCCTTTCCCTAATCGACCAGTGGGAACGGCAAATCCAGATATGCCGTTCGACCATCTCGTTGTCGTGATGATGGAGAACCACTCCTTCGACAATCTGTTCGGCGACCTTGGTCGATCCCGGACGGATGTCGACGCTCTCAGCTTCGATGCGTCCGGTGTGGCGACCAACAGCAACCCCACCGCTCCGGCTGGGGAAGTGAGCTCCTTCCCGTTCGAGAACACGGCCCAGACGACGAATGTGAACCAGAGTTGGGCGGCAAGTCACGAACAGATCGACGGAGGCGCCATGGATGGATTCGTGCGCTCCTCGAAAGGTGCGCACGAACCGATGGGCTACTACACGCCTGCGGTACTGCCGTTTGCCTATTCCCTAGCGGCGGAGTTCACGATCGGCGACCGCTGGTTCTGTTCGTTGCCCGGACCAACCTATCCGAATCGCCGCTTTCTCCTCGCCGGAACGGCCTTCGGCGGCACCGTCACCAGCCTCGACTCGCTGCTGGACTCGCCGCCGCCGCACGGCACTATCTTCGACCTGCTGTCGGCCCACAACATCAACTGGTGCAACTACTTCACTGACATGCCGATGACGGCTGTTATTCCGTCGATCATTCTCAAGCACCCGGAGCACTACGCACCTCTGGACAAGTTCTTCCACGACTGCCAAACCGGAACGCTCCCGGCGGTGAGCTTCATCGACCCGCGTATCGGCGTGGTGTCGGACATCGGCGCACCGCTGAAGTCCCTTCCGACTGTCGTCCAGGATACGCTCCGTGTCCTCGGGGCGAACTTTGAAGACACGCAGCCGGCCGAGACCGAGGAGGACCCCCAAGACATGTATTGGGGAGAGGCGTGGGCGGCAAAGGCCGTCCAGGCCGTGCTCGACTCAAAGAACTGGGAGCGCACCTTGCTCGTCTACATCTACGACGAGCACGGCGGCTACTACGACCACGTTCCGCCACCGCCAGCGATCCCACCCGACGCAATCCCGCCAACGCTCCTGGCGACCGACCCGCCCGGTGGGTACGACATATACGGTCCGAGGGTCCCGGCGGTGGTGGTGTCTCCGTACTCAGCGGCTGGCGCGGTCACGAGCGTAATTCACGACCACACGTCGGTGTTGGCAACGATCGAAGGGAAGTGGAACCTGCCCGCTCTCACCAACCGCGACGCTAACGCCCACGACGTCATGGACTTCCTCGACTTGAGCCTCGCCCCGCGCACCGGAATCACGCTGCAAACACCGTCGGTCACCGGACCCTCAGGCCCGGTGACCCCCGCGCCCGCCTGACCGTCGAGAGATCAAGCGCCCCCGAGCCAATTCTTAGGGATGAACGGTCGCGGGGCCCAGTTTTCGACTCGCGCCTGACGCGGCCTCGGCATAGGCCAACGGCCGGCGCAGAATCAACGTTGCTCGCCGGATCCGGGGCCCTCGGCGGAGGGTTGCTAACCGCAGAAGCTCTCAGGTACGGATTCGTGACGCGTGCGATCACGTTCGTCGCCTTGACACGAAGTCCATCTTCGGGTTAGTTTCGGTAGATACGGGCTGGCTCGCTGCGCTGCCGGGGCGAGTGACCAAGACGGACGGGGGCTGGATGGCACGAGTAGCCAAGGCGACGATGGCATCCGATGGCGTCGGGTCGGTAGGACGGCCGGCGACCTCCGACCACCGCGTAGCCGCATCGACGTTCCGCACCCTCGGGTTCGGCCAGCGTGGCACGAGGAGCGATCTCCTCGGTGCTCGACAAACCCGGAACACCGGGTCAACGACGCCCGCGTACATACATCGGATGTCGGGTGACGCGCTGACGGTCGCGTGCAGCAGTTACCGACGATCCAGACCTTCCGGAGCAGTAGGAGGCAACGATGGAGATCTCTGAGGCAGGACTAAAGCTCATCGAGCAGTTCGAGGGGTTTCGCTCCGAGCGGTACCTCGATCCCGTTGGGGTCCCGACGATCGGGTACGGCACGACCGCGAGCGTGATCTCGCCACTCCCGGCCGCATGCACCGAGGCGCAGGCCGAGGGCTGGTTGAAGCTGTACGTCGAACGGGACGTTCAGCCTGCGCTGAACGCAGCGGTCCAGTCGCACGCCGTGAACCAGAACCAGTACGACGCGCTCTGCAGCTTGGGGTACAACCTGGGCGCTGGCATCTTCGCGGCGTCCCATTCGATCGGCGCTGCTCTGCTCGCCGGGAACCTGGGCCAGGTCGCGGCGGACTTTCTGCTGTACGACGAGGCTAACGGCCAGGTGCTTCCCGGTCTCCTGACGCGGCGGAAGGCGGAGCAGAAGTTGTTCAACACGCCGGCTGGCCCTCCGCCTCCGCCGCCGGACCCGAACCACTACGGGTGGTTCGATACCCAGGTCCGGGACTTGGGCAACGGCCACCAGGGCTCGGAGCACGGCATCGTCACCGAGTACGACGTGAAGCGCAAGAGTCCGAACGAGTTCCCGCAGCGGCTCAATGTCCTCAAGACTGACTTGCAGGCGCTTGCCGGCAGGCTCGAGGCCATGTCCAGGGCTGGGCAGAACATGGACATCGATCATCGCGCCTGGCGTTTGACGCAGCTTGCGGAGCGGGCGCAGGGGCAGCAGATCGTCAAATAGAGGTCAGGCGACTCTGCCGTTTAGGTAGATCGGCTGGCCATTCACCCAATGGCCCGGCCGGCGATGAACGCCGCCGCCTCGGCTATGTCCGCCGGGGCGCCGAGTCGTGCCAGCGGTGACCGGTTGGCGATCCGGTGGATCGTCTCCTGTCGTAGGTCGAGGGCGTGCTGGTCGCCTCAGCTACTGCGGTGGACCACTGCCCAGCCTGACGCTAACCGTGTGGCTGACCTTGGAGTGATCGGTGTACCCGACCGAGACCCGGACGTCGGGTTTCTTGCTCAGGATCACCGTGCCGAGCGCAGTCGGCGTGGAGACGTGACGTCCGCCGATAGCCGTGATGGTGTCGCCGGGGACAAGCCCGGCAGCGGCCGCGGGGCCACTGCGGGTTACCTCGGCAATCGTCGCGCCGGGAGCGACCGACCCGCCTGGCGGAGCGCTGCGGAGTGTGATCACCTCAACGCCGAGAAAGGCAGTGCTGCCAACGTGAACGGCGGTCGAGGTCTTGCCGGACTCAATCTGTTTGGCGACCGCCACGGCCCTGTTGATGGGTATCGCGTAGCCGCGGGTGCTGGCACTCGCCGAGAAGCCAAACGTCTCGGCGGCCGTGTCCATAGCGATGGCCCCACCGGCGGGGTCGAGCAGCGGCCCCCCGGAATCGCCGGGCTGGAGCTGGGCATTCGTCTCAACCATCCCGGCCAAGGATTCGCTGCCGCCCTGATCATCGCCTACGGTGATCGAGCGACCGAGGGCCGTCACCGTACCGGTGCTCGACGTGAGCGAGCCGGTCCCGCCCGCGTTTCCGACCGCGGTCACGGACTGCCTCACCCTCAGCGCGGATGAGCTGTCGGTCATCATCGGCTTGAGGTCGGTGGCATTGGTTGCCTGAAGCACCGCAACGTCGCCGGACAGGTCATAGCCGACGACCTTCGCCGCAAAGCTGCGACCTGTGCCGGGAACGACGACCCTGATCGACGTCGCCCCACGGATCACATGGTTATTGGTCAATATCTCACCGGAGGAGGTCAGGACCATGCCGGTACCGGCCGCTTTACCACCTTGATAGGCGAGGTCGGTGTTGATCACGACCACCCCCGTTCCAATCGGCGCCGACTGGGCCAACGCCAATCCTGCGGTGCCGGCAGTCGCAGCGAGCGTCGCGGCCACGAGCAAGGCGATTCGCGCATGGAACCGCCAGACGGCCTCAACCACGCGGGCTCGTCTCAAGTCCAGGAGTCTCATGATCCACTCCCTCGAGAATACTTCGAGCCGGGATGTACATAACGGGTCCACCCGGGCATGGCTTCGCGGTCGCGCTTGTCGTGCTTTTGGTCGATTGGCCTCTGCATGGAACCGGACCCGACGCTGCACCGAGGAACGACAGGCGCCCGGTGATTCGATCGGACATGACAGACGCCGGATTCCTCTGCGTGACCGTGGCTCGCCCATGACGTCCGGCGATCACGTCGGCGTGCGATTTCGGGGTAAGCGTTTCGGTCGTCAGGCGCGTTAAGGGGTTGGGCGGCAGCGACTCGCCAGAGTCACGTGCTTGTCGATCGCCGGCGTCGCCACAGCCGCCGGAGCGACCCTAGGACTGAGCGGCGCGTTCAGCGCGACCTCGACGCTCGGCGCGATTCGCACCCCCTCGTACACCCTCGTCAGCTACACCAACGGGAAGGACAAACTGACCCTCAACCCGGGCGAGCTGCTGAACCCTGCAAAGCTGCGGGCCGACCTCGCAAGCTACGGCATCCAGGCCAAGATCACCACGGGCAGCTACTGCACCTCGGACCCCACACCGGCCGGCTTCTCCCAGGTCGTGACGGGGCCTGGGCAAGGTACATGGCAGCCTGGATCGGGCCAGCAGCCCACGATGACGATCGACCCCTCCGCGATGCCGGCGGGCACCGAGCTCAGCATCGGCTACTTCCAGCTCCCCACCGGCGAGCAGCAGGCGAACATGGCCCTGATCGACATCGACTCCAACACCTGCAGCAGCACGCCGCCCGCCCTCACATCTGACACCCCGGGCTTCGGACTCCTCTACGGCGGACCCGCGACGGCAGGGTCCTGACCAATTAAAGGTTGCAACAGCCGGCGTGGGTGACCGGCCCATCCGACGAAATACGCGATTGCTCGACAAGTCCATGCGGAACGGCGGACGGACGCGCGCCGCAGGTGGAGCGTCGTATCCGAGTCGGGCGGCTTAGTGTGTGTCGCATGCCGGTCACTCTCATCACGGGCGGCACACGGGGCATCGGCGCCGCCGTTGCCATGCGGCTGGCCGCCGCAGGGCACGACTTGGTCCTGGGCTATCGCGCGGATGCGGCATCGGCGGCGTCCACGGCCGAGTCCGTTCGTGCCCACGCCAACGCCTGCACGACTGTGGCCGCCGATTTGACGACCGACGATGGCATCGGGGCACTGTTCGCGGCCACCGGACAGCTCACGGGCGTGGTAAACAACGCCGGTGCGACCTATCGCTACGCACCGCTCGCGCAGACGCCGATCGAGGAGATCCGCCGCACGATCGAGATCAACCTGACCGCCGCCGTGCTGGTCGCACGTGCCGCCGTTCGGGCGTTGTCCACCTCCTACGGCGGTAGCGGCGGGGTCATCGTCAATGTGTCGTCCGGCGCGGCGAGGATTGGGTCACCAGGCGAGTACGTCCACTACGCGGCCGCGAAGGCCGGGGTGGACGCGCTGACTCTCGGTCTGGGTTTAGAGGTGGCCGATCAGGGCATCCGGGTCGTCGGGGTCGCTCCCGGCCTGATCGACACCGATCTGCACGCCCGAACCGGCGACCCGGAACGGATCGCACGGATGGCGCCCGATATCCCACTCGGCCGCGCGGGCCGCACAGCCGAGATCGCCGAAGCGATTGCCTGGCTCATGAGCGACGCTGCGGCATACGTCACCGCCACCACACTGCGCGTAGCCGGAGGACGCTGAGCCGGCCAACTCGCGGTCGATCGCGCCTACGTCGATCAGCCGTCGGTTACTCCGACCCGCCGGTCGCGGACGAACGCCGCCACTGGAGCGGCGTCGACCAATGCTCAGCTCAGAACTCGATGCGGGTCTCGGCCGGGAGTACCAGAATCGAGCTGCGAGCACTGTTGAGTTCGGTACGGACCTCTCCAGCCACGACGACGCGTCCGGGTGGCGCGCCGGTGGTTGAGCCGACCACGACGAGATCGACCGACTCGGCATGCGCATCTACCACACGCGCACCAAGCTTCGCCGCCAGCGCAGCGGCAGTCGCCCGCGCGTCATCGTTGACGGGGCCGGCGAACGGCACCGCGATCGACCGGAGGGCGATATCGGGGTTGGCGCGCAGGCCAGCCGCCGCCACGGCAATCGCCACCGGGCCACCATCGAGCAGACGCTGGGCCGATGTTCCCGGCTCCGCACGGCCAAGCGGTGTGCGGTAATCGGAGCCAAACACGACGATCGAGGCGCCTTCCTGGCGCGCGAGCTCACCGAGCACTTCCCCGGTCGCAGCCCCGACGACGACGTGACGAGCGACGGGACGGTCCATCAAGACAGCACCCCGCTCTAAGCGTTCCTCGGCGTCATGCTGGGCCACCTGCTCACGCCGCGGGTCGAACTCTCGGGAGTGACGCACATACGCCAGCGCGACCGAGAATCCCGTTTGGGCGAGCAGCTTTCCGAGGCCGAGGGCGTCGTCATCGTTTGGGGTGCCGTCGTAAGAGATGATGAGGTCAGTTGTCATGGAAGAGATCCTCCGTGACTCGACCCACCAGCCGCCTTCTACAAGCGGATAGCGATGTGGACCTACAGCTATCCATGAGGCGGACCGGGGCTCGATCGAAGAAGGCCGTGGTCAGTTCTTCTGAGCATGGGTGAACGTCCGATCCTATTCGCTCGCGCAGGTCGCTCGGATCGCGTTGGCTCTTACAGTCAGCGTCGCTCGCGCAATCAGTACGGGCCGAGCGGCGATAATCGCGCCCAAGGAAGCTTCCATTGGGGGCGCTCCGAAACATGAACAGGGGGAGGGCGCGTGGGCACGACAGGGTTTGCGGATGGCGTCGAGCGCGTGGAGCTGGCGGCGCAGGTCCACATCGTCACTGACGATGTACGACGCCTCCGACTTCTACCTCGTTGGCAACACGACTGACCGCTAGTCGATCGGAGATCGGACTCCAGGACTCCGAACCGACGACGACGAGGCCGTGACGATCTACATCCAGCGGGACGCACCCGACAATGGCAGGCGATCGAACTGGCTGCCTGCGCCTGACGACGGGTTCCGCCCGCTGATGCGGATGTACCAGCCGCGGGCGGAGGTCCTCAGCGCCAAATAGATCCTCCCCGCTATCAACAAGGCGACGTGATCCGCTACCCGCGCGGACGAGGTCGCCGAACACTACGGAAGAGGGCGTCACTCCTCCTCCTCCTCCTCCCCCTCCTCCGCCATCGCCCGGATCGTCCGCGATCCCTTGCCCTGCGGGAGGCTCCGGGGATTTGGCTCTGAGGCCACGGCTCGTGGCGGACGGAGGACGAGCCTGCCGGAGCAGTTTGGGCAGACGTCGCCCATGTCGGTACTGCACGTCGTGCAGAACGTGCACTCGTAGCTACAGATCATCGCCGGGCCGTCGATTCCCAGCGCTCGGCCGCATCGTTCGCAGGTGTCGCGCATTTCGAGCACCGGCTCAGCGCCCCATTTTGGACGACGTAGCGCCGCCGCGGTACGCGTTTCGATACGCGGTCGGGGTGATTGAGCCGTCACGGCCGAGGTGCAGCCGCAGGTTGGCCGCCGTTCCCAAGCCGCAGCGCCACGCGACTTCCTCGACCGGCAGCTCGGTCGCCTCGAGCAGCCGCCGGGCCTCGAGCAGCCGTTGCTCGGTCAGCCATCGCAACGGCGTCGTTCCTGCCTCGGCGACGAATCGCCGCGCGAACGTCCGCGTGGCGTAGCCGGCGTGCTCGGCAAGCTCGGCGACGGTGAGGGGACGGTACATCTCCTGGATCGCCCAGGCGCGGGTCGCACCCAGACCGAGTCCATCGCTTGGGACGGGTCGCTCCATGAACTGAGCCTGGCCTCCGGGCCGGTGTACCGGCGCCACCATGCGCCGCGACACCTCGGTGGCGGCGAGCGCACCGTAGTCGCGGCCCACCATGTACAAGCACAGGTCGATCCCGGCGGCAATGCCCGCGCTGGTCAGCACCGACCCCTCGTCGATGTACAGCACCTCGGGCGTCACCCGAACCGCGGGAAAGCGTGCCTTGAGCTCGTCGGCGAACTCCCAGTGCGTCGTCGCGCTGCGACCGTCGAGCAGACCGGCGGCCGCGAGCGCGAACGCTCCGACGCACACCGACGCCACCCGCGCCCCTCTCTGCCAGACCCGTCGGAGAGCGGCGACGACGGCCGGCGAGGGATCGTTGCGCGGGAAGAATCCGGGCACGACTACCGTGTCCGCAACCTCCATCGCGTCGAGACCCCAGCTGATCTCCACGTCGAACCCGGATGTCGACCGCACTACGCCCGGATGCTCCGTGCAAACGGTGAACGCGTAGTGTTCGCGCTCGACCGCTCGTCCGAAGGCCTCCGCCGGGATCGCCAGGTCGAGGATGATGACATCGGGCACGACGAGCGCGACGACGTTGTGCATTCCCGCAGGATTGCAAGGTCGGGCACCGCCTGCCCGCTGATGATTGCCGTGGTCGTAGACGTCGGCTGGACATGTGGCCGGATCCTTGCGGAATCGAGCCGTCTTACCTCTTGTCGCTCAAGCCGGGCATTCGTACGTTGTCGCCAGGAACCCCCACGCAAGCGCAGATGGAGCCCCCGCATGTCCAATCTCGATTCCCTGCTCCCGCGCAACGCCGCTTTTGCTGCCAGCGACGTTCGCGACAACACGCCGCGACTTCCGTTTCTCCCTCACCGGGGGCTGTACGTGATCACCTGCGTCGACCCCAGGGTCGACCCGGCCGACTTTCTCGGTCTCGAGTTCGGTGAGGCGATCGTCGCCCGCACGGTTGGCGGCCGCGTGACCCCCGCCGTGATCCAAGACCTCGCCTACATCGGCTATCTGGTCGAAACCAAGGCGCCCGACGGCCCGTACTTTGAAGCGGCCATCATCCACCACACCGACTGCGGCAGCGCCCTGCTCGCCGATGAGGAACTCCGCCGCGGATTCTCCCAGCGCACCGGCTACGACGAACAGACGCTGGCCGACCTCCCGGTGATCGATCCACCAGAGACCGTCCGCGCCGATGTTGAGCGCGTCATGGCCGATCCGCGTATCTCACCTCGCGTCACGGTGTCCGGCCACGTCTACGACGTCCACTCCGGGCTTGTCACGACGATCGTCGAGCCGGCGTCGCCGACGGCGTCGGTCGCCGCCCCGGCGAGATGAACGGCCGACCAACTCCTTCAACCGGGTTAACACCACTCTCAGAATCCAGCTCGGCGGCCGGCCACGGGTCACGGATCTCTCCGCCGCGGGCAGATCTTCTGCCCGCGCCTGAACCCACCGAATGTTGGTCAGGCCCTCGGCCTCCGCCGCGCGCCGACCAGGGAGAGCCGATTCGAGCTGCGGTGAGTACGGCGGGCGCCCGTACCGGTAGTGAGCGGCCGCGCCCTGGTAGATCGTCGGGTCGTATGACACCGGACTCCCGATGCCGAAAGCTTCGTCGCTTCCGCTCCCACGGCCGATGCTGCCCCGATGAAGGCGAGCGTCTCGCCTCGAGCCGCGATTTCTCGCGCCTTCTATGAATGCAGGAGAGAGAACACGATGAGCAAACACACCGCGAGTTCGCCGCCGCCGGTGGACATGAGGGGGCGGTTGTCTTCCCCAATCTGCGCCTGTTCGTGGTTACCTGCCTCGATCCGCGCGTCGACCCGGCGCACATCCTCGGGCTCCGACTCAGCGACGCGATCGTCGTTCGCAACGGTGGTGGGCGGGTGACACCCGAGGTGATCAACGACGTCGCATTCGTGGGTCAGCTCGCCGGGAACCTCCTTCCAGACGGGCCGCTGTTCGAGGTCGCCGTGATTCACCACACCCAGTGTGGGACTGGGGCGCTCGCCGACGACGGCTTCCGCCACCTGTACGCCGAGCGGATCGGCGCCGATGAGGCGGAGCTGCGCGATCGCGCCGTTCTCGACCCCGCCGCCACGGTCGCGAGCGACGTCGAGCGGCTCCTCTCCGCACCGGCGATCTCCAAGCGGGTCACGGTCTCCGGCCACGTCTACGACGTCGTCACGGGGCTGGTGCAGACGATCGTCCCAGCCGGTCGTGGTTGAAGTTCAGGCTCGGGCAGCCACTAGACGACGCGGCGACCGAGCCATGCGTCGCTGCGTCAGCACGCTCCCGCCTCGTTCAGGCGGTCGCGCCTCCGTGGCCCTTCCCGGAAATTCGGCAGCTTGGCCGTCTTCCCGACCCAATTCGACGCGGACTTGCGGTCGACGTCCTCGGTGCTCGGCCTGTAGCGTTGCGCTCGATGCCGCCGAGCGTGCGCGGATCTCAGAGCACTTCCAAGGGAGGAGAGCATGACTGACCAGAAGGGCGCCTGTCTCTGTGGAGCCGTGGAGTACGAGGTGCGCGAACCCGAGGCGATGGGCTATTGCCATTGCAGCCGCTGCCAGCGGTGGACTGGCTCCAGCCTCGCCGGGGTGGTCGTGGATCCAAGCAATTTCACGGTCACGAAGGGCGAGGATCTCGTCAGGCGCTACGAAAGCGAGTTTGCGCCGCGTCATTTCTGCGGCAATTGCGGATCCAGCCTGTATGACGATCTCGGCGAGAAGTACTTCGTCGCCGCCGGGCTGATGCGCGAGCTCGATATGCAACCGGGCTTCCATCTTCAGGTCGCCTACAAGGCCCCGTGGGAAACGATCGGGGACGAGGCACCGCAACACGCCGAGAATCCGCCGGCGTAGCCGGCGGCTCCCGACGAACGTCTAGAGGCTGACCGCGAGGAGCAGGCCAACATGCGGATGAAGGCGGCAGTACTCGAGGATTTCGCACGACCGCTGGTGATCACGGATGTCGAGCTCGCCGAGCCCAGGGCCGGAGAGGTGCTCGTTCGGTTGGTCGCCTGCGGGGTCTGCCACACCGATCTCTACACGGCGTCCGGGGTCGACCCGTCGGGGTACGCTCCGACCGTGCTCGGGCACGAGGGAGCTGGCGTCGTCGAGGCGCTCGGGCCCGATGTCACGTCGCTCACGATCGGGGACCACGTCGTAACCCTGTTCTCGCCCCAGTGCCGGGAGTGCGAGCATTGCCGCAGCGGCCGGACGAACATCTGTCTTGCGATCCGCGAGCAGCAGAACAAGGGCTACCTGCCGGACGGAACGACACGACTCTCGCGCGACGGCGAGGCGATCCGCCACTTCATGGGCACCTCGACCTTCGCCGAGTACACCGTGATGCCGGAGATCGCCCTGGCGAAGGTCAACCCCGAGGCTCCGCTCGAGGCCGCATGCCTGTTCGCGTGCGGACTGTCGACCGGCTTGGGCGCGGCCATGTACACGGCCGGCGTCCACGCCGGCTCGACCTGCGTCGTGTTCGGCGCCGGCATGGTCGGGCTCGGAGCGGTCGCGGGCTGCCGCCTACAGGGCGCCGAGCGAATCATCTCCGTCGACCTCTCTGCCGACCGGCTCGAGATGGCACGCGCCCAGGGGGCCACCGACACCTGGCAGGCGACTTCCGACATGGTCGAGCGGATCCAGGGCGAGACGCGCGGCTTCGGTGCCGACTACACGTTCGAGGCGACAGGGCGGGTGGACGTGATGCGTCAGGCGGTCGAGGCCGCGAGGATGGGATGGGGACTCTGCACCGTCGCGGGAGTGGCCGGAAAGGGCGAGACGCTCGACGTGATCCCGCGTTGGCTGATCCAGGGCCGCCGGATCGCCGGCTCGTCGTTTGGCGGGGTCAGAGGTCGGGACCAGGTTCCGGAACTGGTCGACCGCTACCTCGCGGGCGACATCGACGTCGAGCCGTTCATCTCACATCGGATCACCTTGTCCGACGTCAACAGGGCGTTTGATCTAATGGAAGCTCAGGACGGGATCCGCAGCGTGATCGCGTTGCACTGAAGCCGAGACAGCCTCGGACTAGTGCCCTGAGTCACTAGACGTCGAGGTTCTCGACGATCTCCGTGGCCCTTGACCATTGCGCGGGCGGGACGACGAGGTAGATGTCGCCGCGGCCAAAACGGTCTGGTGGTGCGTCCGCTACGCAGCAAGCGTCGATGCCGTGGTGACGCAACTGATCGCGCCAGGCGACCGCGGTCGATTCGTCGTCGAACATGCTCACCGTCTCCCAGTCCTCGACGCGCGGGTCGCCGATCAGCACCCGCGGTTCCCTGGCGGTGCGGCCTCTGAGGATCCGGCGTATCGACATCGGCTCAGCGTAATGAGGCCGTCATCGCCGCCCGCCGATGATTGCAAACCCCAGTGTTAATTGAGGATTCACGTTGTTAGGCCTGCGTAGTATGGTGCCTCGAAGGGCCGTTGTCCTGCGAGCTATGAGCGTGTGGATTCATGGATGGCGACACGCCGAGGGGGATCTGAGAATGTACAGTCGCAACCTGGCATCGGCGCGGCCGCGCCCTGGGGACGGCCACGCTGTCCGCGCAAAGCGTCAACGCTTCCGTGCCTCTGTCGTCGCGCGTTTGCTGTGCGGTTCGAGCGTCGTTCTGGCTGCTGCTGCGACGGCAGTCGCCGCGGGCAGTGTCAGCGTCGCCTCGGCCCAAGCCCGAGGCCCCGTCGCCACCGCCGCCGGAAGCGAGTGCGCGGGTGTATCGGGCCCGCGCAACCCGTCGAACCCGCTAGGGCTGGCGACGGCGCCGGGCGCCAATCCGCTGAAGGGCGCCCAGTTCTTCGTCGATGGCCCGGCGCACGGCGCGGCTGCCGGGCAGATCGCACGCCTGCTCGGGATCGACGCCAACGTGCCCGTCGGCCAGTACCTGCCCGCATTCCAGGACGACGTGTCCTGGCAGTCCTTCCTGACGAACACGGTCGACAAGAAACTCTCGACCGTCTCCAAGACGAACCAGACGGACATCCAGTTGCTCGAGAAGATCGCGTCCGAGCCCGAGGCGCAGCGCATCAGCACCGCCTCCTCCGATAAGGGGTTCTCGCCCGGTACCCCCGGAGGGCTCGCCGCGTTCACGAACAAGCTGTTCTGCGGCAACTTCACCGCGGATCCCGGAACGGTCCCGATCATCAGCACCTACTTGATGCATCCGGTTCTCGGCGGCTGCTCGACGACCGCGCAGATCCAGAGTTACATGCCGTTGTTCGAGCAGCGCGTCAATGCGATCGTTTCCGCCACCGGCGACCATGCGGTCGTCTACCTGCTGGAACTCGACGCCGTCGGCTCGTCGGCCTGCATGTCGCAAAAGGGCTCGCTCCCGGCCTGGGAGAAGATGCTCAAGTACGAGGTCGATCAGTTCGCGACGCTCCCCCACGCGGTCGTCTACGTCGAGGGGGGCTACTCGGACTCGAACACCCCCCAGTACGCGGCCAAGATGCTCAATCAGGTCGACATCAGCAAGATCCGGGGGTTCTTCACAAACGACACCCACCTGCAGTGGACCTCCCACGAGATCAAGTACGGCGAGACGATCTCACAGCTGACCCACGGCGCCCACTTCGTCATCAACACGTCCGATAACGGCCAGGGCCCGAAGCTGAACCCCCATCCGACGACCCAGGGCGTCGAGGACAACTGCAACCCTCCTGGTCGCGGCCTCGGCCTACAGCCCACGACCGACACCGGCGTTGCGAACGTCGACGCGTACCTGTGGACGCACATCCCGGGTAACAGCGGCGGCAGCTGCAACGGCGGCCCCCCTCCTGGGACCTTCTTTCCCGCTTATGCCATCGGGATGGCGTCCCGCGCCAACGGCAAGCTCGGGCCCGGCTCGCCCAGCAAGCCGTACTGACGAACGCCCTAACCACGGCTGCCGCGCCACGTGCGCGGCAGCCGTCTCCTGCGACCGGACAGCCGGGTAAGGCCCCCGCGGTTCGCTTTGGCGCCGTTCTCCCGATGCGCATCCTCCCCTCTTAGCCGAGTATGGATTTCACGCCGGCAACCAGACCAGCGCGGATCCCTCGACAGATGGAGCTTGCTCAATGCGCCTCTCGCCCCAAAGAAAGCCCGAGTCGACACGCCAAGCGGCACGCGCGCGCAATCACCTCGTAGTGGTCCGGGACCCCGAAACTGAGCGCCGTCAACGCGTCGATCCGTACTGGACAGCGATCGTGATCCGGCCTGCGGTTGCCGCGGACGCGGGAACCTTGCTGCGGCTGGCGGCCCTCGACAGCGCCCGGCGCCCGGCCGGCGAGATGCTCGTCGCGGAGCAGGCCGGCTCGCTGGTCGCCGCCCTGTCCCTGAGCGACGGCGACGCGATCGCCGACCCGTTCCGGCCGACGGCGGACATCGTCGGGCTGCTGCGGATGCGGGCAGGACAGCTGCAACGCCACGGGATGACGCCCGCGGCCTGAATCGGGCAGACGCGAGCGGCCGGCGCTATTCCGGCTGGCCCGACTGCTTGGCGGCGCGTCGTGCCCTTGCGCGCAGAACGCGACGGGTGATGTACGCGATCACGGCCAGACCCACGGCGATGGCGAAGTAGGTGATGTAGCGGGTGACCGTGTTGTAGACGGCGTCGATGTGGTCGCCGGCGAAGTAGCCGACGCTCGTCCAGACGCCGACCCAAAGGGCGGCGCCGAGCGCGTTGAACGCGACGAAGCGCGCCCAGTGCATGCCGGTCGTGCCGGCGACGATCCCATTTGCCTGGCGCAGCCCTTCGATGAACCGGGCAACGACGATGATCCAGCCGCCGTACCGCTCAAAGAAGTTGGTGGCCTTGTCGAGACGCTCGGGCGTGATGAATACGTAGCGCCCCCAGCGTTCGACGAGCCGGCGGCCACCGAAATGGCCGATCGCGAAGCCGATGTTGTCGCCGATCACGGCGCCGACAAACCCGAGGAGCGCGACGAGCACGATGTTGAGCCGGCCGGTCCCGGCGTAGACCGCACCGAGGATCAGGACGGTTTCACCCGGAACCGGTATCCCGAAGTCCTCGAGCAGCACCAACCCGAATACCGCCAGGTAGCCGTAATGGTTGAGGGTCGGCTCGAGGGCGTGGAGGACGCCCGGAAGGTGCGTGGAGGTGACGGTCGCGATCAAGAGGGGCCCAAGTTTGTCGGGTAATCGGGCGGAGGACCGGCTGGCCTAGTGCCCTGAGTAGAGGATTTGACTATTTAGCCAACTTGCTAATGTTGAAGCGGATGTCGATCGCTAGCGCCTATCGGGCCCTGGGCGACCCCACCCGGCGTGAGATTCTCCATCTGCTGCGCGAAGGCGACCTGCCAGCGGGAGAGCTTGCCGGACATTTCGAGATCTCGTGGCCCTCGGTGTCACGTCACCTGAAGGTGCTCGAAGGGGCTGACCTCGTTGGCTCCGAACGACGAGGCGGTCGCGTCATCTACTCCCTGCGCACGTCGGTGCTCGAGGACATCGCCAGCGAGGTCGCTGACATGGCGCGAGTCGGCCGACAGTCGCGGAGCGCAAAACCGCGGGCGCCGCAACGCCGTCCCCGACACGCCTGAGAGGTGGCATGAACACCGACGAATCCTCACAGACTTCTGAGACACGCTCGCGCTGTTCGAAGGTGGCCGACTTCTACCAGGGACTTTCGCCCCGGGGGCGACTGGGACTATGGGTACTCGTCGCCGTCGAGGCGGTTCTGATCGTCGCTACGCAGCGCGACATCCAGCGGCGTCCCGCCGCGGACATCAGGGGCCCAAAGCTGCTCTGGCGGGTGATCGCGACGCAGAACCTGATCGGACCCGCCCTGTACTTCACGATCGGGAGACGCTCGAGCGAGTGAGCAGCAACACCGTCGCGATCGTCATCGTGGTCGTGCTCGTTTCGGCGGCGGCCTTTCCACCGGCGCAAGCAGTCCCAGCGCGCTAGCCCCAACGCTCCCTGAGGACCGGCATCACGTCGGCAGCGAATTGATCGAGCGCCCGGTCCTGGTCCTCGCCGGGAAAGTGGAACACCAGATCGGAGAAGCCGAGCTCCACGTAGAAGGCGATCTTGTCGGCGACTTCGTGCGGGTCATCGGAGACGATGAACCTGGTGTGCGCCCGGTCGGCCGCGGCGTCGGCGAGGCGCTCCATCTCGATCGGGTCCTCGGTGCCGCCCTTCTCCTCCGCCGTCAGCGCGAGCGCCGCCCACGGCCGGCAAGCGCCGTTGGCGAACCCGACATCGTGATCGTACGAGACCTTGATCTCAATCATCTTCGCGATCCGCGTCGAGTCGCGGCCGGCCTCCGCAGCGCCTTCGGCGAGGCCGCCCAGCAGCGTGTGGTAGAGATCCTCCCCCTTGCCGCTGGTGACGATCAAGCCGTCACCGATTCGCCCGACCAGCGCCGCCGCCTTCGGCCCGCCGGCGGCGATGTAGATCGGAATCGGCTGTTCTGGCCGGTCGTAGATGGTCGCATTGTCGGTGCGGTAGTAGGTCCCTTCGAACGTCACCCGCTCCTCCGTCCAAAGCAGGCGGATCAGCTCGACCGCTTCGGCCAATCGGTCGGAGCGCTCCTTGAACCTCGGCCACGCGATGCCGATCGCAGGCGTCTCATTCAACGCCTCCCCGCTACCGATCCCGAGCACCACTCGGCCCGGGTTCAGGCAGCCGAGCGTCGCGAACACGTGCGCGACGACCGGCGGCTGATAGCGCAGCGTCGGGGTCAGCACACTCGTCGCGAGCGTCACGCGTTCGGTCCGCTGGCCGAGGGCCGCGAGCCAAACAAACGAGTTGGGCGCATGGCCGCCGTGATGCCGCCACGGCTGGAAGTGGTCGGAAACCGCCACGATGTCGAAACCGTGGCGCTCGGCGGCGATGCCGTAGTCGAGCAGCTGCTGCGGGGGAAACTGCTCGGCTGAGGCCTTGTATCCATACCTGACGGGTGCTGATGAGCTCATCCCGACATGGTCTCAGAGACACCCGGACAGGGACAGTCCCGCGGGTCCACTCGTGGGGCGCCCAGAAACATTCCCGGGAGACCCACTAGGCTCGGCAACCACGATGAGGCTCGGACTGCACGTCGGCTATTGGGGGCTGTGGATGGACGCGGAGCAGCAGCTCGCGGCGGTGCGGGCAGCCGAGGGGCTCGGCTACGACTCCGTCTGGACCTCCGAGGCCTACGGCTCCGACGCGGCCACGATCCTCGCGTGGATCGCGGGCGCGACGACGCGCATCAAGCTCGGGGCAGGAATCTTCCAGATGCCCGCTCGATCGCCGGCGATGACCGCGATGACCGCGGCCACGCTCGACCGGCTGTCGGGCGGCCGAATGATCCTTGGCCTCGGTTCCTCGGGGCCGCAGGTGGCGGAGGGCTGGCACGGCCAGCGTTTCGAGCGCCAGCTGCAACGGACGCGCGAATACTTCGAGATCGTGCGGATGGCGCTGCGGCGCGAGCGACTCGAGTACCGCGGCGAGACGATCGAGCTGCCGCTCCCGAACGGTCCGGGAAGGGCGCTGAAGCTGACGATCGCCCCGGTGCAGGAGCGGATCCCAATCTACCTCGCGGCGATTGGACCCCGGAACACCGCCCTTGCCGGCGAGATCGCCGACGGTTGGATACCCACGTTCTTCGCGCCCGAGCAGATCGCGCCCTACCGCAAGCTGCTCCTGGCCGGAGCCGCGCGCGGGCAGCGCTCGCTGGACGGCTTCGACATCGCCCCACAGGTGAACCTGCACATCAGCGACGACCTCGAAGCCGCGCGAAACCAGATGCGGCCGGGTATCGCTCTCTACGTCGGCGGGATGGGGTCGCGCGAGCAGAACTTCTACAAGACGCTCGTCTCGCAATACGGCTACGCCGACGCTGCGCAGGAGATTCAGGATCTGTATCTAGCAGGTCGCAGAGACGAGGCCTGCCGCGCCGTGCCCGACCAGCTGATCGACCAGGTGTCGCTGTGCGGCCCGGCGGACGTCGTGACAGCCCGCCTGTCGGCGTATCGCGAGGCCGGCGTCGGAACCCTGATCGCCTCGCCGATCGCCTTCTCGGCCGAGGAACAGGTCGGGCAGCTGCGAGCGCTGGCCGAGCTCGCGGCTTGACCGGCTCTTTGCACCCGCCGGTCGCCGTCGAGCCCGGGCAGCCACCGATGCGAGGGCGTCGCCGAAGGGTCCTGCGCATCTTCCTCGGGGCGTTTGGCCAGCCGGGCCATGCGTTTCCGATGCTCGCGCTCGGGGCGCGGCTGGCGGGACGCGGGCATCGGGTCACGTTCGAGACCTGGGAGCGGTGGCGCGAACCGGTCACGGCCGCCGGGATCGAATTCGTGGCGGCGCCGGAGTACCCGCCGTTCCCGACCCGCGAGCGGCCGCTGAAGCCCTACGAGGCTGTCGCCCGGGCGACCCCCGCGACACTCGAGGCGATCACCGAGTGCTCGCCCGACGTCGTCGTCCACGACATCCTGACGCTCGCCCCAGCGCTCGCCGGCGAGCTGTACGGGGTTCCGGTCGCGACGCTCGTTCCGCATCTCTACCCCGTCGGAGAGCCGGGGTCGCCGCCCTACGGGCTCGGCGCGAGACCGCCCCGGACCAACGCCGGGCGGGTGATCTGGCGCGGCCTCGACCCACTCATCGAGGCAGGCCTGCGCCAGGGCCGCCGCGAGCTCAACGAGACCCGGCGGAGGCTGGGGCTGCCGCCCGTCCCCCGGCTGCATGGGGGCATCAGCACTGAGCTGTGCCTGGTCGCGAGCCTCCCACAGCTCGAATACCCTCGCCACTGGCCAGAGTCGGTCCACCTCGTGGGGCCGCTTCAGTGGGAGCCGCCGGCCCCGGAGCTCGAGCCACCGCCAGGCGCAGCGCCCCTGGTGCTGGTCGCGCCCTCCACCTCGCATGATCCGACCCAGCGGTTGATCCGGACAGCCCTTCACGGCCTTCGTCGGGCCGAGCTGCGCGTGATCGCCGTGACCAACCGCCGCCCGCTTCCGCGCCCCGCGCCAACAACCGGTCGCGTGCGGCTCGTCGACTGGCTCTCCTACGAGCGGACGATGCCCAAATGCTCGCTCGTCGTCTGTCTCGGCGGCTTCGGAACCCTGGCGCGATCTCTGTCGAGCGGTGTCCCGGTGCTGGTCATCCCGCACAGCGGCGACATGGGTGAGAACGCCGCCCGCGCGGACTGGGCAGGGGTGGGTGTGCGCCTGCCCTGGCGGCTGATGTCACCGCTGACGCTCCGCCTCGCCGTTACGCGCGCGCTCGACCCGGCCGAAGGCTTCGCCGCACGCGCAGCCGAGGTTGCCGCCTGGGCCCGAGCCAACGACGCCGCCACGCGCGCCGCCGAGCTGGTCGAGGTGCTGGCATCGAGTCGATCGACGCGATCCGCGCCGGAACTCCGGGGGTGGGACTCGAACCCACAACCTAACGGTTAACAGCCGTTTGCTCTGCCGATTGAGCTACCCCGGAATGGGACCAACTCGCGGCCACGGCCGCAGTCAGCCGCAATCACTTTATCGGCACCTCAAATTCGAGCTCGTCGTGGATCTCGATTCCGCGCTCGCCTACCAACGGGACGTGAGGGCCTGACCGCGATCACGAAGCCAGCCCCGTCGCCGTCGTCAGCCGGCGCGCTCGATCCTCGAGACGACGCCGCCGATCGCCTCGCGAACGTCCTGGCGCCGGCGCGCAAGATCGACGATCCCGTGGCCGGGGGCCGGCGAAGCAGCGGGAGCCGTGGCTCGGGCGAGCTCCCGCTCGACCCGACCGAGCTCGAGCAACAAGCGGGCGTGCTCGAGATGGTCCGCGCCGACCCTGCTGCCGCGACCAGCACGGGCGACCAGCTCGGCGACGACCCGCGCCAGCTCCTCATCGTCGGCGGGAAGCTCCGACATCGGCGCCGCCAGTCGCCCGGCCAGGTGGCGGGCCGCCCGGCGCAGAACCGCGCTGGTCAGATGCACGTCAGGGTCGATCGCGGCGAGGGCCAGCTCGCCTGGATTCGGAGCGGCTACGCACATCGCCAGGAACGAGCGCTCTGAACGCACGCTCTGGTCGATCACCCCGGCGGTCCGTGTGGGCGGCCCGGGTCCCGCGGCGCCCCGACTCCGAAAGCCGGCGCGTGCGCCTGGCCCGTCCTCGACCAGGAGCGTCGTCAGCCTCGCCTCGCTCAGCGCGAGCGCGCCGGCGCTGCGCCGGACCAGCTCGTCACGCAGGACGCTCTGCCCGAGTGGCGCGAGCGGGCGACGGAGCTCCACAATCGCTCGGTCCTTGCCCTCGGCGCTGTCGAGATCGGCCCGCTCGAGGATCCGCTCGACCTCGAACACCACGTATGGAACCGACCTCGCGACCCGCTCGCGAAGCGCCTCGGCCCCTTCGGTCACAATCAGCTCGCCGGGGTCGGCGCCGCGCGGCAGCGGCACCACGCGCAGCTCCAGCTTCGACTCGGCACACAGTTGCGCGGCTCGGACGATCGCGTCCTGTCCGGCACGATCGGCGTCGAGGCACAGCTCGAGGACTCCGACGAGCCTGACGAGCTCGGCGACCTGTTCCTTGGTCAGCGAGGTGCCCATGATCCCGACCGCGTTCCGGACCCCGGCCTGGTGTAACGCGATCACGTCGGTGTAGCCCTCGGCGAGCACCATCCGGCCGGCCTTGGCGGCCGTCGACCGCGCCAGCGAGATGCCGTACAGCACCTCACGCTTGTGGTACAGCTGTCCGTCCGACGTGTTCAGGTACTTCGGCCCCTGGTCGTGGCGCATGGTTCGCGCCCCGAAGCCGCGCACGCGACCACGGGCGTCGCTGGTCGGGAACATGATCCGGGCGCGAAACCGGTCCAACAGCTCCTCAGATCGCCCGCGCCTCGGTTGCGCCAGTCCGACCCCCAGCAGCTCCTCGTCGGTAAAGCCGGCGACGCGCGAGCCACGGACGATCCGCTCCCAGGAATCGGGGGCGTAACCGACCCGGAACTCGCGCAGAGTCTCCTCGGCGAAGCCGCGGCCGATCATGTAATCGCGTGCGGCGCCGGCCTGGGCTGACTCCCAGAGCTGGCGCTCGTAGTACGTCGCGGCGCGATTCAGCAGCGCGTACAGCCGCTCGCGGCGGGCTCGTTCGGCCGCCACCTCCGGCGCCTCCTCCTCCGTCTGCAGCGTCACCCCGAAGCGGTCGGCCAGGGATTCGAGTGCCTGCTTGAAGTCCAGCCCCTCGGACTGCATCACGAAGTCGAACGGATCGCCCGACTCCGAGCAACCGAAGCAGTGGTAATGCTTCTCGTCGGGCCTGACGTGAAAGGACGGAGTGCGTTCATCGTGGAACGGGCAGCAGCCGAAGTAGCTGTTCACGCCGGCGCGGCGAAGCTCGACCTTCGACTCCACGAGCGCGACCATGTCGACCGCGTCGCGCACGCGGTCGCGCGAATCGGCCGTGTATCTGCTCATGGTTCGAATGCAGCCGGGACGGTCAAGGCCTCGAACTGCGCGATGCTGAAACGGTCGGTCATCCCCGCCAGATGGTCGGTCACCCGTGTCGCGAGGTCGCCTTCGGGAATCGACGGCGGGATCTCCTCGGGGTGCTCGCAGAGGTACTCGAACAGCGTCCGCACGACGAGCCTGATCTTCTCACGCTCGCGCGTGACCGCGGGACCGAGGTAGACGGTCTCGAACATGAACGCCCGTAGCGCCGCCATCGCGGCGCCGGCCTCCTCGCTCTGGACGATTCCGCCCGCCTGTGCGGAGCGCTCGACGAGGTCGTGGACGAGCGTGTCGATCCTTTCCGAGCCGGTGTTGCCGAGGGTCGCGATCGGACCCGGCGGCAGATCGGCGACCGAGATCACCCCTGCCCGGATCGCGTCGTCGATGTCGTGGTTGATGTACACGATCCGGTCGCCGAAGCGAACGATTGCCGCCTCCGGGGTGACCGGGTCCTCGGCCCGCCAGGAGTGTCCCCGGATGCCGTCGCGCACGGCGTCGGTCAGGTTGAGTCCGGCGCCGTCGCGCTCGAGCACGTCGACGACCCTGACCGAATGCTCGTTGTGCCAGAACCGCTGGCCGAAGCGCTCGGACAGGCAGTCGTCGAGAGCTTCCTCGCCGATGTGGCCAAATGGCGGGTGCCCAAGGTCGTGGCCGAGCCCGATCGCCTCGGTCAGGTCCTCATTCAGCCTCAGGGCACGAGCGACGGTACGCGACACCTGGGTGACCTCGAGGGTGTGCGTGAGCCGAGTTCGGTAGTGGTCGCCCCTTGGCAGCACAAACACCTGGGTCTTGTGCCGCAGCCGCCGAAACGCTTTGCTGTGGACGATCCGGTCGCGGTCGCGCTGGAACGGGGTGCGCAGCCCGCAGTCGGTCTCAGAACGCGGCCTCGGCGCCGGATAGGAGCGAGTCGCAAGCGGCGAGTAGTCGACCTCCTCTCGCGCCTGGATCCGAGCCGGGAAGGCGTCGGCGACCGGTCCCGCCGGGTGCACGCGGCCAGTGGCGGGGACGATGCCGGCGGGTTGGTTCACATAACCGATTCTGACATCGACGGAGGCGGAGCAGGCACAGGCCGTCTCCGGCCGGAACTCGGCAGCGGAAGCAGTCCCGGGGCCCGGCCCTGGGCGGCCAGGTGGCCGCCAAGCCAACCTCAGGAGCCGGCCTGCGGCAGCGGCCGCAGGCGCACGTGCGCGTGATGCTCGGCGGTCTCCCTGACGGCGCGCTCGGCGAGGCGCAACGCTCGCTCTGAAGCTGCGGGGGTGTTCACGAGCGGGCTGCCGAGCGCCCCGACCATGAATTCGTAGGCTTCGCTGTCGAGCGGGAACGCCGCCGACTCGCAGGAGCTGCAGACCACCCCGCCGGCGGCCGCCGAGAATCCGCTTAGATGCTCGCGCTCCCCGCAACTGGCGCAGGAGCCGAGCTGAGGCACGATGCCCGCCGCGAGCAGCAGCTTGAGGCGGAACGCGACCGCGTTCGCGCCACCAGCCGCGCCGGCGGCTCCCGCCAGCAACGTCAGCTGGTTGGCGAGCAGGGCGTACACCTCCGGATGCGGATCATCTGTCTCGAACAGACGCGAGACCGCATCGCACGCGCGGGCCGCGGCGTCGAGCGCGCCGGCGCTGTCCCGGAGCCCGGGCCGCGCATCGACCGTGTCGGCGCCGATGACCGTGAGGAGCTCGCCACGGCCCACGTGCAGAATCAGAGCGATCTCCATGAACGGCTCCAGGCGCGCCCCGAAGCGGCTGCGGGCCCGCCGCGCGCCCTTGGCGATCGCGCCCAGTCGACCGTGGCGAGGCGTGTACAGCTGCAGCACCCGGTCCGCCTCTCCGTACCGGATCGATCGCAGCACGATCGCCTCGGTCTTGAGCGAGTGGCCCACGCTACGCTTTCAGAAGCATGAAGTCGGTCACCCTCTACACGACCACGATGTGTCCGTACTGCGTCGCCGCCAAGGCACTGTTGAGCAAGCGTGGCATCGCATATGACGAGATCAATCTGTCACGCGACCCGGACAGCCGGGAGGAACTGGTCAACATCACCGGACTGACCACGTTCCCACAGATCGTGATCGACGGAGAGACGATCGGCGGTTTCAACGAACTCCGCGACGCCGCCAGCAGCGGTCGCCTGGCGGAGCTCCTCACCGCCTAAGACAACCTCTAAGCCGCGGTCAGCGCCTAACTCGCGGCCGCGGTTGGCAGTGTTCACACACGTAGGTCCCGCGGCCGCCGACGTAGAGCTTGCGGATCTCGCGTCCGCACGTTGGGCACGGTTCGCCGGCCCTGGTGTGGATCAGGAAGCGGTCCTGGAAGGAACCCTGAGCCCCGTCGACGTGGCGAAAGTCGTCGATCGACGCCCCCTTCGCGTCGATCCCATCCGCCAAGACCTGCTCGATCGCGCACCGAAGCTGCTCCCACTGCGCCAGCGTGAGTTTGCCCCCCGGTCGCAGCGGATGGATTCCGGCGCGAAACAGAGCCTCGTCGGCGTAGATGTTGCCGACGCCGGCGATCCGCCGCTGGTCGAGGATGAACGACTTGATCGGGGCGGTCCGGCCGCGCGCCTGCTCGCGCAGATGGGCTGCCGTGAACTGCGGCGTGAACGGCTCCACCCCGAGGCGCTCGGCGAGATACATGTCGCGGGCGTCGGCGCCGTGCAACAGGTGGGCGGTCCCGAACCGGCGCGGGTCCACGTAGGCGAGGACGTGCCCTTGGTCGAGGTCGAACCGCGCCCGCGTGTACCGCGGCTCCTCCGGCGGATCGAACAGCAGCCCGCCCGTCATCCGCAGGTGGATCAGCAGGTGCCGGTCGCCGTCGAGCTCCAGCAGCAGGTACTTGCCGGAGCGGCCGACACGTCGTATCTGGGCGCCGGTCAGCTCGGTCGCGATCAAGCCCGGATCGGCCGGGCGCGTCCAACGCCAGTCACGGATCTCCGCGGCCTCGATCGTCCGCCCCTCCAGGTGAGGCGCGAGCTGTCGGCGAATCGTCTCGACCTCGGGTAGCTCCGGCATCGCGATCTGATCATATGGAGCACAGCCCAGCGACCCCGCGCCGGCGCGCGGGCATCTTAGGCCGGTCGGAACCGGCTTAAGGTGCACCGCATCTGGTGGAAGGCCGCGCGCTGGCCTCAGGCCGCCATCTTCGCCCGGGGATGGGCGTCGAAGTACACATCCCTGAGCCGCTCGTCGGAGAGATGCGTGTAGATCTGAGTCGTCCCGATGTCGGCGTGGCCGAGCATCTCCTGCAAAGAGCGCAGGTCGCAGCCGCCAGCGAGCAGATGTGTCGCGAAAGTGTGGCGTAGCGTGTGCGGGCTCATCTGCGCCTCGAGCCCGGCGCTTCGGGCGTGACGCTGAACGATCTTGTACAGCCCCTGCCGCGACAGCGCGCGCCCGCGCACATTGACGAAGATGTGGGCCTCGTCCTCGAGGCCAACGAGCCGCGGCCTTCCCTGGTCGAGGTACCTCCTCAGCCGCGCGACGGCCGCCCGGCCGATCGGCACGATCCGCTCCTTGGAGCCCTTACCCCGCGCGACCAGCATCCCGGCCTCCAGGTCCACGTCGGCAAGCTCGAGCCCGATCGCCTCTGAAGCGCGCAGGCCACACGCGTACATGGTCTCGAGCAGCGCCCCGTCGCGGAGCGAGGCCGGTGTCGACCCCCGCGGCTGCTCGAGCAACCGATTGACCTGGTCCCGGGTCAGCACCCGCGGCAACTTTGCCCGCGAGCGCGGTGGCCGCAACTCCGAGGTGGGATCGGTATCGATGATCGCGTCGCGCCGCAGATGACGGTAGAAGGACCGCAGACACGCGATCTTGCGCTGGAGCGTGGCCGGCGCCGCGGGCCTGCGGTCCTCGCCGCCCGTCGCCAGCTCGTCGACGAACGCCGTCAGGTCCCGCCCATCCACCCGGAGCGGATCGGCCCCACGGCGGTCGAGGAACTCGCCGAGCTGGGTCAGGTCAGCGCGGTAAGCCTCGAGCGTGTTGCTCGACAGGCCCCGTTCCAGCCTCAGGTACGCGAAGAAGTCAACGGTCAGCTCGGCGACGCGAGCGCCTGGGGTGCTCGCAACCTCGTCGACGAGCCGCGCGGCGTTGGCCATGACCGCGGGTTTCGTCTTCTCGACGCAATCTCCTCTCAACGGGTGTGCGCACTGTCTAGACTCGCGCCGTGAGCCGCATCACGCGAGGCTTCGTGGCGATCACAGTCTTTGCGGTGATAGGCGGGCCACCCTCACCGGCGGCCGCCCGTACAGCGCGAACGCAAACCACGGCGACGATCTTCCGAGCATTCAGCTCGGCGGGCGTGCCGACGATCCAGGTGCAGTCGAAGTCAGGTCACTGCTTTGCCCCGTCCCTGACGAGCAACCGCGGAGACGCCTGGCGATGCCTCGTCGGAAACTTCATCCTCGACCCGTGCTTCAGTTCCACCAAGGCCCGCGGCGTGGTCGTCTGCCCGGATCGGCAGCTGAACGGTGGCATCATGATTCGGCTGACGCGAGGTTTCCCGCGACCAGCCAATCGCAGTCAGCCTTCGCTGGCGACCATTCCCTGGAACATCGAACTCGCCAACGGTCAGCACTGCCTGCTCTCCAGCGGTGCGAGCACCGTGATCCACGGCGTGCGCCTGAATTATTTCTGCGACCCCGGAACCAGATACGGGTTGTGGGGCTTCCCGAACAGGCGCGCCGAACCGTGGACCATCCTCAGCGCTCCGTTCACCGCCAAACGCCTGACGCGGAGACTCGTCATCGTCCGCGTCTGGATGTAGCGCCGGCCGCGCCCTACCGAATCTGATCGCGAGGCTGGGCCACAAGCCAGAGCAGCGCGACCAGCGACTTTGCGTCGTCCAGCTCGGCAATCGCCTCCTGCAGACGGTCGAGCGGCCATGGCACGATCTCCAGGCGCTCGTCCTCGTCGGGCGTCGCGCCACCCGGCGCGTCGGACAGCTCTGTCGCCAGGTACAGCCAGATCCGCTCATCGCTGAATCCGGGGCTCGAGCAGAACGTGAACAGCTCACGCCAAACCGCAGCGTCCTTGCCGACCTCCTCGACGAGCTCGCGCTTGGCCGTCTGGAGTGGAGGCTCGCCCGGAATGTCGCGCTTGCCGGCCGGCACCTCGAGCGAGGCCGCCAGGTTTGCCGCCTCGCGAGGCTGTCGGCAGAGCCAGACGTGGGTGTCGTCGACGGCGAGGATCCCCACCGCGCCCGGATGCCAGACCTTGTCCCTGGAAACCTCCGCACCGTCGGTGTACCGGTAGCGCTCCAGGCCGGCACGGATGACGCGCCCCTCCCACTGAACACTGCTCCCGATCAGCTCAAAGTCAGCCATCCGTCAGGCCCTCCATCGTGGTGTCATCGCCGGCGGCGACCAGCAGTGCGACGGCGAGCTCCAGGCCGGCCTCGAGCGCGACGGTGCTGACACGCTCTCCCGGTTCGTGCGGGCGCTCGGTTCCATTGGCGAGATTCGTGCACGAAAATCCAGCGGACCGGAGCGCATTGGCGTCGGCGCCGCCACCGCTGACGACCAGAAGCGGCTCGTAGCCGATCGAACAGAGCGCCTGCTCGGCGACCCGCACGGATCGCTCGTGCGAGCGCAGCCGGTAGCCGGCAAACATCCGCTCGACCTCGAGGTCGACATCGCAGGCGCCCTGGTCTACCGCATCCTGAACGGCGTCAATCGACTCGGTCAGAACGGCGTCCACCCGATCCTGGTCGAGCCCGCGGACCTCGGCCTCCAACCGACATCGCTCAGGAACGACGTTCGTCGCAGTTCCACCCACGATCCTCCCGACGTTGGCCGTCGTCTCGAGATCGAGCCGCCCCTGCGGCATCCCCATGATCGCGCGGGCGGCGGCGCTGATCGCGCTCACCCCAAGCTCGGGATGCAAACCGGCGTGAGCGGCCCGACCGCGAATCTCGGCCACCAGCCGCATGTGGGTGGGCGACGCGACGACGATCTCGCCGAACGGTGAGGCATGGTCGAAGACGTAGCCGAAGTCGCTGCGCAACCGGCCGACGTCGAACGCCTTGGCCCCGTGCAACCCGGTCTCCTCGGCGATCGTGAACAGCAGCTCGACCCCGACGTCGAGGTCAAGATCGGCGCTCGTCAGGAAGCGTGCGAGCTCGACGAGCGCCGCGACCGCCGCCTTGTTATCGGCGCCCAGGATCCCGTCGCCGGCGTTCTCCCAGCCACCGTCGACGAGCACCGGCTCGAGCGGGGCGGTCAGGGGCACGGTGTCCATGTGCGCGCACAGCAGGATGCTCGGGCCTTCCCCCACGCCGTCGCGGTCACCCCCGGGATGGCGACCGGGTATCTGGGCGAACAAATTGCCGGCGCTCGCGCCGACGCTGCGTCCCGCGTCGTCCTCCTCGATCTCGAGGCCCATCGCACCGAGCTCCCGGGTCAGCCAGTCGGCCAGTGCACGCTCATCGCCCGTCGGACTCGGAATCCGGCAAAGCGACTCGAATGTGGCGTGGAGACGCTTGCGGTCGTCCGAACCGAGCCGGCTCTCGATCCTCACGGGCTGTCGCTCACCGGGTGTAGCTCGCGGGGCGGCACTCACTCGGCGGCCGCTCGGGCACGGCCGAGAGTCACTTGGCTCCGGCGGGAGCCGCGGGCGTGTCGCCCGGGAGCGCCGTTCGGGCGAGGATCTCGGCGACGGCCGGTCCCTTTGCGTGCGCCAGGCAGGCACCCACGAATTCGCGGAAGAGCGGAGCCGGCCGATCAGGCCGAGACTTGAACTCCGGATGGAACTGCGAGGCGACGAAGAACGGATGCGCTTCCCGCGGCAGCTCGGCCACCTCGACCAGCCGCTCGTCCGGAGTCGTGCCCGAGAAGACCAGCCCGGCGGCCTGGAGGCGACGCCGCAGGTGGTTGTTGACCTCGTAACGGTGGCGGTGGCGCTCGTAGGCGATTGCCTCGCCATACGCCTCGCGGGCACGGGTGTCGTCGTGGAGCTTGACCGGGTCGGCGCCCAATCGCATCGTCCCGCCCATGTCAGCGATCTCCTTCTGCTCGGGAAGCAGGTCGATCACAGGGAACGGCGTTTCCGGATCCATCTCGGTGGAGTTGGCGCCGGGCATGTCGGCCATGTGACGGGCGAACTCGCTGATCGCTACGTGCATTCCCAGGCAGACGCCCAGGTACGGAATCTGCTGTTCGCGCGCGATTCTGGCGGCGGCGATCTTGCCCTCCCAGCCGCGGCCGCCGAAGCCGCCCGGGATCAGGATCCCGTCGGCGCTGTGCAGCCGCGCGTCGACCTCGGGTTCCCCGACCGTTTCCGAATCGATCCAGTCGATCTCCACCTTGCAGCCGTGAAGCACGCCGCCGTGACGCAGCGCCTCGACCACCGAGAGGTAGGCGTCCTCGAGTCGCACGTACTTCCCGACGAGAGCGATCCGAATCTCTTCGGTGAGACCGGCGGAGCGCTCGACGAAGCCTCGCCAGCTGCTGAGGTCGGGCGCGCGCCCGTCGAGCCCGAAGTGCTCGTGGAGAATGTAATCGTCGACCCCCTGCTCATGGAACGCCAGCGGCACCTCGTACACGTCGGGGACGTCATAGGCGGAGACGACAGCGGGCACGGGCAGGCTCGCGAACAGCGCGATCTTGCGCCGGATCTCGGTCGACAGCACCGACTCCGAGCGGCACATGACCATGTCAGGCGCGATTCCGATCCTCCGCAACTCGTTGACCGAGTGCTGGGTTGGCTTGGTCTTGAGCTCGCCGGCGTGACCGATATACGGGACGAGCGTGAGGTGGATGAACATGCAGCGCCGTCGGCCGACGTCGACGGGAAACTGACGGATCGCCTCCAGGAACGGCAGTGACTCGATGTCGCCGACCGTCCCGCCGATCTCGGTGATCACGAAGTCGACGTCGCTCGCGTCCGCCATCAAGCGGATCCGGTGCTTGATCTCATCGGTGATATGAGGAACGACCTGGACGGTCGCGCCGAGATAGTCGCCGCGCCGCTCGCGCCTGATCACACTGTTGTAGATTCCGCCGGCGGTGACGTTCGAGGCCCGAGTCGTGTTCGAGTCGGTAAACCGTTCGTAGTGGCCGAGGTCGAGATCGGTCTCGGCGCCGTCCTCGGTGACGAACACCTCACCGTGCTGGTAGGGCGACATCGTGCCCGGGTCGACGTTGATATACGGGTCGAACTTCTGAATCTGCACATCCAGCCCACGCGAGCGCAGCAGCCGCCCGATCGAGGCAGCGGCGATCCCCTTACCCAGCGAGGAGACAACCCCGCCGGTGATGAAGATAAATCTCGTTTCGGCGTGGTTCATGAGGTGTGCGTGCGTCCGGCCCAGTTTACGATCGCCCGCAACGTTAGCGGGCTGCGCGGACACGGCAGGCACGCGCCTGCACGCGCCGCCAGATCCGGCGACCAGGGGACGGCGCTCACGCTGCCTTGAGAAGCTCGCGGGCGTGACCGCGAGCCGCGCGGTCGCTCTCTTCGGCACCGAGCATCCGCACCAGCTCCGCGACCACCCCGTCGCCGTCGAGCGTGGTGACGGTCGTCAGCGCCGGCGTCCGAGAGCCGTCCTTGACGATCGTGAAGTGGCGCGACCCCATCGCCGCCACCTGCGGCAGGTGCGTGATGCAGAGGATCTGTCGTCCCGCCGCGAGGTCGCGCAGATGGGCGCCGACGGCGCGCGCCGTGTGCCCGCCGATACCGGCGTCGATCTCATCGAACACCAGCAGCGATTCGTCCGCATGGGCAAGTGCACGGTCCTCGGGGCGATGGGCGACGCTGAGCAGGGCCAGCATCACCCGTGAGAGCTCTCCGCCAGAGGCGACGTCGCGCAACGGCCCGGACGGCAGCCCTGCGTTCGGCGCGATCAAAAACTCGACGGAGTCGAACCCGCGCACCCCGGGGCCACCCTCGCGCTCGCGCAGCGCCACCTCGAACTGGGCGTCGGCCATCGATAGCTCCGCCAGCCGCGACCGCACCGCGGCCGCGAGCCGCGGCGCAGCCTGATGCCTGGCGGCACTCAGCTGCTCACCGATCCGTTCCCGCTCGCCCACCGCCTCGGCCAGCTGCGCCCGCACTCCCTCAAGCGTGACCTCCACGTCGCCCAGCTCCGCCTCACGGGCCCGACAGCGCTCGGCGTGTCGGAGTACCTCCGCGATCCCGCCGCCGTGCTTGCGGGACAGCCTCGCGAACGCTGACAGCCGCTCCTCGACGAACTCAAGCGACTGCGCCGGGTCGGCGCTCTCGGTTCCGTCCAGGTAGGAGCGCAGCTCGACGGCCAGGTCCTCGGCGTCGTAGCGAAGCCCCTCGAGGCGCTCGGCCAGTGGGCCGAGCGCCTCACGATCGAACGCCGCGGCCGAACCGAGCTCGGCGGCGGCTCGGGCGAGCAGGGCGGCGGCGCCCTCCCCCTCGTCAGGCGCGAGCGCCTGCGTCCCGGCGGCGGCTGCCAGTCGCAGCGCTTCGTGATGGCGGAGACGGTCGCGCTCGGCGATCAGCGCCGCTTCCTCCTCCTCGCTGGGGTCGACCTCCTCGATCTCGCGAAGCTCGAACGCGACCAGGTCGAGCTCGCGGTCGCGGGCGCCGGCGAGTCCGCCGAGCTCGGATAGTCGCGCCTCGAGGGCGCGAACGCGTTCGTGCGACGCCGCGGCGCCGGCCCGGAGCCGCGACTGCTCCGGGCCACAGAAGGCGTCGAGCGCGTCGAGCTGGGCGGTCGTCAGCATCAGCTTGCGATGCTCGTGTTGACCGTAGAAGGACAGCAACCGGCGGCCGAGCTCGCGCAGATCGGCGACCGTCGCCGAGCGCCCGCAGACGTACGCGCGGGTGCGGCCGTCGGGCCAAACTCGTCGGGCCAGCACCAGGTCCTCGGCGCCGTCCGGGATCCGCTCGTCCCCGGCGAGCGCTGCGGGGATCGCGAAAACGCCCTCGACGTAGGCCTCCCCTGCCCCGTCGCGGACGACCCCGCTGCGCGCCTTGCCTCCGAGCAGCAGGTCGAGCGCGTGTGCCAGCAGCGTCTTGCCGGCGCCCGTCTCGCCGGTCAACACGTTCAGACCCTGCGCAAGGCGCAGTTCCGCCCGTTCCAGCAGCAGCAGGTTCTCTACGCGCAGCTCGTGAAGCATGAGCCCCTGTCTACCACCCAAGGCTGACGGATTGGCGGCTAGTGTCCCGAATCTGCGACCCACGACACTGGTGCTGTTTCACGGGAGCGCCGCCAGCCGCCCGAACTTCTCGCGCAGGCGCCGGTAGAAGTTCGCGCCCGACAGCTGCGCGAGCATTCCCTGTCCATCGACGAAGCTGGCCTCGATCAGTGCTCCAGGCGCGAGCTCGAGGACTGGACGTCCGTCGATCTCGACGTCGACCCCCTCCTCGCGGGACAAATTATGGATTGCCAGCCGATCGGCCGGTGCGACGACGAGCGCCCGCGCGGTCAGCGAGTGCGGCGCGATGAACGAGACGACGTAGCCCTCGACGCCCCAGGCCATCACCGGGCCGCCGTTGGCCAGGTTGTAGCCGGTCGAGCCCGCCGGGGTCGCGACAACGAGTCCGTCGCAGCGGACTCTGCCGACCTCGTCGTCGCCGATCGAATAGGCGAGGTGCGCGACTCGGTGACCCGGCTGACGTTGGATCGCGACGTCGTTGATCGCGATCCAGTCGCCGCTCATCCCGTGCAGTCTGATGCCGGGCAGCGGATATACGTCGAACGCGCCCGCGAGCGCTCGCTCGAAGCCGGCGCGGGCCTCCTCACGATCGACCGCCGCAAGGAACCCGACCTCCCCGAAGTTGACACCGAACACAGGTACCCCGGTGCCGGCGTAGATCCTCAGCGCGCTGAGGATCGTCCCGTCGCCGCCGAGCGCGAAGCAGATATCGACGGCTGGATCGTCCGGGACCCCCAGCTCCAGTCCTTCGGCCGGCTCGAGCCCGTGCTTCTCGACCTCGGCCTCGCCGAACCGCAACGTCACGCCGGCGGACCCAGCCACCTCCATCAGGATCTTCAGCGCAGGCTCGGTCTCGTCCGGTCTGCGATGGGTCAGAACCGTGGCCGTTTTGCTCACGGCTCGACCTCGAGCGCGGCCGCTTCAAGGTCCACCTCGGCGCGCCCGGCCTCGGCCAGCCACAGGAACGTCTCGCGGTTGCCCTTCGGACCGGGCAGGCCCGAGGGCGCGACGCCGGCGACCACAGCCCCGAGCCCCAGCGCGGCCCGCCCGACGGCGATGATCGCCTCGCGTCGGAACCGTGCCTCGCGCACGACTCCACCCTTCCCGATCCGTTCGCGGCCGACCTCGAACTGCGGCTTGACCATCGCCAGGGAGTCGTAGCGGGGGGCGGCGCACTCGAGCACCGCTGGAAGCACTTTCGTGAGCGAGATGAACGAGACGTCGATCACGATCAGTCCGGGAGCGTACGGAAGCTCGTCCGGAACCACAGTTCGGGCGTTGTGGCGCTCGAGCACGGTCACCCGCGGATCCCCGCGCAGCTTCCAGCTCAACTCGCCGTAGCCGACATCGAGCGCGATCACGTGCTCGGCGCCGCGCTGGAGCAGGCAGTCGGTGAATCCCCCGGTCGACGCCCCGACGTCGAGGGCTCGCGCTCCGGTCACATCGAGGCCGACTGCGTCGAGCGCGTTGGCGAGCTTGACGCCGCCGCGCGAGACGAATTCCTGCGTCGGGCGGACCTCGACTTCGACGTCGGCCGCCACCATCTGCCCCGGCTTGTCGGCCCGACGCCGGTCCGGTAGCAGCAGCACGTCGCCGGCGAGTATCGAGGCCGCCGCGCGCGTACGCGACTCGAACAGCCCCCGTTCGGCAAGCAGTTGGTCAAGACGCCGCTTGCGGCCCAAAAGGTCTCAGGCGACGTGCGAGCGGTCACCGACCGCGCCGACCACCCGCTCGGCGATCCGTTCCGGGGTGAAGTGCACGTGCTCGTGCAGGAGTCGCGGCGCCCCGTGGGTGACGAACTCATCGGGCAGCCCGACGCGCAAGATCCGTGCGGTGATGCCGGCGTCCGACAGGGTCTCCCAGACGGCCGAGCCGAAGCCGCCGGCGAGCACTCCTTCTTCGACGGTCACCAGCAGGTCGTGCTCAGCCGCCAGCTGGGCGGCCAGCCCAGCGTCGATTGGCTTCGCGAAGCGGGCGTCCGCGACGGTCACCGCGATCCCACGGTCGACCAGGAGCTCGGCGGCCGCCAGCGACTTGCCGACGCCGGTCCCGTATCCGAGCAACGCGACGCTCGCGACAGCGCCTGCGCCTGTCTGGGCCTCGCGGAGGATCTCGCCGGTCCCGATCGGGATCGTCGTCGCCGAGCGCGGTAGCGATACTCCGACGCCCTCGCCGCGCGGATAGCGCACCGCCACCGGCCCCTCGTGGCGTAGCGCGGTCCGCAGCATGTGAACGAGCATCGCCTCGTCCCGCGGAGCCATCAACACGATGTTGGGCAGGCAGCGCAGGTAGGCGATGTCGAACGCCCCGTGGTGGGTGGGGCCGTCGTCACCGACGAGCCCGGAGCGATCCATCGCGAAGGTCACGTTCAGCTTCTGCAGACAGACGTCGTGAACGATCTGGTCATAAGCACGCTGCAGGAACGTCGAATAGATCGCAGCGACCGGCCTGCAGCCCTGCAGCGACAGGCCAGCGGCCAGCAGCACCGCCTGCTGCTCGGCAATCCCGACGTCGAAGTAGCGGTCCGGGAGCTCGCGCTGGAGGATGTTGAGTCCGGTCCCGGAGTTCATCGCCGCCGTGATCCCAATCACGCGCTCGTCGGCCCGGCACTCCGCCACGAGCGCCTCGCCGAACACCTGGGTGTACTGCAGCGGCGCCCGTTTTGCGGGCGCCGACTTCAGCGCGGCGCGCGCCGACGCGCCGTTCCCGGTCGCGGATGCGGGCGGGACGGCAGGCGGGTGGGTGGGCATACCGTTCACGATCGAGTGGGGCTTGGCGGCATGCCACTTCTCCATCCCTTCCAGGCCACCCTCCTCGGCCGGCGCAAAGCCCTTGCCCTTGAGGGTGGCGCAGTGGACCACGACCGGACGTCCAGCCGCCAGCGCTTCGCGCACCGCTCGGCGGACGGCTCGCACGTCGTGACCGTCGATCACCCCCATATAGGCCCAGTCGAGCTCCTCCCACCACAGTCCCGGTGCCCAGAACGCCTTGATCGACTCCTTGAAGTGCGGGCCCAGTCGCTCGAACGCCTGGCCGAGCGGCGCTGGAAGCTTGGTCAAGCCGCCCTCGATGTCCTCGCGCGCGTGCCAGAGCTTGGGGTTCAGCCGGACCCGGTTGAAGTAGCGCGACAGCGCCCCGACGTTAGGCGCGATCGACATCCCGTTGTCGTTCAGGACGACCACGATCGGCGTGCCCAGGCCACCTGCCAGGGTGACCGCTTCGAACGCGACTCCACCGGTCATCGCGCCGTCACCGACGACCGCCACCACGTGGCCGTCCTCACCATGGCCGCGTCGCATCGCCTCCTTGAGGCCGACGGCGTAGCCGATCGCGGTCGAGGCGTGGCCGGCGCCCATGATGTCGTGCTCGGATTCATGGATCGCGCAGAACGGCGCCAGGCCCTCGTAGTGGCGGATCGTCTGCAGTTGGTCGCGGCGGCCCGTGAGGATCTTGTGTGGGTAGGCCTGATGGCCGACGTCCCAGAGGATCTTGTCCCTGGGGGAGTCCAGCAGCGAGTGCAGGGCGACCGCGATCTCGCATGTGCCGAGGTTGGCGCCGAAGTGGCCGCCGATCTCCCCGACGGTGTCGATGATGTGCTCGCGGACCTCCTGAGCCACCTGCTGTAGATCCTCCCCGCTGAGTCCGTGGAGATCCTGGGGCTGATTGATATGGGCGAGTAGGTTTGGCATGCGGTGGTCAGTAACTTCGGTCGGCGATGAAGTCCGCGACCTGGCGGAGCTGGTTCGGATCGGTGGGGCCGGCGGCTAGAAGGGCCTCGATCGCGCGTTCGTGGGCTTGCTTGGCTAGTTGCCTGGCTCCATCGACACCGAATTCGGTCACGTACGTACGCTTTCCGAGCCGCTCATCGCTTCCCTGATGCTTGCCAAGCGTCTCATCCGAGCCGGTCACGTCGAGGATGTCGTCCACGATTTGAAAGAGCACGCCCAGCTCACTGGCGAATTTGTCGAAGTACGCAATTGTCGCAGGTTGGCGGGTTCCGTCGATCAAAAGAACGCACGCGATGCTCGCGCCGATCAATCTGCCGGTTTTCAGTTCGTGAAGCCGCCGCAGGCCTGCCGCGCCAGGCGGGGAGGTTCCCGCGACGTCCAGATACTGACCGCCGACCATGCCCATCACCCCGGTCGCCGCGGCCAGCTCGCTGGCTGCGCGCAGGATGTTGAGTGGCTCCCCCTCCTGCGCGCTGAGCAGGTGGCGGAAAGCCTCGGCGTAGAGACCGTCTCCCGCCAGGATCGCGACATCCTCGCCGAACACGACGTGGCAGGTCGGCCGCCCGCGGCGCAGGTCATCGTCGTCCATCGCCGGCAGGTCGTCGTGGATCAGCGAGTAGGTGTGGATCATCTCGAGCGCGGCGGCCAGCGGCAACACGGCGGTGGGCTCGAGCCCGACCGCGGAAGCCGTGGCGAGCGCCAGGACCGGTCGGATCCGCTTGCCGCCCGCCAACAGTGAGTAGCGCATCGCCTCCTCGAGCCCAGCGATGCTCGCCTCGGTGGAGAACCGCAGTTCTTGCAGGTACGCATCGATCTCGACGCGAAGATCCTCAGGGAAGCCTGACACTACCGGCGCCGACTTGGGGGTATCCCACAACCTAGTGCAACCAGCGCCCAGGAGCAGATATTCGATACCCGTCCAATTTCTGCATCAGGATGCTGAGGCGGCCGGCAACGGTAGCTGCCCGGGCAGGTTCGGCAGCGGTTCGAGCGCCGCCCGAACATGCCCATCGACCTGCACCGCCACCTCGGTTGCCAGTCGGGCGCACTCCTCGATCAGGGCCAGCGTTGAACTCGGCTCACCGTCACCTGCCCGCACGGCGGTCGCCGCCTCCTGCAGACGAGAGCGAAGCTCCTCAAGCGCGTCAGTCATGGCCCGAAGGTTATCCCAAGGCCCCCAGGGGTGACCGTGGCGGCCACGTGGCCGCCACGGGCTGGCCCCCACGCAATGTTCAGGTGCCGTCGAGAGCGCGGTTAACGAGCGCGTCCGCCCCGGCGTTCTGGGCCCGCGGAACTGAGCTGATGCTCCACGTGCCGAACTGGGCGAAGGCCGCGAGCGCGGCGCCGTGCAGCCGTCGCATCTCCGGGTGCCTGACCCTGTAGAGGCCGTTCACCTGCTTGGAGACGAGCTCGGAGTCGTTCAGGACGCTGACTTCCGTCGCCCCGAGCTGAGATGCCCGCTCCAAGCCGCGAATCAGGGCCCGGTATTCGGCTTCGTTGTTGGTCGCCGTTCCGATCGTCTCCGCGAGCTCCTCGATCACGGTCCCGTCGGGATCGGAGATCACAATGCCAATCGCCGACGGTCCCGGGTTGCCGCGCGCGCCCCCGTCGACGTGCAGCACGAGCGTGCGATCGCCGTCGCGCACCGGCTCTACCAAGTCCTGCCTCAGACGATATGCAGCTGGCCGGCGTCGTCGGCCGCGGCGTTGGGAATTCGCTCTGGCTCGGTCAGCTCGGCAAGCTCGTAACCCTGACCGTCCAGCCTGACGCTGGGAGACCGCTCTGACAGATCGACCTCGTAGCGGTACCAGCAGAGCTCCCACGAGACGACGATGGCCACGAGCGCCGGATGGACCTCATCTGGCATCACGCAGACCGCTGGCGCACCCAGCGACCGAGCGACGCCGGCGACCGTACGCCGGTGCTCGGTGGTATTGAACGCTTCGATCGCGGCAGCGATCCGGTGCTCGCCGTTGGTCGGCACTGCCCGGACGTGCCGAGGCTCGCGGATCCGACCGCGCGGATCGTCGCGCGGGGCGATCACCGGCGCGGGCGCCGGCAGTGGCGCGAGGCTATCCCAGGCGCCCGCGGACAGCTCCTCATCGAGGGTCACCGGTGCGCGCCTGGTGGCGTCGCCGCGCTCGCCGCGGCGTCGGAGGCGACCGAGCAGTGGTCGGCGCCGCTCGGCCACCGACTCTGCGGTCGGACCGGTCCCTTCGCCCTCGCGCACCCAGCCCTCGCGCAGGGCTCGGGTCTTGCATAGCTCGCAGACCGAGTGGCGCGAGCTGCCGTGGAGGAACATCTCCGCCCGCTCTCCCCGCAACAGCGTGCGCCCGCAGACGTCGCAGATCGAGTCGGCGTAGGTGGTGCGGATGTCCCTCGTGCTCATGCAGATCTTCGGGTCGTGATCGAGCGAGGGTACCGAAAGCTGGGGCGGCTCACGCGCGAACAGCCTCCTCGCGCGCCTGCGAGACGACCTTTGCCGCCAAGTGCGCCGGTACCTCCTCGTAGCGCACGAACTCCATCGTGTACTCGCCCTGTCCTCCCGTGATCGAACGGAGGTCCGGCGCGTAGGAGAGCATCTCGGCCATCGGCACCTCCGCCTTGACCTCGGTCATGCCGCCGCCTGCCGGCTCCATCCCGTGGGGCCTGCCGCGCCGGGAGTTGAGGTCACCGATGACCTCGCCGACCGCGTCCTCTGGCACGCTGACGGTGACCATCATGATCGGCTCGAGCAGGACCGCGCCGGACTGCTCGAGCGCCTCGCGCATTGCCTGCGACCCCGCGAGCTTGAATGCCATCTCGGAGGAGTCGACCGTGTGGTACGAGCCGTCGTACAGCCGCACTCGCACGCCTTTGACGGGGTACCCGGCGACGACGCCCGCCTGCATCGCCTCGACCACGCCCTTCTCGACGGCGGGGATGAAACCAGAGGGGATGACACCGCCCTTGATCGCGTTGACGAACTCGAAGCCGTCGGGATCTGCGGAATCGGTCAGGGGTTCGATCTCGATGCGGCAATCGCCGAACTGCCCGCGTCCGCCGGTCTGCTTCTTGTGCCGGCCGTGGGCCTTGGCGGAGCGGCGGATCGTCTCCTGGTAGGGCACCCGAGGCGGCTTCAGGTTGACCTCAACCCCGAAGCGCGCCCGCAGCCGGTCGACGATCACCTCCACGTGCACCTGCGAGAGGCCGGCGACGATCTGGTCGCCGGTCTGCGGATCGCGGTGCAAGTCGATCGTTGGATCCTCCTCCTGGAGCCGACGCAGCGCTGTGAACACTTTGTCCTCGTCGCCCTTGCTCCGCGGCTCCACGGCGAACGCCATCACCGGCGCCGGCAGCTTGATCTGCGGCATCTCGATCGGCTCGTCGCGTGCCGCCAACCAGTCGCCGGCCCTCGTCTCCTTGAGCTTCGCGACGGCGCCGATATCGCCCGGGCCGAATTCCTCGACGTGGCCGGGCTGCGAGCCGTCGAAACTCAGCAGTTGCCCGATTCGCTCCTTTGAGTGCGAGCGGGTGTTGAGCAGCTGCGAATCGTGGCGCAGCGTGCCCTGGTAGACACGGAACATGTTGATCCGCCCGGCGAACGGATCGGCACGGGTCTTGAATACGTAAGCGAACAGCTCAGCGTCCTCGTCGGGCTCGAGTGTGACCTCGCCGGCCTGCAGTCCGCCGTGCTTGACGGGTGAGGGCAGATCCTCGACGATCGCATCCAGCAGCCGGTTCGTCGCGAGGTTCGCGGTCGCGATCCCGCACGTGACCGGGAACAGCGCTCCATGGTTGGTGCCTTCCTTGAGGGCCGTGACGATCTCTTCGTGGGAGATCTCCTCGCCCTCCAGGTACCGTTCCATCAACGCGTCAGAGTTCTCGGCGACCTCGTCCATCAGCTTCTCGCGATACTCCTGCGCCTGGCCCTGGAGCGCGTCAGGGATCGGAATCTCGGAGCAGTTGCTGCGACCCGCCCCGTCGTACGAGTACGCGCGCATGTCGATCAGGTCGATCACGCCCGACACCTCGTGTTCGGAGCCGATCGGGATCTCGGTCGCGACCGCGTGCGGACCAAACGCCGATTTCAGCGACTCGAGCGTCCGGAAGAAGTCGGCGCGCTCGCGATCGAGCATGTTGACGAATACGAGGCGCGCCAGGTCGAGCTCGGCCGCGCGCGTCCAGAGCCGGCTCGTCTGCACCTCCACGCCCATCACGGCGTTCACGACGAACACCGCCGACTCGCACACCCGGAGCGAGCCGAGCGCGTCGGCGATGAAGCTCGAGTCGCCCGGGGTATCGAGCAAGTTCACCCTGCGCCCGAGCCACTCGAACGAACTCACCGTCGCGCCAATCGACATCTGCCGCGCTTTCTCGTCCGGTTCGGAGTCCGAGACCGTGGTCCCCTCGACCACCGACCCCAGTCGGCTGATCGCGCCGGCTTGGAACAGCAACGCCTCGTGTAGCGACGTCTTACCGCTTCCGCGATGGCCGACGAGCGCCACATTGCGGATGCGATCCGCGGCCTTGTGCATGCTGACTCCTCTCACTCGGGTGAGCCTCCCCCGGTGAGCGAGGGAGAGCGCTCGGGCTAAGAACCTCCTTCGGGAATTAGGGGGTGTACGGCCGCATCCGGGCGCGTCCTAATTTTCGAAGGAGGTTCACAAAGCGACCTTATCGAGCCCGAGGAGCCGGCGCCAGGGACTCGATCGCGGGCAGCTCAGTCCAGCTCTCCTCCAAGCTTCGAGCGCAAGCGCAGAACCGCTTTCGTGTGCAGCTGCGAGACGCGCGACTCGGTGACCCCAAGGACCTCGCCGATCTCACGCAAGGTCAGGTTCTCGTAGTAGTAAAGGGCGACCACGAGCTTCTCGCGCTCGGGAAGCGCCGCGATCGCGTCGGCGATGCGGTCTCGGAGCTCGCCCTGGTCGACGACGGCCTGCGGGTCGGGAGCGCCCCGATCCGGGAGCGTGTCGAGCAGCGACACCTGGTCGCCGCCGGAATCGTTCGCGCTCCACAACTCGTCGAGCGCGATCAGCGTCGAGTTGGAGATCTGCAGCAGCGCCTCATGGAAATCGTCGGTGGTCATCTCGAGCTCGCCGGCCATCTCCTCGTCCGTCGGAGCTCTTTGCAGGCGCGCCTCGAGCTTCTGGTTGGCGCGCTCGATGTCGCGGGCCTTTGCTCTGACCGAGCGCGGCACCCAATCGAGGCTCCGCAGCTCGTCGATGATCGCCCCGCGGATCCGCGTGATCGCGTAGGTCTCGAACTTGATCTCGCGGCCGAGGTCAAAGCGCTCGATCGCGGAAATCAGCCCCGTCAGCCCGTAGGAGATCAGATCAGCCTCCTCCACGTGGCCCGGCAGCCCCGACCCCATGCGGCCGGCAACGTACTTGACGAGCGGCGAATATGCGACCACCAGCCGCTCTCTGGCGCGCTCATCGCCCGCCGTCTTGTACCGGCGCCACAGATCCTTCAGCTCGATCGCTTTGACGTTCGGTTCCAATTTGCCCCGGCGTTGGCTCCCCTCAGGCGCGCGGGTGGGAGCGAGAGTAGGCCGTCCTCAAGCGAGCCGACTCTACCCGAGTGTAGACCTGGGTCGTGGAGATCGTCGCGTGTCCGAGCAGCTCCTGGATCGAGCGAAGGTCCGCCCCGCCCTCGAGCAGATGCGTCGCGAACGAGTGCCGCAGCGCATGCGGATGCGCCTGCGCGAGTCCCGGGGCCTGCGACTGTGCCAGCCGGGACCAGGTCCGCAGCCGCCGCCGGACGTCGGAGGTCTGCAGCCGGCGGCCGGACTTGGACAGGAACAGCGCCTCTCCGGGGGTGGCGGCTTTCGTGCCTACCACCCCCGGCCCGGCCGCCTTCAGCACGGGCCGGGCACGTTCGAGGTAGCGAGCAAGCGCCGCCCCCGCGTGCTCACCGACCGGCACCAGCCTGGTCTTACCGCCCTTTCCCTCGACGCGGACGCACTCGCGGTCGAAGTCGATCGCGTCGAGGTCGAGCGTCACGAGCTCCTCGGCGCGCAGTCCGGACGAGTATGCGAGCTCAAAAATCGCCCGGTCACGCTGCTCCAGCGGCGTGACGGCCGGGATCCGATCAAGCAGGGTCGCGATCTCATCAGGCCTGAGCACCCGGGGGAGCTTCTGGGGCCGCTTGGGGGCGGCGATCAAATCGGCCGGATTGTCCTCACGCTCGCCCGACTCCACCTGGACGCGCAGCAGCGCTCTGGTCGCGGCGAGCTTGCGAGCGACGCTCGTGGCCGCCAGGCCCCGTTCCGACAGGCTCGCGATGTAACGGCGGACGGCCCGTGCGTCGATCGTCCTGGGGTCCAGAGCGCGGGCGGTCGCCCACACAGCAAGCTGAACGCAGTCGCCGGCGTAGGCGCGCCGGGTCCTGACGGCCACGGCGCGGCGAACCAGATCGTCCTGCAGCGCTGTCAGCGCGCGATCCCAGGCTGGCGAGCCGCTGTCTGTCACCCCAGCAAAAGTTCGCCGTCGACGTGGCTGCACCTGCCCGGCGCGGCCGGCCCGAGCGAGTCTCAGTCGGCGATCTGAACGATCGTCCCGATCGGCGTGTACGGGTAGACCTGGCCGGCCTCGGAAGCCGGCATCTCGACGCACCCCAAGCTCTGCGGGAAGCCGTATGAGGCGCGCGTGAAGCCGTGCAGCGCATCCCCACCGTTGAAGTAGCTGATCCAGGGGATGCCCGGATCGTGATACGTCGAGCCGTCGGGGTTCGTGCCGCTCATCGTTCCAGAGGCGATGTGCTCGTAGACGGCGTAAATGCCGAGGGCGGTCGGCGCCTGTGCGATCCCGGTGTTCACGGGGCCGGAGACGACCGTCTTGCCGTTGTGCCATACGGCGATCTGCTCGGGGCTGCCCTCGGTGACGTAGACGTACGTGTAGCCGAACGTCGAAGCCTGGTTCTTGAGGGTCGCGGAGATCAGTGCCTTCCACACGACCGGCCCCGCGATCCCGTCGGTCGCGAGCCCGTTGTCCCCCTCGAACGCCATCACCGCGCCCTTGGTGAGCTCGCCATAGCTTCCAGCGCCCCACTGTGTCCTTAGGGCCGCCGGCGTGTTCGGATAACGCCAGCCGAAGCTCCCCTTCGGCGGGCTCAAGGCAGCCGCCTCCTGAGCTTGCACGGTCGGCGACACCGTTCCGCTCTGGGCGAAGCTCACCGGGAGGTACCCGAGCTTTGCGAGTAGTTGCTGGAGCCGCAGCGTCGAGCCGGCTGGAACGGACCACGTGCCCTCGGGGTCGGAGCCGCTGACCTGACCGCCGACCAGTTCGACGCCCGCGGGCAGCGCCATCTTGACGTGCGCTCCCAGCCCGTAGCCGTAGCCGCTTGGAGTGAACGTGATCGAGTGGCTGCTGTTCTGCTGCCAACTGCCCTCGGTGGTCGGAGAGACGGCCGGATGCGAGGACCCGAGGACCTTGTCGACGGGCTTTGAGAACGTGAGCGTGATCTTCGTACCGGGCTGGATCGTGCTGCCGGGTGAGGGATTTGCGATCGCGCTGGCCTTGGCGCCCGCCGGGAACCACGACACCGCCACCGGATTGAGACGCTCCCAGGTACGGGCCGCACCGGCGACCGCGATCGTCCCGGCCGCCGCGCTCTCGCCGAGCGCGACCGAGGAAATCGGCTTCGTCAGGTGGTGCGTGGCAGGCCGCGCGCCGACCGATCCGTAGGAGATCGTCCGTACTGGCGCGGTGAAGTGCAGCCTCAGCGGCTCCGTGCCGTGCCGGGTCACGAAGTCCGAGGTCAGCTTCGCCGACGGAGCCGTTACGGTCAGCCGCACCTGCTCGGTCTTGCCTGCCAACCATGAGATCCAGCCCGGACGCCTGACCGTTGCGATGACCGTCACCTTGGTCCCGGGAGCGACCTTTCCGACGGGCCAAACCTCGTTGCCATGCGTCCGCACCGGCAGTGTCTGGGCGTGGGGACCGACGGTCGCCTCCACCCGCTGAACCGTCCCGCCACCGAGCGGCAGCTTGATCTGCGCGAGCGCGGTTGGACTCAGCGCGAGGCCTGCCTTCGAAGTGGTCAGCAGCACACCGGCCGCAACGATCGCCGCGATCGGCAGAAGCACGGCAACAACCGCAACGATCCTACGAAATGGGTTCGTGCGTCTCACCAAGCGCGCGTCTGGGCCGAATCTCAGCTCACCGTAGCTCACGTGCGGACCTCCGAGGCCTCCGGTCGCTCCTTACCGTGCTCCTCTCCAGCCCATGGTAGCGAGTGAACCATTCGCTGAAGCCACCCACCATCGATGAGAGAAGCCGTGCAAGTTCGCGGCCTTTTCCGTCTCCTGCCTTCCCGATACACCGCGCTTCAAAGAACGTTGCATCAACGCGCGATCGCGCCCAGCGACGCGCTCGAGACGAGCTTTGCGTACTTGCTCAGCGCGACCCCGGGATACGGGCGCTCCGGTGCTCGGTAGGCGGCAACTCGAGTCGCGATCTGATCGTCGCTCAGCGCTACGTCGAGGCGACGCCCCGCGACGTCGATCGTGATCTCATCGCCGGTCCTGACCGCCCCTATCGGGCCGCCTTGGACGGCCTCGGGGGCCACGTGGGCGACCATGAACCCGTGGGTGGCGCCGGAGAAGCGCCCATCGGTGATCAGCGTCACCTCCTCGCCGAGGCCGGCGCCGATGATCGCGGCTGTGACCGCCAGCATCTCGCGCATCCCGGGCCCGCCGGCCGGGCCCTCGTTGCGGATCACGACTACGTCGCCCGGCTCGATCTTCCCGGAGGTGACCGCCGCCATCGCGTCCTCCTCCTGCTCGAAGACCTTCGCGGGGCCGACGTGCAGCCGGCGCTCGTGTCCGGCGAGCTTGACGACGCATCCCTCGGGCGCGATGTTGCCGCGCAGGATCGCGAGCCCCCCCTCCGGCGACAGCGGATCGCTCAACGGCCTGACCACCTTCTGGCCCTCCGTCTCGACGGCTCCATCCGCGATCTCGCCGACGGTCGCTCCGGTGACGGTCACCGCCGACTGGTTCAGCAGGCCGGCCTCGCGCAGGCGGCTTAGCAGCAACGGAACGCCGCCCGCCTCCCACAGGTCAGGCGCCACATAGTGCCCGAACGGGACCAGATCGCAGAGCAACGGAGTGCGCCGGCTGATCGCGTCGAAATCATCGATCGACAGCTCGATCCCCATCTCGGCAGCGACGGCGAGCAGATGCAGGACGCCGTTGGTCGAACCCCCACTCATCGCGATCGCGGCGATCGCGTTTGCGAGTCCCTCCTTCGTGATCACGTCGCTCGGGCGGACGCCGCGGCGCAGAACATCCATCACGAGCTCCCCCGCCCTCTCGGCCGCGTCTGACTTCTGGCCGACCACCGCAGGGATCATCGAGAAGCCTATTGGGGAAATGCCGAGCACCTCGAACGCCATCGCCATGGTGTTGGCCGTGTATTGGCCGCCACAGGCGCCCGCGCCGGGCGAGGCCGAGTTCTCGATCTCGAGCAGCTCGTCGTCCGTGATCCTCCCGGCAGCCCGCGCGCCGACCGCCTCGAAGACCTCCATGATCGTGATCTGCCGTCCGCGGTAATGCCCGGGCAGGATCGAGCCGCCATAGAGCATCAGGCTCGGGATGTCGAGGCGCGCGAGCGCCATCACCGTCGCCGGAATCGTCTTGTCGCAGCCGCTGATCGCGACCACCGCATCGAACTGGTGGGCGTCGCAGACCAGCTCGATCGAGTCGGCGATCACCTCACGGCTCGCGAGCGAGGCCCGCATTCCCGGCAGTCCCATCGTGATCCCGTCCGAGATCGCGATCGTGTTCAGCTCCATCGGCGTCCCGCCGGCTGCCCGGATCCCGTCCTTGACTTTGGCCGCGAGCGCCCGCAGGTGGAAGTTGCAGGGCATCGTCTCGATCCAGGTGTTGGCGACGGCGACGAGCGGTTTCGACAGTGCCTCGTCGTCGTAGCCGATGCCCTTCAGGTATGCCCGCGCGGCCGCGCGCTCCGGACCCTCGGTGAGGATCCGGCTTCGGTGCTTTGGATCGAGGCTCTGGCTCGACGGTGGGGCAGACATCGCGGGCGCGAACTGTACCGGCCGCCGGACGGGAGCGGGGCGCAACCTCGATGGCCTCGCCCGCTCCGCCTTCGTTCGGCCTCGGCCGACGAGGATCCTTATTTGCTCAAGGCGATGCCGCCCGTTGCGACGGTGCTCGGCTTCCCGCCGGTCGGCGTGTAGCTGACCTGCAGTTTGACCTTGACGCTGCCGGCGGAGAGCAGCATCTTCCCGGCGCCGTCGAGCTTCAACGTCTCGGAAAGCCTGCCCTTGGCGTGAGCCCTGGCAGTCTTGGAGGAGACGAGCTTGCCGCCGCTCAGCTCCTTGATCGCGACGGCTCCGGAACCTGGCAGGACGAGCGTGAAGCCAAGAGATCCGCCGGAGTGCTTCGTGAGTCGGTCGATCGAGAAGCGGTTGTCGGGCATGACCGTGTAGTCGACCTCGTTGGAGACGACGTCACCGAGCGCGTCGACCACCTGGAATGTGAGCGCGTGCTTTCCGGGCGTCGTCGTGCGCAGCTTCCCGCCGGACTTGACGTCGTGACCGAGTTCATCGCTGGCGCCGCAGATGACGACGCCGTCGGTTAGGCCCGGCTGTGCGCAGGTGTATTTGACTGACACGGTCTGGCCGAACTTGTACCTTGCGCCGGCCCTGACGCCGCTGACCGTGATCGTCGGCTGCGGGATCACCTGGATCGAGGCGGTGGTTTCGTCGCTGAAGGTGCCCGCCCCGAAGCTGTCGGACCCGTTGCCGACCGCGTTGCCGACCACCGGGAACTGGACCGTGCACGGAGTCCCGGCCTTGACCTGCGGGATCGAGACCGTGATCGTCGACGCACCGGGGGTCGCCGTGTAGGTCACGATCGGTGCCGAGACGGTGCTCGACGTGCAGCCCACGTCCGTCTCGGTAGCCGGGTTGTCCAGCACCACGCCGGCGGGCAGCGTGTCGGTGAACGTGACGTTGTTGACCGTCCCGCTGGAGACGTTGATCGAGTACTGGACCGAACTCGAGCCGGTCACGTCGATCTGGTTCGGAGTGAACGACGTGGCGATCGTCGGCGCCGGCACCGTGGCGGCGGCCCCCGTGGCTGGCAGGGCCAGCGCCCCGGCCGCCGCCAGAGCGGCGAGCGCCGTCAGTTTCGTGGCCCCGGCGATACGGGCGAGGCCGGCCCGTGCGATGTCTCTCACGTCTGATCCTTCCCTGCGCGCCAGCCCTGGAGGCAAGACCCGCGTCGTAAACAGAGCTAATTTGATTGAGTTTACTTGCTTTACAAGATTGATGAGCATTAGTCGCCCGGACATCGCTCTTTGGACGCAGCGGGTGTTGGCCGGGGTCAGGTCGCCTGCAGCGCCGTGCCGCACTGCGAGCAGAAAGCGGCGCCGCGGGCGTGCGAGGCACCGCAACGCTGGCAATGCCCTGAGAGCTGGCCGCCGCCGGTGACCAACAGGTGCTCGATCTGGCCGAGCTCGACGTCGAGCTGCTGGAGCTCGGCCGCCTTGGCGACCAGCACATCCATCTGGACGTGGTCGCGGATCGCCATCTCGTAGAAAAGGCCGCCGAGCTCGGACTGCATCAGCGCAAAGCGCTCGGTCAGGCGCTCGCGCTGAGCGACAAGCTCGGAATCTGGCCCGCCCGCCCCGGTGGCTGGCGAAGCATCCGCCGCAGACGGGTCCTTGAGCCAGGAGAGACTCGGAGTCATGGAATCGCGACCGAGTTCGGGAGCTGCTGGGCCTGCTTGATGTAACTCTTTCCGGTGGCGTGCTGGAGCCTCGTGGCGGCCGAGCTGGACCGCTTCGCGTTGCCGGAGTGGCCGGTGGCGGTGCTTGTCTTTGTGCGCGAGCCGCCGTGCCCATCTCCGGCGGCGAGGCGGTGCAGCTCTTGGACCAGCCGCGCGTCGTTGTTCGACGACCCGCCGTCGATCGTGGCGCCGACAGCGACACCGCCGCCGGCCAGGACCGCGGCAAGGACGACAGCCGTCAGCGGGCTCAGCGACGAGCGCCCGCGGCCCGCCGGTCGGCCGCTGCTCGCGCCGCCAATCCGCGCCCGTGCGCTCGCCTGCGCCAGATAGCGCGCTGCCGGGTCCGGGACGTGGTACCGGTGGGCGCCGCAGCTCACGCAGTAGCGCTGGAGCCGATCGACTGGAGCGCCGCATTGTCCGCATTCGTCATGGCTCACTGGCTCGTCGTCGGACTCCGCGACCGCGTCGAGTGATACGTCGTGGGTTCTGATGTCGTCCATCTCGCTCACGTTCATCTTAATTGTCCTCATTGGAAGATCGTCGGTTGCGTCTCGAGCTCGACGTGGGCGCCCTCGGTGCTTCCGAGAAGCCTCAGTCGCAGCGTCCGGCTGGAACCACCTCCCAGCTCGGGGATCGTCCCGGTCGCGACCGCCAGCACCCGCGGCCCGCGCGACGCGACGGCGTAGACCGGCAGCTGATACTGAGTCACGCCCGACAGGTTGCGTACCTTGACCCTGATCCCGCCGCCGGTCGCGGACGTGACGGCTGCGGAGATCGCGGGAGCGGCGACCAGCCCCGTGACTCGCACCGTCGAGGAAGCCCCGACCCGCGCGAACGGCCGGGCGTCGGTCGGGATCGCGCGAGCCGTCGTGTAGATCCACCTGAACGCGTGGCCGGAGCCGATCAGCGGCAGATGGGCGGCGAAGTACCCGATTGCCGGCGCCGAGTTCAGGTAAACCGCAGCGCCCGCGCCGACCCGATAGCCAATCGAGATCGGCAGGTCGCTGACCGGACGTCCACCACGGTTGCGGACGGTCACCACGAAGGCCGTCCGTCCCGGCCGGCGAACCAGCGAAATGCCGGTAGCCGCGACGGTCGGACCGGCCGTGGGCACGCGCGTGCTCAGCTGCGCGGCGCGCAGACGCGCGTTCTCGAGTTGCAGGCGCGCAGCCTTCTGCTGCGTGGTGCTGCAGCCGGCCAGCGCAGCGCCTGCAGCGAGCGGCACCGCTGCCACCGCGGCCGCGCGACGAAGCTGCCGATCAGCCGAAGGCACCGCTGACGTAGTCCCTCGTGCGACTCTGCTTGGGGTTCGAGAAGAGCGCCTGGGTGGGCGCGTACTCGACGAGCTCCCCGAGGTACATGAAGGCAACGTGATCGGCGACCCGGTGCGCCTGCTGGAGGTTGTGGGTGACGATCACGACCGCCACCTCCTCGCGAAGCTTGACGATCAGCTCCTCGATCACACGCGTCGACTGCGGGTCGAGCGCGGAGCACGGCTCGTCGAGCAGCAGCACCTCGGGACCGGCGGCGAGCGCTCGAGCGATGCAGAGCCGCTGCTGCTGGCCTCCCGAGAGCCGTAGCGCCGGATGGCCGAGGTTGTCCCTGACCTCCTCGAGCAAGCCCGCCCGCGCCAGCGCATCCTCGACCGCGGGCCGCAGCGACGCCCGTCGCGGCTTGCGCCGGGCCTGCTCGCGCAGGACGTACGCGACGTTGTCGAAGACGCTCATCGGAAACGGATTCGGCTGCTGGAAGACCATCGTCACCCGGCGGCGCAGCGCCGTCGGCTCGAGCGCAGAGATGTCGAGGCCGTCGAGCGTGATCCGGCCGCTCAGCGAGGCACTCCGGGTCAGTTCCGTGAGCCGGTTCAGCGACCGCAGCAGCGTCGTCTTGCCGCAGCCCGACGGTCCGATCAACCCGAGTACCTCGCCTTGGCGGATCGGTAGCGACACATCCCTGACGGCCTGCTTGGCGCCGTAGCTGATCGAGACCCGCTCGACCTCCATCCGCTCGATCGTCGGGACAGCGGTACGAGCCTGGCGCCGAGCACCGAGGCGCGGTGGGTCAAGGACGCGGACGCCGGCGCTGCCGCCGGGGCGCCTGTCGCCGTTGTTCCTGCGCCTCAGGGGCGCGATCGACTCGCCGGGGCGCGCCAGCAACGGGGAGATCTTGGCGCCGGGCGCCAGACGGCGCACGGGAGGGGGCTGTCTCAGGTCCATCGCACCTCATGAGCCTTTCTGCCGAACACGTCGACGACGACGTTCAGGATCACGACGATCACCATCAGTACGAACGCGGCCGCGTAGGCCTTCTGGGGCTGGTTCAGGTCGCCCGTCGGGGCGTTGTCCCAGATGAAGCTGGTCATGGTGCTGCCGGCGCCACGCAGCAGGTTCAGCAGCGGAAAGCTCCCGGCCGGCTGCAGCTTGTAGGTGTCGCCGAGCAGGAAGACGATGATCGCGGTGTCGCCGATCACGTGGCCGGCGCCGAGCATCGTCCCGGTGATCACCGAGGGGCGGGACGCCGGCAGCAGGATCCGCCTGATCGTCGCGATCTTCGTCTTTCCGAGCGCGTACGAGGCCTCGCGGACGTGGTTGGGGATTGCCTGCAGGCCCTCTCGGACGCTGACGACGACGAACGGGAGCGCCAGCAGGGCGAGCATCGCGCCGGCGGCGAAGAAGGACTTGCCGTAGACGATTCCGGCGTTGGTCTGGCTCAGGAACCCGACGATCGGCGACTGGAAGATGATCAGCCCGAACAGCGCGAGCACGATCGACGGCGTCCCGGCGAGCATCTCGACCGTCGACTCGACCACCCGCGCGAGCGCCGCCGGTCTCGCGTACTCGCTGAGCCACACGGCGACGCCGGTGCCGATCGGTGTCGCGATCGCCAGCGCGGTGACGGCGACCAGGAAGGTGCCGATCAGATCCGCCAGGAAGCCACCGGTCTCGTTCTGGGTGGCGCCGACCCTGGGGTTCGTCCAGAGCAGATCAGGATGCAGGTAGCGGAGGCCCTGGATCGCAAGGAACACGACGATCGAGGCGCAGATCACGCAGAACAGAAGCCCGAGGAACCACGCGAACGCGAGCCCGATCCGATCGCTCGGTCGCCACGAGGCGCTCGCTCGATGGTCTTCGCCGGGCGGTCGTGGCGCCAGCGGCGCGGGTGGGGACAGCGCGCCCGTGCTCATGCGGTCGCTCCGCCGACGTTGAAGTAGCGCTTCATCGGCTGCTTGCACGCCCAGCCGATCAGCGAGAGCATCACGGCCGAGAACAACAGCACCGCGGCGATCGCGAACAGCGTGTGCCTGAGCTCCGCGGAGTCGATCCCGCCGCTGTTGGCCATGATCGTCGCCGCCAGACCGCGCGACGGCTCGACGAAGAAGATCAGCCCGTCGGCGGGGTTGGGCGCGAACCCATTGGAGCCTGACACCATGCTGAGCAGGACCGCCTCGCCGAGCGCCCGCGAGGTCGCGAGTACCGTGCCCGCGATCAGCGCCGGCCGCGCCGTCCGCACCGCGACCTTCCAGAAGGTCCGCCAGCGGTTGACTCCGAGCGCGAGCGATCCCTCGAGCCAACCGCGCGGCACCGCCCGCAGGCCCTCCGAGAAGAGCGAGATCATGATCGGCGAGATCATCAGCGTCAGCAGCACCACGGCGGCCAGCAGGCTGTACCCGTTGAGCGGGATCACCGGGGTGACCGATTGCTTGGCGCTTTCGCTGATCAGGTGGTCATCGATGAACGGCACCAGCACCAGGACGCCGACGAGTCCGTAGACGACCGACGGGATGCTGGCCAGCAGCCGGACGACCGGCTCCAGCACGCGCTGCAGCGCCGTCGGCGCGAACTCGACCGTGAACACGGCGATGAACAGCGAGCAGACCAGCGAGATGCAGACGCTCCCGACCGTCGTCAGGATCGTGCTCCAGATCAGGGGCCACGCATGCAGCGTGTATTCCGGCTTGGTCAGGTTCTCGCCGGAGCTGTAGGTCGCCGCCAGCTGGTGGTCGACGTTGCCCCCCGGACCGAACCAGCGCAGGCCGTTGTGGGCGAACGAGGGCCAGGCCTCCTTGAGGATGAACGCGAGCATCGCCAGCAGGACGACGACGACGCCGCAGACCAGCGCGCCGAGCCAGAGCTCGGCGCGCTGGTCCTGGCTGAGCCGTCGGTCCCCAAGCTCGAGGAATTCCGCCTCCATCAAGCGTGCCTCGACATCAACTCGTCAGCTGCGGACGGTCACGTGTGCTCGCTCCACGCCGGTGCTACAGCTTCTTCCAGACCGCGCCGGCGCGGTTGGCGATCTTGCCGGCGACCTTGCTCGTCTCCACCCAGTTGACGAACTGCACGACCTGGGTGTTCGCGTGCGACAGCGGCAGCACCGCCCAGTCCCAGTGGGTCAGCTCATAGCTCCCGTTGCGGACGTTGGCGGCCGTGCACGACACACCGTTGACCTGGACCGGCTTCTGGCCAGAGGTGGTGCTGTGCGCGAGGCCGACGTAGCCGATGCCGCTGTTGTCCTTGGCGACGGCGTTGGCGACCAGTCCGTCCGAGGCCAGCTGAGTGACGTTGCTTGCCTGGGTACGGCCGGCCAGAACGGCGCTCTTGAAATACGTGAAGAGGCCGGCGGTCGCGTTGCGGCCATACGACGCGATCGTCCCCGAGCCGCCACCACCGACCTGCGACCAGTCGGTGTCGACGCCGAGGAAGATGTTCCGGACCGTGTTGATCGACAGATTGCTGGTGCTGTTGGAGCTGTTGACGTCGACGCAGAGCGCGTCGAGGAACAGCTTGTAGAAGTGGGTACCGGTGTTGCTCGCGACCGGCGCGGCCGTCTGAATTGCGAACTGCGAGCGGCCGGCCTGTACGTCGGTCACTCCGGCGCTGCCGCCGTCCGGGTTATAGGAGAACCTGATCGTCGGGTGCAGCTTGCTGTACTTGGAGAACAGCGCCAGCATGTATGGCTGCGCGGCGCTGGAGCCCGACGCCACCAGGGTGACGTGGCGGTTCGCCTTGGCGCTGGCAAACCCCGGCGCCACCAGCGCGAACAGCGCAGGCACGACTGCGGCGACGGCGACGAACGCCCTGAAACGCCCGGTCGTCGGGAAGATGGTCTTGCGGCCGCCGAAGCGCCTCGGGATGACTCTCACGTCGCGGGTCCTTTCGGCTGTAAACAGCACAATGTCGATCTCCTTTAGTTCGGAGCTTACCAGCAAGTCGATCAATTCGACTATTTCTGTAGCTTTAACCAACAAGGTGACCCGGTGTTGCGGCCGCACGGCCGCTTAGACACCTTTTGGGCGCGATGCGGAGGCCCGAAGGCGCGGCCGGCAGTTCCCGCCTTTGAGCGTGCGCGGTTCGGCGCCAGGCTGGCCGCGCCGGCGCTGCGACTGGGGTTCAGACGGTCAGCTGGGGGAGTCGACCGACGCGGCCTGTCCGCCCCGACCGGAGCCCGAGCGCATCCGCGATCGTTCCCAACGGGACAGCCGCCATAGATCCCGAGACACCTGCGAGACGTTCACCTGACGGCCCGGCAGGTGCATATTCGCGTTGGCGATCAGACGTTCCTCGTCACCGGTCAGCGCCATCCATTTCGCCAATACGTCGTCGGAGTCGGGCAGCCTGGCGCTGCCGTAGGGGCGGGTCTGGTCGGGGAACGTGACGCAGTGCTCACCGAGCAATTGACCCGTCTGCGGAATGTAGGCGACGATCGGCCGGTGGGGATAGATCAGGTAGGCGTACTCGGCCTCGCCACGTCCAGCGTCCCGGAGGCGGCGACGGCCGCCCCGCCCCCACACCCTGACGAACCCGAGCTCCCGGTACATCGCCCACTCCTCCTCGCTGACACACGAGCGCAGCAGCTCTCGAGCGGTCTGCTCGGCGCGCCGCTCGCGTCCCGGGTCGAGCGACAGTTCGGGCGCGTACCGGCGCCGTGCCCGGATGCCGGACCAGAGCTTGACGATCCGGGGGGCGAGGACGTCGGACAGGAGCGCAAGCGCAACGATCGCGGAGACGAACAGCGCGAGCAACATCGCGGCCCCGCTCAGCAACCCCCGGCCGCGCGCGGGAAGAAGATCACGCGCTCGGCGTCACGGGGGACGTCGTCGAACGAGCGAACCATCAGCGCCTCGCGGTGGTGTCCGCCGTCTTCGGCGACCGGAACCGCGGCCCACAGTCCGGCATCGAGCTGGCGCCGAAACTCATCGAGCAGGCGAATCTCCTCGTCCGGGAGTTCGACGTCGCCCTCGGCGATCAGAACCTCGCCGTGCCCCGGCTTCATCCGCAGGAAACGCACCGACCAATTATGCCAGAGTCCCTTGGCGCGGGCCGCGGAAGTGCAACTACCGCCTGCGAGTCCGCGAGCGCCTGATAGCGGCACTCTTCGACTTCTTCTTCGAGGACTTGTTCGTTGCCTTGGCGGGGACGGCGTTCGCCACCTTCGGGCACTTCGACCCCTTGAGACCGAGCACGAACGGGCCGTCCTGAGCACCCGTGTTGTCCGTGACGACGTACTCCACGATGGCGCTGGGCACGGCTGAGGTGCCCGGCTTTGCCCCCTTGGGCAGGTACTTGCAGTAAGGCTCGTCGAGGCTGATCGATCCCTGCGTCGGGTACCACGCGGGGATCGCCCCCAGCACCGGAGTCTTGCCGTCAGAACCGATCGCTTGCGCATAGCAGTTGACGCCGTCGGACGGGCTGACCCCCTCGCAGCTGACCCCCTGACTGCTGACGGTTCCGGCCAGCCCCGGGGTCGGGTAGGCGGAGGGGTAGATGACGTTCGGGTTCGTCGCGTACTGCTGGATGTTGTTGTCCGCGTCCTGCGGCCGCACGACGAGCACCGTGTAGGAGGAGATGTCGGTGCTGCAGGTGATCGAGTAATCGAGCAGGTTCGACTGACCCGAGCCCTTTCCGGTCGCATCCGCCTTCAACGAGCCAAAGCAGTTCGTCAACGAAGCCGGCGTCACGAGCGTGGCCGCGCCGGCGGCGGTCGGCAGGGCCGTCAGCGCCACCGCCGAGCCGGCTCCCAACAGCGTCAGCGGCACGGCGATGCGCAGCCCAAGAGCACGCAATTTGCGATCGGACACACAGACCTCCATTTAATTTCTTGCCGACCAGCGGCCATCCGCGTGCCGGCAGACCGAAACAGCAGATTCTCGACAGAGAATATCGAGAAAATAAGTTTGCTGTAGATTGCCGGACTCTCAGCGGTGCCGAGCGACGCCCAGGAGGTCGACGGGCCCGGCGCCTGCACCGATGCCTCGGAGTCCCTGGGCGACGGCCCTTGCTGCAAGCCGCTTGGCCTCGCGGGCCGCGTCGAGCGGTCTGTCCCCGAACGCCAAGCGTGCCGCCAGAACGCTCGAATGGGTGCAGCCGGAACCGTGCGCGGCGCCGCCGGGGAACCGTTCGCCGAGGATCTCGACGACCCCCGAGGCGTCGAAGAAGACGTCGGCCGTCGACTCCCGGTGACCACCGGTGACGACCACTGCGGTCGGCCCCAGCGCGTGGATCGCCGCTGCCAATGCCTCAACCTCCTCCAAGCGGGCAGGATCGCCCCGAGCCCCGGCGAGGCCGACGATGGCCCGGGCCTCGGGGATGTTCGGGGTCACCACGGCAGCGCGGGGCAGCAGTCGCGACACGAGGCTGCGCCTGGCACCTGGGTCCAGCAGCACGGCGCCGGATTCGCTGAGCATCACCGGGTCGACCACGATGGGCGTGCCGAGTGGGAGCAGATCGAGGGCGTCGAGGACGGCGTCGATTGTCTCGGCGGTCCCGAGCATCCCGATCTTGACCGCATCGACGCCGATGTCGTCGACGACCGCCCGCACCTGCGCGACGATCATCTCGGGTGGAATCTGATGGATCGAGGTCACCCCGACCGTGTTCTGGGCGGTGACGGCCGTGACCGCCGTCATCCCGTGCACGCCGCAGGCAGCAAAGGCCTTCAGATCCGCCTGGATCCCTGCCCCGCCGCCCGAATCTGAGCCGGCGATCGACAGCGCACGCGGAGGCCTCGGAGCGTCCATCTCTGCGCCCGAGGGTAATCCAGGCGATCACGTAGACGTCGAGCGGGGCAGTGCCCCCACCGTGCACGAACCGGCGCGGGCGCGCTCGCGTCAGGGCACCACCGTGAAGCGCCCGCCGGCGCCGCGTCGGATCCATCCGCCCAGTTCAAGGGCGGCAAGAACGGTCATGACTTCGGCGGCCTGGTTCCCACCCGCGCGCGGGCCTGCCGCGCGAGCCGCTCGGCTGAGCTTGGCAACCGTGTCGCGCCCGGAACCGATCTGACGCAAGATCGCCGCCTGCCGCGGCGTCGGCGCGGACCTGGCGTCGCCCGTCGCGACCCTCGCCCCGGCACCGAACACCGCATCCAGCACGTCCTGAGCACCGCGGATGATCGTCGCGCCGTCGGCGAGCAGCGCGTTGGTGCCGCTTGCCCGTGGGTTCGTGACGAGGCCCGGCACGGCGCCGACCTCCCGGCCGAGCTGCGCGGCGACACGCGCGGTCACGAGCGAGCCGGATCGCGTCCCGGCTTCGACCACGACCGTCATCGCCGCCAGCCCGGCGATCAGCCGATTCCTTGCCCGCAGCGACCAGCGCCAGACGCATTCTCCGGGACCCAGCTCGCTGACCGCCGCGCCGGCCGCCAGGATCTCACGATGAAGCCGGCGCTTGCTCGCCGGGTATGGCCGATGCGCCGCGCCAGGGAGGACCGCGACGGCGCTGCCGGCGGCCGCCAGCGTCCCACGCTGCGCGGCGGCGTCGATTCCCAGAGCCATCCCGCTGACGACCGCAACGCCGGCCGCGCCGAGCCCGCGTCCCAGTGTCGCGGCGACATCGAGACCGTACTGGGACGCCGCTCGCGTCCCGACGATCGCCACCGCGTCCGCCTCCGCTCCGCAGAGCGCGAGGAACCGTTCGGCACCGCCGGCGATATGCAGCACGGCCGGCGGCGCCGCCAACGCTGCCAGAGAGGGCGGGTAGGCGGGATCGCACCTGCAGATCAGCTCCAGCCCTGCGGCCCGCGACCGCGTGCGCGACTCCTCGGCGGCCTCGGCCGCAAACCGCGCGTGCGCCCGCGCGAACGCGGGCCGATCGCGACCACCGACCGCCGCGATCAGCTGGTCGTCGTCGAGTGGGAGCAGCTCCTCGACCAGGCCGCGGACGACCTCCAGATGACCCCCGAGTCGCTCCAGTAGCCACGTCCGCGCCAGGCACCGATCGCACGCCGCCGGTGCCCGCGCCCCGCGGACGCCCGTTTCGCTCACGCCGCCAGCAACCCCTCGCCGGCGCTGCGCTGCCGCAGACTCAGTGCCAGCAGCACGTCTGACTCCGACACGCGGTCGTGTCCGTCGAGATCCGCGACCGTCTGGGCGACGCGCAGCACTCGGTGACGCCCGCGAGCCGACAGCGCTCCCGCGGTGTACGCATCGCCGAGCGCGACCAGTGCCCGTTCCTCGAGCCTGATGCGGGCGCGGACGAGGCCGGCATCGAGATCGCCGTTGCAGTTGGCATCCGTCCCCCGGAGGCGCGCGAGCTGTCGCGCGCGCGCCTCGGCGACGCGCGCCCGCGCGGTCGCCGAGTCGACGGCCGCACGACCCCGCAGATCCTGTTCATCGGGCCGCTCGACGCCGATCAGCAGGTCCATCCGATCGAGCAGCGGCCCGCTGAGCCGGCGTCGGTGACGCCGCAGATCCAACTCCGAGCAGGTGCAGCGGTCGCCGGCGCCCGCGTAGCCGCACGGACACGGGTTGGTCGCGGCGACCAGCATCACCCGGGTCGGAAACACGAGCGCCCGCTGGGCGCGAACGATCGTCACGTGACCGTCTTCGAGCGGCTGACGCAGTGCCTCGAGCGTCGTCCGTGGGAACTCGGAGAGCTCGTCCAGGAATAGGACACCGAGATGCGCGAGACTAGCCTCGCCCGGCTTTGGCGGAGAGCCCCCGCCAACCAACCCGGCGGCTGAGATCGTGTGATGGGGTGCCCGAAACGGGCGGCGCTGCACGAGTCCGCCGGCGTGTACGCCGGCGACGCTGTGGATTCGCGTCACCTCCAGCGCCTGGTCTCGGGTCAGGGGCGGCAGGATCGACGGCAGCCGCCGCGCGAGCATCGTCTTGCCCGTCCCCGGCGGTCCCTCGAGCATCAGATTGTGGCCGCCCGCGGCCGCGATCTGCAGTGCCAGGAGCGGTGCGGCATGGCCACGGACGTCGGCCAGATCCGCGGCGACGGGCGTGCTCGACGTCGCTTGGGGCCGAGGCAGCGGCGGCGTCCGCAGGCCGATGATCGCGTCGACAGCCTCCGCGAGGCCGCTGACCCCGGCCACCTCGATCCCGTCGACCAGTGCCGCCTCGCGAGCGCGCTCGCGTGGGACGACGAGGCGTGGGATTCCAGCCCGTCGGGCTCCCTCGGCGGCGGCCAGGACCCCGGGCGCAACGCGCAGCTCACCGCCGAGCGACAGCTCGCCGAAGACGGCGACGTCGGTCAGCGGCGCCGATGGGATCTGCTCACTGGCGGCGAGCACCGCCAGCGCCAGCGCCGCGTCGAAGCCTGGACCAGCCTTGCGTAACGAAGCCGGCGCCAGGTTCGCGGTGATTCGGCTCTGCGGGAACTTGAAGCCGGAGTTCTGGATCGCGGCGCGGATTCGCTCACGCGACTCCCGCACCGCCACATCACCCAGCCCGACGATCGTGAACGCCGGCAGACCGGCACGGATGTCGACCTCGACGGCAACGCGGCGTGGCTCGACGCCGTCGATCGCGAACGTGGACACACGGGAGAGCACGCGCTCGACCGTAATGGCTTCGTCAGGCACGGATGAGTGCCGTCGTGTGTCGAGTCCGTGCCGGTTTCGGCGCGATACCCGAAATCGGCACGAAGCCATCACTTGGCGAGACGAACACGTGACGTGTCGGGTCCTAGCGTCGAGCGCGATGAGCGACAAAACGAAACCCCACCTGATCGACATGCCAGACCGACGGCGCACCGAGCTCGGCGCCGCCGGCGAGCAAATCGCCGCCGAGCACCTCCTCAGACGCGGCTACGAGATCGTCGAGCGCAACTACCGGACACGCTGGGGCGAGCTCGACATCATCGCGGCGAAGGACCGCACGATCGTGTTCTGCGAGGTCAAAACCCGGGTGGCCGGCCGAGGGTCGAGGAGACTGGACCCGGAGGCCCGGGATCCGCTCGAGTCGGTGCACCCTCGCAAGCAGGCCAAGGTTCGCCGCATGGCCGCGCAATGGCTCGTCGAGCGACGCGATCGGCCGCGCGCCGATCAGTTGCGGTTCGACGCGATCGGCATCGCCGTCGACGCAACCGGCGCGCTGCTGCGGCTCGACCACCTCGAGGGCGCGTTCTGACCGTCGGGCGGCCTCCCCGTAACCACCGCACAGCAAGGCTCTTGGAGCCTGTCTCAAAATCAGGGTGTGGCCGGGGTGTTCGTGGACCAAGCTGGGCGACAGCCGTTCCCAAAGCCAATACTGGTGGTATTGGCGCGGGGACGGATGGCGATCCAGCGCCGTGTCCACGGCCGCATCCGGACACGCCATCATTTTTGAGACGGGCTCCTAGCCGAGCGACAGCTGCTGATAGGCGGCCGACTGGAACGACATCCGGTGCAGCGGAGTCACGCCGAGCCGTTCGATCGCCTGGCGGTGCTCCGGAGTGGCGTAGCCGACGTGCTGGGCAAAATCGAAACCGGGGTGACGCTCGTCGGCCCGACGCATGTAGCGGTCGCGGGTCTCCTTGGCGATCACCGAGGCCGCCGCGATCGCCGCGCTCGTGTGGTCGCCCCCGATCACCGCCCGCTGGGCGAAGCCGAGTTCCTCGACCGGGAACCCGTCGCTGAGGCAAACGCAGCCTTCGCAGGCGACGCGCCGCAGTGCGTCGCGCAGCGCCCCGAGGTTGGTCACGTGCAGGCCACGTTCGTCGATCCCGGGTGCGCACCTGGACACCACGGCGACCTTCGCTGCGAACCGCAGGATCACGGGATACAGCTCCGCTCGGCTGGCTGGTGTCTGCAGCTTGGAGTCATTCAGCGCCGACAGCGCGCGAATGTCCGCCGGACGGAAACGCTCCATGTCGAACAAGACCCCCGCGGCGACGAGCGGCCCAGCCAGACAGCCTCGCCCGGCCTCATCAGCGCCGGCGACGAACCTGACGCCGAGCGAGCGATCGTGGCGGAAGAGCTTGGGACCGGGTGGACGCCGCTTCATCGCGGCCGGCTCGCCGTGGGCCGGTTGCCCCCAGCGCGCTTCCTAGAAGAAACCGATCCGGTCGATCGGCCAGTAGGTGAAGAACGCCACCCCGATGAGCCACTTCTGCGGCACCGGACCCCAGAATCGGCTGTCGTCTGACTCACCACGGTTGTCACCCATCATGTAGTACATCCCGGCCGGAACGGTGATCGTGGAGGGGAACGTACAGTTCGCCGGTCCGGAGTTGCAAGGCTGAATGTAGCTCCCGTGCTCCTCGACGCCGTTGCGATATACGTGGCCGTTGATGATCCTCAGGTGATCGCCGGGGAGGCCGACGACCCGTTTGACGAACGTCTGCGTCGATTCGGCAGGGGTTGGCGTGGCGCACGCCTGTCGGTGGCCGGCGCCCTGCGAGGGGCTTCCACAATCCGGCTCCACCGGGTCGGCCCCGGCGGGCGGATGGAAGACGACCACATCTTCGAGGCTGGGGCTCGTGTCGAGTCGGTTGACCAGGATCCGCTGTCCGATCTGCAGAGTCGGGACCATCGAAGGGCTCGGGATCCGGTAGGGCTTGACCAGGAACGCCTGGATCAGCAGCGCCAAGCCGATCGCGATCGCAACCGTGACAACCAGCTCCAGGATGTTGGCGACCAAGCCCTTGGGTTGGTCGCGCTTCCTGCGTGTCTTCAGCATGTAATTGCGCCGAGGAGGCTCACAGGAAGCCGAGCCGATCGGGTGGCCAGTAGGTAAAGAACACCTTGCCGATCAGCCAGGACCTCGGCACCGGTCCCCAGAACCGGCTGTCGTCGGAGTCGGGCCGGTTGTCGCCCATCATGTAATAGTCGCCCTTCGGAACGACGATCGTCTTCGGGAAAGTGCACGCCGGAGCGTTGTCGCATGGGATTGTGAACGAGTCGGGCTCGAGCTTTCCGTTGCGGATCACGTGCCCGTCGGTGATCTTCAGGTGATCCCCTGGGAGTCCCACCACGCGCTTGACGAACGTAACCGAAGACGCCCGGGTCTGCGCTACATCACAGGGCTGCGCACCGTATCCACCGCTTAAGGTCTGACCCTGGTTCGGATCCGCGCAGGCCGAATAATCCGCGGGAGGGTGGAAGACGATGACGTCGCCAACGTGCGGCGAGCTGAAATGCATCCCGATCCGATCGACGAGGATCCGTTGGCCGATCTTCAGCGTCGGCTCCATCGAACCGCTCGGGATCCGATAAGGCTTGACGACGAACGCCTGGAGCAGCAACGCCAAGCCGATCGCAACGGCAACGACCACAAGGGTCTCGCCGGCCGAACGCAACAGCGACTTCTTGGCTTTCGTCAAGACGTCGGCCCCCCTTCAGAGTCAATGACTCTTCAGGAGTTGTCGGCTGAGTTCTCGCCGGCGTCGGGCTCTACCGCGGCGGCCTCGGGCGCAGCGGCGGCCTCCGGCTCGGCGCCATCCGACCCGGCCGCCTCAGCGTCATCCTCGGCCGGCGCCTCGGGCTCGGCTGCCTCGGGCTCGGCCACCCCAGCCTCGGACTCGGCTACCACGGCCTCGGGCTCGACCGCAGGCTCGAGCTCGGCATCGTCCTCCTGGCCCGCGTACAGCAGCTCGCGCTCGATCACCTCTTCGGGACCCGTATTGCGGCGCTCGCGCACACGCGCGCGCTTTCCGACGCGATCCCGCAGGTAGTACAGCTTCGCCCGGCGAACGTCACCACGCGCAACGACCTCGATCCGCTCGATCTTCGGCGAGTGCAGCGGGAACGTTCGCTCGACGCCGACCCCGAAGGATTGCTTGCGGACGGTGAAGGTTTCCCGCGCACCATGGCCCTGGCGCTTGATCACCACGCCCTCGAAAACCTGCGTTCGGCGGCGGGAGCCCTCGATGACCTGGAAGTGGACACGCAGGCGGTCGCCTGCGTCGAAGTTCGGGACCCGGCGGAGCTGGGCGCGCTCCAGGTTTTCGATCACGGTGCTCATGGCTCGTTCCGTCCGCCGGCAGCACCGGCTCTGGTCAGACTTAGAAAGGAATCAGGGCGCGCGGAGCGCGCGGCGGCCTATGGTAGCGGACCCGTCTGCACCCGCGCCCGAGCCTGCTCCAGGCGCCACTGCCGGATGTTCGCGTGATGCCCCGACATCAGCACGTCGGGGACGTCCCAGCCGCGGAACGACGCCGGCCTCGTGTAGTGGGGGTACTCCGGAGCGCCGTCGAGTGCGCGGCTGAACGATTCCTCGACCACGGAGTCGGCGTGCCCAAGCGCACCGGGAAGCTTGCGCAGCACGGCGTCGCAGACGACCATCGCCGCGAGCTCGCCGCCGGCGAGCACGTAGCGACCGATCGACAGCCGATCGCTGGCGAAATGTTCGATGATCCGCTCGTCGAAACCCTCGTACCGGCCGCATAGAACCGTCAGCGCCGACTCGGCGCTGAGCTCCTCGACGAAGGCGTCATCGAGGACGCGACCGCCCGGCGTCAAGGCGATCACCCGCCGCTCCAACCGCAGCGACACCGGATCGGCCCGGTAACGCGCACGCAGCGCCGCCTCCACGACGTCGACCCGGAGCACCATGCCCGCGCCCCCACCGAACGGCGTGTCGTCGACCTGCCCGCCGCTGAGCGGCGTGTGGTCGCGGTAGTTGACATACGCGAGCCCGTGCCCCTGGGCGACCGCGTTGCGAACGTGCCGCTGGGACTCGAACCACTCGAACGCCTCCGGGAACAGCGTGAAGATGTCGATCCTCATCAGCCTTCGCCCAGGAACTCGAGGTCGATGTCGATCACCCCGTCCTCCAAGCTGACGCTGCGAACGGCGTCGCTGACGAGCGGGACCAGCAGGTCACCGCGGTCGCCGCGGTCGACCTCCAGCACCTCGCACGAGGGCAGCGCGAGCAGCCGCCGCACGGTTCCGACCTGGCGCCCGCCGTCGCGTACAGCCAGTCCCTCCAGATCCGCGGCCCACCACTCATCTTCCTGGAGCGCCGGCGCGGCGACCCGGGGCACCTCGAGCTCGAGCCCGCGCAGCGCTTGCGCTGCGTCTCGGTCGCTGCAGCCGTCGACGCGCACGATCAGCCGCGAACCGTACCCGGCACGGCGTTCGATCACGCGCGCGGCGCCGCCGACCATCACCGGCTCGCCTAGGACCAGCAGGCTTGGGACGGCGTCGAGCACCCGGAAGCTCCCGTCGAGCCCGTGCGGGCCGCCGACCCGACCGGCGTGCAACCAACCGCCGTCAGCCGTCGACGATGTCGACGAAGACGCGCTGCCCATGGCGTGCCGCCGCGCTCTTGACGACCGTGCGCAGCGCCATCGCGGTGCGACCGCCGCGCCCGATCACATTCCCGTAGTCGTCGTCTGCCACGGACAACTCGAGCACCACAACGCCGTCGCTCTCCCGCACCTCGCTGACGCTGACCTTGTCCGGTTCGTTGACCAGGCCCCGAGCGAGGTACTCGAGCAGCGCCCGTGACGAGGAGGCGGCGCCGGTCAACCGGAGATGCCCTGCGTGCGCAGGAGCTTGCGGACCGTGTTGCTGGGCTGGGCGCCGCGCGCCAGCCAGTCCTTGATTCGAGCTTCGTCGAGGACGATCGTCGACGGATCGGTCTGTGCGTTGTAGTGCCCGACGGTCTCGATGACGCGACCGTCGCGCTTGGACCGCTGATCGGCGACGACAACCCTCCAGATGGGGTTCTTGCGCCCGCCGACGCGAGTTAGTCGAAGTCTCACTGCCATAAGTCGACTGGTGAGGGTAGCGGGTTTCCGCCAACACACGGCACTACCGGCTCTGTCGCAGCAGCGCGCCGAGATCCGGCGTGCGGCCCTGCGAGACCTGGCGCATCAGCTTGCGCATCTCGTCGAATTGCTTGATCAGTGCCTTGACGGCCTGGACATTGGTCCCTGAGCCCTTGGCGATCCGAAGCCGGCGCGAGCCCTTGATCAGCTCTGGATGGCGTCGTTCCTGCGGCGTCATCGACAGGATGATCGCCTGGATCCGGTCGAACTCACGCTCGTCAACCTTGACTCCGCGCAACTCCTTGCCAAGGCCCGGGATCATCCCCAGCAGATTCTGCAGTGGCCCGAGCCGGCGGATCTGGCCCATCTGGTCGAGGAAATCGTTGAGGTCGAACTCGGACTTGCGGAACTTGCGCTCGAGCTCCGCCGCGTGGTCGGCGTCATAGGCGTCCTGAGCTTTCTCGATCAGGGTCATCACGTCGCCCATGCCGAGAATCCGCTGCGCCATCCGATCCGGGTGGAAGCGCTCGAACTCGTCGAGCTTCTCCCCGGTGGACGCGAACAGAATCGGCTTGCCGGTGACCGCTTTGACCGACAGCGCCGCGCCACCACGGGCGTCGCCGTCGAGCTTGGTCATGATCACCCCGTCGAAGTCGACCGCCTGCCCGAACTCCTCCGCGACGTGCACTGCGTCCTGGCCCGTCATCGCGTCGACCACGAGCAGGACCTCGTCGGGCTCGATCGCGTTGCGGATCTCGGCGAGCTCCCGCATCAGGTCCTCGTCGATGTGCAACCGGCCGCTCGTGTCGACGATCAATACGTCCTTGCCCTCGGCCTGTGCGCGCTCCTTGGCCCAGGTGGCGATCTGCACCGGGGTGCGGTCGGTCCCCTGCTCGTACACGACGGCGCCGGCCTGACCCCCAACTTTGATCAGCTGCTCGACAGCCGCCGGCCGGTAGACGTCGCAGGCCGCGACCGCGACCGACGATCGGTGCTCCTGCTTGAGGAATCGCGCGAGCTTGCCCGTCGCGGTCGTCTTGCCTGAGCCCTGCAGTCCCGCCATCAGGATGACCGTCGGGGGCCGAGGGGAGAAGCGCAGCTCCTCGGCTTCCCCGCCCATCAGCTGAGTGAGCTCGTCGGCGACGATCCCCACGACCTGTTGGCCGGGATTCAGCTGTCCGATCACGTCGGCTCCGAGCGCTCGCTCCTTGACCGCGCCGGTGAACGTCCGGACGACCTTGAAGTTGACGTCCGCCTCCAGCAGCGCGAGCCGGATCTCGCGCATCGCGGCGTTGACGTCGGCCTCGGTCAGCGTCCCGTGACCGCGGACATCTGCCAGGGTCGCCTGCAGCTTGTCGGCGAGGGAATCAAACATCGGCTACTTGGAGTCTGGCCCGTCCTCGGCCACGGCATGGTTCCCGGCGCCCCCCGCCACACCCTTGCCGAATGCCTCGCCGATCCCGCTCACCGCTTGCGAGAACTCGGACGGGATAACGAACACCTTGTTGGCATCGCCCTTGGCCAGCTGCGGCAGCATCTGCAGGTACTGGTAGCTCAGCAGTTGCCGGTCGGGCTTGCCGTTATGGATCGCGTCGAAGACGGTCGCGATCGCCTGCGCCTCTCCCTCGGCGCGCAGAATCGCCGCCGCCCTCTCTCCCTCGGCGGTCAGGACGGCAGCTCGTTTGAGACCCTCGGCCGTCAGGATCTGGGACTGCTTGACGCCTTCGGCGTTGAGGATCGCCGCTCGGCGATCGCGCTCGGCGCGCATCTGCTTCTCCATCGAGTCCTGGATCGAGGCAGGAGGATCGATCGACTTCAGCTCGACGCGATTGATCCGGATCCCCCACTTGCCGGTAGCTTCGTCGAGCACGCCGCGCAGTTGCGCGTTGATGTGGTCGCGGCTTGTCAGCGCCTGCTCCAGCGTCAGGGAACCAATCACATTTCGTAGGGTAGTGACGGTGATCTGCTCGATCGCCTGCAAGGGATTGGCGACCTCGTAGGTCGTGGCGCGCGCATCGTTGATCGTGAAGTACAGGACTGTGTCGATCTGCACCACGAGATTGTCCTCGGTGATGACAGGCTGCGGCGGGAACGACACCACCTGCTCGCGCAGATCGATCAGTGGCTTGAGGCGGTCGACGAAGGGCATCACCAGGGACATTCCAGGGCTCAGCGTGCGGTGATAACGGCCGAGCCGCTCGACGATCCCGGCACGGGCCTGCGGCACGATCCTGATCGTCCGGGCGAACAAGATGACGAGGAAGACCACCACCACGGCCGCGACGATTACAGGAACCATGCCAAGCCTCTCTCACTCGATGACGAGCGCCGTAGCGCCCCTGATCTCGATTATCTCCACCGGCGTTCCGGCTTCGATCACGTTCGCCTCGTCGAAGGCGCGGGCGGTCCAGACCTCGCCATCGATCCGCACGCATCCCACGCCCTCGTCGTTGGCGATCCGCTCCAGCACGATCGCCCGTTTGCCGATCAGCGCGGCGGCGCCTGTTCGCAGCGGCGGCGACGAGTGCATGATCCGGGACTGCACGATCGGCCTGAGCAGCAGCAGGGTCATGATCGACACCACGACGAACACGACCGCCGCCGCGGCCTCACCGCCGCCGGCGGCGTCAGTAACCGCCGCGACCAGTCCACCTAGAGCGAATGGACCAAGGAAGAAGCCGGTGGTGATGAGCTCGCCGACCCCGAATGCACAGGCCACGACGAGCCACACAATCCATCCGGACATCTCGTCACGAGCTTAGTGCTTTCACCCGGAGTATTGGGCGGTCTCGGCGGCGCTGCGGGCCAGCGGGAGACCCCCTACGACTCGGAGCTCACCAGTGCCCGGGCGAACTCCTCGGCGTCGAATGGACGCAGGTCTTCCAGTTGCTCGCCGACGCCGATCAGCTTCACCGGAATTCCCAAATCGCTGGCGATCGCCAGCGCGATCCCGCCCTTCGCGGTCCCGTCGAGCTTGGTCAGCACCAGACCCGAGACGTCGATGGCCTCAGAGAACAGCTGCGCCTGGCGCAGCCCGTTCTGGCCGGTGGTCGCGTCCACCGTCAGCAGCGTCTCGTGCGGCGCCTGCGGGATCAGCTTGGCGATCACCCGCCGGATCTTGGCGAGCTCCCCCATCAGATCGTCCTGCGTATGCAGGCGTCCGGCAGTATCGACGATCACGACGTCGGCGCGGTCGCGGACGGCGGTCGCGACGCCCTCGTATGCCACCGAACCCGGATCGGTGCGATCCGGACCGCGGACGAACGTCGCACCGGCCCGCTCGGCCCAGATCCCGAGCTGCTCGACGGCCGCGGCGCGGAAGGTGTCGGCTGCAACCAGGACCACCGAGTAGCCGAACTGCCGGCTGAGATGGTGGGCGAGCTTGCCGGCCGTCGTCGTCTTACCGGTGCCGTTGACGCCCGCCATCAGGATCACGGTCGGCTTCGCCCGCAGGTCAATCCGATCGTCGCCGGTCCGAGCGATCCCGGCGAGCAGGTCCGTCAGCCGCGCGGTCAACGCCGCACCGCCGCTGATCCCGCCGGTGGTCGCCTCCTGTTCGAGCTGGCCAACGACGCTCGCCGTCGTCCGAGCCCCGACGTCCGCGTAGATCAGCGCCTCCTCGAGCCGCTCCCAGCTCTCGTCGGTGAGCTCGTCGGAGAGGGTCGCCTGAATCTCAGCGCTCAGCGCCTGCCGGGTCTTGCGCAGGCTCTCCCGCAGCCGCCGGAAGCGGCCGATGCGCTGTTCCTCCGCCACCGGCTCGCGCCCGGGCACGACCGCGACTGGCGGGCCGTCGACGACGAACAGATCTGACCAGTCTCGGGCCATTGGCGGCGAAGTTATCAGCGACGGACGGAGCCCGGTCGGTAGCCCGGGCTCCTACGAGACACTCCCTGGGGGCCCAACTTTGGCGGCCACGTGGCCGCCAAAGTCACCCCTAGACGCCGCGAGCGCTGCACCTTCAGGCGGCCTCGCGGGCGGGCAGCCGCCGAGAGATCACCTTCGAGATCCCATCCCCGCCCATCGACACTCCATACAGCGAGTCGGCGGCCTCCATCGTGCGCCGCTGGTGGGTGACGACGATGAACTGGGCGCGCGCCGAGTACGTATCGAGCAGATCCAGGAAGCGGTCGATGTTGAGGTCGTCGAGCGCCGCCTCGACCTCGTCGAGGATGTAGAACGGGCACGGCCTGGCAAGGAACACGGCGAACAGGAACGCGAGTGCCGTCATCGACTTCTCGCCGCCTGACAGCAGGGTCAGCCGCTTCATCGCCTTGCCGGCGGGAGTGATCTCGATCTCCACTCCCAGCAAATCCTCGTCCGCCCCATCGTCCTCCTCCGGATCGGACTCGGGGTCAGCGTCGGATCCGCCCTCGGCATCGACGTCGGCATTCTGACCGCCGAGCACCCGCGCCTGCCCCTCGCTCTCGGAGACGAGCCGGAGCCGACCGGCGCCACCTGGGAACAGGCGAGCGGCGAGCTCCTCGAAGTTCTCCGCGGCGGCCGCGAAGGTCTCCTCAAAGGTCTCGCGAATCTGCCTGTCGGTGTCGCGGATCAGCCCCTCCAACTCGCGCAGGGCCGTCTCGAGGTCGGTCCGTTGGCGCTCGAGTTCTTCGACATGTGCAAGCGCCTGCGCGTACTCCTCCTGGGCGAGCGGGTTGACCGGCCCGAGCTGCTCCCTGCGACGGGCGAGCCGCTCCAGGCGTCCGACCAGCTCCGCACGCTCGTGCTCGGGGAGCGGCTCGGCGGAGGGCACCGGCTCCAGCTGCAGTTCCGCCGCCAGCGTCTGCAACGCCCCCTCCGCGTCGGCCGCCTGGTCGCGCGAACGCTGGGCTCGAACCTCCGCCACGGTCAGCTCCTCACTCGCCGAGTGGAGCCGGTTCTGAATGCCCGCCTCCTCCTGTGCACAGGCGCGCAGTTGCCCGGCGACCGTCTCCCCCGCCTCGCGGTCGGCGGCCAGAGCGGCCTCGAACTCCGCCCTTCGCTCGCCGATGCCCGTGAGGATCGTCTCCAGATCTTCGACGATTCCGGCGATCACCGGCCCGAGCGCGTCGTCGCGGGCGATGCCGGCGCGCAGGCGTTCGATCTGCGCCGCCCGCTCGGCGCGATCGCGCTCGGCCCGCTCGACGCGGCCACGCTCGGCCCGCAGCTCGGCGTCGAGCTGAGCCCGACGGCCGGCACTCGGACCCTCGTCCGGCGCCGACCGGCGGCGCTCGATCGCGGCGGATAGCCGGCGCGTCTGCTCGGCGGCCTCGTCCCGCTGGACCGCGGCCGACCGATGCGCCGTGATCGCGGCCTCGCGGGCGGCGTCGAGCCGGTTGGCCTCGCCGACCGCCGCCTCGACCCGGGCCCCTGAGGATTGTTCGGCCTGGGCGGCAGCCTCGCTGGCGGCGATCAGTTCGTCGCGGCGGTTGCGCTCGGCGAGCACCCTCTCCTCGCCGACCGCGGCCGCCTGGCGCAGCTCCCTCGCCGCGGGCGCGAACACCCGTCCCGACCGGGTGACCGCGACGCCGTCGAAGTCGTCGGCAACGTCGTCGAGGCGGTCGACCACCCAGGCGTCACGCAGCAACGCCCTGGCGAGCGCCGCTGGCTCGTCGTCGCCGGCGATCCGGTCGGCGAGCCGCTCGGCCCCGGGCACCGGCGGAGCGGGGCGAACCGGCGAGCTCGGATCGGCGGGCCCGGCGAGCCTACGGACACCGATTATCACGACCCTGCCGCCCTCGCGGCTCGCCCGCTCGAGCAGCGCCGCCGCCTGCTCTCGGTCGCTGGCCAGCGCCGCGCCGAGCCTGCCATCGAGCGCGGCGGCGACCGCCAACTCATAGCCCGACGAGACGGTCAGTGCATCGGCGAGCGAGCGGGCGCCTCCGGGCGTGGACTGATGGCTGCGCAGGAACTGGTTGACCGCGGCGAGCTCGCCGCCGACCGTGGCGCTGTGGCGGCGTGCCGCCTCGGCGCCGCGTTCGGCCTCGCGGACCTGCTCCCGGGCCCGCCTGTAAGCGGCGTCGGCCCGCTCGCGGGCCTCCCCGGCCTGAGACAGTTCCCGCTCACGAGTGGCGACCGCCTGGGCGGCCGTCAGACGCTCCTGCTCGAGCTCCGCAATCTGGCGGGCGACCTCTGCCTCGCGGTCACGATCGAGCGCCTCTAGCTCGCTGGCGAGCGCAACGATCCGAGCCTCGGCCTCGGGGTCGGGGTTGTCGGCCTCGTGCAGTGCCCTTACGGTCTCGAGCGACGCACGACCGCGGTCGAGCCGATCCGCGACCGTCACCGACGCCGCTCTGACCGCGTCGGCCCGATAGCCGACGCGGTCAGCCGCTGACTGGGCCGCGAAGCTGCGCCGGGACAATTCCTCGCGGTGGCTGGAGCGCGCCGCCAGCGCCTCCTCGGCCTCGCGGCGCCGGACGCCAACGGCGTCGAGTTCGCCCTCGAGCCGCTTTCTGGCCTCGCGGGCGGATCTGACCAGCGCGGCGGCGTCCTGCAGCTCGGCGCGTCGGGCCCGAAGATCGTCACCGGCGAGCTGCCACCGCACTTCGAGGGTCTGACGGTGCAGGCGCTCGTGCAGCTCGGCGGCCTCGGCCTGGCGCTTGAGCGGCCGGAGCCGTGACCTGGCTTCGCGTTCGACGTCGAGGGCGCGATCGAGGTTCTCCTGCGTGTGCGCCAGCTTCAACTGCGCCCGACGGCGGCGCTTGCGGTGTTTGCCGAGACCGGCCGCCTCCTCGATCAGCAGCCGGCGGTCGCGGGGCTTGGAGGTGACGATCGACTCGACCCGGCCCTGGGAGATGACCGAGTGCATCTCCTTCCCGAGGCCGGTGTCGGACAGGACCTCGAGCAGGTCGATCAACCGGCAGCGAGCGCCGGCGAGCGTGTACTCGCCGTCACCGCTGCGGTCGAGCCGGCGGACGATCGCAACCTCGGGTCCGAGGCCGAGCGTCCCATCCGCGTCGTCCAGGACCAGCTCAACGGTGGCGCTCGTCGCCGCTTGCCGGCCGGGCGCGCCGCTGAAGATGACGTCCTGCATAGAGTGGCCGCGGACGGCGACCGGCGACTGCTCGCCGAGCACCCACAACACCGCGTCGGTGACGTTCGACTTACCCGACCCGTTCGGACCGACGATCACGCTGGTCCCCGGCCCGAACTCGAGCCGGGTGCGATCGGGAAACGACTTGAAGCCCTTCAGGGCGATGCTCTTCAGGTACATCGGCCCCTCATCGCCTCGCGTGTGTCACCCGCTCATCGCCTCGAGGGCGGCCTGGGCGGCGAGTTGCTCGGCGTCCTTCTTGCTGCGTCCGCTGCCGCGGCCGATCTCGTCCCCGGTGATCTGCGCAGCAACGGTGAAGGTGCGATCGTGCGGCGGACCCTCCTCGGAGATGACCTCGTAGCTGACCAACGCTCCGCGGCGGGCGAGCCGCTCCTGCAACGCCGATTTGAAGTCAACCGGGTGCTCGAGCGCCTCGTCCAGCTCGGCCGCGAACGCTTCCACCACGGCCTGTGCGGTCCGCTCGTACCCGAACGTCAGAAAACAGGCGCCGATCACGGCTTCGATCACCGAGGCCAGCACCCGTTCGGTCGCCACCAGCGCCGGCACGGTCGCCGCGGCCGCCGCCGGCGCCGCGGCGGCAAGCCGGTCCGGCACCCCGAGACGCTCGGCGACGGCCCGGCACGAGCGGCCCGAGACCGTCTGGGCTCGGATCTTCGTCAGCTGCCCGGCGCCGAAGCGCTCGGCCTCGAGGCTCGGATACAGGTGCGACGTGATCGCCAGCGACAGCACGCTGTCACCGAGAAACGCGAGCCGCTCGTAGGAATCAGCCCGTCGCGTGGTCCACGAGGCGTGCGTGAAGACGTGGGCCGCGAGCTCGCTCGGAAGCTCATCGAGCAGCGCGCGCAGCTTTGCCTCGGACCCGCGGCTGGCGATCGGCTCAGTCGTCACCGGCTGCCGGGCTGGGGGTCGAATTCGAGACCGGGACTGCGCCATCGCGTGTGTCCCCGACAGCCTCACCGAGGCCGCTCGCGAGCACGAACTCGACCGCCTGTCCGACGGTCAGGATCCTGCTTGCCTGCTCATCCGAGATCTTCACGCCGTAGCTGTCCTCGAGCTCGACAACGAGCGTGTAGAGGTCGAGCGAATCAGCCTCGAGATCCTCTCGGAAGCGCGTCCCTTCGTCGATCGATGCGGGATCGACCTCGAGCTCCTCGGCGAGGTGGGCGCGGATCGCGGTCAGAATCTGCTCGCGAGTCATTGACCCGCCACCGTAGCCGCCTGCTCGGACGTGGTCGAGGGATCGCCTGACCCGCTTTCCGGCGCCCCCAATTCATCGCCGGCAGCGCCGGCGGAGACGTGGTGGGGGCGGATGTGCAGCGCCCCGGCCTCCTGGAGCGCAGCCTGTGTCCGCGCGACCACATCCTGGTCCACCCCCCGGGCCGCCACCTCGATCGCCTGCGCGAAGCCGCGCCGGCTGAAACGGCCGTGGGCGACGACCCCGATCTGGCGGAGGCCGAGCATGTAGGCCCCGCCGGTCGTCTCGGGGTCGATCTCCTCGCGCAGGTCGCGAACCGACGGCGCCAGCAGAAAGCCGCCGACCCTGGCCCGCCACGATCGCATCGCCGCCATCCGCATCGCCTTCATCGTGCGGCCGGAGACGCCCTCGATCAGCTTCAGCGCAATGTTGCCCGAGAAGCCGTCGGTCACGACCACGTCGGCGACGCTCTCCATCACGTCGGTGCCCTCGATGTTGCCGATGAATCGCAGGCCGGCGCCCTCCTCGCCGCTGAGCCGCTCGTATACCTGCCTGAGGTCGTCGGTGCCCTTCGTCGGCTCGGTCCCGTTCGAGAGCAGCGCCACACGCGGTGACGGAGTGCCCATCACCGTCTGGGCGAAGGCCGAGCCCATGTGGGCAAACTGAACGAGGTGCTCGGGCCGGCAGGTGACGTTGGCCCCGACGTCGAGGACCAGCACCGGGCGATCATCGGGCCGTGGGATCGGCAGCGCCAACGCAGGCCGGTAGATGCCGCGACCCTTCTTGAGATTGGACAGGCCCGCGGCGAGCGCGGAGCCCGTGGACCCCCCGGAGACGAGCGCCTGGGCGCGTCCGGCGGCGACCGCCCGAGTGGCCTGGACGATCGAGGCGTCCGGGTTCCGGCGGACCGCGGAAGCCGGGTCAGGGTCCTTGGCGATCGAGATCGGCGCGTCGATCACCTTGACGCCTTCGGCGACCTCTCCTATCTCCGAGGCGGCCGCGAACAGCAGCACCTGGATCCCGCGACCGGCTGCCAGCGAGGCACCGGCGGCAACCTCATCGGGGCCGAGATCAGCCCCGTTCCCGTCGACGGCGACCGTCACCATCGGTGACGCCCTGGTTGGGCCACGAGATGGTTGCGCCTAGTCCAGTGAAGTGTCCGGCGCGATGACCTCGCGCCCCTTGTAGTAACCGCAGACCGGGCACACTCGGTGCGGCAGGCGGGGGCTGTGGCACTGGGGGCACGCGTTCGTGGCGGCAGCGGCGACCTTGTGGGTTGAGCGGCGCTTGGTTGTGCGCGAATGGGACTGCTTCTGCTTCGGGACAGCCATGCTGGCGCAGGCTAGCAGGGCGGGGAGATGTGGCCCCCTCCGCGCGGGGCCTGTCGCCCATCCGCGGGCTGTCGCCTATTCCCCTTCGAAGTGGATCTCTTCGAGCTTGGCCCAGCGCGCGTCAGGCTCAGGCTCGTGATGGTGCCCGGGATCCGCCTCGTTCAGGTTGACGCCGCAGACCGGGCACAGGCCCGCGCAATCCGGCTGGCATAGCAGCGTCGCCGGGAGCGCCAGCGCGAGCGCGTCGTGCGCCCACCCCGCGACGTCGAGCACGCCGTCCGTCAGGTACGGGGACTCCAGCTCGTCGCCCTCGCCCGGTTGTGAGATCTCCCGCGCGTCGACCTCAAACATCGGCGCTGCCGGTTCCAGGCAGCGCATGCACGGGCCCTCCAGCGATGCGCCGAAGCGCAGTCGGAGCGAATAGCCTTGGCCGACCGTTCGGGATACGTCGACGCGTACCGGAACCGGCATCGGCGCGACCGGGTAGTGCTCGCCCGCGAACTCGAACGGGTCGATCGGGACCGCCAGGTCGAGCCGCCGCCCCTCGCCGGATGCGAGCTTGAGGCCGGCCACATCGAAGCTGTGCGCTCGCGGCAGATCAGCCATGGACCCTTAGGTTAAGAGGTTGGCTCAAAGAGGTTGTCTCTCGCCGCGTAGACTCCGCGCCCGTGTCCGTATGGTTTCGGCGCTTCGGCTTCGCCGACGTTTATGACGGTTTCCTCGTCGGCGCGATTCCGCTCGACACCGAGGACGTGCGCACGCTCGAGTGGCTCGGAGTCGGTCGGATTCTCAACCTGGTCGACGACAAGGAGTACGCGGACGGCTCGCGCCCGATCGTGAGGATGGCTTTGAACGACGCAGGGATCCAGGAGCATCGCCTCCCGATCCCCGACTTCGGCTCGCTCCCGAGCGAAACGCTCGAGGAGGCGACGATGGTCGTCAACCGCTGGATCGACGACCGAGAGACGGTCTATCTCCACTGCCGGGCCGGTTGGCAGCGCTCTGCGGCGGTCGCCGCCGGAGTCGTCGCCCTCCGGGAGCACGTCGATATCGACTCGGCCCTAAGAATGGTGCAGTCCCGGCGACCCTCCGCGAATCCGCTCCCGCATCAGCGCGACGATCTTCGCCACTGGTGGTCGAGCCGCGCCGAGTCAGTCCGCGGCACGTAGGTGCCGCTCGGCGAATAGCGCCGCCGGGCGATCGGCTTCGTCGGCGGCCCCCGCGGCCAGTTCGTCTTCGGGGGCGGCCACGTGGACGGTGCGGGCGCTGACGGTGATCTGCTCGATCTCAGGCAGCTCCCGGCCAGGGGACACAGCACCGTGTTCGGCGAACCGGCGCGCCGAAGGAAGCACCCGGGCCTCGTATGACCCGACCGTTTCGTTGAACGCCGCGACGGTGCCGTTGAGTCGTTTCCCGAGGTTCGCGATCAGCGTCGAGAGCTTGACGAGCCGGCCGTGCAGGTCGCGACCGAGGTCGGAGATCGCCTGGGCGGATTCGGCGACCCGTTCCTGCTGCCAGCCGTATCCGACCGAGTGCAGCAACGCCAGCAGCGTCGTCGGGGTCGCGATCAGGACCCGCCGCGCCATAGCCTGCTCGATCAGCTCCGGGTCGGCTTCGAGCGCGGCGCCGTACAGGTGCTCGCCCGGAAGGAACAGGACGACGAAGTCCGGGGTGCTTTCAAGGCTCGACCAGTAGGACTTGTCGGAAAGCTGCTTGACGTGCTTGCGCAGCAACCTGGCGTGGTCGCGCAGGTGCGCCGCCCGCGTCTCCTCGTCTGGGGCCTCATAGGCGTCGAGGACGCCCTGCAGCGGCGCCTTGGCGTCGACAACCACTTGCTTGCCGCCCGGCAGCTTCACCACCATGTCCGGCCGCAGCGAACCGTCGTCGCCGTCGCTGAAACTGGCCTGCTCGACGAAGTCGCAGTGACGGACCATTCCCGCCAGCTCGACCACCTTGCGCAGCTGCATCTGACCCCACTGGCCACGCGTGTTGGGCCGCCGCAGCGCGGTGACGAGGGCGCCGGTCTCGGTCCGCAGCCGCTCCTGGGTCTCGGTCAGCGTGCGCAGCTGGTTCTCGAGCCTGCCCCGCGACTCATGGCGCTCGCGATTCAGCGCCAGCAGCTGTTGATCGACCCGACCGAGCTGCTCGCGCAGTGGCCCGACAAGCTGCTCGACCGCCTGCGCTCGCTTGTCGAGATCTCCACGCGCCTCGGCCTGGGTCGTCGACAGCTGCGACTTGGCGAGCTCTGACAGATGGCCGATGCTCGCCTGCAGCGCCTCGGCGCTGAGCGCCTTGAACGAGTCGGACATCTGCTCCTGCCCTGACCGGACGGCACGGATCCGCTCGCGCATCACGAGGGCGGTCAGGCCTGCGCCGATGAGGAGCCCGATTATCAGCCAAATTGCGCTCACACGGCGAGGATGCCGCGCGGCGCGGACGGAAGTCGCGGCGCGGTCGGACCCGCGCGGCGGAAGCAGCGCCGCGCACGCTCAGCGGTCGAGCGCCTCGACCGGCTCGTCCTTGCCGGCCAGGCGATCGCGGCCACGCTGCACCGCCGCGATGAATTTCGAGAGATTGACCTCGAGGGTGTTGAGGATCTCGTCCGCGTAGTCCTCGGCACCGAGCCGGATCTCACGCTCGCGACCGCGGGCATCCTCGATGATGTCCTCGGCCGCGCGTTCGGCCTGTTTGGTGATCTCCTCCTCGGAGATCAGCCGCTCCTGGCGTTCGCGGGCCTCCTTGACGACCCGCTCGGCCTCGCGCTTGGCCTCCGCCAGCATCTCCTGGCGCTCCTTGACGATCCAGCGAGCCTGCTTGATCTCCTCAGGGATCGTCGCTCGCATCTGGTCGAGGATGTCGTAGATCTCCTCCTTGTCCACCCGGACCTGATCGGTCAGCGGCATGGGCTTAGCGTTGTGGATGAGATCGTCGAGCTTGTCGATGAGTACCAGGACGTCCATTAACCGAACCTCTGTTTCGTCAGCGGCCAATCCTTTCCTGCAAGGCTCTGGCGACCTCCTCGGGGACGAGATCGTCGATCCGTCCTCCAAACGTCGCCAGTTCCTTTATGCCGCTTGAGCGAATGAAACTGTACTTGGCCGAGGCCATCAGGTAAACGGACTCGATATCGGGCGCCTGCATCCGGTTGAGCTGGTTCATCTCCAGCTCGTACTCGAAGTCGGAGATCGCTCGTAGTCCCTTGACGATTGCCTTGGCTCCGCGGCGGCGTGCAAACTCGACCACAAGGGTGCTGAACGGCTCGACCGTGACGTTGGGCAATGAGGCCGTAGCCCGCTCGACGAACGAGACCCGCTCCTCGGTGGTGAACAAGGTCTGGCCCTTGCGAACCGGGTGGTTGACGACCGCGACGATCACCTTGTCGAACATCGCCGATGCCCGGCTGATGACGTCCAGGTGACCATAGGTGACGGGGTCATACGACCCCGGGCAGAGTGCGATTCGGTTATCGGGCGCCATGGATTCTGATCAACGTGTCCCCGTAACGCCGCTCGTCGGCGAGCGGCAGGTCGAGCTCCAGCGGCGCTCGGCGATCGCTCTCCGCCACCACCCTCGCTCCAGGCGCAAGAACGGGCCCGAGCGCGATCGAGAGCTCCGGGCCCACGGCGCTCGCGAGTCGGTATGGAGGGTCCACGAACACCAGATCGTATTGAGCGCCGCGGATCGCTGCCCCCTCGAGGAAGGCGACCGCCGGCCGGCGAACGACCTCGGCGTCGAGCCCAAGCGATTCGAGATTGCGGTTCACGGCAGCCATCGCGGCTGCCGCCGAGTCGACGAACACGGCCGAACCGGCACCCCGCGACAGCGCCTCTATCCCGAGCGCGCCGGACCCGGCGAACAGGTCCAAAACCCGCGAGTCCTGTACGGAGACCAGGATCGAGAACAGCGCCTCGCGGACCCGGTCGGACGTCGGCCGGGTCGCCTCCCCACGCGGGGCCCGCAGCCTCGTGCCCCGGTAGCGCCCGGCGATAACCCTCACGCCCTGAGCGCTGGCAGCGCGTCCTGCCCGTAGCGGACTCGCAGCTGGTCGCCGAGCAGCACGTGCTCGGGCTCCTCGAGCGCCGGGTCGCGATCGATCAGCGTCCGCGCCCAACGCTGCGCACCCTCGAGCAGATCCACGTCGCGCGGGAACTCGGCGAAGCGATACAGCGCCGCGCCGGACTGCCTGGTCCCGACCAACTCCCCCTCCCCCCGTAGCCGCAGGTCGATCTCGGCCAACGCGAACCCGTCGGACTCGCGCGCGAGCGCCCGCAGTCGCTGCGAATCGCGGCGACCGAACAGCAGACACAGCGAGGAGTGGGCGCCGCGACCGATCCGGCCCCGCAGCTGGTGCAGTTGCGAGATCCCGTAGCGGTCGGCATCTTCGACGAGCATCACGGTCGCGTTGGGGACGTCGATCCCCACCTCGATCACCGTCGTCGCGACCAGAACGTCGGCCGCCCCGTCGGCGAACGCGGCCATCGCCTGGGCCTTCTCGCCCGGCCGCAACTGTCCGTGCAGAAGGACCAGCCTGAAATCGCGCAGCGGCCCCTGCTTGAGCCGCTCGAACTCTGAGGTGGCCGCCCGCACCTGCAACAGCTCCGAGTCCTCGACGAGCGGGCAGACGACGAACGCCTGCCGCCCGGCACGCAGCTCGTCGCGAATCCGTTCGTAGGCTCGCTCGCGTTCTCGCTCGGTGGAGCACAGAAACGTGTCGATCGGCTGGCGGCCCTGGGGCAGCTCGCGCAGGACGGTGAAATCGAGGTCGCCATATTGGCTGAGCGCCAGCGTCCGCGGGATCGGCGTCGCGGTCATGTGCAGGACATGAGCCCGCCCGCCCCGCTCGCCCCCTGCCCCCTTGCGATCCAACGCCGCCCGCTGCTCGACGCCGAAGCGGTGCTGCTCGTCGACGACCACGACCGCCAGCCGGTTGAACTGGACCTCCTCCTCGATCAGGGCGTGGGTGCCGACCAGCAGCGACAGCTCGCCGGTCCCGAGCTTTGCCAGGAGATCGGCGCGCCGTCCCCCCGGGGTCGAACCGGTCAACAGCCCGATCCGGACGTTCTCGGCCCCCAGCAGTTTCTGGATCGTCTGGAAGTGCTGCTCCGCGAGCGTCTCGGTCGGGGCCATCAGCGCCGCCTGCAGGTCGTGTTCGACCGCCCGCAGCATCGCGTACAGGGCGACCACCGTCTTTCCCGACCCGACCTCGCCCATCAGCAGCCGCTGCATCGGTTCCGAGCGCGCCAGGTCGGCGTCGATCACCTCGATCGCGGCACGCTGGTCCCCGGTCAGGGCAAACGGCAGCGCTTCGTCGAGCCAGCGGGCGGTCAGCTCCCGAGGTTCCTCGATTCGCGGCGCGGCCGCGCTTGCGCTGCGGCCACGCCGGCGCTGCTGCAGGGCGACCTGGCCCAGCAGCAGCTCCTCGAAGGCAAGGCGACGAAGGCCCTGTTGCAGGTCAGCGTCATATGCCGGAAAGTGCAACGCGCGTAGCGCGGCCGGGCGATCGGGCAGCCCTTCGGCGACTCGCACCGCCACCGGCAGGGCCTCGAGCACGTCGTCAAGGGCGGGTGCGTGCCGTTGGACGAGCGCCAGGATCTGCGTCGAGGAGAGCCCGTCGGTGGCCGGGTAATGCGACACCGCGGTCGCGCTGGCGGCGCCGCTCAGCGGCTCGGTCGTCTCCGCATGGCCCTGAACGGTCAAGCCGCGCCGGGGATCGAACCTGCCGTGCAGGATCAGCCGCGTGCCCGGCGGATAGCGATCGACCAACCACGGCTGCTGGAAGAACGTGACCCGGACGGTGCCGCTGTGATCTGCGACCGTCGCCTCGACCAGTGGCCGCATCCCGCGGCGCCGCACCGGACGAGCGCGAATTCGGCGGACTTCGACGACGATCGTCGCGGTCTCCTCCGGCGCGAGGCCGGTGATCGCCCGCGCGTCGCGCCGGTCGCGCGGCACGTGCTCGAGAAGGTCTCCGATGGTCCGCAGACCCAGCGCTGCCGCGCCCTGCGTGGCCTTGGCGCCGTCGAGCTTCAGCGGCGCCGTCAGCCGGCGCGGAGAGGGGTAGCGGACGGGCGCAGCCTCCAGATCGTCGCGGTCCAGCGGGGTCCTATCCGCGAAGGCGACCGGGAGCGTGCAGACCATCGCCAAAGCTTGACCGAGATCCCGGTCGGCCTACGATCTGACGCATGAGCGGGCGCGTCGTTTACATCTCGAGGATCAAGGGAATGCCCCTTGTCGCCGCTGACGGCTCGGACCTCGGACACGTCGTCGACGTCGTCCTGGACCTCGGTGGCAGACCGCCGCGCGTGATCGGCTTCGTCGTCGGCGGCGTTCAGCGACGGCGCGTGTTCGTCAGCGTCGGGCGAATCGGCGAGATCGACACGCGCGGGTTGCGTCTCCGGCGCAGCGCGATCAACCTCCGCCAGTTCGAACTGCGCCCGGGCGAGCGGCTCGCCGCCGGCGAGTTGATCGGACGGCGTGTCGGCGACCGGCGGGTCGTCGACATCGGCATCACGCCATCGCCCGAGCCGTTTGCATGGGAGGTCGCGACGGTCGCATTCGGGACCCGACGGATGCCGGGTCTGGGGCGCGCCCCATACGTCGTCGACTGGAGCGAGGCCGGCGAGCTGTTCGCCGATCAGCGGCGTGTCGACCGGGAGGCCGCGACGCTCGGGGTTATGCACCCCGCTGAGATGGCATCGGCGATCCGCCGGCTGCCGCTGAGCCGTCGGCGCGTGCTGGCCGAGGCGCTCGAGGACGACCGGCTCGCGGACCTGCTCGAGGAGCTACCCGAGGACGAGCAGGTGCGGCTGATCGAGAACCTCGACCCCGAGCGCGTCGGCCGAGTACTGGACGAGATGGAGGCCGACGACGCCGCCGACCTGCTCGGCGAGATGTCCGCCGATGACCGGGCCGAACTGCTGGCGGCGATGGACCCCGAGGAGGCCGAGCCGGTCCGGCGGCTGCTCGGTTACAAGCCGGACACCGCCGGTGGCTTGATGACCCCCGAGCCGATCATCCTCGGGCCCAACGAGTCGGTTGCGCAGGCACTGGCGCACGTGCGCAATCCGGACCTGTCGGTGCCGCTCGCCGTCCAGGTGTTCGTCTGCCAGCCGCCGCTGGAGACGCCGACGGGGCGGTTCCTCGGCGTCGTCGGGATCCAGCGTCTGTTGCGCGAGGCGCCGTCGAAACCGATCGGCCGTTGCATCGACGAGGACTGGGACCCGGTCAGCCCAGCGGCTTCGGACCGTGACGTGGCCGCACGCCTGGCCGCGTACAACGTCGTCGCGATTCCGGTCACCGACGAGTCCGGGCGGCTTGTCGGCGCCGTCACAATTGATGACGTGCTGGATCGGGTGCTCCCGTCCGGCTGGCGACTCAGCGACACCGCTGTCTAATGGCGCGCAACGACAATCTCTCAAAACCGCGCGGCACCCGCGGCAGCTCCGGCTACGACACCGATGCTTTCGCTCGCTTCGCGGAGTCGGTGGCCCGATTCCTCGGAACTGGGCGATATCTCTTCGCCCAGACGGTGCTCGTCATCGTCTGGGTCTCGATCAACGCGGTCGCGTGGACCTTCCGCTGGGACAAGTACCCGTTCATCCTGCTGAACCTGGCGTTCTCGACCCAGGCCGCCTACGCGGCGCCGCTGATCCTGCTCGCGCAGAACCGCCAGACCGACCGCGACAAGGAGGAGGTCGAGCGCGACCGCGAGACCAACGCGCGCTCGCTCGCCGAGACCGAGTTCCTAGCGCGAGAGCTTGCGGACCTCCGGCTCGCGCTGGAGCGCAAGGCCAACCGGGAGGACCTGGTGGCGCCGCTCGACCGGCTGACGCAGTCGCTTGAACGGCTACACGGAACCGCGTTGGTGAGCGAGGAGGACCGAGCGCCGACCGACGGCGAGTAACGCGGGGGCCCAACTTTGGCCCAGAGCTACTCGGCGGACAGCAGCCACCAGTAGCTCTCCTGGCCGCCGACCTCGAGCTCCAACTCGACCTCCCCGTCGACCAACCCGCGGACCGCGTCGTCATCGAGCGGAGCGCCCGGGCCTCGGAGGCAGGTGACCAGCTCCGCGTCGTGGGCGAGCCGATCCAGGACCTGGCGCAATGTTGCCGCCGGCGCTCCCCAGGCGATCAGCTGCTCATCGACGAACCCGATCGCGTCACCGGCCTGGAACCTGCCCTGGGCGTCGGCGCGAGCGGCCTGGGCAACGGCGCCCGTCCGCAGCCGCCCGAGCGCATCTCGCATCGCCGCCGCGTTGTCATGCGCCGTGCGCCCCGGGTCGAGGCTGACCGCGGCGACGAGACCTGCCTGCAGCGACCTCGATGCCACCACCTCAACGGTCCGGTCAGACAGCTCGGCCGCGCGCTCGGCCGCCATCAGCACGTTGGAGCTGTTCGGCAGCACGATGATCTGCTCGGCCGACACGCCGTGGATCGCCGCCAGCAGGTCGGAGGTCGAGGGATTGAGCTTGGGCCCGCCGTCCAGCGTCCCGACGCCGAGCGAGGCGTACAGCTCCTTGAAGCCGTGGCCGGTGACCACCGCAAGCGCCCCGCAGATGGCTTCGGTCGGGGTGGCCCCGTTGCCGCCGTTGGCGTGGGCGTGGCGGTACGCGAGCGACGCGTTGGCTTCGACGCCGGCGGTCAGGCGGGCGTCGCGTTTGGCGACCTGGTCGGTCATGTCGGCGATGTCGATGTGGGAGACGGCGCCCGCCGCGCCGGCCAGCGCGGTTGCGGCGTCCGGGTCGTCGGTGTGGACGTGGACCTTCAGCGTCGTCGCGTCGCCGACCACCAGAACCGAATCGCCGATCCGCTCGAGCTCGCGGATGAAGTGCCGCTGGTCGAGGTCGATGCCGGTCAGGGCGAAGTTGGTGCAGTACCGGAAGGTGCTGGACGAGTGCTGCGGATGGGTGATTCGCGCCGCTGCATGGTGCGCGACCTCGACCGGCGCGGATCCGCGCAGAGCGCCGACGATTCCAGCGAAGAGCACCGTCAGGGCATAGCCGCCGGCGTCGACGACGCCGGCTTCGCGGAGAATCGGAAGCAGATCCGGGCCTCGCCTGACCGACTCCTGTCCCGCCGACAGCGCCCGCTCGATCACCTCGGCGAGGAGTTCGTCCTGCTCGTCGACGGTCGCGCCGGGTTCGAGCCTCGTCTCCGACATGTGGGCGAGCTCACTCGCGACCCGGTGCGCCATCTCGCGCACCACCGTCAGGATCGTGCCCTCGGCCGGGTCGCGGACCGAGCCGTACGCCTCGTCGGCCGCCCGGGCGAGCGCGGCGCCGATCAACACCGGGTCGATCAGCTCACCGGGCCTGGAGACGAGCTCCTCGGCGGCGCCGCGGATCAGCTGCGACAGGATCACCCCCGAGTTGCCGCGGGCGCCGAGCAGCGCGGCTCGGGCGACGGAGCTGACGATCTCGTCGCGGCCGATCTCATCGATCGTCCGGTCGGCCGTGGCATCGATCAGGTGATCGAGCTCGTGCAGGACTGCCCGAAACGTGAGCACCATGTTGTCGCCCGTGTCGCCATCGGCGACGGGGAAAACGTTGAGGTCATTGACCTCCTGGCGGCGTTCCTCGAGCGCTGCGAGTCCTGCCTCGACTAGCGCTCGGAAGCGAATTATGGCGGGGTCTGTCACGTGTCGGCCACGGGCTGCGGGTCGGGCGCTCCAAACAAGGCGCGACCGCGCTCTTAGCGGGCCTTGGTGACCTTGCCGGCCTTCAGACAGCGCGTGCAGACGTACACGCGGCGCGGCGTGCCACCGTCGTCGATCCGCACCCTCTGAAGGTTCGGATCGAACCGACGCCTGGTGGCGACCATCGAGTGGCTTCGGCTGTTGCCGAACGAGGGACCCTTGGAGCAGACGTGGCAGACCTTTGACATAACGGCAGGCCAGTATACGCACCCCTCCGGAGTTCTCCCGGAGCGCGAGTCGAAATCGGCGGCCCTGACCCCCGCTGGGGCAAACGCGGAACCAAAACGTCGAGAGCGAATCCGGCCGGAAAGGGGTTCTTGCATAAACGACTGCTGGAGATCCAAAACGTCGATACCCCATCGCCGGGGTGCCTCGCTCTCGACGTTTTGGTTGCTCACGCCGCCGTGGCGGCTGGCTGGCGAACCGGCTTCGGCGCCGCAGCTGGCTGGCGAACCGGCTTCGGCGCCGCGGCTGGCTGGCGAACCGGCTTCGGCGCCGCGGCTGGCTGGCGAACCGGCTTCGGCGCCGCGGCTGGCTGGCGAACCGGCTTCGGCGCCGCGGCTCGCGGTCAGGCCGCGAACCCAGCGCGTCGCGGCCGCTCGGACAACTCGCGCCTGACCGCCAACGACGCCAGCGCCGCGTCTACCGCGTGGCGGCCGGTGTCGCGCTTGCCGCCACCCTTGACCCGAGCCATGGCCTGGTCGTGCGTGTCGACGGTCAGCACCCCGAACCCGATCGGGATGCCGCTCAGCAGCTGCACCTGCTGGAGCCCGCGCGCCGCTTCGGCACAGACGTAGGCGTAGTGGTCGGTCTCGCCGCGGATCACCGCGCCGAGCGCGATGATCGCCTCGTAGCGCCCACTGTCGGCGGCGTATCTGGCGATCAGCGGGAGCTCGAACGCTCCCGGGACGTCGAAGCGGTCGATCTCAGCGACACCGGCCTCGAGCAGCGCGTCGCGGGCGCCCTCCTCGAGCCGGTCGGCCAGGTCGACGTAGAAGCGCGCGACGCAGAGCGCGACCCGGCCGTCGGCCTCAGTCGCCACTGCCCTGCCCCGCCTCACTGCGCCGCTGCTCGTCGTGGAGCATCTCGTCGTCGAGCGGCAGGCCCTGGTGATGCAGGGTGTGCCCGAGCTTGTCCCGCTTCGCCCTCAGGTAGGCGACGTTGTGTGGGTTTGCGACGTGCTGGATCGGGACCTGGGCGGTGATCGACAGGCCATAGCCCGCCAGACCCGAGATCTTCTTCGGGTTGTTGGTCAGCAGGCGGATGCTGCTCAGCCCCAGGTCGACCAGGATCTGCGCGCCAATCCCGTAGTCACGCAGGTCGACCGGCAAGCCCAGCTGGAGGTTCGCCTCGACCGTGTCGTAGCCCTCCTCCTGGAGCTTGTAGGCGCGGAGCTTGTTCAGCAGGCCGATCCCGCGTCCCTCCTGGCTCAGGTACAGCAGGACCCCACGCCCCTCGGACTCGATCATCGACAGCGCCGACTCGAGCTGCTCGCCGCAGTCGCAGCGCAGCGAATGGAAGACATCGCCGGTCAGGCACTCCGAGTGCACTCGGACCAGCACGTCCTCGGCACCGTCGACCTCACCCTTGACGAGCGCGACGTGGTGCTTGCCGTCGATCAGCGATCGATACCCGATCGTCGAGAATTCGCCGAACGCCGTCGGCAATCGAGCCGACACGACCCGCTCCACCAGCTTCTCGGTCTGGCGTCGATAGGCGACCAGGGAGGCGACCGTGATCATCTTCAGCCCGTGCTGCTCGCAGTACGGCCCCAGGTCGCCGATCCGGGCCATCGTCCCGTCGTCATTCATGATCTCGCAGATCACTCCGGCCGGAATCAAACCTGCGATCCGGGCCAGATCGACCGCCGCCTCGGTCTGACCGACGCGCTCGAGCACGCCGCCGGGTCGCGCCTTCAGGGGGAACACGTGGCCGGGCTGAACGAGCTCGCGCGGACTCGATCCGGGGTCGATCGCGACCTGGATCGTGCGCGCTCGATCGGCGGCCGAGATTCCCGTGCTGACGCCCGAGCGGGCCTCGATCGAGACCGTGAAGGCGGTCTCGAACGCCGACTCGTTCCTGGCGGCCATCAGGTCGAGTCCGAGCTCGTCGCAGCGCTCCGGGGTCAGCGCCAGGCAGATCAGCCCGCGCGCCTCCTTGGCCATGAAGTTGATCGCCTCGGGCGTGACGAACTGGGCGGCCATCGTCAGATCGCCCTCGTTCTCGCGGCTCTCGTCATCGCAGACGACGACCATCTTGCCCTGGCGGAGGTCCTCGATCGCCTCCTCGATGGTGGCGAACGGCGAGCCGACGGCCGTCATCTTGCAATCAACCTTTCGACGTACTTGGCCAACACATCAACCTCCAGATTCACCGTAACTCCGGGAGCCGCGGAGCCGAGGTTCGTCCGTTCGAGGGTCTCGGGGATGAGAGAAACGGTAAAGGATCGGTCGTCCAGCGCCGCGACCGTCAGCGAGATCCCGTCGACGGCGATCGATCCCTTGCGCACGACGTATCGGGTGAGCTCCGACGGCGCGGCGATCGTGACGCGCCGGGCGAAGCCGTCCTCGACCACCTCGACGATCGTCCCGACCCCGTCAACGTGGCCCTGCACCATGTGGCCGCCGAGCCTGTCTCCGGCCCGCAGCGGCAACTCCAGGTTGACCGGCGCCCCGGGGGCCACCTCGGCCAGCGAGCTGAGCTTGAGCGTCTCGTTCATCACGTCCGCGCTGAACGAGGAGCCGTCGACCTCGGTGGCCGTCAGGCAGACGCCGTTGACAGCCACCGAATCCCCCTCGGAGAGCTCGCCAGCGAGCGTGCTCGACACCGTCAGGCGCACTCCCTCGCGCGACCCTCGCACGTCGCGAACCTCGCCGAGATCCTCGATCAGCCCCGTGAACACTCCCTCAGACCCCATCTGGATGGCGAGTGTTGCCGTGCACCTCTATCAAGATAGGGCTTACCACTCGCGGAGCCTCGCGGTCACCAGCAGATCCGGGGAGAGCTGCTCGGCGGTCACGGTCAGCGCCCGCACGGCGTCGGCGATCGATTCGACTCCCTCGCTCTCGAATGGGTCGCGGGCGCTGCGCCCGCCAATCACGATCGGGGCTATGAACAGGCGAATCTCGTCGATCTCGCCGGCATCCATGAACACGCCGGCAAGCTTCGGTCCGCCCTCCAGGAGGATCGAGGAGACGCCCTCGGCTCCCAGTTGGTCGAGCGCCGAGCGGACCCGTGCCGGCTCGTTCTCGCCGATCGCGACGATCACCTGGGCCCCATGGCTCTCGAGCCCGTCCGTCGCCGTGCGCGGAGCCGCTCGGGAGACGACGACGGTCAGCGGAATCGTTCGTGCGTCGGCGACCAGCTTCGATTGGAGCGGCAGCCGGCCCAAGGAGTCGAACACCACCCGGCGCGGCTGCCGGGCGGACGTCAGCCCGTCGATCCGGGCGGTGAGGAGCGGGTCGTCGGCGACCGCGGTGCCGATCCCGACGGCGACCGCGTCCGACGCAGCTCGCCAGTGGTGGGCGAGCTCGCGGCTGGTGGCACTGGAGATCCACTTCGAGTCGCCCTTGCGGGTCGCGACCTTCCCGTCGAGCGACATCGCCGACTTGAACAGGACCCACGGCCTCCCGGTTCGCGCGTGTTTGCGAAACGGCTGATTCAGGAGCCGCGCTCTGGACGCGATCTCCCCGCCGGCGACGACCACCTCGACGCCATCGTCGCGGAGAATCCCGAGGCCCCGTCCGGAGGCGTGGCCCGACGGGTCATCTGACGCGATCACGACCCTTGGGATCCTCGCCTCCCGGATCGCATCGGTGCACGGCGGCGTCCGACCGATGTGGCAGCAGGGCTCGAGCGACACGTACAGCGTGGCGTGACTGAGGTCACGCCCGGCGGCGCTGCGAATCGCCTCGACCTCGGCGTGCGCGCCCCCGAGCTCGCCGTGGAAGCCCTCCCCGAGGGTCTCCTCGCCATCGGCGAGTACCGCGCCGACCAGCGGGTTGGGGCTGACGTGGCCGCCTCCGCAGCGGGCCAGCTCAAGCGCCCGCTCCAGGTGACGGGTATCGATATCGGTGGTCGATGGCACTGCGGGAAAGGATATTCCTGCGAATGGCCCGCCACCCGGCCTGTCGGGGCCGGTGGCGGACCGAGCGGGAACCCGCGGACCTTTCAGCGCTGCGGCCAGGCCGCGGCTGTCAGCGCGGAGTACGCCGCGGCAGGATCGTCTGAGCCGAACACAGCCGACCCGGCCACAAGTAGGTTCGCGCCCGCCTGAGCGCATGCCGCGGCCGTCCGTTCGTGGACGCCGCCATCCACCTCGAGCGCGACCGCGTCGGCAAGCGCCGCTCGCATTCGGCGCAGTTTCTCGAAGGAGTGCGGGATCAGCACCTGGTTTCCCCAGCCGGGGTTGACGCTCATGCAGAGCGCCATGTCGAGCACCTCAGCCGCGGCGGCGTCGAACAGCGACTCGATCGGCGTCGCCGGGCAGATCGCGGCGCCCGCCGTGCAGCCTCCGTCGCGGATCGCGGAGAGGGTGTAATGGACGTGCGGGGTCGCCTCCACGTGGATCGTGATGCCGTCGGCGCCCGCCTTGACGAACTCGGCGATCTGCCGCTCGGGCCGCTCGATCATCAGGTGCACGTCGAGGATTCCCCCAACGCCGTGAACCTGGTCGGCAAGCGCCGAGACGACGATCGGGCCCCACGTGATCGGCGGCACGAAGTGGCCGTCCATCACGTCGACGTGGATCACGCGGGCCCCGGCGGCCAGCACTTCGCCGACCTGTGAGCCGAGCCTGGAGAGGTCGGCTGAAAGGATCGACGGCGCGATTTGGCGCGAGCGGATCAAACGGCCCTCAGCATGCTGCCCTTGCAGTGATTGCACACGACGATCGCGGTTGACGACATTCGAACGATCGTCGAATGCTCACCGCAATTGGGGCATACCGAGACGAGCTCGAAGCGCTGTAGGCAATTCAGACACCGGTATCGGCCAGGGGCGGCGGTTGGACGCAGCCACGGCTCGCCGCACCCCGGACACTCCGGTCCGAGCTTGATCGGAGAATCGCCCACGGTCCGCAATGTAACGCGGTCGCCAGCTAGGTCCTGTCCCGTTAGACGGGTGCGACCGCAGCCGAGTGTGCTCGTGTAGCGGGACAGGACCTCACATACACCGGGTCAGACGGGCCATGAAGAACCCATCGGTCCGATCCCGGCTCGGCAGCAGCTGGCGCTGCTCCTCACGGACGATGCCGTCACGCTCCGCCAGAAGATCGTCCACCACGCCCGCGCTCTCGATCCGGCTGATCGTGCACACCGAGTAGACGAGCGTGCCACCGGGAGCGAGCGCGTCGACGCCCGCTCGCAGCAGCTGCGATTGCAGCGCCGCGAGCTCCTTCAGCTCCCCGCGCCGCGGCTGCCAGCGCAGGTCCGGCCGGGATTGCAGCGTGCCGAGCCCGCTGCACGGCGGGTCGACGAGCACCCGGTCAAACGGCCGCTCGGACTTGAACGCCCGGGCGTCCTGGCGGCGGACCCCAACGGCCGTCGCCCCCATCCGCTCGCACGTGCGCTCGAGCGCCTGCGCCCGCCCGGGGTGCGCCTCCACCGCGATCACCTCGCCCAGGCCGCCCATCAGCGCCGCGAGGTGGGTCGTCTTGCCGCCGGGCGCGGCGCAGAGGTCGAGGACGCGGTCGCCGGCTCGCGGGTCGAGCATCCGCGAGACGAGCATCGACGCCCGGGACTGCGGCATGATCGCGCCGTCGCGCCACAGGTCCGACCCGTGCGCGTCGAACGGGCCACCGATCACGAGCCCCTCCGGCAGCTCTGGAACCGTCGACGCCTGCACCGGTAGTGCCTCGATCACCGCCTCCCGAGCCGCACGCAGGGTGTTCACACGCAGCGCCGTCTCGGCCGGTTCGTTGACCGACCGCAGCACCGCGACCGCCTCATCCGCGCCCAGCTCGCGCCACCACAGGCCCGCCAGCCAGTCGGGAACGGAGTGCAGGATCGCCGCCCCGGCGGGCGTCGAGTCGTCGATCGCCGCGAGCAGGGCCTGCCCCTCCCTGGCAGCGCGGCGCAGCACGGCGTTGACGGTCGGCGCTCCGCCACGGCTGTGATGTTTGGCGAGCTCGACGCTGTCGTCGACGGCCGCGTAGTCGCTGACGCCGTCGAGAAACAGCAGCTGGAAGGCGCCGAGTCTCAGCGCCGCCAGAGCCGGCGGTTCCATACGCTCCAGCGGCCGCGAGGACAGCTTGGCGAGAACATGGTCGAGCGTTCGCCGGCGCTGGACGGTCCCGAACACGAGCGCAGTCGCCAGCGCCCGATCCCTCCTGTCCAGCTCGGAAGCCGCGCCGTGCAGGGCACGGTCGGCGAACGCCCCCTCCTCGAACACCCGCCGCAGGACCCCGTAGGCGCAGGTCCTGGCCGGAGCGACGCTCACGGCCGCAGGCCGCGCAGGTACTCCTCCGCGGACATCGAACGCCTGCCGGGCGGCTGCACGGTCAACAGTTCGAGGACGCCCTCGGCGCAGCGAACACGGGGTCGAGGACCGGTCAGGTCGATCTCGTCGTCGAGCGCGGCGGCCGGATCCAGCGCGCGTGCGCGGCTGACGCCGAGGCGGCCACCGCCGTCCGGTAGCTCGAGGTAGGCGCCGATATGCGGCGTCAGCGCCCTGATCCGGCGCGCGAGCGCGGCGGCGGACTCGCGCTCTGGATGCAGGTGACGGTCCTCGGGGGTGATCTTGTCGGCGTAGGTGACGCCATCCTCCGGTTGGGGCACCGCCTCAGGATCCTCGTCCAGCACGGCCACGAGGTCCTCGCCGCTCAGCCGCTGCAGGTGTTCGGCGACGCTCCCATAGTCTTCCTCGGGCCCGATCTCGATCTCGCTCTGGCGACAGACCGGGCCGCTGTCGAGCCCCGCCGTGAGGATCATGATCGAGACCCCCGTGCGCTCATCGCCGGCCATGATCGCGCGTTCGATGGGCGCGGCGCCGCGCCACCGCGGCAGCAGCGACGGGTGCACGTTGAGGATCCGATGGTCGCTCAGCAGGGGCTCCTTGATCAGGGCACCGAAGGCGCAGACGCAGACCGCCTCGGGCGCGGCGCCGGCGATTGCGATGCGGGCTTCTTCGGAGTTCACGGTCGCCGGCTGGAATGTCTCGAGGCCATGTGCTCGTGCCGTCTCGATCACGGGCGGCGGCTGCAGGCGCCGGCCGCGTCCGCGCCGACTGTCGGGGCGACTGACGACCAGTTGCGGCCTGTGCGGCGAGTCCGCCAGGCGCTCCAGGACCGCAGCCGCAAACGCCGAGGTGCCGAGGTAGACCGTTCTCACCCGGTGGCTTGCTGCCAGTCGCGCAGCGCGCGCATCGCCTCCTTGCGCTGCTCGCGAGAGGTGCGGCTGAGAATCAGGACGCCATCCAGGTGGTCCATCTCGTGTTGGATCACGCGGGCCTCGAGCCCCGATGCCTCGATCACGATCGGCGCTCCGAACCCGTTCCTGGCGGTTACGCGAACGTGGACCGGTCGCTCGACGTCGACATGGACCTCGGGCAGGCTCAAGCACCCCTCCTCGGCGGTCTCCTGTGCGGATGAGCGCCACTCGATCTCGGGGTTGACGAGCGCGGCGACGGGCGCCTGTTCCTGGACCCGATAGACGAGGACTCGATTCAGCACACCCACCTGATTGGCGGCGAGCCCGATCCCGAGCGCGTCCCCCATCAGCCCAGCCATCCGGTCGATCTCCGCGCGCAGGGCGCCGTCGAACTCCGTCACCGGTCGCGCCTTCGTCCTGAGGATCGGATCACCGAACTTGCGGACGTGCGCGAGCGCGGCATCGCGGCGGGCGATGGTTTCGGAGTCGAGCGCCTGCTCGGCTTCCGGCTCGGCGGCGACCTCGACGGCCTCGTCTTCGAGCTGCTCGGTGATCTCAGACACGTACCGAAGTTTAGTTTGGTTGGGGCCCGCCGCTGGACGAGGCTGGACGGGGTCGGTAGCCTGAAAACGTGCTCCCCAGACGCTGACCAGCTCAGAATCAGCCTTCGGGTCTGCTTTTGACGGCCACGCGCCCGCCTGGACGATTCCTCGGTCCCCGAGGACCGCCGCGGTCGCCGATATTCGCCCGAGTCGCCCCATGAGGAGCACAGTTGTCTGCTGTCGAAGTGATCAAGCTGGAGAAGCGGTTTCGCCGACGTCGTGGGCGCGAGCGCGTGTCTGCGCCCGCCCTGGCGGGCATCTCGATGGAGATCGAGCGCGGCGAGTGCGTGGCGGTCCTCGGCCAGAACGGGTCGGGGAAGTCGACGCTTGTGCGGGTCCTGTCGACGCTGCTCCTGCCCGATGCGGGTCACGCGCGCGTGTTCGGGCACGACGTCGTCCATGAAGCCCAGGACGTGCGGCTGTTGGTCAACCGCGTCTCGGTCGAAGCATCGTTCTTCAAGCGAATGTCAGCTGCCGAGAATCTGTCCTACGCAGCGCGCTTCTACGGGTTCGGTCCACGCGCGACCCGCCAGAGGATTCCCGAGATCCTCGATCGGGTCGGATTTCCGACGGCCAGATCCACGGAACCGATGGAGGCGCTGTCGCGCGGGATGCAGCAGAAGGTGGCGCTCGCCCGCGCGCTTCTGACCTCGCCGGTACTACTGCTGCTCGACGAGCCGACCACGGGACTCGATCCGCGCTCCAAGCGCGAGGTGCAGGCCTTCATCAGTGCCATGCGCGGTGAGCACGACACCACCATCCTGCTGTGCACGCACGACCTCGACGAGGCCGAAGCGCTGGCCGAGCGGATCGGGATCCTGCACGAAGGGACGCTGCTCGCGCTCGATACCGGTCGCGAGCTCGTGCGCCGCTACAACGCCGCGACGCTGGAGGACGCGTTCTTCAGGGCGACGGGAGCGGCGCTCGTCGATGACTGGGAGAAGGAGGAAGCGTCGTGATCCGGTTGCAGATGATCGGCCTCTGGGGCGTCGTCGAGCGAAACGCCTACCTCGTCAAGCGCTACGGCTGGTGGGAGCTGGCGTTCCTCGTTTGGACGATCGCCAACACGCTGACGGTCGTGTTCATCGCGAAGGGGTTTGCCGCCACCGGTGGCCATCTCGACGTCGAGCGGGAAACCACCTCGCTGCTGATCGGCGCGGTGATCTGGTCATACCTCGGAGTCATCTTCGAGGTGCTGACCGAGACCGTGGCCTGGGAGCGCTGGGAGGGAACGATCGAATATACGTTCATGGCGCCGCTGTCCCGGGCCGTCCACCTCGGCGGGGTCGGGCTCTTCGCGGTCCTGTACGGGGTGCTGCGGACAGCGATCGTGTTCGTCGCGGTCGCCCTTTTCTTCGGGCTGCACTTCGATCAGGCGAACTTCACCTGCGCGCTGGCGCTGCTGGCCGTAGCCTCGGTCTCGTTCGCCGGTCTCGGCATCCTGACGGCGGTCCTGCCCTTGATCTCGCCCGAAAAGGGTGCCCAGCTCGGCTTCATCGCCCAGGGGCTCCTGCTGGTGGTGTCGGGGGTCTACTACCCGGTCTCGATCATGCCAGGGTGGATGCAGTGGCTGTCGACGGTGTCGCCGGCGACCTACGCGCTACGCGGGATCCGGGCGGCGATCCTCGACGGGGCGGGGCTGAGATCGGAGTGGCGAGACATCTGGCCGCTGCTCGTCCTCGGCGCCGTCGCCGTTCCCCTGGGTCTTGCGGTTTTCAAAGCCGGAGAACGCTACGCCAAGCGCAACGGCAAGCTGAAGCGCTCAGGTTGACACCCCTGGGGTGTTTTGAGCCGGGTCAGTGACCCGGCTCCTACTGGGGGTCGACGTCGACGCTGATCGCGACGCCTCGGTGGTCCCGGAACGCGGCGATCTTGTCGACGGCGGCGCCGACCGAGGCGATCGCGGCTTCCCTCGCTCCGGTCTTCACGACCAATTGGGATCGAAACCTCCCTCGCAGCGTGAAGAGCCTCGCCGGCCCCAGCACATCCGTGTCTGAGGGGTTGGTCAGCGATCGGATCTCCCCCGCGATGGCCGCCGCGGCCGGCCAAGCGGCGTCGGCGTCGACCGCCGAGCAGATCACCCTGATCAGGGTGCGGAAGGGCGGATAGCCGAGAAGACTGCGGCGCCGCAGCTCGCCCCGCAGGAACGTGTCGCTGTCGTGCTTCGCCGCGAGCACGATCGCGCGGGCGTCGGGCGCCGTCGTCTGGACGAGGACCCGGCCCGGCCCAGCGGCGGGCAACGTGCTCCCACCACCCCCGCCACCGCTTCCGCCCCGCCCGACCCGCCCGGCGAGCTGCGTGACGAGCGCGAACGTCCGCTCCTCCGCGCGGAAGTCGGGAAACCGCAGTGTCTGGTCGGCGTCGATCACCACCCCGAGCGAAACGTCTGTGAAGTCGTGGCCCTTGGCGATCATCTGGGTTCCGACCAACAGCCCGGCGGGGGCGTCGTAGAAGCGCTCGAGCACGGTGGCGCCGCGGTCGGCGCCACCGGAGTCGGCGTCGAGGCGGAAGACCGGAAAGCCGTCGCCACCGATCGCCGCCACAAGCTCGCTCTCGAGCCGCTCGGTCCCGGCGCCGTGGCGGGCGACGGACACCGAGCCGCAATCCGGACAGCGCGTCGGGATCGGCTCGCTGTGACCGCAGTGGTGACAGGCGACGGTCGCTCCCGCGCGGTGCAGCACCAGCGCGACCTCGCAGTTCGGGCACATCCAGACCCGACCGCAGGCGCCGCAGGACAGGAAGTTCGACCACCCGCGGCGGTTCAGCAGGACGATCGCGCGCCCGTCCCGGCGGCGACAATCGGCGAGCGCGAGCCGCGTCGTCGGGTGCAGCGGGTGATGCTGCCCGCGCATATCGAGGATCTCGACCTCGGGCAACGGCCGGCGGTCGACCCGCTCCTGCAGGCGCAGCGTCCGCGAGCGCAGCGCGCTCTCCGGCCGGGGCGTCGCGCTCCCGGCGACCACGACCGCGCCGTGCTTCAGCGCTCGCCGCTGCGCCACCACTCGCGCGTCGTACCGTGGATCGCCCTCGTGTTTGTACGAGCTTTCGTGCTCCTCGTCGACGACGATCAGGCCGATCCGCGGAAGCGGAGCGAAGATTGCCGAACGCGCGCCGACACAGACGCGTGCCATGCCGCGAGCCAGCCGAAGCCACTGGGCCCGACGCTGGGCGTCGGACATCCCCGAGTGCAGGACCGCGACCACCTCGCCGAGCCGCGCTTCGAAGCGCGCCAGCGCCTGCGGAGTCAGCGCGATTTCGGGCACCAGGATGATCACCGAACGGTCCGCGACGAGCGCCGCTTCGGCGGCCCGCAGGTAGACCTCAGTCTTGCCGGAGCCGGTCACGCCGTGGAGCAGGAACTCGGGGGCTTCGGACCCGGCACCGGCCCCCAGGGCCGCGACGATCGGGCCGAGCGCCGCGGCCTGCTCGCCGGTCAGCGCGGGCGGTCTCGCCAACGTCGAAGACACCCGCCGGCGCGCGGGCTGGGGAGCAGGGACCGACTCGCGTGTCCCGACCCGCATGCCGACGAGCCCCCGGCGCTCGAGCCGGCGCAGCAGCGGCGTGCCCACTGTGCCGGCCGGCAGTTCGCCGCCGTCCCGCAGGGCGGTCAGCGCCGCCCGCTGCGCAGCTGTCAACCGCTCGCCGTCGGATAGCGCGCGGCCGCCCGCCTCGGTGATCAGAGCCAGCAGCGTCTGGCGATGCCCGGCTCCGCGCTCGGCGCCCGGCGGCAGCAGCAGCGACAGCGCCCGCGCCGGCGTCGAGCAGTACTCGGCCGCGATCCACTGCGCCAGCTCCACGAGGTCACCGGGCAGCCGCAGCGGCAGCAGCGATCCGATCTCGGCCAGGCGATTGTCGTCGAGCTCGGAGCTGGCGGCGAGCTCGGCGACAACCCCCGCGACCTTGCGGCCGCCGAACGGCACTTCAACCAGCGAGCCGACGCCGACGCCGGCTGTCTGGGTGTCGCCGTTCAGTCGGTAGTCGAACAACCCCTTGATCGCACGGGTCCGGGTGAGCGGCACGACCCTCGCGATCGAAAGGCTCCTGGGGGGCGGCGCACTCATCGGCGCCGCCCACACTAGCTAGTGGTCCGTCTCCCGGCCCCGGGCGGCCGCGGGATCCGGCCTCTGGTGTTGGACAGGTCCGAGCGTCTACGCACCAACCGCGGCGCCAAGCCCGGCGGCGTCGCGCAGGGCAACGGCCTTGTCGGTCGCCTCCCAGGTGAAGTCCGGGTCGTCGCGCCCGAAGTGGCCGTAGGCGGCGGTCTTCTGGTAGATCGGGCGGTGGAGGCGCAGGTACTCACGGAACGCGCCCGGCCGCAGATCGAAGTGCTCGCTGATCAGCTCGAGAATGCGCCCGCGGCCGATCTTCTCGGTGCCGAAGGTCTCGATCATCACCGATACCGGATGGGCGACGCCGATCGCGTAGGCGACCTGCAGCTCGGCCCGGTCGGCGAGCCCGGCGGCGACGACGTTCTTGGCGACGTAGCGCGCTGCATAGGCGGCCGAGCGGTCGACCTTTGAGGGGTCCTTGCCCGAGAAGGCACCGCCGCCGTGCCGGGCGAAGCCGCCGTAGGTGTCGACGATGATCTTGCGACCGGTCAGGCCACAGTCGCCCATCGGGCCGCCGATCACGAAGCGGCCGGTCGGATTCACGAGGAAGCCGCGCCGCAGCTCCGCCGCGTCGTACAGGTCCGCCGGGAGAACCGGCTCGACCACGTGCTCCCAGAGGTCGTCCCTGATCAGCGCCTCGGCGCCCTCCCCGTGCTGGCTGGAGATCAGGAGCTTCTCGATCGCGACCGGCTTTCCGTCGACGTAGCGGACCGACACCTGCGTCTTGCCGTCGGGGCGCAGGTAGGGAAGAGCCTCGCTCTTGCGAACCTCGGCCAGCCGCTGCGCGAGGCGGTGCGCCAACGAAATCGGGAGCGGCATCAGCTCTTCGGTCTCGTTCGTGGCGTAACCGAACATCATTCCCTGATCGCCGGCGCCGGCGATCTCGTGCTCGTCGCCGGAGCCCTCGGTGCGGGTCTCATGCGAGACGTCGACGCCCTGGGCGATATCCGGGGATTGCTTGTCGATCGTGTTCAGCACCGCGCATGTCTTGTAGTCGAAGCCAAACGTCGCGTCGGTGTAGCCGATCTTCCTGATCGTCTCGCGCGCGATCTCCTGAATGTCAACGTAGGTAGAAGTGGTGATCTCGCCGGAGACGACGACCAGGCCCGTGTTGACGAGCGTCTCGCACGCCACCCGGCCCGTGGGGTCGTCGGCCATCACCGCGTCGAGGACGCCGTCCGAGATCTGATCGGCCACCTTGTCCGGATGCCCCTCCGTCACGGACTCGGAGGTGAAGAGAAATTCGTTGTCAGCCATGTTCGTATTCAGCTCCCGGGTAGTCCGCCAAAACTCGGACACACTTGTGTCAAGGCGGAACAGTAACGTCTCCGCCGAGCTTCCAACAGGTCACACGGCGGGCCAGGACAGGCCAACTACCCGATCGGTCGGGAAGTTCTGACGGATCGGTCAGTGGCTTTAGTTCAGGCCCCCATCCAACGCTCGGGCGAGCCCCCAACTAACGCTCGGGCCGGCCGCGGCGCTCGCTGCGCTCGACGAAGTCGATCACCAGCGGGATCCCCTCGAGCCGGTAGCGCTGGCGCAGCCGGTTCTCCAGGAAGTAGGCGTAGTCGCGGGTCACGAGCGCGCGCGAGTTGACCTGGATCGAGAAGCGCGGAGGCCTGGTCCCGGTCTGGGTCATGAACAGCAGCTTCAGCCGCTGGTTGGTGCGCCGCTTGCCGGCCGGCGGCTGGCGGGCGGCGACCGCGTCGGAGACGAAGCGGTTCAGCTGCGGCGTTGGGATCCGGTTGCGGCTGCGATCCGCGAGCCCGACCGCCTCGATCAGGATCCGCTCGACGTGCCGCCCGGTCTTGGCGCTGGCGGTCAGCACCCGCGGCCGGAGCCGCAGCTTCTGGTGGACCCGCGCCCGCTCGTCGATGAGCTCGTCGGGCCCGACCGCCATGTCGCCGTCGGCCTGCAGGTCCCACTTGTTGAGCACGAGCGCGGTCGCGCAGCCGCTCTTCATCGCCATCTCGGCGATCCGGAAGTCCTGCGAGGTGACGCCGTCGGTGGCGTCACAGATCACGAGCGCGATATCGGCTCGCTCGGCGGCGCGTTGTGAGCGCAGCGCGGTGTAGTACTCGAGCGACTCGCCGACCTTCGCCTGCCGCCGCAGCCCCGCCGTGTCGACCAGCACCAGCTGCCGCCCCTCGAAGCTCATCGGCTGGTCGATCGCGTCGCGAGTGGTTCCGGCGAGCTCGGAGACGATCACCCGGTCGACGCCGAGGAAGCGGTTGACGAGCGAGGACTTGCCGACGTTCGGACGCCCGATCACCGCCAGGCGGATCGGGTCCTCGGCGTCGTCGGCTTCGGCGCCGAGTTCGGGAGCGAGCTCGACGATCCGGTCGAGCAGGTCTCCGGTGCCCAGGCCCTGTGCCGCCGACACGGCGACCGGGTCGCCGAGGCCGAGCCCGTGGAACTCGGCCGCGAGCGGCACCTCGGCGACCGTGTCGACCTTGTTGGCGGCCACGATCACCGGGATCGTCACCTGCCGCAGGATGTCCGCCATGTCGAGGTCGCCCGGGCGCAGACCGGCGCGGGCGTCGACGACCAGCACCGCCAGGTCGGCATCGGCCAGCGCGGCGCGCGACTGCTGCTGGATCTGGCGCGCGAGGTCGTCGCGCTCGTGGAGGTCCACTCCGCCCGTGTCGATCAGCGTCAGCGAGCGCCCGTTCCAGTCGGTCGTCAGCTCCTTGCGGTCCCGGGTGACTCCGGAGAGCTCGTGCACGACCGCCTCACGCGACTCGGTGAGCCGATTGACGAGCGACGACTTCCCGACGTTCGGGTATCCGACGATGGCGATCTTCATGACCCCGCCGAGGTTAGGTGGTTCGTTGGCCAACGCCCGCGACCAGATCGGCGATCCGCTCCACAACCTGTTCCACGGTGAGCCCGGTCGTATCGAGCGCCACCGCGTCCTGCGCCGGGCGCAGCGGCGACTCCCGGCGGGTGCTGTCGCGCTGGTCGCGGATCGTCTGCTCGGCGAGCACCTGCGCGTGTTCGATCCCGAGCTCGTCGGCGCGCCGTCGCGCGCGCTCGTGCGGATCGGCCGTCAGGAAGACCTTGAGCTCGGCCGCGGGCGCGACCACCGTGCCGATGTCACGACCCTCAGCCACCCAGTCGCCGCGCGCGAGCAGCCGCCGCTGCTCGTCGACCATCGCCGCCCTCACCGCGGGCTCGGCCGCCACGCTCGACGCGGCCGCCGAGACCTCGGGGCTGCGGATCAACTCGGTGACGTCGCGGCTGTCGAGCGACACCCGCTCGCCGAGCTCGATCCGCAGCGCGCCGGCGATCTCGGCGGGATCGACACGGCGCTGCAGCGAAGCGAGCGCGACGCACCGGTACATCGCGCCGCTGTCGAGGTAGGTGAACCCGAGCCGAGCCGCGAGCGCGCGCGCCACGGTGGACTTCCCGGCACCGGCCGGACCATCGATCGCGACGACCATCAGGCGGCGGACGATAGGACCGTTGCGCCGGACAGCCGCCAGAGCTCGAAGAAGGTCGGACAGGTCTTGCCGACCACCTCCGGGTGCTCGAGCTCGACCGGCACGTGCGTTCCGATCAGGGAGAACGACATCGCGATCCGGTGGTCGTCGTAGGTGGGCAGCCGTGCCGGGCGCGGCTCGCCAGGCTCGATCCGCAGGTAGTCGTCGCCCTCCCGCACTTCGATCCCGAGCCGGTGTAGGTTCTCGGCGGTCGCGGCCAGCCTGTCGGATTCCTTGACGCGCACGTGCCCGATCCCCTCGATCGTCGTGGGCCCGTCGGCGAACGGGGCCACGCAGGCGAGCGTCATGAACACGTCCGAGCTGTTGCCCATGTCGACGGTGACGCCGCGCAGTCTCGCGGGGCCGGTCAGCTCGACTCCCTGCCCCGACTCGCGGACGGTGCATCCCATCCGCTCGAGATGGCGGACGATCTCGAGGTCGCCCTGCGAGCTGCGCTCGAGGCTCAGGCCAGGTAAGCGTACGGTCGTTCCGGTCACGGCCGCGCTGGCCAGAAAGTAGGACGCGGTCGAGGCATCGGGCTCGATCTCGAGCGCGGTCGCACGGTACGGCCGCGGCTCGACCGACAGCGCCCGTTCGCCGACGGTGACGGCACCGCCGAAGGCCCGCATCGCGTCGAGCGTCAGCTCCAGGTAGGGGCGGCTGACCAGCCGTTCGAACCTCAGCGCGGTGGCGCGCCGCGCGAGCGGCGCCGCCATCAGCAGTCCCGAGAGGAACTGGCTCGAGATCGAGGCGTCGACCGTCACAACCCCCCCTGACAGCCCCCGGGCGTCGATCGCCAGCGGGAACGCCTCGCCCTCGATCTTCGCACCCTGCGCGGCCAGCGATTCAAGCACCGGGCCGAGCGGGCGACGCCGCAGCTGCGGGTCGGAGTCGACGCTGAAATGCCCGTCGCCGGCGGCGAGCATGGGGACCAGGAAGCGCCCAACGGTTCCGGCTTTGCCGCACCACAGCGCGGCGGTTCCCGTCGGTGGCCCCGCGAGGCCACCGACGGTCCAGACCTGCTCGCCGGGGTGGGCGGGATCCGAGTCCCCGAGTTCGACGGAGACCCCGAGCGCTCGCAGCGCCGCGGCCATCACCTCGGTGTCGTCGGCGATCAGCGGGTTCTGCAGTCGCGAGCTGCCATCCGCGACGCCGGCGAGCAGCAACGCGCGGTTGGTGATGCTCTTCGAGCCGGGGACGCGAACCTCCCAGTGGGAGGGGGGGCTGCCGGGGGCGATGGTCAGCGAAGGGACACTCATGCGCGAAACACCTCGAAGCCGAGACCGACGATGATCTGCTCGGCGCGCGCCGCCGTGTCCGTGCCGGCGAGCCACAGGGCGACCACCCCCTCGGTCATGCTCGGCGCGGGGTGGAGCGCGAGATCGGCGATGTTGACCCCGGCGCGCCCGAGCTCGAGCGCAATCTGCGCGACCACCCCGGGCTGGTTGGGGACCGGTACTCGCAGCTCATGCAGGTCAGCGCCGCTCGCCAGGTCGGCGGCGGCGAGACGCCTCCGCGCGGCACCCGCATCATCGTTCCAGCGTGTGATCACCGCCTTGTCGCCCGTGACGAGCGCCGATCGGACCGAGCGCAGGCGATCGACCGTAGCGTCGATCGTGTCGATCAGCGCATCGCGGTTGCTCAGGTAGATGTCCGTCCAGATGGCGGAGTTGGCTCCGGCAACCCGAGTCGCGTCGCGGAAGCTCGGGCCGGTCGCCGGCAGTCGCTCGCCAGCGGCGCCCGGCGCCTTCGAGGCCTGATCGATGAGGACGTTCGCGAGCACGTGCGGAAGATGCGACACGACCGCCAGGATCGCGTCGTGGTCGGCGGCGTCGATCGCGACCGGGCGGGCGCCGAGGCTCGACAGCAGCCGGTAGAGCCGCTCGTAGAGGATCCCGCTGGTCGTCGGGGTCGGAGTGAGGTACCAGGTGGCCCCGTCGAAGAGGTCGCCGCGGGCATGCCCGATCCCGGATGTCTCGGCGCCGGCGAGCGGATGTCCGCCGACAAACCGCTGATCGTCCTGGGCGGCGACGACGGCGCGCTTGGTCGAGCCGACGTCAGTCACGACGCAGGCATCGGAAGCCCGCCGCAGGACCTCGGCGACCAGCTCCGGAAGGGCGCCGACCGGTGCGGCGACGAAGGCTGCGTCGGCCCCGTCGACCGCCTGGGCGATCGAGCGGCTCTGGACGTCGATCGCGCCGCGAGCGCCGGCTGCGGCCAGCGCCGTGGGGTCGAGATCCCATCCGGTCGTCTGGGCCTCGAGGCGGTCACGCGCGGCCAATCCGATCGACCCCCCGATCAGCCCGAGGCCGATTACCGCGATCCGCACCCGTGGCCCCTGGTTCAGCCGGCGATGCGCTCAGCCAGTGCCGCGTCGCGCTCGGACGGCGCCGGCGAGCACGTCGAGCACCTCGACCGTGGTGTCCCAGCCGAGGCATCCGTCGGTGATCGACTGGCCGTAGACGAGCGTGTCCAGGGAAGGGTGGGTGGGATCGATATCTTGGCGGCCGGCGACCAGGAAGGACTCGATCATGACGCCGTCGATCGCGTTGTTACCGGCCGCGAGCTGCTCGGCGACCGCCTCGGCAACAACTGGTTGACGGGCTGGATCCTTGCCGCTGTTCTCGTGCGAGAGGTCGATCATCATGCGCTCGGGAAGCCCCGCCGTCCGGAGCAGCTCGGTCGCCTTGGCGACGTGCTCGGCGGCGAAGTTGGGCGCACCGGTGCCGCCCCGCAGGATGATGTGGCAGTCGGCGTTGCCGCGCGTGTGGAGGATCGCTGAACGACCGTCGGCGTCGATCCCGGCGAACGCGTGCCTGGCAGCCGCGGCGCGGACCGCGTCGACCGCGACCTGGATGTTGCCGTCGGTCCTGTTCTTGAACCCGACCGGCATCGACAGGCCGGAGCCGAGCTGCCGATGGATCTGGCTCTCGGTCGTACGAGCGCCGATCGCGCCCCAGGAGACGAGGTCGGAGATGTACTGCGGGGTGATGGGGTCGAGGAACTCGCAGCCCACCGGGAGTCCCTGGCCTAGCACCTCGAGCAGCAGTCGGCGGGCGACCTTGAGGCCGGTGTTGACGTCGCCGGAACCGTCAAGGTGCGGGTCGTTGATCAGACCCTTCCAGCCGATCGTCGTCCGCGGCTTCTCGAAGTACACGCGCATCGCGATCAGCAGGTCCGCGGACAGGCGCTGGGCCTCGGCGCCGAGCCGGCCCGCGTACTCGCGACAGGCGACCGGATCGTGGACGCTGCAGGGGCCGACGACGACGAGCAACCTGTCGTCCTCGCCGTCGAGGATCGCGTGGGATCCGGCGCGGCCGGCAAGCAGGACGTCGGTGTGGGGGTCGTCGAGCGGCAGCTCGTCAAACAGCTCCTGCGGGGTGAGCAGCGGCACCAGACGCTCGATTCGCTGATCGCGGACGGCGTCTGGTCGCACTGCGCGAGCCACGTTCATCATTTCGCTGGTTTGGGTTTGGCCGACAATTGCATGGGTTCCTCTCTTGCGCGCAAAGACTCTAGGGGAGTTGGGGAGTCGCCGCCGAGGTGAAAAGGCGCGCCCAACCGGCCCACCTCGCCCACCCTGGACGGACAGCTGGCGCGGGGTACGGGGCGGCGCTCGGCTCCCTGTTTCGAGCTACCCACGCGCCAGGTCGGGCAGAAAAGGGTCTTGGCCGAGCGCCTAGCTAAATCGCCAGTAGCGCGAGCGCGCGTAGAAAGACCAACGAGTGTCGATGTCGTAAGCGTTGGTCATGGCGCGGATGGTCAGGTTACCAACGCGACCGGGGTTGCAGGTTAAGCCGGTCCTAACCGCCCTAACCTGCAACGCGGCCCGACTGTGGCGCGGAGAGGATCGCTTGGAGCGCGGACACGAACCGTTCGTTCTCCGCGTCCGTGCCGACCGTGACACGGACGCAGCCGGCGCCGCCGAGCGCGGAGCCCCCCCGAACCAGCACGCCGCGATCGCGCAGGGCCGCGACGGTGGGGCCATCGTCCTCGTCCGGAAGGCGAACCCAGATGAAGTTGGCGTCGCTCTCCGCGACCCACAGCCCGAGCTCGCGGACGCCGTCGAGGAGCGTGTCGCGGAAGGCGATCGTCGCGACCACCCGCCGCTCCACCTCGTCCTGGTGGCGCAGGGCCTCAACCGCCGCCGCCTGCGCGGCGGAGGTCAGGTAGAACGGCTGTCGCACCTGGTCGACCGCGGTCCGGAACGTGTCGGTCCCGCAGAGCGCGTAGCCGACCCGCAGCCCGGCGAGCCCGTAGACCTTCGAGAAGGTCCGCAGCAGCACCAGGTTCGGGAAGCGGTCGAGCAGCTTGAGCGAGGCGTAGATGTCGCCGAGGGCCAGCGAGAACTCGCAATAGGCCTCATCGAGGATCACGCAGACGTGGGGCGGCACCCGCTTCAGAAACTGCTCGATCTCCTCGAGGGTAAGCGCCGTCGAGGTCGGGTTGTTGGGGTTGCAGATCAACACAAGGCGGGTCGCGACGGTGATCTCGGCGAGCATCGCGTCGAGGTCGTGCCGCTCCTCGGAGTCGAGCGGCACCTCGATCGCGCGCGCGCCCGACGCGGCGCCGAGGTGTGGGTAAACGCTGAAGGCGGGCCACGCGTACACGAGCTCGGCTCCGGGTTCGAGCAGCGCCTCGCCGGCGGCCAGCAGGATGTCACAGGAGCCGGAGCCGAGCGCGATCCGCTCACGCGCCAGTCCGTAGCGGTCCGACAGCGCGGTGCGCAGTGGCTCGTACGCGGGGTCCGGATAACGGTGGCTGCCGGCCAGCGCCGTGGCCGCGGCCGCGCTGACCGCCTCCTGCGGCGCGAACGGAGTCTCGTTGGAGGCGAGCATCGCCATCTCCCCGCCGAGGTCGTAGCCGGCTGCGACCGGGTACACGGGGATCCGGCGGATTCGCTCTGCGAACTCGAGTGCCATGTCAGCGCCTGCCCGCCACGAGGCTACTGGGCGGATTCCAGATCGGCCCGCAACACGCGGGCCTCGCCGAGGTAAACGTGCCGCGGGACGTGATCCTCGTTCGCGTAGTAGTGGACCATCGTCCGGATCACGCGCGGTAGCGAGCCGGGCACGGGCACCTCGCGCATGCACATCAGGGGTACCCGGGACAACCCGAGGGCCCGGGCCGCAACCGCTGGAAACTCGGCGTCGAGGTCTTCGGTGAGCGTGAAGAGGCAGCTCACCATCGACTCCGCCACCAGGTCGTTGCGAGCCATCAGTTCGTGGATCAGCTCACCGGTGGCCGACAGGATCGACTCGGCGTCGTTGCGCTCCACGCTGTTGGCGCCTCTGAGCGCGAACAAACGCTGCATCGCGCCCGATTCTGACAGAGGAAGATGCTGAGCCCGTGCCCGTCGTCGCCCTCACCCTCCTGGCCGCCGCGCTGCGGTTCTACGGCCTTGGTCATCAGGGCTTCTGGTACGACGAGGGCAGCACGGCGCTGCTGGTCAAGTTCACCCCTGGCCAAATGCTCGGCCTGATTCCCCAAGCGGAGTCGACGCCGCCGCTCTATTACTGCGTCGCCTGGGTCTGGTCACGGCTGTTCGGCGACACCGAGGCAGGGCTTCGGTCGCTGTCCGCGGTCGCCGGCGTGTTGGTGGTGCCGGTCGCCTACCTCGCGGCCGAGAAGCTCCTCGCCTCGCGCCGCGCGGCCCTGATCACGGCGGCGCTGACGGCCTGCAACCCGCTGCTGATCTGGTACTCGCAGGAGGCGCGGGCGTATTCGCTGGTGGTGCTGCTGTGCGCGCTCGCGACGCTCGCGTTCGCATCTGCCCGCACAAGCCGAGATCCGCGGGTGATCGGTGCCTGGGCACTGGCGAGCGTGCTGGCGCTGCTGACCCACTACTACGCCGTGGTCGCGATCGCCCCCCAGGCCGCGTGGCTCCTCTACGAGCGCCCCCACCGCCGCTCCCTGCACGTCGCGATCGCGTCAGTGGTCGTCGTCGGCCTGGCCCTCGTCCCGCTCGCCGTCGCTCAGTCGAACGCGGGAAACGACGCCTGGATCGCCCGCAGCTCGCTGCGGCTGCGTGTCGCCCAGATCGTGCCCCAGTTTCTCTTGGGCACGGGCACCCCAGCCAGGGTGGCTCTGAAGTTCGCGGCGTTTGCCCTGGTGGCGGTGGCCCTGTGGCTGCTCGTCTTCCGGACGCGCCGACGCGAACGCTGGCCGGCACTGCTCGCGGCCGGCCTCGCGGTCTCGGGGTTCGTGCTCAGCCTGGCGTTCGTCGCAGGCGGGAATGACACCCTGATCACCCGCAACATCCTGCCGCTGTGGTTGCCGTGCGCGATGGCGAGCGCGGGCGGCCTCGCGGCCGCCCGCGCTCGCCGGCTCGGAGCCGCGGTCGCCGTGGGGTTGTGCGGGATCGGCGTGACGGCGGCGATCGGGGTCGCCGCGGAATACGACCTACAGCGTCCCAACTGGCGACCGGTCGCGGCTTCGCTGGGTCCGTGGCCCGCGGCCGGCGCAGGTCACGCTGGGCGCCAGGGCGCGCGCGTCGTGCTGATCCAGGATGACCTCGACCGGCTGCCGCTGGCGCTCTATATGCCGCGGCTCGACTATCTCAGGGGAGATCCGAGGAACCGGGTCGGCGAGCTCGACGTGATCTCGATCCACTCTCCCCGGCAACCCCTTTGCTGGTGGGGCGCGGCGTGCAACCTGATCACCTCGCCGACGCAGCCCGACTACCCGATATCCGGCTTCCGCGAGGTCTCGAGACGACGGATCGAGCAGTTCACGATCACGACCCTGCGCGCCGCTGGTCCTGTACGCCTGACCCGCGCCGAGCTCGCTTCGGCGCTGACGGCGACGCGGCTGTCGCGCGACGGGGTCCTGATCCAGCGCTAGTCATCTGGCTCTCGCCGGCGGGCGAGCCTTGCGCCGCGCCGGGCGCGGCCGCCCGGCGTTTCCCTGCCCAGCGCTGCGAAGCAGGCTGACCTCGGCCGCCGTCAGGAGCCTGACGCCGCCGATCGGCAGGTCGCCGAGCCGCAGCGGACCGAACCGCACCCGCTGCAGTGACACGACGGGATGCCCGACGTGCTCGCACATCCGCCGGATCTGGCGCTTGCGGCCCTCGTGGATCGTCAGCTCGAGTATGTCGGGGGCCACACGCGTGACCCGTGCGGGCGCGGTCAGCCCGTCGTCGAGCTGGACGCCGGCGCGCAACGAGCGCAGCGCGTGCGCCCGCACCGGCGGGCGCGATACGACGGCGCGGTAAGACTTGTCGACCCCGAAGCTCGGGTGCGTCAGGCGGTAGGCAAGGTCGCCGTCGTTCGTCAGCAGGATCAGGCCGGTCGTGTCCGCGTCCAAACGACCGACCGGGAACAGGCGCAGGTGTCCGCCGACCAAACCGACGACGGTCGGGCGCCGCTGCGGGTCGCTCGCCGTCGAAACGACCCCGCCGGGCTTGTTGACCGCGTAGACGACTCGCCGGACCGGACCTTCGCCGACCCGAGTGCCGTCGAGCGTGATCTCGTCATCGGGGCCGACGTCGCGCGCCGGATCGAGCACCGGCTCACCGCCGACCCGCACCCGCCCTGAGCGGATGATCTCCTCCGAGGCGCGGCGCGAGGCGACCCCGGCGCGGGCAAGAAACTTGGCGAGTCGCATCACGGGTAATTTTCTACGCGCCCCACCCTGCCACCATAGACCGATCGTGGACCTCGATCTCGTCGCTCAGGTGATGTCAGACCTCGGAGAGCCCGCCTACCGAACGCGGCAGGTCTGGAAGTGGGCTGCCCAAGGCGCCGGCGGCTACGACGAGATGACCGACCTGCCCCTGTCCCTGCGCTCGTCACTGGCAGAGAGCGTGCCGTTCTCGACGCTGGCCGTCGAGCAGGAGGCCCGCGCGAGCGACGGCACCGTCAAGGTGCTGATGCGAACCGGCGACGGCCGCCCGGTCGAGGCAGTGCTGATGCGATACCGGGACGCGAGGCGGTCGCTGTGCCTGTCCTCGCAGTCGGGCTGCCCGCTCACCTGCAGCTTCTGCGCGACCGGGCAGATGCGCTTCGGACGCAATCTCACGGGCTGGGAGATCCTCGACCAGGCGCTGCATTTCAAGCGGGTCGAGAACGTCGACCACGCCGTCTTCATGGGGATGGGCGAGCCGATGATGAATATCGAGAGCGTGCTCGAGGCCTGCCGCCGGCTGCCCGACATCGGGATCACGAACCGGCGCACCGCGATCTCGACCGTCGGCTGGATCCCGGGCATCACGAGACTCGCGGAAGACCCGATGCCGGTGCGCCTGGCGCTGTCGCTGCACTCCGCCGATCCCGCGCTGCGCTCGGAGCTGATGCCGGTCAACGACCGCTACCCGCTCGACGAGGTGCTGGCCGCGTGTCGTGCGTTCTACGAGCGCAAGCGGCGAATGGTGTTCATCGAGTACGTGATGCTCGCCGGCGTCAACGACTCACATGCCCAGGCGACGGCGCTCGCCCGACTCCTTGACCCGTGGATGTTCAAGGTCAACCTGATCCCCTACAACCCGACCGGAGCCGCCTCACCCTTTGAGGGCTCGTCTCCACGAGCGATCGAGGCCTTCCGGGCCGAACTCGAGCGCCACGGCGTCAGCGCGACCGTGCGGTTGACCCGCGGGCGGGAGATCGCGGCGGCCTGCGGCCAGCTCGCGGCAGGCGCTGGGTCACCGGCTCGCGTTCTCTCGAGCCAGACTGCCGACTGACGGACCGAACGCCGGTCAGCCGGTGGCGCGGGCCTCCCCAGCCCGGAGCAGCCGCTCTCGCAACTGATCCTCGAGCTCGGGGGACGGATCGAACGCGCTCACGTCCGGCAGCTCGTCGACCGAGCTCAGGCCGAACAGGCGCAGGAACAGGTCGGTCGTTCGATACAGCGCGGCGCCGAACTGCGACCGGCCCGCCTCTTCGATGAAGCCCCGTTCGAGCAGCGAGGCGGCGGCCGATTCCGCGTTGACGCCGCGGATCCGGGCGATTTCCGGCCGTGAGACCGGCTGTAGATAGGCGACGATCGCGAGCGTCTCCGCCTGGGCGCTGGTCAGCGGTGGCGTCCGAGGCCGGGCAAGCAGCCGCCTGGCCGCCTCCTCTGCATCCGGGTGTGAGGACAGGGCCCAGCCGCCACCGAGCTCACGCAGCACCAGCCCGCGGCCCTGCGAGCGGTAGTCCTCGCGTAAACGGTGCAGCGCGCCGACAACCTCGTCGTCGTCGACCTCGCAGGCGTCGGCCAGCGCCGCGGGGCTGACCGGATCGGACGAAAGGAACAGCAGCGACTCCACGATCCGGTCGAGCTCTGCGCTCATGTCGTCCACCTGACCGGTCCCCACGCCCGGCCCGGCTCAACCCAGACGGGTTCGATCCGGATGTCGGCGAACGGCGCATCCTGGGTCCAGGTCAGTTCGCCCTGCTTGTACATCTCCAGGACCGCGAACAACGTCACCGCGATCGTCTCGCGGTCGTCGGTTCCGACCGCGTCGTCGAACCGGAACGTCCCATTCCGCAGCAGCGCGCGCAGGTGCGCAAGCCGCTCGGCCACCGTGACCTTCGGCACGCGCAGATGACGAACGTCGACCTCGGGCGGCGGCGTCAGCAGCTCCCCGATCGCCCTGCCGAGGCGGGACGGGTCGTAGACCGCGCGCGCCAGCGGCACCGCGGCGGCGCGCAGGAAGGAGGGCAGCGGCGCCGAGCGGAACCGGTATCCGGACTGCTCGGCCAACGTCCCGCGCAGGTGCTCGGAGACCCCGCGGAAGCGATGAGCGTCGAGCAGCCGGGCGAGCAGCTCGGCGGCGGCCTCGCCCTGATCGAGCTCGAGCTCCTCGAGCTCCTCCCCGGGCAGCATCAGCCGCGATTTCAACTCCAGGAGGGCCGAGATCAGAACCAGAAACTCGGTCGCGGGCTCGAGCTCGAGCTCGCCGCGCGACTCCAGGTGGTCGATGTAGGAGATCACCACCTCTGCGAGGTCGACCTCGAGCAGATCGACCTCCTCGCGCAGGATCAGCGTCAGCAGGAGGTCGAACGGCCCCGCGAAGACCTCCAGGTCCAGCTCCAGGTCGACCAGCCGCAAGGGACCGATCGAATTCGTCTCGACCGTCACCGCGTCGAGACTACCCCGCCCCCCGGACCGGACCGACGCCCATCGCCTCGCGCACGTCTGCGACCGTCTCGGACGCGATCGCCCGGGCCTTCTCGCCCCCGATGGCGAGCACCTGTTCGAGCCCTGACTCGTCGGCGCGCAGCGTGTCGTAGCGCTCGCGGACCGGCGCCAGATACTCGATCACGGAGTCGGCGACCGCCGTCTTGAAGTCCCCGTAACGCGAGCCGGCGAACTTGCGCTCGACGTCATCGAGACCGACGTCCTCGACCGCCGCGTAGATCTCGATCAGGTTCGAGATCCCGGGCTTGTCGGGGGCGCGCCGAACCTCCGACCCGGTGTCGGTGACGGCGGCCCGGATCTTTTTGGCGATCGTCTGAGGCTCGTCGAGTACCAGCACCGTTCCCTGCGCGGTGCCGCCCGTCGTCGACATCTTTTGGTCCGGCTGCTGCAGGTCCATGATCCGAGCGCCGACGGCCGGGATCCGATGCTCGGGGACTACCAGCAGCCCGTCGCCGAAGCGCGCATTGACACGCCGGGCGACGTCGCGCATCAGCTCCACGTGCTCGCGCTGGTCCTCGCCGACGGGCACCTCGCCGGCGCGATAGGCGAGCACGTCGGCTGCCTGCAGCACCGGGTAGAACAGAAGCCCCGACGAGACGAGCTCGCGCTGGGACAGCGATTTGTCGCGGAACTGGTGCATCCGCTGCAGGCGGCCGAGTTCGGTGACGCCCGACAGAAGCCAGGTCAGCTCGGTGTGCTCGGAGACGTCGGACTGGCGAAACAGGATGCAGCGTGCCGGGTCGAGTCCCGCAGCCAACAGAGTCGCGGTGGTGTCGTAGAGCGAGGTGCGCAGGCCCTCTGGGTCGTAGGGGACCGTCAGCGCGTGCAGGTCGACGACGCAATAGATCCCCTCGCCGCGGTCCTGGCCGGCGACGTACTGGGTGATCGCGCCGATGTAGTTGCCGAGATGCTTGCGCCCGGTCGGCTGAATGCCCGAGAAAATCCGCGTCATCGTGGCGGAGGCTATCGAGCGGTGGTTTGCGCCAGGTGACCGCGTCCGCCATCCGACCGGCGGTCGTACTGGGACAGACGCCACGCGGCGATCACGCCGGCGATCGCGCCGCAAAGGTGTGCCTGCCACGAAATCCCCTGGTGCGGTACCAGGCTCGCGAGCAGCACGGCGCCCCAGATCACGCCGACGACGGCGCCGATCAGCAGCTCCAGGACGCTGCGGTCGAAGAAACCGCGGGTCAGCAGGTAGGTGGCATAGCCGAAGACGACGCCGGAGGCTCCGATCGTGTCGAGGTGATTGGCCGACGGCGAGATCAGCCAGGTGCCCAGGCCGCCGACCACGATCACGAAGGCGGTGACGATCGCCAGCCGGGCCGCTCCCCGGATCGCGATGATCAGCCCCAGGAAGATGAACGGGGCGCTGTTGTCGAGCAGGTGCTGAAAGCTCGCGTGGATGAATGGCGAGGTGAGGATCCCCCAGAACCGCGAGACGTTGCGGGCATAGATGCCGTCGCCGTCGAGCCGGTTCGAGTCGATCGTGTTGATCGCCTCGATCAACCACATGAATCCGACGATCGCGGCCAGGAGCAGCGTCCCCTGGGCGGCGTCGCGCAACTTTTCGTCGCGATTACGCGGCCGATCGTCCAGCTTTAACCAATCGCTCACCCTCACAGTGTGGCGCAGCGGGCCGGCGCCGGCGCCGCAAGCGCCGATCGGGCCGTCAAGTCGCGAGAACCGTCCGAGCGATCGCCAGCGAGATCGCGATCCGCTCGACGACCGAGCCGGCGTAGATGAACTCCTCCGGGGTGTGGGCGCCGCCGCCGCGGGGCCCCAGCCCGTCGAGCGTGTAGGAGATCGTCGAGGCAAAATGACTCGCGTCGCTGGCGCCGCCGCGGGCCCGGCCGACGACCGAGCGGCCGAGCAGTTCCGACGAGCGGAGAAGTACCTCGGCGACCGCGTGCTCGGAGTCCATCGACGGCCAGACGCGCTCGAGCGCGCCGTGGAGCGTCGCGCCGCCGATCTGCGCCGGGACCGACTCGAGCGGCCGGCGAAACGCGGCGGTGTGATCTGCCCGAAGGTCGAACACGAGCTCGCCCGAGGCGGGCACTACGTTGATCGCGTCTCCCGCCCGGATGATCGTCGGCACCACGGTCAGCCGGTCGGGACCGTCGGGGTCGGCGGTCGCGCTGACCGCGGTCGCGGCGTTCGCCAGCGCGAGCAGCGCGTTGCGACCGTCCTCGGGCGCGCTGCCCGAATGGGCCGCGCGTCCACTCGCCCGCACCCGCAGCGTCGCGGCGCCCTTGCGCCTGACGATCACGCCATCCTTCCCGCCGGGAGCGCGTTCGCCGGCCTCGAAGCACAGGCAGGCGTCATAGCCGGCGAACCGCTCGACGTGTGAGAACGGCGCAATTCGCCACTCCTCGTCACAGACGAGCAGCACCCCCAGCTCGGCGAAAGCGGCCGGTGTGGCGGCGAGCTCGCGCGCCAGCGCGAGCAGAATCGCGACCCCACCCTTCATGTCTGCGGCGCCAGAGCCGAACAGCCGCTCGCCCTCCGGTCGCAGTGGACGGTGATCGGCATGCGATATGACCGTGTCGACATGGCCGAGCAGGAGCAGGCGCCGGGAGCCGCTGCCGACGATCCGGGCGATCAGGTCGGGCGCGCAGCCGGACGTTGAGCATGGCGGGCGCTCCAACGCCGAGGCGGACGGGAGCCCGGAGCAGCAGAGTTCGAATGCCGCCTGCGCCCCGGCGACGTCCCCGGACGGGGTCGAGATGGCGACCAGCTGTTCCAGCTCGGCGAGCGCGCGAGGGGCGAGCTCAGCCGCTCGCTGGGAAATCGGTTGGTCCACCGCGGCGCGACGGCTACGACAGCGGTTGACGCACGATCGGGTGGCGGGCGGCGGCGGCCTCGTCGAGCCGGCGGACGGGCGTGGCGTAGGGCGCCCCGCGCGCGATCTCGGGATCCTGCGCCGCTTCCCGCAGGACGTCGGCGACGATCTCGGCGAAGCGGTCAAGGGTCTCCCGGGTCTCGGTTTCGGTCGGCTCGACCAGCAGTGCCTCGTCGACGATCAGCGGGAAGTAGACGGTCGGCGGGTGCACCCCGTGGTCGAGCAGACGCTTGGCGAGGTCGAGCGTCCGGATCCCGAGCTGCTGCTTCATCGGGCCACCTGAGAGGACGAACTCATGCATGCAGATCCGCTCGTAGGCGACCGGCAGATACTCGAGGACCCCCTCCCGGCGCAGCCTTGCCAGCAGATAGTTGGCATTCAGCACCGCGACCTCGGCGGCCTCCTTCAGCCCGGGCGCGCCGAGCGACCGGATGTACGCGTAGGAGCGGACGAATACGCCGAAGTTCCCCTGGAAGCCGCGCAGGCGGCCGATCGACTTCGGCCGGTCATAGTCGAGGTCGTAGAAGAACTCGCCGGCGACCGCGCCGTTGCCGCTGCCGCGGTCGTCTGCCCGGCGCACGACCTGCGGGCGCGGCAGGAACGGCTCGATCCGGTCCGAGACGGCGATCGGGCCGGCGCCAGGGCCGCCGCCGCCGTGAGGCTGGGTGAAGGACTTGTGCAGGTTGAAGTGGACGATGTCGAACCCCATGTCGCCGGGCCGGCAGACGCCCATGATCGCGTTGAGGTTGGCGCCGTCGTAGTAGAGCGTGGCACCTGCGCCGTGCACGATCTGCGCGATCTCCTCGATCGCTGGTTCGAACAGACCGAGCGTCGACGGGTTGGTCAGCATCAGGCAGGCGACTTCGGCGGTCGTCTTGGATCGGAGATCGTCCAGGTCGACGTTCCCGCGCTCGTCCGTCCCCACCTTGACGACCTCGTATCCCCCCATCGTCACCGTCGCCGGGTTGGTGCCATGGGCGGAATCCGGCGTCAGGACCTTGGTCCGATGCTCGCCGCGGTCCTCGTGGAACGCCCGCGTCAGCAGCACCCCGGCGAGCTCTCCATGGGAGCCGGCGCTCGGCTGCAGCGACACGTGCGGAAGTCCGGAGATCTCCCCGAGCGCGGTCTGCAGGCGCCACATCAGCTCCAGCGCCCCCTGCGCCTGTTCGGGGTTCTGCAGCGGGTGCAGGCGCGCGTGCCCGGGCAGCGCCGCGACCCGTTCGTGCAGCTTCGGGTTGTGCTTCATCGTGCAAGAGCCCAGCGGATAGAAGCCCGTATCCAGGTCGAAGTTGCGCTTCGACAGGCGGTTGTAGTGGCGGACGATCTCGGGCTCTGAGACCTCGGGCAGCCTCGGCGCGTCGGTGCGCCGCAGTTCCACTGGAATCAACTCGTCGAGGTCGCGATCGGGGACGTCCAGGGGCGGCGGCGTGAATGCCCGTCTCCCGGCGCGCGAGCGCTCGAAGATCGTCAGCTCGTCGTCTGCCGCCTGCAGGAACGACAGCGGGCGGGCCTGGCCGGCGCTCATACCCCCACCCGCTCGGCTACCGCCGTTCTGATCGCGGCCACCAGGCGATCGATCTCGTCACGGGTCCGCTGCTCGGTGATCGCCACCAGGAGCTCGTCGGCAGACAGCCGGTAGCCCGGGTTGATCCCGCGCGCCCGACAGTGGGCGACGACGCGATCGAGGTCGTGCTCGATCCGAATCGGGAACTCACGCACGACCGGCTGCGTGTGTGACAGGGTGACGCCCGGGACCTCGGCCAGCGCCTCACGGGCATAGGCCGTCCGCTTGACCAGAAGCTCGGCCAGTTCGACGATGCCGCGCCGGCCGAGCCAACTGAGATAGATCACGCCGGCGAGCGCGTTGAGCGCCTGCGCGGTGCAGATGTTCGAGGTCGCCCTCTCGCGTCGGATGTGCTGCTCGCGAGTCTGCAGCGTCAGCACGAACCCGCGCCTGCCATCGAGGTCGCGGGTCTCCCCCGCGATCCTGCCCGGCAGCCGTCGAATCAGCTCCTGGGTGACGGCGAAGAAGCCAAACGACGGCCCTCCGAAGTCCAGGCGGTTCCCGAGCGTCTGCCCCTCTCCGACGACGATGTCGGCGCCCTGCTCGCCGGGGGGCCTGAGCAGCGCCAGCGGGATCGGGTCGGCCGCGCAGATCGTCAGCGCCCCCGCAGCCCGGGCCCGCTCGGAGATCTCGTCGAGCCGCTCGACCGCGCCGAGGAAGTTCGGCTGCGCGACGACGACGGCCGAAACGCCGTCGTCGAGCTCTCCAAGCACGGTGACGCCGTCCTCGAGAGCCGCCACCTCGACCTCCATCCCGTACCCGCGGGACATCGTCGTAAGCGTCTCGATCGCGTGCGGGTGGACGCCGCCCGAGACGACGAAGCGGTCGCGGTGGTTGTGGTGCTTGGCGACGTATCCGGCGGCCGCGACCGCGCTGGGGCCCTCGTAGACCGACGCGTTTGAGACCGGGAGTCCGGTCAGCTCCGAGATCGCGGTCTGGTACTCGAACATCGCCTGCAGGCCGCCCTGCGAGATCTCCGGCTGGTAGGGCGTGTACGGAGTCAGGAATTCCGAACGCGAGGTGATCGCGTCGACGAGCGCCGGGACGTAGTGGTCGTACATCCCGGCGCCGAGGAACGAGACCTCGTCCTCGGCCGAGACATTGCGGGCCGCCAGCCCGCGGAGCTCGTCGTAGACCTCCTGTTCAGAGCGCCCGTCGTCGAGCTCGAGCGGTCGCCCGAGCCGCAGCGTCTGTGGGATGTCGGAGAACAGGTCCTCGATCGCGCCCACGCCGATCGTCTGCAGCATCTCGCGCAGATCCTGATCGGTGACCGAGGTGTAGCGGCTCAAATGACCTCCCAAATGAGGTTAGTTGAGGCTCGACCGGTAGCCATCGGCGTCGAGCAGGCTGTCCGCCTCGCCCGGGTCCGTCAGCCTCACCCGCACCAGCCAACCTGCTCCGTAGGGGTCCTCGTTGATCGTTTCTGGGCTCGTCTTCAGCTCCTCGTTGACGGCGATCACCTCGCCCGACAATGGCGCGATCACGTCGGAGACCGCCTTGACCGACTCGACCTCGGTGTAGCTGGCGTCCTTCGTGACGGCGGCGCCGACGGCAGGCGCCTCGAAGAACACGACCTCGCCGAGCGAGTCCTGCGCGTACCAGGTGATACCGAACGTCGCCTCATCGCCTTCGATCCTGGCCCAGTCGTGCTCGGGGTGATACCTGAGATCGTCCGGGTAGCTGGCGTCAGCCATCGACGTCCTTTCGATAGAGGGGCTTGCGCGCGACCACTGCCTCGCGGATGGTGCCGCGAACGTCAATCTCAAAGCGCGTGCCCGGCCGGGCGCGCTCCCGGGAAACGTACGCCATCCCGATGCCGCGTTCGAGACAGGGAGAGAAGCTGCCGCTGGTCACCTCGCCGCCAACTGCGTCGGGGTTGGTGGGCGGCGGCAGAACGGGGTTTCCCTTGCGCGCGATCCCCGGACCGTCGATCACGAACGGGATCAGCCGCTGTCCGGGTCCGCTGACCCGGACAGCGGAAATGGCGTCGCTGCCGATAAACCCCGTCTCCTCGACGCAGCACCAGCCGAGCCCGGCGCCGATCGGGTCGCGGTCCTCCGAGAGGTCGTTGCCGTACAGGTGAAAGCAGGCCTCGAGCCGCAGCGTGTCGCGAGCGCCGAGCCCGACGGGGGTCGCACCGGCGTCGAGCAACGCTTGCCAGACCCGCTCGGCGTCCTCGGGAGCGAGCAGCAACTCGACCCCGTCCTCGCCCGTGTAGCCGGTGCCGCAGACGAGTGCCGGCGCCCCGGCGACGCTGCGCTGGCAGCAGTGCAAGCGCCCCGGCAGGCGCCCGTCGCTGAGCCGCCGCACGAGTTCGCGAGCGGCCGGACCCTGTACGGCGAGCATCGCGAAGTCCTCCTGACGATCGATCACGTCGGCGTCATACTGATCGCCGCGCTGCTGCATCCACGCCAGGTCGCGTTCGTGGTTGGCGGCGTTGGTGATCGTCAGGAACTCGCAGTCGGCGAGCCGGTACGTGAACAGATCGTCGAGTACGCCGCCATGCTCGTTGCACAGCAGGCTGTACTGGGCGCCACCCTCGGGGATCTTGCGAATGTCGTTTGAGAGCAAGCGCTGAAGTCGCGCCGGCCCCTGCGGCCCTCGGGTCAGGACCTGGCCCATGTGCGAGACGTCGAACACGCCGACCCCGGTCCGGACAGCGATGTGCTCCTCGCGGATTCCGGAGTACTGCAGCGGCATCTCCCAACCGGCGAAGTCCACCAGCTTCGCGCCCGCCGCGAGATGCGCGCCGTGCAGCGGCGTAACTCGGAGATCATGGGCGCGCTCGACGGTCACACTTCCAGGCTACAGCGGCGCAAGTGTAGAAACCCTCTGGGGGCCCACCGTTGGCGGCCACGTGGCCGCCAACGGCACCCCTGAGCCCCTGGAGGCCCACCTGCGGCGGCCCTAAGAGGTCGCTATACGCCCGTGTGCCGAGTCGTCGTCGGTTGGGTCGGCTCGCGCAATTTTCTGAGCACGGGCGGTCCGATCTGCTCGAACCCCTTGTAAAGCGAGGCCATCACGCCAAAGGACGGCTTCGGGTTGCCGTACTGGTCGAGCACCCCCTTGTCGACCCAGGGCGGCGTGCCGAGCGGGTCGCCTCCGGAGAAATCCGGTCGGGCGGCGAAATCCTGGACGGGGAAGTACAGCGCCCCCGAGAGCCACGTCAGGGCGTTGAAGACCCCGACGTGATACTCGAGCGAGTTGATCTGGTACAGGTAGGTTCCGCGGACCTCGACGGGTCCGTTGCGGTTGCCGCCGAACCCGAATTCCGTGACGAAGATCGCCTGGTTCGGGTAGCAGGCCCGGACCGACCGCATGAACGGCGCCAGCGCGGCGCGGTCTTCGGTGGTTCCTTGCACGTCGAACCACCCGAAGTACTCGTTGATGCCGATCACCTGCAGCGGCGCGTACGCGGGCTGGCAGGCAAGTCCCGGCCAATCGGCGATCGACAGCCCGGCGGGACGGGTCGGATCAAGCCTGTTGGCGGCCGCAGCCGCGTCGCGGATGTACTCCGCCTGTCCCTCGCCCGGGGGGCTCCCAAGCTCGTTGCCGATACTCCAAACGAGAATCGACGGATGGTTCTGGTTGGCGCGGATGTCCGCCCCGACCAGCGCGACGGCCCGCTTGCGCCAAGCCGGCTCCTCCTGGTAGATGGGTTTCGACTCGTAGACCGGCACCTCCGACCACAGCAGGATGCCGGCCTCATCCGCCATCTGCTCGAGCTCGGGGTTGAGCGGATAGTGGGCCCGAACGATCGTCGCGCCGAGCTGCTGGAACCAGCTGATGTACTGGCGCTCCTGGGCGATTGTCAGCGCCGCGCCAGTTGTGACGGTCTGTTCGTGGAGGTTGACGCCGCGCAGGTGCAACGGCCGCCCGTTCAGGTAGATCTGGCCGTCGACGACGCTGATCTGCCTGATGCCACTCTGAAAGCTGTAACCGCCGATCTTCCGGCCGGCGGAGTTCGCCAGGGTGAACGTCGCGGCGTACAGGTTGGGGCTGCCCGGCGCCCACAACTGCGGATGGGCAATCACCACGCTGGCACGCGGCGTCCAGGTTCCACCCGGCTTGATCCTTCTACGGCCGAACCTGACCCGAGCGCTGCCGTAGTAGCCGCTGAGCGATACGACCTCGGTTCTGCGCGAGAGGTTGCGGATCGTCGCCTGCTCGTCGATCCTGGCCTTACAGGTGGGGCACTTGAGCCTGGACCGGATCCGCACGTTGTCGATCTCCGAGCCCGCCACCGGTCGCACGTAGACGGCGTCGAGAATGCCGCCGAAGTTCCACCAGCCACCCTGAGACGGCGGCGGAAAGTCGCGACCGGTGAGGCGATTGTCGACGCGCACGATCAGCTGGTTGACCCCTGCCCGGAGGTTTCGCATGGTGAACTCGAAAGGCAGATACGCGCCCTCATGAGTACCCAGCTCGTGGCCGTTGAGCCAGACCGTGGCCGTGTAGTTGACCGACTCGAACTGGACTACCCAGCGCCGGAAGGACGCCCGCACGTAGCTGGGGAAGGCGGCGACCGGCAGGGTGAAATCGCGCCGATACCAGCCGACGGAGCCACGGTCGCTCGCGTCGGAGAGATGGCCGGCGTTGAACGAGTTGGGCGTCGTCACCGGTTTCCAGCCCTTGACACCGAGCTTGTAGCGCCACCAGCCGTGATCGAATCCGAGCTTTTTCGGATCGGCCCTGTAGAGCCAACTGCCGCCGAGCAGATAGCGGTTCTCGGCGCCGTCGGATGTCAGCGCCCCCTTGGTCGGCGGCGTAGCGGTCAGCGGCGAACCGGCCTGAGCCGTTGCCAACGATGGCGTCGCGAGTGCGACTGCCACCAACGTCAACGGGCACACCGCGATTTTGAGGCAGGCTCGAGTTGTTCTGGTCGCGATCATCCTCAGTGTCGCCGTTTGTGGTGCGATTTTGACCTCCCTCTCGGACCGGGCTGGATCACGAGCTTCCGAGTCACGGTGGTGGCGTTGCCGGCCCGATCGATGACCTTCGCGGTCACGGTGTGATGGCCACCGCGGACGTATACATGTGTCACGGTCACGGTGTAATAGACATGACGGCGGTAGACGCGTCTCTTGACCGGTGAGCCGCTCGCCCGGCCGACCCGGACGGCCCGGCCACCCCAGCTGACGCTTGCCCCGGCCACGCCCGAGGATCTCGAACCCCGCTGCCTCGGGTTCGGCAGATCCGCGTAGCGCAGCGTCAGCCTCAGCGTCCTACTCGCCTTGAGCCTGCCGCTCAGACGCGCGTGCAGGACCGGCGGGTGAGTGTCGACGAACAGCGTCTGCGGGGTTCCGGTGCTGGACTTCGACACCTCATTGGTCGCGGTCAACCACCAGACGTGCGGTCCATCCCTCAGTCGTTGTCGGAGGTGCCAACTGAGCTGCGGGGTCTTGCCGACGACAGCGCCATCGACCGTGATCGTGTAGCTGAGCCCGCCCCAGCTCTCGAGCGCGGCCGGCCAGCGGAGGGTCGGCGTGTCGCTCCGGCTGTAAAGGACGGGCTGAATATCGCCGGTGCTGCCCGGGTTGGCGACCAATTCGGCGGCGTCGATCGACAGCGCGCCCGCTGCGCCCTGGACCCAGGCGACGGCCGCGTCACCGTTGTCGTCGCCGGCGGCGAGCAGGCCCAGGGCGGCGTCGGTCCGCCCATTCGCGGCCGCCGAGACAACCGTCGGCGCGCGAGGAGCGCCTCCGTGGGCGCCGTTGGGCGCCCAACTGACGAGGACCTGAGAGCTTCCCGGTGTCGGCGTCTGTTGCCAGGCGATGACGGCCCCACGCCCCGCGCCCGCGGGCACCGCGTACGGGAGGGCCGCGCCGCCGCCGGGCTCGAGCGGGGCGGGCGTTTCGAGGTACCCGTCGGCGGCGACGGGAGTCGCGATCAGCTGGTTGCCAGCGCCGGCGGCGGCGACGAAGCCGGCGCCTGACTCATTGAATGCCACCTGAGGCTGGGTCGCGTCGCCGGAGCCGATGGCGAGATCGTCGACGGCGATCGGGGACCACGCTGTCTCGGCGACCAGCCTCGTGGCCAGCACCCGCGACTGCACCCGACCGGCGGAGGTGACCTCCTCCCCGAACGCGACGACGGGAAAGGAGGAGTCGCCGCCGACCGAGATCCGCGGGCTGCCGGCGGTCACCTCGGTCCAGCCGCCGGCGACGGTCGGCGGGTCAAGCTGCTGGGTCTGAACGCTGGTCGCGGTTCCCCAGATCCTGCGGGAGTAGATGTGACCGCTCTCGCCCCAGGTGACGATCCCGACGCCGTCGCCGGCCGCGACCACGTCGGGAACGCCCGCGCCGGTGCCCGCGTTGTCGGCGGCGGTGACGTTGACATCGTGGGGACTTGCCGGGTGCCACGCCTTGCCGCCGAAGTAGTCGACATCGACGTCGTAACCCGTGCCGTCGACAGCGGTGTAGGCCAGATAGCCGACGCCATAGCGGTTGATCGAGACCGACGGGTTGGCAGCGCCGACTGCGAGTTGGAGCGGGGCCGAAAACGCCCGTCTCGGACCGCGCACCATGGTGACGTACAGAGCGCCCGAGTTGACGAAGGCAACGACAAGCTCTCCGTGATCGTGTGCGGCGATCTGCGGTTGTGAGGAGGCTGCGCCGAGGCCCGTATCGACCTGTTGCGCCGGCTGCCAGGCGCCCTGTTCGAGCCGCGAGACGTACACGTGGGGTACTCCGCCGATCGTCTCGAGAAAGACAATGCCGCCGCTGCCGTCGCCCGCGATCGAGAGCCCGTTGAGGGAGTCAATCGCGTTGCTGTGGGCGACCACCACCTGCGCCGGGAGCGGCGTGGGCGCGGCCGACGCGGGAGCCGCCGCCAGCAGTGAAAGCGCCGCCGACGTTGCGAACACGACCATGAGCAGAACGATCGATAGCGCCGCCGGGCGGCGAGCGACTGACCTCACCTAGCCCTCTTCGCCCGCAGTGCCAACACTCCTAGTGTCCTGATACAGAAATACGGTGGTTTCAGGACACTACAACGACCGAGCGGCCCCGCGGTTGCGGATGGGACATCCCCTGGGGGGCCCCGTCGTTGGCGGCCACGTGGCCGCCAACGACACCCGGACACCCCCTGGGGGCCCGTCGTTGACGGCCACGTGGCCGCCAACGACACCCCTAGAGCGGATCAGCGGTCTCTGAGGAATGCCGGGATGTCGATCTCGTCGTCCCGGATCTCGAGCGATGTCCGCTGCCGGTCGTCGAACGTCACGTCCCGGTCGCGACGACCGCGCGGAGCCCGGAGAGTGCTGCCGGTCCCGCGGGGGCCGCGCCCGTGGTCGAAGCCGGTAGCGATCACGGTGACGCGAACGTCGTCCTGCATCCCTTCGTCGATCACCGCACCGAAGATGATGTTGGAGTTGGAGTCAGCGGCGCTCTGGACGATTTCCGCCGCCTCGTTGACCTCGAACAGCCCGAGGTCGTGGCCCCCGGTGATGTTCAAGAGGATTCCGGTGGCGCCCTCGACGGACTCCTCCAGGAGCGGCGAGGAAATCGCGGCCTTGGCGGCCTCGCCGGCACGGTTCTCCCCGCTCGAGGCGCCGATCCCCATCAGCGCCGAGCCGGCATTGCTCATGATCGTGCGCACATCGGCGAAGTCGAGGTTGATCAGGCCAGGGATCGTGATCAGGTCGGTGATGCCCTGAACGCCCTGGCGGAGCACGTTGTCCGCCTCCTTGAAGGCCTCGAGAATCGTCGTTCGCCGCTCGACGATCGCGAGCAGCTTCTCGTTGGGTATCACGATCAGCGTGTCGACGAACTCGCGGAGCTTCTCGATGCCTTCCTGCGCCTGGCGCGCCCGTTGCGAGCCTTCGAAGTTGAACGGCCGGGTGACAACGCCGACGGTCAGAGCACCGATCTCGTTCTTGGCGATGTCGGCGATCACCGGCGCCGCGCCGGTACCGGTCCCGCCGCCCTCGCCCGCGGTCACGAACACCATATCGGCGCCCTTCAGCGCCTCCTTGATGTCATCGCGCGACTCCGCTGCGGCTCCCTGTCCAACGTCGGGATTCGCGCCGGCGCCGAGGCCCTTGGTCAGCTCGTGTCCGATGTTCAACTTGATGTCGGCGTCACACATCTGCAACGCCTGCGCGTCGGTGTTGGCAGCGACGAACTCGACGCCCCGGAGGCCTGCGTCGACCATCCTGTTGACGGCGTTGGTGCCGCCACCGCCGACACCGACCACTTTGATGACTGCCAGATAGCTGCCGCTTTCCATCACTTGTCCGTCCGACCCTCTATCTATCCTTGAGTGTTTATCGGCACAACTCGCCGCTTGCGGGTATTTTGCACGTTACGGGCTTGCATTCGGCGAAGTCAACTGTTCGCATGTGTTACGCAACGATCCTTGCAGATCGCAGAACTCTCGATTGGCCGCCTGAGGGTCGAGTTTCAACCCGACCGCCAACGGTCAACCTCAGGTTTAGCCTGAGCCTGCGGTCGTCGCGTCAACGCCGACCGCGGGACGCTCCGGGTCGCTGAGGTCGATGTAGCCGCCTCCGGAGGCGGCTGCCGAGCCGCGGGCTGCGAGGACCGAGAGGGCGGAGCTCCACTTGTCCGCGAGCTGGACCAGCGAACCGAAGAACAGACGCGGACCGCCACGAAGCTTGACGACGACCCCGTGGGCGGAGGTACTGAAGGCGCTGGCAATGTGCGGAAGAAAGGCGTAAGGGGCGGCGACCAGCACCTTCAAAGCCGCGAGCGGACCGCGGGCGCTGATTCGGCCGGTGCCGGAGCTGGAGCCGCCTGATCCGCCCTCGGCAATCGACGCCGAGCCGAGTGGCACCGATGGCAGCGGGCCGTGCGGAGTGCCGGTGCTCGGCAGCAGGTCCCCGGCGCCGTCGACCACGGCGATCCGGCCACCCACCGAGGAGGTTGCGACCGGAACCTCCTCGAGCACGTGGATCGTGACGCCGTGCGGAAGCTCGGTGCTGACATCCAGCGAGTGGACGTACGGATAGGCCTCGACCGATCGCTTGAGCTTCGACATGTCGAAATCGAGCGTGGTCATCGTCTCGGCGGTGGTGGTCAGCGCTCTGGCGATCTCGCTGACGTCGGGCCCGCTCAAGCCGGTGACGCGGACCTGGCGAACTGCGACGAACGAGGAGCTGCGAAACCACAGCCACCCGCCTCCCAACAGGATCACGACCGCGACCGCAACCGCCAAGGTGCGCGTGTTGAAAAGCCACCTCGGCATCCGCAAGCGGCGGCTTCGCGGCCGCGTCCGTCCCTGCCGATCAGCGATCACCGTCTCCCCAGTCATCCGGAAGCGCCACTGAGCCGAGCAGCTGGACCTCGGGCTCGAGCTCGATCCCAAAGCGATCCCTGACCCGCCGGCGTCCCTGGGCCATCAGCTCCAGAACCTCGGCGGTCGTCGCGGCGCCGTGATTCTCGATGAAGTTCGCGTGCTTGCCGCTGAAGCCCGCGTCGCCCACCCGCAGCCCCCGGCAACCCGCGGCATCCAGCAGCTGGCCGGCGGTGCGCCCGGCGGCACGGGCACAAACCGGGTTCTTGAACGTAGATCCGAACGTCCGGATGCCTGACGGCTGCGCCCGTCGGCGCTGCTCGCGGACGTCGGCGAGGGCAGCCTGGACCCGCTCGGCGTTCGCTCGCGCGAGCCGAAAGGCGGCGCCGGCCACGACCTCGCCGACCGCCAGATTCGAGCGCCGATAGGAGAACCCGAGCTGATCGGGACTGCGCTGCTCGACTCCCCCGGCGCTGACGACCTCGACCGACTCGAGGACGTCGGCCAGCGCACCGCCGTAGGCGTTTGCGTTCATTCGCACCGCGCCACCGACCGTCCCCGGAATGCTGACTCCGAACTCGATCCCGGACAGGCCCGCGCGGGCCGCCACGGCGGACACGGCAGGCAGGCGCGCGCCGCCGCCACAAAGGATTCGGTCCCTGGTGGCCTGGTCGAGCTCGATCTTGGAGAGGTCCTTGTCAAGTTTCACGACGAGACCGCGCACCCCGGCATCCGATACCAGGAGGTTCGACCCCGAGCCCACGACCCCTACTCGGATCTGCCGGCTTGCCGCCCAGACGAGCAGCGCCTGAAGCTCGGCGACGGTGCCGGGCCGAGCGAAGAACTCCGCGGGACCACCGGTGCGGATCGTCGTGAGGCGTGCGAGCGAGTAATCGCGCTGCACGCCGGCGGGCACCTCGGACACGAGCCCGAGGGTAATGCGGGGCCCAGTCATACACTCGCCGCCGGCACAAGCGCGCGGCCGAGCGAGTCGACGTCACCGGCGCCCATGAGCAGGCAGATGTCGCCGGCGCGCAGTTCCGAGCGCAGCCAGCGCTCGGCGGTGTCGAGCGAGCGCAGCCAAGCGACCGTCCGCCCGTCGCCCGCATCCGCGGCGGCCGTCGCGACCAACCGGCCGTCGACGCCGGGAAAGTCCTCGAACCGCTCGCGGGCCGGGTAGACGTCGAGGACGACGCAGACGTCCGCCGTCGCCAGGGCTTCGCCGAACTGGCGCGCGAGCGCCCGGGTCCGGGAATACAGGTGCGGCTGGAAGACGGCGATCAACCGGCGGGGCACAAGCGTCCTCGCGGCGGCGAGCGCCGCCGCGACCTCGGTCGGATGGTGGGCGTAGTCGTCATAGACCAAGGCCCCGGCCCCGGTCTCGCCCAGCAACTCGAAGCGACGGCGCGCACCCGTGAACGTGCCGATGGCGGCGACGGCCGCCACCGGGTCCGCTCCAACGAGTACGGCCGCGGTCAGGGCTCCGGCTGCATTGATCGCGTTGTGCAGACCGGGAACCCTCAAGTCTACGTTGAGGTCTTGCCAGCGCAGGTTCGCACCCACCGACGATAGCCGCGGAGCCTCGGCATCATAGGCGATTATCCGATCGGCTCCAGCCGCCAGGGCCAACGGCTCCGGGCGATTCCACACGACCGCAATGGCCGAACGATCAAGGAAGATCCTAAGGGTCTGGTTGAGGTCGAGAGTAGACGTATATGTGGCGTGATGGTCGAGCTCGGCGTTGGTCAGAACCGACACCTCCGGCCACAGCTTCAAGAGCGACCGGTCGGACTCATCCGCCTCGACGACGATCCATTCGCCGTCCCCCCAAGCAGCGTTCTTGCCAGTGTCGCGAAGCTCGCCCCCAACCACGTACGCCGGGTCAAGCCCACATCCCCGCAACACATGAACGAGCATCGCGGTCGTGGTCGTCTTGCCATGAGTTCCTGTCACGGCCAGGCAACGCTTCAGTTTGGTCACTTGCGCCAGCAGGTCGGCCCGGTGCAGCTCTCCCCCACCGCCCTGCTCGGGCGAGGCGACGACTCGTTCCGGATTCTCCGGCCCGATCGCCGAGGAGTAGACCACCTCTGCGCCTGCGGGAACGTTCGCCGCTTCGTGCCCGATGACGGGCTCGATCCCAGCCGCCCGCAGCTCGGCTAAATACGAGCTCTCGGCGCGATCCGAGCCAGTCACCCGCCCCCCGAGGGAGTGCGCGATCAGGGCGAGCCCGCTCATCCCGGCGCCCCCGATCCCGACGAAGTGCAGCCGGCGGTCCGACCAATCAGCGATCGGCGGCACGCAACACCTCTGCCGCGATCTCCGAGGCGGCTCGCGGCCGCGCCAACCCGGCGGAGGCGTGCGCCATCGCGCCCAGCCGCGAGGGATCCGCGAGCAGGCGGCCGACCTCCTGGGCCAAGCGCGGCCCGGTCAGCTCGGCATCGGGGATGATCACCGCCGCTCCGGCGCGCTCGAAGTAACGCGCGTTGGTCGTCTGGTGATCCGCGGTCGCGTGCGGATAAGGAATCAGAACCGCCGGCTTGCCCGCCGCCGCGATCTCGAAGACGGATCCGCCGGCACGGCCGACGACGAGATCCGAGGCGGCCAACGCGTCACCGAACTCGTCGATGAACCCGCGCAGGTCGTAATGTGGGCCCGGCGAATGCAGCGACGGCAGATCACGCCCCCCTGCGGCGTGCAGCACTCGAAAGCTGGAACCGGCAAATGCCTCCAGTGCCGCCTGGTTGATCGAGCGCGCTCCCTGCGATCCGCCGGAGACGAGGACGCAGTCTTCCTCCGAGCCGATCCCGAATCGCGTCCGCGCCGCGGCGCGGTCCATGCTCGCCGGGGCCACCGGGCGGCCGGTCACGAGGAACCGACGACCGTCGCGACCCTCGATCGGGAAGGCGAGGCAGACCCGCTCGGCGACCGGTGCCAGCAGCCGATTGGTCAACCCGAGGTGGCTGTCCATCTCGGACAGGACGACCGGAACACGACGGGTTACCGCAGCCAGGCAGACCGGCCCCGCGACGTAGCCGCCACCCCCCAGAACCGCCGCGGGTGACAGCCGGCGCACGAGCGCGCGGGCGTCGTGAACGGCGACCGCGTCGGTCACGACCGCGCGGGCGGCCGGAAGCAGCCGACGACCGCGCGGCAGTGGCGCCATCCGCAACCGATGGAGCTCGTATCCGGCCTCGGGTACGAGCGCAGCCTCGGCGCGCTCGCCGCCGACGAACTGAACCTCCGCGCCCTCAGCCCGCAGCGCGGCGGCGACCGCCAGCGCCGGTACGACGTGCCCCGCCGTGCCGCCCGCGCCGATCAGAATCAGGGGTTCCGTCACGCCAGTCGGCGGCCCGCGGCGAGCCGCCGCCATCGTCGACCGAGCGCAGCTCTCTGGCCGGCGGTCGCGCGATCCCAAGGAGCAGTCCGACGGCCACCAGCATCATGCAGAGGTTCGTTGGCGCGTAGGAGATGAATGGCAGCGGCACGCCGGTCAACGGCGCGATGCCGAGCACGACGAAGATGTTGAGGACGCCCTGGCACAGGATCAGAGAGGTCAGCCCGCTCGCCAGCAGCTTGGCATAGCGAGTGGCGGCGCGCCTGGCCGTCCGCAATCCGGCGAAGGCGATCATTCCGTACAGGCACGTGACGCCGAAGATCCCCAGCACGCCGAGCTCCTCGCCGATCACCGCGAGGATGAAGTCGGTCTGGGCTTCCGGCAGGTAGTAGGCCTTCTGCACGGACTTGCCGAGGCCGACGCCGAAAATCCCGCCCGAGCCAACCGCGATCTGGCCCTGGACGGCCTGGTAGCACGGTCCGGCCTTGCACGACGCCGCCCACGGGTGCAGGAACGAGAGCAGCCGGGCGCGCTGGTAGGAGGACGCCAGCACCATCACCAGGACGACGAATACGACCGCGCCCGCGATAACCGCCATGTAGCGAAACGGCATTCCGGCGGCAAGCATCAGCGCGCCGACCGTGAACACCACCACCAGCATCGTGCCCAGGTCCGGCTCGGCGGCGATCAGCAGACAGGCGGGTGCGATGACCACCGCGATCGGCGCGACAGCCTGCTTGAATCCGCCCATCCGGCGTGGGTGGTCGGCCAGGTAGCGCGCGACGTACAGAACCAAAACGAGCTTCATCAGCTCCGAGGGTTGGAACTGGATCGGCCCGAAGGCGAACCATCGCCTCGCCCCGTTGATGTCGCGACCGATCCCGGGGATCATCACCGCCAGCAGCAGCGCAAAGGATCCGAGCAACAACAGCCGGACCGTCCGCTCTGTCAACAGCTCGAGCCCCCGCCGCTCGCCGACCCGCATCGCGATCAGGCCGAGCCCGGCCGCCAGCAGGTACATGAAGAACTCGCTCGTACCGTAGCTCGAGCCGTCCAAGACGCCGGTCGATGACGACGCGCTGAAGACCATCACCGCCCCGAACGCCAGCAGACACAGCGTGACCGTCACGAGAATGCGGTGCTCGAGCGGTGGCGCCAGCCGGCTGGTGGCGCGCGAGGCCATCAGTCGCTCCCGTCTGCGAGACCGGGCACGAGCGCGCGGAAGTGATCGCCGCGCGCCTCGTAATCGCGGTATTGATCGAAGCTCGCGCAAGCCGGCGAGAGCAGCACCACGGCGCCGTCCCCCGCCTGGAGGGCAGCGATCGCGACCGCGCGCTCGAGGTCGCCGGCCGGGATCAGCGGAACACTTCCGACCCACCCAGCCCCCACCGCTCCAGCCAACCCCGCGGCGATCTCTCCGGCGTCCTCTCCGATCAAATAAACGGCAGTGCACCGCTCGGTGACCAGCGATGCCAGCGGGCCGAAGTCCTGGGACTTTCCCTTGCCCCCAAGGATCAGATGGACGCGACCCGGGAACGAGCGCAGCGCGACCAGAGTGCTATCGACGTTGGTCGCCTTCGAGTCGTTGATGTAGCGAACGCCGCGTCGCACCGCCACCAGCTCCAGCCGATGTGGAACCCCGGCGAACGTCCGCAGCCCGTCGGCGACGGCCTCCGCCGGCAGTCCCCTGGCCAGACAAGCGGTCGCGGCCGCCATCGCGTTCTGCACGTTGTGAGCGCCGGGAAGCGGGATCTCAGATGCCGGCAGCAGCGGCTGACCGCGCCAGCGGAGCTCGCCGTCGAGCAGACGGAGCGCTGAGGAGGCGCTCTCGCCGAAACGCAGTTGCACGGCCTCGCCGCTGGGCTCGAAGTCGAGGTCGTCCGGCAGGACAGCGATCTTGCCGGCGTCCTGGCGGGCGAAGATCCGCCGCTTGGCCTGCACGTAGGAGTCGTAGCTACCGTGGCGGTCCAGATGGTCTGGCGTGAGGTTGAGCAGTACCGCGACCTCCGGCGCGAACTGCTCGGCATCCTCGAGCTGAAATGACGAGGCCTCGCAGACGACGGTCGCGTCCGGAGCGAGCGTCGAGATCAGCGACGAAAGCGCGGTGCCAACGTTGCCCGCGACCGCAACCGGAACGCCCGCGGTCCGGTGGATGTGGCCGATCCACTCACTCGTGGTCGTCTTGCCGTTGGTTCCGGTCACCGCCACGAACTCGTTCGGGAGCAGGCGCCAGGCGAGCTCCAGCTCGCCAATGACGGTGATGCCGCGGGCGCGCGCGGCTCGTACGAGCGGCGCAGATTGGGGAACGCCGGGGCTCTTGATGAGCGTCCCGACCCTGGCGGCAAGGGCCTCGCCTGACGCATCCATGTGTACTTCGACACCGGCCGCTCGGAGCCTCCCCGCCGCCGCCGCAAGATCCGGGCGGTCGCCGGCGCCCGCATCGGTTCCGATCACCTCCTCCCCGCGGGCGATGAGTGCCATGGCCGCCGCCTCGCCGGAGCGGGCGAGTCCGACCACCAGGAACGGTCCGGTCGGCAGCGGAGGGCGGCTCACTCGCTCACGGCCCGCCCTTGGCGAGCAGCGCGCTCGTCGAGAGCTCGTACAGCGTGAACCCGATCGCGCCGCACGCAGCGGCGACGATCCAGAAGCGCAGCATGATCTTCGTCTCCGACCATGCCTCGAGCTCGAAATGATGGTGGATCGGTGCCATTTTGAAGACGCGCTTGCGAAAGAACCGAAACGAGAACACCTGGACGAGCACCGACAGCGCCTCGATCACGAAGATCCCGCCGATCACGACCAGCAGGATCCCCGTGTCGGTCATCACCGCGAGGCCGGCGATCCCCCCGCCGAGAGCCAGCGAGCCCGTGTCGCCCATGAAGATGCTCGCCGGAAAGCTGTTGAACCACAGGAAGCCGATGGAGGCGCCGCACAGACAACCGGCGATCAGCTCGAGGTCGTGATCTCCGCGTGTCACGAACGTGATCCCGATGTAGGCGAGCAAGGCGATCGCCGCGCACCCGGCGGCGAGGCCGTCGAGGCCGTCCGTGAGGTTGACCGCGCTCGTCGTCCCGGCGACGACGAGATAGATGAAGACCGGGTACAGCGGTCCCAGGTCCAGATGCGCGCTGAATGGACGCAGCGAGATCGAGTTGTGCAGGTGCGGATGCGCCAGGTGGGTCGCGAACCACCACAGTCCAAGCGAGATCGCGATCGTGACGACCAGCTTGGTTCGCGCGCGCAGCCCCAGCGACCGGCGCTTGACGATCTTCGTGTAATCGTCGGCAAAGCCGAGCATCGCACACGCGATCGTCGCTCCGAACACCCCCATCGAGCGCCAGTCACGGGTCGACAGAGCCAGAAACGGGATCGCGAACGCGACCATGATGATGATCCCCCCCATCGTCGGGGTTCCTGCCTTGATCTTGTGGCCCTCGGGCCCCTCCTCGCGGATGTTCTGCCCGAACGAGCGGACGCGGAGAAAGTCGATGAACTTCGGGCTCAGGAACAGGCACAGAAGCAGCGCCGCCGAGCTCGAGATCAGGACCCTGCCCGACTCGGATCCCGTCATGCGCGCGTACCCGCACGCAGCACTTCGCAGACGTGCTGCAGGCCAACGGCATTGGACGCCTTGACGAGCACGACATCGCCATCGTGCAGCAGCGTCGAGACGAGGGCGGCGGCCTCGGCCGCGTCTTGCGCGTGGTGATGTTCGCCATCGAATCGATCGGCCATCGACACGGCGAGGGGACCGACGGTGACCAGCACGTCGGCGCTCGCGGCGGCGTGAGCGCCGATCTCGGCGTGGTAGCGGCGTGCGTCGTCGCCCAATTCGCGCATGTCGCCGAGCACCGCAACCCGTCGGGGCGCGGGATCCCCCAGGCGATCGCCGTCCGCCGCCTGCCGCTGCCGGCCGAGCCTGGTCGCGGTCGCGGCGAGCTCGTCGAGCGCTGCTCGGGTCGACACCGGGTTGGCGTTGTAGGCGTCGTCGATCAACGTGATGTCGCCTGGCAGTAGCGTTCGCTGGCCGCGTCCGGGTGACAGGGTCACGTGCAGGTGCCCACCGGCTCTCACGCCCACCGCGTACGCGGCGGCGACCGCCGCCAGCAGATCGCGACGCAGATGCGACTCCGAGAAGTCGACCCTGAGTGACAGTCGCTCGCCGGCACAGTCGATCTCAACGCCGTCATCGCTCTCGCCGGCGATCGTGACATCACCGCCCGGCCCGAACGTCAGCGTGGAGATCTCGGGCCGCCGGTGCGGGTCCAGCAGAGGCTCGTCCGCGGGCAGGATCGCGGTCCCGGTGGCGTCAAGACCGGCGATCAGCTCCGCCTTGGCCGCCACGATCGCTTCGATCGTGCCCAGCTGCTCCAGGTGGACGGGGCCGATGCTGACGATCACTCCGACGTCGGGCTCGGCGACCCGCGCGAGCTCGGCGATCTGCCCGGCGCCGCGCATTCCCATCTCGAGCACCAACACCTCGGTGCCCGCCGGCGCCGCGAGGATCTCCAGCGGAAGCCCGATCTCGGTGTTGTAGTTGGCGCGCGAGGCGACCGTCATTCGATGCGGAGAGAGGACCGCCGCCAGCAGGTCCTTGGTTGAGGTCTTGCCGGTCGAGCCGGTGATGGCGATCGTGCGCGCCCCGAGCTCACGGCGCCAGGCGGTGGCCAGACGCTGGAGCGCTGCAAGCGGATCGGCAGCCGACAGGATCGCTGGGTTCGGCCCGACCGACGCATCGGTGATCCTGGCAAGCGTCGCCTGCGCATGCTCCGGGCTCGTCAGCACTCCCCAGGCTCCAGCCGCGATCGCGTCGGGGCCGTAGGCCCCGCCGTCCAGGTGCTCGCCACGCAGGCCGACGAACAGTGCCCCAGGGCCGGCGTCGCGAGAATCGATGATCATCCGCTCCGGGCCCAAACCGCCCGCTGGCGGGCCCTGAAGTAGTCGCGCGCCAGCGAGGCGCGCGACCTTGAGAGCATCCCAGCGCCTCATGTGCCAGGGGAGGGTACCCGGGTTCCTGGACGCGCCCCCAGGGGTGACGTTGGCGACCACCTTGTCGCCAACGTCGGGCCCCCAGGCTGTGTCCTAGGAGTCCGGGGCATTGACCCGGACTCCTAGCGCCTCCCGGGCGACAGCGACATCGTCGAACGCGAGCTTGCGGCCGTGCTCGAACTCCTGCCCCTGTTCGTGCCCCTTGCCCGCGATCACGACGACATCTCCGTCGCGCGCGATCTCGATCGCGTCGCGGATCGCGGCACGACGATCGGACTCGGCCTCGACCTGACGATCGATCCCGGACAGGATCTCGGCGATGATCGCCTCGGGATCCTCTGACCGCGGGTTGTCGGAGGTGACGATGACCCGATCGGCGAGCCGAGCGGCGATCTCGCCCATCAGCGGGCGCTTCCCGCGGTCCCGATCACCTCCGCAACCGAACACGACGTGGAGGTGGCCGTCGGTCAGGCTGCGAGCCGCGATGAGCACGTTCTCGAGAGAGTCCGGGGTGTGGGCATAGTCGACGATGACCGCGAACGGCTGCCCCTCCTCAACCGTCTCGAATCGGCCTGGGACCTGGCCTGCCCGCTCGACCGTCGCGACAGCATCATCGAGCGAAACGCCCATCGCCCCGGCCGCCGCCACGGCCGCCAGGACGTTGTAGACGTTGAAGCGCCCTCGCAGCGGGGAGCTGATCTGCCGCGCGCCATCCGGAGAGCGCAGTTCGAAGCGCGAACCGTCGAGATCCGTCTCGACGTCGACTGCGCGGAACGATGCAGCGTCGTCGTCAAGCGCGTAGGTGACCGAACGCTCGAGCTCACCGGCCAGCCGCCGGCCGTAGGCGTCATCGATGTTGACCACCAAATGGGCGGGACTGTGTGCGGTGAAGAGCGCTCGCTTCGCGGCGAAGTAGTCCTCCATCGTCGGGTGGAAGTCGAGGTGATCCTGGGTGAGGTTGGTGAACACCGCCGTCTCGAACTCGATCGCATCGACCCGGGCGAGCGCGAGGGCGTGCGAGGACACCTCCATGACGCACGCCCGGTCGCCGCCGTCGAGCATCTCGCTGAATGTGCGCTGCAGATCGATCGCCTCCGGCGTGGTTCGCTGCACCTCGCGCTCGGCGCCACCGACGATGCTGATCACGGTTCCGAGCAGGCCGGTCTGGATGCCGGCTGCCTGGAGCATCGCGCGCAGCAGGTAGACGGTGGTCGTCTTGCCGTTGGTGCCGGTGACGCCAACGACTCGGAGCCGAGACGTCGGACGGCCGTAGAACGCGGCGGCCGCGGGCGCCATCGCCGCCCTGACATCGGCGACCAGCACCTGCGGGACCACGAAGGTGCTCAGCGGGTGGTCGACGACCAGCGCCGCGGCTCCGCGAGCGACAGCGTCGGCGGCGAAATCATGACCGTCGCGAGTGAACCCACGAACACAGAAGAAAAGAGTCCCGGGCGCCACCATTCGGTTGTCGTAGGCGAGCCCGGAGATCTCTACGGAACGATCGGGGTCAGCGCTCTGCGGCAGCAGTTGTCCGAGCTGCATGCCGGCAGAGAGTACCCAGCGCCCGCCCCGGAAGACCCCTAGGGGGTTGAGGCCGCCACAGGGTTCTGCGCGGAGGCTGGACAGGGAGCCGGGCAGGGGTTGATTCCGAGGTACGGAACGGCCCAGCTGACGATCTTCTGGAACGCCGGCGCCGCGACCGTGCCGCCGTAGATGGCGTTCTGCGGCTGGTTGACGACGACCGCCACCACCAGCTTCGGGTCGCTCGCCGGAACCATGCCGATGAAGGAGGCGACGAACTCGGTGTTCGAGTAGTGGCCATTCACAGCGATATTGGCGGTACCCGTCTTTCCGGCCAGGTCGTAGCCGGGGATCTGGGCGCCGGAGGCAGTCCCGCCGTCGCCGAACACGCCCCGCAGCATGTCGCGCAGCTCGGCGGCGACGCTGCTCGAGATGACGCGTTTGCCCCGGGGCCTGCGAACGTCCCTGCCACCGACCGACTCGACGATCTGCGGTGAGTGCAGGATGCCGCCGTTGGCGATCGCGTCGTATGCCTGCACCATCTGCATCGGCGTTACCTCGAGCCCCTGACCGAACGGCAGGTTGTAGATCGACAGGCCCGAGTACTGGGAGACCGGGGGGACGACCCCGCGCTGCTCTCCGGGCAGGTCCACCCCCGTCTGACTCCCGAACCCGAAGCGGTTGACCCACGAGGCGAAGTTGTTCTGCCCCATCCGCTGGGCGATCAGATCGGCGCCGATGTTGCTCGATACCTTGAGGATGTCGGCGACCGACAGCGTTTCGTAGCCGTGCGCCTCGGCGTCCGTGATCACGTGGCCGTAGGGGGCCAGGTCGGGTGGGACGTCGAAGGTCGAATCCGGCGTGACCAGACCGTCCTGCATGGCGCCCGCGACCGTGATCGCCTTGAAAGTGGAGCCCGGCTCATAGGACATCCCGACGGCCTGGTTCTCGGTCGCGTCGAACGGCGTCGCGCCGACATCGTTGGAGTTCATCGACGGCCAGTTGCCGAGCGCGAGGATCTGGCCGTTCTGAGGATTGGCGACGATCGCCGTCGCTCCGACCGGGCTGTACTGAGCGCCGACGCCCGCCAGCACCTGCTCGACCTCCGCTTGGAGTGGCGCCGAGATCGTCAGCCGCAACGTCCTGCCGGTCTGCATCTTTCTGACGTTGTCGACCTCGAGCGCCTGGCCGTAGGGGTCGGTGACGACCTTCCGAAGGCCGTTCGCGCCGGCCAGCTGACGGTTGAACTCGTATTCCAGCCCACCACCGCCCCCACCCCCGCCGCCGACCCAGCCGAGCACCTGCGCGGCGGCGGTATTTCTGGGGTAAACGCGCCGCTCGACGGGCTTCAGAGAGATGCCGTTGACCCCGAGTTTCATGATCTGGCTACCGGTCGCCGTGGGGACGTCGTCGGCGATCGGCGAATATCCAGTGCCGGTCTTCGTCAGGGCGGCGAGCACCCGTTGACCGCCGAGTCCGAGCATCGGCGCGAGTCGAGCGGCCACCTTGTGTGGATCGGTGATCAGCATCGGGTCGGCGATCACATCGTCGGCGGATTCGCTCAGCGCCAGGACGACCCCGTTGCGGTCGGTGATCGTCCCTCGCACCGCTGGAATCGTGACGCGTTCGACCTGCTGCTCGTTTGCGGCCGCGGACAGCGCCGCGGACCTGAACAGACCCAGATACGCGGCACGGCCGGCCGCGAGCACGAGCAGCGTCAGGAAGCCCACGAACAGGATCCCGACCCGCCGGTCGATCTGATCCGCTGTTCGGCGGCTGGCGGTCGGCGGCATGCTGGACTGACCGACCGAGCTACCCGCCGCCGGTGGTGACGGCCGTGGAGCTCGGTGTTGTGGAGAGCGGCCCCGTGCTCGACGAGGTCCCGCTCGTCGTCGCCGGCGAGGCGGCAAACGCGCTGATGCTGGCGGAGTTGGCCGCTGCCTGGGTCTGGAGGCCCGCTTCGAAGGTCGTCGGATCGGGGCCGACGATGCCGGCGACGGCGGCACCGAGATCGTTGGCGCCTGACGCCGCGATGAAATGCACGTCCAGGGGACCCGGCATCACCATCCCCATCGTCGCGGCGAGGCGTTCGACTCGAGCGGCATTGGACAGGCCGGCGACGTTCGCCCGAAGGGTCTGGTTCTCGCTCTGGAGCTGACTGACCAGCGCTACCGAGCGGCCGACACTGACCCCGAGCTTCAGCACCTCCACGCGCATCGCGACGATTCCCGCCAGCAGCACCCCCAGCACCGGAATCCAGGCGCGCCCGCGGATCAGGCGGTCGAGCAACCTGTGATCCGGGAGCAAACGCAGCAGCGCCCGCGGCGATGAAGGGAGCGCGAGGCCGACCCGCTGGCGCCGGCGCGGCGCCGGACCGCGCCTGGCGGGCTCGCGCCGTGGCTCCGGGCGAGGGCGGGCCGGTGTCGGTCGTGGCGCCGGGGCGTGGCGAGCGGGAGCCTGACTCAGTGCCGGCCCGGAGACCCGGCGCGGCGTCCGCGGCGCGGGCGCGGGTTGGGTGACGGTGCGCCTCTCGGTGCGGCTTCTTGCGGCTGCAGTCGCTGCGGGCGTCACTGGTCGTCCTCTCCTTCGAGCTTGCGCGCGACCCGCAGATGCGCCGACTTGGATCGTGGGTTGGCCGCCACCTCACCGGGTGTCGGCGCGACCGCGCGGCGGGTCAGCAGCTCAGCCTCGGCGGCGTGGCCGCAGACGCAGATGGGGATCTCGGGCGGACAGATGCAACCGCGCGCCAGCTCGACCAGGAAGCGCTTGACCCGCCGGTCCTCGAGCGAATGGAACGAGATCGCGGCGAACCGTCCGCCCGGAGCGAGTACATCCCAGGCGATCGGCAGCGCCTGATCGAGTTGCCCCAGCTCGTCGTTGACGGCCACTCGCAGCGCCTGGAAAGTCCGCTTGGCGGGATGCCCGCCCGCGAACCGGGCCGGAGCCGGGATCGCCGACTTGATCACATCGACGAGCTCATTGGTGGTGGTCAGCCGATGGCGTCCGCGCGCCCGCACGATCGCGCGGACGATCTGCGTCGCGTAGCGCTCCTCGCCGTACTCGCGCAACAGTCTCGCCAGACGGCGCTCGTCCCAGAGGTTGACGACGTCCGCGGCGGTCAGCTCTTGGTCCGGATCCATCCGCATGTCGAGCGGCGCGTCGTATGAGTACGAGAAGCCGCGGGCCCAGGTGTCGACTTGCATCGACGACATCCCCAGGTCCATGTAGATCACGTCGGCTTCGACGCCCTCCTCGCGGAGCTGCGCGAGACCGGTGACGAAGTCCGCGCGGATGAACCGGGTCGCGCAGGAAACCTCGGCGGCGAGCTCGCCGAAGCGCTCCGCCGCGACCGGATCTCGATCGATCGCAATCAGCGTCCCGTCGGCCCCAATCCGGTCAGCGACCAGCCGGGCGTGGCCGCCGCCGCCGACTGTACAGTCGACGGCGATCGCGCCAGGCGCGGGGTCCAGCAGGGCGATCAGCTCCCCGGCCAGGACCGGGACGTGCGTCGTTGTCATCTCAAGCAGTGTGGTCAAAGCTCGCCGCGATCTCGGTGAATCTCGACAGGACACCCTCGTTGTAGGCGGCGTGCGCCGCGCGATCCCAGATCTCGAGGCACTCACCTGAGCCGGTCACCACCACTTCCTTGTCGAGCCCGGCGTAGGCCAACAGCGGCACGGGGATCATCAGACGGTTGGCGGAGTCGAGCTCCACCTCGTGTGAGTTGTTGAAGAAGAAGCGCTTCAGATCGCGAGCCCTGGGCGCCAGCGGGTTGAGCCCCGCCAGCGCGGCGGTCGTGTATGCGTCGTAGTCCTCGGGAATCCAGATCGCGACCGAGCGCGGCGCCCCGGGCTCCGTCTCGGGAGACACGGCGAGCACGGCTCCGCCCGCGAGCGCCGCCCTGTACCTGGCTGGCACCGTCAGCCTGTGCTTCGCGTCGAGCGAATGTTCGAAGGTCCCGCGGAAGATCAAGGGTTCTCATCTGCATGGCTCGAATTTGAAACCCGGGTGGCTGGGTGGGAGGAGCCCTGCCACCCGGGTCCCTGCATGCGCCACCCACCTTACCCCACCTTCTCCCACAATGCAACTCGCCTGTCATCGTGTCTCCCACCTGGGCGGCAAAGCTCCCCACGAGGGGGCGGATCGGCCGTGGACACGGCCGATCCGCCCCCTCCTGCTCCGGCCCGCGATCCCGCCCGGGTTCTGCACGCCGCGATGCAGTTCGCCCCGACGCACGAAAAGCTGCGATTTCCGGGCGGTTCCGTCCGGTGCGTGTGCCCGGGCGGCCCACCCGCGCAGGTCTTGTCAGACGGCGGCCCGACGCCCCGACTCGGCGCGGGCCAGGGGCAGCTCCAGCACCAGCCGGGCGCCTCGATCCGATGGCGCGCTGATCAGCCGCCCACCGTGCGCCCGGGCCACCTCCGCCGCGATCCGCAGGCCGTGTCCGCGCTCGGACACGCGCGCCCGCGGCAGCCAGGCCCACCAGTTCCGAGGAAATGAACCGATCGACTCCGCCAATTGCCCCGGTAGTCCCCGGCCGCCGTCACAGACATCGATCCGCGCGATCCCGGCCGCCGCCCGGAGCCGCACCACCACATCGCCCTCGCCGTGCTCGACCGCGTTGGCGAGCAGGTTGCACAGCGCCTGTGCCAACCGGATGCGCTCGCCGGCGACGAACACCTCCTCGGGCGGAAGCTCCGCGCGGATGCCGCGAGCGCCCGCGGCATCGCTCCACGCATCGGTCGCCTCCCGAAGCAGCGCTCCAAGCCGGACCTGCGGCGCGTTCGTTCGGGTGGGGTGCGCACGAGCGCGCACCCCACCCGCCACCGTCAAATCGTCGAGCGCCTGCCGCGCACGTCCAAGCTCGAGCTCGAGCGCTCGCAGGCGCGCGGGCGGCAGATGACCGGTCCGGCTCGCGAGCTCAACGCCGAGTCCGATCGCGCAGAGCGGCCCGCGGAGCTCGTGACAGGCCCGCGCGACATCCGCGGCGCGGGATGCGGCCACCCAGCGCGCGGACATCGCGAAGCCGACGGCGATAAGCCAACCGCCGGCCGCCACCGCGACGATCACGTCGCGATCCCGTCGAGCAATCGATACCCGACGCCCCAGACGTTGATGACGAACGAGGTGTCGGCGGCCGAGAGCTTGCGCCGGAGGCGCGCGGCATGCGTGTCGAGCGTTCGCGTCCGGAGTTTGCCGCCCGCGTCGTCCCAGCCCCAGACGATCCGCATCAGCTCCTCGCGCGTGAACACGCGAATCGGGTCTGAGGCGAGCGCGCGCAACAGGCCGAACTCCTTCTTCGAGAGCGGTATCGGCGCCCCGGCCAGCCAGGTCTGACGTGACAGCGCGTCGAGCTCGAGCGGACCGATCCGGATTCGCGAGCCCGTGCTCGCGTGGATCCGGCGGCGGAGGAGAGCCGCGATCCGGGCCCGGAGCTCCGCGTAGGAGAACGGTTTCGTCAGGTAGTCGTCCGCGCCGCGCGCAAAGCCTCGCAGCCGGTCGACCTCAGAGGCACGGCCGGACAGAACCAACAGCGGCAGCGTCGGGTCGATCCGTCCGCCGACGCCGTCCGACTCGCGCACGTGGCGCAGGAGCTCGAGCCCGTCGCCGTCGGGCAGGCCCAGGTCGACGATCGCGAGGTCGACGAATCTGGTCGCGGCGAGGCGGTGGGCGGCGGTCAGGGTGCCGGCCTCGAGCACCTGGTAACCGTCGGCGGTGAGGTTGTCGGCCACGAACGAGCGAGCGACCTCGTCGTCATCGACGACCACGATCGTGACGGCCGCGTGGTCGGTGTTGAAATTGGTGTCCATATTCAATAGAGCCCCCGGCGGACCGGAATTCACCCCCCTGCGTCAGAATCCCACGCTGAGAACGCGCCGCGCGACGCCCGGTGAGCGACGGGACTGCAACATCACGTTCAGATGCTGATGCCGAGCAGGAATCCCGCATAAGATGCCGACGCCATGTACCGGCGGGCCAACTACAGCTCAGGCGACGATTTCGTTCTGGAGTACGGAGACCTCCGGTTCACATTCAACGAGCGTGACTTCGCCGAACGCTGCGAACAGGCCGCGCGGCGAGTCGGTTTCATCGGCTCGTCGATCACCGAGGACGAGGCCGAGGACCTGATCAACCTCGTCGTCAACGGCGAGGTGAGCGAGCCCGCGTCGGCGCTTGGCGAGCACGTCAACGACTGCTGGCCCGAGTTGGTCGGCCCGTCCGATCGATCGCTCGTGCACTGGCTGAGACGGCTGATCTTCCGCGGCGCGTGGCTGGACCAGCGCGTCAAGGAGGATGAGCTCGATCTCCTGTTCGACGAGGACAGCGGCGCCTTCACGTATATCCAGCCGGATCGCGGCGGTGAGCCAATCGAGCTTGCGCCCGAGCCAAGTTGGGGCCGCGTCGCGTACGTTCGGCGCTGAGACGTCCCAGCGAGCCGATTGACACACCGGTGGCGGCCGCGGCGGCACTGCCGCCGGCGGCAGCTCGCCGGAACCTGGTGCGCGACTACCCTCCGCGGTTCATGGGCGCGAGCATCTGGCTGATCATCCCAACCTACAACGAGGCCGAGAACATCTCGGAGATCGTGATCGCCGCCGAGACCGAGCTCGCCGCCGTCGCCCCCGGGGACCATCGGATCCTGGTGGTCGACGATCACTCACCCGACGGGACCGGGCGGATCGCGGATCGGCTCGCCCACGACCTCGAACCAGTCGAGGTGCTCCACCGTCAGCGCAAGGACGGACTCGGGCGCGCATACCTGGCCGGCTTCGACCGAGCGCTCGCCCACGGTGCCGAGCTCGTGATCGAGATGGACGCCGACTTCTCGCACGATCCCGGCTACCTGGGCGAGCTGCTGGCCGCCGCCGAGGACGCCGACCTGGTGCTCGGCTCGAGGTACGTGCCCGGTGGCGAAGTTCGCGATTGGGGTCTGCTACGGCGGCTGATCAGCCGCGGGGGCGGGCTCTACGCGCGAACGATCCTCGGCGTCGACATCCACGACCTCACCGGCGGCTTCAAGTGCATCCGCCACTCTGTCCTCGAGGCGATCGACCTGCCGACCGTCCGGGCCGAGGGGTATGTATTCCAGATCGAGGTGACCTACCGAGCAGTGTTGGCTGGCTTCCGCGTCCGTGAGGTGCCGATAGTGTTCAACGATCGCGCCCGTGGATCGAGCAAGATGTCCTGGCGAATCGCCCTGGAGGCGATGGTGCTAGTGCCGCTGCTGCGACGCCAACGCCACGTGCGGCGAGTTGCCCCCGAGCGACTAACCAAACCATAAGCGCCTAAAATCAGGCAAGCGACCGGCATCCCGCGGATTCTTTCTTTGACGTGAGCGTGAACGAACCGCTCGGCGCTGCACTGCCACAGGGCAGAGCGTTCGAGTTCAAAACGCCGACACGGCCACAGATCGTCATCTCCGAGGGCCGCCTCGCCCAGATCGGGCTTGTCGGCACCGTCGTGATCGGGCTGCTGATCAGCGTTGCCGCAACCCAGACCGACACGCTGCTGCCCCAGGGTCTGCAGCCGATCGACGCGCCGGGCTATGGCGCGCTCGCGGGGCCGTTCCGGTTCATCGGCTTCCATCTCGCCACCGGGGAGACGATGGCGGCACTCGCGTTGTCGTTCGCGTGCTACGTGCTCGCGACGAAGTACGTGAGGCTGATCTCAGCGCGAGCAGCGATAACCGCGATCGTGGCGCTGAACGTGATCGTTCTGATCGCCCCGCCGATGTTCTCGTCTGACGTGTTCAGCTACGAGGCGTACGCCAGAATGTTCACCGTCTACGGGGTCAACCCGTATCTGCAGGGGCCGTTCACGATCCATTTGGATCCCGTCTTCGGGCTCGTAGGGGCCAAGTGGATTCAGACGCCGTCGGCATACGGCCCGCTGTTCACGGCGGTCAGCGGCGCCCTGGGGCACGCGTCGATCACCGTCAGCACCTACATCTTCAAGCTGACCGCGGCGTTCGGCTGCCTGGGCACCGTCGCGATCTTGTGGCGGACCGCTCGTTTACGCGGTGTCGATCCGGTCCGCGGCGCCGTGCTGTTCGGCCTGAACCCGCTGGTCGTCTTGTACGGCGTCGGCGGAGGCCACAACGACCTGCTGATGCTGCTGCCGATGGTCGCGGGCATCTATGCGATGTTGCGCTCACAGGATCGGAAGGCGGGCGCCTTGTTCGTCACCGCCGCGGCGGTCAAGTTGACCGGAGCGCTGGTGGCGCCGTTTGCCTACGCCGCGCCGGAGATGGCGACCGGCGACGGCCGCCGCCGCGCGATGCTGGTCGGCGTCGGGGCTACGACCGCGGCGGTGCTGGCGGTCGGCTTCGGACTGTTCGGCGTCGGGACGCTGCACCTTCCCCTGATCCTCAGTCAGATCCAGTCCGAGGGTGACTGGCACAGCATCCCGGGGTTCATCTCGACCGCGATGCTGCTGCCCGGTCTCGCCAGCGTGGTCGGCGTGGTTCTGGCCGTAGCCTTCGTGGGGTGCTCAGCACGGCTGCTGTGGCACGTCTGGCACGGACGACTCGACTGGCTCGAGGGAGCGGCGTGGGCGACCGTCGCGATTCTCGTCTGTGCCGGGTCGCTGCTTCCGTGGTACGTCGCCTGGCTGCTGCCGCTCGTGGCACTCTGTGACCGCCCCCGACTGGTGCGCGTGTCGATGTGGCTGACCGCGGCGCTGCTGTTCATCACAATCCTCGGCTATTTCCCCAACGGCTCGGCGCTGTTCCAGGTTTAGACAACCGTTCCACGAGTTGGCCGCCTCACGACACTACGATGGCTGGCGTGAGCGATCGGGAGTTGCAACTGCTCAGCGTCGTGGCGCCGGTGTTCGACGAGCAGGACACGATCCGGGAGTTTCGCGACCGGGTTTCAACGGCCCTCCCGGACGTTCCGTTCGAGCTCGTGATCGTCGACGACGGGTCCAGGGACCGCTCGGCCGAGGTGCTTGCGAGCCTCGCCGACGAGGACGCCCGGGTGAGGGTGATCTTCCTCTCCCGGAACTTCGGTCACCAGACGGCGCTCACGGCGGGCCTCGATCATGCGTCAGGGAACGTCGTCGTGATGCTAGACGCAGACCTCCAGGACCCTCCGGAGCTGATTCCCGCGATGCTCGACAGTTGGCGGGCGGGCTCGGACGTCGTCTATGCGGTTCGCCGCCAGCGTGAGGGCGAGTCTCGCTTCAAGGTCAAGACCGCGAACTGGTTCTATCGGCTATTCGACTGGCTGGCATCGGTACACCTCACCCACAATTCCGGGGATTTCCGCCTGCTCGACCGCCGGGCACTCGACGCGATCCTGTCGATGCGCGAGCGCAACCGATTTCTGCGCGGGATGACCGTCTGGGTCGGATTCACACAGACCGCCGTTCCGTACGACCGGGAAGCGAGGTTCGCCGGAAGGACGAAGTTCACGCCGGCGCGAATGCTCCGCTTCTCCCTCGACGCGATCTCCTCCTTCTCGTACCGGCCGCTGCAACTCGCCAGCCTGCTCGGCTTTCTGATCTCGGCGCTGGCACTGATCGCGATCCCGGTCGTGATCGGGCTCAAGATCGCCGGCTCGTACCTCCCCGGCTTCAGCACGGTTCAGGTGACGCTGCTGCTCCTCGGCGGGATCCAGCTGATCTCGATCGGGATCATCGGCGAGTACGTCGGGCGGATCTACGACGAGGTCAAGGGCCGCCCGCTGTACCTCGTGCGGGCGCGATCCAACTTCACGGATGACCTGCCGGAAGCCGAGCCGGTCGTCGTCCGTGTCCGCCAGGAGCGTCCCGGCTAGGACACTAGCCACCGGCTGGGTTCGGCCCGATCCCCCGGTTGACATCGCCAGGCGCTTTCTGTTCGTCGGCTTGCTCACGTTGCCAGCCTCCTTCAGATTCGCCCCGGCCGTTCCCGCTGGGTGCCCTGCCGACCTCGGAGCCGTGCTCGAGCGACTCGATCCGCCGAGCCAGACCCTTGATCGCATCGGCGATCGGGTCGGGCAGGTGTACCCAGTCGGCATCGGGGCCCTCTGGCCGGCGCCCTTCGATTCGAACCGGGTGACCCGGGTTCCCGACCACCGTGGAGTTCGGCGGCACGTCGTGGATCACGACGGTATTGGCGCCGATCTTGGAGCCGTGGCCGACGACGATCGGTCCCAGCAGCTTCGCTCCAGATCCAATCGTGACGTTGTCCTGCACGGTCGGATGGCGCTTGCCGGTCGCAAAACCCGTACCGCCGAGGGTCACCCCCTGGTACATGGTCACATCGTCCCCGATCTCGGCGGTCTCGCCGATCACCACGCCCATTCCGTGGTCGATGAACAACCCCGGTCCAATCGTCGCGCCAGGATGGATCTCGATCCCGGTGAGTGCCCGCGACGCCGTCGCGATCACCCGCGGGAGCAGTGGAACCCGCAGCCGGTACAGCGCGTGGGCGCCTCGATGCGCGAGCACCGACTGCACGCCCGGCCAAGTCGCGAGGATCTCGACCCAGCCCACGCCGACAGCCGCGGGATCCCGCGTGCGCGCCGCGGCGACATCACGTCTGACCTCGGCCGCGGTGGCGCGGATCACGCCGAAACCGAGCATCGTCAAAGCGTAGCGACGCGTGCCCTCGGCCCGGCCGATCAGGACCCGTTAGGGGAGAACCACGGGAGCGAGATATAGCGCTCGCCTGAATCCGGCAGGATCGTCGCGATTCGCGCCCTGGAAAACTCAGGCCGCGCGGCGACCCGGATCGCCGCCCAGACCGCGGCGCCGGCTGAGATCCCGGCCAGGACCCCCTCGCGCCGAGCGAGGAGGTGGGCCGTCCGAACGGCGTTGTCGTCGCTCACCGTCGCTACCTCGTCGATCACCTCGCGGTTCAGCACCTGCGGGACGAACCCGGCTCCGATGCCCTGGATCCGATGTGGACCCGGCCGCCCGCCGGATAGGACCGGCGAGCCGGCGGGCTCGACCGCGACGATGTGGCAGCCCGGGTTGCGAGCCTTCACGAATTCGCCGACGCCGGTGATCGTCCCGCCCGTCCCGACACCGGCGACGAATACGTCGATTCTGCGGTCGAGCGCGTCCCAGAGCTCCGGCGCGGTCGTGCGCCGGTGGGCCTCGGGGTTTGCCGGGTTCGAAAACTGGTCGGGCAGGAAGACGTCGTCGCGGCTCGCCAACCTGCGCGCGGCGTCGACCGCCTCGTTCATCCCGCCGAGCGACTCGGTGATCTCAAAACGTGCGCCGTATAGCGCCAGCAACCGCTCGCGCTCGCGGCTCATGCCCTGCGGGAGCGTCAGCACGAGGTCGTATCCCTTGGCCGCACACACAAACGCCAGGGCGATCCCGGTATTCCCGCTGGTGGCCTCGACCACGGTCGTCCGGCCCGGCTCGATCCGCCCGTGGCGCTCGGCCGCCTCGATCATCGCGGCGCCGATTCGGTCCTTGACGCTCCCACCCGGGTTGAAGGACTCGAGCTTGACGAACAACTCGGCGCCGCTGTCGGCGGGCAACACCCGGGTCAGCCGCAGAACCGGCGTTTTGCCGATGTGCGCCGAAATGTTTGTCGGAATTCCGGGCATTCCCGCAGGAAGGGTACGAGAACGCTGGTCCGGGCGCAGCGAAGATGTTTCCGCCGGATGCCCCCGGGGACGGTGACTCCAGCCATCCTGCGGAGGGCCGCCTCAGGATTCGCGGGCCGGTGACGCCGGCGACGTGTCGCCTCAGCCGGAGGGAAAGCTCTTCGTGAACGTCTTCAGGTCCTTGATCCGTTGCGCGTTGCGGGCCACGATGCAGTCGGCAAACACGACCACCGCAAGCGTTCCGCCCTGGTAGACGTCCGAATTGCTGAGGCAGTCCGAGCGGCGGTACCTGAGCCACGCCCCCGCTGCGGCGATCAGGTCACGTCGGGCGGAGTCAGTTCCAAGCCGATGGAAGATCGTCTTCTCGAGCGCGTCGATCGACTTGTCGGTCTTGAGGGTCTGGTGCTCGGCACAGCCCTCCCGCTGGAGCGTCGTCCGCGAGCCTGGATTGCCCGTGCACGGCAGCAAAGTGAACGACTCGTGGATCGCGGGTGGCGAGAGTTTTGTCGCGCGCGCTTGGTCGGCGTTCGCGCCGGCAACGAGACACGGCGAAGCTGCGACCGCGACGGCAGCCAGCAGCGAGATCCTCTTCAACATACGTGGTGCCTTTCGTGCCCGATGATCAGATGAAGTACATCGTGGCGCCGGCCGCCCGGGCGTCGGCTTCGGCGAGGTCGGCGATCGTCGAGGCGCCCAGCACCGCGCGGGCGGCCTGCGCCGCATCGGCAAAGACGCCGGTGGCGTCGGGTCCGAGTGGACCGTCGAGCACCTCGACCACCTCGAGCACCGTGATCTGGGAGGCGGGCCGTGCGAACGTGTAGCCGCCCTTCACCCCCCGCTGCGAGCGCAGGACGCCAGAACGGCGGAGCGTCGCGAACAACTGCTCCAGGAACTGGGCAGGAATGTCACCGCGCTTGGCCAGTTCGGCGATCGGCACCGGCCCAGACTCACCGAGCAGTTGCAGCTCCACCAGCGCGCGCACTGCGTACGGTGATTTGCTGGTGATCGAGAGCATCGAGTCAGGGCACGAAAGTCAGATCCAGCCGCGTTCGGTCGCGATCAGGACGGCCTGGGCGCGGTCCATCGCGCCGAGCTTGCCGTACACGTTGTGCAGGTGCGTACGCACGGTGCTCGTCGAGAGACCGAGTTCGGAAGCGATCTGCTTGTAGACCATGCCCTTGGCGAGCCGGCGCAGGACATCGATCTCGCGCGCTGACATCGGGCACGGATCGACCTGACGGGGGCGCAGGTCCGTGCTGGGCAACGGCAGGTCGTACATCACGGTTCGCAGGGCCGCCGGCTTGAGGTTGATCAGCCTCGCGACCGCAAGCAGCTCTGCTGGTGTGATCCTCCCGCCGAGCATGTAGTGGGCGAGCATGTCGGCCAGTCGTACGATCGCAGCCTCACCCGAGCAATCGGGGTCGTGGTGTGACTCGATCACGTGCGCGATCGAGGCCGGCAGACCCCACCGGCGAGCGAGTACCCCGCCGACGAGAGCGTGGTCGACGCCGAGCTCTCGGCGTTCGCGCTGGAGCCGGTCCTCGGGCGTCCGGGCGTCTCCGTGGACCTGGCGCGGGTAGCCGGCGTACGCGTGCACGAGCACGAGCTTGCCGACGTCGTGCAGCAGCGAGGTGATCATCAATCGATCGCGGGCCTCGAATCCGATCTCGCGCGCGATCCGGTCGGCCGCGCGCTGAGTCGCGATCCCGTGCAATCGGAAACGCTCCGGGATTCCCTGCCAGACGGCCGTGTGCTCGAAGAAGTCGTAGGTTCGCGACCGGCGGGCGATCGCGAGCACCGTCGGCGGCGACAGCACATGGACGCCCGACACCGCGGTGTCAACCCGCCCGCGGCTTGTGCCGTCGACGCGGTTCGCGAGTCGCAAGACGGCAATCGCGAGCGCGACGTCACCCTCGACCGCGGTAATCACCTCAGCTCTCGCCGGTTCTCCGTCCTCGAACAATCGCAGCACCCGGTTGCGCGCCTCGACCAGAACAGGGAACGCCTCGAGCGCCTCGAAGGCCGCGGTCAAACGACGGCCATGCCCCTCGTTGTGATGTCGCTCCCGAGCGGCGTACGGGTCGGTCGGGGTGATGCTGGCGGAAGCTGCCTGGGCCACTCGGACCTCACTCCAGTTCGTTTTCAACTGAACCGCACAGGCGGGGCTTCGCCCGTCTGACCCCCGGCAAACGTGTCCTCATTCAGCGCGGTCGTCACCCCCCAGCCCGGTCCAGAGCTTGATCTATTAGTGAAAGCGTACGCTCCCGGCCAAGCAGCGCGACGCTTTCGAAGATTCCAGGCGAGACAGTCGTGCCGGCGATCGCCACCCGCACCGGCTGATAGATCTGTCCCGGCTTGAGTCCGAGCTGCTCCACCAGCGCACGCAGTGCCACCTCGATCTCCGGCGCGGTGAACGGGTCCACAGTCCCGAGCACCGCGCGCGCGGCGCGCAGTCGATCGCGGCCGCCATCGGCGGCGATCACCTTCGCGAACGCTTGCTGATCGTCGACCGGACCGTCGAGCAGGAAACCCGCCAGAGGCCAGAAATCGGCCAGGGTCTGGATCTTCTCCGATGAGATCTCAACCGCGCCGCGCAGACCTGTCCGGCCGGTGAAGGCCTCGAGCCGGCGCGTCAGCTCTTCGAGGCCGAGCGCGCGCAGATGCTGCCCGTTCAGATGTCGTAGCTTGCGTTCGTCGAACACCGCCGGGCTTTTGGAGACTCGCTCGAGTCGGAACCGCTCGGCGAGCTCGGGCAGCGTGAAGAACTCCTCGTCGGCCGCGAAGCCGGCACCGAGCAGGGCGATGTAGTTGTCGACCGCTTCGGGTAGATAGCCCGCGTCTCGCAGCTCCTGGACGGAAGCGGCCCCGTGTCGCTTTGAGAGCTTCTTGCCGTCGGGCCCGTGCAGCAGCGGCAGGTGGGCGTAGCGGGGCGGCTGGGCGGAGAGCGCCTCGAATACGAGCAGCTGCTTCGGGGTGTTTGAAAGGTGGTCCTCGCCCCGGACGACGTGAGTGATCCGCGCGTCGAGGTCGTCGACGGCGACCGCGAAGTTGTAGAGCACCGAGCCGTCGGCGCGGGCGATCACCGGGTCGTCGGTGCTTGCGTTTGGAAACCGCGTCTCGCCGCGGATGATGTCGTCGACGACCGTGAAGCCATCGTCGGGAACGCGCAGTCGCACCGCACCCGAATCTTCGGCCTCGCCGCGGAAGCCGCGGTCGGCACCGTGGCTCTCCTTGTAACGCTTGACGTCGTCGGCGGTGGCCGTGGAGTAGTAGGCGTGGCCGGACTCGAGCAGCTCCGTGAGCACCTCGGCGTGGCGCCGGCGGTTCGCGGTTTGGAAGATCGGTCCTTCGTCCCAGTCGAGTCCGAGCCAGCCGAGCGCGTCGAGAATCTGGTCAACGTTCTCGGTCGTCGAGCGTTCGCGATCGGTATCTTCGATCCGCAGCACGAGCGTCCCCGGACCCTCGTCGCCCTCAGCCACGGGCCCCCGCGCCAGCAACCAGTTGTAAAGCGCGGTGCGGGCGCCACCGATGTGCAGCGCCCCTGTCGGAGATGGAGCAAAACGGACCCGCATGAGAACTCGAGCGCCCATCCTAGACTCAGACACCGGCGGACATGCGCCGGCACCCCGTCACGGTCGATGCTGATCGGGGCTCACGTGTCACCCGCGGGAGGGCTCGACAAGGCCGTCGCACGCGGCGTCGAGCTGAGCGCCGATTCGATCCAGATCTTCAACCAGTCGCCGCGCATGTGGCGTCCGACGAACTACGGCGATGACGACTTCGCCGCCTTCCGTATGGCGCGCGAGGACAGCCGGATCGGCTCGGTGCTGATCCACGCCGTTTACCTGATCAACTGCGCCTCGGAGGACCCCGAGATCCGTACGAAGTCACTGACGTCGCTGACGCACTCGCTGCGGGTCGGCGCTGGGATCGGGGCGACCGGCGTTGTGCTGCACCCGGGGTCGGCCAAGGGCGGCCACGTCGACAGCGCGATCGAACGAGCCGGCGCGCTGATCGCCGAGGCGCTCGCCGAGTCGGATCGCTGCGCGCTGCATTTGGAGGACACCGCCGGCGCCGGGGGCACCCTCGGTCGCTCCTTCCACGAGCTGGCAGCGCTGATCGAGGCGGCCGGTGGCGACGCTCGGCTCGGACTCTGCCTCGACTCGTGTCACCTGCTGGCGTCCGGGTACGACATCCGGACGGTGAGTGGGCTTGACGCGACACTCGTGGAGTGCGAGCGGACGGTCGGCCTCGACCGGCTGCATTCGCTGCACGTGAACGACTCGATGACACCGCTCGGCTCCAATCGTGACCGGCACGCGCCGTTGGGCGAGGGGGAGCTGGGCGCCAAGGGCATCGCGGTATTCCTGTCGGACACGCGCTTCGACGAGCTCCCGTGCGTGCTCGAGACGGGTCGCGACGACGGCCGTGTGACGGCGGCCGACGTCGCCCTGGCCAAACGGCTGCGGCGACGAGGACTGGGTGACCGCACCCGTCAGAGCGGGTAGGTTTCCGGTCCGTGATGCAAGCCGCCGCAGCCGATGCTCTCGTGATCTTCGGGATCACCGGTGATCTGGCGCGGAAGATGACCTTTCGCTCGCTGTACCGGCTAGAGCGCCGGGCGCTGCTGAACGTCCCGGTGCTTGGTGTCGCGGTCGACGACTGGACGGTGGAACAGCTCGTGAACCGCGCCCGCGAGTCGATCACGGCGACCGGCGAGACGCTCGACGAGCAGGTCTTTTCGCGGTTCGCCGCGCGATTGCGCTATGTCAGCGGCGATTTCGCCGACTCCGCGACCTACCGCCGCGTCGCGAACGCGCTCGGCGCCGTCAGCTGCCCCACGTTCTATCTCGAGATCCCGCCCTCGCTGTTCGCGCGGGTGATCGAGGGCCTGGCCGGCGCCGGGCTGACGGGCGCCGGCCAGCGCATCGTCGTCGAGAAGCCGTTCGGACACGACCTCGCGTCGGCGCGCAAGCTGGCTGCCGACCTGCACAGGTACATCAACGAGGATCAGCTGTTTCGAATCGACCACTTCCTCGGGAAGATGGGGCTGCAGGAGATCCTGTACCTCCGCTTTGCCAACACGATTCTGGAGCCCGTCTGGAACCGCAACTACGTCGGCTCGGTGCAGATCACGATGGCCGAGGAGGTCGGAGTCGAGGATCGTGGCCGCTTCTACGACCCGGTCGGCGCCCTACGCGACGTCGTCGTCAATCACCTCCTGCAACTGCTCGCCTCGACCGCGATGGAGCCGCCGGCCGGCGGTGACGCGAAGACCCTCAAGGACGCAAAGTACGCGGTGCTGCGCTCGATCGACGACGCAGATCCGGCCCGCTACGTTCGCGGCCAGTACGACGGCTATCTGTCGGTGGAGGGCGTCGTCCCCGACTCGCAGACGGAGACCTTCGCAGCGCTCCGCCTCGAGGTCGACAACTGGCGCTGGGCCGGCGTCCCCTTCTTCATCCGTACCGGCAAGCGGATGGCCAGCAAGCAAACCGAGGTCCGGCTGGTCTTCCGCCACCCGCCCCGCATCGCCTTCATCCCCGCCAACCGACGACATCCCGAGCCGAGCCAGATAGTGATCAAGATCGACCCCGCAACCGGGATCAGAATCGTGCTCGACGCGCACCGCGCCGACCGGTCCGGAGCGAGCGATGTGCACCTCGATATGGAGTTCGCCAGCGAGGGGGGCGAGGACGCCACGCCCTATGAGGTCCTGCTCCACGCCGCCCTGATCGGCGACGCAACTCCGTTCACCCGCCAGGACAGCATCGAGGAGAGCTGGCGGGTACTGACGCCGCTGCTCGACGCGCCGCCCCCCATCCACAGCTATTCCCCGGGTTCATGGGGGCCGCCGGAGGCCGAACGGCTGACGAACGGCTTCGGCGGCTGGCGAAAGCCCTGGCTGACTACATGATGCTGACGACAGCGGGCGAGCGCGCGATCGCGACCCCGCCGGCGCCGACCAGCGTCAATCCCGCCGCCAGCGCCGCGACCTGACCGGGTCCGCCAGCCCAGGCCTCGACACCGCTCCACAGCGCCATCAAAACCGGAAGCGGCTCCTGAACCGCCCCGATCACGGGCGCCACCTGAACCGGCGAGCGCCGCTGGAGGGCACTGTTCTCCTCCACGAACGCCACCGTTCCCATCGCCAGCACCGCCGCCAGCCAGAGCCCCGCCGGCAGCCAGCGACCCGCCGCCAGCGAATTTGACAGGAGCTTATTGGCGAAGTCGACCCACGCGTAGCCGAGGCCGGCCCCGAGCGCCAGCCACAGCCCATGTGGACCGCGCAGCCGGCTCAGCGCGAAGACGCCCAGCGCCGCGAGTCCGACCAAGACCAACGGCGGCGCCAGCCGCGACGCCGGAGGATGCACGACCGTATGGTGCGGCGCGGCCACGATCACGAGGCTGATGCCGATGACGATCGCGAGCGCCGCGAGCGCCTCGGTCCAGCTGATCCGCTCCTTCATCCAAAACCGCGCGAGCCCCAGCAGGATCAGCTGAAAGGAGGCGAGCACGGGCTGCACGACGGTGATCGGCGCAAACGCGAGCGCCAGCACCTGCAGCGGCCAACCGAGCATCAGCAGGAGCGTGCCGAGCACCCAGCGCCGGCGGTGCAGCAGCCGCGCGAGCAGCGCGAAGCGCACCGCTTCCTCGGGCGGCGTCGTTCGCGCCTCGGACGCCTGCAGGACGATCGCAGCCGCGTTGGCGAACGCAGCCGCGAACGCAATCAGCGCGCCGAGCCAGATCACGCGCGGCCCCCACTTAGTGTCATGAGCCGAATTTACGACTCACGACACCAGCGCGACGATCAATCCGGCTGCGTCGGGGAGCGCGCTGGTGTCAAGAGGTTCGGGCCTGTGGGCGGCGAGGGCGCGCTCGATCGCCGGACCGAGCCTCGCGCGGTCGGGCGCCCACTCGGCCAGCCCACGCTCTGCAAGCGCGCGGGCGTGCGTTCGAACGTGGGCGACGCCGGCGCCGAAATTGATCAGCGGGCAACCCACCAGCCGCGCCTCCAGCGCGGTCGTGCCGCCAGTCGTGTGGACCAGCACGTCGGCCGCCGACATCAGCTCCGGCATCAGGTCGGTGAATCCGAGTACCCGGACCCGCCCCGCGAAGCGCTGCTCGAGGTCGCGGCGCAAGGCGTCGCTGCGACCCGACAGACATACGACCGCCGCGCCGGCGATCGTGTCGAGCGCCGTCTGTGCCGCCCCCGCGAGGTCGCCCAATCCCCAGCCGCCGCCTGAGACGAGAATCACGGGCCGCTCGACCGGGAGGCCGAGCGCGGCGCGTGCCCCGGAGCGCGGAGGCGGCGCCAGGAAGCGATCGTCGACCAGCGGTCTGACCGCAGCCGCTCGGCCCGGACCGGCGATCCGATCCACCTCGGCGACGGCCTCCGGCCACGAGAGCACGTGCAGGTCGATCCCCGGATGCGCCCAGTAATGCAGCCCGGCCGGATCGGAGATCGACGAGCACACCGGCACGGACAGACGACCGCGGGCCCGCAACTCGCCGAGCGCGGCGCTCAGAACCGGATACTCGACCGCGACCACGTCGGCGCCGAACGTAGCGATCGTCCGACGGAGTCCTCTGGAGCCGAGCACTGCCAGCGCCAGCTGACCGAGTCGCCGCGGCAGCGCCCGTTCGTAGAAGACGCGGTAGGCGACCTCGTAGGTCCAGCCGATCCGGTCGAGATGGACGTCGAAGCCACTGGTGAGAAAGCGGCCAAGACGCTCACCCAGGACATCCAGATCGGTCCGCAACCCGACCTCGATGACCTCATGGCGCCGGCGCAGCTGCTCGGCAAGCGTGCGGGCGACCGTGACGTGCCCAGCTCCGACCTCGGCGCACAGCACAAGCACGCGCAACCGCTGAGCAGCCAGGCCATTTTCCCGGAACCTCGGCTCGCGATCGAGCGCTGGCTCCGTCGCCTGCATGAGATCCCGGCGTCGCCTAGGAGGTTGTTTCACGAAGATGGCCATGCCCGGATGCGACCGTGTTCCGGCGCTCACTATCACCCCGGTCACGTCCCCCTGTCGTGAAACAACCTCTAAGCGGCGGCGTCGGCCGGCAGCTTGGCGCCGGCCTGCTCCTCGCCGCCGGTCACCGGCGTCAGGATCGCGGGGCCCAGGAGCGAGTCGAGCTCGGCGTACAGGCTGGCGCCCCGCTGAACCCGGTACCCAGGACCGAGCCGCAGCTGCCGAGCGCCCAGGCTGGTGGCGAGTTCGATGACGACCTCCGCCTCCCCGGGGAAGGTCGCGAAGACGTCTCGTAGTTCCGCGAGCGCAGCGCCCGGGAGCGCGGCGGCGTTCACGCGAATCCGCAGCGGTGCAGCCGCGGCCGCGGCCGTCGCGACTTCACGTTCGGCCCGGGCGAGCTCCTCGCTGGAGGGCTCGAAGCGCTCGACCGACTGCACGATCAGGCACGTGCGAGCGGCGTCCTTGTGGTCGATCTTTCCCTTGACGAGGACGACCGCGTCCTGTCGAATCGCGTCCTCACACTCCTGCAGCGTGTCCCCGAAGATCACGAGCTCGACCGAGCCCTCGAGATCATCCAGGGTCGCGAACATCATTGGATCGCCCTTCTTGGTCCGGAGGCGCTTGGTCTGGCTGATGATCCCCCCGACCGTCACTCGGTCGCCGTCGCGGCAATCGCCGATCGTGCCCAGCGTGGAGTCGGTCCGCGCCCGCATCGCGCTGCCGACCTCCTTCAGCGGGTGGGCCGAGATGAAGATCCCGATCGACTCCTTCTCGAGCGCCAGCATTTCGGTCTGTTCAAACTCACCCGCGGGGATCGGCGCATGGCCGGGCCTCCCGAGCGCTACGGTCGCCTCGCCGCCGTCGCCGGATCCCAGATCGAAGATCGAGGCCTGGCCGATCTGCGCATCCTGCTGGACCTTCTGACCGGCCTGCTGGGCCTGCTCGAGCACCGCCAGCATCCCCCTGCGGGTGGCGCCGGTCGAGCCGAAAGCGCCGCACTTGACCAGCGCCTCGATCGCTTTGCGGTTGACCGCTCGGCTGTCGATCCGTTCGCAGAAGTCGTAGATATCGGTGAACGGGCGGATCGGGTCGTCGAGGGTGGGATGGTGTTCGGGGTGGGTGGCGGGATCCGATCCCCGAGCTTCCTTGATCGCTTCGACCGCGGCATGCCCGACGCCCTTGACCGCGTCGAGGCCAAAGCGGATCTGTCTACCGACGACGACAAACCGGTGGTCTGAGAGGTTGACATCGGGCGGCAGGATCTCGATCCCCATCTGCTCGGCCTGGGCGACGAAAAACGGAACCTTGTCCTTGGTGTCCATCACCGAGGAGATCAGTGCGGCCATGTACTCCGCCGGATAGTTGGCCTTCAGCCATGCGGTCCGGTATGCGATCAGCGCGTAGCAGGCCGAGTGCGACTTGTTGAAGGAGTAGTCGGCGCTGCGCTCATTGGTCGTCCACAATTCCTCGATCACGGCCTCGCTCGTGCCCGACCCACGGCACCCCTCGAAGAACTCCGGCTTGAGCTTGCCCATCGCCTCGCGATTCTTCTTGCCGATCGCCTTGCGCAGGTCGTCTGCCTTGGCCCCTGAGAAGCCCGCGATCTCCTTGGCGATCTGCATCGCCTGCTCCTGGTAGACGATCACGCCGTTGGTCGACTCGAGGATCGGCCGGAGCCGCTCGTCGGCGTAGGTGACCGCCTCGGGGTTGTGCTTGCCGCGCGTGTAGTTGGGGATGTTCTCCATCGGCCCCGGGCGATACAGAGCATTGAGCGCGATCAGGTGCTCGAGCTCCGACGGGCGCACCCGCTTGAGGGTCTCACGCATCCCCTCGGACTCGAACTGGAAGACCCCGATCGAGTCGCCGCGGGCCATCATCTCGTAGGTCTTGGCGTCGTCGAGCGGAAGCGCCTCCATGTCCGGGCGCTCCCCGGTCGACCGCTCGATGATGTCGAGAGCGTCCTCGATCACGTCGAGGTTCCGGAGGCCGAGGAAGTCCATCTTGAGCAGGCCGATCGCCTCCACAGGCTTCATCGAGAACTGCGTGACCGTCCGGTACAGACGCTCGCCGCTCTGATCGGTCCGGTTGGCGTCCGCGAGCTGCAGCGGCACGATGTCGGTTAGGGGGCGATCGGCGATCACGACCGCGGCAGCGTGGATCGAAGAGTTGCGGACGATCCCCTCGAGGCCTCGGGCGACGCCGACGATCTGCGCCGCCTCGGCGTCGCGCTCAATCTCGGCGGCGAGCGGCTGACCCGGCGCGAGGCAGTCCTTGAACTTTGGCGGACGGCCCTGCTCGGGGTCGGGGATCAGCTTCGCGAGCCTGTCGCCGAGAGCGTATGGATGACCTAGCACCCGGGCGGCGTCGCGGGTCGCAGCCCGCGGGAGCATTTTGCCGAAGGTGACGATCTGCGCGACCGACTCCTTGCCGTACTTGTCGGTGACGTACTGGATCACCTGCTCCCGGCCGCGCACCGAGAAGTCGATGTCGATGTCAGGCATCGAAACGCGCTCGGGGTTGAGGAAGCGCTCAAAGAGGAGGTCGTAGCGCAGTGGATCGATGTCGGTGATCTGCAGGCTGTACGCGACCAGCGAGCCGGCGGCCGACCCACGCCCTGGGCCGACGGCAATTCCGGAATCCTTGGCGTACTTGACGAAGTCCCAGACGATCAGGAAGTAGCCGCTGAAGCCCATCTTGTCGATGACGTCGAGCTCGTAGTCGGCGCGCTCGCGTGCGGCTGCCGGGACCGGATCGCCGTAGCGCCAGACGAGACCGTCGAGCACCAGATTGCGGAGGTGGTCGCGTTCCCGGATCCCATCCGGGCCGTCGAACCGCGGGATCAGCTGCCGGCCGAGCTCGAGCTCGACGTCGCAGCGCTCGGCGATCTCCAGCGTGGTCGCCAGCGCCTCTGGCCACGCGGCGAAAGCCGCGGCCATCTCGTCGCTCGAGCGCAGGAAGAACTCGTTGGCATCGAACGTCATCTTCGGCGCCGCCAGCGTCGACTTCGTCTGCACGCACAGGAGCGCCGCGTGGTTGTCGTAGTCCTCGCGTCGCAGATAGTGCACGTCACCGGTCGCGACCAGCGGCCGGCCGACCTCGCGCGCAATCCGGACGATCCCCTCGTTTGCCTTGTTCTGCTCAGCGATCCCGTTGCTTTGAATCTCGAAGTAGACGTTGTCGGGGCCGTAGATCTGGACGAGCTCGTCGGCGGCGCCGCGCGCGTCCGCCTCGCGGTCATGGACGAGCGCCTGACAGAAGCGCGACGCCAGACACCCCGTCAATGCGATCACGCCCTGGGAGTGGGCCGCCATCAACTCCGCATCGACGAATGGCTTGCCGCGCTGCAGGCCGTCGAGGAAGCCCGCCGAGGACAGCTTTACGAGGTTTCGGTATCCGACCGGATCCGCCGCGAGCAGCGTTAGATGGTGGTAGCGCAGGCGACCCTGGACGCGCCGGCGGTGGTCGTCGACGACGTACACCTCGCAGCCCTGAATCGGCTTGATGCCGTGCCTGCGGGCCGCCTGGTAGAGCTCGACGGCGCCGTTCATCACCCCGTGGTCGGTCAGCGCCAGGGCCGGCTGGTTGAAGGCGGCCGCTCGCTCAGCGAGCTGGTCGATCTTGCAGGCCCCGTCGAGCAGCGAGTACTCGGAGTGGACGTGCAGGTGGGCGCAGGCGCTGCTCATCTGCCCCCAGAATATGCTCCCCCTAAGACGTCACGGTCTGTGAGGTCGCGAGGACCCGGCCGTCGGCGTCCACGGCCGACACGGCGATGGCCGCCGGCGAGGTGCTCAGCGGGATGCCGGTCTCAAACCCGGCGACATTGGCCGTTCCGAGCGGCGAGAGCTCAGCGTGGCTCGCGCCTCCGAGCACGACCCATCGCGCGAGTGTGCTCGCCCCGTTCCAGGATGCGTAAACGGTCGTGTTTCCCTGAGACCGTACGACCGCGATGTCGGGCGGCGCCGTCGGCAGCCCGTTCCACGGCTGCAGGAACGCGCGATACGAGCTCGCCCCCTCGGTTCCCCCGGTCGCCAAACCGCCGTCGAACAAAACCCGCCCGTGGGAGTCGTACTCGGTGAAGTAGGACGACGTGCCCCAGCCGACGAACACGTTCCCTCCCGTCAGCGGCTGGACGCTCCCGAGCGCAGCGGAATAGATCGGCGGCGTGTGGAGATCGGCCCGAATCAGCCGCACCCGCTTGCGCTGCTCGTCGACCGCGAGCGTCAGTGCCCGAGACTGCGGCCCGAACCGCGGCGGTCCGCCCTCGTTATCGAACAACGTCATCACGCCGCCGGGCCACATCCTGACGTCGTGCTGGAAGGCGAAGCGCGCGCCGGGACCCATATGGAACTGGTTGTGCTTCCCGCCCATCATCCACATCACCACGCCGGTCTTGCGATTGACCTTGTACAGGGTCGCGGTGTTGCGGGAGGAGATCACGAGGTTCTGGTCGAGCGGATCGATCGCGATCGCGTTGATGTGGAAGTAGTCCCAGTACCCGCCGAGCCTCGCCCCGAGCGGGACGTAGGAGTAGTTCAGGGGAACGTGCTGGTCGCTGCGCCATTGGAAGAGGAGCTTGCCGGTGGCGATATCGACCTCCTGGACGACGCCGTACCAGTACGGAACCGTCTCCACGGCTCCGCGGACCCGGATCTTTCCCTGGTCCGGCGCGTAGCACGTGAACAGTGCGGTCCCCTGCGGGGTGAGGAGCAGCTCGTGGAGATCGCCGACGTATCCGCGCTGGGCCTGCACCTGCGCGACGGGGCGATAGCGCGTATCGACGATCTGGTAGGTCCCCTGTCCGTGGGCGGCGACGACCGCCCCCTCGAACCACGCCAGGACCGGCTTGTCCTGGTATTCGGCGACCTGAACGTTGAACGCCCGGTGTTCTGCCGACGGCTGCGGCGAGAGCGGGTTGAACCAGATGATGCGGCCGTGCTGGTCGAAGATCATCGGCCCGGCCTGCGACGCCCCGCCGTGCACCTCGGTGACGATGAAGCCCGGGAGCTGTCCGTTGGCCTGCTTGTCGATCACCACCTGGGGCGGGAGTAGATCGGGCCGCGAGTGAAACTGCTGAACCCCGTTCGCGACCGCGGTGCTGTTGAACGATCGCAGCGCGGGACGGGTGGCCGCCCAGCTGGTCGAATCACTCGCCAGCAGCAACGTGGCCGTGCCTGCGCCGGCGAGTGCCAGGAACTGTCGCCTGCTCGTCTGTATGCCACTATTTGGCTGTCGCGAATCCGGGAGGCTGGGGCCTACCGCCTCCCCTGATCCGCGGTTTCCGTGCTGCTCCGTTCTCGGCACGAAGCGTTGGATAGCAGATCGGAGCGCGGGAAATGCTGGGCCGCGTATGGTTTCCGTCAATTCTGCGTAACGTGGCCATAAGCTCACGCTAAGAAAACCGCAACTTCTGCCTTAGCGGGCGTTTATGGTTTGGGAGGAACACCGTGCCGAGGAAACACCCGACACGTCAGTCGCTTGCTCGCCTGCTGCTGACCATCACGCTCGTCTCGACGTGCGCTGCCCTGGTGGCAGCGTGCGGTTCGTCGTCGGGTGGCTCCGGCTCTGGATCCGGGTCAAGCGCCGGCTCGGCGACGGTGGCGACCGCGCAGGTGTCGGGCTACGGAAAGGTCCTGGCCACCGGCAAGGGCACGCCGCTGTACGTCTTCACCGGCGATCCATCCGGCGGGAGCAAGTGCGTCGGGGCCTGCGCAAAGCAATGGGAGCCGCTGACGGAAAGCGGTAAGCCGACGGCAGGCGCCGGCGCCAACGCAGCGATGCTGTCGACGTTCAAGCGCAAGGACGGCAGCGTGCAGGTTGTCTACAACGGTCACGCCCTGTACACGCATTCCGGGGGGAGTCCGGGGTCCGTCGCCGGCACCGCGTCGGATGGGGGCATCTGGTACCTGGTCTCGCCCGCCGGCAAGCCAATCACCAGTACCAACGGCGGAGGCTACTGAGACCGTTGGTGGCGACGACCGAACGCCGGGAGCCGGTACCCGAACCGCCGACCCCCGGCGTATTTACAGCTGAACCACCCCCGGATGCGAGACGGAAGCGGATCATCCTCGCGCTGTGCTGCGTCGCCCAGTTCATGGTCATCCTCGATCTCTCGATCGTCAACGTGGCACTGCCGTCGATCCAGGTCGGCCTGCATTTCTCCTCCGCGGACCTGCAATGGGTAGTCAACGCCTACGCGATCGTGTTCGCCGGCTTCCTGATGCTGGCGGGCCGCGCTGCGGATGTCGTCGGTCATCGGCGCACATTTACGACCGCGCTGATCGCTTTCTCGGTGGCGTCGCTGGCCGGCGGGCTGGCGCCGACCAGCACCGTCCTGATCGTCGCCCGCGCGGCCCAGGGTCTCGGTGGCGCACTGATGGCGGCGTGCTCGCTGGCGATCATCACTTCGACGTTCGCCGCCGGGCCTGAACGCCACCGCGCGATCGCGCTGTGGGGGGCGATGAACGGTGCCGGCGGCGCCATCGGCGTGCTGCTCAGCGGCGTGATCACGCAGTACGCCTCGTGGCGCTGGGTCCTGCTGATCAACGTCCCGATCGGGATCGCCACGCTGCTCGTCGCGCTCCGCTTCATCGCCGAGCATCGGTCCGGGAAGCGACGATCGTTCGACGTGCCCGGCGCGCTGCTGCTGACGATCGGCCAGGTGCTGATCGCGTACGGCTGCGTCCAAGCGGGAATCGACGGCTGGGGCACGGCGGATGCGTGGGTTCCGATCGGAATCGGCGCGGCACTGCTGGCGCTGTTCCCGGTCGCCGAGAACCGCACGGCTGACCCACTCGTTCCGGTGCGCCTGCTGACGCCTCAGCTCAAGCTGATCAACCTCGTCGTCGTGCTGTTCAGCGCTTCGCTGTTCCCGATGTGGTACATGGGCTCGCTCTACATGCAGCAGGTCCTGTCGCTGCAGCCGGTAACGACGGGCCTCGCGTTCCTGCCGATGGCACTGATGATCTTGCTCTGCGCCTCGCGCGCCGGGAAGCTCGTCACCCGCTTCGGTGCGGTAACGGTGCTCCGCGGCGGACTTGTGCTCATGACCGCCGGCATGGCCCTGTTCACGCTGATCCAGCCCAGCGGCAGTGCGATCCAGTACATCGTCCTCCCCGGCCTGCTGATGACGATGGGGATCGGGTTCTCGATCGTTCCATCGACGATCGTGGCGACGCACAGCGCAAAGCCCGGGCAGGCCGGCCTCGCCTCGGGGCTCGTGAACACCTCACGCCAGGTCGGCGGCGGCCTCGGGCTCGCGATCCTGGTGTCGATCGCAACGGTGCACACGAGCAACCTGATCGCGCGTAATGTCACCGCCCCGGAGGCACTGACCTCCGGCTTCCGGCTCGCCTACCTGATCGGCGCCGGCGTCGTGGCTGTCGCCCTGCTGCTGAGCTTCAAGCTCCCGAGCCCCCGAACAGTCAGTGACCACGAACCGGTTCCGAGCGGCCCCGTGGCCGCCGACCAGGAGCCACCGGTCGCCGGCCGTCCTCGCACCGTCGCGCTGGCGGTGGTCGCGGTCGTAGCGGGCTTCGCAGCCATCGCGTTCGGGCTGCCGCGCTCGCACGGAGCCCCGATCGGCGAGTACACGACCAAGGGCGCGTACACGTACGTGTCGGCGCCTAACCTGCATCCGCCGAAGCTGACCGGCGGGCCGCTGAAGGCAGGTACACGGCTCCCCGGCGACCTGATGGTCGCCAACTTCTACGACCTGACCCAACACCCGATGGTCGGCCAGAGCGGGCCGCTGATCCTCGACGGCGACCTGCAACCCGTCTGGTTCAAGCCCGTGCCGACCAACCTTGTCGCCGGCAACCTCACGGCACAGACCTATGAGGGAAAGCCGGTTCTGAGCTGGTGGCAGGGCAACGTCACCGCCACCGGCCAGACCAACAGCGGTGAGGATGTCGTCGTCAACCAGCACTACCAGCCGGTCGCCACGCTGCAAGGCAAGGACGGCTGGGTGCTGACGCTGCACGAGATGGTGATCCGGGGTCGTTACGCGTGGGTGACGGCGGACAAGAACGTCCCCGCACAGCTGGCCAAGTACGGCGGCGTCAACGGCGGGGCGATGATCGACTCGGCCGTCCAGAAGTACGACCTGCGAACCGGCAAGCTTCTCTACAGCTGGATCGCCTCGTCGCACATCCCGCCGAGCGATTCCGAGACGCAGCCGCCCGCCAACGGCTTCCCCTGGGACGCCTATCACGTCAACTCCGTCGACCCACTGGGCGACGGCAAGTTCCTCGTTTCAATGCGCAACACGTGGGCGATCTATCTCGCGGACGCGCGAACGGGCAAGGTGCAATGGACGCTCGGCGGCAAGCACTCGAGCTTCGCGGTCCCGGCCGCTGACCACTTCGAGTGGCAGCACGACGCCAGGCTGACGGGGCCGTCGACGGTCTCGGTGTTCGACGACCACTGCTGCGACATCACAGGCGCCGGCGTCTACCTATCGGCGACCGGACCGTCGCGCGGACTCGTGCTGAAGCTCGATCCCGCGACGCACTCGGTCAGTCTGGTCCGCCAGTACTCGCACGGCGTCACGGTCGAGTCGCGCTACATGGGCAATGTCCAGGCACTGCAAGACGGAGACACCATGGTCGGCTGGGGCGACGTCCCGTTCGTTTCGGAGTTCGACGGCTCGGGCAAGCTCATCTACGACGCCGTCTTCCCGACACCCGACATCACCTACCGCGCCTACGTGCAGCACTGGGTCGGGCTGCCGCTGGATCCGCCAAGCGGCACCGCTCGCCGCGGGAACGCCGGCACCACCGTGTATGCGAGCTGGAACGGAGCGACCCGCGTGACGCGCTGGAAGGTGCTCGCGATCAGCTCGGGCAAGGCGCCGAGAGTCGTGGCCGAAAAGTCCAAAGCGGGCTTCGAGACCGCGATCCCGGTCCGCGCCGGTGACGACCGCTTCGAGATCCAGGCGCTCGATGCCACGGGCCGAGTCATCGGAACATCTCGACAGTTTGGAATCAGTTGAGCGACACCCGGCAGATCGACGAACCGCCTGAGGCGGAGGGCGTCGGGCCCGCAGCCGGCAACGGGAATCCGGCGTCAGCCAACGGCGCGCCAGCCCCGGAGGCAGGGCGCGAGCGGGCAGAGCGCGGCAGCCTCACGCGCCGACAGTTCATTCCCGGCGCGGCGGGGCTGGTGGCCGCCCTTGGCGTCGGTGGAGTTGCCGGTTACGAACTCCGCGGCGGGGGCAGCTCGAGCTCGTCCACCGCGCCCGATTCGGCGCCGCCCGGCGAGCCCGGCAGCGGCCGCGATAGCTTCGTGACCAGGACCGACCTGCTTCCCGCCCGCGTCAGCGTGAACGACCTTGCGGGGGCCGATCCGGCCGAGACCTCGCCGCGGTTCATCGCGCTGGCGCCGATGCCGATCGTGCCGTACGAGGGCGAGCAGCGCGGTCCGATGCTGCTCGACCGCCGCGGACGCATGGTGTGGTACAGGCCGGCCCCGGATTCGACCTTCGATGTCCAGATCCAGCAGTACCGCGGCAAGCCGGTGCTGACCTGGTGGCACGGCGCCCTCGTCGCCGGGCACGGCGAGGGCGTGGGCGAAATCATCGACGGCTCGTACAACGGCGTCGCCACGGTCGGCGACGCGGAGAAGCTGCCGCTCGACCTCCACGAGTTCACTCTCACGTCGCGCGGCACCGCGCTCGCGACTCAGTTCGAGCAAAAGCAGGTCGACCTGTCCTCGATCGGCGGTTCAAAGCAGGGCCTCGCCCTGGTCGGGCACGCGCTGGAGATCGACATCGCTACCAACAAGGTGCTGCTCGACTGGAACTCGCTCGACCACGTCAGCCTCAAAGAGAGCTACGTGCCGGCGCCCTCGGACCCGACCATCGCCTACGACTTCTTCCACATCAACTCGGTCGCCGAGACCGACGACGGGCATCTGCTGATCTCCGGCCGCAATACCTGGACCCTTTACAAGGTGCATCGGACGACCGGCCAGGTCCTCTGGAGGCTGGGCGGTAAGCGCGACGACTTCGCGGTCCCCAAGCCCACCTGGTTCTCCTGGCAGCATCACGCACGCGTTCACGGTCCCGGCGAGATCAGCCTGTTCGACAACGCGAACACCAGCGGACACGGCTCGCTGGCGAAGCTGCTCAGCGTCGACGAGACCGCTCGACGCGTCGAGCTGAAACGCTCGTATCAGCACCCGGCCAAGTTCGTCGCGACGTCGCTCGGCAGCGTGCAGGCGCAGCCCGACGGGAACGTGTTCGTCGGCTGGGGCACACAGCCGTACGCCTCCGAGTTCAGCGCCGACGGCAAGCTCATCTACGACGTCCAGTTCGGGGGTCCGTTCCGCTCGTACCGCACCTTCTTGGCCGATTGGGTGGGGCGGCCGACCGACAGACCGGCCGTGGTGGCGCGTGCTTACCCGGGCGGCGGCTTCGCCGTCTACGCAAGCTGGAACGGCGCCACCGAGATCGACCACTGGGTCGTGCTCGCCGGAAACAGCGCATCGAGCCTGCGCGAGGTCGGCTCGCAGGCGTGGTCGGGCTTCGAGACGATGATCGTCGTCTCGAGCAGCGGTCCCGCGTTCGCGGTCGCCGCGATCGATCGAGACGGAAACGAGCTAGGACGCTCAGATGTTGTCTGACGCCGCAACGCCCCCTCAGGAGCAAGAACCACGATGAAGCGGATCGGAGTCGGCCCTCCCCGAACGGGGACTCTCTCGCAGCCGGAGGTGTGTCTTGAGCGCTGACGCTGCCGCGCTTGCCCGCGAGCAGCAGCCTGCCGTCGTATGGCTGACCGGCGTCTCGGGCGCCGGCAAGTCGACGATCGCCCACGAACTCGAAGCCAGGCTTCGCGGCCTCGGGCGCGCGGTCGGGATGGTCGACGGCGACGAGCTTCGCGGCGGGCTCTGCAGCGACCTGGGCTTCTCGCTCTCCGACCGCGAGGAGAACGTCCGCCGAGCCGGAGAGGTCGCTCGCCTGATGGTCCGTTCGGGCATGATCGTGATCGTCTCGCTGATCTCGCCCTGTCGCGCGAGTCGCGACGAGGTGCGAGCCCTGTTCGAGCCTGAGGAGTTCTTCGAGGCGTATGTGGATACGCCTCTTGAGGTCGCGGAGCTACGCGATCCCAAGGGTCTTTACCGCCGCGCGCGGGATGGCGGGCTCGAGCAGTTCACCGGAATCGACTCGCCCTATGAGCCACCCGAAGCTCCCGAGATCCGGCTCGACACGGTCGAGCACACCCCGGGCGAGTGCGCGCTGGTCGTGCTCGAGGCGCTTGTCCAGGCGCACCGACTGCCGGGTCCGAGCCCGGCCGGCGCGGGGCGTCGCCCCACGCGGGCCCGCAAGGGCATTCCGTTCCGGATCGCGGTAAAGAACGAGTAGTGTCGTGAGGCTACGCCGACGGCTCCGAGCCGTCGCGATCGGACTGCGGGATCCGCTCGCGCAGCCCGGTAAGGGCGTCATCGAGACGCTGCGCAGCGTCTGGTTCGGGGTCGGCCGCCCGCTGTTGGCTCGGCGGACCCTCCTGCGGGCGCGTCCGGCCCTGCAGCCGGTCGCTGATCGCGCCGAACAGCCCACCGAACGCGCGCCGGCCGCTCATCGGTTGCGAACCTGCCAGGCCATCCGCGACTGCAGCGACCAGAGCTCGATAAAGCCGGGCGCCGCCGCCTGCGAGAACAGTCCGCCCGATTCCGAGAAGGTCGCGAGCTGCGCGTCGTAGACCGCGTAGGGCGACGCGCGGGTGACGACGCGCGCGGAGCCCTTGTACAGCCTGACCCCGATCCTCCCAGTGACGTTCTCGTTCGCCGCGTCCATGTAGGCATCGAGGTCGCCGCGCAGCGGCTCCCACCACAGGCCCGCGTAGACCAGGAAGGCCCAGCGCTGGTCGAGTGTGGGCTTGAACTGGTTCTGGTGGATCGTGCCCACCAGCCGCTCCAGCTCGGCGTGCGCCGGAAGCAGGATCGCCGCCGCTGGAACCTCGTAGATGTCGCGCACCTTCAGCCCGACGATCCTGTCCTCGATGTGGTCGACGATGCCGACCCCATGCCGGCAGCCGACCTCGGCCACGCGCTCGAGCAGCTCGACCAGCCCGAGCCGCTGTCCGTTCAGCCCAACCGGCAGGCCGCCCTCGAATTCGATCTCGATCGTCTCCGCCTCGTCGGGCGCGTCCTCGGGTCTCGTCACGAGCTGAAATACATCGTCCTGGGGCGCCGTGTCCAGGTCCTCGATCCAGCGGCCCTCGCTCGAGCGGCCCCAGAGGTTGTCGTCGATCGAGTACGGCGCGGCCTCGGTTCCGCCTTTGACCGGGATTCCGTGTTCGCGCGCGTAGGCGATCTCTTCGTCGCGGCCCATCTGCCAGCTGCGGACCGGCGCGATCACCTTCAGCTCGGGCGCAAGGGTCGCGATCGTCGCTTCGATCCGTACCTGGTCATTGCCCTTGCCGGTGCAGCCGTGTGCGATCGTGTCGCAGCGCGTCCGGCGCGCGTAGTCGACCGCGAGCTTGGCGATCAACGGCCGCCCGAGCGCGGTGAACAGCGGATATCCGAGTCCGTAGATCGCGTTTGCCTTGATCGCCGGCGCGATGTAGCCGACCGCGAACTCCTCGCGCGCGTCGACCACGAACGAGTCGACGGCGCCGAGCGCCAGGGCCTTGCCGCGGACGACGTCGTAGTCCTCGCCCGGCTGGCCCAGGTTGACGGTCAGCGCGACGACCTCCGCTTCGTACTGGTCCTGAATCCACTTGAGCATCACGCTCGTGTCGAGCCCGCCGCTGTAGAGCAGCAGCACCCGGTGGACATCCTCGGGAGCGGCCTGGTAGCTGGCGGTCACTGGGTCCGACATCGCGCAAAGAGTATTGGTCCGGGCACTGGGCCAGCGGGCCCGGTGCCCGGTCCCGACGTGGCCGCTAACACCTCGGCCGCACATCGACACCGCTCTGTTGATTCACTCAAAGCATGAGCATCGCCAACGGAGGGCCGATGTGGCTGTCGCTCGACGGAGCGGCCAACGCTCGGGTCGTCGTCCCCGGAGTGCTGCTGCGCTCTGACAACCTGCAGTCGCTGAGCGCCGAGGACGTGCGCCAGCTGCTCGACGAGCAAGGGCTCGAGGTCGTTCTCGACCTCCGCACCGACTTCGAGGTGGGGTCCGAGGGCCCGGGTCCGCTGAGCACGGTGCCGTCGGTGCGGATCGAGCACCGCTCGCTTTACCCGGACGCCGGTGACAGCAGTTTCGCCCACGCCACCCGACCCGACGACTCGCCATTCAAGGAGGATCTGCCGGGCGAGACGGCGACCGTCCGGGCGTACCTGAGCTACCTCGACCTGCGGCCCGACTCGGTGGTCGCGTCCGTGCGCACCATCGCCCGCACTGACGGTGCGGTCCTGGTGCACTGCGCGGCCGGAAAGGACAGAACCGGGGTCGTCGTCGGGCTGTCTCTGGACGCCGTCGGCGTCGAACGTGAGCTGATCGTCGCCGACTACGCGGCTTCAGGCGAGCGGATCGAGGCGATCCTCCGGCGCCTGGTCGCCTCGCCGACCTACCGAGACGAGATGTCGGGCGCCGACCCCCGCAAGCAGGCGCCGGTGCCGGCGACGATGGAGCGGGTCCTCGAGATCGTCGACGAGCGATACGGAGGTTCGGCGGCGTGGCTGTCCTCCCAGGGCTTCGCCGACGACGACCTCGAGGCGCTGCGGCGGCGGTTGACCCCCGCGCGCGTCACTTAGCTCTAGCCGGCAGCTCTAGCCGGCCGGTCGGAAATGCTGGCGGCACACGCCCCAGGCAACCAAAACGTCCCGAGCGAACCCTGCCGAGAGGGGCTTCTTGCAGAAAGGAGCGCTGGAGAGCGCAAACGTCGAGACCCTCCGACCACCGGCACAGGTTTTCGACGTTTTGGTTGCCGACCGGCTTAGGATCGCAGGCGGCGCTTGATGTCAAACCACAGCGCTTGGTACGAAAGCGCGCCAGCGCTAGCGGGCGCGTAAACAGCAACCGGGTTGCGCTCCTCGCCCATCTCCTCGACCTCGTCCGAGAAGGGGACCGCGGCGCCAAGCATCTCCAGATGGTGGATCTGGCGCAGGCGCGACATCACCTGTCGGTGCAGCGACCTGCGAACGTCGACCATCGAGAAGAACGCGAGGATCTGCGTCTCCCCCGCCCTGCCGATCTTACCCCGAGCGGCGAGCTCCTCGAGTTGCTCGAACGTGCGCGAGGACAACGTTGCCGGGATCACCGGCACGAGTAGCGCGTGGGCCGCCTCGAACACGCTCTCCGACACCAGCGAGATGCTCGGCGGGCAGTCCAGGAAGATGTAGTCGTAGTCACCGGCCAGCGGCTCGAGCACCCTGCCGAGCCGGCGGGTCGGGCGCTTGAAGGTGTCGAGCGCGAGGTCGAGATGGCGGTAGGAGAAGTCGGCCGGCAGCAGGTCCAAGCGCTCGTGATCGGTGCCCTTGACGTGATCGCCTGCCAAGGTCCGCAGACGCATCAGCTTGCGGGCGCCGCCCTTGACCTTCGGGTGCACGCGGAACAGGAAGGTGCTGGCCCCCTGCGGGTCGAGGTCCCACAACAGCGTCTGGTGGCCTTCCTGCGCCGCGAGATAGGCAAGGTTGACCGCCGCCGAGGTCTTGCCGACGCCGCCCTTGATGTTGTAGGTGGCGAGCACTCGGGTGCCGCGACCGGTGGGGTTGGCCATCAGGTCCTATCCGGGTAGGGGCGTGCGACCGGGGCGACAGAGGATCGAGCGAGACAAGAATTTCGCCCGCCCTCCCGCGGGTGAAGGCGTGGCAGCGCTGCGCGAGGCGACGAGGACGCCCCCCGGCGCCGCTGGGGGCGACTCGAATGTCAACGTATTTCCGAAAGGTGCCACTTAGCGAAACGTACCCTTGACGAGGCTGCGCTGCTCGGCCGAGGCGAACTCGGCGAAGCTGTCGGCGAACTCGCCACGAGCGGCGGCGGCGTCGCGCTCGAGCCGCTCGATCAGGACTCCCATCGCCATCAGCGCCCCGTGCCCGTCCGGTAGCGCGGCGACCTCGGGGCCGAGCCGACGCAGCGTCTGGATCTGAACCTCGCGGTCCTGGTGGCGCCCGAGCACCTCCTGAAGGCCCTTCAGCGCCCGGATCATGGGCCTGACGACCGCGGGGTCGTGGACCGCGAGCCCGAAGAACTCGAGCAGGTAGCGGAGCTCCTTGCCCTTCTTGCGGAGCTCGTGGTAGGCCTCCGCCGGAGCAGATTCCAGCTGCCCACCCCCCGCCGCCCCGATCGCCTCTCCCATCTTGACCATTCGGCGGTGCAACTTTCGGATCCGCCGCGCGCTGACGCTGTCGATCGGGCGACCGGCGTCGGGGCGATCGTCGACCGCACGGTTCCCGAGGCCTTCGAGGAAGCCCGCCCAATCGGCTCGCAGCGTCCGCGCGCGCTCGCCGCGAAGCTCGCCGACCATCTCGCGCCGAGCCTGGAGCCGGCGGTGCTCGAGGACGCCGCGCAGCGGCTGCAGATCATCGCGAAGGGCCTCGGGCACGAGCGCCCGCAGCTCCTCGAATCCGAGCACGTAGACATCGAGATCGCGGGTGTCGGACGTGACCCCCTGCAGCCATTTCAGCTCGGCCCGGAAGTGCTGCCACTCCGCCGGGGGAAAGACGCCGTGAAACTCACGCAGAATCGCGCGGGTGCGGCGGATCGAGACGCGGTAGTCGTGCAGGAACTCGGTGTCGATATCGGACAGCGTTCCGGGTAGGTTCGCGTCGGTCACGGCGACCAGGGCGGCCAGGACCCGCGCCGCGGCAAGATCGGCCCGGTCACCTGGCTCGAGCGCCACCGCGGGCTTCGAGTTGACGCCCGCAGGGTCGCCGCCCGCGGCGCTGACCGCTTCGTCGTGAAGCGTGCGCTCCGCTCGCCGGAGGGGTAGCGACGCCACCAACAGGTCGTACGCGATACGCCACTCCTCGTCGTAGCCACGGACGCCGCGTACGAATAGCCGCGGCGCCAGCGGCTTGCGAAGGCCGTCAACGACCACCACGGGCAGGGCGACATCCACCCGGACGATGGTCTTGTCGAGCTCGTCGAGCAGCGGCACCGTGTCGGTGACGCTCTGGATCCGCGCCTGCGGCAGCAGCGCCCGGACCCCGATCACCGCCCTGATGCGGTCGTCCAACGCCGCTGGATCGGGCGCGACGCCGTCACGCCAGGCGAGCGTGGCCCCGGCCTCTCGCAGGAGCGCGTCGAAGGTGTCGTAGTAGACGTAGTCGTCGCGTTCAGTCGCGACCGGCCCAACGGTGAACCACCCGCTGACGGCGGCCGCGATTGCTTGCACCGAAGGAGGCTCGTCGGCGATCAGCCCGCGTTCGTCGATCACGGGACCAGCCGACCGAGCCGCGCGACCGCCTCGTCGATCTGCTCCGCGGTGACGACCAGCGGCGGCTCCAGCCGAACGCTCGATGGACTGGTCGCCCCCAGGACCAGGCGCTCCTCGCTGAGCGCGCGGCGGACCAGCTCGAATGCGTCGATGTCCTGGGCCAGCTCGACGCCGATCAGCAGCCCGCGGCCTCGGACCGAGGTGACGAATGGAAGCTCGGCGAGTGAGCCCGAAAGCCGCTCGCCGAGCTCCACGACCGATCTGAGCAGCTGCGGGTCCGAGCACAGCTCGAGCGCGACGAGGGCGGCCGCGCAGGCGACGGGGCCCCCGGCGAAGGTCGAGCCGTGGTCGCCGGGCTGGAAGACGTCCGCCAGCCGGGGCCCGGTTACCAGGGCCCCGATCGGGAGCCCGCCGCCGAGCGCCTTGGCGCTCGTGATCGCGTCCGGGACGACGCCGGTCTGCTCGTAGGCCCAGAGTGTCCCGGTCCGGCCCATGCCCGTCTGAACCTCGTCGAAGATGAGCGCCGCGCCGGTGGCGTCGCACGCCTCCCGTACGGTTCGCAGCAGCTCGGCGGACAGCGGCAGGACGCCGCTCTCCCCCTGGATCGGCTCGAGCAGCACCGCGGCAGTCTGCGGTCCGACCGCCGCCCTGAGCGCACCGGGGTCTTTGGCGACGGCGACGAACCCGGGCACGAGCGGGGCGAACGGAGCCTGCTTTGCCTCCTGCGGGGTCGCCGACAGCGCCCCGTACGTGCGGCCGTGGAAGGCATCGTGCAGGACGACGATCTCGCCGCCGGGGCGGGCGCGCCGCGCGAGCTTCAGCGCTGCCTCGTTGGCCTCGGCGCCGGAGTTGCAGAGGAACACCTTGCCGCCGAGAGAGCTGTCCGACAGCGCTTTGGAGAGGCGCATCGCCTGCTCGGTGTAGTACAGGTTCGAGACATGGCTGAGGCGGGCGACCTGCTGCTGGATCGCCGCGACCACCCGCGGATGGCAGTGGCCGACGTTCAGGACCGAGATCCCGGCGAGGAAGTCCAGGTACTCGTGGTCGTGCTCGTCCCACAGCAGCACGCCCTCGCCGCGGACGAACTGGACCGGGCTGCGCACGTAGGTCGGCGCGGCGTAGGCGCGCTCCAACTCCTGCAGCTCGGCGAGCGAGTTGCCCACCTCGGCAGTCATGCGGGTGGCTCGCCGACGCGGATCATCGTGCCCTGGCCGGCGTCCGTGAACAGCTCCAGCAGCAGCGAGTGCGGAACCCGGCCATCCACGATCACGGCGCTCGCGACTCCGCCCTCGACCGCCTCCAGGCACGCCTCGAGCTTGGGCCGCATACCGCCGCTGACCGATGGGATGACGGCGCGCAACTCCGCCGCGGTCGCTTCGGCCACGAGGCTCGTGGGGTCGGCGGGATCCCGCAGCCAGCCGGCGACGTCGGTCAGGAACATCAGCTTGTAGGCACCGAGCGCGCGGGCAACGGCGCCGGCGGCGGCGTCGGCGTTGATGTTGTAGGAGTTGCCGGCGACGTCGGCGCCGACGCTCGCGACGACCGGGATGTAGTCCTTCGCGACGTGGCGCAGCACGCCCGTGTCGACGTGATCGATCCGCCCGACGAAACCAATGTCGGCGCCGCTTGGAGCCGGTTGGCGAACGGCCCTGAACATCAGCCCGTCGTCGCCGGAGAGACCGACCGCGCGCTGTCCGTGGCGGCCCAGCAGCAGCACGATGTCCTTGTTGACCTTCCCCACGAGCACCATCTTCACGACCTCGACGGTCGCCGCGTCGGAGACGCGCAGGCCGTCGACGAACTTCACGGGCAGGTCGAGCCGCTCCATGTAGGCGGTGATCTCGGGCCCGCCCCCGTGGACGATCACCGGGTTGATCCCAACGTACTTGAGCAGCGCGACGTCGCGCGCAAACTCCTCCTTTAGCTCCGGATCGATCATCGCGGCGCCGCCGTACTTGATCACGACCGTCCGCCCGTGGAACTCGCGGATGTAGGGGAGCGCCTCGAGCAGCGTGGCGATATCACGCGCCGGGCGGCCGGCAGCGGTCTCCGCGGCGACAAGACGACTTGTCTCCGTCAAGTCGTGTACTCGGCGTTGATCGTCACGTACTCGTGGCCGAGGTCGGAGAAATAGCGTTCGGTCTCCGCACCGGCCCCTGGCAGAGTGATCTCGTACTCGACCTCATCGCGGGTGACGGCCCGAACGAGCGCGTCGTGGTCATGCGGTACGAAGCCCCCTTCGCGGCAGACGCGAATCCCCTCGATAGCGATATCGACCTCGAGCGGCGCCGAGTCGGGCAATGCCGCCCCGACCGCCTGGATCACGCGCCCCCAGTTCGGGTCCGCCCCGTAAAGCGCGGTCTTGACCAGCGGCGAGTCGGCGACCGAGTGCGCGACCCGCTCCACCCCGCGCTGGTCGCCGCCGCGGACGAGCACGCGCCCGACGCGGCGGGCACCCTCGCCGTCACGCGCGACGAGCAGCGAGACCTGTCGCAGGGCCGCATCGAGCGCCTCGCCGAACCCGCGCTCGTCGTCGCTCTCCGGCTCGATCTGGACCCCCGACTCGCCGCTGCATTGCATGACGATCATGTCCGAGGTCGAGAGCTGGCCGTCGACGGTGATCCGGTCGAACGATCGCTTGACGCAGACCGTGAGCAGCAGGTCGGCCTCGTCCGCATCCATCTTGGCGTCGGTCTGGACGAACACGAGCAGCGTCGCGAAGTTCGGCGAGATCATGCCCGCCCCCTTGGCCTGGACGCTGATCCGGACCGTGCCCTCGGAGAGGTCGACGTCAAGCGTCACCTGCTTGGGAAACAGGTCCGTCGTGCGAATCGCCTCGGCGAAGTCGGAGTCGCCGTCGGGCCGGAGCTGGTGGGCCAGGGCGCCCGTCCCCTTCGCGATCAGGTCGCTCGGCAGCGGGACCCCGATCACGCCGGTCGAAGCGACCGCGACGTGCTGCTCCGAGACGCCCGCGATCATCGCGGCGCCGCCCTGCATCTTGGCGGCGTCGTCGAGGCCGCGCGCGCCGGTGGCGGCGTTGGCGTTTCCGGAATTGACGAGCACCGCCCGCAGCGCCCGCAGGTCGGCTCGTTGGCGGCTGACCAATACGGGCGCCGACTGCGTGCCCGAGCGCGTGAACCGCGCCGCGCTGGTCGTCGCCGGTGAGTCCGAGACGACCATTCCGAGATCCCTGGTGCCGTCTGGCTTGATTCCGCATGCCACGCCCGCCGCGCGGAAGCCCTTCGGGAGGCCGCCGTCGACCACCTCGGTGGCGTAGGACGGCGCCTGCACCCAGCGCGAGGTGAAGAAACTCGTCATATCCCCTCCTCCTCGGCGAGCCCGAACATCAGGTTCAGGTTCTGGACCGCCTGCGAGGCCGTCCCTTTCCAGAGGTTGTCGATTGCGCTGAACACGATCAGTCGCCCGGTGCGCTCGTCACGGTGCACCGATATTCTGCATATATTCGACTCGCGGACGTCCCGCACCCCCGGTGGGGCGGTCGTCAGCTCGACGAACGGCTCGCCGGCGTACGCGTCGAGGTAGAGGGCCTCGATCTCGCCGGTGTCCAGCCCGGGATCGGTGAGCGTCACGTAGCAGGAGACGAGCTCGCCCTGATCGAGCGGCAGCAGGTGCGGCGTGAACGTGATCATGACCTCGTTGCCAAGAGCGGCCAGCTCCTGCTCGATCTCGGGCGTGTGCCGGTGGCGCGGCACCCCGTAGGCGCTGACGTTCTCGTCGACCGCGACGAAATGAGTCTTTTCGGTGGCGGCACGGCCGGCGCCCGACACGCCCGATTTGGCATCGATCACGACATCGCCGATGATCCTGGCGCTGGCCAGCGGGGCCAGCGCCAGGATTGCGGCCGTCGGGTAGCACCCGGGGTTTGCGACCAGATCGGCGCCGGCGATCTGCGCGCGATACAGCTCTGGAAGTCCGTAGACCGCGTCGCCGATCAGCTCCGGCGCCGGGTGCTCTCGATACCACTCCTCGTAGACCCCGATGTCGCGTAGCCGGAAGTCGGCGCTGAGGTCGACCACCTTGACGCCGCGATCGCGCAGATCGGAGACGACCGGGGCCGAGGCGCCGTGTGGGTAGGCAACGACCGCGGCGTCGACCTTGGCGTGGCGGTCGAAGTCGAGTTCCTCGAGCGTCAGCGGGACCCGGTGGTAGGGGTAGAGGTCGCTGAGACTGGACCCGGCGTCGCTGCGCGAGGTGACCGCCGCGAGCTCGAACCGCGGGTGGCGGTGAAGCAGCCGGGCGGCCAGCGCGCCGGCATAGCCGGAGGCGCCGAGCACCGCCGTCGTCGGCCTGCGCCGGCGTCGGCGGGTGGCAGGCGCCCACGCGGGAGCCGCCTTAGTGGTCACGGACCCTCCCCCCCAGCTCGCGCTCGAGCGCGGTCGCGATCAGCTGGCGCTGACGGGCGACCTCGGCGTCTGTCAGCGTGCGATCCGCGGCCCGGTACGCGAGGCGGATGGCCAGCGAGACGTTGCCCGCGCCGAGCCGCTCCGCGTCCACGTAGACGTCGAAAACCTCGGCCTCGGCGAGCAGTGGCGAGCCAGCGGTCCGAACCGTCTCGAGCACCTGCTCGGCGCTGACGGCCTGCGCGACGACCACGGCGAGGTCCTCGCGGACCTCGGGGAAGCTCGTCAGGTCCTCGTAGATCGCCGTCGGCGATATCGGCACGGCGTCAAGGTCCAGCTCGAAGCCGGCGACCGTCTCGGTCAGGTCCCAGCCGGCGACGACGCTCGGGTGCAGCTCGCCGAGCCATCCCGCCGGCTGATCTTCGACGAGGATCTCGGCGCTGCGCCCCGGATGCAGGAACGGCGCGACGTCCGACCTCAAGCGCCAGGACGCGCCGAGCGCCTCAAGCACTGCTCCGAGCACGCCCTTGGCGGCGAAGAAGTCGGCCGGCGGTGGCGCCGGCTCCCGCCAGGTGGCCCGCCGAACGGGGCCGCTGAGGATTGCGGCCAGGTGGTGCGGCTCGCGCGGCAGCTCGTTCGTGCCGTTCGGCTCATAGACCGCTCCAGCCTCGAACAGCCGCAGCTGCGTCGCTCCCTGAGCGCGGTTGTACTGGGCGACGTCCAGCAGCGGTCCGATCAGGGTGGTCCGCAGCTGCGACTGTTCGCTTGACATCGGGTTGGCGAGCGTCAGCATCGGTCGCCCATCCACCCGCAGACGCTCGTGCAGGTCCGGTCCCGTGAAGCTCCAGCCGACGATCTCGTGCAGGCCCTGGGCCGCCAGCGCCTCGAGCGCGCGGCGGCGCTGGCGCTGGATGGCGGTCAACCCGCCGACCGCTTCGTGGCGGGCCGGAAGCGTCGCCGGCAGGTTCTCGAGCACCTCGATCCGCGCCACCTCTTCGATCAGATCGACCTCACGCGTCACGTCGCCGCGACGGAAAGCCGGAACCTTGACCTCGAGCCCGTCATCTGAGGGCGACGTGGTGAACCCGAGCGCACCGAGAATCGTCGCGGCGCGCTCAGGACCGACCTCAACCCCGAGCAACGATGCGACCCGCGCGGTCCGCAGTGACAGCACCTTGGGCTCCGGTCCAGGGCCGCCGACGTCGATCGTGCCGGGACGGACGCTCGCGCCGCAGACGTCGACGAACAGCTGCGTCGCCACGGCTTGGGCCCAGAGCGTCTGCTCGGGTTGCAGCTGCTTCTCGAACCTGGACAGCGCCTCGCTGCGCAGGCCGAGCTGCAGGCCGGTGCGGTGAATGTTGGGGCCGTTCCAGGTGGCGACCTCGGACAGCACGGCGGTCGTCTCCTCCGAGACCTCAGAACGCGCGCCGCCCATCACCCCGGCGATCGAGGTCGGGCCCTCGGCGTCCTCGATCACGACCATCTGCTCGTCGAGGATCCTGGTCTGGTCATCGAGCGTCTGCACCTGCTCGGAAGGCCTCGCCCGGCGCACGGTCAGGCGCCCGCCGACGACCTTCTCGTAGTCGAACGCGTGCATCGGCTGCCCGGTCAGCAACATCACGTAGTTGGTGACGTCGACGACGTTTGAGATCGGGCGCTGACCGGCCGCCATCAGTCGCGCCTTCAACCAGATCGGGCTCGGCCCGAGCTTGATGTCCTCGAACAGCCTGGCGGTGAACCGCGGGCACAGCTCGGCGCCGGCGTCGTTGATGATCTCGACGCCCTCGAGCGGACCGTCTGAGCCGAGGTCGCGCTCCCAGGGCGGCGGTTTCAGCCCTACGCCGGTGATGGCCGCGACCTCGCGCGCGACCCCGTAGATCCCAAGGCAGTCGGGCCGGTTGGGAGTGATCTCGAGGACCAGCACGTCGGTCGCGATCGGCAGCACCTGTTCGAGCGGAGTGCCGGGCTCCAGGCCATCGTCGAGGACCATGATCCCCCAGTGGTCGGTGCCGATCGCGAGCTCGTCCTCAGCGAGGATCATCCCGTCGGACAGCTGGCCGCGGAGCTTTTCCTTCCGCAGCTCCTTGCCGTCTGGCATGATCGCGCCTGGCCTCGCGACCGCCACCATCTGCCCAGCCGCGACGTTGTGGGCGCCACAGACGATCTGCACCGGGGTCGAGCCGCCGATCTCGACCATGCAGACGCTGAGCCGGTCGGCATCGGGGTGCTTGTGCCGTTCGAGCACCTTCCCGACGATGAAGTGCTCGAGCCCGTCCACCCCGTGGCGCTCAATCCGCTCGACCTCGGTGCCGGTCATCGCCAGCCGCTCCGCCAGCGCCTGGGCGTCCAGGTGCGGAGCGCAGTACTCGTGTAGCCACTCGAGGGGAACCCTCACGTGAACTGCTCCAGGAACCGGATGTCGTTGTCGTAGAGCAACCGAAGGTCCGGGACGCCGTGCTTGAGCATCGCGATCCGCTCGATCCCCATGCCGAAGGCGAAACCCTGGACGCGCTCGGGGTCGTACTCCCCCGTCCGGACCGCGCTGAGCACGTTGGGGTCGACCATCCCGGCGCCTAGGATCTCGATCCACGCGTTCCCTTTGCACAGCGCGCAGCGCTCGCCGTCGGCGGCGACGCCCCCGACACACTGAAAGCACGAGACGTCGACCTCGACGCTCGGCTCGGTGAAAGGGAAGAAGTGCGGTCGCAGTCGCACCTCTCGGTCGGGCCCGAAGATCGCGCGGGCGAACGTCAGGAGCGTCCCCTTGAGGTCGGCGAGGGTCAGGTCCTCGTCGATCGCCAGCCCCTCGATCTGGTGAAACTGCGGGGTGTGGGTCGCGTCGGAGTCGGGCCGGAACACGCGTCCGGGGACGATCACGTAGATCGGGGGCGGCTGGCTCTCCATCGCGCGTACCTGCATCGGCGAGGTGTGGACCCGCAGGAGCAGCGCCTCGGGGTCGAACAGGTCGTTGACCGGGTCGATGTAGAAGGTGTCGGTCTCGAGCCGGCTCGGATGCGTCGGCAGGAAGTTGAGCGCGTCGAAGTTGTAATAGACGCGCTCGACCTCGGGCCCCTCCTCGACCCGGTAGCCGAGCCCGACGAACACGTCCTCGATCTCCTGGCGCGTGCGGGTGATCAGATGCAGGCGCCCCACCTGAACCGCGGGGTCGGCCGGGAGTGTCACGTCGACCCGGTCCTGCTCGAGCTTGGCGTCAAGCTCCGATGCAGCAAGCGCGGAGGCGCGCGCGTCGAGCAGCGCCTCGAGCGCCCGGCGCGCCTCGTTGGCGGCGCGGCCGACGACCCCGCGCTCCTGCGGGGGCAGCTCGGCAACGCCGCGCAGGAGGTTCGGGAGCTCGGCCTTGCGCCCGAGGTAACGGACGCGGACCTCCTCGAGCTGGGCGCTCGTGGTGGCCGCCTCGATCGCGCTCGCCGCTTCCCCGCGAAGCTGGTCGATCCGGTCGCTGACGCTCATGCCGCCGTGATCCTACGCGCGGTGAGCTCGTAGAGCGCGATCGTCGCTGCCATCGCCGCGTTGAGGGAGTGGATCTCGATGGGGATGCGCGCCACGTGGTCACACGCGTCGAGAACGTCGGCTGGAAGGCCGTCGCGCTCCGCACCCACGACGATCGTCACCGGTTCTTTGGACGTGTGTGGGTCTATACGACCCATGGATGTCCAAAGAACGTCCGCGGCGCCCGCGTCGAGGGCGAGTTTGGTGCCCGGAAGGGCACCAAACTCGCCCACCCGTGCAACGGGCACGTAGAAGACCGCGCCCATGCTGGCGCGCACCGCCTTGGGTCCGAACGGATCGGCGGAGCCCGGACCGAAGGCGACACACGCGGCGCCGAATGCCTGCGCGGAGCGCAGCACCGTGCCGACGTTGCCGGGGTCGCGGACACCATGGAGGTAGACGCAAACGGGGCCGGTCGCCGCCGGGGCCCAACGCTCCTCGTAGACGGCCAGCGCCCGCGTTCCAGACCCGAGCTCCGAAGCCGCGGCGAGGAGCTCGGGGAGCACCGCGTCACCTTCGAGTCCGCTGCCGGCCGCGACGAGTCGCGCGACCGGTGTCCAGCCGGCGGCGTCGGCGGCCGCCAGCAGGTCCTCGCCCTCGGCCACGAACCGGCCCAGCCGGGAGCGCTCGCGGCGGCGCCCGTTCAGCTTGCGGACTTCCTTGAGCTTCTCGTTGTGGGGGCTTGTAATCGTCAGGTTCGTGATCGGCAAATTTGGTGGTTGAACGAAAAAAAGGCGCCGTCCTTGTCAGGAGGGCGCCCCGGGGGTCTGGTGCTGGTGCTCAGCTGTGGCTCAGCCGGCCGCCAGCGCCTCGCGGGCGCGGTCGGCAAAGCGTCGGAAGGTGTCGGCGTCGTGGACGGCGATGTCGGCGAGGATCTTGCGATCGAGCTCGACCCCGGCCCGCTGGAGGCCGTGGATGAACTGCGAATAGGAGAGCCCGTTCTGCCGGGCGGCGGCGTTGATCCGCGTGATCCACAGACGGCGGAAGTCGCGCTTGCGGTTGCGGCGATCGCGATAGCGGTACTGGTCGGCCTTGAGGACGGCCTCCTTCGCGGCACGGTAGTGACGCGAGGCGTCGCCACGGTACCCCTTGGCGAGCTGCAGGGTGGCGCGCCGCTTCTTGCGCGCGTGGACGCTGCGCTTGACGCGGCTCATCGAGTCTTCCGCCTCGCCGTCTTGGCTCCGAGCATGACCTTGACCCGCGGTGCGTCGTGGCTCGACAGAATCAGCGGCCGGGCGAGCTCACGCTTGCGCTTGGGCGACTTCTTCTCCAGGATGTGGCTGGAGAACGCGTGGCGCGCCTTCACCTTCCCGGTGCCGGTCACCTTGAAGCGCTTCTTCGCGCCCGAGTGGGTCTTCATCTTCGGCATCGAGGCAAGCAGTAAAGCAGATCGCACGGGGATTCCCGCGGCGCCAGCGCTGTGAACACCGCACGTCGACGAGGTCCGAGGCGAACGCGATTGGCGCCTCGGGAATCCCCGTGCGATCAGCTAGGACGCGGTGTCTGACGCCGCTGATATAGACGCCGCCTCAGGCGTCTCATCAGTGGCGGGGGCGGGGGCGGGAGCGGCGGGGGCCGGGCCGTTGGTGGACGCGCCGTTGGTGGCGGGAGGCGCCGATTTCGCCGCGGCGGCCTCGGCCTTAGCCTCGTGGTGGTGCTGGCGGCGCTTGGGCTCCGGTTGCTCGCGCTCCTCGTTGCCCTCGGCCAGGATCGCCTTTGACGGGGCGAGCATCATCGTCATGTTGCGCCCGTCCTGAAGTGGGGTCTGCTCGATGACCGCGAGCTCGGAGAGCTCGCCGGCAAGCTTGTCGAGCAGCGCGACGCCGCGCTCGGGGTGGGTCACCTCGCGGCCGCGGAACATGATCGTCACCTTGACCTTGTCCTTGCCGCGCAGGAATCGCTGGATGTGGCCCTTCTTGGTGTCGTAGTCGTTCTGGGCGATCTTCGGGCGGAATTTGATCTCGCGGATCGTGATCTGCTGCTGGTGCTTGCGGGCGGCCTTCTGTTTCTGGGCCTGCTCGTACTTGTACTTGGAGTAGTCGAGCACCCGGCAGACGGGTGGGCGCGCGTCGGGGGCGACCTCGACCAGGTCAAGGTCGCGCTCCTGCGCGTATGCGAGCGCCTCCGAAGTCTTGATGACTCCGATCTGCTTGCCGTCCTCTCCGACAAGCCTCACCTCAGGGACACGGATGCGGTCATTGATCCGAGTCTGATCTCGCTCCGGCGGGCGCCGGTCGAACCGTCGGGGGACCGGCACTAGCTGCGATCTCGGCGGTGCCTCAAGCGGCGCCGGGACGTGGGTGAAGAAGGATCAACGAAGGCGAGTATAGCGGCGATATCTAATGGGTCGTGCGGGACTTGACCAGCTCATCGAGGCGCCGCACAAAGTCGTCGACGGAGACCGACCCGGTGTCGCCCGCGTGGTGCTCGCGAACACTGACCTCTCCCTGGTCCTGCTCGCGGTCGCCGACAACGAGCATGAACGGAATCTTTCGCAGCTCCGCGTCACGGATCTTGCGGCCAACCGACTCGGTCCGGTCGTCGAGCTCGGCGCGGGTGCCGGCGGCCTGTAGCGCCGCGAGGACCGTGCCCGCATAGTCGTTGTGCCGATCGGCGATCGGGAGCACGATCGCCTGCAGCGGCGCCAGCCAGACCGGCAGCTCGCCGGAAAAGTGCTCGAGCAGGATGCCGATGAAGCGCTCGTAGGAGCCCATCAGCGCACGATGGATCATCACCGGGCAGTGCTCGGTGTTGTCCGCGCCTGTGTAGGTCAGGCCGAAGCGCGCCGGCATGTTGTAGTCGAGCTGGCATGTGCCGAGCTGCCAGCTACGCCCGAGCGAGTCGGTCATGTGCATGTCGATCTTGGGACCGTAGAAGGCACCGTCGCCGGGATGGAGCTCGTATTCGAGACCGAGGCTCTCGAGCGCGGCCTGCAGGGCGGCCTCGCTGAGGTCCCACAGCTCATCCGAGCCGATTCGCTGCTCGGGACGGGTTGAGAGCTCGAGCCGAACGTCCACGTCGAACAGCCTGTAGGTGTCGAACGCGAACTGCATCACCCCCGCCACCTCCTCCTGGATCTGCTCTTGGGTGCAGAAGATGTGGGCGTCGTCCTGGGCGAAGTGACGGACCCGCAACAGACCGTGCAGCGTCCCGCTCGGCTCGCGTCGGTGCAGCAGGCCGGGTTCCCAGATCCGGAGCGGGAGGTCGCGGTAGGAGTGCGGCTGCATCGAGTACAGCTGGCAATGGCCGGGGCAATTCATCGGCTTGAGCGCCATCTGGCGGTCCTCGTACTCGGTCACGAACATGCTCTTGCCGTACTTCTCCCAATGGCCCGAGGTCTTCCACAGCGAGCTGTCGAAGATCTGCGGCGTCTTGGCCTCCACGTATCCGCGCTCGCGGCCCATCTCGCGGCTGAGCCTGACCAGCTCGTTGAAAACGGCCGTGCCGGGCGGGAACCAGAATGCCGAACCAGGCGAGACGTCCGAGAAGGCGAACATCCCGAGCTGGTGGCCGAGCCGGCGGTGATCGTTGGCGCGGGCGCGCTCGAGGCGCTCGAGGTGCTCCTCGAGGTCCTTGGCCGAGAAAAAGGCGGTCCCGTAGACGCGCGTCAGCATCTGCCTGTTCGAATCTCCGCGCCAGTAGGCGCCGGCAACCGACTGCAGCTTGAACGCCTTGATCCGCTTCGTGCTCGGCGAGTGCGGGCCGCGGCAAAGGTCGGTGAACGGGCCGTTGGTGTAGAGACTGACGGTCTCGATCGGATGGTTCGGGTCGGCGTCGGAGACCAGGTCCTCGATCAACTCGACCTTGTAGTCCTGCTGCTCTTCGGTGAAGCGCTCGATCGCGTCCTCGACGCTGATGTCCTGGCGCACAAAGGCCTCGTCGGCGGCGATGTGCTCGCGCATCCTCGCCTCGATCGCCGGGAACTCGGCGTCGGACACGATGACGCCGTCGGGAAACTCGAAGTCATAGTAGAAGCCGCCCTCGATCGGTGGACCGATCGAGATCTTCACGCCCGGGTACAGGTCGAGCATCGCCGCGGCGAGCACGTGGGCGGTGTCGTGCCGGATCAGATCGAGCGCCTCGCTGCCGCTGCGCTCGGTGATGATCTCGAGCCTGCCATCGCCCCCCGTCGGCAGCGAGCGCGCCAGATCGAGCGAGACCCCATCGACCTTGACCGCGAGCGCGGCGCGCGCCAACCCTGGCCCGATCGCGGCGGCAGCGTCGGCGCCGGTCGCGCCGTCGGGCAGGGCAAGACGGTCCCCGTTGGGAAGCAGGTACTCCATCGCGTTGGGATCCTAGTGGTGCGTCCCACAAATAGCTGGACACCGAGAGGCGTTACCGGCCGGTCGCGGGCAAGGACGCAGGAGCCGACGCGTGGCAGCGCCACGCGAGGCGACGAGGACGCCGCCCGACGCCGCCGGGGACGGCTCGAATGGACAGATATTTTGGAGACGGACCACTCAACTGTCCCTTCAAGAACGTTCGCAGAAGGGGCGTTTAGTGAGGGGACGACGAGCTAGTGGTCCGTTACTAGCGACGGACGACGAACCGGAAGTGTCCGACCGGCACGAGCGCGATGAACATCGGGCACACCTGCTCGGGCCCGCAGTGCGGCCGGAGCATCTCGTCGACCTGGCCGTGGAAGGTTCCCACGCACCACGGGCGCCCGCCGGTCGGCCGGAGCGCCACGAGCACCTCGGACCCCGGCATGGCCACCTGCTCGTGCACGCTCTCGGATGAGACGCATCCGGTGCCGCTCGGTCCGCTCAAGGTGATTGAGCCAGCGCTGGTGTCGTTGCCAAAGCCCTTCGATGGCGCCGTGTACTGAAGACGGAACGTCGAGCGCGGATGCCCGGCCTTTGGCGTCACCGGCAGCGACGCGCCGGGCTGGACGACGGACGCGCTCGCTCCGCTCACCAAGATCGCCAGGACCAGGGCTACCAGAGCCGCAGTCTTCACCCGAACAAGTCTAGAACCCCGACGTGCGTCAGCCTCTGGGGCACGCTAAATTTGACTGCCTCCCGGGCGATTAGCTCAGCTGGGAGAGCGCCGCCTCGACAAGGCGGAGGTCACTGGTTCGAGCCCAGTATCGCCCACTGAACACTCCGGTTTGCACAGCAGGGCGCCGCCGCGCAAACCTCAGTGTTTCCGTGAGCTAGTCCGCGTCCGCAAGCACACGAGTGCCTCGGACGAGGAGGTGCGGAACGGATAGGTCGCGCGTGCGTCAGCCGCGTCTGAGGAGTCGTCCGACGGCGGCCATCATTTCTTCGGTTCGTTCGTCCTGCTGGCCGGGTTCGGCGCCGATCACGCAGGTGTGTGCGTGCCCGTCGAGCAGTCCGAGCGCGACCTTGTCCAGCGCGGCTTGGGCGGCGCTGATCTGGGTGAGGATGTCGATGCAGTAGCGGTCGTCTTCGACCATCCCCTCGATCCCGCGGATCTGGCCTTCGATTCGCGCCAGCCGGGCGAGCAGCTGGTCCTTGGTGGCGGTGTAGCCCCTGGTCGGTGTTTGAGTCTTCGGCATGCACGGAACTCTAGCACTACCTCTACCCCCTAGGGGTATCTGATAGGGTGCTGGTCATGAGTGTGTTGGATGTGATCTGGCACGGACTGCGGGACTCGTTTTTGATGGCATGGGCGGTGTGGTGGGCGCTCGTGCTCGGCTTTGCGATCTCAGCGATCGTGCAGGCGTGGGTGCCGCGCGAGCGGATCGAGGGGCTGATGAGCGGCTCGGGCGCTCGTTCGGTCGGCTGGGCGACGGGCCTTGGCGCCGCGTCCTCGTCGTGCTCGTATGCCGCGATCGCGATCGCGAAATCGCTGTTTCAGAAGGGCGCGAGCGCGGCGTCGGCGCTCGCGTTTCAGTTCGCCTCCACGAATCTCGTGTGGGAGTTGGGGCTGGTGTTGTGGGTGCTGATCGGCTGGCAGTTCACCGTCGCGGAGTACGTCGGCGGTCTCGTGATGATCGTCCTCATGACCGTGCTGTTGCGTCTGTTCGTCAGCCCGCGGCTCGAGGACCAGGCGCGCGAGCACGCCCGCGAGGCCGACACCGGCCATCAGCATCACACGGCTACCGAGCAGCTGTCCTGGCGCGAGCGACTGACCTCGGTGCGGGCGTGGTCAGATGTCGCGCACAACTTCCGCGGTGACTGGCAGATGCTGTGGAAGGAGATCACGATCGGGTTCCTGCTCGCCGGGTTTCATCGCCCAGTTCGGCAACGGCTTCTTTGAGCATCTGTTCCTCCGCAACGCCCCGGCGCCGCTTCAGACGATCGAGAACGTGATCATCGGCCCGATCATCGCCATGCTCAGTTTCGTGTGCTCGGTTGGGAACGTCCCGCTCGCCGCGGTGCTGTGGTCGGGCGGGATCTCGTTCGCCGGCGTGCTCGCGTTCCTGTTCGCCGACCTGATCGTGATCCCGATCCTGCTGATCTACCGCAAGTACTACGGCACCGAGTTCACGGTCCGGATCACCGCGCTGATGTTCATAACGATGGTGATCGCCGCGCTGGTCGTCAACGGCCTGTTTAGCGCGCTCGGTATCGTTCCGACGGGCCCACGCCCAACCCGGGCGGACATCTTCAGCGGCGTCCAGGTCGATTACAAGTTCGCGCTCAACCTCCTGGGCGTCGTGATCTTCGCGGCCTTGTTCTGGCTCACGGGCCGCCGCGGCGCGACCGACCCCGTCTGCGGAATGAAGGTCGATCGCGACAAGGCGGTCACGAAGGAGGCCGGCGGCCGGGCCTACTGCTTCTGCTCGGAACACTGCCTGCACGCCTTCGAAGCGGACCCCGAGAGCTACCTGAGCGGGGCCGCACCCGCCGCGCACGACCACGTCGCCCGTGCGCACCACTGACCGAAAGCCGGAGCGGATCCCGATGACCGAACGTGCCGAACAGCTCGTTGCCACAGCCGAGGGGCAGATCGGCGAGCTGACCGAGATGCTCTCAACCCTCGATCAGGCCGCGCTGCGCCGGCCGTGCCGCGGCCGCGAGAAGCTCGGCGACGGAACAATCGGTGCGGCCGCCAGGCACACGGCCGACAACTACCAGCGGATCGCCGCCTTCGTGCAGACTCGCGACCGCATGTCAGCCTCGGGCCCCCCAGCCGCGCAGGGCGGGCATCGCATCCCGAGATTCCTCCGCGTCCTCGGCCAACGGACCCAAGAGCGCGCGGCTCAAGACCACGGCGCCGACCAGCACGACAACAGCTACACACCAGACAGCATCGACGTCGGCGTGGTGGTCGAGCAGCTCGGCGCCGCGCGCGAAATGCTCGGCCGGATCGGCGAGCTCACCGACAACCAGCTCGGCCAGGTTCCGCCGAAGGACAGCTTCCGCTTCTGCGACGGTCAACGCACCCTCGAGCAGGTCCTCGCCGGCCTGCTCAAGCATCAGGCCCGCCAGGTCGAGGCCCTCAAGACCGCGGTCGCCTGAGCGCCGCAGACGCTCCGGGCTCGCCGCTCGAAAGAGCGAAGACGGTGCGGGAGCGCGGCGAGCCGGAGCCGGCGTCGCCGGTCAGGTCGGCTCAGGTTCGCCTCCCACCCCCGGACTCGTCTGACCGCGACCGCGGATTCGGGTGCAAGCGTGCGCGAATCCTGCGGCACACGTTCGCGAGCCGGGATTCGGGATCCGGCGGGTGAGGTAAAGACCATTCCGTCGCGACAGCCGCACCGAACAGCACCGCTGACGCGAACAGGTAGACCGAGTAGAGGAACACGAACACGCTCGTCAAGGAGCCGTAGATGAAGCTCCACTTAGTCGCGTGCGAATACAGAAAGCCGGCCGCGAGAGATATGACCAGCAACAGCAACGCAGTGACCACCGCGCCGGCGAGAGCGTCCGCGAACCGTGGCCGCTTCGCCGGCACGACGCGCAGGAGGAGCACCACAGTTCCAGTCCAGAGCAGGAGCTGAAAAAGCTTCCCTACGACTGTCCTGGTGGCGGTTCCTTGAAGACCGACCGCCCCCGTCACCTCGGCCACGAGGCTGCTCACGACCTGCGTGACCAGTCCGACGCCAACGGATGCGAGCACCAGAACGACCGTCGCGGCCACGAGCCCTAGATCGACCAGCTTACCGTGCACGACCCCGCGGTCCTCCTCGACGGACATCGTCCGTTCGAGGCCGAAACGGATCGCCGTCATCATCCCCGACGCCGCCCAGACCAGAACGAGCAGGCTGACCAGCCCCGCCGCGCTCGCCGGGGTGGCGATGTTCCCGATCGCCCCGGTCACGTTCTGGCTGTTCACTGGGAGCGCAGAGACGATCCTGTTGATGACGTCGTGTTTGAGCTCCTCGTTCTGGAGCAACAGGCCGAACACCGACACGAGCGCCACCGAGAGAGGCGCGAGCGCGAACAGGACGCGATACGCGATTCCGGCGGCGAGGTCGGAAGCGCCAGAACTCAAGTAGCGCGACCCCGCCGCAGTAATCACGCCGGCCAATCTTCGTGCTGCCTTCCTCATCGCGACACCCCCGGTACTGATCCCGGCCACCGCGCGCAACTTTCAGCCGACTGCGCGTATCTCATGGAATCGGCAGAACCGCTGGCCAACAACGCCCGGTACCGCCCCGCGGTCCGTGCACCTTCGGCGCGGAGTAACGACCCAAGGTCGCGACCCTTTGAACCAACACCCCGACGGAATCGAGCGATTCGACGAGCGAAATGCAACGCACGCAGCGAAGTGCGGTCGTGTCATGCACGCGGCAGGCCCGCGGTTGCAGTATCAGCCGATAGCCGTGCCAAACAGATGCCCGATCGCGTAGGTGAACGCGAGGCCGAGCGCTCCTCCGATGACCATCCGCATCACGGCGCGGCGGACGTTGCTGCCGCCTAGCCGTGCGCTGAAGGCTCCGGTCAGGGCCAGGGCGAGCAGGACAGCGACAAAGGTCACCGGGACTCGGAGGCCGGCCGGCGGCAACAGAATGGCCAGCATCGGCAGCAGAGCGCCGGACATGAACGAAAGCGCTGAGGCGCCGGCGGCTTGGACCGGGCTCGGGATGTCAGCAGGGTCGATGTGCAGTTCGGCGTCTAGATGTGCGGCTAGGGCGCCATGGGCGGAGAGCTCGTCGGCGACGGTGCGGGCGGTGGCCGGGGACAGGCCCTTGGCTTCGTACAGCGCAGTCAGCTCGGCTAGTTCAGCCTCCGGGGAGTCGGCGAGTTCGCGTTTTTCCTGCGCGATCTGCGCGCGTTCGCTGTCGCGCTGGCTGGAGACCGAAACGTACTCACCTAGCGCCATCGACACGGCCCCACCGACCAGGCCGGCCAGTCCGGCGGTGAAGATGGGGCCCCGAGCGGATGTAGCCCCCGAAACCCCGATGACAATGGCCGCGACCGACACGATCCCGTCATTGGCGCCCAGCACCCCGGCCCGCAGCCAGTTCAAGCGGCCCGCGCTGCTCCCAGAATGCGGCTCCGAGGGGTGAGTCGGCCGCCCCCCCTCGGCCGCTTGAACCTGAGCAACCGAGGGAATTGCATCATCAACACTCATTCCTCGGGCGTGGCGCCTGCGATCAGGCACTACTCAGGCTCAGTTGGAAGTTCTGCACCATAATCGTCGGAGACCAACGTCGAGCCCCGCGATCTCGTGGTGAGCGAGAACTCCTCGCTGGCGGCGGGAGTCTCCGAGTCGGCGGTCCTTTTCGGCGAGCGCGCTCAGCGTCGTCAGGCATCGTGGTTTTCCTGCGTCTCCTGGACCTCGCAACGGACGGCGGGACCCGACAAAGCGTCGCACCCGGTGAGATGAGCCATCATCGCCCATTCACGCCGGGTCGCTCGTCGGCAAAGCTTATTCGGCGATCACGCTCGTGTGATCGACGACGCTCGGCGGCGCGCCGTCGGCGGGCCCTGGGGAGCAATCATCACAACATCAACACTCTTCATGCTGGCGACAGCGAGTTCGGCGCTCGCCGAAACGATCGGATCCTGCCGAGCGTCACTGCTGCTCAAACGACGAAGGCTCAGCTTTGTCGCCGGGACGAACTCCGGACCCGAAAGTTCTGCTTTCGCGCGACGAACTCCCCAGCAGCAGTCGAGCGATTGCACCCCGTGCCGCGAGGAAGCGACGCGCTGAGAGAGTTAGCTCGCGGAGTGCCTGGACTCAGCGATGAGGGCGAAGGTGACCTGGATCGTTGCGGTGATGTCCTGCTCGCCGGGCTCGACCAGCAGGTCGCCCGATGCGGCAGAAGCGGCGATGATATTGCCGGCGCGCCGGGGGAACGCAGCGGACTCGGGCTCTGCGAGCCTGATCAGAGCGCCGAGGCGCGCGCCGACGCCTTCCGCGTAGGCCTGAGCCTTGCGCTGGCCGTCTTTGGCTGCCTGGCGCGCCGCCTCGAGCCGGATCGGGTTCTCGGCTGCGATCTGCCACTGAGGCCCGTCGACGCGTGCGTCGAGCTCTGTCGTGGCTCGGGTCACGAGGCGGCCGATCAGGTCTAGGTCGGTGAGACGCACGGCGATCGCCGAAGCGGCGCGATGCCCTAGTGATCGCCGCCCCTCCGAGGTGTGGTCAAAGTCCTCATGGACGCTGACTCCCGTGGTGGAGCGCTCAGACGACGCGATGCCGAACTCATCTAACAAGGCGACAAGCGCTTTGCTGCGGTGTGCGACATCCTCGAGCGCCGGGCCGGGACCGTCCTTGAGCGCGCTCAGGGTAACAACCACGATCGCCTCGTCAGGTTCGGCGCGCAGGACCGCGGTGCCCACGACTGAGACCATCGGGGTCGTGCTGACATTTGGGTCAGAATCGGCACCTGGCATCAGCGACATCGTGCCAGGTCTAGGAGCCGGCCCACCCGCGTTCTCGCCCCACCCAGGACTCTGGAGCGCGGCCTGGTTCACAAACCTCGAGCCGCGAGAGAAGCTCGTCGATGGTGCCGCGGACTTCTCCTTCGTTGACGCGCGCCACCGATGCAGAAGCCTCGAGATGACGGCCCTGTTGGGCGACGACGTTGCGGCAGTGCGTCGCGAGGTGGTGTCGGGCTGTGCTTTCCGAGGCCGGCGGGGCGATGCTAGTCGTGGGCTTGGGGCGGGTCGTACGTCTCCCGCGGGCGCGCGGTCGAGTGGGACGCACGTGTCGCTGTGTCACGCCGGGTGAGTGTGTGGGGGCGCCGTCTGGGGCTGGGGGGACTTGATCAGTTTCATGGTGATGTGGGAGTCGAGCTTGTCGACTCCGGGCACGTCGCCGAGTCGGGTTGAGACGAATGTCTCGTAGCTCTCGATGCTTGCGGTGGCGACGCGAAGGAGGTAGTCGGGCAGGCCGAACATTCGGCGTACCTCGATGACCTCGTCGAGCGCGGCGACGGCGGCCTCGAAGGCCTCGAAGGTCGCTCTGTCCTTGCGCGTGAGATCGACGTTGACAAGCACCTCGAAGCCGCGACCGACGGCTTGCGGGTTGATCAATGCGGTGTAGGCAAGGATGACTCCGTCGCTCTCCAAGCGCCTCACCCGGCGTAGACAGGGTGCAGGGGTCAGGCCGATCCGGTCGGCGAGTTCGACGTTCGACAGCCGCCCGTCGCGCTGAAGCTCAGCAATGATCCGACGATCAACCACATCCATAGACGTAGATCATTGCGCATCTCAGCCAATTTCCCACCACATTCGCCACCGGGTTGCTCCTAATTACGCGTAGCCTGTTGCTCTTGAGCGTGACCACGACCGCTTCGACCGGTCCCAGCCCCGAGAGCGAATTGGACGACGCCTTTCCCGAGCAGCGAGCGATCGTCCGTGCGGCGGCCGGGATCGGGGTGTATGCGGGCGCGTTTGGTGTGACGTTCGGGGCTGTGGCGACCGCGTCCGGGCTGAGCGTGATCCAAGCGTTCGCGATGAGCGCCGTGATGTTCACCGGAGCCTCGCAGTTCGCGCTCGTCGGGATCGTCGCGATCGGCGGAGCGCCACTCGCCGCGCTCTCGGCCGCAGTGCTCCTCGGGCTGCGTAACGCCTTCTATGGCGTACCGGTCGCCCGGCTCGTGCGGCCGAGCGGGATCCGCCGCCTGTGGACAGCGCATTTCATCATCGACGAGACCACGGCGATCGCGGTCGCCCAGAACACCCGGCGGGCCGGCAAATACGCGTTCTGGGCGACGGGGATCACGCTCTACGCGCTGTGGAACCTCGGGACGCTCACCGGGGCGCTGCTCGGCCGCGGGATCAACACGTCCGCGCTCGGACTTGACGCCGCGGCGCCGGCGATCTTCCTGGCGCTGCTATGGCCACAGCTCGCACGCGACCGCGGGCCGACCGTCGCGCTCGGCACGGTCATCGTGACCCTCTCCCTCGTTACAGTCGTTCCCGCCGGGATCCCAATCATCGCTGCGGCGGCAGTGGCGATCCTCGCCGGCCTCACCCCACACCGGTCGCGCCACGAAACGGAGGACCGGTGACGAGCCTGTGGGCCACCACCCTTGCAGCATCAGTTAGCTGCTACGGGCTGAAGCTCGCCGGCGTGTCGCTCCCGGAGTCACTCCTCAACCACCCGCGCGTCCAGCGCATCGCGGGACTCCTGCCGATCGCGATGCTGAGCGCCCTCATCGTCACCGACCTCTTCGATTCCAACCGGCACTACACCGCGAACTGGCACACACTCGGTGGTGTCGTCGCCGGCGCGGTCGCGCTATGGCGCGGACGATCCCTGGTCATCGTGTTCCTAGTCGCGGTCACCGTCGCCGCCGTGCTGCAAGCGATCACGTAACCCAGGATGCGTGGCTCACGATGCCGCCCACGACGCTCGAATACCAGGGCCGATCGCTGATCGCCTCGTTCCTGCGCGAGAACGTCATCTGGCGCCGCGGCCAGCGCTACCGACTGGTGCCTACGCGCGCGAACACGCAACCCGCGTTCGGGTGCTACCGCGCCGACGCACGCGCTCCGATCGCCCATGCCACCGGATTGGTGGTGCTAACCCTCGAAGGCGAACGGATCGCCGCGATCACGCAATTCATGGGCCCCAGCACCCTGTCCCGGTTCGGGCTCCCGCGCACGCTGCGCGGCGTCGTCTGACGCACAGTCATACATCCCGGCGAGATGTCGGCTGCCGCCTGCGATGAGTTTTGGTGCCGTCGCTCGTTTGACGTGGTGCCGAACCGCAAACGTCAATAGAGGAGCACGCAACGATGTCCATTGCGATCGTAAACAAGAGGGTGTTGGTGACCGGAGCCAACCGCGGTCTGGGCCGGGCGCTCGTCGAGGAAGTCCTCGAGAGGGGCGCGAAGCGCGTGTATGCCGCCTCGCGCCAGCCGATGGTTGTCCCGGACGAGCGCGTCACGCCCCTGAGGCTGGACGTGACCGACCCGGCCCAGATCCGTGAGGCCGTCGACGAAGTTGAGTCACTCGACGTCCTGATCAACAACGCCGGCGTCTCGGTCCCGGACGACTTGAGCGATCGTTCTGCGTTCGAGCAACACCTGGCGGTCAATCTGTACGGGACCCTGGATGTCACTCGGGCGTTCCTGCCGGCACTCAAGCGCAGCCGTGGAGCGGTGGTCAACGTCGTATCGCTAGGCGCGGTAGCCGCGGTCCCAGTGCTTCCGGCTTATTCGGTCTCCAAGGCAGCTTCGCTGTCGCTCACCCAGTCGCTGCGGGCGCTATTGGTTGGCCAGGCCGTGAGCGTTTACGCCGTCTTGCCGGGTCCGATCGATACCGACATGGTGCGCGACTCTCGACATCCCGAAGACGCCGGCCAAGGACGTCGCGCGGGCCACGCTTGACGGCATGGAGCGCGGCGAGGAGGAGATCTTCCCCGACCCAATGTCGCGGGCGCTGGCGGACGGCTGGCGCGCGGGGGTGGCGAAGGAGCTCGAGCGCCAGAACGCGGCGCTCGTGGCGGCCGAGCCGATCGCGGCGTGAATAAGGAGAGTGAACGATGGAGACGACGATGACTACCCACAACAGCGTCGCGCGTGAAGAGTGGCTGGCGGCGCGCGCCGCGCTGCTTGAGCGCGAGAAGGAACACGTCCGGATGGGCGACGAACTGGCGCGGCAGCGCCGGGAGCTTCCCTGGCTACCGGTCGAGAACCAGTACTCGCTACGGACGGCGGATGGCCCGAAGCCGCTCGCGGAGCTGTTCGACGGTCGCTCGCAGCTGCTGATCTACCACTTCATGTTCGGCCCGAGCTACGAGGCCGGCTGCCCGGTGAACAGCTCGATCGCCGATTCGTTCGACAGCGTGATCCCGCATCTGAAGGCGCGAGATGTGACGCTGATCGCCGTCTCCGGGGCGCCCATCGAGAAGCTGGTGGCTTATCGCGAGCGGATGGGGTGGAGCTTCAACTGGGCGTCGAGCTACGAGAGCGATTTCAACGTGGACGTCGGCTTCTCGAGCAGCCTTGAGCGCACGCGCGAGGCGATCGAGCCGATTCTGGACCAACTGCCTCCGGTCGCCTTCCGCAACTCCGAGGTCGCGGGCACGGACATCTACGGCTACCTGACCGAGCTATTCGGCTTCACCGCCTTCAGCCTCGCCGACGGAGTCGTCTACCAGACGTACTCGACGACCGGTCGGGGAGTCGAGTTCCTGATGCCCTACTACGGGTTCCTCGACCGGGCGCCGAAGGGCCGCGACGAGCACGAGGGATGGCAGCTCTGGATTCGCCGGCACGATGAGTACGACACCCCGTCACACTAAGTACCGCCGCTGGCGGGGTCTTGCTCGTGCGATTCGTCTTCGCGGTTTGACGTGGTGAGAGGATGATGGGCGATCGAGTTCACGACATGGATCAGCGCCTCTTGCTGGCGGCCGCGCAGGCCGGGGACGAGCGGGCGTTCGGTCGGCTCGTCGAGCCGTACCGGCACGCGCTTGAGGTCCATTGCTATCGGATGCTGGGGTCCGCGCACGACGCCGAGGATTTGGCGCAGGAGACGCTGGTGCGGGCGTGGCGGGCGCTGGAACGCTTTGAGCCGCGAGCGCAGTTTCAGACCTGGCTTTATCGGATCGCGACGAATGCGTGCCTGGACGAGCTCGCGCGCCGGCCGCGCCGACCGGCACCGGTCGATCCGTTCCCAGACTCGCCGTCTGATGGCTCGGCTTCGCCGATTTATGATCCGGCTGCCCGTTACGCGATGCGGGAGGGGATGGAGCTGGCGATGCTGCGCGCGATCCAGGAGCTGCCCGGTCGCCAGCGCGCGGTGTTGATCTTGCGCGACGTGCTCGGCTGGAGCGCTTCGGAAGTCGCCGAGCTTTTGGAGTCAACAATCGCGTCGGCCAACAGCGCGCTGCAGCGCGCGCGGGGCACAATCGACCAGCATCTAGTCAGAGGCGACGCGACCCGCGACCGGTTCGGCCGAGCGGGAGCTGCTCAACCGTTATGTGGCTGCGTTCGAGCACGCTGACATGGACGGGCTGGTGGCACTGCTGCACGAGGACGCGACGCTACGAATGCCGCCGCAACCGTCGTTGAGCGGTGGCCTTCGGATCGCACGCTTCTTTCTCGAGACCGTCGCCCACGGCGATCTGACGCGGATACGACACAAACCGGCCTGGGCGAATCGCCGGCCCGCCGTGACGATCGAAGTGCGAGGCGAAGATGGGACTTGGATCCCTCACGGGATCAGTGTGCTCGAGATCGAGGACGACCAGATCGTGGCGATCGACGCGTTTCTTGATCCTGCGCTGCTCCCGCGGTTCGGGCTCACGGCCGGACGCTAGGAGCCGCCGCTCGCCGCACTTGCCGGTCCTGATGCGAAATGAGAAGAGCCCAAGTCAATGACAGCCGCGCACTACGAGGCCAAGGCGATCGACGCGTTCCGCGTCAACGAGGGCGCGTAGGCGGCGTCCGGGATGGAACGCCACCGCTGCTGCTGAACCACCCGGGCGCCAAATCGGCTGTCAGCAGAGTCAACCCAGGCGGATATCTGGCTGACGCACCGAGGCGCGCGGTCGTCGCCTCGAACGGAGGGTCGTTGAGCAATCCCGACTGGCACCCCAATCTCAGGACCCGCCCAAACACAACAATCGACGTCCAACGCGAGACGATCGACGTTGTCGCGGTGGTCGTCCTCACGCCCCTCGGCAGAGCCTGAGCGAAGATGGCGACCGCCGATGAACGCACCCTTCTTGCGGAGGCGCGAGCCGGCGATGAGAAGGCGTTCGGCCGCCTCGCTTCACGCCATCGGCCCGGGCTCGAGCTCTATTGCCAGTTGATGCTCGGATGCCCTCATCACGCACACGAAGCGATGTGCGAGACATTGCTGCGTGGCTGGCGCGACCTGGATCGCGTCACGCCGTCAGCGTCCGCGCGGATCTGGCTCTACCGGCTCGCCACCGACATCTGCCTCGAAGATCTCAACTGCGACCGATGAGTCTCAGCCCCGGCAACCGTTAGACCGTACACATGCTCATGACCGGTAGCCCGACACCCCTCGCGCACGTTCGGCCCGTCGTCCGGGCCGCACGAGCACGCGCCAGGCGAGCCGTTGGCCGGAGCTCGCTTTCGCCCTAGCGGCCGCCGCCCGCACCTCTCCCTTCTTTCCCTAACTGTGCCTTCCTGCCAGACCCACCGGAGGTCCGATGACGTCCCGATCACTAAATATCAATCGCTGGCGCGCGTTTGCGTTGCTCGCGGTCGCGTACTTCATGACGATCATCGACCTGACGATCGTCAACGTCTCGCTGCCGACGATCGGCCGCGATCTGCACTTCAGCGACACCAGCCTGCAGTGGGTTGTGACCGCGTACGCGCTCACGTTCGGCGGTCTCCTGCTGCTCGGCGGTCGCGCCGCGGATCTGCTCGGCCGCCGCCGGATCCTGATGATCGGCTTGGCGGTTTTTACCGCCGCGTCTATGGCATGCGGACTCGCAACCGGCGAAGCGTTCCTGATCGGGAGCCGCGCCGTCCAGGGAGTGGGCGCGGCGATCATGCTGCCCGCCGCCCTATCGATCGTGATGAACATGTTCGCCGAGGGCGCCGAGCGCAACAAGGCGCTCGGGATCTGGGGTGGGCTCGGCGCTGCCGGCGCGACTGTCGGGCTGATCGCCGGCGGTGTTCTCACCAGGTACGCCGGGTGGCAGTACATCTTCTACCTGAACGTCCCGATCGGTGTGACCGCGCTGCTGCTGGCCCCCCGGGTCGTCCCCGAGAGCCGGCTTGCGACCGAGCGGCGACGGTTCGACGTGGCCGGGGCGATCGCTAGCACCGGCGGGCTGGTGCTGCTGGTCGACGCGATCTCCCAGGCGCCGCACTACGGCTGGGGCGCCACGAGGACGCTGGGGCTGCTCGCGGCATCCGCGGCTCTCCTCGCGGCCTTCCTCGTGATCGAGAACCGCGTCGAGTCGCCGCTATTGCCGCTGTCGATCTTTCGGCTGCGCACACTCGCAGGCGCGAACGTGGCCGGGTTGCTGCTGGGCGGCAGCTTCTTCGCGTTCGTATTCATCGGCACGCTCTACATGCAGCAGGTGCTGCACTACAGCGCGCTGCAGTCGGGCGTCGCGTGGCTGGCCGCCTCCCTGACCTCGATCGCCCTCGCCGGCCTCTCACAACTACTGGTCACCCGTGGCGGCGCGAAGATCGTGATGGCCATCGGGATGACGCTGATCGGGGCGGGTGTGATCTGGGCGACGCAGGTGCCCGTCCACGGTCACTTCCTGCAGAACCTCGCCGGCCCGTTCCTCGTCGCCGGCGCGGGCACCGCGTTCGCGTTCATCCCGATCTCGATCGCCGCACTCGCCGGAGTCGCGGAGCACCAAGCCGGGCTCGCGTCCGGGCTGCTGAACACCTCGCAGCAGCTGGGCGGCGCGATCGGGATCGCGATCGCCACGGGCGTCGCGGCCAGCCACACCCAGGCGCTCGTCCGCGCCGGGAACTCCGTACCGACGGCACTCACCGGCGGTTTCCACCAAGCCCTGTGGGTGCTCGGAGGGATCGCGCTGCTCGCCCTCCCGGCGATCTTCACGCTCGTTCGCCGCGACGAACTCTCCGACGCCGTCACCAGGACAACGCTCCGCGAGGCGCAGCCCGCGCTCAACGCCGCGACCTGACCTCATCAACCGCGAAACAGGAGGACTCAAGCCATGACCCCACGAGGGACCTGTCTGAGACGACGGCGATCGTCGTCGGTGCGAGCCGCGGCTTCGGCCGCGGCAACACCACCGCCTTCGCCGAGGCCGGCCCCCGGTCATCGCCGTCGCACGTACCGCGGCGCCGTTGGCCGACCAGGCAGCTGAGGGCGCAACATCCAGCCCGAGGTCGCCGATGCCGGTGACCCCTCCATCGCCGGCAGCCGCTCGACCGCTTCCAACCGACGGCCGTCATCCTGGTGGCCGGCGCGAGGCCGGTCTTACGTCCGCTACAGCACCACACCTGGGAGACGTGGTCGGTCAACTTGCACACCGACCGAACGTCGCTGAAGGCCAACGGCACAGAGGCGCCACTCAAGAGCCGTGAGATGGACGAATCGCAAAAGCCCGCGCGAGAAGCCAATGCCCAGACACCGCCACGCGGGCCAGCGACAACCGCGTCGGCGAGCGTAGCTTTCGGTGACGCGGTTGTCTGCGGTTAGCGAGCTTGTGTCGGCCAACGTTGGTCAGCGCGCGACGGCGATCACGCTGATCGCATCGCCGTTGAACTTGTTCTGATCGGTGCTACCGGTCGAAAACGTGCGGTGACACACGATACGAGCGTCGTATCGTCCGGCGGGCACGTTGAGCTCGCCGACGACGGCTACCGTCGCCTCGTCATTAAACGTGTTGAAGCCATTGGTCAGACCAAGCATCTCGGGTCCGACATCGGAGAAAGTGCCGCCCGCCGGCGCGATCTGTGGCCGACAGCCGCTCTGGTCGGTGTTACCGCTGCCGGTGTTGTTGCGAAGACGCACAACCCCCGAAACATGCACGGCGGCCGCGAAGGACACATTGAGCATCGTCCCTCCGTTGGCAGTGAGCTGCACCGCCGTGGTATCGGTCGCCGAGTCAACGAACGTAAACGTGTTTTGGTTTTGTGCGTAAGCCGACGCGGTCGGCCCGGGCGCACCCGGAGCGCCAGCTGCTCCCGTGTTGCCAGTTGGCCCAGGCGCACCCGGAGCACCCGGAGCGCCAGCTGCTCCCGCGTTACCGGTCGGCCCCGCCGCCCCGGGCCTACCGGCCACGTTGAAACGCAGCGCAGTCGTATGCCTCGGGCACCGCTTCCCCGGCTTTAGCCCGGAACGTTCAGTAAGCGCGTGAGGGGTACGCGAGGGTATGTGTTCGATGGTCGGGGGTGGTGATGGTGGCGTTGTTGTGGGACGTGGTGGCGTTTGGTGCGACTCCGCGGACACGCGGACGGTTGTCGTGCTGGTTTGCGGGCAGCGGTGATCGTGGCCGTGGCCGGAGGGTTGCTTGGTGGTGTGAGGCGGCCGGTGGTTGGTTTAGCCGCTTGCGTCTAGGAGCGCTTCGAGTCGCTCGAACGCTGCCTTGAGCTCTGTGACCCAGGGCCCCGTGTCCTGCAGGTGGAGCTTCGCGCGACGGCCGGAGAACGCGAGCCGGGCGGCGACGTGCAGCAGCCTGTATCGCAGCCGCTTGGGCTCGGCCTTCGCGAGCTCGCCGTCGAGGGCGAGCGCTTGGGTCCAGACGATCAGGTCGTGCGCGAGCATCACGATCTGAAGCCACACCTCGTTGAGCGCGAACTCCTTGAATGGGAACTTGGCGAGGCCGGTGTCCTTGTCGTCACGGATCCGGTCCTCGATGTGCGCGCGCTGGCGGTGACGGCACTCCAAGACGGCGATGTCCTCGTCGGGTTGGTCGGTCAGGATCGCTTGGAAGCGGTACCCATCGTGGTCGGTGAACGACAGCTGCGCTCCGGGGTGCGGACGCTCGCGCCGCACGATCAGCCTGCAGCGGTCGGGCCAGGCGGACAGATCAACCATGTCGGTGATCTCACAGACCTCGCCGTTGGTGCGCTCGGAGCCGTCCTGATCCAACGCCGGGATCCAGGCGTCCTCGGGGATTTCGAGGATCGCGGTCCGGACCTGCTCGGTCAGCTCGTAGCCGACCGAGAAGCGCATGTTCCCCTCCCGGCAGTAGTCGATCAGCCCGTGCGTCGCGCCGGCCGAGTCGGCGCGCACCAGGATCTCGACCGTCTCGACGTACTCGGCCGGGATCTGCTGAAGCGCCCGGTCGATCACCGTCTTGTGATCATCGGCGGTGCTCAAGCCGGCGTTCCCCGCTCGCAAAAGGCCGCCGAGCGCTTCGCGCGTCTCGTCGAGGTAGACCTGCAACGGGTGAAACCCGTAGCCGCCTTTGTAGTTCCCGGCCGCGTTCTCCTTCTCCGAATGCGCCGTGATCAGTGTCGCGTCGACATCGAGCGTCAACCCCTGCGGCGCACCATGCAGCTCCCAGAACCGGGCGCGGGCACGAGCGTGCGCGACACGGAGGGCGTCAACCAACCCCGGCTCAGACGCGATCCGGTCGATCATCCGAAACGCCGTCGAGTCAGACGCCACCGCCCCGAACAACGCGTCCTGCTCGCGGACCGCACCGAGATCAGACACGCACTCGCCACCATCGACCAACATCACCGCGAGATCGCGGATCACCCGGCCCGGGTCATGACCGCGACGCCGCCGCTTGACCGCAGCCAGCCGAGACGACAACGCCGCCGTCAGCCCCACCTTCTCAGCGACCTGCGCGACCAGCGCAGAGCCCGCGTGCGACACCAAACCCGCTCCGTCCGCCGTGACTTCTACGGTTACCGGGCGTCCATCACGCATCACCTTCAAGGTGAACCTCCAAGCTCGGGATCAAGGACCTTCGACAAGCCCAGGATCCCTGCTCAGCCGGACGTTTCCGCGCCCCCGCCCTCCGGGGGCGCGGTCGTTACTGCACGCTCCGGGTTAGCACCCTCAGCGCGCCGCCCTTCGACGCCACGCACCCGTTGATCGTGCCGGTCGGGCTGAGAAACCGGGCACCGGCGGCCGCGTAGGCCCCGCCCCCCAACGCGACGAACAGCGCCACCAACGCGATCGCGTTCTGACGCGCAAAACCACCCAGTGCTCGACCAAGTCCGGGCATACGCCCACCTCCCCAGTTAGATCTCCAACCTCGTGTCCCAACAACTCCACACGCAGCCTATTCAGGCTCCCCGCCAGTGTCCAACGACCCGCTGGCCCCCGCTGCCTCCCCCGACGCAGGAATCATTCGTGGCTCTCACCCGCAAGGAGCGCCGGCCCTCAGCTCGTCCTGGCTTCCCCATCTCAGGACGACCAAGTCGCGTCGAACCTCATGGCGCCGGCGAGCAGGCAGCCGCTTCGTCCTGGCGGATAGCTAGTGCGGCAACGCCATGACCGGACCTGCGTCGGCCCGTCGGGTCCGCCGCCGCAGCCTCAAGCACGGCCTTGGCCACGCCGCGAACGAGCGCCATGTCTCCCCCGATCCGCACCTGCACGTTCATGGTCCCGATCTCGGTCGTGTGAAAGGTCGCCATGTCAACGAACTCATGCGGGACGATCGTCCTCCGCGACGCCGCCTCCAACAACGGATTGAAGTGCACCAGCTGGGCGCCTCGAGGATCGGCCTCAGCCAGCCAGATGAGCATCCGCGGCGCGTTGGTGGCGGCGTTGTCGCCCATCAGCCAGATCGCATCCGCCTCCTCCCAGTCACTCAGGTCGACCGTGCCCTTACCTGTCCCCGATAGACGCCATCAGTGCGCGCCCGCTCGCCTCATGGCACATGTTCAGCAGTCCGGCAGATTGTTGGTGCCGAACTCCCGCACCCACAGCTGATAGAGGAACGTCGCCTCGTTGCTGAGCCGCCCCGAGGTGTAGAACGATGCCTGGTGAGGGCTTTGCAAACCGCGCAGCGTCCTCCCGACCAGGGCAAATGCCTCCTCGCAGGAGATCGGCACATACCTGTCGCTCGGCGCGTCATAACGCATCGGCTCAGCGAGCCGTCCCGCATCCTCGAGGTCATAGTCGCTCCACAGGGCCAGCTCGCTCACTGTGTGGGCGGCGGAACTCACGGCCAACCTGGTTGCGCGTCAGCTCCCAGGTCACATGCTTGACCCCGTTTTCGCACAGGTCGAGACGAAGTCCCTCGGATCATCGCGCCGCGTCGGGTACCGACGCGAGCATCCGCTCACTCGCGTCGCCGCTCTTGTTCGGTGACGACATCGCTGCCTCCCTCGGGCGTGGTCAATGTCTCCTATCAGGTCCAAGGGGCGGCCCAGAGATGCGTTAAACGCATCTGAAAAGGTCGGTCTGCATCCGTTCCCTGCGTTCGTCGAAGCAGCTGGCGCGCGTCGAAGCAGACCCCCACGCCATACCGGAAGGTCCGCCGACGAAGGCGTCGACACCATCCCCGGCAAGTCGTGGGTTCAGCTCTTCCCGCACTACGGTCCGCTCCAACTGTGACCAGATCTGGAAGGTTAACGAGCTCGAGCGTCCCAATCGCAGGTAGCGCTGGGCCGACCCACGAGTGATGTCCCTGCCTCTAGCAGCGAAAGGATCGGACCGATGCAAGTAGGCGTCATCTATCCCCAGACTGAGATTCCGACCGACCCTGGGACGGTCCGCGCGTATGTACTGGGAGTTGAGGAACTTGGCTACCAGCACATCGCGATCTATGACCACGTCCTGGGGGCCGATCCAGCGGTGCACGCTGGCTGGAACGGGCCGTACGACGTGGACACGACGTTCCATGAGCCCCTCGTCTTCTACGGGTTCCTGGCCGCCCTCACCAAGGTCGAACTCGTGACCGCCATAGTCGTGGCTCCGCAACGGCAAACCGCCCTGCTCGCCAAACAAGCTGCCGAGGTGGACCTCCTCAGCGAGGGGCGGTTCCGCCTCGGCATCGCGATCGGCTGGAATCCCGTCGAATACGAGGGGCTAGGGCAGAGCTTCTCGACCCGAGGCAAGCGCGTCGAGGAGCAGATCGGGCTACTGCGGCGTCTGTGGACGGAGCGCTCTGTCACTCACGAGGGCGAGTTCGACCGCGTCACAGGCGCTGGGCTGGCTCCCTTGCCGACCCAGCGGCCAATCCCAATCTGGCTCGGTGGAGCGTCCCCAGTGGCGTACCGGCGAATAGGCAAGCTGGCTGACGGCTGGTTCCCCCGCACCGAGCCCGGTGCTGAGCTCGACGCGGCCCGCACGCTCGTCGCCGCGGCGGCTGCGGACGCCGGCCGCGACCCGTCAGCCATCGGCATGGAGCCCCGCATCAGCTGGGGCGCCGGCCGGACCGATGAGCTGACGAGAAGCGCTCAGCAATGGCATCACGCCGGAGCAACCCATCTGTCCGTGGACACGATGGGGTCGAGGCTGCCCGGACTCGACGACCACCTCGACGCTCTGGCGATGGCGGCCAAAGCATTGCAACTCGAGTCGGCCAGATGACTCGAAGTCATTGCAGAGAGCGACCGCACATCGACGAGGCAAGGCATGCACTACCCCGATGACACCACACGACCGAACGCTGTCGCCAAGCGGGTGAACCGATGGGCGCGCCGCCAATGGCGGGCGGCCCCCGGACCCAAGCTTGGCCTACGAGCAGCGAACCGAGCGGACCCTAGTTGGCGACAGAGCGGCAGTCGGTGAGCGTCGTGTGCGTCGCGGGTTTTGGGTCAAGCACGGTCGGGTCGATGGCCATCGCCCTCAGCGGCAACTGGCGCGGCTCGGCACGGTCCGGCGAACCTGAGAACGTCGGCAGCTACCTCGCCGTGCCCGCTGCGTCCGGGATCGTCTGGCTCCGTAACTCGCGTGGACTCCGGCAGGCTTTGTCGCGAGCACGGGCGCTTGGCTGTGCCCTCACCAGAGTGATGTGATCCCCAAGACTCGATGGCCCACCGCAACGGACTCACCCGACAGAGCAGAAACAGGCGAGCAGAGGAAGGCGACGAGGTCCGCAACCTGCTTGGGAGTGGAATCGCCGCCGCGCCCGGGCTGCACGTTGGAGTGGGGCGTGGTGGTCACGGTGCCTGGATTGACCGCGTTGACCGTCACCCCGGTGCCCGCGAGTTCATCGGCGAGCGTCTCCGCGAGCAGGATCGTGGCGGCGTTGCGCACCGTGCCGGTTGCGTTGCCCGTGAGCAGCGCGTTCTGCCCGCTTATCGCGACGATGCGTCCAAATCCGCGATTGCGCATGCCCGGGACCACGGCGTTAGCGACCCGCAGAAAGGTCATCGCCTTGGCATCAATCGCTGCGAGAACCTGGGCCGGGTCCGAGCTCTTGGCCTGATCGAGCGTCTGCGCGGCCGGGGCGGCCGCGACGACCAGCACGTCGATCTGACCGTGGTCGCGTATGACCAGGTCGATCGCGGCCCGCACGGAGTGGTCGCTTGACGCGTCCAGCATCACGCTGCCGTTGCCTGGATGCCGCGACGCGACGACGACCGAAGCGTCTTCGGCTCGTAGCCTTTCCACGACCGCCCTTCCGATTAGGCCCGTTCCACCAACCACGAGCGCTACTTGCCCTGTGAGGCCTAGGTCCATAGTCAGGTTCCTCCGTGATTTATTGACGCCAGACAATCTCACGATCGCCGGCGATCGTCGAACCGTACGGCCACACCGCGGTCGTTCAGCTCAAGCTCGAAACCGTCGCCGTCAGATCTGGATCTCGTGATCACACTCACTCTCGGCGCTGGAACCGAGTGCTATCCGAGGCCACTCGTTTCTCGAGACGGACTCGTGTCGGCTAATCGATGTCGCCGCAGGCTGCCCTTTCGGGTTCGACGGCCTGCCCAATGCGGCAGCGGAGCAGACGCGCTCGTTCCGGCGACGGTGCGGAGGTGCTGGCGCCTGGGCAATATCGCGCTCGGACGAGCGCGGGCGTTGGTCCAGGCACGTTGGGGTCGGTGCAGATCGCACGTCGAGGGCTACAGCCCGAGCCTTTGGTCGACGATCGCCTGCTCGAGATCCTCGATCTGGATCAGCTTGTCGCGCGCTCGATGACCTCGAACGATGCTCACGCGGGAGGCGCGGACGCCAACCCGGTCGGCCAGAAATCGACAGACTGCCGCGTTCGCTTGTCCGTCGTGCGGGTGCGCAGCGACGCGGACTACCAAGATGCCGCCGCGAACGGACGCTAGCTCGGTCTTGCGTGCCGATGCTTGTACCCGGATCCGGATCGTCGCGTGAATCACCCGGGCATGATCGCTGTCCGAGGCGCCACGCTCCTCATCGAGCGCCTGACGCCGGCCACGCCGCCGTCGGATTGCGCACAACCCCGCAACCCGACAGCCGCGGGCCCCGGCTCCACGCCCGGGGTTCAGCGAAAGCTCAGGCCGCGAGCCGCCGGCGTGCTTTCTGCACCGAAGGCAGCGCGGCTTTGGCCTTGGCCAGCGGTCGCGCGCGCAGGTCGACCGTCGCGGGCTTCTTAGCGATCGTGATCTGCGCACCGGTCGCCGGGTTGCGCCCGTTGCGTGCCTTCTGCGCCGGCTTGACCCGCACGGTCAGCTGCACAAGCCCACCGATCCGAACCTTCTGAGCATTGCCCAACTCCTCCAACACCACCTCCTCAAAGGCCGCGAGCACACGTCGTGCCTCGGCACGGGTGATCTCGGCACGGTCTGCGACTGCGTTGGCGAGCTGTATCTGAGTCAGCGGCAACGAAACCCCCTCGATTCAACGACGCGAATGAACAACGGCACATTTAACGCTTGGTCACGGACACCGCCGCCGCGCCGGCAGCCTGAAGTGCCCCCGGCTTCGAGCTAGGGTGGGACGCTGGAAGACGCCGAAACAGCTGCGTGAGACCCTTGGCGCCGCACTCGGTCGCGGCATGGACAAGGTCTTTGGAGACCAGCCGGATTCTGCGACTGGGGGCCAGCAGTCGTCTCGGGATCTGCTGTGGGAAGCCGATGGCGCCGCTGCGGCTCTACCTCCGGAGCTGAGGGGGGACAACCCGCCCGAGTGAGAACCAGCAGACTCAAAGGGTGCGAGACTCCGTGCTCTCTCGCACACGCCGCGCGCCGTCGCAACCACGAAGCCGCGGGGGTGTCACCGGGACCGGTGTTCCACTCAAATTCCTGGGCGTAGATCTCGCCGTGGGCCATGACGACCCACCCCAGGTCGCCGGGTTCACCAAGTTCTCGAATGTGCGCTTGACCGGCTCTCGACGATCCGCAACGCTGACGTGATCTTCGCGATCGATCACGGCACGATCGTCGAGCGTGGCACCCACGACGAGCTGCTCGCCCAGGGCGGCCTTTACGCGCGCCTCTACCAAGAGCAGTTCGGCGACGGAGCGATCGAGGCCCACTGCAGCGACGGCGTGATCCTCGCCAACGGACGGGCCTGCCGGCCATCGAGCCAGCGAGCGCGGCAACGGCCTCGCTCGGAGATCGCAGCACCGCGTCTGACGGGGCCCGAGGGCCTCGGCGAGCTCCCCCCGGAGCTGCGCACGGCACTAGCGGTGTGACTAGACGTGGTTGGCGGGCTGCTGGAGTGGCGGTTTGCACGAGGCGCCGACTCGGGTCAACGAACCTCACAGAGCAGCGGAGCCAACACGGCCGCGGAGGCGACGACTTAGAAATCTGCGTCGGGCCGCTCGGTCGGCCGATCTAGCAACCACAGAGAAAGGTCAAGATCCTCGCGATCGAGCTCATCGGTAATGCCTGCCAACCGCTGGTGTGCTGGGAACTGCTCGGCGGGCCCGCGCGAAATACGATCGAGTTCCAATCGCCCATGAACGCGGCCGCGGAACTTGATATCGGAAGCCGGGTGGAGTGCACGGACGGCCCGGTCCGATACCTGAGCCGGATCGTGCTCGATCCCAACGCCCGCGCGCTTACTTACCCGCGGTCGGCTCCTGGCGGTCGGATCGACGGGAGCGAAGAGCCGCGTCGAGTTTTGCCTAGGCATAACGGTGCCTCCGAGGCTCGGTCCCTGGGTCGAGCCCTCTTCGCAAAGGAGTGACTACCGGCACTGTATGACGGGCCCGTGGAAATCGGGAGCGGCCTCCGGGGGGAAGCCGCGGTGACCGGCTCCGATACTGGTGTACCCGGTCGTGATGGTCCCGCCGTTCGCTCGCAAACCGTCACGGGAGGCCCAGGCGGTCGATGTGATGGTGTCGGCGGGGGAGTTTGCAAACCCGCGCAACGCGATCACACTCACAAAGGTTTCCGCGAACCTCCTCTCGCGACGCCGCATCGATTCCGGTACCGCGAGAGATCTCGGCGCCAGGATGACGTGCACGATCTGCCACGGACGGCGGGGCATGACGTCCGCGGACCACGTTGGGCAGCCGAGCCTCAACGGCGCGCGCTGGAGTTGAGCCGATTAGTCACGGTCGCTCAAGGTCGCCCCGACGACATTGTCACGCGCTGACGCCGCTAGGCGCGACGCGCGATCCGGTACCTGCTGGGATCATGCGCTGGCCCGCCGATGTACAGGTCGTGTTCCCTGGAGTACAGCGCCATACCCTTCGTCGCCACTGCCCCGAGCCGCTGCGCGGCTGGCTCGACCTGCGACGGGAAGAAGGCGCCGACGTAGCGGGCGAACAACGGATCGTCAGCGGCGAGGCGATCGGCACCGATCGTGTTGAACAGCTTGATCATCGTTATGTAGTCCCCGGTCGAGAACGACATGCCACGGTCCATGCGGTCGACGTAGTCGGCCACCAGGGTACGGAATTCCCGGGGGTCGAGCGCGCTCTCGCACGGTCGATCGGCGTTCCCCGACATCTTGTTTCAGTTGAAGCTGTACGTCGGGTAGTCGTGCTTCACGATGTTCTTGAATCCGGCGCTGACGGCGTCGCTGACCTCGATGCCGGAGTCCGCGCCGGCGATCTTCGTGCCCTTTGCGACGTCGGGCTTGGTGCCCTTCCCGGTCCAGCCCCATTTGAACGCTTTGAGGACCTTGTCCGAGTGACCGCTGCCTGCGTCGATCGCTACGATCGCGGTCTCGAAGTGAGCCTCGTCGTGTAGCGCCGCAGCACCCGGCGCGTCTGTCGTCTGGATCGTGCCATGGTCAGTGTTCCAGGTGACCTGGTTGGTCACCTCTGTCGCGGTCAGGTAGTACGGTCGCGTCGCATGGGCCGGAGCGTTACCGGCGATCGTGACATAAGGGGAGTTCTTACCGCCGTCGACGAATGCATCCCAATCGACGCCTCCCGTCTTCCAGGTATAGGTGCCCACCTGGACACCGTCGCTGCGACGCGTCCCCATGAACGTCTGAACGATCTGTAGACCCGCCGCCGGGGTACCGGACACGGTGAACGAGACGTCGAGGTTGATCCCCGTCAGGCCGCCCGCGGTGGCGGTCGTCGTGGACTTGTAATGCTCCGGACCAGCCTGTCCACCACGGTCCCCCGCGCCCAGATCGCGCGCGGGGGCGCCGACAGGCACCCTGCTCGGCGGCAGCGTAACGCCACGCGGCCCCTCGGCAGGCGACGGACGCCGGTGGGTCGCCGGAGCAAGCACATCCGTCGACGATGCCGCGTCCTGCCGGTGACCAGACTGTAGGCCAGGATCACCAACGCCCTGGTCTCTCGCGAGCGCGCCAACCGGCACCGTGCTAGGCGGCAGCCGAGCGGTGCGTGACCTCTCGGTAGCCGGCGGACGCCGTGGAGCCGCCGTCGAAAGCACGTCTGTCAACGGTGGCGTGTGCTGCGCGAATAGACTCATGCTGGTCCTCGAATAGCCCTTCAGCAGTACGGTCGCGGCTCGCGAACAAAGATACTCTTGATCGGTGTTGTTAGCCGGCCCCGGGAGAGTCCCGCTGGATCTGTAGGGAATCTTTACGCCGACAGCGGGTTTCTGTAGACCGCGCGCACACGGCCGGGGCGATGATGGCCGATATGAACGCAATCCCAGCGTTGTCCGCAGCTCTCATGGGCCTCGTGCTGCTCACTGTGATCTTCCGGGCCCTCAGAAAGTGACGGGTCGGTGAGGGATGGCAGCCAGGCACGTAAACAACGCGCCGGGGTTCGCGTTGGGCACATAGAGCAAGCGCTAAGGCGACGCCGCGGTCGATGGCGCTCGCCTACGCCCCTGTTGCGGGAACTCACGCTGAGGAGGACGGAGAAGACGAACCGCTGAGAATCGAACTGCTCCAGCCCCCGCGCGCGAGCTCCAGACCACAGTCGTGACGATCATCCGGCAGCTGAGGATTTAGCACGATGTTGCAGTATCCGAACTGGCCCTGGTTGAGGAGTAGCGGCGCGCCGGCGAGTCCGAGGCGCCGCACGAGCGGCTCATCGCCCTGTACGAGCAGGACCAGCACCATTGGCCCGCAGACGCAGACAACCAGCGCAGTCCAGAGTGGGGCTTCGACGATGACCGGCCCGCCCCGGACTGGCGACCGATTCGACGTCGGTCGACGGGAGCTCGGGAATGCCGGTCAACGAATGGCTTCAGATCCTGTTCCTCGCGGCCGTCCTAACTGGCTCACGCCTTTGCTCGGCGGCTACATGGCGCGCCGTCTACCAGGGGGAGCGAAGTCGCGCTCACGGGGTGCTCGGTCCCCTCGAGCCGGTCATGTACCGACTGCTGCAGACCGACCCGGCCGACGAGCAGGACTGGAAGGGATATGCCCGCGCGATGGTGCTGTTCAGCGCTGGGAGCTGGTTCGTGCTGGACCTCGTGCTCCGCACGCAGGGCCTACCGCTGCTCAACCCGCGGGGATTCACCCACAGCCAGGCGCAGAACAACGGCTCCGCGTTCGCCGGCTACTCCGGCTTCGTCCAGCCAGTCCCAGGCAACCTCGGATCCCATGGACTCACGTTCGCGGACATCTCCGGCGGCTGGGTGATGATGCTCGGACGCTTTGTGCCGATCCTTGCGGTCCTCGCGCTGGCGGGCGCGCTTGGACCGCGCCGGATCGCCCCGGCCGGGCTCGGCACGCTACGGACAGACACCGCGACGTTCGCCATCTTCCTTGTCGGCTTCATCCTCATCTTCGCAGTCCTGACATTTCTCACAGTCCTGGTGATCGCGCCATTCGCGCAGGCGCTCAGCTCACATTTGATCGCCTAAGGAGCGCCGAGAGCGCCACGGCAGGACGAGGGTCCACCGCGGTGCCCATCCCGACTTGGCCTTGAGCGTGACGGAGCGGCCGGGCGCCCAGACTACCGCAAACACGAAGACCCGGAGGTCTCGTCGGCCCCCAACCGCCGGTCTCGCACTTCTCCTCTCTTACTGCCGAGTCAAAGTGCAGCAGCGGCCGTCTCACGCCCGGGAATGCGATCGTCGGGCGGGTAGCGTGGTTCGCGGGAGAGGTCCGGCTGGGTTGGGCGACGGGAGCGGCGCGTTGTCCAGCCGCTGGCTGGAGCTTCGCGGGCCGGGGGCGCCGATTTCGGTCAGCGCTGCGAGCGCTTACGACGGTGCCCCGGGGACGGGTTCAAGCAAGCGCATGCCGTGTCGGGCGATGCTGCTCGGTTACCTCGGTGAGCGACGGAGGAGGGTCGGTGTCGGCGTGCGTTGGTGCCGCGACGCAAGCGGATTCAACGGCCTGCGCGGGTGCCGCGACGCGTTGCTGGCCCGTCTAGATGAACGTGGTCAAGCCCTGTGTCGATTGCTCACAGGTCACGTAGCAAATGCCGCGATCGACTGTTGGACGATCCGTGGCGCGCTCGTAGCGTGTGGGGTCATCACCCGGATGGGGTGATGACCCCCCGCGGGATGGCGGGATGGTCTATTGCGAGACTTGTCGTCTACTGGGCGCGGGATCCTCCTCTCGTGCCGAGCGAGGAGCGCGCCATGACAAGCTGGAGGTGGGATCGAGCGGGGAGCGGCAGGCTCAAGCGCGGGTTCCCGGTCCGGGTCGTGGCGTTCGCGGCAGCCTTGCCGATGACGCTTGCGTTGGCGGGCGCGACAGCGCGAGCGATCGAGCCGCAGGCGTGTTCGAGTTGCCAGCCGCCGCTGGTGTACAGCAACGGTCCGGTGTTGATGACGACTTCCGCGGGTTTGACCGTGACTCCGATCTACTGGGCACCCAGCGGCGGGAACCACGCGTTCCCGACCGGGTTTGAGAGGGTCGTCGATGGCTACATCGCCAACGTCGCCGCGGCGAGCGGCAGCACCAGCAATGTGTACTCGATCGACACCGAGTACTACGACACCGGCGGGGGGGCCAAGACCTCGGTCGGTTACCGGATCCAGGCCGGCACGCCGATCGTTGACTCGGGCGCGTTTCCGAACAACGGCTGCACGCCGGCGTCGGGCTATACGGTGTGCATCACCGATCATCAGCTGCAGACCGAGCTTCAGCGCCTGACCGGCAGGCGGAGCTTGACCACCGACCTCGACCATTTTTACCCGGTGTTCTTTCCGCCGGGGGTAGAGACGCAAGACACCGACGGCTCGAACTCCGTCGGCGGTTACTGCGGCTACCACTCGGCGTTCGGATCAGGATCGAACCAGACGGTGTACGCGGACATGCCGTACAACGCGTCCAGCGGCTGCAGCGCAGGGCAGTCGCCGAACGGGAATGCCGGGGCCGATACCGTGATCGACACGTTCAGCCACGAGCTCAACGAGGCGATCACCGACCCGCTCAAGAGCGGCTGGTATGACAACCAGGGCAACGAGCAGGGCGACATGTGCGGCGTTTACGGCGCGCCGCTGGGATCGACCAACCCCTCTGACCCAACTCACACCGAGTACAACCAGGTGATCAACGGCGGCAAGTACTACACACAGGCCGAGTTCAGCAACGTCGCGTTCCGGAAGCTCGGTGACGGCAAGGGATGCGCGCTCGGCGAGGCGCAAGTCCAGAGTGCGACCGGCGGGTCGGCGGTGGCGACGTCGACCACGTCCGGGAGCAGCGGCGCCGCTCAGGGCGCGTCGGGGTCTAAGAGCCAAACGGCTCACGGGCAGGTCGTGATCACGGTCGTCAACGACGCCACCCCGACGACGCTGCCAGCCAACGGCAAGTCGACCGCGGAGGTGTCGCTCGGCGTCGCCAGCGCCACGGGAACCAGCGTCGTCGGCGACCCGGTCCACTTCAGCGTAGGGGTGCGGTCCGGCACCGGCCAGTGCGGGACGCTCAACCAAAACGACAAGACCACCAACAACGACGGCAACGCGGACATCACCTACACCGCCTCGACGAGCAACGTGTCCTGCTGGGTGCTCGCCGTCGACGCTAAGGGCGGCCGAACGGCCCAGGCCGTGATCTACCAGGGCACGGCCCAGAAGCAGAGTCCGACCTTCACCGCGTCCTATCCGACCAAGGTGCAGGCCGGCGGATCGACCGACTTCACGGTCAAGACGACCAATCCCACTTCCCACCCGATCTTCTCGACCCGGCCGCACTTCGTGATCTTCCCCGGCGACGGCGCGACCAAGAACGTCAACGCCAGCCAGGTGCACCTGTCGTACTCGACGACCGGTGCCAACGGCACGTTCACCCCGATTCGGCTGACCGGCTCGACGATCAACGACGGCGCGATCCAAGGCTACGTCGGCCCCCTCCAGGGCGTCACGGTCGCGCCCGACTCCACCAGGATCTACACGTTCCACGTCGCGCTCGCTCCGACTGTCCCTCTCTCACACAACAAGCCGTTGATGGCGTTCGAGACCTACCTCGACCAGATCGACCCGGCCGACGAGACAGGAGCGACCCTCGGCGACACCTTCGAATACCAGATCCGCGTGCCGAGCGAGGCGTCAACCAGCACCTCGGTGAACATCTGGGCGGTCATCGTGGCGGCACTCATCCTCGCAATCGGCGGCCTGCTCATCTGGCGCACAACCAAGCGCCCACCCCACCAACCGCCCCCACAGCCGGCCTCGCCGTAGCCCTCAAACGCCAGCGGCACTCGGACCCACCGTGTGGGGCATGGCGACCGACAAGGACGGTCCGTCTGCGCCCGATCGGCCACCGGCGGACAGACGCGAACGTCGGGAACCCCCGCGCTGGTCCACCCCCGCCTGACCGACCGGCGGCGCCCACCGGTGGCGGACAGCTCGGTTGTGATAAGACGCGTCCTCGTCGTCCAAGGGGATAGTCGACCCCGAGCGCCTGCCGACGGTCGCCTCCCCGTGAGAGAGCAGCGTGGGGTCGATCCCGATCGCCGATTGCCGGAGTGTCGCAGCAAGACCGCGGCGAGCCGCGCGAGGAGCTCGAGATCGGCTCCCAGTCACCGCTCTAACAGCGAGGTCGGGATCGCAGGACTGCTTGCCTTGACCCGCAATTTCGTGCGGCGCGGCCGCGGGTCGTGCTCTGGAGGAGTTTGAGATCGGATGATGCGTTGGTTTGCGGGCTGGTCGATGAGGCATCGGCGATCGGTTGTTGGAGTCTGGGTGGTGGTATTGGTCGCTTCGCTCGTGGGGCTTTCGGGCGGGGTGGGTGACAAGTTCGACGACAGCTCGAGTCTTCCGGGGACGGGCTCGCAGCACGCGAATGATCTGCTGAGTTCGCGGTTCCCGGCGCATGCGGGTGACGCGGATCAGATCGTGTTCCGTGCGCGTAGCGGCGGGCTGAGCGATGGGTCGGTCAAGGGGCCGGTGGAGGCGATCCTGGCACGAGCGGTCCGCCTGCCGCACGTGGCCGGCGTGATCAGTCCCTACGCGCGGAGTGATCGCGCGATCTCGCCGAGCGGGACGATCGGGGTTCGCGACGGTCACGTTTGATGAGCAGAGCGACTCCCTGCCGATCGCGGCGATCAATCGGGTGATCCGCTTTGTTGCGCGGTCGATCCGTTCGCCGCGGCTTGAGGTTGAGCTCGCCGGCGCGGCGATCGCAAATACGGTGGAGCTGTATCACGTCGGGACTCCGACCGAGGTGGCGCTTGTCGCGGCCGGCGTGGTGTTGTTGTTGAGCTTCGTGTCGCTGTTGGCGGCACGCAAGCAGCAGCGGCCGTCAACGCGCCCGGTCCGGAAATGCGGCAGTGTCTGGTTCGTTCTCTGTCTGGTGATCAGCTCTCGGTAGGCGGCCACTGGCTTGTGATTGGCGAGCGGCGGTCGTGAAATGCGAGGGGGTCGACGCTCTCACCGCGGGCAGGCCGAGGGTTGAAGCCGCGCCGGTGCTGATCGCCGCCCGGGGTTTCAGCTCGCGGCCGCGGTCGGCTGCGCTGGTGTCAGCCCGTGGCGTCGCATGACCTCGGCCAGCGCGATGAGATCGGGCGGTCCGGCGGCGGCGGCCAAGACTTCGCCGATCTCGTGGAAGTAGGCCGGCCCGAACACCCCCGGGGTTGCGATCGCGAGGAACTTCGCGTCCGCGCTTCCGCGATTGTCAAAGCCGTGAACCTGGCCGCGCCGGACGCAGACCGACTCGCCGACCCCGATCAGGTGGTCGTGTCCGCCGATCGTGAACGTCAGCTCGCCCACGAGACCGTAAATCGTCTCCTCGAAGCCGTCGTGGCTGTGAGCCACCGGCACCTTAGCGTCGGCCGGTACGCCGCACTCGAACACCGTCACGCTGCCACCTGAGTCGTCGGCGTCGACGAGAAAGTCGATCGTGACGTCGCCGACGCGGATGGTTTCTTTGGAAGCTGAGTCCATCTGAGTCTCCTCCGTTAGTAAAGCAACTTGACCAGCATAGCGAGGAGACGCTAGAATTGTCAAGTGACTTGACCGACTTGACCGACCGACCCGAATACCCGCTCGGCCCGCCCCTGATCGGGGCGCTGTTGCGAATGCCGGTGGACGCAATCCGCGCGCGGATGCTCGCCGGGCTCCACGAAGCCGGATTCGACGACCTGGTCCCCGCGCATCTGATCGTGCTGGCGTACCCCGGGCCTGAAAACCGGCGTCCGTCGGAGCTCGCATCGCAGACGCGGATGACCAAACAAGCGATGAACTACCTGCTCGGCGAGATGCAGCGCCTCGGATACCTCAAACGCGAGCCTGACCCCCAGGACCACCGATCAAAACGGGTCGGCCTCACTAAGCGTGGCGACGCCGCGGGCCAAACGATCCGCCAAATCGTGGTTCAGATCGAGACCGAACTCGAACGCGAGCTCGGCCCCGAGCAGTTCGGCCATCTGCGCACGCTCCTGATCGCGCTAAACGAGACCAGCCTCATCCGCGACCACGAGCAGTAGACCGCCCGCCGCGCGCTCCGGAAGCGCGCTCGGGAAGAGTCCCCGTTTTCACGAAAATTCGGCGGTCTCAGCCGAGACAACCGGTGCGTCCGTAGCTTCCGTCAACGAAGTCTCAGCGAAGTCCAGCGATCACGCTCCCCGTGGCGACCAGGCGGCAGTCCGCTCAGAGCTTGACTTCCGCGGAAACCGAGACTCTCGCGATCGGGTCGTTGATGCCCGTCGTGGCGCGAAAAGGGGAGTTGCCCGCGGGCCGGGCGTCCCCAGTCACGCGTGGCTCTGTGTCGTTGCGAGCTTTCCGGACGCCAACGCGCAGCCTGGGTGCGCATCGCGCTTGTGCCGCGCGCGCGAGCGTCGTGAGATCGGCGGTGGCGGTGGCTACCGCTCGCCAAGGCGGAGCGGGCCGCGGGCGCTGGGAGCAGGACTGACGCCCCCCGACTTCTTGGTCCGAGTTGGCTCTGGCGCGGGTCGCCGGCCGCGACTCGAGTTAGTGTTGTGTGAATACAGTTGGCTTTGACATCGGATCAGGCCCGTTGACTTAGAGTCCGAAGCTGACAGTCTGAAGCTGGCAGCCGACTCCAGGCGAGCACGAACGGTAAATCAGGAGAGACAGGGCGTGCCGAAGAAGGTCCCCGCGCTTCACCGCGGTGTCGCGCTTTCCCGTTCGGAGCGCAAGCAGATCGGTCCGATCCAGATCGTCGTGCTCGGGTTCGAGGACCTGACGTTCGAGGGCGACATCCTCCCCGAGCTCAAACGCCTAAGCGAGCTCGATGTCATCCGTCTGGTCGACATGGTGATCGTCGCTAAGAGCGGAAGCGGCGAGCTGGTTCGAGTGCAAGCCGGCAGCCTGAGCGACAACGAGGTGACGAGGCTCGGATCGATCGCCGAGCTTCTCGTCGGGCTTGTGACCGACGACGCAGACGCCGGCGCGGAGTCGACCGATCTGCGCGTGTTCGCCGGCGATGAGAGCACGTGGTCGGTCGTCGATGCGATCCCTTCGAACACGATGTGCGTCGTTGCGCTGATTGAGCATCGCTGGGCGATCCCGTTGAGAAACGCGATTCACAAGACCGGGGGCCGGACCCTCGCCGACGCGTGGATCCATCCGGATGACCCAGTGCTCAGCCGGCTCGAATAACAAAGGGATCGGAAACTCGCGACGGTAGAGTCCGGGAGCCAGCTGCTCGCGCGGATTTCGACATGAGAGGGCAGGTGCGTTGATGGGAGATACCGTTCTGGGACCGATTGACTACCTGGCGGTCGAGTGGCCCGACAGGCACGTGACAGGCGAAGGGTTCCGGCTACTCATGGATCTCGTCGACCGCGGGGTCGTCCGCGTGCTCGACATCCTGTTCATCGGCAAGGATCCCGACGGGAACGTGTCGAAGATCGAGGTCGCTGACGTGGAACATTCCGATGCGCTCGATGAGCGGCTGTGGGGCTTGTCTTCTGGTCTGCTTGACCAATCGGACATCGACCAGGTCGCCGCGGCGATCGAGCCGGGCAGCCTAGCCGGGATCCTGGTGTACGAGAACGTTTGGGCGGTGCCGATGTGGACGGCGATCGACCGCAGCAACGCGCGGCTTGTGGGCGCGGGACGCATCGTCGCCGACGATCTGATCGCGGCGCTTGACGCACCCGATCCGGCGTGAAGACCTTCTTTGAACGGAGACGGATATGGGACTGTTGAAGACAGGGTTGAAGGTGGCCGTGGCGGTCAAGACCGCTGACGTGATCCACGAGCGCGTCCTCGCACGCCAGCAGGAGCATGCCGCCGCCCACGGCCACCCAGCGCCCGTGGCGGCGGTGGCGCCGCCGGCCTCGGCCGCGCCGACAGCACCGGCACCGGCTCCCGCTTCGCTGCATATGGGTGATCAGCTTGCGCAGCTCAAGCAGTTAGGTGAGCTGCGCGAGTCGGGCGTCTTGACCGACGCGGAGTTCGGGGCCCAGAAGGAACGGATCCTGAGCGCCTGATCGGTTCAGATCAGCGTAAACCGACCGAGTAAACGAGGCGCTCGTTGACCGGCGCTGGGCCGCTCATGGCGGTAGATGGAACGGGACGATTGTGATCACGATCCCGTCGTAGGCGATCAGGGCAGCGCGTAGGCGTGCGGCGATCCGGTTGTGGAGGATCCGCTGCCAGCTGCGGGCCACGACAAGCTCTGGCACCACGAGGGTGAGCGTCACGTCGGGTCGCTGGACGTGCAAGGCCTCGATGTAGTTGGCTAGGGGCGCGACGGTCGCGCGGTAGGGCGACACGACCACCTCCAGCGGAAGGTGGTCCCCCCAGGTGTCCCACGCTTGTCGGAAGCGCTTAGCCTCGTCGTCGGTCGGGCTTACGTGGACCGCCAATACGGGCTGGCCGAGCGTTACAGCGTAGGCGAGCGCGTGCAGGGCTGAGAGGTCGAGCGCGGCGACCGGAACGACCGCGAAGCTTTGTATCTCGTCGGGCTCATCCTGGGCCTCGGCTAGGCGCTGTGAGGCGGCTGGGGCGAGCCGAGGCGGCGCGATCCTGACCCGTGGCGCCGGCCCGGCGCTATCCGGCCGCGGGGTGAGCGCCGCGCGGGCGCTTTCGTAGTGAGCGTGTACGCGTCGTGAGGCCAGGACGATCAATGGGACGAGCAGGACGATGATCCAGGCGCCTTGGGTGAACTTCGTGACCGCCGCGATTAGTACGACGATCCCGGACAGGACCGCACCGAGCAGGTTGGTGGCCAGAGCGGCGCGCCAGCGCGGTTCGCGGTGGCGCCACCAGTACGCGACCATCCCGCTCTGGGCGAGCGTGAAGGCGAGAAAGACCCCGATTGCGAACAGCGGGATCAACGGATTGGTCTGACCGTCGAACACTGCGTAGATCACCGCCGCCGGAACGGCAAGGACGAGGATCCCGGTGCTGAACGCCAGACGGTCACCCAGCCGCAGGAACACGCGGGGGGCGAACCCGTCGCGAGCGACGAAGTACAGGAGCCGGGGAAAGCCGTTGAACGCGGAGTTGGCCGCGATCAACAGAACGAGCGTGGTCGTCACCTGAACGAAGCCGTAGACGACCCCGTTGCCGACGCTGCGGTGGGCGATCTCGGAGAGCATCGTCTGGCTCCCGACTGGGTTGGCGCCGTCGAAGTGAGCGACGAGCACGACGCCGACGAACATCGCGATCAGCAGCGAGATCATCACTCCGAGGGTCTGCCGAGCATGCGGCTCCTCGGGCGGCTTGAACACCGGGACGGCGTTGGAGATCACCTCGATCCCGGTCATCGCGGTCGCCCCCGACGCGAACGCCCGCAGGACCAGAAGCACTCCGAGCGCTTCGGTGGCCGGGTGCGGTGCGGGCGGCACGGGGTGGAAGCCGTGGGAGGCCGCCTTGACGAGCCCAACTACGACGATAACGGCGATCGCGAGAACGAACAGGTACGTCGGAGCGGCAAACGCCGCTCCGGCCTCCCGGGCGCCGCGGAGGTTGCCAGCGACGAGCACCACGATCACGACCAGCCCGATCGGAACCGTCGCCGACGAGACTGAGGGAATCGCCGACGTGACCGCCGCCACGCCCGCGGCGACCGAGATCGCGACGGTCAGGATGTAGTCCGCAATCAGCCCCGCCGCAGCGAGCAGTCCCCACTGCTGTCCGAGGCTGTCGCTGGCCACAATGTAGGACCCCCCGCCGTGCGGATAGGCCCGGATGACCTGGCGGTAGCCGACCCCGACCGAGAGCATCAGGACCGCCAACGCCGCGCCGATCGGTAGCGACAGCTTCAGCGCGCTGGCGCCAGCGAGCACCAGGATCGCCATCATCGCCTGCGGCCCGTATGCCACCGAAGACAGCGCGTCCGGCGATAGGACACCGAGCGCCATCAGGCGGCCGAGGCGCTCCTCGGCGAGCGCCGTGCTGCGCAGCGCTGGACCGATTAATAAGCCGCGCAGCGCGTAGGTGGCACGGCCCGACCGCGAGTCACCCTCGCCCGCCCGAGCGGTTGCCTCGAGCTCGGCATCGCCGTCCCCCGGCAGTGTGCTCCGAATGGACACGAACCGCCCCGACCCAGTGCGCTGCGGAGCAGCGAAATTCAGCCTGTAGTTAACCGGCAGCGCCTTCTCCCAGACCTCGAGCGCAGGCATGCACTCGCTCCAGCCACGACCGACCTCCACCAGCGCCCGCAACGCCGACTGATCAAGCTCAGGCAGCTGCGCGCTCGGCGTGACCGTCGCATCCGGCCCACCTCCGGCGTCAGCCGCGCCAGCCACGACGAGCGGCGAGCTCGGGACGGACGCACCCTCCGAGCCGACGACACCATCCCGGGGACCCTCGGGCGGTGCCTCAGACACCTGCGCCACCCAGCATCACAGCACGCCTCACAGCCCGAAACCGCGATAGTCACGGCCTCCTATATCTGCTACGAGCGGAGTCATCCGCCGACAAGCCTCCCAGGTCGATGGCCATTACGACCCTCGGGTTGGTTAGTTCAGTTGGACGATGACAAGCTGGTCGTGCTCAAGGTGGTCGCCCCAACCGCTCGATCGTTTCGATCTCCGTGTCCTCAGCTGCGGGTTTCCGAAGCAGTTCAGCTGGCACACCTGATCAGCGCAGCGCTGCTTTCACGAATTTTCGTCGGTGTTCGCGGCCGATTTCGGCCCGATCGGCACTGCTGCTTCGGATATCCGGTTGACCGAAGCGAACGCTCACTCGGGCGACTCAATCCCCGGTCCTGGCATCTCCTACCCGGGTGCGGGCGTCTCGACGACCTGGGCCGGGCTGGCCTCTAGCTGGAGGATCCGCTCTAACCGGGGAACCAGCGCCAAGTCGTTGGGTAGCCCGCGAGCTGCGGCCAATGTCAGCAGGTCAGCCGCGGACGCGACCGACACAGGACACAGAACTGGAAGCAGCGCCCTGGCGGACGTGTTTGCTGCATCAATGCGACCGCCCACCGGTCGAGATCGCAAGGTTCGGCGCACCACGCACGATCGGATAGAGCGGCTTCCAGGTCCACACGCCCGCCCTGGTCTCTCCCAGTTCTTGGGCAGCTCGACGGTTGCGTAGTCTTCAAGCACCACAATGCGGCAATGATTCCCTTGCCGAGCGGGGTCCCATCGTTGATCCGGTCGAACTCACCCTGGGGAGCCGACACCCAGTCGCTGCCGTCCTTGATGCGAAGGACCGAACGACCCGGAACGGGCAGGCGTCCAATCGGCGCAAACTACAGCCCTCGCGCTTCTGCTCCGTTCTTGACGAGTCGAAAAGCAGAAGCGTCCGCCACGCGACCGGTTCGGCGAGCGCGAGAACATTCCGCTGGACGCGCCTGTTTGCGTCAAGCGTTCTAAGTCAAGGGGCCGTACGGTACCTACATGCCCCGCGTTGACCGACGTCTCGCAAACGCCGAGCACATGCCCGACAACGCTATGGACGATCCAGCCGAGATCGGACGGTTCTACGACCGGTGCAGCGATCTCATGCGTGAGTTGCTCGACGCCCTGGCCTTGTCGCCTGACCAGCGCCGGTCGTTTCCGGATATTGAGGACGCAATCGCGTGGCCACGTCGCCGAATCGCGAGCGTTCTAGGCGGCGTCTGGCATCTGCGGACGAGTGAGTTCGCGGGCCGTCGGCCGTACCGGTTTCTCGACGAGAACAGCTCTGTCTCAGGGCGCTGGGAGATCTGGTGCGACGGGGAACAGGCGGAGGCAATACGAAATGCACAGAATCCTGATGTGGCTTGAGCAGAGGCCCACTCTCACTTCCCCTTTCTCACGAAGACTAAGTCGTCTCGACAGCCGATTCAATTGCGCCGCAGGCTGCGGCTTCGGCTAGACGGAGCTCTCGGCGCAACAGACGAGCCCTCACGCCTGTGCCGTACGAGCTGTAGAGTGGTGGCAGCCCAAGCTGAAGCCTCTGAGCGCACACACTCCGTCAGTGGCGACCGGGCGAGCTTGACGCGTCGCGACGTCACGCTACGCCGGTGATCGCGCAGCGCAGGTCCTCGACCAGATCGGCCGGGTCTTCGACGCCGCATGAGAGCCGCACAAGGTCGGGCGGGACCGCCGCGGCGGACCCTTCGACAGACTGGTGGGTCATCGCGTGCGGCACCTCGATCAGCGACTCGACCCCGCCGAGCGACTCGGCCAGCGTGAACAGCTCGGTTCGGGCGGCGATCCCAGCCGCGTCGGGGTGGCGAAACGAGACCATCCCGCTGAAGCCGGGCCAGCGGACGTCGCCGACATGAGGCGCAGTCCTCAGCATCTCGGTCACCGCCAGCGCGCTGGCCGCGTGGGCGGCCATCCGCAGGTGTAGCGTACGCAGCCCGCGGTGAACGAGGAAGCAGTCGAACGGGCCTGGCACCGCGCCGACAGCGTTCTGCACGAACCGGAGGCGCTCGTACCACTCGCGGTCGCGGGTGACGACGACGCCGCCGACCACGTCGGAGTGCCCGCCGAGGTACTTGGTCGTCGAATGCACGACGAAGTCGACCCCGAGCTCCAGCGGGCGCTGGTTGACCGGCGTCGCGAACGTATTGTCGACCGCCACGAGCGCGTCGCCCGATCGCTTCACCACTCCCGCGATGTCGACGACGTTGAGCAGCGGGTTGGTCGGGCTCTCGACCCAGATCAGCCTCGTGCTGCCGGGGCGGACGGCCTTCGCCAGCCGATCGAGGTCGGTCTGGGCGACGAGGTCGTGCTGAAGACCCCAGCGGCTCAACACCTTGTCGACGAGCCGGAACGTGCCGCCGTACAGGTCGTCGGGCATCACGACGTGGCTCCCAGCCTCGCAGACCACGGTGATCAGCGCGTGCTCGGCCGCCAGCCCGGACGCGAACGTGACCGCCATCCCGCCCTCGAGCTCGCCCAGCGCCTGCTCCAATGCAGCCCGGGTCGGATTGGCGCTGCGCGAATAGTCGTAGTCGGCGACGAATTCACCCGGACGGCTCTGTGCGTAGGTCGAGGTCTGGTGGATCGCCGGGATCACCGACCGAAACGACGGGTCCGGTGTCAGCCCTGCGTGGACCGCGCGCGTCCCGAAGCCAGTCATGTCGCGAGCGCTTCGAGCAGATCGGTCCGGGTCACGAGACCCTCTGCCCGTCCGTCCTCGACGACCAGCAGCGCCTGCTGATCGCCCGCCAGCACCTCGACCGCGGTGCGAACCGGGTCCTCGATGTTCACCGACGGGAACGGAGCCTCCATGACCGCCTCGATCTCGGCGTCAAGCAGCCCTGGATCGGAGGCCGCATGCTTGAGCAAGCCGCGCTCGCCGATCGCGCCGACCACCTTTGTCGGGTCGTCGGCGGCCACAACCGGCAGTTGCGAGACCCGGTACTCATGCAGCAACGACACCGCCTCGCGAACCTTGTAGTGGGGCTGGACGGTGACCAGCGACGGGAACTCGCCAGCCGCGCGCTTGCGGCGCAGCACATCGCCGACGGTCAGGTCCGCGTCGCGCGTGAGGAAGCCGTATTGTCGCATCCAGCTGTCGTTGAAGACCTTGCTCAGATACGAGCGGCCGCCGTCGGGCAGGATCACGACGACCATCGCGTCGGGGTCGCCGAGCTCCGCCCCGATCTGCAGCGAGGCGTGCAGCGCCAGACCGCTCGAGCCTCCCGCGAGGATCCCCTCTGCCTCCGCGAGTCGGCGGGCGGTCAGGAACGAGTCGCGATCGGAGACCGTCACCCACCGGTCGACGCTCGCCGGGTCGAAAACCTTGGGCCAGAAGTCCTCGCCGACCCCCTCGACGAGATACGGCCGCACGTTGGCTTCCCCACCGGAGTAGATCGACCCCTCGGGGTCGGCGCCGACCACGACCAGCTCGGGCTTTTTCGCGCGCAGGTAGCGGGCCGTGCCCGACACCGTCCCGCCCGTGCCGACGCCCACGACCAGGTGCGTGATCGCCCCGCCCGTCTGCTCCCACAGCTCGGGACCCGTCGAGTCGTAGTGCGCCTCGCGATTGGCGGCGTTGGCGTACTGGTTGGGCTGAAACGCGCCGGAGATCTCCTGCGTGAGCCGATCGGCGACCCGGTAGTAGGAGCGCGGCGAGTCCGGCGGGACATCGGTCGGGGCGAGCACGACCTCGGCGCCGTAGGCACGGAGCAGGTCGATCTTCTCGCGCGACATCTTGTCCGGCATCACCGCCATCACCCGATAGCCCTTCAGCCGTGCCGCGATCGCCAGGCCGGTGCCGGTGTTTCCGCTGGTCGGCTCGACGATCGTGCCGCCGGGCTTGAGCAGCCCATCGCGTTCGGCGGCCTCGATCATCGCGACGGCGACACGATCCTTGATCGAGCCCCCCGGGTTGAAGGTTTCGACCTTCGCCACCAGTTGGCAGCGCAGCCCGGCACCGATTCGGCTGAGCCGGACGAGCGGCGTCGACCCGATCGTGTCGAGGATCGAATCGTGAATTTGGGATGTCATTTCGGCTCCTGCACCTCCGCCCACAGGCTCGGCAGGTTGACGACGATCCCCTGCTGGGTCGATCGCGCGAGCACGACCACCGCCGGCTCTCGATGAGGGTTCTCCTCGCGGTGCGGGACATACGGCGGCACGAACACGTAGTCGCCCGGCGAGGTGCGGATCCGCGTCTCGGAGCGCTCGGCGTCCAAGAACACGAATTCAGGGTGCCCAGAGACGACGTAGATCCCCGTCTCAGCCTCGCCGTGGTGGTGGTCGCCGGAGTTCGTCTCAGGGCCGACGTGGCTCTCCCCCATCCAGATCCGGCGAGTGCCGCCGTGACGGGCCGACAGCGCCTCGAACCGTTGCATCCCGGAAGTCTGGCCCGTGTCCGGGTCAAGCTCTGAGTGTGGCGTGTAGTGCAGTGGCCGGTGCCACGCCGCTGTGCCGGCGCCGTCTGCCCGGCCGTCGGGATGGCTCACACCAGGGATTGTGACGCCTGGCGCACAGACAGGCGGGCGACCGCCGCAAGTCGCTCGTAGGTCGGGAGCCGCTCGGACAGCTGGAACGTGTTCGCCGTGGCGATGACCTCGTCGGCGCCCGAGCTCGAGATGTGCGCGTGCAGCCGCTCGGCGACCAGACCCCCCGCCAGGATATGTACGTAGGGCGCGCGAACGCCTGTGCGTGCGCGTCGTCCTCGCCCCGCCCATCCGACTGCTGCTTCGGATGTTCGGCCGACCGACGCAGCGGGGCAGCCAGGAGGTCACTTCTCGTCACGAAAAGCGGACGCAACCACGGCTGTGCGACGCGACGTAGGGGAAGTGGCGCCGGCTGCCCGACCGCGATCGCCGCGGTTTGGTTGGAGGCGATCGCGTCGCGGGCGCGCTCGTGTAGCTCGCTGCTACTTAGTCACAGCTCTCGGCGCTCTCCCGGATGCCCGCCCGACGGCGGGCGGGCATCCGAGCTCTCCGCAGCCGGCGGCGTTCGACGCCCGCTAGATATCGCGGACGACTTGATAGGTGAGGAAGACGAGGCCTTCACCAATGGTCTTGGTATCGACGAGCCGCATGGGCTTCTTGTCGGTGGTCTCGCCGAACAGGCGCTCGCCGGCCCCGAGCACGACTGGGAAGACGACTAGCCGCAGCTCGTCGACCAGGTCGTGCTCGATCAGTGTGCGCCCGAGCTGATAGCTGGCAGGGACGACGATTTCTCCGTCCAGGTCCTGCTTGAGCTTTGAGACCTCCTCCACGACATTTCCCCTGAGGACTGTCGAGTTGTTCCAGTCGGGGTCTAGGAGAGTGGATGACACGACGTACTTGGGGATGCTGTTCAACCTGTCGGCTAGCTCCCCGCTCCGGGGTCGCCACCGCACCCCGAAAAACTCGTAACTGCGCCGACCCAGCAACCATGCCTCGGCGCCCAGCGCTTCTGCGAGCGCGACCTTGTTCCACTCCTCGAGGTCCTTGCCCCCAAACTGGACGAACCAGCCGCCGAGCCTGAAGCCCTCCTGACCGTCCGGGTCCTGAACGACTCCGTCGAGCGAGACGTTCTGCGGGCCACTGATCACGATCCTTCCCATCTCGGTTCCTCCTTCGTTGGCCTGCTAATTGCTGTGTCTGTTGTTGAGGCGTCCGCCACGACCAAAACTGAGCGGCGAATTTCGAGCCGCCGCGACGTCGTGAGTTGTGGTGGCAGCGACAGGAAGAGTCGATGCGAGGATGGGAGCGTGACCGAGCGGATACTGGCCCGTGCGCGTGCCGGCGGCGACGATGCCTTCCGCGAGCTGGCCGACCCCTACCGGCATGAGCTGCAACTGCACTGCTACCGGATCGTGGGCTCGACGCAGGACGCCGAGAACCTCGTCCAGGAGACGCTCCTCGCGGCCTGGCGCGGACTTGACCAGGTTCAGCGGGCAGTCATCGATCCGCGCGTGGCTGTACCGGATCGCGACCAACCGCTGCATCGACGCGCTGCGGGCCGGCAGACGCCGGCCGCAACCGATGACAGAGCTCCCACAGCCGAGCCGAGTCAGCGAGCCGATCTGGCTCGAGCCCTACCCCGACGCGCTGCTCGACGGGATCGCGGACGACGCGCCCGGTCCGGACGCTCGCTACGAGGCGAAGGAGGCGACGGCACTCGCCTTCGTCGCCGGGACTCCAGCACCTACCGGCACACCAGCGGGCGTGCTTGTCCTGCGTGACGTGCTCGGCTTCCGCGCAGGCGAGGTAGCCGAGATCCTCGATACCACCGAACCGCCGCGAACAGCCTGCTGCGCCGCGCCCGCACAGCGCTCGGCGGTCGCCTACCGGCCGCCGGGTGCGAGCGCGCGCCGCTGCCGAACTCGCCCAGCGAGCGCGAGGTGGTCGGACGGTTCGCCGACGCCTTTGAGGCGGGCGACATCGACGCGGTCGTCACGCTCCTGACCGACGACGCGTGGCTGAAGATGCCCCCCCAGCCGTTCGAGTATCAGGGAGTCACCGCGATCGGCGGCTTCCTCACGGACCGCGCAGACCGCCGCGGCGCGCCGCTCCAGCTCGTCCCCACCCGCACGAACGGCCAGCCCGCGTTCGGTTGTTACTTCCCGTCTCCCCACACCGACATCGCGCGTCCGTACGGCCTGCTCGTACTCACCCTCGCCAACAGCGGCATCGCCGACATCACCTGGTTCGCCGACAGCAGCATATTCCCCCACTTCGGGCTCCCCCGTACGCTACCCAAACGGCGAACATGACCGGCGAGGCGACCGCGGGTTGACCACTCCCAAGCGCTCCGCCGCGCGGGCAGAGCGCGCAGACGATCCGCGTCGGGTCACCTAGCGCGATCAGATCGCCTCGTGCTCGGCTTCGATCTGGCCGCGACCTTTCTATTCGCGGTAGAAGGGGCGAGCAGCGCTGTCGCCGGCGATCTCGATCTCTTCGGCGTACTCGTGTTGCTGACCGTCTTGCTGAGGTCCAGGGCGGGATACCGGCATCACGCGCCCCGCGGCTGAGCAGATCGTCACAAGCACCACCCCGCGGGGCGTCGGCAGCCCCACACGGCCCAAGGTAACGCCCGTAGGACTCACCCTCCCCAATCGTCACCGCTCGCCCGATCCCGGCGGGCTCGCCCCGACCCCTCGAGACCGCTGCCTGCGCGACAACACGGCGGGCTTGCCACGCGCGGACGGTGTGCTCGCGGCTTCCACTCTTCGGGTCAACGAACTCTCGGAGCAGCAGCAGAGCCAACACCGCCGCGGAGGCGAGCTGTGGCGATGGACTGCGAGGGACAAGGTCGCGAGGCCGTGGAACGGATCCTTCAGGACCTCGGCGACACTGGCGCCGACGCGGTCAACCTTGGGCTCGGCTCGCACCGCAGCGAAGGGTTTGACCTCAGCGGCCGGCTTGGCAGCGCCGCTGAGTCAGCCGCTCGACGCTGCACCAGCCGTTCGCTCCCTCGACCTAGACGGCGGGTTGGGCGGAGACGCGCACGCGCACGGCGGCCAGTGCCGCGATCCCCATCGCCGCGCACGCGGCCACGAACGGGGCGCTGACCCCGACCCCACCGATCATCACGCCACCGAGCGCAGAACCTGCCGATACACCGGCCATCAACGCCGCCGCGACCCAGGTGAACGCCTCGGTCCCCGAACCCGATCCGCCCACCCCGACCGACCGGCCGACCAGCGCGTACTGACAGGAGAACACCGGCGCGATCGTGACCCCAGCGAGCAGGCTCGCGGCCATTCCCTCCGGAATCGTCCGCGCAAGGGTCAGAGGCGCGACGCTGAGCACCGCCGCGATCAGCAGCCACCGGTAGCGCTCCTGCAGGCTGGCTCGCCAGGCGATGCCCCCGTGCCAGAGCCCACCGAGCAAGCTGCCGACGCTCCACATCGCCAGCAGCACACCCGCGCTGGCGCGCGAGCCGGCGTGCAACGCCAGCGACGGGATTCCAACGTCGATCAGGCCAATCGACGCTCCCATCATCGCGACCGGCCCGAGCATCGCCCGCAGCTCCGGTGTGATCACGGTCCCGCGGCCGGGCGCGGCCGGCGCTCGGCGGCGCCCGGCACGGACCCGCGGGGAGGCGACGAACGACGCCGTGCCAAGCAGACAGACCGCCGCGCTTGACAGCACCGCGCCGGCCGGTGAGATCACCGCAATCGCCGCGGCGACGATCAGCGGGCCGGTGATCCAGATCAGCTCCTGCACGACGGACTCCAGCGCGTACGCGGTCTCACGGACCTGAGGATCGATCAACATCTCGCCCAGCAGCGCCCGCACCGTCGGCGCGATCGCCGGCTGCATCGCTCCGGCGAGGATCGCAAGCCCGATCAGCGACCCCGCCGAGGCGCCATCGCCGGCCGCGATCACCAGCCCCAGCAAGACGATCGCCTGACCGATCGCGACCGGCACGAGCACCGCGAGGCGCCCAAGTCGGTCGACCAACCGGCCCTGAACCGGAACCGCGGCAGCGCACGCCAACGCGTAGCCGCCAACCGCGACCCCGGCAGCCGCGTAGGAGTGGGTCGCGCCGCGCACCAACAGAAGGATCGCGAGCGACGACATCCCCTGCGGCAGCCGCGCGAGCAGCGCCGTCGCGAACACACGCGCACAGCCTGGAACCGCGACGACCGACCGATACCTGGACAACATCCCACGGCCAGCCTAGCTACTTGCCCCGGATAAACGATCGGGGTTAGGCAGCGATTTGGAGGCCGCCTGGGGTGCCTGGACACCGGTCGAGACAGCGACTGCTTCGAGCAGGCTGGCGGCGATGAGTCGCCTTGAGGTGGTGTGGAGGCCAAGTAGCGCGTAGGCGGCTTGTCGGCCCTCGATGCGGTGTTGATCGCGGATTCGGATGATCGCGTAGGCGAGTCCGCGCGCGTGTTGGGGGGTGTCGATCTTCTTGTGCCCGTTGGTGAGCGCGTCCCACGGCGCGATCTAACCATCAAGATTCGCGGCGTAGCCAGGCGACCCTTGGTTATGGAGACCGACATCTGAACGGTTACGGGTTCCCGATCGATCTGGAGGGTGCGCGTGTTGACGATTCAGGCGTCCGGGACGGAGTCGTTGTGGGACGAGATCCTGCCGGCGGAGGCCAAGGCGCTGCCCAACGATCTCGCGCGCCTGCACGAGCTGCTGAGCGATCGGGCGCTGCTCGCGCCGGTCGGTGTGCGGTGGGAGTGGCTCCTGGCCGAGAGCGGCTCCTCGCCGGGGCGGGGGCCTCCGACGATCGCGTGGAGACCTCCGTGGGGTTGATGACCGTCAACCACCGCTCGGGTTGGGGGTACGAGACGTTGATGCGCGAGGTGTCGGACTCGATCCATCCGCAGCGGTTCTGCCGGATCGGGATGAGCGACCGGGTCCCGGACGAGCCGACGGTCCGCAAACTCACGCGGCGGCTGGGTGCGGAGGTGGTGCACGAGATCACGCGCGAGGTGATTGCGAAGGCGCGGCGCCGGAAGCGGTTCCGGCCGCCCGCCTGCGCCCAGGAGCATCCCGGCGGTAATTGCCGGGCGGGGCCCGAGACGCTTGAGCAGCAGGATCTGCACGGTCATGGTGGTCGCGACCACCGCGGCCGGGAGCGGCAGGAACGCCAGCCCGGTCTGGATCGGCGTGTACCCCTTGGTGCGGCGGTTCGGTAGCTGAGCGAGCTTGCCCGGTGCCCACTCGTGGATACAGGGCGGTTCCTCGTCGGCTCGCGATATCGTCAATCGGCGGCGACCGCGTCCAGGAAGCACTGCGGCGCCAACGTGCGCATGTATATCGTCGTGAGCTCGGACTCGCTGAGCAAACGTTCGATCATCGGCTGCAAACCGGCTCGTCGGTGACGACAGTGGTGTGTTCGCAGTTCATCGTGTCGTCAACCTGATAGGTGCGTAGGATCCCCGGACCAGTGGGCAGCCGCTCGGGCAGCCGGCCGGTGACTGGGTAGCCCTCGCACGGCGTAGCGTGAATGTGGGAGGACCCGACCTCCCTCCACACCGACGGGTGTTCGGCGGCGCGTGGGAAATCAGCGTGATCTGTTCGCCCGGCTCGGCGTAGCGAAGGCAACAACGCAGCAGGTCGCCTTCGCCGGTTGCGGCAAACGAACGGAGCCAGTTGCCATGGCCGTCTGCGCCAGTACTGCAAAACGACGGCAGGGCGGGTGGTGGAATCGATCGCGTGCACAAGCAGCCTGTCCGTGTGATGGGTGAACATGCCTTCTCTTCGCTGTTCAATCGACACGTTTGGCTCCTACCAAGCCACCCTGTACAACGACAAGAGGCCGGGGATTGTGAGGTCGAGCTATCGCCCGAAGCAGGGGAGCCTCTCGCAGACGAGGCCTGACGCTGAGTTATTCGTAGGCGTTGTCGCCCGTTACCGTCAAGGACGTCCCTGGCGTGACCTGATAGGTGCCATGTGCCGGGGCCGTCTGCATCCGGCGGTAGGCCTCCTCGGTTCGTGTGTGGTCGCGGCTGCGCGAACCGGGAGCCAGGAGGTGTAAAGATGACGATCGTGATGGGTCTTGATCAGCATCGGGCGCCGATCACCGCGGAGTGGCTGGACACCGATACCGGGAAGGTGGTGGGGTCGCGGATCATGCCGGCGCATCGGGCTGGGATGCGGCGGTTCTGTGAGCAGTTCCGCGGCCGGGGGCTTGAGGTGAGCCAGGCAGGGATTGACGAAGGCTCTGCTTTACCCATCCAGATCACTGCTGATGCACCGGCCCTAGAAGTGTCCCTGATGAGGTTGATGGACCGCTTGTGCGCCGTGCGTTCGAGTCCCGGCGGCGACAGCAGGGCGCTGCAGCTAGAGGGCTCGTGCTTGCGCGATTCTCAGTTGTTGGATACTGGCGAGATGGGTGCAACGCCTGACGGCATCGCCTTGTCTGAATTGATTGCTGGGCTGTCTTGCGCGCTGGACCTCGCCGAAGGGGAGCCGCCCGGTCACGCGCAACGGTCGTGCTTGATCGGAATGCGGCTAGCAGACGAGTTAGGGATCGCGGCGGACGCGCGCTCGGATCTGTTCTACGCGCTGTTGCTCAAGGATGCCGGTTGCACGGCCAACGCGGCACACATGGCTGCGTTGTTCGGTGCCGATGATCAAATCGCCAAACGGACTTCTAAGTTGGTGGACTGGTCGCGGCCGTTGGCGGCATTCGTATGGTCGGTGAAGACCGTTGCGCCGGAGCGATCGCTGGCCGCAAAAACCGGGCGTCTGTGGGCAATCCGCAACGAGGAAACGGTAACGCGCTCACTGATGATGGCGCGGTGTTACCAAGGCGCGAAGATCGCGCGCAAGCTCGGATTCTCCGACGCGACGGCGAACGCGATTCTTGCGTTGGACGAGCACTGGGACGGTCGCGGCCAGCCTCACGGGTTGAGAGCGACCGAGATCCCGCTCGCCGCGAGGATTATGTGCCTTGCACAGACCGTGGAGGTCTTTCATTTCGTCCGAGGCGTCGATAAGGCTTGCTCGATAGCGGCGAGGCGAAGCGGGCAGTGGTTCGATCCGGACCTCGTCGCGGCGCTGGTCTCGTTTCGCCGGGACGCCGACTTCTGGCGGTCGTTGGCCCAGCCAGATGTGTCGGCGGTCGAGCCGCGCGATCGGGTCCTGATTGACGATCACGATCGGCTTGATGGGATTGCTCAGGCGTTCGGCGACGTGGTCGGGGCGAAATCGAAATGGACCGCGAAGCATGGCGATCGCGTTTCTGCGATCGCGACCAACGTCGCCGCTCAACTCGGATTTGACGCTATCGCCCGGCGCGATCTGGCTCGCGTGGCGCGGTTGCACGACATCGGCAACCTGTCGATCTCCAACCGGATTCTTGACCGGCCCGGACCGCTCTCCCAGGCGGAGTGGCGCGTGATCAAGAAGCACCCGCTGGACAGTGAACGGATCCTTGAGCGCGTCCCAAGCTTCAGTACTCTCGCGCCCATCGCCGGTGCTCATCACGAGCGCCTCGACGGCAGTGGTTACCCGCGAGGGGTAGCCGCAGACGAGCTCACGATGCCAATGCGCGTCCTCGCCGTCGCCGATGTCTACGCGGCGCTCGTGGTCGAGCGCCCATACCGTGCTGCGTATACCCCCCAGCGCGCTCTGGAGCTGATGAACGCCGAAACGCCAAAACGCCTCGACGGCAACGCATTTGCCGTACTGGAGAATCTCGTTCTCGACCAAGCGGCCCGCGTGCAGCAGCGTTGGCCCGCCGACGCAACGCCGCCACCGTCGGGGGCTACCTCGCAAGCTGGTGGGGTGCCCCCCGGTTTTATGGACATCTGAGCGCGTGGGTCGGTCGGGCCTCGCGGGCAGGATGTATGACACCCTGAGCAGCTGCAGGACAGCACGCACAGCCCACGTCGACTCCACGACAACCGCGCAAACACGAATACAGGGGAATCGCTTGGCGTCGTCCACCGAACCTCCCATTCGCCAATTCGGCGCCTAGTGCAGCGTCCCGGAAGTCCTTTGATGTTCGGGCGAGTGGCTGGGCGTGGATGAGGCGGGACGTTGCAACAGCAGATACTGGAGGTATCTGCCGTTGCGACGGCACGACTCAGGCGCGTCCAGACGCCGCCAGAACGCAAAGGAATTTCGAGGACGTTGCACTAGCAAGGCCTAGTGTCTGCAATATCGCCGCTAACGGAATGATGTGCGCACTCCTGCGCGTGCGGTCGGAGACAGTCGAACCGAGGAGCCGTGCCCAAACCCATGTGTAATCGCGTTATCGGTGCCGGACCTGGGACTTGGATCGTTGGCCTGCTGGCCAGTGCCGCAGCGTTGAGTGCTGCCGTCGTCGCAACCGGCGTGGCGTACGCGCAGGCATCGTTGCCGCTCCAGACGGTCCGCTGGCAGAACCAGACCCTGCCGGGGGCGGTGTGCAAGTCAAGGCGGCCGATCCGGCTGCACAACCACGTCGCGCAGATCGCCCACACGGGTTTCGGGAAGGTGAATAGCTCCGGCGCAGACACCCACCTTGTTCTCGTCGGGGCCGCGTATAACGTGACCTATGGCCAACTCGGCGGCGCAGGCCCAGCGGCCGCGGTTGACGTCGTCTGCTCCAACAACGGCGGGACCGCGGACGGCCAGATCCGCTTCGCCGATGTCGTCTTCAGCGGTTCGGCCACGAGCATGCGTCCGGTGGGTCTGATCACCCCCCAACAGCCGCCCGGTTCGGACCTCCCGCACGTGGCGCTGTTGGGGAAAGTCAAGTGGGTCGACGGCCAGATCCTTGTCACGGAGTATTGGTACGGGCCCAACGACCCGACCTGCTGCGCCTCCGGGCGCGCGACCACGACGTGGGCCTACCACGCCGGCAAGCTGATAACTGTCCGTACGGTTGTCACGAAGCGACCGACCGGGTGACGCACCGGCTGCGCACGTCGGGCTTCGTGGGCGTCCGACGAGTCTGTCGCAGAGTGCTGGTGCGACGTGATGTTCGTGAGTTCGCGATGGAGATCGCCAGCTTTCTCTTCAGCGCCAATCCGTCTCTTGGTTTAGGCGGCGAACCAACGTGAGTAGCGTCGCAGGAGCGGCGTTGTTATCTGCGATCTCGCCCGCGACGCCCAGCTCAGGCTTGAAGCGGCCCGGGATCCGGGGGGACGTCGACCGCGTGTTCGCGGAGAGCGTCCAGCGGGATGATCTCGAGGGCTCGTTGATGGGTGGATGCAAGGACGACGTAGGCTGCCGCGCCGTCGACGTGCGCCTGTAGCCAGTTAGCTGCGGTCACACACCACCGGTCGCCGGGCACGAGACCGGGGAATCGATACTGAGGCATTGGCGTGATCAGGTCGTTGCCGATCCGTTGTTGGTGTTCGAGAAACTCGGCAGTGACCACGGCACAGACGGTGTGGCTCCCTAGGTCCTCGGGACCGGTGTGGCAGCACCCATCACGAAAGAAGCCGGTGATCGGATCGCTCCCGCAGGGGGCGAGCGCTGCGCCCAGGACATTGAGGTCGGCCACGGCCGTAGTATCGCTCTCGCGACGGCAGCAGGGGTAGGACCGCAAAGCGAGCATCCGGGAGGTTCCGGGCGTCTTCTGGCGTGGACGGGGCGGGGGCTCAAGCCAAGGGCTGCGGAAACCGACGACGAGGCGATGGCCATCGGGTGATGTATCGCCGGATGCGGAGGCCGCACGTGCAATCAGCGAACAAGGTTGGAGGTTGCTGATGAGGTACTTGTGGTCGCTTCGGCCATTACAGCCGCACTCGTTGCCGGTCTTGCTTGCAATCGTGCCGGAGGCAAACTCGCTCCGCGACCGGACGTTCTGACCAGTCACCAGGCCTTCAGTCCGCGCCCCGGAGCAAGAGCTCGAGGTGCGGTGACGGTTGTGTCAGTGATGCTAGCTGCGCTTGGATCTAGTGTCCTGAAGCGGTGGACCGCACGGCCGGCCTGGGTGCCCGTGGGCCGGTTCAGGTTCCCTGCGAGCGGTGGCGGACGAGATTGGTGGTCCTATGTTCGACGGGCCGCCGTTGAGCTCGAGCTAGCCCGTAAGGCCGCTGATCCCGTCGCGCAGCAGCGAGGCGGCGAGCCCAAGGAGGATGACCGCAACGATCGTTCGGGCGTGTCGCTCCACCCAGCCGCGGGTGGTAACCAACCGGCGCTTGGTGAAACCGGGGGCGATCCGGAGCATCACGAGGGCTGATCCGAGCGGGATCAGCGCCACGACCGCGAACAGAGCCCAGTCGAGCAGGTACTGCGCCGTGCTGGGATCGAGCTGGGAGATGCTCTTGGCCGCCAACAACATGAAGATCCCAGGGTTGGCGAGCGCGGCGCCGGCCGCGATGATCGCCGGAGCCGGGGCCGACGAGACCTTGCTCATCCGCGCGGACACACGCGCCATCTGGTCGTTGCCCCCCGGTCGGCGGAACAGCCGCACCGAGTAGACGAGCACCAGCAGACCAGCGACGAGGGTGATGGCGGAGACCCACGTCTTCGGCGTCGAGGCATGGGAGGCGGCCGCGTTCCCCAGCACGAACGCAGCGGCGACGCCGACCACGAGCGTCACGCCAAGGCCGCCAACGTAGAACCAGGAAGCGGTGCGGAGCGGGCGGTCACCGATCACAAGGGCTAAGACAGACGCCAGCAGGGTCGCCGGTTCCAACATCGCCGTGAGCCCCACGAGCGCGATCTCGATGTCCACCGATAGCACGGCTGGCCAGCGTACTTGCCTCCCGTTAGAGTGCGCGCATCCAGGTCCGCCGCACAATCTTCGGGACGCTCGGGCCGGCAACGCCGGGGGGCTCGGCCTGCGTCGGCCGGTCGTGATGCTGCCGAGGCGGAGGCGGTGACCTCGGCCAACGTTGAGCTCGGCCTCACCGCGTTGGCGGCGATGCTCTCGCCGACGACGCTCACGTTCAGCGTGCTGGCGCTCGTTCTCAGCGAGCGCCCCGGTCGCACAGGGCTCTGGTTCTTCCTCGGCGCATTCGCTTTGACGCTGATAATCGGTGTCGTTGCCGCCTTCGTGCTCGGAAACGCCGCCGCGTCCCCCGGGAAATCCGGCGAGCCAAAGACATGGGTGGCGATCGTCGACATCGTCGCCGGCGTGTTGTTGCTCGCTTACGTCGCGCGCGCGCTGCGACGTCCGCGCGACCCCAAGCGGATTGCCGACGCGATCCAGAAGATGAGCAAGGTCTCGTCATCGCCGGCGATCGCGGTCGTCGCGGCAGGCGCGACGCTCGCCAACCCCGGCGGCTTCATCCCTCTTGCCCTCAAGGACATCTCGCAATTGAATCCCAGCGCGGGCGGGTACATCGCGCTCTGGTTGGCCTTCGCGCTCATATCGCTGCTGCCGCTGTTGGCCGCGCTACTAGCTCTTGCCGTCTCCCGCGACTGGGCCGTCGCGACGCTTCAAACGGCGCGTGGCTGGCTGGAGCGCAACGCGAGAACCCTGGCCGCGGTGATCGTCGTACTTCTCGCCGCGGCGCTATTGCGTAACGGGATCGTCGGCCTCACGACCTAGTGGGTCTCCCGGGAACGTTCCGCCCGAAAGGGCGAAGTACGGGGGCCGCTGGCCAAGGACGCAAGAGCCGTGGCGTGGCAGCGCCACGCGAGGCTCTGAGGACACAGGCCAGTGGTCAGCCGGACGAGCAATTTCGGGTGGAATGTTTCTGGGAGCCCCACTAGCAGCGGCAACCGCGACACCCATCGCGGGCTCGTCTCGCAACGCGAGCGTCGGGATATTCCACCGGACCGTCGAACACGATCACCCGAGCGCGCGTACCTATGTGCAGGCTTGGCCCTAGTGTCCTCAAGCCGAAATTCGATACCAGTCTGGGCGCGTCTGGCCGCGCGAGTCATGTCAGTGGCTCGCCGCCGCCGTCACGCCACTTCCCTTCCCGATCAGCCGGAACACGAGGCGGAAGCCTCTCGCTCACGCCCGATTCGGCGACATAGCAGGTGGCGACGTTCGACCACCGCCCGGCTGCTGCTCCCCCGCGCGATGCAGATCGTTGATTAAGTCAGGCGAGAATCGTGCCGCGAAGCGAAACGAGGTCTCAAGAGTTGCGGCTATGCGAGCAGCACAAGCGCCTGGCCGTTCAGCCGAGGCAGCTGAACCACAGGCCCGACAAAGCCGCCCGTCGAGAAGTCGACGGCGACGACGTGGTCCTCACCAACGCAGTACAGGTGATCATCCGGTCCGAACCTCAATCCCCGCGGCCGCCTGAACTCAAATGCTGGGTCAGGCGCGAAGACGCGCACCAGCCGCCCGGTAGTCGCGTCGTATTCGCGGGCGGTCGTGACAGCGTCTGGAGCGCCAAACGGGAACTCACTGGCGACAACGATGTGCCCGTTCGGAGCGATCGTTAGATCGAGCGGACTCAGCTCGGGGTCAGCGACCAAGCGGCGCGGACGCGGCGCGGGCTCAAAGTCAAACGCGAGGATCGTGTTATCTCCTTCCCCGGAAGGGGCGACGCCGGAGGCAAGGTAGAGCCGGCCGTCGCGCCCGAAGCCGAACCCGCGTGGGAACGGAACGACGCCAGCAGGCAGAAGCGGTTCTGGATCCCGATCGAGAGTCGCGGGCATGGCGGATATCGTCCCCGCTCGGCGCATCGTGACGTAGTAGCGGCCATCTGGCCTGAACGTGGCACCGCCCGGATCAAGTCCTGGAATTTGCCCGGAGTCGCGCACGGTGTTTCCGAGGTGATCGAGCGCCAACACGCGGTCCTCGCCGCTGTTGAGGTAGATCAGCGTGCCCGACGGGTCAAGCGAGAGACCACGCGGATCGGTGATCAGCGGATCGCCGCTGAACGGCCCAAGCAGCTCGCCCTCGCTGTTGAAGCCGAGAACCGCGCCGTAGCCACCGCCGTTGGCGCTCCCTGCGCTGGTGACCAGGAGGTGCACCAAGTCACGCTAACTCGGATCTGTGGGCGCGCTCAGCCGTTCCTTCCGCGCAAAACAGGTGCGTTGCAGACGACCTTCGATCGGCTGCCCGAGACCTGCATCCACGAAGCCTGGGGCGTCTCGAGGGTGCCGCCGGTCCGGTCGGAGGCTTCCGCGTCGATCCCGGGGAACTCCGGACGCGGAACTGGAGACGTCACCTCGAGTTCGCCGTCACTCGCGGCCGGCCGTCCACGGCGGCGGATGGTGCGTTCCCGTTGGTGTCGGATCGCGGTTCGAGGTCCGGACCGACCAGGCCGCGTTTTTCGCTATTGCCTGACAAGGCCGCTGCCGCCGAGGACGGCTAAGACGCTGCCGACAAACAAAAGAAGGCTCGCGAGCACCACTGGCCAGCGACGTTGCAGCCAGGCGCCGCCCTTCTGAAGCCACGGGTCGGCACGCCTCCCAGCAACCAACATCACCGCGATGATCGCCAGCAGTGGGAGCACGAAGGCAACGTTGTAGAGGAGGAGCAGTCCGATCTCCTGGGGAATGCTTGCGCTCGAGGCCACGATCCCAGCGATCACCGCGAAGTACGGAGCAGCGGTTGGCAGCTCGATCGCGGCGATCGATGCCCCGGTGACAAATGCTGAGCCCCCGCCGCCGCCGTGGCCCGGGAGCTCGCGACGCGCCAGAGACCGCCGCCCCGTGAAGATCCCCACCGCAACGATCAACAGGACGATGCCCGCGACGAGCTCGATCACGTGTCTGACGGTTCCCCGCGGGTGCGGGACCAGACCCAGCAGCAACCTCCCTGGGCCGACCGTAAGCACAACGCCGCCGACAAGAGTCACGCTGAAGACGCCGATCGTGAACTGCGTCACGCGCCAGACGCGTTGTCGCCCGGTCGCAATGTACAGCGCCGGACCGACCGTGCTGGGGTTGAGCGAGTCCGCGAGGCCCACCGAGATCGCCACACCAATCCGTCGCAGCATCGCTTGCCATCTCCTTCAGCGGCGCAATCGAAAGCAGCCTACCGGCCCCGTCCGTGCCCCGCCGTCAGCGAGCTCCGATCATGACTCGACCGGCCTACCATCGCCCCGCATGTCCATCGAAGAGATCGTTGCCAATATCGATCTGCGGATTGTTCGTTGGGCGGCGATGAGCGAGGATGGCTCGTCGCAGCGGTACTAGAGCCAGCCCTGTTCCTCGGCGATCCTGACCGCCTCGACCCGGTTGCGGGCGCCTGTCTTGGCGATCGACGCCGACAGGTCGTTTCGAACCGTCCCGTCCGACAGGAACAGCCGCCGGGCGATCTCGGCGACGGTCGCACCGGGCTTGGCAGCGACGAGCACGTCCCGCTCGCGGGCGGTGAGTGGCGACTCGCCGCTGGCCAGCGTCTCGGCGGCCAGCGCTGGGTCGACGACCAGCTCCCCGGCGGCGACCCGGCGGATCGCGGTCGCCAGCTGACGGGGCGGGGCGTCTTTGACGACGAAGCCGCGGGCGCCGGATTCCGTCGCGCGGCGTAGATAGCCGGGGCGGCCGAAGGTGGTGAGGATCAGTGCCCGGCATTCGGGGACCTCCTGGGAGAGGACGGCGGCGGCGGCCAGTCCGTCGATCCCGGGCATCTCGATGTCCAACAGCGCGACGTCTGGCCGATGCTCTCGAGCAGCAGCGACGACCTCGTCACCACGCCCGACCGAGGCAACGACCTCGAAGTCGGGGTGCAGCGCGAGCAGCGCGGCGAACGCGCTTCGGATCAGCTCTTGGTCGTCGGCCAGCAGCAGGCGCCCTGAGCGGAGAGCGCCCGGCTCTTTGCGTTCAGCCCGCTGGCGGGAACGGACAGCCGCTAGCCGGTGACGCGGGGTGGTTTGTGAACTGGGTGTGGCTTGGGCAGGGGCAGCGGGGGTTTGGGCTTCGGCTTGGGCTTGGGCTTGGGCTTGGGTGGTGGGGGTTTGGGCTTGGGCTCCGGCTTGGGCTTGGGCTTGGCCGATGGGGGTTTGGGCGTCGGCTTCGGCTTGGGCTTGGCGGATGGGGGCGGCTTTGGCTGGTGCGGGACGGAGGGGGCGTTCGGTCCGGGGTCCGGGGTGGGCTCGGGCGCGGCGCTGACGGAGCTGGTCTCGGTGACCTCGCCGCAGGCGGTGGGCCCGACCGCCGTGTTTACCGCATCGCCTGAGTAGGACGCCACCCATCGATAGGTTCCGGGGTGAGGCACAATGAAGGCGGCGGAAGGGTAGTCACCGTTGCCGTTCACGTTCACCACGCTGGTGAACGCGGGCGGCCCCGAGCAGCTTTGGTCGTCGGGGCCATAGAGCATGAAGGTGATCGCTCCACCCGGATCGACGCCGCCGCTCAGGTGGGCGATGTCGAACAGCGTCTCGCCGCTCGACGGGTACTGGGACGCGCTGGTCGACAGGGCGGGCGAGACGGGGGTGATGTGCGGCGGTCGCACGATGCCGAGCTCCGCGCTGTCACCACAGAGCGTCGGTCCGGCGGGGTCGTTGGCGTGGTCGCCGGAGTAGTCGACTACCCATCGATAGGCGCCTGGCGCGGGCGGAGTGAACGAACCCGAGTCGTAGTCGCCGTTGCCGGAGACGCTCACCGTCGAGGTGAACACGGCAGCCCCTGAGCAACCGGTGTCGTCGGAGCCGTACAGCCGGAACGTGATCTTGCCCGCAGGTGAGTCGCCACCGCTCAGGTGCGCGGTGTCGTGAATCGCTCCACCGGCGTCGGCGGGAGCAGATGCGGAGCTTGTTAGCACGGTGACGGCCGGAATGGGCACGCTCACCTGCTCGTTTCTCGCGCGGCAGGGGGTCAGGACGGGATGGTTGTTGGTGTCGCCGGAATAGAACGAGACCCAGCGGTAGGCGCCCGACTTAGTCACGGTGAACTCATTCGAGTTGTAGACGCCGTTTCCATTGACGGCCGTGGACGAGGTGAAGATCGGCGTCCCGGAGCAGGTCGTGTTGTCGGGTCCGAACAGCGCGAAGGCGATCCTGCCGGTCGGCGCGAACCCAAGCCTCAGTGTGGCTACGTCGTGGATCTCGCGACCCCCGGCTCGCAACCCGTTCCCCACGGGGTGGACATCAGTCGGCGGACTGGCCGAGGTGGTCAGCAGCAGCAGGCGGCGCGGCACGACCACGGTCTCGTGGTTCTCGCGGCAGCTTGTCGAAGCCGCGGCGTTGTTGTCATCACCCGAGTACCGTGCGACCCAGCGGTAGGTGCCCGCCTGTCGTGGGATGAACGTCGAGGATCGATAGGCCCGATTGCCGATGACCTTCTGGGTGGTGGTGAACACGGCCGCCCGCGAGCAGGCGGCGTTGTTCGGGCCGTAGAGGCGGAAGGTGATCGTCCCGGTCGGCAGCGAGCCGCCGGTCAGGAAGGCGGTGTCGTGCACGCCGAGGCCGACCGACGCGCTGAGCGATGCCCTGGTGGTCAGCGCCGGATGGGCCGGTGAAACGACGACCCTCTCGGCGGCGTCCTGACAGGCGGTCGGCCCGGAGCCGAGGTTGTGCGTATCGCCGGAGTAGGTGGCCCGCCATCGATACTCCCCCACCCTGGCCGGTGTGAACGACGCCGTGTAGTTCCCGTTACCCGCCACCGTCACCGGGGCTATGTCAGCCGATGGACCCGTGCAGTTGGGATCGTTCGGACCGTAGAGCGTGAACGTGATGCGGCCGGTCGGGTCGACGCCGTCGGTCAGATGGGCGGTGTCGTGAATCGACGAGCCGGCGGGCGAGGTAGCGGGCGCGACCGGCGAGGCCGTTGTGGTCAGAGCTGTCGGATGCAGCGGCGGCGGCGATACGACGACCATCTCGCGTTCGTCGTCACACGCGTTCGACACCGGTTCGTTGTTGCCGTCACCGGAATAGTGCGCGACCCAGTGGTAGCTGCCGAGCTGGGTCGGGGTGAACGAACTGGATGTATAGGAGCCGTTGCCGTGGACGTCGACGGTCGAGTTGTGGGCCGCCGTACCGGTGCAGCCGGCGTCGTCGGGGCCGTAGAGGTGGAAGGTGATCGTCCCATGGGGGTCGGCGCCGCCGTCCAGGGAGGCGACGTCGGCGATGGGGTTGTCAACGTGAATCGCGCCGGGGGTGGCGACCGTGAAGATCGTGGGGCGGGCGGGCTCGATCACGACGGTCTCCGACTCGATGCCGCAGTGGGTCGGGCCGGCCGAGTCGTTGTTGTCGTCGCCCGAGTAATGGACCACCCACCGGTAGGTCCCCGCCCGCGTCGGGGTGAACAAATCGGAGTTGTAGTCGCCGTTGCCGTGGACGGTCACCGAGGAGGTGGAGAGTGGATCGCCGGAGCAGGTCGGGCTGTCGGGCCCGTACAGGCTGAAGGTGATCGTCCCGGTGGGTGAGAAGCCGTCGCTGAGGTGAGCGATGTCGTTGATCGGCTGCGGGGCCCGCGCGACGTGTTCACGAGCGGTCCTGAGCTTGTGGGCCGGGCCGCTCCGAACGCGCTCCGGGTGCACGGGCCCCGAGGCCGTCGAGGACAGGCTCGGGCTGGCGCGGCTCACCACGACCGCCTCGGCGGGATCGTCGCAGGACGTCGACTTCGGCTCGTTGTTCACATCGCCCGAGTAATGGGCCACCCAACGGTAGGTCCCGGCCCGCGTCGGGCTGAACGCTCCGGACTGGTAGTTGCCGTTGTCCGTCACCGTCGAGACGAACGTGAATACGGGCGCGCCCGAGCACCTCGAGTCATCCGGGCCGTACAGGTCGAATGTGAGGGTCCCAGTGGGGAAGAACCCCTCGCTCAGATGGGCCGTGTCCGAGATCTCCCCGCCGAGGGCGCGGCGACCCCGCGCCTGCCGGTGGCGGGCCCCGCCTCTGACCGAGACCGACGCCGTGGTCGAAAGATCCGGATCCCGCTTGCAGACGGCGACCGGCAAACGCTGCGGGGCGACGTAGTCCTTGAGCGCGGAGTTCACAGAATTCGAGGCGCGCGAGTGCATCCAGGTCGAGACGAATTCCGCGCACGGCTCGTGCAGGTCGGCCAACGCCCTCGTGAGGTTGATCGCCGCCTCCCCGAACCGGCCAGCCGGAATCGTGCTGCCGAGGTAGTTGCTCGGGAGGTAGTTGACAATCGTTCCCGTGTTGACGGCGGCTTGGACCACGTCGCCGGTCAGGTTCCCGGCGCTGACCACGTTCCCGGTCCTCGCGCAGCGGGTGGACGGGTCGACGCTGTCGGTTACCCAGCGCTGAACCTGGATGCTCGACTGGCCGCCGGCGGTGACGTACGCGATCAGGATGTCGCCCGTCTTCCGGCACGGGATCATGGCTCCGTCCGAGTTCCTCCACAGGCGCCCGTCCTGGTTGAGGTCGAAGGCCAGGTACGTGGTGCCGTTGGTGGCGGCGTTGCGCGTGAACGCCAGGTACACGAACGCGTCGCCGCCGGGCGCGCGGTCGACCGCGCTGTAGGTGTCGAGGATGTTGTCGCTCCCGGGCGACACACCATTGTTGTCGTGCGTGATGCCCCAGCCGTCGGGACTTTGCTCCTTCGAGCCGCCGGCGAACGCGTCGTCACTCGGGTTGTAATCGGAGGTATGCCCCACGCGACCGTCGGCCTGCAGCCCCTGCCAGTCGATCAGGGGCTGGGCGTTGTCCTGGTTGCCGTCACCGCCCTGGAACTGGCTTCCGGGCAGCGTCGACGTGGTTCGCGGCGTGCGGAGAGCCAGCGCACTCGGTGCGCCGACCGCTACCGACGCGGCGACGAGGAGCATCAAAGCGACCCGCCACCCCGTACGAACCCCGATCAATTTTCTCAAGTGAACCCGAACCCCCCGGCACAGCCCCTCTCGGTCCCTCGCTCAGCCTGCACGCGGTATCGAGCCGTCACCCACGTAGGTTCCTCAATCCTGAGGCCTACGCCCGGGCCACGATAATACAGCCTCGGTACCGCCTAGGCGAAGGTAGAGGCCCAGATCGATCCGCTGCTCGTGGTCGGGGTGAGTCATAACCCTCGCCAGACGGCCTCGGAGCTCCCGAGGCTCGGCGCTCGTTTTTATCCTCCAGAGAGTCGTGCGAGGAGCGGGTGCTGGGGCCCAGCCCGAGGCGTCCTCGGATCACGCCCGCGTAGCGCTCGCGAGCGTCGCGATGCTGTGCCCCGCCTGGTCTGCGAAATAGGCCAGCGACCTGTCTTCCCACACCAGAAGTGAGACGGACGACCCTCGAGACGGCAGTCGATCGGGAAGAGATTCGGCCCGGATGGCGTCCTTCGAATTGACTCCATCCGGAGTCAGCACACCCATTCGCGGGAGGACAGATGGGATTCACGACCAAGCGATCTACCTTGAGCGCCGGGCTGGCGGTCTTCGTTGCTGCCGGAGCGATCGGCACCGGTATCGCACTTGCTGCTGGTACGCACCAGTCATCGTCGACGGCGACGATCGGCGTCAAGAAGACCTCGCTGGGCTCGGTCCTTGACGCCGGGCCAAAGAAGCTCACCGTGTACCTGTACACCAAGGACCACGGCAACAAGTCGGCCTGCGACAGCAACCCAACGTGCGTCGAGGTCTGGCCCCCGGTCACGACCTCGGGCATGCCGAAGGCCGGCCCCGGAGTGACCGCGGGCGCTGTTGGCACCGCCAAAAACGGCAAGTTCATGCAGGTGACGTACCACGGGCACCTGCTCTACTACTTCGCGACCGACAAGACCGCCTCGAGCACCAAGGGCCAGGGCATCGACGCGACCGGCGGCACTTCCGGACCCCCTCTGTGGTTCGCGCTGTCTGCAAAGGGGGCCAAGGTCACCAAGTCGATCGGCTCGAGGAGCACCGCAACGACCCCAAGCGGGGGTGGCGCCGGCGGTTGGGCGTAGGCGAAGCGGGAGCGTCCGGCCCTTCTGAGCAGGCATCCATCCCAAGTTCAAGCAGATGGCTCAGTCGCTCTGCGTGGCGAGCTCAGTGAGTTCGGTGCGGACACGCCAGAGCTCGGGAAACATTTTGTGCTTGGTCAGCTCGGCGAGGACGTCGACGGGTGTGCCCTGCGTCCCGACGACGTCCTCGCCGATGATCCTCGCCACGACCTTGAAGTGCCGGAAGCGCCAGACGCTGACGCGCTCGTCCCACTCGATCAGCGCCTCGGCGAGCTGGTACAGATCCTCGTGCTCGCGGCCCTGCGTGTAGACCTCGACCAGCGTGAACCCGCGCTCGCGGCGCAGCGAGTCGAACGCGTCGTAGAGGTCCGGCGAGACCTTACGGATGCCGCGGAAGCCGGGCGAGTCGAAGCCAGAGCCGTGGCCGAGCACGCGGCGCACCTCCTGGTACTCCCACGGCGACATCTGCTCGAGGTGCTCGAGGAATCCCTCCACGTACTTGACCGCCGACGAGGCGCGCCGCAGCAGCCGCAGCGCCGCGGCGACGTCGCGCGACTCGATCAGGCGCGCCGCCTCCTCCACCTCCATCCACGCGTGCATGAGCCAGATCTCGGACGACTGATGCACGGTCTGGAAGAGCAGCTCGTCGCGGTGCACCCACTCGTCGGGCCGTTTCTGCAACGCGAGGAGCTCGTCGGTGCGGAGATAGCGCTCGTAATCGCTCGCGCCCTCGCCCGGCAGGATCGGCGCGAACGCTTCCCCGTGACCGTGCGGCGCCTCCATGGGTGCACGAGCCTAGCGCTCTTCGGCGGCTTGTAGCGAGGCTGGGCCTGCCGAGGAACCGCAGCTCGTCGGGAAAGACTCGACGTAGAGCCTCCGCTCAGTTACCGTGAGTTGTGGTCTGTCCGACCTAGTCGCTCGGGGAAGGCTCCCGGGCAACACTTTGGGGGTACGAGAGGAGAGTGGTTCGATGAGTAGTCGTAGGAGGAGAATCACCGGGCTGGTGGCCGGTGTCGGGATGGTCGTAGCCGTCGCAGCGGGTATTGCGGGCGGGGCCGGCGTTGCTTCGGCGGCCAACACCCAGTCGAAAATCGGCGGCTCGGTGTCCGTCTGGGCCGAATGGACGGGCGCCGAGCAGGCGCAGTTCGAGAAGGTGTTGGCGCCGTTCACGAAGAGCACCGGCATTACCGTCAACTACGCCGGCAAGGGCAGCGGCACGATGGACACGGCGCTCGAGGCGGCGGTCAAGGGCGGATCACCGCCTGACGTCGCACTGGTACCCGATCCCGGCACCCTGGACACGCTCGCGAAACAGCATGCGATCGAGCCGCTGGGGCCGGTCATCGGGTCGGAGTCCAAGAACTACGGGGCCGCTTGGAACAGCCTCGCCACTGTGAAGGGCAAGCTCTACGGCGTCTGGTTCAAGGGCGCCAACAAGAACACCGTTTTCTACAACCCGGCGCTGTTCGCCGCCGCCGGCCTCAAGAAGACGCCCACGACATGGGAGGCGATGCTCAAGGACGCCACGGCGCTGCGAGCCTCCGGGACCACGCCGGTCTCGCTCTGCACCGATGTCGGATGGCCGGTGGCTGACCTGTGGCAGAACCTGTATCTGAAGATCAACGGTGCGAAGAACTACAACGCGCTGGCGGTGCACAAGATCAAGTGGACGAGCCCGACGGTCGCCAAGACATTCACGGTGATGAATCAGCTGCTGTCGAACCAGTCCAATCTGCTCGGTGGTACGAAGGGCTCACTGGCGAGCACCTACCCAGAGTGTGTCGACCCGGTGTTCCCGCGCGCAGGGACCCAGCCGAGCGCGGCGATCGTGATCGAGGCCGACTTCGTCACCACCGAGATCGTCGCCAACTCGAGCAAGTACAACGCCGGCACGAAGGGCAAGGGCGGAAAGAAGTGCACCGCGAACCCCGCTCAGACGCCGTGCTACAACCTGTTCGCGTTCCCGGCACCGGCGGCCGACAGCGCCAACGCCAGCGCGATCCAGGCCGCCGGTGACGTGGGGATGCTGCTGCACAGCACCCCGCAGGCGAAGGCGCTCATCAAGTACCTGGCGGGTCCGCAGAGCGCGACCATCTGGGCGAAGCTCGGCGGCTTCGCTTCGCCGAACAAGAAGGTGCCGCTGTCGGCCTACCCGGACCCGGTTTCGCGTGCGGACGCGACGCAGTTGGTTAACGCCAAGGCATCCGTGTTCAGCCTGGACGACCTGCAGGGCAGCTGGGAGAAGGACATGTGGAACGACATGCTCCAGGACGTCAGATCACCGACGCCGGCCACAGTGAAGTCACTCCAGAGCACCATGGAGAAGCAGGCGAGCCGGGCGCTGGGTCACTGATCCTCGTCTCGACGTGGTGGGGCGCCTCGGCGCCCCACCACAATTGACGCTTCGATAGCAAACGCATGGCCGTAGTTGCCGACAACCGCGGGGTTCCCCGGTCGCGCTTCCGCCAACCGTCGGGCATGAGGAAGACCGGGAAGCTCGCCTCGCTTGCGTTTCTCGCGCCCGCAGCGATCTGGCTGCTGTTGCTGGTCATATACCCGCTCGTCGCGACGGCGCGATACAGCGTTCTCGACGAGTCCGCGACCCGGTTCGTGGGGCTGGGCAACTACAAGGCGATCTTCTCCACGGCCGCGATCCTGACGACGTTTCGCAACAACGCGATCTGGGTGATCGTGTTCCCGTTCATGGTCACCGTGATCGGTCTGATCATCGCGGTGCTGGCTGAGCGGATTCGCTGGAGCACCGCGTTCAAGGCGATCATCGTGATGCCGGTCGTGTTCAGCGCCACGACCTCGGCCCTGATCTTTCGCACCATCTTTGATATTTCACCGAAGATCGGCGTGGCCAACGCCCTAATCCAGACGGTCGGGGATTGGGTCCGCCCTCCGGGGGCCTATCCGACCTCGACCACCGGCCAGTCGGTCTCGGCGCTTGTCGCCAGCGGCGTCAAGGTCAAGGACGGCGGCCTGATCAGCACGAGCACGGTCGGCAGCGGCCAGTCGATCCAGCTCGGGACGATCGGCATCAGTCCCGGCACGCTGGCGCTGCTTCACGCGCGACCAGCTGCGCGACCCCCCGGACGGGCCGGGTCGGTCACCGGCGTTGTCTGGCGCGACTTCTCGGTGTCACATCCGCTCGCGCGCGGACGCATCTTCCCCGATGAGAACGGTCTACCGGATCTACGCGTCAGCCTGGTCTCGGCCTCGGGGGCCAGCGTCAGCAGCGCCACCACGAACAGCAGAGGCCAGTTCACGCTCGCGACGCCGAAGGGCGGCGGGCCGTACCGGGTCAGCATCGGCGCGAGCAACTTCCGGAGCCCTGTTGCCGGCCCCGGCTGGTTGGGCACCGGGTCGGTGACGCCGACGAGCGGCCTGAGTGCAACCGCACAGGCGCTGCTCAGCGTTCCGCTGATCGATCTCGCGATGATCTTGGCCTACCTCTGGATGTGGTCGGGCTTCGCGATGATCATCATCGGAGCCGGCCTTGCGTCACTTAATCCTGAGGTGCTCGAGGCCGCCCGGACCGAGGGAGCCCGTGAGTGGCAGGTGTTCCGGAGGATCACCGTGCCGATGCTCTCGCCGGTGCTGATCGTCGTGTTCGTGACGATGGTGATCAACGTGCTGAAGGTGTTCGACATCATCCTGAACATGGCGCCGGGTTCCTCTCAGGCGGGGGCGAGCACGCTCGCGCTCGAGATGTACAACCAGGGCTTTACGGGCGGTATTCACTCCGGGCTCTCGAGCGCCATCGCGGTGATCCTGTTCCTGCTGGTAGTGCCCGCGATGCTCTTCAATCTCAAGAGGCTGCGCCAATGACAACCGCCGATGCGAGCGTCGCTCGAGCCGTCCCGCGCGGAGGCCGTCTCGCTGCCGTCGGTCGACGGATTCGCCCGCCCCGGCTGGCGCTCAACATCGCGCTCGTGGCGATCGCGCTGGTGTGGCTCGTTCCAACCGTCTCACTCGCGATCATCTCGCTGCGCCCGGAGGCGCTATTTGAGACCTCAGGTTGGTGGAAGGTCTTCACGGCACCGTCGCAGCTGACGTTCCACAACTACAGCACCCTCGTGAAGAGCGGTCTCGCCGCCGGCGGCGTGCTCAGTTCGCTGCTGACGTCATTGGAGATCACGGTCCCTGCAGCGCTCCTGGTGACTGGCGTATCGAGCATGGCTGCCTACTCGCTGGTGTTCGGCAACTGGAGAGGCCGCGATGCCGTTTTCTTAGGCATAGTCGCCCTCATCGTCGTACCCCTCCAGGTCGCGCTGATTCCGGTGGTCGAGCTTTACCACACCATCGGGAACATCACGGGGTACAACCCCTTCGGCTCGATCATCGGTGTTGTCATCTTCCATGTGGGGTTCGGCTTGCCCTTCGGGATCTTCCTGATGAGGAACTTCTATCTGGGAATCCCGCGTGACCTGATCGAGGCCGGCAGGATGGACGGCGCCCGGGAGGGCACGCTCTTCCGGCGCGTCGTGCTGCCGCTCGGGCTCCCGGCAGCTGCCGCGCTGGCCGTGTTTCAGTTCGTGTGGGTCTGGAATGACCTGCTGGTCGCGCTCATCTTCCTGGGAGGCAACCCACATGTGCCACTGACCGTGTTCCTTTTCGATCAGACTCGATCGCTGGCTGAGGACTACTGGATCATCGCAACCGGAGGCATCTTCTCGATCCTCATCCCGCTAGCGGTGTTCTTCGCGTTTCAGCGACACTTCGTCCGCGGCATGCTTGCCGGCTCGGTCAAGTGAGGGGGTGACATGAGCCGCGTCGTGCTGAACAACCTCACGAAGACCTACCGCGGTGGGGTGCTGGCCGTGGACAACCTTTCGCTCGAGGTCTCCGACGGCGAGTTCGTGTGCCTGGTCGGTCCCTCGGGATGCGGCAAGACCACGGCGCTGCGGATGATCAGTGGTCTGGAGGAGATCAGCAGCGGCGAGGTCAAGATCGGTGATCTGGTCGTGAATGACCTGCCGGCGCGTGAGCGCGACCTCGCGATGGTCTTTCAGAGCTACGCGCTGTATCCGCACATGACGGTGTTCCAGAACATCAGCTTCGGGCTCGAGATTCGAAAGGTTCCCAAGCGCGAGCGCGAGCAGGCCGTCCGTGAGGCAGCACGGATCCTTGATCTGGAGCCGTTGCTGGACCGCAAGCCGGGTCAGCTCTCCGGGGGCCAGCGCCAACGCGTCGCGCTCGGCCGTGCGATCACTCGCCACCCTGCGGCGTTCCTGATGGATGAGCCGCTGTCCAACCTCGATGCAAAGCTTCGAGTCCAGACGAGAGCTGAGATCGCGCGACTGCATCAGCGGCTCGAGGCGACGATGATCTACGTCACGCATGACCAGATCGAGGCGATGACGATGGCGGATCGCATCGCCGTGCTCAGGAGCGGGGTGCTCGAGCAGATCGGTTCGCCGCGCGAGCTCTACGAGCAGCCGCATAACCGCTTCGTGGCGGGATTCATCGGTTCCCCGTCGATGAACTTCCTCGAGCTCGAGGCCGATGGCGAGGGCGGCAACGGCTCACTGGTCGGGGGTGCCGTCGATGTCCGGCTGACTGACGCCCAGTCAGCCGCTCTCGGGGCCGCGAACCTGCAACGGGTAGTGCTCGGCGTCCGCCCCGAGCATCTGCGTCTAAGTCGGGACAGCGATCGCGGCATGCACGTATCGACGGACGTGGAGGTGGTCGAGTTTTTGGGCAACGGCACGCTGCTTCACGCAACAGCCGACGGCGTCGATCTGGTTGCGCTCGTCGAAGATGCCAAGCACGTGTCGGTCGGGGACCACGTCACGCTGTACGCCTCGCCCGGCGCCCTGCACCTCTTCGCGACCGAGTCGGGCGAGGTGATCGCGACCGGTAGCAATGGAACCTAGGTCGTGCGGGACGCTCAGGTCGCGACGGCGGCTTCCGGCTGTCGCCCTTGGTATTTGAGCGTGCGGAGAAGGATGCCGAAGACGATCATCGCGACGCCGTTCGCGAGAAACGAGAATCCGACCAGGAGGGTGAGCCAAGTGCCGATCAACAACGCGATCGCCTGGACCCCGGCGATCGGGTGCCGGATCAGCAGCACACCGACGATCACGTTGAGCCTCGTCAGCAGCGCGGTGGTGCCACGGCTCTCGATGCGGCGCGCCAGCGACAGGTAGAGTTCGACGACGCCATCGATCAGCACGAAGATGCCGATGATGACCGCAAGGGTCCTGAGGCTGTGGTCCGGTCTTGCCAGAACGATCCCACCGGCGATCAGGCTACCCAAACCCAATGCGACGGCCAGCCACCACGACCGGGCCAGCGTATGTATCTGGTCGGGTGTCAGCGTCCATTCGGGCACGGAGTTCTGAGCGAGAGTGCCACGCGCGCGGGGCAGGCGCAATCGACGCGCAGCGAGTCACTCGCTCGGCCGTGAGCGACAGGCAACGCCGGTGCTAGAGGAGGCGACGTCCCGTGGAGAGGGACGAGCGCTCGTGACCGGATGAAGTGGGAACTGGCGATCATCGCCGGTGCCGTACTCGCGGTTGCCGGCGTCTCGCGGCGGCTGACGGGAACGCCGGTCACGCCGGCGATGGTGTTCGTGCTGATCGGGCTGCTCGTCGGTCCGCTCGTCCTCGACCAAGCCGCCCCGGCGCCGACCAGTTCGAACGTTCGTGCGTTCGCCGAGGCGACGCTCGCCGTCGTGCTGTTCGCTGACGCGTCGCGGATCAAGCTGCGCCGGCTCGAGCGCGAGTACTCCGTGCCTGTCCGGCTGCTCGGTGTCGGCCTTCCCCTCACGATCGCGGCGGGGGCGCTCGTTGCGGCCGCGCTCTTCAAGCAGCTCACTGCCGCCGAGGCGATCGTGCTGGCCATCGTGCTCGCGCCGACCGACGCGGCTCTCGGCCAGGCGGTGGTCACCGAACCGCGACTGCCGTCGCGAATCCGCCAGGGACTCAACGTCGAAAGTGGACTCAACGACGGAATCTGCGTCCCGCTGCTGCTGATCGCACTTGCCGCCGCCGACACGGAGGAAAAGATCACGACGGGGCACCGCGCGCTCACCGTCGTATCCGAGCAGATCGGCTATGGGCTTTTCGGTGGAGCCGCGGCCGGGTTGGTCGCATCCGGAATCGTGGCCGTCTGCTATCGCCGTGCACTGATCAGCGGGCCGTGGTTACAGGCCATTCCGGTCGCCGCCGCCGCGCTGGCGTACGGCATCGCAGCCGCGCTCGGTGGCTCCGGGTTCATCGCGGCGTTCGTCGCCGGCGCTCTGTTCGGGGCGCTCGTGAGCCACGAGGCCGAGGAGGCCTCGCGCCTGAACGAGGAAGTCGGAAACGTCCTCGGCGGGGTCACATTCCTGATCTTCGGCGCGGTGCTTCTCGGGCCTTCGCTGGAGCACCTCAGCTGGCAGCTGGCGCTATACGCGGTGCTCAGCCTGACGCTCGTCCGGATGCTGCCGGTCGCGATCTCACTGGTCGGTAGCGGCGCCAGACCCCCAACCATCGCCTTCCTTGGGTGGTTCGGCCCACGCGGTCTCGCGTCGATCGTCTTCGCGGTGATCGTCATCGAAGATGCCCACCTGGCCGGCGCCCAGACGATCCTGCGCGCCACCTACCTCACCATCGGACTGTCCGTCATCGCCCACGGCATCAGCGCCGCACCACTCGCCAAACGCTACGCCCGCTGGTACGAGTCACACCCAGAACAACGAACCCAAATGGAAGGCCTGCCCGCAGCCGAACACCGCGTCCGAGGAAACAGACCCGACTAGCGCTCAAGCTGCCGGACCCTTTTCGGGGCCCGTGCGTCAAGGACGGCGCCAACTTGACATCAGCTCGACTTGACATGGCGTCATGGTGATGTCATCATGGCGCCATGCAATTCGAAAGCTACATCCAAGCTGTGTCCGATGATCTGGCGCGCGTCGCTGCGGTCGGCGACGAGTCGACGGCGCGCGCGGCCGAGCTCCTCGCGGTCGCGCTCGAGTCGTCGCTGGCGCGGCGCCTCCAGGAGGCGCTCGCCGAGGCGGCGCTCGAGCTCTCGGCGCACCTGGACCACGGCCGGATCGAGCTCCGCGTAGCGGGTATCGACCCGGAGCTTGTCTACGTCGGGGAGCCGGAGCAAAAGCCGAGCGAAGTGGCCGACGAGGCCAATGCCGCACGGCTCACCTTGCGCCTGCCCGAAAGCCTGAAAGCCCGCGTCGAGGCCGCAGCCGCGGCCACCGGCGTGTCCGTCAACACCTGGCTCGTGCAGGCGGCTGGCCGCAAGCTCGAGTCCCGTCCCCCGCCGGCAACAGCTGGCGGCTGACCGGTTACGGCCGGAGCTGAAAGGAGTGATTTGAATGAATGAGTCAAGTTTCGATACGCCCAGGCCGGTGCGCCTCGAGGTCAAGGTTCCCTCCGTCGACCTGGAGGTCGCCACGGCCGACGGCGGAGAGTCGACGGTGACGCTCGAGGGATCGCAGAAGCAGATTGACGCAACGAGAGTGGAGCTGATCGGCGACCGGCTCGCGATCGGGCCTGAGCGTAAGACGCTCGGCGGCCTCTTCGGTCGGTTCGACGGACCACTGCGCGTGCGGGTGCGCGTGCCGCATCGCTCACGTGTGCAAATCGTCAGCGCGGCGGGCGAGGCGACGCTCGACGGGACGTTCGCCAGCCTGGAGACGCAGTCCGCATCGACCGCAATCCGCGTCAGCGGCGAGGTCGACGGCGACGCGAAGGTGCGTAGCGTGAGCGGCGAGGTGCGCCTGCCGAGGGTCGCCGGCGAACTGACATCGCAAACCGTCTCAGGAAGCGTCAGCGCCGAGTCCGTCGACGGGTCCGTGTCGGCCAAGTCGGTCTCCGGCGCTCTCCGGCTGGGCTCGCTACGCCAGGGCAACGTGGATGTCCAGAGTGTCTCGGGCAACGTCGAGCTCGGTATCGCTCGCGGTACGAGAATCGATGTCGAGGCCGGGTCGGCAAAAGGGAAGCTCAGCTCGGAAATCCCGCTGTCCGCGACACCAGGCGATCAGGACGGCGCGCTGGTTGTGATTCGCGGCAACACGGTGAGCGGCGCCTTCCGGATCTTCCGAGCAGCGTGAGGCAGCGCCGAGGCGTTACGCTCGCGCGCCAATCCCTGGATAGCTGATGACGAACCCGTCACGGTCGAGGGTGATGTCGCTCACGAACTCGCCCGCACGGAAACGAACGACGCCATTGCCGAGAGGCTCGTATCGCTGCTCGGACAGGCTGACCTCGAGCGACGGAACATCGACCAAGCGCATCAGATAGTCGCGGGGCGGACCCGGTTCGAGCAGCCGATCCCGGATCACCGGCATCGAATTGAACAGCGGCGACCAGCCGAGATCGAAGAAATCGGCACCGTCGAGGTGGAGCTCGAGACTCCGGTCACCAACGAGGTTCAGGCGAAGGACTCCCTGCTCCAATCGGTATCGCAGCTCGTACGTAACCCCAAGCTGCGTGCCGCATGCGACGAACTGCGGGCGTGTGGCCAGAACGTGCGCGACCTCCATGCGTGGCGCGCCCTCTCCGCGCCACGCCAGTCTGTTCGGCATCAGCCCATCCGAGTCAGCGGACCGCGACGACGACACGCGCGCTCTTCGAGGCCCGGATGGGGTGGATGATCGGGAGAGCGTGATGGCTGCGGGAATTCAATCGTCGGAAGCAAGATACGCGAGCTCGGTCTGCCAGCGGGAGGGATCGGGCTCGCGCCGAGGATCGGTCAGATAGCGCTCAACGCGAGCGCCCCACCACCGACGCTCGTTCATCGCCCACCGAATGCCGTGCCGTTCACCCCATTCCTGCAGGTCGGCGTTTGCGGTCACCAACCCGTCGTAGGGCCCGACGTGCATCGTCGTCACGTAGCGTCCGGCCGGGAGCACGCCGGCGTGAACGTTGCCTTCGGCTCGTATCCCGGCCGTGACGGGTAGCGCCAACTCAATCTCCAGGTCGCGGTCCATGTCGACTCGCAGGTAGCGGATGAACGGTGCACCCGAGGGCTCGACGTTGTGCGCCTGCGCCCAACCGAAGAGCTCGGAGAAATACTGGTCCACAGCCCCTGCAAGCCCCTCCATGGTGACGCTGGCGCGAACGGCGACATACGGCTGCTCATCTCTGTGCACTACTCGTGGTTGTTGCGACATCTGCTGTCCTTTGGCCGTGTCATGCAGGACGTAAGACCAGCTGGCGCCGTGAAACTCATCGCCGAGCGCCGCGGCCGCCGTGTGCACTCGTCCGGTTCACCGATCGATGAGTCGGTGCCTCGCCCGGATCAGACCTCGAGGGTCTTCGCGGCTGTGCCGTGGGTCAGCCGAACCATGACGGCGGCCGCGGCGATCGCGATGCAGCCGAGCGTGAGCCCCAACGCCCACGTCGAACTGCCGTCTGAGCCGGCACCGAGCCCGTGGGCGACAGCGAGCGGCCAGCTGACATAGGCGAGCCAGTGCACGGATCGCCAGGTTCGGTAACCGAACCGCCGGCGCAGGAGGCTGGTTATGACGATCGCGATGAGCAGGTCGAACCCCACCGCGCCGATGCCGATCCAGAATGGGGCGTAGGAGGATCCCCACGGCAGTATCGCGGCGGTGAGCGGGACCTGGACGGTCGTATCCAGCACGAGTACGCCCACATGGATCGCGATCACCAGCAGCGCCAACAGCGACACGTCGCGATGCACCGCGCGGATCGCAAATCGAGGCCACGACTCGGATTTGACGCGCAGCGGGCCGAGGACGCCGAGCACGATGACTCCGGTCAGAAGCACCAGCGCAACCAGCCCCGAAGCACGGCCGAAGTACCACAGCCACGTGGATGCATTGGTCGCGGCGAGGATCACAGATCGTCGCCTTCTCCCGGCCAGCCGGCGACGTAACAGACGCTGCCGTCTTGGCCGACGAGCCGCGCCGGCAGCCGACGCGCGCTGAGCCAGTCGGTCGCGCCGGGGCCGAGGACGATCGCGGCCGTACTCGCGGTGTTCGCGTCCAGGCACGAACCGGCGGTCACGCTCGCCGTGCGCCACGGGCCGTCGACCGAGCGGCCGGTGGCGGGATCGATCAGGTGGTGGACCGCGGTCGCGCCGCTGTCGGCGCGGCGCACGGTGATGCTCGAGGTCGCGAGCCCGCCGGCACGGATCGAGACCGTCTGACCCGGAGCGTCGGTGTGACGATGGTCGTCCGTGACGCGGATTTGCCAACCCCCCTCGGGCGGGGGCCCGGCGACGGCGATGTCACCGCACAACCCGACCAGCACGCCACAGTCGGCCGCTGCGGTCGCGGCCGCGGCTGCCATGTCCGCGGCGAGCGCCTTGGCGGTCGCGCCGAGATCCAGCTGAACTCCGACTGGCAGCGTGATACCGCTGGTCGCCTCATTCAGCCGGACGGCCGCGTAGCCCGGCGCCGGCTCGATCCTCACCGGCTGCCCGTTCAGCCGCGGGTTGATTCGCAGCGCGACAAGCGACTGCCCCACCGTCGGGTCGACCGCGCCGCCGGTCACGCGCGCCGCCCGCAACGCCTCGCGCACCGCGGCGAAGAGGAGCGAGCTGACGACCACCTCTTCACGCGCGGAGGTGTTCAGCCGCGCGATCTCCGAATCGTCGCGGAAGCTCGAGCATGCGAGATCGAACGCGGCGACGGTTCGTCTGACCTGTGCCACCGCCGCATCCAAGCCGGTACGCTCGCGCACAACGACGACCCCGTTACCGCCCCAAACCGGAAACTCCGTCCGTCCGGGCCGCGTCGCCGCGGAGCCGGCGGCCATCTAAGAACCGCCCGAGGTGGCCGACCCGCCACCCGAGGAGGACGCCGGCGGCGACCCGCCAATCGAGCCCTGCGAATCTGAACCAGACCCGTAGCCTCCGTAACCCTCGGTATAGCCGCCATAACCGCCGTGGCCCTGCTGGGCCCCGGTCGAGGCGCTTGTCGCCTTCGGATTCGTGGCCGACGCGTGAGACGGCGCGAGCACGTCGATAAAAACCGCAAGCCCGCAGACCGCCGCGGCCGTACCGCCCATGATCACCTGACGCGTCGCCGCGACCCGCCTCAGCGCCGCTTCACGCCGTCTCAGCGCCTTGCGGCGAAGCTGTCCCGCTCGGTCACCGGAGTCCTGGGATCCCCCTGGCATGAGGGAAGATTGCTCCCCACGGCGCAGAAAACTCTAAGAACCAGCCAACAGGGACGGGTTGACACGGATCAAATACCGAATGCGGCCTGCGCCGCGCGCCTACCCGCCGCCGCGAGCTCCGCGTAGCCGTACGTGCCGCGCTCACGTAACTCATTCGCCGCTTCGACCAGCGCCCCGAGGGCAACGAACGCGAACGCCCCTCCGACCGATATGCGACCCACGCCCGCGCCCGCCAGCTCCTCGACGGGCGGGGCGCCCGGGATGGCCAGCACGTTCACCGGCCGGTCAAGGGACTCGATCACGCGACGGATCTCGCCGATATCTGTCAGGCCCGGGGCGTACAGAACGTCGGCTCCCGCCTCCTGATAGGTCTCGAGCCGCGCGATCGTATCGGCGAGATCGGGTCGCCCGTGCAGGTAGTTCTCGGCGCGACCGGTCAGCACGAGCCGCTGGGCACCCGCGTGTGCGGCCTCAGCGGCGGCAGCGACGCGCTCGGCCGCCCGGGAACGCTCGTAGATCGGATCGCGCTCGTCCCCGGAGAAGTCCTCGATCGAACAGCCGGCAAGTCCCACCCCGATCGCCAGGCGGACCGTTTCGGCGACGCCGTCCAGCTCTGCCGAGAAACAGTCCTCGAGGTCGGCGGAAACCGGTAGATCCGTCGCCCCGACAATCTCCGCCGCGTTCGTCAGCGCTTCTTCACGCGTGACCTGGTAGTCAAGCCGGCCGTGCGTCGCAGCGTGTCCGCTCGAGGTCGTCGCCAGCGCTTCGAACCCAAGCGACGCCAGCAGCCTCGCGGACCCGGCATCCCACGGATTCGGCATCAACAGCGGGCGGCCACGCTGATGCAGAGCCATGAACGTCTCCGCGTTGTCGGCCTGAGCGGTCATTCCGGCAACATACTCGCGGCAGCTCCGCGATGGCGTCCTGACGCGGGGGCGTCCCCCGAGCCTCGCAATCAGCCGCGCCGCATGCCGAGCGCGGCCTGGGCCGCGCCGACCTGCGTAAGGATGTCGATGCAGCTAACCGTGAGTCCCGAGGCCGTCAGTGAACGGCCCAGGTGGCGAGATAGTGTCCCCCCTGCGTCTGGTACCGAACAGCGCTGATCTTCTGGTCGTTCGGCACCTGGAAGAACATGCAGCCTGGATCGATGCCCCCAGGCGGCACATCGACACTCGCTGAGACGTCGGCCTGGCACTGGCCCCGGCCGGTAATTCCCGGGAGCACCTTGCCAACGGCACCGGTGGAGCGAGGCCCGATCAGCGACAGCTCGTCCTCCGGACTGTCGTCGTAGGCCGCCTTGCCCGTGCTTCGAAAGGTCAACTCGACCGCGATCCGTCGCTGCCCGCGTGGCAGCGACGGTGCCCGCGCCCCGAGGTAGTGGATCCCGCTCGTGCCCTCGTCGACCACGCGCTGCACCGTTACCGAGACCTGTTCGCCCTCCCCTGATCCGACGATCTGATCGCCGGCGAAGCTCGCGCTCTGGCCGATCCGAAGCGATGCACCGCGCCCTGAGGTGCTCGTGACCGTTGATGGCTGGCCCGGAGTCGAGCTCACCTCGGTGATCACTTTCGGGGGAGGAGGGGCGCTCGACCCGCCACAGGCAGCGATCAGAATTGCACATATCGGAGCGACGATCGCGGCCGTCAAACGCACGCTCAGGAAAGTAGCGCGGACACGCCGGAGGAACCGTAGGTAGAGCGTTAGCTCCGGCTTTGCAGACGGTTGTTGGCGACTCGCGACGACTCGCTTCCCTCGAGCGTCGATTTCAACTGCCGGTTGGCGATCAGCGCCGGGACGGCGATCAGCAGGAAGTTGAATGCGCGATAGATCAGCACCGCGGCGAGCGCCGGCGCCAATGGCTCACGCACCCAGTAGAGCGCGTAGGTCATCAGCACCTCGGTGATCCCGGCTCCACCCAGCGGAAGCGACCGGCGCGTCGCGGCATACCCGGTGCTGTAGGCGATGATCACGCGCCCCGGACCGAGCTCCAACCCGAAGACGCGCAGCGCTGCGTAAAACGCGCCCATGTCGGCCAGCCAGTAGAGCGTCGTCCCGAACCAGGCACCGAAATACGTGCGCGGGTGCCGAATCAAGGTTCGGATCACGCCGACTCCCTCCAACGCCTGCGCGAGCCAGTCCTTGTAGGAGCCGCCGATCCTCGCGAGCCGCTCGGGACGTCCTCCCGCCCAGAACGCGAACCCGAGCCCGATCGGCACCGCCGTCGCCCAGGGCCACAGCAGCGACGGCATCACGTTTGCGCCTGTCACCAGCAACCAGATCGCGACCCCGCAGGTAATCGGCGCGAGCACGGTCCATTCGAGCGTGCCGAGCGCCATCACCCGCACGCGGGCGCTGCGCTCGTCTTCGTCGATCGCCTCGAGCGCGCGCTTATCGACTCCGAAGCCGCCGCTGAGAGCGAACGGGCCGAACCCCGCCACCACCACCCGCGCGACGACCGGCAGGCTGAGCTTGGAATGGCCGTGCATCCCGGCGATCGACCGGAACGCCAGCATGTACGCGGGATAGGTGAGGAACTCGGCGGCGGCGACCACCGGGATCAGTCGCCAATCGATGTGATCGAACGCCCGCCCGACGGCATCGGCACCGGTCACGCGCGCGATCACGATCACCGCCACGGCCGCGACGAGCGTCGCCACCAGCGAGGCGAGCACCGGCCGATCGGCTAGCGGGTTTCGCACCCCCCCGCACGATAGCCGCAGGTCGGACGCCCGCTAATGCTGCAGCACGGCGCGGATCGACTGCTTGAGCGAGCGGGTCGTGGCGAGGACCGCCGTCGGCTCGTACCCGCAGTGGGCCATGCAGTTGTCGCAGCGCGGATCGCGGCCGCGTCCGTACTTATCCCAATCGGTCGTCTCCAGGAGCTCCCGGTAGGTCGTGGTGTAGCCGTCGGCCATCAGGTAGCACGGCCGCTGCCAGCCGAACAGCGAATAGCTGGGGATGCCCCAGGCGGTGCACTGGAAGTCGACCTTCCCCTCCAGGAAGTCGAGGAACAGCGGCGAGTGGTTCAGCCGCCATTTGCGCCTGCGTCCGTCGGCGAAGGCCTCTCGGAACAGGTCATTGGTTTGCCTGACGCCGAGGAAGTGCTCCTGGTCGGGCGCCTTCTCGTAGGCGTAGGCCGGCGAGATCATCATCTGGTCGACCTTCAGCTCGTCGTTGAGGAAGTCGAGCACCTGGCGCACGGTGCTCGGCGAGTCGTGCGTGAAAAAGGTCGTGTTGGTCGTCACCCGGAAGCCGGCCGACTGGGCGGCACGGATCGCCTGGACTGCCTTGTCGAACACCCCTTCGCGGCAGACCGACTCGTCGTGGCGCTCGCGCAGGCCGTCGATGTGGATCGCCCAGGAGAAGTACGGCGATGGCTTGAAGAGCCGCAGCTTGCGCTCCAGCAGCAGTCCGTTCGTGCACAGGTACACGTACCTCTTGCGGGCGATCAGCCGGCGAACGATCTCGTCGATCTCGGGGTGGATCAGCGGCTCGCCGCCGGCGATCGAGACCATCGGCGCGCCACACTCCTCGATCGCGCCGACGGCCTGGTCGACCGGCATCCGGCGTCGGAGCTCGTGCTCGGGATGCTGGATCTTGCCGCATCCGGCGCATTCCAGATTGCACTGGAAGAGGGGCTCGAGTTCGACGATCAGAGGAAATCGCTCGCGTCGTCGCAGCTTCTGCTCGAGCAGGTAGGCGCCGATGCGCGCTGACTGTTTCAGTGGAACGGGCATGTCTCTTATCTTGCCTCACTCGCTTCGGGCGGGAGCTTGAAATGAACGGTTTCGGTGGCGATGCTGTGTTCGCTGACGGACGCGCCGCCGATCCCCGATAGCGCCCGGACGACCCCCTCGACCAATGATTCCGGGGCCGAGGCGCCGGCCGTCAGACCAACCCTGTGAGCGCCGATGAGCGCCTCCGGCGGGATCGCCTCCGCATTATCCACCAGCAGCGCTCGGCAGCCCGCGCGCTGTGCCACCTCGACCAGCCGTCGCGAGTTCGAGGAGTTCGCGGACCCGACGACCAGGATCAGGTCACACTCTCGCGCCAGCGAGCGGACGGCATCCTGCCGGTTCTGGGTCGCGTAACAGATGTCGCTCGACGGTGGTCCGACCACGTCCGGAAACCGCTTCCTGATCGCCTCGATCACCCCGGCGGTGTCGTCGACGGCCAGCGTCGTCTGCGTCAGGTATGCGACCTTCGCCGGATCCTTGACCTCGACCCTGTCGAGATCCGCGGCGTTCGCGATCACGTGGATTCGCTCGGGTGCCTGCCCATGGGTGCCGTCGACCTCCTCGTGGCCTTGATGGCCGACGAGGACGATGTCGAAGTCGGAGGCCGCGAAGCGCCGCGCTTCCGCATGGACCTTGGCGACGAGCGGACAGGTCGCGTCGACCACATCCAAACCTCGCTCAGCCGCCTGAGCCCGGACCGAAGGCGAGACGCCGTGCGCTGAGAAGATCACGGTCGCGCCCTCCGGAACCGCGTCGAGTTCGTCGACGAACACCGCCCCGCGCTCCTCCAACGAGGCGACCACGTGGGCGTTGTGGACGATCTGCTTGCGGACGTAGACCGGCGCACCTCGCGTCTCGAGGACGCGCTCGACGATCTCAACAGCGCGGTTGACACCCGCGCACGACGCTCGCGGAGACGCGAGCAACACCTCCCGGGGCGCGATCGCAGACGCCCAGTCCTGCACGAGCGCGCAGGCCCGACGCAGGGTGCGATACGCGATCGCAGTTCCGGTCAGCGTCCGCAGGGGGCGGATCAGCTCGTGACGCTGGGTGTCGAGGACCACCCGCATCGTCACCAGCGGACGGGCGTCAGTGCCCGGAGCCAGCCAGGCGGATTCCATGTCGACGGCCGCGGCGCCGGTCCGCCACAGGGTCCGCCGGCGCTCGCCGAGGACGAGACGCTGGCTGGACGCGATCGGAGCGATCCGCACCCGCAGGCCGCCGCGACGGAGCACCCCGGCGAGGATCGACGGGTCATCGCAGGGTGTCGTCCCGGTCGGGCCGCGGAGCTCGGTGGCGAGCACGACGTCGCCCGGTTCGAGCTCGGGATCGAGCGCCCCGCAGAAGCCGGCGATGATCACCGCGGCGCCGCGGGCGTCGCCGGCGAGCTGCGCGGACCGGGCCGCACGTCGAGGCCCCATCCCGATCTGGTGGACACGAGCCCAGGGTGCGCCGGAGCGCACGGCCCGCGCCTCCAGAGACAGTGGCGCGAACACGATCACCTCGCTGTTCGGCTCGGTCTGGATCGGGGCGGTTGCGGTCATGCTCCTCGTGCCGACAGCGCCGGCTGGCGGGTTGTCGTTGCCGTCAGTATCTGGCGGGCAGCGGCGTACCCGCTCAGCACAGCACTCTCCATCGTCGCAGGCCAGCCTGTGTCGGTCCAGGTTCCGGCGAGAAATAGCCCTGGAATCGGCGTGCGCGGACCCGGACGCAGCGCCCTCGCGCCGGGGGCGGCGCGGAACGTCGCCGCGTGCTCGCGGGTGACGCGGAACACCTCCACCGTCGCGCCCCGGGCCGCCGGCAGCAAGGCGGCGAGCGCGGGCAGATACCGGCGGCGCAGTTCCGCGGCGGTCTCCCCCAGCTCCAGATCGGCCGCCGACAGAGAGACGGCGAGGTACTGACCGCTGCGAAGCCCACTGCCGTCGGTCCGGTCAAACACCCATTGAACCGGGGTGTTGACGCCCGCGGCAAACGGCACGTCGAGCACCTGCCGATCGTAGACCACGTGCAGGTTGACTATCGGCGAGCTCCCGAGCGCCTGCGCGTCGATCGCCGGGCGTGTCTTTTCTGTTCCTGGTCCCGCTAGACCAGGAACAGAACCGGGCGCTGCTGGCGGGATCAGCTTGGCGGCGCGGGTCGGCGGCACCGCCAGGATCACGAACTCGGACGCGGCCGCGGCGCCGCCACGGGTTTCGACCACGAACCCACCGTCGGTCGGGACGACTGCGGTGACGCCATGGCGGAGGCGAACGTCGACGCCCGCGGCAGCCAGTGCCCGCCGCGCCGCCACATCGTGGATCTCCGACAGCGGCACGACAGCGTGGCCGACGTCGCCGGCGGCGGCGTCCCCCAGCAGGCCGACCTGAAACACCTGCGCCGCCTGCGCGAGCGAAGCGTCCGACGGCGCCAGGTTCAGGGTCGGGCGGGCTATCAGGTCCCAGATTGCGTCGAGCGTACGGCCGTCCTGGCCGTGCTCGGCCAGCCAATCGCCGAAGGAGCGCGCGTCGGCCGCCGGATCGTCCGGATCGATCGCGCGCAGAGCCTGCATCGCACGAGCGACGGCGAGGCGCTGGCCGAAACTCACGAACTGGTAGCGCAGCAGCGCGCCGGCGAGATGGAACGGGGCTGGCAGGCGGCCGCGCGCGAGCACCGCCCGGCGACCGCCAGGCGCCAGGACCGTGATGCGCAGGCGAGGCTGCAGCGCCACGAGATCCTCGGCGCCGATCTCGACAAGGAGCGTCCGATAAGCGACGCAGCAGCGCAGGAACACGTGTTGTCCGTTGTCCATCCGAAGGCCGTCGCGATCGAAGGAATAGGCGGCGCCGCCGAGCCGGGTCCGCGACTCGAGCAAGGTGACGGTGGCGCCTTCGCCCGCACAGCGAAGCGCGGCTGCGATCCCGGCGAGACCGCCACCGATCACGGTGACCGAGCGAGATCTCATACGACAGCGCCGCCGATCGCGCTCGACGCCGAGCGCGCCGCAGCGAGACTCTGCAGCGCCACCCACGCCTTCTGCCAGGTTGAGAGGGAGACCCGCCGGACAAGCACCTCCGCCGGATCCTCGAGAATCCGGGCGAGGATCGAACGATAGATGCCGGTCATCGCCAGGACGCATGAAGCGCTGCGCGAGTCGAGCATCGCGGTCAGCTGAAGGCCCCGGTCGAACCACTCGCCGGCGCGCGTGGCCTCGAACAGGATCAGCTCGGTGGCCCGCGCGGCGCCCGCTGCCGGCGCGTGGTCGAAGCCGAAGCGGCGCAGGTCTTCGGCCGGGAGGTAGACCCTTCCCAGCCGCTCATCCTCACGAATGTCCCGGATGATGTTGGTGAGCTGCATCGCCACCCCAAGATCGTCTGCCAGCGCCGCGGCCCCGGGGGGTTCGCGGCCGCCGCTGAAGATCGCGAGACAGAGGCGGCCAACGGAGCCCGCCACCCGCCGGCAGTATCCGACGAGCTCGTCGAAGGTCTCATAGCGGGTGCCGCGAACGTCGAATTCGACGCCCTCGACCAGCAGGTCGAGGGCGTCGAGCGGCAGGTTGTAGTTGGCGTAGCTGTGCGCCAGCGCGGTCGCAACCGGGTCGTCCGGTCCCGCGCCATCGGCGGTGAAGCCAGGGCCCGCGGCATCGTCGATCAGCGTCGCGAGCATCGCCCGCTGCGCCGCGAGCGCCGCCAGCTGCCGGCTGGAATCGACGCCGCTCTGCGAGGCGCGGTCGCCGATGTCGTCGACCCGCCGAGCGAATGCGTAGACCGCACACATCGCCTGGCGCTTGAACCGCGGCAGCAGGCGGATGCCGTAGTAGAAGTTCGCGGCCTCGGCCCTGGTGATCTCCTCGCAGCGGCGGTAGGCGAGCTCGATCTCGAATGCGGGCGTCTTCATCGCCCCGCCACGGTGGTGAGGAAGGTCGCGGCAAACGCCAGCGTCCGGCGGCGCGCGCGTCCGCCGCGGGCGACGCCGTCGTTGCGCTCGAGCTCGGCCAGCGCCGCGCGGCCGCCCGCGACGAAGCCGGCCACGGCGATCCGGGGCCGCGTCGGCAGCGACCGCAGCAACGGGAGCCCGGCGTCGAGCAGTTCTCCCGCGCGACCAGACTCGAGCGCGAACAGCGCTCGCCGGGCAGCTGGCGGCGAGGCCAGGGGATCTTCGGGGTCGCAACCGCAGGCGATCAGATCCTGGCGGGGCATGTAGATCCGGCGGCGGCCAAGGTCCTCGGCGATGTCCTGGAGGTGCTCGGTCACCTGCAGCCCGGCGCAGACCCGGTCGGACAGCACGATCCGGTCGGGCGTGGCACGCTCGAAGACCCGCAGGACCAGCTCGCCCACCGGCGCGGCCGAAAGCTGGCAGTAGGCGAGCAGCTCGTCGAACGTCTCGTAGCGGCTGACCACCTGGTCCTGCCGGTTGGCGTGGACGAGCCGGCGGAACGGGAGCTCGGGAAGCGAGCACTCGCGGATGCTCAGCGCCAAACTGGCCATCAGCGGATGCCGGGGCTGCTCACCCGCGTAGATCCGGTCGATCTCCGCCTCGACCTCATCGAGCAGCGCCTCGCGGTCGCCCGTTGCCTCATCGCCGACGTCGTCGACCAGGCGAGCGAACCCGTAGATCGCGCGCAGGTGCGCCTGCCGGCGCGCACCGACGATCAGGCTCGCAACGGTGAAGTTCTCGTCGGGAGCCTTGCCCAGAACGTCGTCCGGCGCCGGCAGCGCCGATCGCGGCTCGCGGTTGGCCAGGCTCATCGCCGGAGCCGCCCCAGCGCCATGATTGGGAAGACCAGCCGGTACAGGTGGTAGTTGATGTAGAAGTCCGAGGGGAAGCCGGTTCCGGTGTACTGCGGCTCATCCCATGTGCCCTCGGGAAGCTGCGTGGAGACCAGCCAGTCGATCGCGCGATCGACGGAGGCCGACGACTCACCGGCGGCGTGCAGCGCCAGCAGCGACCACGCGGTCTGCGAGGCCGTGCTCGCGCCGCGTCCGATCCACTCTGGGTCGTCGTAGGAGCGGGGATCCTCGCCCCATCCTCCGTCGGCGTTCTGGTGGCGCTCGAGCCAGCGGACGGCGCGGCGGATCGGCTCCGCCCCTGGGCCGACGCCGGCGGCGATCAGCGCCGGCACGACCGCGCCGGTGCCGTAGACGTGGTTGACCCCCCACCTGCCGAACCACGAGCCGTCAGCTTCCTGGTTGTCGAGCAGCCAGCGCACGCCGCGCTGGGCCGACGTTTCTCCGCCGCGTCCGGCGGCCACGAGCACCTCGACCGCGTGTGCGGTGACGTCGGCGCTCGGCGGGTCGATCACCTCGCCGAAGTCGCAGAACGGCACCTCGCGCATCAGCGACCGGCAGTTGTCGGCGTCGAACGCGCCCCAGCCACCGTCGGAGCTCTGCATCCCCTCGAGCCAGCGGAGACCACGCTTGGTCGCGGCGCGCACGCCGCGGTCGCCGTCGACGGTCCGCAGCGCCAACAGCACCTCGGCGGTGTCGTCGACGTCGGGGTAGTTCACGTTGGCGAACTCGAAAGCCCATCCCCCGGCCGGCAGCGCCGCTCGGCGCACGGCCCAGTCGCCGCGCCCCGGGATCTGCTCCCCGAGCAGCCACTCGGCGCCGCGAGAAAGCGCCTCGTGATCAGCGGGCAGCCCGGCGTCGGAGAGCGCGACCATCGCCAGCGCCGTATCCCACACCGGCGACTGGCAGGCCTCGACACGCCTAGGACCGTCGTCGGAGATCGTGAAGCGGTCGAGACCATCGAGACCGCGCCTGATCACCGGATGGTCGTTGTCGTACCCGCGGAGATGGAGTGCCAGCATCGAGTACACCATCGGCGGCTGAATGCCTCCCCAGGATCCGTCGGCCTCCTGGCGATCGACGATCCAGCGCTCGGCGCGCGCCAGCGCGGCACGGCGCAGGACCGGAATCGGGTGCCGCTGATAGAGCTGCAGCACACGCTCGAGCATGACGAGCGCCCGGCCGACGGCCGCACTCGGCCTCGGTCGCGACCAGGGCTCGGCGCCGCACAGTTCCTCGATCCCGAATGGCAGCGGCCGCCGCGGTCGATGGGAGAGGACGACCGACAGCGCGACGACCGTCTGCCGGGCCCAGCAGGCGAAGTCGTAGACGTTCAGCGGAAACCACGCCGGCAGGAAGATCTGCTCGGCGGGCAGCGTCGGCACCTGGTCCCAGCTCCAAAGGCCGAAGAGCGCCAGCCAGATGTGCGTGAACACCCGAGCGCGCTCGACGCCGCCGGCGCGCCGGATGTAGGAGCTCGCCGCCCGCATGTGCTCGAGCTCGGGGGCGTCGCCCGCGAGCCGCAGGGCGACGTAGGACTCGACGGAGGTGGAGAGCTCGCCGGGCCCGTCGAAGAAGTTGGTCCAGGACCCGTCGGCGCGCTGCTTGGAGCGGATCCAGGCAGCCGTCCGCTCGCTCGTGTCGCGCTCGCGAATCCCCAGGAACTCGCGCAACAGCATGTCCTCGGCGTCCATCGAGACGTTAGTCTCGAGCTCGCCCTTCCACCATCCCACCTCCTCCTGGAGCGATAGGAGGTGCTCGCACGCCCTCGCCAGCGCTTCCTCCGCCGTCCCCGCGGACGTCCAGGTCCGGTCTGTGGCTTGGCTGATTGGCTCCACTCGTGTTCACACGCTATTAGATATGCGGATGGACAGCTCTCAAATCCGTCCCCCCGGGCCCGATCTTGCCGACCTGCTGGAGCACAGGCCCGGCGAGGCGATGGCGCTCAATCAGCGGTACCTGAACCGCCAGCTCGGCAAGGTCGTCCAGACGCTTGGGTTCGACCGCGAATGGGTGCGGGGCCAAGGGTCGCACCTGATCGACCGCGAAGGCAACGAATACCTCGATCTGATCTCCGGCCACGGTGTATTCGCGGTCGGGCGAGGCCACCCGCACGTCAAGCGCCAGTTGCACGGAGTGATCGACGCCGACACCGCCTCGCTGACCCAGATCGGCGTATCGACGTTTCCCGGAGCGCTGGCGGAGGAACTGGTCCGGCGGGCCCCGGCACCGGTCGACGCGGCGATCTTCACCAACTCAGGCGCGGAGTCGATCGAGGCGGCGATGAAGCTGGCGCGTGCGGCGACCGGCCGCCCCCGAGTCCTTTACTGCGACGGGGGCTTTCACGGTCTCACGCTCGGGGCGCTGTCGATCAACGGCAACGATGAGTTCCGCGAGCGGTTCGGGCCCCTGCTCCCCGGCTGCGAACCCGTCCGGTTCGGTGATACGGCCGCGCTGGCGACCGAGCTCAGGCGCGGCGATGTCGCGGCGTTCGTCGTCGAGCCGGTGCAGGGCAAGGGCGTTCACGTTCCCCCCGAGCGATACCTGCAAACCGCGCAGGATCTCTGCCACGAGACGGGATCGCTGTTCGTCCTCGACGAGGTGCAGACCGGAATCGGTCGCACCGGCCGCTTCTTCACCGCCGAGCACTGGGACCTGCAGCCGGATCTGATCACGCTTTCAAAGGCCCTGTCCGGTGGGTATGTGCCGATCGGCGCGGTGCTCGCGAGCCGGGCCGTGTTCGACGCGACGTTCGACTCGATGGAACGCAGCGTGATCCACAGCTCGACGTTCGCCAACGGCGACCTCGCCGCTGCGGCCGCGCTCGCGACGCTCGCCGTGATCGACGCCGGTGAGCTCGTGTCCGAGGCCGAGCGGCTCGGCAAACTCCTGCTCGCGTTGACGGAGCCGCTGGTGGAGCGCTTCGAGATCGTCCGCGAGGTCAGAGGCCTCGGCCTGATCTGGGGGATCGAGCTCGGCCCGCCGCCGGGATTCGCCGCGAAGCGCGTGTGGGAGGCGATCGAGCGCCGGCAGCCGGGCCTGTTCGCGCAGATGGTCGTGGTGCCGCTGTTCCACGAGCATCGGATCCTCACACAGGTCGCCGGGCACCACGTCAACGTGATCAAGGCTCTACCGCCGCTGACGATCTCCGAACAGGACCTGCGCCACTTCGTGACGGGGCTCGCGAGCGTGCTCGAGGACGCCGAACAGCGGATGTTTCGCAACTACGCGAGCCTCGGGTTCTCGCTCGGGCGCCGGAGTTTGACCGCGGGTTAGGCGCGGGTTACACCGGCCCGGTCGGCCGATTCACCGATTGATCGGTCAACTAGACTCGTTCACATGCCAGTCGCATCTTCCTCGACGCTGAACGGCGCCGCACTCGAGGCGTGGCGCAGCTATCTGCAGAGCCACGCCGCGATCGTGCGGGCGCTGGACGCCGAGCTGCTCGCGGCGCACGAGATGACGACGAGGGACTATGAGGTTCTCCTATACCTCGCACAGTCGCCCGACCGGCAGCTTGCGATGTCTGCTCTGTCGGAGCGAACCAGGCTGACGCGCTCGGGCATCACCCGGCTGGTCGATGGGCTTGTACAGGCCGGCCTGACGCAGCGAATCGGCTGCGCCAAGGACGCGCGGGTCTCCTACGCCAGGCTCACGGACCCTGGCTACGAGAAACTCCGCGACGCCGGCTGCACCCACGTCGCGAGCATCGAGCGGCTGTTTCTCGCGCACTTCACCGCCCCCGAGATCGAGCTGCTCGCCGAGCTGCTGCGGCGCCTTCCCGGCGCCCAGGTGGACGGGGCCTGCACCGTCGACTAGTGCTGCGGGCCGAGACCAGCTCTGGCGGAGCCGACGCCCGCAACCAGGGTCCGTCGTCTGCGGGCCCTCGGATCGGGACGGTTCGGTTGACGGTCCGCGACATCGACCGGTCGGCTCATTTCTACGAAGAGCTGCTCGGCCTTGTACCCGAGGAGCGGCCCGACGGAAGGCTCCTGCTCAGGCCTGCTTCTGGCCGGTCGCCCTTGCTCGAGTTGCGCGCCGATGCGAACGCCGCGGCACGTGACCCTCGGCTCACCGGGCTCTTCCACTTCGCGATCCTCGTTCCGACGCGACGCGCGCTCGCGGTGTCCCTTGCTCGCCTCGTTGGGGCTCACTGGTCGCTGAGTGGGGCCTCCGACCATCTCGTCAGCGAGGCTCTGTATCTCGAGGACCCCGACGGGAACGGAGTCGAGATCTACCGTGATCGGGACCGGTCCGAGTGGCGCCGCGACCAGGCCGGGCAGCTACAGATGGCGACGTTGCCCCTCGATCTGCGCGTCCTCCTCGCCGAGCTCGACGCCGCCCCGCCCGATCCCGCCACCGATCACAGCATCCCTGCCGAAACGCGAATCGGGCATATCCACCTGCAGGTCTCGGAGCTGCGCGACATCGAGGCCTTCTACTGCGGCGTGCTGGGGTTCGACGTGATGGTGCGCAGCTATCCCGGCGCCCTGTTCGTCTCGGCCGGCGGCTATCACCACCACATCGGACTCAACACGTGGCACAGCCGCGGTGCGACGTCTCCCCCGCTCGGCGCCATCGGGCTGCGTTCCTACGACGTCGTGTTCGAGGAACAGCGGGAACTCGACGAGGTCCTCGATCGGGCACGGATGGCTGGGTTCGCGATCGACGAGAGTCCCGACCGCCCCGGCGGCGGGTTCGTCGCCCGGGACCCGAGCGGCAACGCGCTCGTCCTCACCACCTGACCCGGAGCCTGCCACCGCAGCCCGGCGGGCTAAGCTGGCTTCCGACACTGCGGCGACGTGGCGGAGTGGTTACGCAGCGGCCTGCAAAGCCGTCCACACCGGTTCGATTCCGGTCGTCGCCTTGCCGATCGGCAGGGAAGACGTAGACCTCACTGGCCGACTGGCGCCCCCGCGGCGGTGTATCCCTGGCTGAGGCCGTGCCGATGGCCAAAGGGCCACGAATAAAGTCCGGCATCACGCATCGCCCTCACGCGCGAATCGCACGTTCGGTGTAGGGGCTTGACAGGCATGGACCTGTGGTTTAGGCCAGCCGGGACGATTTGTCGACAACACGAGGAGCGAGTTCTAGTGATGCCTGAGCCCAAGAGTCCTCGGTCGGGCGCCGCGCCGAGCGGCTCGAACCAGCCGGAGAGCGTTCCGCTGACGACCCGTTTGCTGCTAGCCGAGTCGCTTACGGCGCGCAGAGCGGCGGCGATCATCGCCGGCGTGACGGTTCTGATCACGGTCGCGGGCGGGATCCTCGAACGTTTCCTCGACCATCAGGAGTTTCCGAATATCGGTAAGGGGCTCTGGTTCGCGCTGGAAACGGTCACCACCGTTGGGTACGGGGACGTGACGCCCCGCCACGCGAGCGGTCGAATCATCGCTGCGGTCCTGATGCTGACCGCGATCGGGTTCTTGTCGGTGATCACCGCGTCGGCTACCGCGGCCTTGATCCACAGCAGCCGGCAAGGCGTGTTCGCCACGGATGACGTGGATGATGTCGGGCGGCGTCTGGATGAAGTAAACGACCGCTTGGCGCGCATCGAAGCCGCGCTTGCCCCGGCTGCCCCACGAGGGTCCTCAGATGCCCTCGGCTAAAGCCGAGGTACCAACAGGCATTTAGGGTCGGCACGCGCTTTGACGGCACCAAAGCTTGATCTGAGGGGTCGCAGCAGCGCCCGAGCGCGGGCCCGAATCCCAAGCCGCTTTAGCGCTCTCTTAACCCCGAGGGGTCGCCCGAAGGGCGTAAGGTGTGCGCAGATTGACCGAATCGGCGACCAGCACACCTGTCGCAGCGTCGGCAGGTGATGCCGATCCCGTTCGTCATGCCGGTCCCGCGATCGAGCTTCGTGGGGTCAGGAAGGCGTATGGCGAGGTCGAGGCGGTCGCCGGCGTCGACCTGGAGATCGGGAAGGGCGAGTTCTTCACGCTGCTGGGCCCTTCGGGCTCCGGCAAGACAACGTTGCTTCGGATCATCGCCGGTTTCACGCCGGCCGACGACGGTCAGATCCGGCTCGCCGGCGTCGAGGTCACGCGCGAGCCTCCGTTCGCTCGCAACGTCAACACCGTCTTCCAGGACTATGCGCTGTTCCCGCACATGAACGTCTACGAGAACGTCGAATACGGCCTCCGCGTCAAGGGAATCGGCCGGCGGGGGCGTCGCGACCGCGCCCAGGCGATGCTCGAGATGGTGAGGTTGCCTGAGCACGGCAAGCGCAAGCCCGCGCAGCTCTCGGGCGGGCAGCGCCAACGCGTCGCCTTGGCTCGGGCGATCGCCAACGAGCCCGAGGTCCTGCTGCTCGACGAGCCGCTTGGCGCACTCGACCTGAAGCTGCGGCAGGAGATGCAGCTCGAGCTCAAGCGAATCCAGCGCGAGATCGGGATCACGTTCATCTTCGTCACCCACGACCAGGAGGAGGCGCTGACGATGAGCGACCGTCTCGCGGTGATGAGCGACGGCCGCATCGCGCAGATCGGTACCCCGGTGGACGTCTATGAGCGCCCCGCCGATGCGTTCGTCGCAGGTTTCATCGGTGTCTCCAATCTGCTCGAACGCGGCGGGCGGCGATTCACGATCCGCCCCGAGAAGATCGTGCTGACACAGACGCCTGGTCGACCCGCCGACGGGTACCACTCGGAGCCGGGTCACGTCGTCGATATCGTCTATCTCGGATCGGTGACCCGGTACGTCGTCGAGCTCGAGAGCGGCGAGACGCTGATCGCCGTCAATCAGAATCGGGAGACCGTCGCCGGCGACGCGCTACTTGAAAGGGACACCACCGTCGCGGTGACGTGGCGGGAGGACCAGACGTTCACCATCGAGACCACGTCCGCGTGGGAGGAGAAGAGAGAGGAATGAGGTACAAATTCAAAGCAACGGCCGCTGCAGCGGCGGCGGCGGCTCTGGGGGCCGCGGTGGCGTTCGGCGCTACCGGGAGCGCGAGCGCCGCGAGCGCGACCGCTGGGTTGACCCCGCCGCAAGCAGGCGCCAAGGTCGCCTCGTCGGTCGGGAAGGGCGAGGGTCACCTGAACCTGATCGCGTGGGAGGGCTACGCCCAGCCCGAGTGGGTGAAGCCATTTGAGCAGCAGACTGGCTGTCAGGTGAACACGAAGTACGCCGGGACCTCGAGCGAGATGGTGTCGCTGATGGCCAACGGCGGCGGCGGTCAGTATGACCTGGTGTCCGCCTCGGGAGACGCCGACCTCCGGCTGATCTACGCCGGCGATGTCAGGCCGATCAACATCAACCTGATCCCCTCGTGGAAGCAGTTCCATCCGTTCCTCAAGGCCCCGGCGTTCAACACGATCGGCGGCAAGCACTACGGCGTCTCGTATGAGTTCGGACCAAACGTCCTGCTGTATTCGACGAAGGTGTTTCACAAGGCGCCGACCTCGTGGTCGGTCCTCTATTCAAAGAAGTTCGCCGGGCGGATCACGGTCCCGGACAACCCGATCCAGATCGCCGACGCGGCGCTCTACTTGTCCAAGACCAAGCCCGGCCTCGGAATCACGGACCCGTATGAACTGACCCAGCCGCAGTTCAACGCGGCGGTGTCGCTGCTGAAGTCAGAGCACCCGCTGATCAAGAAATACTGGGCCCTAGCGTCACAGGAGATCTCGCTGTTCCAGAGCAAGACCACGGTCGTCGGGGCGGCGTGGCCGTATCAGACCAACACGCTGCGGGCGGCCAAGGTGGCCGTCGCGGACACGATTCCAAGCCAGGGAGCGACCGGCTGGGCCGATACGTGGATGCTCGCGACGAAGGCGCCGGATCCGAACTGCGCGTACAAGTGGATGCAGTGGGCGACCACCCCGAAGGTCCAGGCCGAGGAGGCCGTGTACTTCGGCGAGACGCCGGCGAACAAGCTCGCCTGCCCGATCATGGACAAGCTCCAGAAGGGTGCGTGTGCGGCCTATCACGCCGACGCCCCCGAGTCGTACTTCAAGACGATCAAGTTCTGGAAGACCCCCCTCGCGCAGTGCGGTAACGGCAAGAGCGACTGCGTGCCATTCCAGCAGTGGGTAACGGCCTGGACTCAGATAGTCGGCTAGCGGACGTCCGGGGGTGTCCGTAACCGCCCAAGCCGACCGTGAGAGGCCGGCGCCCGGAGGCGCCGGCCTCTCACACTCTGTCGCTCGAGCGCTCTGGCGTCGCCCCTGGGCTCGTGCACTTCTGACGCTTTCGCCACCCCTCGCGTGGTTCGTGGTGATCTACCTGGCGTCGCTGGCGTTGATGTTGATCACCGCCTTCTGGACGGTGAATCCGCTGACGAACGTCCTCGAGCACACGTGGACAACCGCGAATTTCAGTCAGCTCTTCACCGCGACCTACCTGACGATCATCGGCCGCACCGTGGCACTGGCAGCGATAGTGACCGTCACCGACACAATCGTGGCGATCCCATTCGCCTACTTCATGGCGCGCGTCGCCTCTCCGAGGGCGCGACGAATCCTCTTCACCGCCGTGTTGCTGCCATTGTGGGCGAGCTACCTGGCACGCGTGTACGCGTGGATCGTGATCCTCCAGAACGGCGGCACGCTCAGCTGGACCACCCAGAAACTGGGACTCAGTGCACTGAACGTCGGCTACTCCAACACGGCCATGTGGATCGTCTTCTCCTACCTGTGGCTGCCTTTCATGATCATCCCCGTGTACGGGGCGATCGAGCGCATTCCCGATTCGCTATTGGAGGCATCGGGGGACCTCGGAGCGCGCAGTTGGCGCACGCTGCGCAGCGTGATGCTGCCGCTGGCGCTGCCCGGAATCGTGGCCGGGTCGATCTTCACCTTCTCGCTGACGCTCGGCGACTTCATCACCCCGCTGCTGATCGGTGGCTCGAATTCGCAGTTCATCGGCAACGTGATCTATTCGAATCTGGGAACCGCCAACAACCTTCCGTTCGCCGCCACCTTGGCGCTCGTTCCGATCGTGATCATGATCGTGTACCTGACCGGTGCCCGTTGGCTCGGGGCCTTTGAAGCGCTGTGATCGAGGGGCGTGGGACACGAATGCTGCTGCGCGCGTGGGTCGCGCTGGTACTGCTGTTCCTGTTCGTCCCGATCGCGATCATCTTCCTGTACGCGTTCAACAGCTCAAATATCCAGAGCTGGCCGATCAAGGGCCTATCGACGAAATGGCTGACGGTCGCATGGCACGACCCGCAGGTGCGTGCCGCACTCTGGCTCTCGCTGAAGGCGGGAGCGCTCGCCACCGGCGTGGCGCTGCTGCTCGGGTCAGCGGCCGCCTTCGGGGTGCACAGGTTCAGATTCTTTGGTCGCGAGGCGGTCTCGCTGCTACTGGTGCTCCCACTCGCGCTCCCGGGCATCATCACCGGCATCGCGCTGAACTCGGCGTTCGAATGGGCCGGCATCGACCTGTCGCTGCTGACGATCGTGATCGGGCACGCGACCTTCTGCATCGTCGTCGTCTACAACAACGTGATCGCCCGCCTGCGCCGGGCCTCAGGCTCGATGTACGAGGCAGCGGCGGATCTCGGGGCCCACGGGTGGTTCGCGTTCCGGACGATCACGCTGCCGGTGCTGTCGACGGCACTGGTGGCAGGAGCGCTGCTCGCCTTCGCGTTGTCGTTCGACGAGGTGATCGTGACCACCTTCACAGCCGGCGCCCAGAACACACTGCCACTCTGGATCTTCGGGGCGATCAGGCTCGGCCAGCAGCTGCCAGAGGTGAACGTCGTGGTCGGCGCGGTGCTGATCCTGACGGTGATCCCGGTAGCGCTTGCGGCGCGACTCGCCGGCAGCGGCGGGGTTGCGCGGGCGCTGACATAGAGGATCGCTCTCGCAGCCCGGGTTGCGAGAAGGCGCGGCACGTCACGAACGCTTGCGTGACCCCCGCGCGGCGCAGTAGGATCGCGCCGGAAGTCGGGATACCAGGGCTCGAAGTCGGGCATCCTGGTCGTTGTCCCGCATTGCGTACTTCTACGAGAAGGGGCTCGATCGAAATGGGAGCGGCTGGCGGTTTCGATCCTCGGGAGGCGGCCGGCGCGTGGTGGGTGTTCGCGCTCGGCGGATTGATTGGGATCGCCGCCGGCGTGATCGTGCTCGTCGAACCGTCGATCAGCCTTGCCACGCTGGCCGTGATTGCGGGCATCTTCCTGTTGATCGACGGAATCATCGAGCTCGTCTGGTCGCTCGTCAACTCGGTCGAGAACCGGGCCGTGACCGCGATCTTCGGCGTCGTCAGCGCCGTCATCGGAGTGGTCCTGATCCGCCATCCCACCAACTCCGTGGTTGTGATCGCGCTGCTCCTCGGACTGTGGCTGCTGATCGCCGGAATCCTTCGCCTGATCATCGCCCTCGCCGTTGCGCCGAGGTCGTTTGGCTCGGCACTGCTCGGGCTGCTCGAGCTCGTCGCCGGCGTCGTCATCGTCTCGAGTCCGAACATCGGCGTCACAACCCTGGCGATACTGATCGGGATCGCGTGGATCCTTCGCGGTCTCGCGATGGTCATGGTCGCGTGGACGCTGCGCGGACTTCGGCGCGGCAGCGATGACAAGGACCTGACGGGAGTGGCTCCGGCGTCGACCTGAGCGACGACGCCGGGAGCGCGAAATGGATCAGCCAGTCGTGGGCGCCGAAGAGCACCCCACTGCTGACGCCCCCGAGGGCACGCCAGCCGCCGCACGGTCCCCGCGACGTCGGGTCATCGCAGCTGCGGTGCTCGGCGCCATCATCGCCGCGTTCGCGCTGCTCAACTTCGACACCGTGAAGGTCCACTGGCTTGTGACCACCGGCCACACGCCGCTGATCGTCGTGATCGTGCTCGCGTTCGCGCTCGGGATTGGGGTCGACCGGCTTCTGATTCTCCGTGGCAAGCGGAAGCGCCTTCAGGGCGCGAAATGACCTGCGGGTTGGTTTCAGTTGGAGGGTCGGCGGCGCGGTAGCTGAGCGAGCGCGAGCCTGCCTGTCTGATGGCGCGCCACCTTCGCTCCGGACGCCCTGTCAGGGCCCTGTGGGCCTACAAGCTGGCGGCGCGAAACCTGCGAGCGCTGTCGGCGCTGATCCTGGCCCGCTACTACCTCGACCTCCAAGCCCGTCGCGCCGACCTCCGAGCCGGTTCGGCGGCGCCCGCCACCCACGCATGAACCGCCAGTGGGACACCGGCCGGACCGAGGCCTTCAGCGACGGCGTACTCGCCGTCGCGATCACGCTGCTCGTCCTCGACATCGGCGTGCCCGAGTCGGGTGTCGGGCACTTCTGGCACAGCGTCGGCCACATATGGCCGACCTACCTCGCCTACCTGACCAGCTTCGCCACGATCGGTGGCCTGTGGATGTCACACCACGCAATCTTCTCGCGACTGGCGTACGTCGATCGCACGGTCATGAGCATCAACCTCGGGCTGCTGCTGAGCGTCTCGTTTCTGCCGTTCCCGACCAGGCTGATGGCCGAAGCGCTGCGGATCACCTCCGCCGAGCGGGGGGCGGTGATCTTCTACGGCTGTTGCCTGCTGATCAGCTCGTTGCTGCTCAACGCCATCTGGCGAGTCGTCGCCGCGCGTCCGCAGCTCCTCCAGCCGAACGTGCCCGACAGCGAGATTCGCGAGATCCTTCGCGCGACCACCCCCAATCTGGGCTTCTACCTCTTCGTGATGCTGATCGCGATCGTCGCTCCCCGCGCCTCCGCATTCGGATACCTCGTGGTTGCGATCACCCTGATCGTCCCGATCCCCGGGATGGACCGGCTCACACCGGTCGGGCGGCGGCGGCGCTCCAGACGGCGACGGGCCGAGGACTAGTGCACTAGGCGACGCTCGCGAGCTGCCTCAGGCCACCGGGCGCAGGTCCGCCAGACAGCGGAGACGTTGGGTCGCGCCCGCAATCCGATCACGCCCTGACGGAGACGGTAACCACGTCCCTTCTCGCCGCTGCTCCGCCAGGACGGCGGCCAGGACAGCCCACGCGGCTCGCATGCTCCCGATCCACTCATGGTCCGAGAGCAGCGTCAGCTCCACGATCAACGAATCGACGTCGTGGACGAGCGCCGACAGGTCCGCGCGGCCTGAGTCGTATTGGCCGAGCGCCTCGTACAGCAAGTCGAGCGATTCCGTGCGCGCCGCCTCGACCTCGGCGGCATCGTTGAATCGGGCCAGCAAGCTCTCGCCACTCCTTGTGATCGTCGAAAATCGGCGGCCGCCGGTACCCTCTACCAAGAAACCGACGGTCGGTCTAGTGTCGCTCGCGACGTTACAGACCGACTGTCGGTTTGTCAACTACCCGGAGCAGCCGTGGATCACCGCATCGACCGTGGACAAGCCACCCGCCGGCACCTGATCGCCGAGGCGACCGAGCTCTTCGCCACACGTGGCTACGACGGCACCTCGATCGAGGCGATCCTCGATCAGACCGGCGTCAGCCGGGGATCGCTCTATCACCACTTCGCCAGCAAGGAAAGATTGTTCGAGGCCGTGGTCGCGAGCGTCAACGCGCAGGTCGGCGAGTCGACGCTGGCGGCCACTGCGAGCGTCGGCGACGCCGACTCAAAAACGCTGCTGCGGGCCGGTTATCTCGCCTGGGTCCGACTCGCCGGCCAGCCGGTCGTTCGTCAGATCCTGCTGATCGACGCGCCGACCGTCCTGGGATGGCGCCGGTGGCGACAGATGGAAGAGGAGTACGGCCTCGGCATGCTCAAAGACGTATTGCGCGCCGCGGCGAACGAGGGCCGTCTGTCCGAGGAGTTGATCGACCCGTTCGCCCACATGCTGCTCGCGACGGGCAACGAGCTCGCGCTGATGATCGCTCTCGCCGACGACGTGCCGGCCGCCCAGGCTTCCGCCGAGGCCGCGTTCGACGAGTTCGTGGCCCGGCTCCTTTAGCCCACCGATGCAGACCCCGATCGATCCTCGTCAGCGCCGCATCGCCCTGCTCGTCGCGGCCTGCATGTTCATGGAGCTGCTCGACGCGACGATCGTGACCACCTCGGCCCCCAGCATCGCGCGCTCGTTGGGCGTGACGGCAGCGGGCATCAGCCTGATCATCACCGCCTACATGGTGACGCTGGCGACGCTGATCCCGGCAAGCGGCTGGCTGTCGGCGCGGTTCGGGACGCGACGCGTCGTGCTCGCGGCGATCGCGATCTTCACCCTCGCCTCGCTCGGATGCGCACTCAGTCAGAACCTGCCCGAGCTGGTTGTGATGCGAGTATTACAGGGGGTCGGCGGCGCGATGATGGTTCCCGTCGGCCGTGCGCTGGTGCTCTCCGGTAGCGCGAAGGAGAACATCATGCGGCTCACCGCCTACCTCGTATGGCCGGCGCTCATCGCGCCGGTGCTGGCGCCCCTCGCCGGTGGTCTGATCACGACGTACTCGTCGTGGCACTGGCTGTTCCTGATCAACCTGCCACTCGGGGCCATCGCCCTGGTGGTGGCGGTCAGGATCGTCCGTCCACTGCCTCAGGAACCGCCCGGAAGGCTCGACCTCGTCGGAGGCGTTCTGACCTGCCTCGGTCTCGCAGGACTGACGGTCACGCTCGCGCTGCTCGCGGACGCCTCTTCGAAATGGTCCATCGTGGTGGGTGCGGGTCTCGCCTCGCTGCTGTTCATGGCCCTCGCGGCGCGCCATCTGCTGCGGATACCCGCGCCGCTGGTCGATCTGCGGACGCTGCAGATCCCGACGTTTCGCGCGGCCATCAGCGGAACCGCCCTGTACTTCCCGGTGATGGCCGCCGGCCCGTTCCTGGTGCCTCTGATGCTCGAGGAGGCGTTCGGCTGGAGCGCGGTCAAGGCGGGCTCGATCGTGCTTCTGATCTTCGTCGGCAACATCGGGGTCAAGCCGGCGACCACTTATCTGTACGGCCGTTTCGGATTTCGCGCGGTGCTCGTCGCGTCGACCGGACTGATGGCCGGGACGATGGTCGCGATTGCCTTTACCGCTGCTTCGACGCCGGTAGCCGTGATCGGAACGATCCTGCTCTTGAGCGGCGTCGCGCGCTCGGTCGGCGCGACGGGCTATACGACGATGGCGTTCGGCGACGTTCCGAGGGGACGGATGCGCGATGCCAGCACCCTGCAGGCGACCGTCCAGCAACTCGGTGCAGGCCTCGGTGTCGCCGGCGGCGCGATCGCGCTTCGGATCGGCCATTCGGTCGGCGGGCTCCTCTCCTCCCACCAGGGACCGGCCACGGAGTACCGGGTCGCCTTCATCCTCGTTGCGCTCGTGGCGCTGGTGGCGACTGCCGAGGCCGGACGGCTGCACCCGGGGGCAGGCGACGTTCTCCGCGGGGGCCGGGCCCGTCAGCCGGCCCCCGCGGACACTTAATGTCGTGCGCTGAACTGGGCCCGCACCATCCAGAGCTGCTTCTCGAGCTCGCGCAGGACCTCGATCCCGACATCCTGCGAGGCGAGGTCGAGCTCGCCGAGCCGCTCGAGCCGCTCGCGGAGACGCTCGGCGACGTCGCCCAGGCGAGCGGTCAGCTCGCGGACGACGACATGGTCCTCGATCTCACCGCGCTCGACCGGAGCCACCTTGCTGGCGGCCAGGGCCGAGGCCTGGCCGTCGGGGAGATACCCGATCGCGACCGCGCGCTCCGCGACCGTGTCGGCCATGTCCCGCCACGAGTCGGTCAGCTCGTCGAGATGCTCGTGTAGCGGCTTGAAGTTGGGCCCGATCACGCTCCAGTGCAGCTGCTTGCCAAGGAGCGAGAGGTCGATGAGCTCGACAAGTGTGTCCTGGAGATGGTTGCCAACGTCTTCGCGGACGTGGGTTCCGAGCGGTGGAACGTGCGCGGCGTGGGTGGTGGTTGCCATGTGGCGCTCCTTCTCAGGGTCAGATCGACGATACCGAGAGCTTAGACCGCGAGCAGCGCCTCGCGGCGGCGTTTGGGGGCTTGTGGCGGGCTATACTCGCGCACTCGCGCGGCTGTAGCTCAGTTGGCTAGAGCGTCTGCTTGCCATGCAGAAGGTCGAGGGTTCGAGTCCCTTCAGCCGCTTCACGAAAGCCCCGCAAATCGCGGGGTTTTCTTGTGCGTGACCTGGCTCTGATCGTTCGCCCTCGGCGGATTTCCGGCCACGGGGTTAATCACGGGGTTAAACCCAATCCCGGTTACCTAGCGATCGACGAGACCGCGCGGGACAGCGCCGTAGCAGCCGACGCCCCTCCCGTGTCGAGGTTCCAGCGGTCGGACTAGTGTGCGACACCGATGAAGGCACGGGGGCGGGCGGACCCGCTCGCTGCCACCGGTGGTGCTCACCTGCGAGCATCTTGGCGCCATCGCCGAGACGGCTGAACTCGGCGTTCGTCAGCAGTTAGTTAGAGGGCGCCCTGCAAGCACCAAGAGCGCGCTCTCGGCGAGATGCAGGGCGCTCGCCCCTTGGGCCGACACACCCACTTTGCCGTGGTCGCGCTACTCAGCTCGGAGCGCAGCGACACGATCGCGATCGTTCCGCTGCGAGAGCCGGCTCGGCTCGTCCCCGACTTCGCTTCGACACGAGCGCTGGCACGAATCTTGCAAGCACGGCTCGGCGCGTGCCCGAGTTCCGCGCGAAGGAGGGCTCTGCCGGCGCCGGCACAGATGCCCGTCGCGACGCGACTGCGGCTGAGCGTTTGCGCGGGCCGACTCGCTGCGGGCCGGTTGGGCTACTGCGTCGTGGTGGGGGAAGGAGAAGCCAGGCAGCGGGACCGTGCTGCTGGGCAATGACGTTTCTTGCTCGGGACTTGACCTGCGTCAGCCTCGCCGACCCCGCTGGAGACACCCGCGTGGCGTCGCGGCGAGCTCGTCCGGTCGCTCGTCGGTCTGCCACTGGCCCGCGTCCTCGAGCACGGGGGCGTCGCATTGACGGCGTAACGACGGACGCTGCGCCCGAAGCGGTCGCTCTCGACCGAGTCGCGTGACCGTCTGCCGAGCCAGATCGATAAGCCGCCCTGCTCAGGAGCTCCAATTCTGCCGATTCGTGGCCCGCCATCTGTCACATTTTCGCGCCGCCCTGTGTCAAATGACTAACAGATCGATTCTGCCGGTGCCGAGCCGCCGGCCCTGAGAAAGGAACAACGATGCAGAGCGAAAACAAGAGCCAGACGATTGCGGTCACCGGAGCCACCGGCCGGGTCGGATCTCACCTCGTCGAGATCCTCGCGGTGCGCGGACACGATGTCGTCCCGATCGCTCGCTCCAAGGGTGTCGACGTAGTCAGCGGCGAGGGTCTCGATGAGGCGCTCGTCGGAGTCGAGACGATCATCGACACCGCCACCGGCCCCTCACCCGACCAGGCAGAGGCAACGGCATTCTTCACCGCCTCGGCACGGAACCTGCAGCGAGCCGGCGCCGCCGCCGGAGCGAAGCGGATCGTCGTCGTCTCGATCATCGGCATCGACAAGTTCCAAGGCGGCTACAACGCGGCGAAGATGGCGCAGGAGCAAGCGCTGCTCGAAGGCCCCCTCCCGGTCCGGATCGTTCGCGCCGCCCAGTTCCACGAGTTCGTCGAGCCGCTGGTCGGGTGGACGATCCAGGATGGCATCGCCAACGTGCCAGAGATGCGAACGCAGCTCGTGGCCGCCCGCGTCGTCGCCGAAACGCTCGCCGACGCGGCCGAGGAGCCGGGGATCGAGAACGGCATGATCACCGAGGTCGCAGGCCCGCAGGAGGAACGTCTCGCCGATGCCGCGGCAGCGCTGTTCGCGGGCCGAGGTGACTCGGTCGAGATCCGTGAGGGCCGTGGCGGTCCACTGGCGCAGCCCGGCGACCCAGACGCCGCGGCCTATGCGGAGGGCGCCGCGCTGCCGAACCCGGGCGCTAAGCTCGCCGGCCCCGACTTCGCAGAGTGGCTGAAGGCGGCCCAGGTCTAGTTCCTCAGCACCGGATCCGACGAACCGCGGGCCAGCTCCACCGTCCGGCGCGAGCGGGTGCCCGCGGCCGTCGTAGCCTGCGAAATGCCCACAACGCTGCTTATAGACATCGAGAGCCGCGTAGCCGGCGAACCAGCCTGGTCGGGGCGGCGGGGGACAGAGCGGAATGCATGAGGAGCACAACGTCGACTGTCAGCCTTCGGCAGGACACCTATTGCTGGCAGGGCAGCCGGATGGAGGGGCAGATCGGCCATCGCGTGGCAGACGACGAGTCCGTCGCCGGTCCCCGCACCTAGGTCAGGCAAACGCGGGGCGTCACGCAGACCTTCAGGGTTGAGTCCGACGGCGCGCGTGCGCTCGCCACTTCACGCCCGGAGGTCTGGAGCGCATGTTCGAGGAGGGCCGCGTGCCGGCCCAAGAGTCGGCCGAACCCCTCAGCCGGAGTACGACTTGCAGGCCGCGGCCGCGTTCGGCACCACGGCGTCGAGATCGTCGGACCCCAGCTCGCATAACCGCACGCCGTAGCTGCCATACGTTGATCGGCGCAGTGCGAAAACCAACCCGGCGTCGCGCTCGCTCCAGGTTGGACGACGACCGCACCGTCATCGCCATGACGAGACTACGTTGAACGAGCTTGGCGGGTGCTTCGGCTGCGTTAGTCGACCTGACATCCGCCGATGCGGGGGCGCCAGGCCCCGGTTGCCGGACAGTTGCCAGTCGAGGAGTCTGTGCGTTGGATCACCGCATCAGCGCGTCAGCGTTGTGCCCCAAGTCCGACGGTCGGCGGCTGGCGTGAAGGTCACCTAGCGATCGGCATTCCGGACGAAGGCAAGCGCATCGTCGCGCAGGGCGGCGAGACCCACTCGATCGCTGCGGGCGACGTTCGTCGTGCGGGCGTTGGCGGCCGGTCCTCAGCATTACCACGCGCGCGCCGCCTGCCCGTTCGGGGGTGCTCGGAGGTGTCACAGCCGGGGCTGCCGCGTTGTCTTGTGGGTGCAGGTGATCCTCGATCAAGGAGTTGATGATGACCCAGACCCACACCCCGTCCGAGCCCAATCGCTGGGCGGTGCTGGCGCTGTTGGGCGTCGCCCAGCTGATGGTCGTGCTCGACCTGACGGTCGTCAACATCGCGCTGCCCTCGGCCCAGAAGGCGCTCCACTTCTCGACCGACAATCGACAGTGGATCGTCACCGCCTACGCGCTGGCGTTCGGCAGCCTGTTGCTGCTTGGCGGCAAGCTCGGCGACCTGTTCGGGCGCAAGTGGACGGTCATCGCCGGCCTGGCCGGGTTCTCGCTGGCCTCGGCGATCGGCGGGCTGGCGCAATCGTTCGCGATGCTGGTCGCGGCGCGGGCGTTGCAAGGCGTGTTCGGAGCGCTGCTCGCGCCGTCGGCGCTGGGGCTGCTGACGACCACCTTCGCCGGCTCGCCTGAGCGCCCCAAGGCGTTCGGAATCTTCGGCGCGATCGCCGGTGGCGGCGCGTCGGTCGGGCTGCTGCTGGGAGGTGTGCTCACCGAGGCGCTGTCATGGCGCTGGTGCTTGTACGTGAACCTCGCCATCGCGGTGCCCACCGCCATCGTGTCGCTGCGGCTGCTCGTCAACGAGGCCCAGACCAACCGGCCGCACATCGATCTGCCGGGCGTGCTGACGGGCTCCGGCGGGCTGTTCGCAGTCGTGTACGGGTTCTCCAACGCCGAGACCCACTCGTGGTCTGATCCCGCGACAATCATCGCGCTCGCGGCTAGCGCGGTCCTGCTGTGCTTGTTCGTGGCGGTCGAGCGTCGCCGCGCCCAGCCGCTGCTGCCCTTGCACATTGTCGCAAACCGCGCGCGGGGTGGGGCCTACGCGTCGATCGTGCTCGCCGGCTCGGGTGTCCTGGGCGCGTTTCTGTTCCTCACCTACTTCATGCAGCAGAACCTCGGCTTCTCGCCGCTGGCCACCGGCCTCGCGTTCCTGCCCATGACCGCGCTCACCGTGCTCTCCTCGACGATCGCCCAGACGCGAATTCTGCCCAGGACCGGAGCCAAGCCGCTGATCACCGTCGGGATGGCCCTCGGCGTGGTGGCGATGGTCCTGCTCACCCGTCTGAGTCCCGGCTCCGGCTACGCCGCCGGCGTTCTGCCCTCGCTGATCATCCTCGGCCTGGGCCTGGGCATGATCTTCGCGCCGGCGATCGGCACCGCCACGCTCGGCGTCAACCTCAGCGACGCGGGTGTCGCCTCGGCGATGGTCAACACCTCCCAGCAAATCGGCGGCTCGGTGGGCACCGCGCTGCTCAGCACCCTGTTCGCCAGCTCGGCCAGCGCTTTCGTACGTACCCACGCGGGGATGCACGGCCTCCAGGCCGCCGCCCAGGTTCACGGGTACACCACGGCGTTCTGGTGGTCCGCCGGGATTTTCGCTGTCGGGCTGCTGATCGCGGTTGTCGTGTTCCCGATGCGCGTCAAGCCGACGGAGCCGGCGCCGACCGCCGAGTCCGCCGGCGGGGCCGAGCTGGCCCTCGCCACCAAGGAGACGGCGCGGCGGGCACAGCAGTCGTGCGGCGTGCGCAGCCAGGTGGCGTTGCCTAGCTGAGTTGTGACTGTCCGAGGGTCCCGGCCGGGCACGCACGTTGCGGGGGTCCGGCAGCAACGGCGCGGGCGCGCACCTCGGCGAACTCCGGCCGGCAAGAGTCATCCAGACCGGCCAGCACGCAGTAATGACGTTACTTCGAGTTGCGCCGTGAATCGCGTACTGACTGAGCCGGCTCGGTCGTCACGGGCGCGCTGATCTTCCGGGTCCGCGGAGCGAGGGATCAGTCTCAACCGTCGACGGGCGACCACTCCTCGTGCGACGCGAAGTCGGAGGCACCAGCGGTGGGCGCCGTCATGGGCGGGTTTCAGCGCCAGGTTCGACGTTCGGGCGAAGCCGACTGTGCCCGCGTGTCAGTCGTTTCCGTGCTGGGGTGCTCGGAAGTGTCACAGCCGGGGCTGCCGTCTTGTCTTAGCGGTGTAGATGAGTTCAACCAAGTCAGTTCTATCCGGCGCCGCTGGCAGCGGTTCCGGGATCGGACCTCAAACTCGAAGGAAGGTCATCAAATGAGCGTGCAGATGGCGCAGGCCAAGATCAAGGCCGAAAGCGTGACCGACGTTCAAGCGGCGGCGAAGAAGATGTTCGCGGCCCTCGACGCAGCGCGGCCCGAAGGGATCCGCTACGCGTGGTGCCTGCTGCCCGACAACGAGACGTTCGCCGCGTTTGTGCAGATCGACGACGGCGTGGAGAATCCACTCCCGGCTCTCCCCGAATTCCAGGAACTCCAAGAAGGCATCAAGGGCTCGCTTGCCGAGCCGCCCAACTCTCAACCGCTCACGGTCGTCGGCTCGTACCGATTGTTCTGAGAGCTGCAGCTGAGCCACGGTGCGCCGCCGTCACCGAGCGAAAGCGCGGCGCACGTTCACAGATGATCCCTCGATCAAAAGGAGCCAGTGATGAGAGTGTTTGTGGCAGGTGCGACGGGAGCGATTGGAAGGCAGCTGGTGCCACCTCTGGTGGCCGCGGGGCATGACGTTCATGGCATGACGCGCAGCGAGTCAAAGCGGGCGCTGCTCACCGGGCTGGGCGCGGTTCCGGTAGTCGCGGACGCGCTTGATCCCGATCAGGTCGCGGAGGCCGTGGCGCAGGCGCGGCCGGAGGTGATCGTCCATCAGTTGACCGCGATTGGCGCGGTGGACATGCGTCACATGGAGCGCGATTTCGCGCCGACCAACCGTCTGCGGACCGAAGGCACCGACTACCTGCTCTCGGCGGGGCACGCTGTCGGGGTGCGGCGGTTCGTGGCCCAGGGGATTGCCGGCTTCGGCGCGTACGTGCGCACCGGCGGGCCGGTCAAGACCGAGGAGGACCCGTTCGACCCCTCCCCCGTGCCGCAGCTGCGCGCGAACCTGGCGGCGATCCGTCACCTCGAGCACGCGGTGCTGGGGGCGGAGTGGACGGACGGGATCGTGCTGCGCTACGGCGCGTTCTACGGGCCGGGCACCTCGATGGCGCCGGGGGCGGAGTCATTTGAGATGGTCCGCAAGCGCAAGTTCCCGCTGGTCGGCGACAGTGGCGGCGTGTGGTCATTCATCCACGTCGCCGACGCGGCAGACGCGACCGTGGCGGCGGTCGAGCACGGCAGCCGTGGTGTCTATAACGTGGTCGACGATGATCCCGCCCCGGTCGCCGAGTGGCTGCCGGCGCTGGCGCAGACGCTGGGCGCCAAGCAGCCGATGCGTGTGCCTCGCTTCATCGGGCGGCTGTTCGCCGGCGAGGCCGGGGTGGTGATGATGACCGACGTCCGCGGCGCCTCCAATGCCAAGGCCAAGCGTGAACTCGCATGGGCGCCGAGGCATTCCAGCTGGCGCCAGGGGTTCGCTGCGGCATGACCGAGCGCGAGCGACTACTTGACGAGCTGCGGCCGGCCTCCTTCGCGATCGCTTACCGGATGCTCGGCAGCGTGGCCGAGGCCGAGGACGTGGTTCAGGAAGCGCTGCTGCGCGTACATCGAGCGCTCGAGGGTGGCGAGCAGATCGCCTCGCCGCGGGCGTTCACGGCGACCGTGACCACCCGGCTGGCGATCAACGAGCTGCGCTCGGCGCGCGCCCGCAGGGAGCGCTACGTGGGCGAGTGGCTGCCAGAGCCGATCATCACCGACAGCCTCGATGATCCCGCCCGGCACGCCGAGACAGCCGATTCGCTGTCGCTGGCGATGCTGGTGCTGTTGGAAAGCCTCTCTCCCGAGCAGCGAGCCGTGCTGCTGCTGCACGACGTTTTCGACTATCCGTTCGCGGAGATCGCGGCGATCGTCGGCAAGAGCGAGGACAACACGCGGCAGCTCGCCGCCCGCGCTAGGCAACATGTCGAGCAGCGCCGACCCCGCTTTCAGACCACCCGCGAACAGCAAGAGGAGCTGGCAGCACGGTTCTTCGAGGCCGCCGAGCAGGGCGATCTCGCCGGGCTGGAGTCGCTGCTCGCGTCGGACGTGCAGCTGACCGGCGACGGCGGCGGCAAGGTCCCGGCGCTCGCGCGGACGCTGCACGGACGAAACCGTGTCGCGCGCACCCTGATCAACTGGGTCCGCTTGGCCGCACGCCTTCCCGGCGTGTCGCTGCGGCCGGTGGAGGTCAACGGCGGGCCGGGAGCGCTCTACCTCGACGCACAGCAGCGGCTGATCGGCGTGATGGCGCTCGATATCGCGGGCGGCCAGATCACGGCCATCAGGTCGATCGTCAACCCCGACAAGCTCGCCCACCTCGGCCCAGTCGCCGACTCGACATCGCTGCTGAAATCAGCGAGATGAGCGCCCGACGCTGGTGCGGTGGCGCGCCCGTGCGGCTGATCGGCACTTTCACCGTATCTGAACTCTGGGTTGCCGCCTCGCCCTGCCGGAGCGGGTGGCGGGCTGGCATGCCTCACGAGAAGCGCCATGCATCAAGACGGCTTTGATCGCTACAGCTAGTGATCGACGAACCCGGCGGTTGAGCACTAGCCCTGGGCGGTCGCGCCGTCACCAGAGTTCCTGATCGGCGGCTCGGCGGGATCCTGGCTAACGGCGTCTCTTGCCCGCGCACTCCTCGGCGCGACTGGATCCGGAGGTGAGCTCAGTTGTCACACAATCGGGGCGCTCTTGTCTAGGGAGCGTAATCCGATATCCGGAGGGTGATCATGAAGGTGTTTGTCGCTGGTGCCAGCGGTGCGATCGGGATGCGTCTGGTGCCCCAACTGATTGCAGCCGGTCACGACGTGACCGCGATGACGCGTTCAGAGCAGACGGCCGGCAGGCTGCGCGCGTTCGGCGCCACGGCGGTGGCCGCTGACGCGCTTGAACGCAACGAGGTCATGCAGGCGGTGATGCGCGCGGAGCCTGAGGTGATGATCCACCAGCTGACAGGGCTGGCGGGCGTCAAGAGCCTCAAGAACTTCGACCGGGAGTTCGTGCTGACCAACCGTCTGCGGACCGAGGCACCGACCACCTGCTGGAGGGCGCCCGCGCGGCGGGAACGCGGCGGTTCATCGCGCAGAGCCACGGCAACTGGATCTACGAGCGGACCGGAACCGGACTGAAGACGGAACAGGAGCCGCTCGATTCCGACCCGCCGGCCAACCAGGTCAAGTCGCTGGAGGCGATCCGCTACCTCGAGCACGGAGTCCGCGAGGCCGACGGGATCGAGGGCATCGCGTTGCGCTACGCCAACTTCTACGGTCCGGGCACCGGCTTCGCTCTGGGTGGCGACATCGTCACCCAGGTGCGCAAGCGCCAGCTCCCGATCATCGGGGACGGCGGCGGCGTGTGGTCATTCGTGCACGTCGACGACGCCGCTGCGGCCACGATCGCGGCGATCGAGCACGGCAGGCCGGGCGTATACAACGTCGTCGACGACGAGCCCGCGCCCGTCTCGGCGTGGCTGCGCGCGCTCGCCGAAGCCGTCGGCGCCAAGCCCCCCCGCCACGTTCCCGTGTGGCTCGGGCGCCTCGCCGCCGGCGAGGTCGGCGTCTCGATGATGACCCAGATCCGCGGCACCTCGAACGCCAAGGCCAAGCGCGAGCTGGTGTGGAGCCCGCGCTACCGCAGCTACCGTGAGGGCTTCCAAAACGGTCTCGGCGATGTCCCGGTCCCGGGCTTTGGCCCGGTCGCCACGTCCCAATGATCAGCCGCCTCGATACCCGCCGCTAAGCCCACGCACCGTCGCTCGAACGCTCAAACCCAGACCCACACCCAGACCGCCATGCACGCCAGCCAACACATACTCCTCATATCCGGCCTTCCGCGGGCCGACTCGACCAACACCGCGGTGCTCCGAACCGTCCAGGCCGACGGGCTCACCGCGGGTGATCAACGCTCGGTGCCCAACCCGTCGGCAAAAGTGAAAGGAGCCAAGCCATGAGCGCACCATCGGCCGTCATCATGGGGGGAAGTTCCGGGATCGGCAGAGCGTCCGCATCCGAGTTCCTTGACACTGGCCATAGCGTCCTCATCACTGGTCGTGACGCGGATCGGCTCGAGTCGGCCGTGATGGAACTCCGCCACGCGCACCAAACCGCGGATGTCCGGGTGCATCAAGTCGATGCCCGCGACCCGGACCAGCTTCGTCAGCTGTTCGGAGGGCTCGACTCCATCTCGCACCTCGTGCTCGCGCTCAGCGGCGCGTCCGGGGCAGGAGCGATCCGCGAGCTCCAACTCGACGACCTACGGGCGGGGTTCGAAGCCAAGACGCTGCCATATGTCGCCTGCCTTCAGTTTGCCCTGCCGAAGATGTCTAACGACGGTTCGGTCACCCTGGTGACGGCGGGCTCTGCGCAGTCCGCAATTCCCGGTACCGCCGGCCTTGCGGCCATAAACGGCGCCCTAGAAGCGATGGTGCGCCCGCTCGCTCTCGAGCTGGCACCAATCCGAGTTAACGCGGTCTCACCCGGCGTGATCGACACGCCATGGTGGGACGCGATGCCGTCCGAGCGTCGCGCAGCGAAACCTCCCACAGTGGAACTCGGCAGTTCAATCCACGCGAAGAACATCGCGAGGGGACGTGGACGGCATTGGGACGACGTACTCAATGCTGCGCACGCTCCCAACAGGACAGGCCCGCAACGACTTGGAGGTGGTGGCACACGACCGTCCGAGCGAGTTCGTGATCCGAACGACTTCCGGGCCGACGCCATTCGTGTACCGCTATCGCCTTTCCCCGCACGCCGACGCGACGATCCTCCACTTGGAGGGGGAGGCCGAGCTTGGCGGCACGGCTGCCTTCCTCGCACCCCTCGTGCGGCGGGCAGTCCAGAGTGGAGTGGACCGAAACCTCTCGACGCTGAAGACGATTCTCGAGACCACTCGGCTAGAGGGCGCCAATAGAGGGAACTACTGATGGGAGCCGCCAGAAGATATGAAGCGCATGTCCCAGATCCCTTTCGAGGATCGCGATGCCGAGGCGTCGCTCGCTGACGCGCGGGCGCGCTCGGCCCGGCTTGAAGCCGCGTTTCGCCGCGATCCTGGCGGCTATCGCGTTCTGACCGGCGATCGACCGACCGGACCGCTGCATCTCGGCCACTACTTCGGGACGCTGCTCAACCGGGTGCGGCTTCAGAACTTGGGTGTGCAGACGATGGTCCTGGTCGCCGACTACCAGACGATCATCGATCGTGACAGTCCCGCGTCGCTGCCCAGCGATGTTGAGGAGCTGGTGGCGGACTACCTGGCGGTCGGTATCGATCCTGGGCGTACGACGATCTTCGCGCACTCACAGGTGGCCGAGCTCAATCAGCTGATGATCCCGTTCCTGAGCCTCGTGAGCGTTCCGGAGCTGGCGCGCAACCCGACGGTCAAGGAAGAACGGGCAGCTGCGGGACTGCCGGTGGCGTCCGGATTGCTGTTCACCTATCCGGTCCACCAGGCGGCGGACATCCTGTTCTGTCACGGAAACGTGGTGCCGGTCGGCAAGGACCAACTCCCGCACCTCGAGATGACCCGAGTGATCGCCAGACGCTTTAACCAGCGCTACAGACCCAACGAGCCGTTCTTCCGCGAACCCGAGGCCTTGCTTAGCGATGCCCCGCGCCTGCTCGGGACCGACGGCCAGAAGATGAGCAAGAGCCGCAACAACGCGATCGCGATCGGCGCCACCGAGGATGAGACCGCCCGGCTGATCCGTGCGGCGAAGACCGACTCCGAGCGCCACATCACGTACGACCCGATCGGGCGACCAGAGGTGTCCAACCTGGTGCTGCTGACCGCCCTGTGCCTCGAGCGCGAGCCGCGCGAGGTCGCCGATGAGATCGGCGGCGGCGGATCAGCCGCGCTCAAGCGCGTCCTCGCAGAAGCCGTCAACGAGCGCCTGCGCCCCATCCGGAGCTTACGCAGCGCGCTCATCCAGGACCGCGCCGGCCTACGCGAGGTACTCATGGCCGGCAATGAGACAGCCAAGGCCATCGCCGCCGAGACGCTCAACGACGTCCGGCATCTCATGCACACGGTCTACTGATGGATGTTGGTGGTGACGGCGTCGGTGGTCCTCTGGACGCTCACCCCGAGAGCTTGGCTCACGGTCAGGGTCCGGCCCGATAGGGCCCCGTCCCTGCGCGCGTCACTCTGCCTCAGCCCGCGACTTCAGTAGCGAGCCGGCATCGCCGACTTGCTCAAGGTGCCTGAGCTTATCGGGGTTGACAATCGAGCTGATACTGGTGATCTGGCCGTTGGCGATGTCGAGCGCCCACACGCTGATCAGCCGTTGCTGGGGGTCGCGGAAGACTGCTCCTGCGCCGCCGTTGACTTCGACCAGACGCCTCGACACGCCCGGGATACGGGTGTCCGGATGGAGCCAACTGATCAGTGTGCTCGCGACGCTGCTTCGAGCAACCGGCGCCGCTCGCGCTTGCTAGTCATCACGTCTGTCTCCCGTTCTTGTTCGCTTGACGGCGCTCGCCAGGCGCTCCAATGTCGCGCCGATCTGACCGCGGATCTCCGGGTCGCTGACCTGACCCGCTTCGTCGATGATGGTGCGGCTGATCGGTATGCGCGAGCAGGCGTCGCCGATGATCTCGGCGCCGGCGTAGGCGAGCACCTTCGCCAGCGACTCATGCGCGTCGGCGCCGCCGGTCGGTGCAGCCGCGCCGGACGCGTTGATCCACGCCACCGGCCTTCCGTACGTGCCCCCGTCGCCGATTGTCCACTCGAGCGCGTTCTTGATCGCCGCTGGGAGTGCCCCGGCGTACTCGGGCGTGCAGATCAGGATCGCGTCGGCACGGGCGACCTGGGCCCGCATCGCCGCTACGGCGGGATCCACCGGGACCCCTTCGGCGTCGTGGTCGGGGTTGAACAGCGGCAGGTCGCCGAGGCCGGCCAGCAGTACGGTGTCGATCTCTGCGGGCGCCAGCGCGGCCGCGGTCCTCAACACCGCGGTGTTGGTCGAGCCGTCCCGGCTGCTGCCGGAGATCAGCAACACCCTGACGGTCGTGCCCGATTGCCGGAGCGCGCCATTGGTCCTCTCATCCGTGTCCGGCGGCAGCGACGCGCTGCTTGCGCCGGAGGGCGCCGGACGGCGGCGCAGATCGGTGTGGATGACCTCGTGTTCCCAGGCTTCCGGGGCCTGTGTGTACAGCCGCCAGTAGTGCTCGGCGATGTCGTCGGGATCGAATTCGGTCCCGGGCGCCACCGTGCCGGCGATCGTCACGGTCGCGACGTGCAGACCGGCCGGGCCGTACGCCGCGGCGAGGATTTTTGCAAGCGCTCGGACCCCGGCCTTACCGAGCGACAGGCTCGTTGCCTCGGGCCGGGGCTCGGGCATGCCGCCGGTGATGATGATTGTGCCCGTCCCGTGCTGCATCATCTGCGGTGCGAGATGGGTGGCGGCGGTGATCGCACCGACGACGTTCACCGCCCAGGCGTCGAGGTGCTGCTGGGCCGTGATCTCGCCGAGGGCGTCCGACTGGATCAGCGCTGCGTTGTACACGAGCAGCTCCGGGGTGCCGAAGCGATCGACTATCTCGTCGAGCGCGTCCCGCAGTCCCACCTCGTCGGCGACATCGGCAGTTACGCCAAGGGCGTCGTAGTCCGATAGCGCCGACAGCGCATCGTCAGCTGTCGCCTCCGTCCGGGCGATCACTCCGACCGTGAGACCTTCACGGGCCAGGCGTTGCGCTACCGAAGTCCCGACGCCCGGGCCGGCACCGATGACGATTGCTCCGGGCATGTTCGATTCTCTTTTCATCATGCGGCGGCCGCGTCAGGTTCGTCGTACGCAGACTCCTCGGGACCGTATCCGTCTGCAGCGGCGAGGATGCGCGCAGCCGACCCTTCGATGTTGATGTGCGGCAGTCGAGTGTCAAGCCGATGCGGGAGCCGCCAGGTGATCGCTCCCAGCAACTCGAGTACGGCCGGCAGCAGCACGCATCGAACCACGAGCGCGTCGAGCAATACGGCGAACGCTAGACCGAATCCGAACTCCTTGATCGTGCGCTGATCCCCGAGCATGAACGACAGGAAGACGCACACCATGATTGCCGCGGCGGCCGTGATCACGCGTCCGGTGTACGAGATGCCGTCGGCGACGGCGCGGGACGCGTCGCGGTTACGGAACCATTGCTCGCGCACGCGGGAAATCAGGAACACCTCGTAGTCCATCGACAGGCCGAACACGACGGCGAACATCAGCACCGGGATCCATGGCTCGACCGGGCCCTTCTCCACGCCGAGCAGGCTTCCGAGCCATCCCCACTGGAACACGGCGACGGTTGCGCCGATCGCGCCGCCGATGCTGAGCAGGTTCATCAGGGCCGCCTGCACTGGGATCACCAGCGAGCGGAAGATGACGAACAGCAGCAGCGCCGAGAGCAGCACCACGAGCGCGATGAATAGCGGCAGCTTGTCGGACAGCACCTGCGAGAAGTCGATTGAGCCGGCGGTGAACCCGCCGACCAGGATCGAGATCCCGGTCCGGCGCTCGAGCGGGGGCAGCACCTGGTGGCGCAACCGGTTGACCAGATCGGTCGTCGCTTGTGCCTGTGGAGCGGAGTCCGGGTAGACCTGCATCACAGCGATCGCGCCCGTGTGCCCGATCCGCGGTTGTGTGACCGCGACCACCCCACGGGTGGCGCTGGCTGCGGCACGGACCGTCGCGAGCGCCGGCGCTTGGTCGCGGCGTGGCAGTTTGGCGACTAGCGTCAGCGGACCGTTGAATCCGGGGCCGAAGCCGCGCGCGAGCAGGTCGAAGGCGTGGCGGGAGCTGACGTTCGCCGGGTCATTCCCGGCGTCGCTGGTGTCCAGCCGCAGCGCGAATGCGGGTACAAGCAGCGCGACCATCACCGCCAGCGATACGACAGCCAGCGTCCGCGGGCGCTGCTGCACGGTCTCGCTCCACCGCCGCCACCGCGAGCGGCGAGCGGCGCCAACTGGCTTTGTCTGGCGCCGCCTTGACAGCAGCCGTCGCGAGCTCCGTGAGTCCACGAGCCGTGCGCCGAAGCGCGACAGGACTGCCGGGAGCAGCGTCAGCGAGGCCGCCATCGTCAGCAGCACGGCGATCACCGAGGCGACCGCCAACCCATACATGAAGTTGATTCCGGTTGCGAACATGCCCAGCAGCGCGATCACGACGGTCGTGCCGGCGAGCAGGATTGCCCGTCCGGAGGTGTCCATCGCGGCGACGATGGAGCGCTCGGTGTCCCCCAGCTCGAGGTAGTTCTCGCGGAAGCGAGTGACGATGAACAGCGCATAGTCGACTCCGACGCCGAGCCCGATCATCAGCGCCAATTGGGGAGCGACGTTGGACATGCTCGTTACACGCGTCGCGATCCCGATCAGCCCAACGCCGGTGATCAGGCCGAGACCGGCGGTGATCAGCGGCATCCCCGCGGCGGTGAGCGATCCGAACGTGAGAATCAGGATGAGGAGCGCGGCGATCACGCCGACCGCGGTGGCCGGACCGATGCTGAAGCCTTCGGCCTGCTCGATCACCTGACCGCCTGCGGCAACCCTCAAGCTCGGCACGTGCAGCGCATCGATCTCGTCCAGCACGGGCTTGCCGGTGCTGTTCGCGAGCAGGTTGGCACGCTCGTCGTAGTTGATCGTCGCGAAGGCCGTCATCCGGTTCGGTGAGACCTGGACCGAGCCGCGCGTCGAGTACGGGCTGATGACCGCGGCAACATGTGGGGCGGTCCGTACGTGAGCCAGCAGTCGGATGATCGCCGCACGGACCGCCGGTGCGTCGACGGTGCCGCGCGACACGCGGAAGACGATCGTGTCGACGTCTCCGCTCTGCGTGGTGAATTCGCGCGTGAGCAGGTCGGTTGCGCGCTGCGATTCAGTTCCGGGGAGGGTGAAGTTGGCGGCGTAGTGACGCCCGACCGCCCCTGCGAAGGCGGTGATCACAACCGCAAACGCGATCCACCCCACTACGACCCGGCGGCGGTGCGCGACGCACCAACGAGCCAGGCGGAGCATCGTGCCCTGCCTCCGCGGCGGGTGACGCCGAGCGCCGGGCTCCGATCGGTACTGCTCTGTTGCTGTCCTGCTTGTGTTCATTGGGGTTGCCTCTGGGAGCTGGGTTGGTCTTGGGTTCCGGTGCCGAACCCACTGGACTTGCATCGATGACGGTGCCACCGGTCCGATTGCGTCGCGTCCGCCAGATCGCCGGTCAAGTCGCCAGTCAGGCGACCGACCGTTGGCCAGAAATGGCTGCCGGCGAGCAGTTGCCGTCACGCGGCGATCGTCATCCGGCTGATCTGACCCGCGTAAGCGTCGGCCGCGCATTCCTCCTGATCGAGCGCCGCCTCGTAGGCCGCGAACGCGAGGAAGCGACTCGCCTTCGGCGCCATCGTGAAGCGCTCGTACGTCGCGTGCACCTGCTCGCACCGCATGCGCCAATCGCAGTAGAGCTCGATCAGGTGGTCGGTCAATTCGGATCGCTTGTCGCGGACCATGGCGTCATCTCCTCTCGGTGGGTTCATGGACGACAACTGCGTCGTGCGGGAGGCGACGATCCCAGGGCCCGACGAGCATCGCGCCCGTGGCCTCGCCGGTGAACTCGCCAGCCGAGGGTGACCGGTGTCAGCCTCGGCCGGCAAGGCGTTGCGCCAGAGCGGTCACCCAATCAGCATGGGCCGGCTCTAGCAGCAGTTGCGGGAAGCTGATCATCGAAGCCGCAAAGCCTGCGGCACTCAGCACTTCGCATCGCGAACGCGCCCGGCCGCGCCCGTCAAGCAGTCGTCGCGATCGGTTACGCCGCCGCGAACCCCTCACGCCAGCTCGGATGCTGTGGATGCCAGGCCAGCTCGCGCTTGGCCTTGGCGTTCGACGCGCCGCGGATGTCGGTCATCATCACCAAGCCCGCTTCGCCGGCGGCCAGACGCCCGACGAACCGCGGCACGCGCATCGGCTTCTTGGCGCCCAGCGTCTGCGCCAGCGCCGGCAGCCACTCGGCGACCGGGGCGGGTTCGTCGTCAACCACGTTGTAGACGCCGCGGCTGCCGTGCTCGATCGCCGCCACCGTCGCGTCCGCGGCGTCGGCGACGTGAATGAACGACCACACCCCGCCACCGTCACCGACCACGGGGTACTTGCGCTTGCGCACGAGCTCGAACTGCTCGGCGCCCGGTGCCAGCGATGTGCCGGGCCCGTAGAAGACGCCGTAGCGCAGCACGATCCCCTCCGTCCACCCCGCCCCCAGGACCGCGTCCTCGAGGTGACGGAGCGCGGCCAGGTTCGCGCGCATCTCGCGCGGCGGCGTCGGGTCAAACGGGTCTTCCTCGGTCTTGACCGGGCCGCCGGTGCGTACGTAAGCGCCATAAGCCGCTACCCCCTGCGCCACGAACCGCCGCACCCCCACCGCCAGTCATGAAAGAGCCTCAAGCGATGCCGTCGAGCAGCATCTGCGTGCACCGGAACACGGCTACCGGTCGACCAAGGCGGGTCGCCGGCTTGTGTTGCAGAAGTGACCACCGCATCCCATACCTGTGTCGTGCGGCCACGGTGGACGGGTGTCGCGACCGCACGTATCTGCTGCCCGGGCGGGGCCGTAGCGAGGTGATTCGAATTGAGCTCGATGGTGGTGAAACCAACCTTGCCGGCTGGTAGCGCGGCGAGGCAGCCGTACCCGCACGTGCGTGTCGGCCAGCGCAACCACGATGGCGGCATGGAGGTAGCCGGTGGGAGCCAGGTGCTCGGGCCCGACAGTGAGAGTGGCTTCGGCGCGGTCCCCCGATGCCTCGGTCAACCTGATACCGAGAAGCCCAGGCAATCCGGGTAGGGACTTCGGTCGCAGAGCCATCATTCGCCACTACTTTCGACTAGAAGAGGTCCGCCTTCGTAGGACCAGCTCAGTTCCGGCCCGATCACCGCTGGGCACCCACGTTCGTTCGCCCGGCCGGACGATCGTCGATGGCCGTGTAGAAGCATGGTCGGTGCAGCACGCCTTTCAGCTCGCCGGTCGCGAACGGCGCCCAACGAAATCCGGAGGGCGCCCGATCGCGGACGGCCTGACTCACGACTACCGTGCCCGCATCGGCCGCCTTGGTGATTCGGCTTGCGAGGTTCACGCTGTCGCCGTACCAGTCGCCGCTGCGCTCGTGGGCCTCACCGTGGGTGACACCGGCTCGAATCGGCGGGAACCCATCGAGCTCGCCGGCTGCCTCGACCAGGTCCACGACTGCTGTGAGTAGAGGTTCGAGATCCTCGCCCGCGAGCATGACCGCATCACCCAGGGTCTTGACCAGAACCGTCGGTGGGCGCACGAGGCGCGCCGCGAGGTCCTGGAGCTGCCGTGCGATGCGGCCGAGATCTTCCGCCGGCAACCGCTGCCCGAGCTGCGTGAATCCGACGATATCGACGAAGGCGATCGTCACGGCGCGCGCCCCGGGCAGTCTCGCGGCCTCGATTTCGGCGACGCCGACCACCTCCCGTTCGACCGCCCTACGCAGATGCGCTTCGAACGCCAACACGATTAGGCGCGTCGCAGTCGGGACCAGCTGACTGGCCGCTGCCGCCCAAACCTGTGCCGCCTCATGCTCGGTCATTCCGGGTCGAAGCGTCGCCTCGATCACCAGCGTTCGCGATGCAGCCACGATCCGCGCGATGCCGCGCGCGATGATCCGGTCCACCTCGGCCACCGCTTCGACGGACAGTCCGGCCGCGAGCGCTACCGCCAGCAAACGGCCAAGCTCCACGTCGGCCTCGGTGTGAACACGGACTCCCGGGTCAGCGAGCGGTACCCCGAGGGCGGCGTTGGTGTATCGCAGATCCTCCACGTTCACGCCCGCCAGCTCGGCGACTTCCTCCGTCGTGTAGCGCGGGATGTGACGGTCGCCGTTTCCCAAGAGTCGCTCGCTCGGGGGCCACGCGACGCGGTCCCTGGCTACGGCATCGCCGAGCTCCTCGAGTGTGAAGCCATGCTCGAGCAGTTCGCGGAGGAGTCGTTCGCGTGCGGCTCGTGCTCGCCCTTCAACGCCGTCGAGCAGGCCGGCGGCCTCGAGATTGACGGACGCGGCAGCGGTGGGACTGTTGACGCTTCCACGGGTCGCTAGCCCGTGGTCCGGCTTTGCTGGCCGCGACTTGGGGCGCCGCATCCGCGGTCCGGGGCGACGACCGCGGTCCCTTGAATGTTGCCTGGTCATGCCGACCTGCGCGCGGTTGCGGCGCTTGCGCGGGCAGCGTGGTCGGCCCGTTGCGAGCGTTCGTTGACCGCGACGGTGGCGGCCGCGCCGTCGGTCGCGGCGACCGAGCGGGTGAGCCGGCGGTTGAGCAGCGCGTAGCCCCAGAGCCCGCCGAGGCTGGGGATCCAGAACGCGATTGCGTGGTAGACGAGCACGGCAGCGGCCGCTTGGGTGGCGTGCGCGCCGTATGCGATCAACGCTGCGGTGAGGCCGCCCTCGAGGACGCCGATGCTGCCGGGGATCGGGAGTAGGTTCGCGAGGTAGCCGATGATGTAGCCGAGCGCGACCGCCGCTACCGGCGGTGGCCGCCCGGCGGCGGTGAACGCAGCCCACAGGACGGCAATGTCGAGCCCGAGGTAGCCGGCCGCACCGAGCAGCCGCCACGTTGGCCGTATCAGTGCGTTGAGCGCGGTGTCAATGCCGTCGAGGAGGTCTCCCAGCCAGCGCTGCGTCGCTCCATGGTGCGAGCGCTGCCGGACGGCCGGAACTGCCAGCACGGCCGCGGTGACCGCTATGCCGGCGAGGATTGGTACGCCCGCTCGGAGCAGGTCGTGAGGCCCGGAGACCGCGCCGGTGAGCAGTAGCCCGCCGGCGGCGACCATCGCGCCCACGCTCGCAGCGCTGGTGAGAAAGAACAAGCCGCTGGAGCGCTCGAGGATTCTTCGCCTCGACATTCCGGCCTGGTGCAGCAGCCAGCCGCCGACGGCGAGCGAACCAATGCCGCCGCCAGGAAGCAATGCCCCGGCCCCCATCTCGGTCCAGGCGAGCCGACGTGCGGTGGCGCGGGGCAAGCGGTCGAAGAACAGCCTGAACACGACGACGAACGAGCAACAGGAGGCGACCTCCAACACGACCGCCACGCAAAGCCAACCAAGTCCCATCCGGCCGATCTCATCGACCACACGGCGCAGCGGCGGGACCGCGACCAGCAACGAGACCATCACCGCCATCAGCACGGCCGCGCTCGCGAGCCGCAGTCCAAGCCTGCGTCCATCGTCCGCCGGCGATCCACCCGCCGGCAGCGATGCTCCCCTGAACGCATTCGCCGGGACGGCCCGAGCAGCGCATGACGCCGCGGGCGGTGCGGGTGACGGGGCACACCGTGCGCCCCCCGTTCGCGAACCCGCCGAAGCGGCATTGACGCCCGGTGGCTGCGTTGTCTCGCTGACGGGCTTCACGCGGCCTCCTGGTGCCGAGGGCCAGGGTATGGTGGGTCTGCCGCTGTCGGGGACGCCCGGTCACCGCTGGCGGTGGTTGATCCCACGGGTTGGCCGGTGATCAGGCGCGCGCCGCGGCCGTGCGCGATGAAGCTGAACGCCCAGCGGATCAGGACGAGGATCCGGTTCTCGAAGCCGATCAGGTACCACAGGTGCACGGTTAGCCATGTGACCCATGCGGCGAAGCCGCTGAGCCGGACGCCTTTGATCTCAGCCACGGCGCTTGCCCGCCCGATCGTGGCGAGGTTGCCCTTGTCGCGGTAGCGGAAGCGCCGAGCGGGGCGGCCGTTCATACGGTCGCGCACGACGCGGGCGGCGTGGCGGCCCTCCTGCATCGCAACCGGCGCAAGCCCCGGCAGCGCAATCGCGGTCCCGTCCGCCTGTCTGATGCGGACCATGTCCCCGATCGCGAGCACCTCGGGGTGACCGGGGAGCGAGAGGTCCTCCAACACTTCGATGCGGCCCGCGTGGTCGACCTCGAGTCCGGCGCGCTGAGCGAGCACACCGGCGAGGCTCGACGCGATCACGCCGGCCGCCCAGATCACCGTCCGTGCCGAGATCCGTTCGGGCGCATCGTTCGGCCCCTGGAGGGTGACCGAGTGACGGTCGAGGTCGGTCACGGCGTGGCCGAGGCGGGTTCTCACCCCGAGGCGCTCGAGCGAGCGCAGCGCCTTTGCCGAGAGCGACGGAGGGAACGCGTTGAGGAGCCGCTCGCCGGCTTCGACCAGCACGATCCGCGCCTCACTGGGGTTGAACGACCGGAAGTCTGAGCGCAGGTCGCGCGCGATCTCGGCGATCTGGCCCGCCATCTCAACGCCGGTCGGGCCGCCGCCGACGACCACGAACGTCAGCCACGCCGCGCGCCGCTCGACGTCCGGCTCGAGCTCGGCTGCCTCGAATGCTGCGAGCAGGCGGCGCCGGAGCGTAAGCGCGCCCTCGAGCGTCTTCAGGTCGGCCGCCGGCTCGCGCCACTGATCGTGGCCGAAGTAGTTGTACTGCGCGCCGCCCGAGACGATCAGCGTGTCGTATGCCACATCGTCCGGCGCGTGCTCGCCAGCGACCGGTCGCAGCTTGACCTGCTGGGCGTCGAGGTCGATGTCAACGACCTCGGCAAGCACGATCCGCACGTTGCGGTGCGAGCGAAAGATGCGCCGCAGCGGATAGGCGATTTCCGCGGGCGACAACGCGCCCGTCGCGACCTGGTAGGCCAGCGGCTGAAACAGGTGGAAATTCCGTCGATCTATGAGCGTGACCTCGACCGGCATGGGCGCGAGTTTCAACGCCGCCTGAACCCCACCGAAGCCGCCGCCGATGACGACCACACGGTGCCGGCTGTTCGACGCGTGATCTCGATCGGCCCGCGAGACGAGCGGCACCGGGAGCTGATGCCTCATCGGTGTTCCTCGAGGGGCCCGTCGACGGCCGGGCGCCAAGCGGCAGTCGCAGGCCGGCGGTCTTCGGTCGTCGCTCCCGCTGCCGTAAGCGACGCGGCGCGCTCGCGCAGCTGCTCGACGAGCGCGAGCGTTGGCCGGAACGGATCCGCGATCACCTCGGAGCTCATGAGCGACAGCGCGGCGCGCAGCTCCCCGTCGAGCTCGGCGACGAGCAGTGGCGCCGCGGGAACGGCGGCGCTGTCCAGCGCGGCCAGGCGGCCGAGCGCAGCGTCGTCGTCTGGACGCGCGTAGCGGATGCGAGCGTCGCTGTCAGCCGACGGCTCGGCGCTACGCACACGGCCCCTGAACAGCGTCGCGCTTACGATCGCGCCGACGGCGAAGATCGCGGCGGCCCATGAGAGCCCGACGTCGTATCCGTGCACGGTGGCGTGCGCGATCAGGCCGGGGACGTGGTGGCCGCCCGCGAGGTAGTGCGTGGCCGCGCTCGCCGCGATCGTCGACAGCAGCGACGTGCCGAGCGACGCGCCGATCTGCTGAGAAGCGCTGACGGTCGCCGACGCGACCCCGGCGTCGGTCGACTCGACGCCGAGCGTGGCGTTGCTGATCGAGGTCGAGATCACGAGTCCGAGCCCTACGCCGGTCACGATCAGCGCCGGAAGGATGTCGCCGGCGTAGGAGGAGCTGACCCCGATCTGGGTCAGGTAGAGCATCCCCACGCTTCCCAGTGTCATCCCAGTGACGACCAGCGGGCGTTGCCCGAAGCGTGCCTGGAGCTTGGTCTGGCCGAGGATCGCGGCGCTCATGATCGCCGCGCTCATCGGCAGGAACCCGAGCCCGGTGGCGATCGGCGAGAAGCCGCGGACGTCCTGCAGGTAGTAGGTCAGGAACAGGAGCACGCCGTAGATCGCCGCGCCGGAGATTGCGATCGACAGGAACGACGCGCCGCGGTTACGGTCCGCGAGCACGCGGAGTGGCAACAGCGGGCTCTTGGTCCTCGCCTCGAGCGTGACGAACACCGCGAGCAGTAGTACGCCGGTGACCAGCATCCCGATCGTGAGGTGGCTGCTCCAGCTCGTGGTCTGCGCGTGCGAGAAGCCGAACACGAGCGCGAACAGGCCGCAGGAGACTGCGAGGGTGCCGGGGATGTCGAGTCGCGCCCGCGTCTGCGGGCGCGAGTTGTGCACCAGGGTCAGAGCCCCTGCGACCGCCACGAACGCGAACGCGAGGTTGACGTACATGCAGTAGCGCCAGTTCAGCGACTGCGTCAGGATGCCGCCGAGCAGCAGTCCGATCGAGGCGCCGCTGCCGGCGATCGCGGAGAAGATGCCGAATGCCTTGGCGCGCTCGGACGGCTCGGTGAACGTCGTCGTCAGCAGCGAAAGCGCCGAGGGAGCGAGCAGCGCGCCGAACGCGCCCTGGAGCGCACGGGCCGCGGCGAGCATCCCGAATGACTGGGCAGCGCCGCCGACGGCGGATGCGATCGCAAACCCGGACAGCCCGGCGATGAAGGTCCACTTGCGTCCGAACAGGTCGCTCAGCCGGCCCCCCAGCAACAACAGGCTCCCGAACGCGAGCGCGTATGCCGTGACGATCCACTGGCGGTTGTTGTTGGTGAAATGAAGTGCCCGCTGAGCTGATGGAAGCGCGATCGTCACGATCGTCGCATCGAGCACGACCATCAGCTGAGCGAGGCCGAGGATCGCCAGGATCGCCCACCGGCGGGTGCGGTTCGGGGAATCGGCGGTCATCGGAGGACTCCAATCGGGCGCCTGGTCTGGTTAGCGGACCGGTGCTGTTCCGCGGCGCGTGCCCCACCGAGCTGCGCGGAACGGACGCGCAGAAGCTCGACGAGCGCAACCGTCAGGCGAAACGGGTCCGCGATGACCGCCGAGTCGACGAGGGACAGCGCGGCGCGCAGCTCGCCGTCGACCTCGCCGACGAGCAACGGCGCGGCGGGAACCGATGCGCTGTCGAGCGCGGCGAGGCGGCGCAGCGCAGCGTCGTCGTGCTGACGCGCGTAGCGGATCCGAACGTCGGCATCCGCGGTCGTCGCGGGCTGGGGCGATCCGTCCGCCGAGCCACGCATGCGGCGCGTGGTGCGGCCGACGGCCGCTGAAAGCCACGAGCGCTGCTCTTGTGCGTCGACGACGCGGCGTCGGTCTGCGGCCTGGCGCAGAAGCTCGTCCGTTCTGGTCTGTGCGAGATATCGGTGCAGTTGGGAATTCATTGGTGATTGGGGGGGTCGTGAAGGTCGGGGGGCGAGCTGCGTCGCGCATGGATGACGGTGCCAGCGCTCGGCTGTGGTCGAATCTGCGGAGTCGCCGGTCGACTCGCCGGTTCATCGCCCGCAGTCGCGACTTCTCACACTTCAGACAACACAGCCGAGCGTCATGTGACACCGCCCGACTCTCCACAGTCGGAGCGCGGACGTGCGGATTCCTGTGTCAGGCGCTGTTCAGTCGGCGGTCAGCTTGCCGGCGGTGCCCCAGCTGTCGGTCGGCACCTCCTGGATCCACACCTGAACGGCCTCCGGCGGGATCTCGTAAGCCTCGACAAACGCGCGGGTGATGCCAGACACGAGCTCGCGCTTGAGCTCGGCATTGCGGGGGGATTGCAGGACAGATACGACGGGCATGACGACCTCCATCTGGTCGGTAATCGTGTCTCGCTCAGGCTAGGTCGCCGCGCCTGGGATGTGAAAGACCGGTTCGCGCTCTCTTCAGCGCAGCGTGGCATCACCGACCTGATTGCCGCCAGGTTCCGATCGCGATGTCCGGCCTCAACGGAACCGGACACGAGGTCGGCGGCCCAAGCTTCGGCTCGCACCACGCGTCGCAGTCCTAGGATTGCTGTTACTGACCAGCACGTCCGTCCCCCGACGGCACGAGCCGTGTCCCCAAAATGTCCCGCACAGTGAAGATCAAGTCTGCGTCTGTCCCTGGGTCTGACCTCGTCGCGAGCTGACCTGTGTGTCTTGGCCCTGTCGGCTTGGGGCTGGCCGCTGGCGATCGCCCAACTGGGCGGTCGGGTCGGCCGACGTGACCTGATAGGACCTGCTCGGGACGAGTGCCTCGTCACTGTTCTGTCCGCCGTTCGCGACCGGGCCGCAACCGACACACCTGACATCGCGCTGGTGGCAATTCAAGTTGTGCCCAGGCAGCGGACGAGTCCCGTGCTCGTGCAAGCACCGGGTTCGTAATGGTCGCGGCGAGCTCGAGGGCGACCGATTCGTTGAAGGACGGACGGGCCGGCGAGCGTCTCGTCATACCGCTCGGCTTGCCGCGGCTAATCCGGAAGTGGGCTCGCAGTCAGTGTTGGGCCCTCAGTTGACCCGGTAGATCTCGTAGGCGATTGACTTTGGTCCTGTTAGCCGCCCGCGGCCGAGGAACAGGCTCTCGCCGAGCCATGCGTAGCGGCCGGCGCCGACCTCGAACTGCGGCGCGATCCGCATGTACTGGTCATCGAACGTAGTGGCCTCGCCCGACGCGAGGGCGGCGAGGAACCGCTCGCTCGGGCGGATCAGGGCGAGGTCGTACCGGAAGAGGATCAGCTCGCCGTCGTCGGTTGTGAGTTGCGCGCGCAGGTCCTGGCGGCGGATGCCGTCAGCGCCGAGCCGAATCCAGTCGGTCGCGGGCATTGCGAGGGTGGCGTTGATCCGCGACCCGTGTAGCGTCGCGGTGGTGACCTGCCAGCACAACCGCTCGCCGAGCGGTGAGCCGGTAGTCGGGCCGAGCGGTCCGTCGATCGTCTCGGCGTAGGTCATCTCGTGCTCGAGCTCGATCATCGCGAACCCCTGGTGCTTGTGGCTTGGAACGGCGGACTCGGCATCGTCCGTCAGTGGCGCGGATGCCAGCCCGCAGCGTACGCGAAGCGACTGTTCGACACGCGTTCGCCGTCGCGGCAGACGTTGTAGATCCCGCTGGGGAGGGTGAGAGCCGAGAGCAGCGCGCGGGCCGCGTCGGCGACGTGGAGGGTGGCACCGAGCGCGCCCACCGATGCGTCGTGGCCGGTTCCAGGGCCATCGAGGAGTCCGAAGCGCAGGACGACTCCTCGGTGGCCGGCGTGCGCGAACCGGTCGGCCTCGTGCTCGGCGGCGAGCGCGGATCGCAGGATCGCCGAGACGTCGGTGATCGGGGTGTCCTCGCAGACCGGACCCTCCCCGGGATAGACGAATGTGACGGTCGGTTGCACGTAGGTGGCGACGCCGGCGTCGAGCGCGGCGTCGACCAGGACTCTGGACGCATCCGCGCGAAGTCGGTCGTTGTCGCGCCAGGCTTCTGGGTTTCCGAGCTGATCGAGGGGCTGGATCCGGCTGGCCAGGTGGAACACGGCGTCGGCTCCTCGTGTGGCGTGCGCAACGGCGACGGGATCGAACAGGTCAAGCTCGTCCCGTCTCGGCGCGAGCAACTCGTGCCCGGCGGAACGCACGAGCGGCGCGAGCGCCCGGCCGAGGACTCCGGTTCCGCCAGTCACCAGCAGCCGCATCGAGCCGCTGGCCGCTCGTGGCTCGACTGCGGCACCCGGCATCTCATCGGTGGTGTTCATCGGCGGTTCCTCCGTTTCCGGCTTGCGTGATCGTTTGTTCGGCGAGCCGTTACTCGATCAGTTCGACGATGCCCGGGGGCGCGTCCAGAATCGGCGCGGTGCGCGTTGCCGCGTCGTCGATCTGAATCCGGGGCGGCGGCGGCGTCTCGGTCTCGAAGTACGTTCCGGGGCCGTAGAGCTGTCCGTAGCGGACCACCACGCCGCCGGCATCAAGCACGGCGGTTTCGTGCTCGCGGTAGCTGGCGCCGCGCTTCCCGGGCGGCTCCCAGGCGATGCTCTGAGCCAGGATCCGCGGCGCGCCGGCGGCCTCCGCGGCGCGCAGGAGATTCCGAGTCCCTGCACCGAGCATTCGATCGATCTGCGGGGCCAGGTCCGGGATCCTGGCCGCGTCGTCGGGCAGATCGGTGAGCTGATCGATCACGATGTCCGGGCCGAACCCGACCACGGCGGCTCGCAACCGCGCGGCGTCGTACACGTCGCAGAGGATCGGTTCGGCGCCCAGCGCGCTCAATCGATCGAGCTTCTCGGGGGAGCGGGTCATCCCGGCGGCCTCATGCCCGGCCGCCGCCAGCAGTGGCACCAGCCGGACGCCGATCACGCCGCTCGCTCCCGCCACGAAGATCCGCATGATCACCGACCTCCTGCGACGGCGGGGCGCCCAGTCCGATTGTCCGAGAACGCGACCTCGTGGGCGTAGAGCGTGTCCATGTATTCGCGCACGGCTTGGATCTGCCCGTCCCGGATGGTGAATACACCGATGCAGCCGTTCTCGTACGGCCGGCCGTCGCGTGTCAGCGCTCGACTGGTCCACTGCAGGACGACCTGGTCGTGCTCGGCGATCATGCCGGTGATCTCCAGGCTGATCGAGCCTGGCTGGTAGTGGGACATCGCGGTGGCAAGGAACTCGTCGATGATCGCGGTGCGTCCCTTCCAGACACCGGAGATCGGCAGCGCGCCGGCGAGCGTCCACGTCGCGTCGCTCGCGAACAGGTTCCGGATCGTCTGCTCGTCGCCGGCCTGTACCGCTGCGACGTAGTGCTGGGCGACATCCTTGGGGTTCATTGCCGTAGTCATTTCGCAGCTCCTGTCGGGGTTGTGGGTGAGGGGCAGTCGTGGTCGATCCGCAGCACCGCGTTGCCGCGGATCCGTCGCTCGCGGAGGTCCTGCAACAGCGTCGCGGCGCGCGTCCAGTCCGCGACGACCCCGATCTCCGGATGCAGGCGATCGCGCGCGACGAGGGTCACGAGCGTCGCGAGGTCACACGCATCCGGGATCGCCGAATCGTCGTGGTCGAAATGGCGGATCGTTGCGCCCGTCTGGGCGAAGAACTCGAAGAAGTCGAGCTCGCTCGGCGTCCGGCTCACCTGGCCGAACCACAGCAGGCGACCGCCCTTGGCGAGGAGCTTGAGCGCCTGAGGCAGCGATCTGCCGCCGACCGACTCCAAGGCGACGTCGTACGGGCCGCGGGCGTCGTCGAGATGCTGCACGGCGTCCGCCGCGCCCAGAGCGAGCAGGCGCTCGGCGCGTTCCGGTGATGCGCTGACCGCCGTGACCGACGCGCCTGCGGCCGATGCGAGCTCCGTGACGTAGTGGCCGACGCCGCCGGACGCTCCAGTGAGCAGGACGCGCAGCCCGGCAACGGCGCCGCTTGCGCGCAGGAGCCGTAGCCCGGTGAGCCCGGCGAGGGGAAGTGCCGCGGCTTGCACCGCGTCGATCTGGTCAGGCAGGACCGCGAGGGCGGTGCTCGGCACCGCCGCAAGCTGTGCCCAGCCTCCCCGTTGCGGATGACCGACGACCCGCGCTCCGGCTGCCGGCCCGCTCCCGTCGGCGGCCGCGCGGACGACGCGACCGGAGACGTCTCTACCGGGCCTCCACCCGTGGCGGGGCCGTTCGAGCAGGAACGTCTCGCCGCGGTTGATCGAGAACGCCTCGACCTGGATCAGCGCCTCGTCGGGCGCGGTGGGCGGCTCGGGTGCCTCGCCGCGCTCCACCAGGGGATCTGAGCCGTCAGTCGGCAGCAGCGCGAGCATCGCTTGTCCTCCCGTTCGTTGACCACGGTGGCTTCATCTCCCGCCACGGTAGGTCTCGCCGGGCCGGATGTGAAAGACCTCACAGGCATCTCTTCAGCGCGCGCCGGCATCGCGACCTCGCGCTGGTTCGCGCGGTTCTAGATCCAGCCGAGAGCGCTCGACGTGGCAGCGGCCGCGTCGAGCATCCGGCTGACCGCCGCAGAGCGGTTGTGGCGACGCGCGAGGACACTGACCTCGAGGGTCGCCGGCGGAGACAGCGGTAGCCAGCACAGCTCCTCGGGCAGGCCCGCAATCGTCGATTCGCCGACGATCGCCACAGCCTCTCCTCGCACGATCGGGCTGTAACCAAGATCGAAGCTCAAGGTCCTGACGAGTACGCGAGGCTCGATGCCGTGCTCCCGGCACAACCCGATCACGGCGTCGTAGTGGCCCGGGTTCGCGTCGCGCGGGTGCAGAGCCAACGTCTCATTCGCCAGGTCCGCGAGGCTCACGGTCGGCGGTGATGCGAGGCGATGGTCGCGCCGCAGCAGCACGCCCTGTGGGTCGTGCCGGACGGTGCGCGCCTCGAGGTCATCGCTGCGAGGCGGGCAGCGAACGAGACCGACATCGATCGAGCCATCCTTCACGCCGGCGACGATCTCATTCACCGACTTGACCTCGGTTGTGATCGCGACGCCCGGCTGGCGCTCGGCCACGGCTCCAAGCAGCCGCGGCGCCGTCTCGTAGCTGGCACTTGCGCCGTACGCGACGCGCACCTCTCCGCGCTCGCCGGTGCCGTACGCCCGCGCGCTCCGCCACAGCTCATCCGCGGCCGCCAGCAGCGCCGGCCCCCGATCGAGCAGGAATTCGCCCGCATCGGTCAGCTCGAACTCGTGCGTGGTGCGGTGCAGGAGCTCGACCCCGAGCTCTTGCTCGAGCAGTTTCACCTGGCGGCTGAGCGCCGGCTGGGCGACGTGCAGGCGCTCGGCGGCGCGCGTGAAGTTGCGCTCCCAAGCCACCGCGACGAAGTACTGCAACCGACGCAGATCGGTCACCCGACAAAGCCTACCGGCGTCCGCGTTCCCGTGATGCCGAGCCGCGCTGAAGAGAGCGCAAAGCGGTCTTTCACATCGTCGACCCGGCGACCTAGCGTGGACGGCGATCAATCACCTGCCAACACACGATCCCCCGAATGCGATGAATCACCACCTCCACAATCAACTCGCGGCAGCTCGGGTAGACGAGCTGGCACGCCGAGCCGCGCAGCAGCGTCCGATCGCCCCCTCGCACCGGCACGTGGGGAGGCTTCCGGCCTGGTCTGCGTTCATCCTCGTCGCCGCGATCGTCGGACTGGCACTGTTCGCCTCGGCCGCCCCGTCGCCGCTGTACGCCGACTACGCCGCCCGCTGGCACTTCTCGACACCGATGCTGACCGTCGTGTTCGCCACCTATGCGGTTGGAGCGCTCAGCGCACTACTGCTCGTCGGCCGGCTATCTGACGATCTCGGCCGGCGACCGCTACTTGCCGCGGGGTTGGTCGGTCTGCTCGTAGCGGCGCTGCTGTTCGCGCTCGCGCGGTCGGTGGAGTGGCTGCTGGCGGCGCGCCTGGTTCAGGGAGTCGCGACCGGAACGATCCTCAGCGCCGCCGGGGCGGCCCTGCTCGAGCTTGAGCCCGGGCGCGATATCGGAAGGGCGGGGCTGGTCAACGGCGTGAGCGCGTCGCTCGGGATCGGCGCCGGCGCGCTCGTCGCGTCGCTGCTCGTGCAGTACGCGCCGGACCCGCTCGTGACTCCGTTCGTGCTGCTGTGCGTCCTGGTCGTCGTTGCGCTCGGCGGGGTGGCGCTGCTGCCGGAGCCCGTGGCTCGCACGATGCACCCCGGACTGCGTCCGCAACGCCCAGAGGTGCCGGCCGAAGTTCGCGGCGTGTTTGCGCTCGCCAGCGCCGGCGTGGTCGCATCCTGGTCGATCGCCGGCCTGTATCTCGCGCTCGCGCCGTCACTCGCCGTGATCCTGCTGCACACCGAGAGTCACGTAGCCGGTGGGGTCTCGGTATTCGCACTGGGGATCTCCGCCGGCCTCGGTCAGGTCGCGCTGCGCGGGCTCGCGGCGCGTCAGGCGACCGCAGCCGGGGCGCTGGGACTTGCGCTCGGAATGGCGGGCACCGTCGCTTCGATCCCAGCCGATTCGGGCCCGCTGTTCCTCGCCGGTTCGGTGATCACGGGCGCAGGCTTTGGGGTGGCGTTCATGGGCGCGCTCCGCTCGGTCTCGGCCGCCGCGCCCGCTCGGCACCGGGCCGGAGTGATCGCCGCGTTCTACGTCGTCGCGTACCTCGCCCTGTCAGTCCCGTCATTGCTGGCAGGGCTCGCCGTCCCCGGGCTCGGGATCGAACCGACTTTCCGGGTCTTCGGAATCGCCGTAATCGTGCTCGCACTGCTCACCGCCGCCGGAACCCGCCGCAGCCCCAGGGCGACCCGGACCGTTCAGCCAGCCACAAAATGACGCACGCCCACCCCGACCCGAATGGAGGATCGATGCAATCCAAACTGCTGGCACTACTTCAGCCCGACGACCACAGCCGAGCCGGAGAGGCACTCTCGGACGACGTCGTCTTCCACAGCCCCGTACGGGACTACCACGGTCGCGCGGATGTGGCCCACCTCGTGTCAACGATCGCCGGCGTCGTGAACGAGATCACCGCCGAGCGGGAGTTCGCGGCCGATCGCGAGATCGTCACGATCATCACCGCGTCCCACGGCGGCCGGCTGATGGACGGCGTCCTCTACGAGACCCATGACACCGCCGGACGGATCGAACGGGCCACGCTCCTGCTCAGGCCACTGTCAACGCTTCGCCAGGCGATCGCCGAGATGGGGGCCGCGCTCGAGCAGTCACCGCTGCCGAGCAGACGATGAGCGCCCAGCTGCGTGCGGCGGCGCGATCGCCGTCGGACGTGGACCCATCGGAGAGCGCGAGCGAGAACGCCACCGCCCCGGCGCCGGTGAAGTCGCCGGTCAGGCGGCCACCGGCTCGCCGAGGTCCACGTCCGCGAGGTCTGCGCGGGAGGCGATCTCGAGTTTGGCGAAGACCTTGCGCAGGTGGTAGTCGATCGTGCGCGGGCTCAGGAACAGCTCCGCGGCAACTTCAGGGTTGGTCCTCCCGGAGGCGACTAGGCGTGAGATCTGGAGCTCTTGCGGTGTGAGCTGATCGCGGGTGGAGGGGTCGCGCTTGCGCGCGGTCTCGCCGCTGGCGCGCAGCTCCGAGCGTGCCCGTGCTTCCCAGGGCGCGACCGCGAGCTGATCGAACAGCTCGAGAGCGGTGCGGAGATGGCGGCGGGCGTCAACGCGGCGGTGCTGTCGTCGGAGCCACTCGCCATACGACAGCTCGGTCCGTGCTCTGTCAAACGGTGAGAGGGCCTCGGCGAGCTCGATCGCCTGCGCGAAGTGTCGGCCGGCATCGGATTCTCCGACCAGTGCTCGGCAGCGCGCGAGCAGCGCGAGGCGCGCCGGGTTCGGGAACTGCTGCACCCAGGTCTGGAAGCGATCGAGGTGCTCGGCCACCTCGCACAGCCGATCGGCTCGAACCGCGGCCTCGACTGCGTCGGGCAGCGCGTGGACGAACAGCGGGTGTGATGCGTATCGCGCCGCAGCGATCGCGGCCAGCAAACGGTCGAGCGCCGCCGCCGGCCTCCCACAACCAAGATCGAGCAGCCCCAAAGCCCGCTCCACCTGGGCAACGACCAGTGTCGCGCCGCTGGCTGCCACCAACGTGTGCAGCTCCGCGGCGTGCGCTCGCGCCGGCTGCTCGGCCCCGCGCACGGCATCGACGATGGCGAGATTCGCGAGGTTCCAGCTCGCGGCCCACGGCTGACCGATGTCCAGCGCAAGCCGCCATCCTTCCTCCGCCGTCGCGTAGGCGAGGTCGAATCGGCTTTGAGCGATCAGGCCGTCGGCCTGCATCTGCAGCGCGAACGACAACACGGTCATGAGACCCCGCCCGCGGGCGAGATCGACCGCCCGCGACGCATATGGCACGCCGTCTCCGGCGCCGCCCGCCCGCGCGGCTGTCCACGCCGCCCACACCAGGCAGACGGGGTCGTCAAGCCCCTCGGCAAGCTCGATCGCCTCGGCCGCCAGCACGGCCCCGCGGTCGTGATCCCCCCCAATCTCGGCGGCGACCGCAGTCAGCGCCGCCACAATGAAGCGCTCGGAGTCGGTCTCACAGGACACCTCCTGCGCACGACGCGCCACGGCGACGACCGCATCGTAATCGCCGGCATAGAACGTCAACGCGGCTGCCTCGAGGAGGATCTCGAGCGTCAGCGACGCACTCTCGCTGAGCGCCACCGCCTGTTGCAACGCTGTGATCCCGTCCTTCATCCAGCCGTGTCGCCCCTCGAGGGCTCCGCTGACAAACAGCAGCCGCGCGCGCTGAGCTGGATCAGCGTGCGGCAACGTGCGACTGAGCAGTGGACGGGCCCGATCCGCCTGTCCCGCCACATACGCGGCTTCGGCTGCCAGGACGAGACGCGCTGCGCGCGCGGGCTCGGTGTCGCTCAGCTCCGCCGCGCGCTCAAACGCGCTCGCCGCCGAGGCGTGACCCCCGCGCTCCTGCGATCGGCGCCCCGATGCCTCCAGAGCAGCGGCAATCGTCGCGTCAGCAGTCAGCGTCGCCCTCGCCTGGTGCCACACGGCACGGTCTGCATGCTGCTCGGCTAACAGCGCGTCCGCCAGCGCGGCGTGAGTCCGTTGGCGCTGAGATAGGGCCGCTGACTCATGGACCGCTGAGCGGATCAGGGGGTGGCGGAACGTGAGCTCCTCACCGTCGGTCTGGACCAAACCAGCTTGCAGCGCGGGATCGAGCGCGTCCTGCGCCAAAGCGAGCACGGCCGCGGCGCGGAGGATCACCCGAAGCTCACCCGTGTCCTCGCAGGCCGCGACCAGCAGCGCCGCCCGGGTGGACTCCCCAAGCCGCCCGACCCGTTGGGTGAACACCGCGCGCAAGGACGCGTTCAGCGGCAATGCCTCGGGCAGCGGCTGCCGACCGGCAAGCTGCGCATCGGAGAGGCCGGCAGGCAGCTCCAGCAGCGCGAGAGGGTTGCCGGCCGCCTCAGCCAGCAACCGCTCACGGACCGCCGGCACCGCACGAGGTGTGCCACGAGCGAGCAGGCTCACGGCCGACTCGCGGTCCAACCCCCGGACCATCAGCTGCTCGAGCCCAGCACCGTCGAACCGCCGCTGCTCGCCCTCTCGAGCCCCAAACAGCATCACCACCCCCTCAGCGACCAGACGCCGCGCGGTGAACACCAGCGCCTCCACGGACGGCACGTCCAGCCACTGTGCGTCGTCGACCAGACATAGCACCGGCCCTGGCTCCGCGGCGGCTGCCAGCAGCGACAGCGCCCCGGCCGACACCAGGAAGCGATCGCGCCCCTCGCTGGGAGCCAGGCCAAGGGCCGCCGCAAACGCCTCGCGCTGCGGGCCCGGCAGCTTGTCCAGGCTATCCACGATCGGCCACACCAACCCGTGCAGCCCCGCGAACGCGAGGTCTGACTCCGCCTCGACGCCGGTCACTCGGAGCACTCTCATCGCGCCCGCGCGATCTGCGGCATACGCCAACAGAGCCGTCTTACCCATTCCGGCCTCGCCCCGCACTACCAGCGAGCCACTCTCGCGCCGCCACGCGGCCTCAAGCATGCGGTCGATGGCGGCACGCTCGCGCGCGCGATCTACCAGCCCAGAGTGCGAGCTCACATCGGCACCTCGAGGGCGCGATACCGCCGTCGCAGCAGGACGGATACTTCGATGGTTGGGTCGCCCGGCATTTTCAGCAGCCGGTCCCGCGGCGAAGGTTATCGGTCGACCGCCGGTCTCGCCGAACGGCCGCACCAGCCCACGCGCTCGATCACGGGCGGCGACTGCGAGCTCCCCCGGGTCGGCCTCAGCATCGTGCGCGCCGTCCGCGTGTCCGTTGTCGCTCATCTGGCACTCCAGCCATCCGGCGCGATGTTCTGGTTGACGCGGAAGAGATTCGTCGGGTCATAGCGTCGTTTGATCGCTGCGAGCCGTCCGTAGGTCGCTTCGGGATATGCCTCATGGACGCGAGTGGTCCCTTCCTCTCCGAGGAAGCTGACGTGGACGCCCTGTGCGGCAGGGCGCATCGCGGCCAAGCAGTCGGCAACCCATGTCTCGTGCGAAGCCGCTTGGGCTGGGTCCTGGTATGCGGCCCCGAACGTCACCATCAGGCGCCGTTCGCGGTGCGAGAACGCGGTCACGTCCGCTGGGACGCGCGCCATCGCACCGCCGAGCACCCTGATCTCCACGGCCGACATCGGCGAGGGCCCCACTTGCACTCGATCAACAACTGTCGATTCGGCGTACTCATCGATGTCGTCGAGGAACATCGACCGAGTAGCCCTCCGGACTCGACCGGGGCCGGGTCCCTCCGCCGGGTACAACTGTCGATAGGGCATCGGCGTGATCGCGTCGGCGAGCGGCGTCGCGAGTGCTCGCAGCGGAGCGAGCGCCTGCTGACCGTGCTCGAGATCACCGGCATACGCCACGCGCACCATCAGTGCCAGCTGGCCGTGATGTGCTGGGGACACGAACGGCAGCGGCGGGAGCCGCGCGAGGATGGCGATCGTTGAGAGCTCATCCGGCGCGGCGTCGGCGGCCGCGATGAACGAGCCCAGGATCCCGGGGCTCGCGGGCAGCACCAGCATCCCACCCAGGACCGTGTCGATCTCATGGAGCCGGTACTGCAGACGTGTCACGACCCCGAAGTTCCCGCCGCCGCCGCGGAGCGCCCAGAACAGATCCGGGTGCCGCTCAAAACCGACTTGGAGGCGTTCTCCGTCCGCGGTTACGAGCTCGGCGGCGAGCAGATCATCGATCGTCAGGCCGTGCTTGCGGACGAGCCAGCCGATGCCTCCTCCGAGGGTCAGCCCGGCGATCCCGACCGATCCGGTGTCACCGAATCCGGTCGTGAGACGGTGCCGCGCCCCTTGTGCGGTGTATTGGCCGGCTGTGAGCCCGGCCTGGGCCCACGCGATCCGCCGCTGCGGGTCGACGTGCAGCGCGCGCATATTGGACATATCCAAGACCAGTCCCCCGTCGGTCGTGCCGTGACCAGCGAAGCTGTGCCCGCCGCCTCGAACTGCGAGCTCAAGCCCTTCCGTGCGCGCGAGCGAGACGGCGAGCGTCACGTCAGCGGAATCGACAGGGCGGACGATCAGCGCGGGTCGCCGGTCGACTGCGGCGTTGACCACTAGCCGAGATGATTCGTACTCGGGATCGTCGGGCGCGACTACCTCACCAAGGAGCGCGGCGCGCAACTCGGTGATTGAGCGGGGTGCCGAACGAGGCGCCGAGCGCTGCTCGGCGTAGTGGGACGAACGCATCAGGTCCTCCATCGGTCTGTCTCCTCTGTGTGCGATTGGTCGATGTGTGTCAGGTCGTGCTGGCAACGGCGGTCTGCGCCTCTCGGATCGCGGTCTTGGCGACGGTGTCCGAGCGCTTGTCGCCCCGGACGAGCGTGAAGATCGCCGGGAGGGCGAGCAACGCGATCGCGCCAAGCACCCACAGCGCCTGCTGAAAGCCACTGGTGAGAGCGGCGGGTAGCGCGTGGCCGGCGTGAAGCAGGGTGTTGGTGTGGCCGGTGGCGACGCTTGAGGCGATCGCGATCCCGAGCGCTCCGCCGAGCTGCCGGGAGGTGTTCATCAGCCCGGACGCGAGCCCGGCCTGATGCTCGGCGACACCGGCGAGCGCGGCGATCGAGATCGGGATAAACGCGAACGCGGTCCCTGCGCCGGCGATGACCATCGGGCCGGCGAGGTTGGCCAGGAAATGCCCGTGGACGGAGCCCTGGCTTGCCCAGATCACGCCGGCGCCAATGAGCGCCATCCCGATCATCATCACGATGTTGGCTCCGCGGCGCGTTACTAGCCTCTGCGAGAGGCCGGCGAGCGCGATCGAGCTCAGCGATGTGGCCAGCCACGCGACCCCGGTCTCAAGGGCGCTGTAGTGCAGCACCTGCTGCATGTACAACGTGCCAACGAAGATGAACCCGAAGAAGCTGGCGCCCGACAGCAGGGCGGCGATGTTCGCGGCGGCGAGCGTGCGCAGCCGAAAGATCGAGAGCGGCAACAGCGGCTCCTGCGCCCGGCTCTCGATCGTCGCGAAGGCGACGAGCAGCGCCGCCGATCCGGCGAGGAGCGCAATCGTTCTTGTTGCTCCCCAGCCGTACTGCGTCGCGCCGGCGATCGCGTCGACCAGCAGCACCAGCCCGCCCGTGCCGGCGATCGCCCCGAGCGCGTCAAAGCTCCGGTGCACGGTGGCGTGCTGGCTGTCTGGGACGAGTCGCGGTGCGAGCGCTAGCGCGGCTGCGCCGATTGGGATGTTCAGGTAGAAGATGTACTGCCACCCGGCGTAGCGGGTGAGAAGCCCGCCGCCGATCAGCCCGACGGTCGCGCCGGCGGCGGCGAGCCCGCCCCAGATCCCAAGCGCCTTGTTGCGCTCCGCGCCCTCCTGGAACATGTTCATCACGATTGACATGGCAGCGGGCACCATGCTTGCTGCGCCTAGTCCCTGAACGGCGCGGCTCCCGATCAGGAATGCTTCGCCGGTCGCGAGCCCGCAGGCCAGCGACGCCGCGGTGAACAGGGCAAGCCCGAGCATCAGGATCCGGCGGCGGCCGAGCAGATCTGCCGCGCGGCCGCCCAGCAGGAGAAAGCCGCCGAATGTGATCGCGTACGCGGTCACGACCCATTGCAGGCTCGTCTCGGAGAAGTGCAGGTCACGGCCGATCGTCGGCAGCGAGACGTTGACGATCGTCGCGTCGATGATCGTCATGAAGTACGAGACCGCCAACAACGCGAACGCGCGCCAGCGATGGATATTCGGCGATGTGGACGTCATTGGGCCTCCAGGTGAGGTCTGGTCGGGAAAGGCGCGAGTCGGTGAGCGAGAACGAGCGGTGTGCGACCGCTACTTGCCGTCCGCCTCGATTGGCCAGCCGGCCGTTCGCTCAGAGACAGAGTGCTGGGCGCCGGCACGCTTCACCATGCGCACACCGCAAAAGGGAAGCCTCGCTGTTGTCAGATTCCCGAAAAGAAAGCGCGCCGGAGCTACTCGCCGCCGTCCACGACTGCGTGCTCGCCGGGCGCGGGCGCCGCCTGCTCGTCCTCGCCGGCCACGTCCGAGTCGGACTCGGTCAGCGCATGGATCCGCAGGGCGAGCCCGAGCTCATCGCGGCGGCGAGTGATCGGACGGCCAATGCGTTCCTCGATCGTCGCGAGCCGGTAGCCAACGGTTCGCTCGTGGACCTTGAGCATCGCGCCGGCCGCGGACGCATTCTGACCCAGGCTGAAATACGCCCGCAGCGTCGCACGCAGCCGCGCGGTCTTGGCGTCAGGGGCCGCCAGCGGTCCAAGCTCGCGTGCGACGAACTCACGCGCGAGGCGCTCATCCTGGACGACCAGCGCCTCGAGCGCGACGTCGTCGTACCGGGTGACCGGCGCGCCGCCGATCACGGCGACCCTGTAGGCCTGGAGAGCCTGCCGGTGAGTCTGGACGAACCCTTGCTCACCGAAGGCCACGTCGCCGCAGGCCAGAAACGTTCCCTCCTGGGGTAGGAACTGCTCCAGCGCTCGCGCCGCCGCAGCCCCGATCCGCGAACGTCCACCCAGCCAGGCCCACACCGAGTGCCCCCCGCCGCCCGCGATCAGCAACGCACAGCCAAGCTCCTGCGCAAGCTGCGTGGCGCCGGCCTCGGGGCTCTGGCCCCAGGCAACCACGCCGATGTGATCCACGCGCAAGCGGTACCCGAGCTCCTCCTCGGAAACCGGCATCCCCGCGAGCAACTCGCGCGTCAAAGATGCGCGCCTGCGCTCCTGGCTGCGCAGCAGCCGGTCACGCTCGGTCTGGTACACCTCCGCAAGTTGTCCGGTGACCTGGTCGACGTACGCGAACAGGTACCGCGACAGGACCCGGAGCGCCTCGACCCGCCGCACGTCCGGAAGTCCCCGGCGCTCCACCTCTGCGCACATCTGCTCCCACAGGCTGGCATGCCCGATCGAGTAAGTCCGAAGCAGCGCCGCCCACGGAAGCCCTTCGTTGGCCGCCACTAGCGCCTCGTCGACCGCGCCGGGCGGCAGGCGGTCAGGCATCGCGCGGCCGTGTCCCAAACCGTGTGCCACCGCACGCAGGTTCGCCACGACGCTGGCCCGTTCGACGTCGGCCATGCCCGGGTCGATGCCCTCGAAATACTCCGGCACCTCGTCGTGGAGCCGATCATCCACGACCTCGGTGACCTCCTGCGCGTTGGAGTCCAGCCAAGCCGCGAGCTGCCGGATATCGGCATCCACCTCGCTCACGCGGCGAGTCTACCCCCGGCGCTGACGCGGAAACCCTCCGTTAGCCCGCCGACCCGGGACCGGTGACCAACCGAACCGCGGCGATCACCGGCGGCCCGCTGACGATGCTCACCGCCAGCCCCCGCTTGCGCGCGCTATCCGGACTCTTCAACTCGGGCCGCCCGCGGCTGAGCAGGCACCACGTCGCTCTGCGGATCCGGTAACTCGGTGCTCGGTCTTTCGCGACATCGGTGAGGTCCGTTGCGCGCCACCCAGCAACAGTGCGAGTCCTGGTTTGAGCGATTCGGGAGGCGAAGGAAGCCCACACGGAGTCCGGATTCGATCCTTCCGACCGGTGAATCGCCCCGCGAGTCCAGGGACGCGAGCTGCCCCCACCGGTAGGAACGTTGCCAGCGCGCCGTTCACCCAGATTCGAAAGGCCCTTCAGAACCATGAATCCGCACTTGACCATCTATCTCGCAAGGACCCACGCCGACGACCTGCTTCGACAGGCCCAGGACGCCCAGATCGGTAGTGCGGCAACGAGCGAGACGCCGGCACCACTCCCCTGCGACGCGACCGGGTCGGCTGACCCCGCGTCGCGCCCAACCCACCACAACGGGAGAAACACGATGAGCAACTCAATGTCCCGCATGCGGATCTCAGAGACCGCACCCGCACCCCACGCGGCGATGTACCGCCTCGAAGCATCGATCGAGCTCAACCAGCCGCTGCGCGAGCTGATCAAGCTGCGCGCCTCTCAGATCAACGGCTGCGCGTTCTGCATCGACATGCACTACAAGGACGCGCGCGCCGTCGGAGAGACCGAGCAGCGGCTGTACATGCTCGACGCCTGGCGCGAGACCGACCTCTACTCAGAACGCGAACGCGCCGCGCTCGAGCTCTGCGAGGCGGTCACCCTGATCACCAGCGGACACGTGCCCGATCACGTGTGGGAACAGGCCCGCGCCGCCTTCGAGGAGCGCGAGCTCGGTCAGGTGCTGTTCGCGATCAGCGCGATCAACACCTGGAACCGCCTGATGATCGCCACCCGCACCCCGGCCGGCGAGTACAAGCCCGCCCGACGACACGCAGCCTGACACCGGCTGCCAATCCGAGTAAGGAACCAACACACATGGTGAAACAGATGAGAATCGAACCGAGAATGGCCAACATCGACCCCGAACTAGAAGCATTTCTCCCGTTGTTCCCCCCAGCCGACCTGACCGACCCGGTCACCGCGCGCAAGAACCTCGCCGAGCTGGCCCGTGCTGCACCCGCACCCGACACCGCAGACATGGAGATCGAGGACCGCACGGTGCCCGCCGATCCGGACGTGCCGGTGCGGATCTATCGCCCGCACGATGCGCAGGGCGCGATCGTCTGGCTGCACGGCGGCGGATTTGTCATGGGTGACCTGGAGAGCGAGCACCCGTGGGCCGTCCGGGTCGCGGACGGCTCGAGCACGGTGGTGATCTCGGTGGGCTACCGCCGCGCCCCCGAGCATCGGTTCCCGGCCGCCCTGAACGACTGCTACGCCGTGCTGGCCTGGGCGGCCGAGCACGCGGCCGAGCTCGGCATCGACCCCGAGCGGATCGCGGTCGGCGGCCACGCCGCCGGCGCGGGACTCGCCGCCGCGGTGGCGTTGCGGGCACGTGACCAGCAGGGGCCACCGATCCGCTTCCAGCTACTCAACCAGCCCGAGCTCGATGACCGGCAGGAGACGTGGTCGGCGCGGCACTTCACCGATACGCCCTTCATGACACGCGAGAAGGTTGCCGCATCGTGGCGACACTACCTGGGCTCCGCGTCCGCCTCGCCGTACGCCGCCCCGGCGCGGGCCGCCGATCTATCCGGCCTGCCCCCCGCCTACATCACGAGCGCGGAGCTTGACCCGAACCGCGACGAAGCCATCACCTACGCGCTGCGGCTACTCCAGGCGGGCGTGCCGGTCGAGCTGCACCAGTGGCCCGGCACCTTCCACGGATCGCAGGCGATCCTCTCCGCCGAGGTGTCGCAGCGGCAGATGGCCGAACTCAGCGCCGCCCTGCGCCGTGCCCTGGCCGAGTGACGTGGTCACGGCCGAACCAGGCCGGCCACCCCCACTTGCCAAGCATGGGCGATACCAACGAACACCCCTGATGCAGAGGATCCCGATGAGACCACAAACAAGAGACAACCGGTGGATCGCGCTGTACGTGCTGTGCACCGGCATGCTGATGATCGTGCTTGACGCGACCGTGGTGAACGTCGCACTGCCGTCGATCCAGTTGGATCTGCACTTCTCGCAGTCGGGCCTCGCGTGGGTCGTGAACGGGTACCTGATCTCGTTCGGCGGGCTGCTGCTGCTCGCCGGCCGGCTCGGTGACCTCGTCGGGCGCCGGCGGATGTTCCTGACGGGTTTGGGGGTGTTCACCGCGGCCTCGGCTGTGTGCGGGCTCTCATCCAGCCAGGGAATGCTGATCACCGCGCGGTTCATCCAAGGCGCTGGCGGCGCGATGACCTCCTCAGTGATTCTCGGGATGATCGTGACGATGTTCAATGAGCCCAGGGAGCAGGCGAAGGCGATCGGCGTGTTCGCGTTCGTCGCCTCGGCCGGCGGTTCGATCGGCCTGCTCGTCGGCGGCGTCCTCACGCAGGCGATCAACTGGCATTGGATCTTCTTCGTCAACCTCCCGATCGGGATCGGCACCGGCGTGCTCGCGCCGCGGCTGCTCGGCGACGATCCCGGAATCGGCCTCGCTGCCGGGGCGGACGTCGCGGGCGCGGTGCTCAGCACCTCCGCGCTGATGCTCGCCGTTTACGCGATCGTCAAGCCGGCACCGCTGCTCGGAATCGTCGCCGGCGTGCTGGCGGTGGCGTTCCTCGTCCGCGAGTCGACCGCCGCGACGCCGCTGATCCCGCTGCGGATCTTCCGCTCGCGCAACGTCTCGGGCGCGAACCTGATCCAGGCGCTGACGGCTGCGGGGATGTTCGGGGTGTTCTTCCTCGGCGCCCTGTACGTGCGCCGCGTGCTCCACTACGACGCGCTGCAGATCGGGCTCGCGTTCTTCCCGGTGACGGTGCTGATGGGCACGCTCTCGGTCCGGTACACCGAGAGGTTCATCACCCGCTTCGGCGCACGTCCCACCGTCCGCGTCGGGATCGTGATGATCGGCGCGTCGATTCTGTGGTTCAGCCGCGCGCACGAGCACGGGAGCTACGTCGTCGACGTGCTGCCGACGATGGTGCTGCTCGGAATCGGCTGCGGGGTCTGCTTCCCGTCGCTGATGACGCTCGCGATGTCAGGCGCCACGCGTTCCGACGCGGGGCTCGCCTCGGGCCTCGTGAGCACGACCGCCCAGGTCGGCGGCGCGCTCGGGCTCGCGGTACTGGCGTCAGTGGCGTCGAGTCACGCACACGGCTCGCACACCCTGTCCGCGATCGTCGGCGGCTACCACGTCGCGTTCCTGATCGGGGCGATCCTCGTGGTGGCGGCGATCGCAGTCGCGTTCATCGTCCTGAAGGATCCGGCGCACACGCCGGATCACGAGGCAGTCAACGATCAGCGGTACCTGCCCGCAGCGGCCACTGAGACCTAGGCACAACACAGAGTCGAATATTGGCGCAATCCACCCCGCAGCTCTAAAAGCCCTGCGAGGGCACGTCGTTGGGAGCGAGACTCGCGCCGAGTGATGTCTCCCACAGAGGATCTCTCGGGGCCTCCGGCATGGCAGACAGCGACTACGAATCGCGTGACGTGCGAGGGCGTGACTGCCGGCCCTGATTGACGCGAGCCGCCACGCGGGACTGTCGCGGATGCCGGCCTGCGTCAACCGATTGGCTGATCTCGACTCAGCCCGCCGTCGGTGCACAAGCAGCCGTCCAGCCGATGAGATCCAGGCCCGCGGAAGCGATCCTTCGATCATGTCCAATCCACTGAGGAGAAACTCAGATGCCGGTAATTGAAGTTGACCATCTACAGAAGCGCTATCGCGACACTGTTGCTGTCGCGGACGTCTCGTTCTCGATCGAGGAGGGCGAGATCTTCGGGATCCTGGGGCCGAACGGCGCGGGCAAGACGACCACCGTCGAGGCGATCGCCGGCCTGCGGCAGCCCGACGCCGGCACGATCCGGGTGATGGGGCTTGACCCCTTCACGCAGCGCCACGAGCTTCGCCGCGTGCTGGGGATCCAGCTGCAGGAGAGCCAGCAGCCGGACAAGCTTGAGGTCGGCGAGGCACTCGACCTGTACGCATCGTTCTACGAGTCCGCAGCCGAAACGGACGCGCTGCTCGAGGCGCTCGGGCTGGCCGACAAGCGCCGCACCCGCTTCGCGAAGCTCTCGGGCGGCCAGAAGCAACGGCTGTCGATCGCGCTCGCGCTGATCGGAAACCCGCGGATTGCTGTGCTCGACGAGCTCACGACCGGCCTTGACCCCCAGGCGCGCCGCGACACGTGGGCGCTGATCGAGGAGATCCGCGAGCGCGGGGTGACGATCGTGCTCGTAACCCATTTCATGGAGGAGGCCGAGCGTCTCGCCGACCGAGTCGCGCTGATCGATCAGGGTCGGGTGGTCGCCGTCGACACGCCCACCGCGGTGACGTTGTCGGCCTCGCCTGAGCAGGCGATTCGCTTCCGACCGTCGTTGCCGCTGCCCGATGGGCTGCTCGACCGCGTCCCCGAGATCACGAGTGTCCGGGCCGACCGCGATCAGCTGGTCGTGTTGGGCACGGGCGACGTGCTCGCCGCTGTGATCTCCGAGCTCGCGCGCAACGGAATCGTCGCGAACCAGCTGCGCGTCGAGCAGCCAAACCTCGAGGACGCGTTCGTCGCCCTCACCAACCATGACTCGAAGGAGGACTAAAGATGTCATTCATCACCCAGGCAATCGACGCGCGCGGCACGCTTCGCCGGCGCCCGGCGAAAGCACGGCGCCGGCTGCTGAGGACCGAGGCGAAGCTGTTGCTTCGCGAGCCGATCCTGATCTTCTGGGCCGTCGCTTTCCCGCTGATCCTTACGATCGCGATGGGCGTCGCGGGCGACCGGCACGACAAGGCCCTCGGGGGCCTCAGTCTCGTCGACGTCTACGTGCCCGTCTCGATGGCGATGGTGATCACGATCCTGGCGGTGACGGCGATGCCGGCGATACTCGCGAGCTACCGCGAGAAGGGTGTCCTGCGCCGGATGTCGACGACGCCGATGCGGCCGGCGGCGCTGCTCGGAGCAGACGCGGCGGTCAACGTCTCGATGATGGTGGTCGCGATCGCCGTGATCGCGATCGTCGCAAGGCTCGCGTTCGGCGTCCACCTGCCGGCGCAGGGGTTCGGGTTCGTGCTCACGCTGGTGCTCACGGCAGGCGCGATGCTGTCGCTCGGGGCGCTCGTCGCCTCGGTCGCCTCGACGACGCGGATAGCGCAGGGACTCGGGACGCTCCTGTTCTTCCCGATGATGTTCTTCGCCGGCCTGTGGGTGCCGCAGCAGCAGATGTCGAGCGGGCTGCGTCACGTGAGCGAGCTCACGCCGCTGGGCGCCGCGACCGCAGCGATCCAGGACACGATGCACGGACAGTGGCCCGGGCTCGCGCACATGGCGGTCCTCGCGGGCTATGCGATCGTGCTCTCACTCGCAGCCTCTAGGCTGTTCCGTTGGGAGTAGGGATTCGTTCGTGAGAACCGAGCAGCAATCTCAGTCGCAGTTCGCGCTCGTGACCGAGCGCGAACTGCGGCTGCTTCTCCTCCTGCCGTATCTGATGCTGGCAATCGCGACCGGTCTGGCGGTCGGGATCGACCACCACTCGACCGGCAAGCTGTTGGAGGATCTGAGCCTCTCCGCGCTGACGGCCGCGTGCATGGCGCTGATCCAGGCGTTGCGGCCCCAGTGGCACCAACGCCGGCAGCTGATGGCGGCGTGCTACGCCGCCCTGCTTGTGCTGAACGCGGCGCTGGTGTTGCGCGATCCGATCTTTGGGTTCTACACGTGGACGGGTTACATCTGGGGCAGCGTCGTGTTCGCGACGCGGTGGCGGCTGCTCGTGTACGCACCCGTCGCGGTGATCACCGCCACATCGCAGCACGGCGGTCTACCCACCCGCTCGGCGTCCAGCTGGATCGGGTGGCTCGCGTTCATCGCGATCAATCTGATCGCGGCCGGCGCGGTGTCCTGGTTCGCCAGGGCGCGCGAGCAGGAGCACAACCAACGCAAGCAGACGATCGACGAGCTAACCGAGGCGAATGCCGAGCTCGAGGCTTCGCTGCGAGAAAACGCCGGGCTGCGCGCCCAGCTCGTCGCACAGGCGCGCGAGGCCGGCGTGCTTGACGAGCGCCAGCGAATGGCCGGCGAGATCCACGACACGCTCGCCCAGGGCCTGGTCGGGATCATCACCCAGCTGGAAGCTGCCGCCCAGGCAACGCGATCGCCCCGCGAGCGGCAACGTCACACCCAGGCGGCCGCCGAACTCGCGAGAGAGAGCCTGACCGAGGCCCGTCGCTCAGTACAAGCGCTCCAGCCGATCCCACTCGAGCAAGCTCGGCTGTCAGACGCACTCGCGACCGTGGCCGAGAAGTGGTCAGAGCGCTCGGGCGTGACCGCGACCGTGAAGCTGACCGGACAGCTCCGCCCAGTCGCGCCCGAGGTCGAGCAGGCGCTGCTGCGCACCGCGCAGGAGGCGCTCGCGAATATCGCCAAGCACGCCGAGGCCGGCCGGGTGGTGCTGACGCTCTCCTACATGGACGATGTCGTCACACTCGACGTGCGCGACGATGGCGTCGGGTTCGCGCCGCCGTCACCGAACCTGCGCAACGGCGGCTTCGGCCTGACCGCCATGCGACAGCGCATCGAGGGGCTGGAGGGGACGCTCGAGGTCGAATCGGAGCCCGGCGCAGGGACGACCATCGCCGCCAGCATCCCGGCCGAGAGCCCCTCGTGAGCCCCCCGATCAGGTTGATGATCGTCGACGATCACCCGGTCGTGCGCGACGGGCTGAGCGGGATCTTCAACGCCCATCCCGAGTTCGAGGTGATCGCCGAGGCCGCCAACGGGGCCGACGCGGTCCGGCGCGCACGGGCGCTCAGACCCGACGTGATCCTGATGGACCTGCGAATGCCCGAGCTGAACGGCGTCGAGGCGATCCGCACCCTCTCCCGTGAGGGCGTCGACACACACGTGCTGGTACTGACCACCTACGACAGCGACGCGGACGTCAGGCCGGCGATCGAGGCAGGAGCCACCGGCTATCTGCTCAAGGACGCCCCGCGCGAGGAGCTGCTGCGCGCCGTCCGCGCCGCAGCCCGCGGCGAGTCGGTGCTCTCATCGGCCGTTGCATCGCGGCTCATGGCCCACGTCCGCGCCCCCGCCCAGGACCACCTGTCAGAGCGAGAACTCGAGGTCCTCGCCCTCCTGGCCCGCGGCGCGAGCAACCGCGACGCAGCGGCCCAGCTATTCATCAGCGAGGCGACAGTCAAGACCCACCTGCTCCACATCTACGCGAAACTCGGCGTGAGCGATCGCGCTGCGGCCGTCGGCGAGGCGTTCAACCGCGGGCTGCTGACGCCCGAGAGGCGGTGAGAGGACGAACCGAACGTGGCGTGGCTCCTTTGCATGAAATGCCCCAGCACGCGCTACGCAGCAGGTGTTAACCAAACCCGTAGCGGAGCGATTGGTTCGAAGCCGCTTTCCACGGCGGCCGCCAGTGCATTTCCGTGTTCATACCCGACGATCGGGACGCCAGCGAACAAGTCGCCGACGGCAGCGGCCAGGTCAAGCCACGCTGAGGCGGGTGTAGCCGCGGTGGTGAAGACGTTCGACACCCCGACCGTCGCGCCAGTCCGATTGATGATCGCTCCTGTCGTCACAGCTTGCTCGTCGCGCACGGCGAGAACGCGGACCGTCGGGTCGCTTAAGAGCTCAGGGCGAATGATCCCTTTCAGGTCAGCCGCGACTGCCCATCGCTCGAGATCGTCGTCGCTTGTGATCAGTTGCCAGCCAAGTCGCGCACGTGTCCGCGGCGAAACGGGCCCTCGGAATAGCCACCGCGCGTCGAATAAGACGGTAAAGCCGTGCGGCGAGAGGTCGAGGTCGGCAAAGCTGTCCTTGACCGAGCAACCCGGACTGCTGTCGATTCGCCTCAGCACGAAGTCTGCTGCCAGGCGCGGCGCGAGCGTCACAGCGTCCGGATACAGGGGCCGGGGACCCTTCCGGCGCGATCCAGACCTGCTCTGAGAGCACCGTCGGCAAGCCGTGTGACCGGCAGACGATGTCGCACCAGCAAGCGTTGTTCTGTACCGCTGCGACTAGGCGAGGATCCATCGCGCGATGCTCGCAGCCAGGACCGCGGCTCTGCAAGCCGCTGTCGCTGCGGACGAGGACCGATCACCCGGTCCTCCCGGACGCGTACTAATGCCCGCTCCAGCTCCGCGCAGCAACAGGGCCTTGCTCCGACTCCGTTGCGGGGCGGTCGACTACATGGCGCCTTGTTCCAGCGTGCGCTTGAGCCGTCGATGGAAGCGACGGAACGCCAGCGCGGTCATCTGCTCCAACGCGCGATTGGCGATGCGCGCGCGGCCGGGCAGGTGGGCGAGTGGCGTGAGCGTCACGCGCGTGCCGCCGGCCGGCGTCGGCGCGAACTCCCAGCGCCCGTCGACGGGCGGCCCCTCGACGACGCGAATGTGAAATAGCCGGCCGGGATCGTGCTCGACCACCTCGGTCAGCTCGACCCGCCGCCGGCCCATGGCCTTGTGGACCTCGCGGAAGCGCGTTCCGGCCTGCACCGGCCCCTCCGTGAGCTGCTGCACCTCCTCGGCGTCCTGCCAGGCGGACAGCTTGGTGGGATCGGTGACGAAGGCGAAGACCTCGTCGGGCGGCCGCGCGATCTCAACCGTGGTGCTCGCCATGGCGCGACTCTACGGCGACCCCGCGGCGCGCGCAAGGACGCGTGCAGATCGGTCGGCGACTCGGCGTGCCTCCTACTTGTTGACAACGTGCAACACTGTAGGCATGTCCGTGAACGTGTCCGTCCGCCTTGACGACCGCCTCGCCGAACGCCTGCGTCTGCGCGCCCGGGCCGCTGGCGAGAGCCTGTCCGATCGCCTCCGACGATATGCCGAGGAGGGTGCCCGTCGCGACGAGCACCCGATGATCACCTTCCGCGATGGTCCGACCGGCCGACGCGCCGGACTGATCGGCGGGCCCGACGTGTGGGAGGTCGCGATGTGGATCGACGACCTCGGACCGGTCAAAGACCCGACCAACGAACTCGCCGCCGATGGCGTCGTCTCCCGACCTCAGGTCGATGCCGTCGTTGCGTACCGGGCCGCGTACCCGGACGAGATCCAGGCCAGGATCGAGCTCCATCACAGCGAGACAGCCGCCGCCGAAGCGCGGTGAAGATCCTCGTCGACGAGATGTATCCGGCCACCCTCGCCGGAGCGCTTCACGCGGCGGGGATCGAGGCCGCCACGGTCGCGGACCTCCGACTCGGCGGCGCGTCGGATCCCGAGGTGTTCGGAGCAGCGGTCGCCGGCCGCTACACCGTGCTGACCGAGAACGTCGGCGACTTCGCAAGAATCGCCGCCGAGCACAGCACCGCCGGCGGGCACCACCACGGCGTGCTGATCGCGATGTCCAGCCGTTTCTCACGACGCCCCGCCGGCATCGGTCCGTTAGTCGCGGCGATCCAAGCCGTCGCCGACGATCAGATCGCGGACCGGGTCGTGTACCTCGAACAGGCGGTCGATCGGTAGCAGCCGCGACCTCCTGCCCGAGGGCGTGGAGTCTCGGCTCCGGCGGCGTGCAGCTCGGGTCGAAGCCGGCTAGCACCGGGACCCTCGGACCATCCGCGATCACGACCGTGGGGCCCTTCTGGGCGAGCCTGCGCACCTCCGCCGGCCCGAACCGCCGACGCCGCCGGTGACGATCGCCGAACCGTTCGTAAGGTCTAGAACAACGCCTAACAGATTGATCTTGGGAGCCCGGCGCGCTACGTCGCAGTAGGCGGTCCGAACCAGGTGGTCAGCGCGTCAGGGAGCCCCAGGTAGGTGCGGTCTCCCACCCAGGCGACATATCCATCGGGCCGAATCAACACGGCAGTGGGAGCTGTGACCGCGCCAAGTACCGGAAGCTCCCATATACCAACGTACTCAGCGTCGATCAGCCGGACCCGATCCGCCCATGGAGCGATGTCGAAGCCGCCGGGCTCACCGAGATTGAGCAGCACTGGCCGGGCATGGTGCAGCAGTTTGAATACCCGCAGCAGGCCATCGTCAGTAACCAGATCGAGATCGGGCATGCGGCGCCCAAGCAGCGGGTGTCCCTCACCGAGGTCGTAGTGAATGTCCAGACCGGACATCATCGCGGCGACCCGCTTGCGCGGTTCATCCATACCCAGCAGCTCGGACATGGTGTCGCGCAAGGCCTCGATACGCTCGTCGCGGCGGGTGAGCGCGGTCGCCGCCATGGTGCTCTGCAACACGCGCACGGCGACTGGATGCCGCTCAGCATGGTAGGTATCCAGCAGGCTTTCCGGCGATACCCCGTGGACCACCTGCGCTAGCTTCCATCCCAAATTCACCGCATCCTGCACGCCCGTATTGAGGCCCTGTCCACCCACCGGGGAATGCACGTGCGCCGCGTCGCCAGCTAACAACACCCGTCTGTCTCGGTAGGACCGCCTGACGGGTCATATCGGTGAACCTTGAAAGCCAAGTGGCGTTCTGCACAGCGTAATCGGTCCCGTATACGGCGATGAGCGCCTCGCTGAGATCACGCAGGGTCGCGTCCCCGGTGTGCCCAACGTGCTGTTCTCTCACCACGACCCGCACCCGCACCCGCCCCTCGTCCTCCAGCCGGTCGAGGGAATGGATGCCCTTCTCGTCGCGTCGGATGCCCCACTCCGGCTCCTCGCCCATCTCGACCTCAGCGACCAAGGAGCTAGTTGATGGGTCCCATCCCGGGAACTCAATACCAGCTGCCTTACGGATCACGCTGTGACCTCCGTCGCACCCAACGAGATAATCCCCCCGCAGCGACTGACCGTCGCACAGCTCGGCGTCGACGCCGGTGTCATCCTGGCCGACCCCCACCACCTCACTGCCGTAGTAGATCGGTACATCGAGCTCGCCGACCCAGCGGGCCAGTGTGCGCTCAATTCGGTCCTGCCACAGCCCGAGCCCGTAGTTGTGCCGGGTGGGAAAGTCACTGATGTCCAAACGGATCATCGAGAACCCCGCGACTTGCGCCACCTGCCCCTGCGAAAGAAACCGATCAGCAATTCCACTCTGATCGAGAACCTCGATGGTGCGTGAGTGCAGACCGCCCGCGCGCGAGCCGATGAGATCCGGGCTGTCACGCCTCTCGACAATGGCAACGTCGATTCCCGCCAACGCCAACTCACCCGCCAACATCAGCCCCGTCGGGCCGCCTCCGGTGATCACCACCGCATGCTCGGTCATAGCCATACGCCCGTTAGATACGTTGACAACAACACACGCATTTCACTCCTCCATTTCGTAGGTTCCGGCTTGGGCCGTCTGGTCATCACGAGCTGAGGTGTTCATCGTGGGCAGCACGTGCGTGGCTTGCACGGGATGCGTTCAGGACCAGCTTGCGATTGATGCGCAACTCTTGACTCAGCCGCCGGTCGTGGGAGGCGACGACGAGGGCGCCAGACCATCCGTCCAGCGCCGCCGCGAGGATCTCGAGCGACTCGACGTCGAGATGGTTGGTCGGTTCGTCGAGCAGCAGGCACGTGGCGCGCAGCTGGCCGATGACGGCGAGCACGGCGCGGGTCCGCTCGCCCGGCGACAGGGCAACCACATTCAGGTTGGCTGCCTCTCCGCGCAGGCCGAACGACGCCAGTGCAGTCCGCATTGACTGCTCGTCGAGACCGGTGAGCTCGCACACCCGGTCGGCGAGCCGGCCTCCGCGGCGGAGGGTCGCATGGGTTTGGTCGAAGTGGGCGATCACCGTTCCCGGCGCTTGCCGACGTCGGCCGTGGGCTGGCTGGAGGTCGCCGGCGAGCGCCGCCAATAGCGTCGACTTGCCGCTGCCGTTGGGTCCGGTGATCAGAATCCGCTCGCCATTGGCGACGTCGAGGTCGATCGGCCCGAGCGACCAGTCGCCCCGCCGGGCGACAAACGTCTCAAGCGCGACCATGAACGGCTGCCGGTGCTCACCGGCGGTCAGCTCAAGGCGGAGTATCGGGTGCTCCCATGGTCGCGGCGGGATCTCGGCGCGGCGGCCGCGGTCGCCGAGCTTGCGCGCCCGTCCGGCCATCTCCTCGGCGCGCATCCTGACCCACTCGCGCGAGTTCTTGTCATTGTCGTGCACGCGTGCCCGCGCTCGGTTCGCGCTCGCCGCCGCGCGCCGGCGAGACTCACGCTCGGCCGCGATCAAGACCGCCCGGCGCGCAACAGCCTGCGCGTGCTCAGCCCGAGCCCGTGCCTGGCCCGCTCCGCGTTCGCGCTCGAACGCGTCCCACCCTCCACGAAAGCGTGTGGCCCGGCCTGTGTGAGCGTCGAGCTCGACGATCTCGTCAACCGTGTCGCTGAGGAAGTCGCGGTCGTGGGAGACGAGCACGACGCCGCCCGAGCGGCTGCGCAGCAGTTCCCTGAGCCGATCGAGGCCGTCGTCATCGAGGTGGTTGGTCGGCTCGTCGAGCAGGACCGCATCGAAGCGCGCGACCGCGAGCGCCGCCAGGCCGGCTCGCGCGGACTGGCCACCTGAGAGCGTCTCTAAGCGCCGCTCGAGAAGGCGCTGCTCGAAACCAAGCTCGGCGGCCGCCCTCGCCAAACGAGCATCGAGATCGTCGCCACCGAGCGCGACCCAGCGCTCGAGCGCCGCCGCGTGCAGCTCGATCGCATCAAGCATACCTGCCTGTAGCGTCGCCGCCCAGCGCTCGAGCTCGCGGCTCGCGGCGGCGACACCGACACGCTCGAGGATCAGCTGGCGCACACTCAGTCGCGGCTCGCTCGCGTCGGCCATCTGCGGCAGATAGCCGACGGTACCGAGCCTCCGTACCGTGCCGCGATCGGGCGCCTCAAGGCCGGCCAGGATGCGCAGGAGCGTCGACTTGCCCGCCCCGTTGGGTCCGACGAGACCGACGCGGCTGCCTGCGTCGAGATGCACGTCGACCGTGTCGAGGACGGTTCTAGCGGCGTATCGCCGCGTGATCTGCCGGGCGTCGAGCAGCGTCGACGGCATCGGGTCTCCTTTCGCTGTGCGTGTGAGCGACGAACCGGCCCGCCACGCGTCGACCGACGTGACGCGGACGGCGACCGCCTGGCTGACGCGCCTGCCCGATACGGTGTCGTTCCTCTGCGTCGCGAAGACGCTCGTCGATGATCGCCATGGCTAGTTGCATGTGAAGGTGTGGGTGCATGCCGGCGAGGATCCCGGTCGCTGGCCTTGATCGCATCGGCGATCTCGCCAGTCTCCCGCCAGAAGACGATCGCGCCGGTCCTGCGTGCTCGAGGCCCCTCAAGCACGCACGAGCGGCACCACCGGCTTGTGCCACGCGCACACTGGGAACGACTGGCGGGATCGCCGATGCGAATTCGGCCGCTAGTGCGGATCGTTAGCCAATCGCTGCAGCGACCCGAAGGAAGGAACGATGAACCCTCACCTCGTGTACATCATCACCCAGCAACGCATCACCGAATTTCACAGCTCAGCCCGGCTTCGCCGGCTGAGCGGGAGCCTCCGTCGATACATGATGGCCCGCTTCGCAGGCGCCAACGAGCGCGTGGCGCCCATCGCGGAAGGAGGGCAGCTGCGATGAGTCACGTGTGGACAGTGACGCCCGTCGCGATTGTCACGCTGGCGGCGGTGGTGCCGCCGCGGCGGCCGCGGTCGATCGCCTCCGTGGGTTTCTGGCTCGGCTACCTGGTCAACGAGTTCCCATTCTTCGCCTTCTGCTGGCTGGTGGCGTCGACGCTACTCGCGCTCGGGAATGAGAGTCTCGGCTCGCCAGCCGGGTTGGCGATCCTCGCCCTCGCCGTTCTGACGGCGTATGGCCTCGCGCTGATCATGTGGCGCGGGCTGCTGGCAGGCCCGGTCCTCGCGCGCGCCCTGAGCAGTGATCTCTGCCTCGACCGAACGACCGGCTTGTTGGTTGGTCGGCCGGTGGGACGGCGCATGCCGGCGCGGACCGTGTTCTGGCCGTTGCCGCTCCGACCCCGCGACGTGCAGCGGATCGCGAACGTCAGCTATGGCCCTGCCGGGCGGCGCAACCGACTCGATCTGTATCGCCACCGGTCGTGTCCCGCCGGCGCACCCCTGCTGATCCACTTCCACGGCGGGCACTTCCGGATCGGCGGCAAGAGCCGCGAAGCACGAGCTCTGTTCTACCGGCTCGCAAGCCAGGGCTGGGTGTGCATCAGCGCGGACTATCGACTCCGTCGGGCAGGCCGCTTTCCCGCATCGCAGGTCGATGCCAAGCGCGCGATCGCCTGGGCGCGCCAGCACGCGGCCGAGTACGGCGCCGATCCCTCGCTGTTGGTAGTGGCGGGAGACTCGGCGGGCGCGCATCTCGCCTCGATGGCCGCGCTCACGGCGAACGACCCTGCGTTCCAGCCCGGCTTCGAACATACCGACACGTCGGTCAGCGCCGCCGTTTGCCTGTACGGCTTCTACGGGAACCGCGACCGCGGGGGCCCGGTGCCGTCATCCCCGCGCGCGTACGTTCGCCGCGACGCGCCCCCGTTCTTCGTCGCCCATGGCGACAACGACACCTTCGTCCCCATCGCGGGGGCCGAGAGCTTCGTCGAGGCGCTCCGCAGCGTGTCGATGAATCCGGTCGTCTACGCACGACTACCGGGAGCTCAGCACTCCTTCGACCTGTTGCAGTCGGTCCGCTTCCAGCACGTGATCGACGGGATCGAGACGTTCACGGCGTGGGTCCGGGCTCGCCGCGATCCGGCCGGCGCGGAGCGCACCACCGGCTCGCCCCTGCACCGGGCCGTACCCACTGAGGGCCCTCGAACGAGCGGCTTGCGGACTGAGCTGGCCTGATGGCCCGCCGGACATCGATTACTGAACTCGAGGGGCCGAGTTGACGGGACGGGAGCGCGTGCTCGTGAACTTCTTCTACGCGCACAACGTCGGGCATGCGGTCGAGGCGCTGCATTACTGTCTCGGCCATTATCTGGCTGATCCTTCGCGCGAGATCTGCGTCGCGCTGAACGCGGCGGCGCCGGTCGAGATCGCTGGCTTCTGCCCGTTCGTGTCGCAGACGTTTGCCCTCGACCATCCGCTGCTGGACCCGTCCCCGGATTCGGCCGCGCGACAGTCCGGGATCCCTCGTCGGTGGGACTGGGTGCTCGATGACTTCCGTCGGCGACAGGCCTTGCAGCTCGAGATGTTTCCCGGTCTCCGCGACTACTACTCGACGAGCGACCGCCTCTTGACCGCGTCCATCGGGCGGACGGTCGTCACGTCCAACCCGCCCGGTTACGTGCCCCATCAGCAGCTGCGCCTCGAGCTGCCCGCCAGCGCTCGGGCGTCGGCGAGGAAGCGCCTCAGCGCCTACAGCGACGGAACTGAGACGAGCCGAGTGGCGCTGATGCCCGCCGGTTCGGCCGACCGTGCGCTGTATCCGTCGACACGTTCCTGGGGACTGATCCTCGACGCGCTCTCCGAGGCATTCCCCGGCGTCGAGATCGCGCTGATCGGCAAGCACGACCGTGGCGGGCGCACGACCAGCTCGCTCGAGGAAGCGGAGCTCGCGGAGCTGTTGCAGCATCCCTCCGGCCCGATCGATTGTTTCGGCTGCGGGTTCGCCGAGCAACTCGCGGTGATCGAGGCATCCGACTTGTTCCTCGCTCCCCACACCGGCTTCGGTCTGGCAGCGCTCGCCGTGGGCACGCCGTGGCTGGCGCTGTCCGGCGGTCGTTGGTTTGAGTACTTCTTCAACGGCGTTCCGTTTCGCTCGATCATCCCGGACACCGAGCGCTACCGATGTTTCACGCAGTTTGACCCTGCCGCAACGCTCGAGGACGGCGACGAGGGCGCGCGGACTCCCAGCATGAGCCACGCGCGGGTCCGCGAGGACCTTGAACGCCTGGTTGCGGCAGCGGACGAGCTGCTGTGCGGGTCGGTCACCTACGAGCGGTCGCTCCAGGACTACTTCACCGATCTGGTGGCCGCGCACGCGGGCGAGCGCTCGGCGATCTGGTCAATCGACAACGTGCATCACGACTACCTGTAGGCGAGCAACTGCCCTACTCGCGACGGGCAATCACACGATCTCGGCGTGGTCGGCCAGTCGCTGGTCGAGGCATGATTCGCGTACGAATGCAGCGATCGCACAGATCACTGCTCCAGAGCACGCGAGGAAGATCCACACGTGCCCGTAGTTGCCGCGTTGAGGGACCGTCGTACGCGGCACGAGCGAACTGGTGAGGAGCGATACCAACACCACGGGCCCGGTCGCGGCGATTGCCGTGCTCGCGACGCGAGCGCCGCCGGCCAGCATCCCGGCCTCTCCCGGACGCGCGGCGCGCAGGTAGGCCGAGGATCCCGCCGTGTAGACGAGCGCGTAGCTGACTCCGCTCAGTGCCGTCAGCACGATGAACTCCCACGGTCGCGCGGTGGTGCTGTGGAACCATAGGAAGGAGACGGTCGCGAGGAGGCCGCCGGCCAGCGCGGTGGCGCGTTGTCCGAAACGACTCAGCACGGGTGCCGCGACCGCGCCACCTGCAGCGGCCATCAGTCCGCCGGGCACCAGATAGAGCCCTGCGGTGAGGACGGAGCCGCCGAATCCATAGCCCACGGCGCTGGGCGTCTGCACGTATTCGCTGACCGCAAGCGCCAGGATGATCCCCATCGTGCTGATCACGGCCACGAGCGCATAGGCCGGCCAGACGTCGCGCCTGCCCGCGATCCGCAGGTCGATCAGGGGTCGGGGGCTATGAAGCTCCCAGGCTCCCCACGAGATCAGCAGCAACACGGCGATGATCAGCAACGCGATAACGCGGGAGGAACCCCAGCCCCAGCCGTTGCCGTGACCAATCCCGGCTACCAGCGCTGCCAGTCCGGTCGCCAGCAGCGCGGCTCCAGCGACATCTACTCGCACACGCGTGCGAGTCGGTACGTCCTCGACCAGCAGCCACACGACCGCGAGCAACGCGAGCGACGCTCCGGCGATGATCCACAGCACAACGCGGACCGACCCGCCCACGGCCAGGACTGTTCCGCCGAGCACATCCGAGAGCGCGAGCCCGGCGCCCACGGCCACGGTCATCAGCCCGACGTAGCGGTCGAGCACCCTGGCGCTGCCGCTCCGACCTCTCAGCAGCGCGTAGTAGATCGCGAGCCCAGCATTGACGCCGATCACCGCGCGGCCGAGGATGAAGCTCGTCGGACCACCTGCCAGCGCGCACAGAACGTTTCCGGCGGCCACGACGGCAAGGGTGGCGAGCAGCATTCGACGCATCCCGAAGATGTCGCCGAGTCTCGAGATCACCGGGACCGTTGCGGCGGCCATGATTCCGGTCGCCGACAGCGCCCACGCGCTCTGGGTCGCGGTCATCCCAACTGCGCTGTCCAGCCGTCCCAGTAGCGGCACGACGGTGAGCTGCTCTGTGTCCAGCGAGAACACCAGCAGCGCTCCGATGGCGATCGCGATCACATCGTCTGGGAGGCCCAGCGCGCGGACTCTGGACGCTGCCGGCGACTCCACTGTTGTCGCAGCGTGGGGTTGAACTGCCAGGCCCTTTGGGTACGCCGCTCGACCATCGGCTGTTCCTCCCACCATTCCCATCGAAGCACGTCCGGCAAGCCGGTCAAAGGCGCTAACGTCGCGGCGATGTCTGAGCAGGGGTTGCAGCCGTCCTCTGGGCTCCTGGGGCGCGCACATGAGTGTGCCGCGGTAGACCACTTGCTCGACGGCGTGCGGCGCGGGCGCAGCGGATCGTTGGTCGTGCGGGGGGAGGCAGGAATCGGCAAGACGGCTTTGCTGGCGTACGCCGCCGAGCGAGCGAGCGACATGACGGTCCTCGCGGTGACAGGGGTGGAGGGCGAATCCGATCTTGCCTTCGCCGGGCTGCACGGACTGCTGTTGCCGATCATGGACGCGCTCGACGGCGTCCCCGCGCCGCAGCGCGAGCCGCTGGCGGCGGCGCTGGGTTTGGCGCCCGGCAAGGGTCGCGATCGGTTTCTCGTGTCCGCTGGCGTTCTCTCGCTGTTGGCGGCCGCGGCAGAATCGAGGCCGATCCTGTGCCTGGTCGACGACGCGCAATGGCTGGACGTCCCGTCGGCCAACGCCCTGTCCTTCACCGCGCGCAGGCTGCTCGCCGAGGACGTGGTGATCCTGTTTGGCGCCCGTGACGGCGAGGCGCGGCGCTTCGATGCAGCCGGATTGGACGAGATCGAGGTCGTGGGGCTCGACCGGGATGCGGCCGCGCTCGTGCTCGATCAAGGCTCGCGGCAGGCAGCCCCGGCGGTGCGCGAACGATTGCTTGCCGAGGCGGCGGGCAATCCTTTGGCGCTGCAGGAACTGCCTGCTGGGCTCTCGGATGCGCAGCTTGATGGCGGCGCGCCATTACCGGACGCGTTGCCCGTGACCGACAGATTGAGGTCAGCGTTCGCCCGGCGGATCGAGCGGTTGCCCGAGCCGACCCGGGCCGCGTTGCTGATCGCCGCCGCGGAGGAGGCGGGCGAACTGGCGGTCACGCTTCGCGCGGCGGCTGAGCTGGGGCTGCCGCCGGACGCGCTCGATCCCGCCGAAGAGGCGGGACTGGTGCGCATCGACGGCGCCGCACTGAGCTTCCGCCATCCGCTCGTACGGTCGGTCGTGTACGAGTCGGTGCCGCTGGGCCGGCGCCGGCGCACACACGCGGCGCTGGCCGTCGCGCTGGCGGCCGAGCAGCACACCGAGCGCGCCGTCTGGCACCGTGCAAGCGCGACGCTGACGGCGGACGAGGACGTCGCGGCCGACCTCGAAGCGTCCGGGCAACGGTCTCAGCTGCGCGGCGGTCATGCCTCGGCAGCGACCGCCTTCGAGCGAGCTGCGACGCTCAGCGAGGACACCCCGTCACGCGCGAGGCGTCTAGCGGCGGCGGTCCGCGCCGCCTGGTTAGCGGCGCAGATCGACAGGGCCCGGGGCCTCGTGAGTCGAACCCTGCCGCTGACGAATCGCGCACAGCGGGCAGAGGTCTTGTTCCTGAGAGGCGTGATCGAGGGGCAAAGCGGTTGGCTGCTAGACGGCGTCGCGACGCTCCACCAGGCAGTGGCGCTGAGCGAGGACCCATCGCTGACGCTCACGATCCTGCGAGAGGGCTGTGCCATGGCGTATCAAGCGGGCGCCCCGGACGAGGCGCGCACATTCGCGTCACGCGCCACGGACACCTCCTGTGTGAGCGAGATCGACCGCTTCACTAAGGCTGCGCTGACCGCGCGGGCTGCAGACCTGTCCGGCGACTATGCGCGGGGCAAGGCGCTGTCAGCCGAACTTGTTGAGCGTGCCGAGCGGCTCGCGCTTCCGGCATGTCTCGTCTCGTCGGCACTTGCGGCAATCCGCGCGGGCATGCGCGAAGCCAGCCTGAGCCACGCAACTCGGGCCGTGAGCCTCGCTCGCAACACGGGCGAGCTACCAACGCTCCCCTTCTGTCTCCATGTTCAAGCAGCAGCGTTGATCGGTGAGGGCCGTCTCGATCTCGCCTACGCGACCGCCGAGGAAGGATGGCGGCTGGCGCTCGAGACCGGACAGCCGTGGGCGGCTGGTTGGAACGTCATGAATCTCGCCCTGATCGATGCGCTGCGTGGCTCGGAAGACCGGGTGCAAGCGCACGTCGCCGAGCTCCAAACCTTGGTTGCGCGCAGCGGCGCCACCCCGATGGTCCAGTACGCCGAACGCGTGCTAGGGCTGCTGTACCTAGGTCTCGGTCGGCCGGCCGAGGCGCTCGAGCGTTTGCTGACGGCCTTCTCGGCGCGGCGTCCTGACTCCGACCCGTCCTTCGTGTCGCTGGTGCCTGACGCCGTCGAGGCAGCGATCCGCGCTGATCGGCCAGAGGACGTGGCGAGGCATCTCGCGCGCTTTGAGGACTGGGCGCAACGCTCGTCTGATCCGAAGGCACTCGCGCTGCTCGCGCGCTGCCGGGCGCTGGTCGACGAGCCGCACGCGGAGGAGCACTTCGACCGGGCGATCGACCTTTCCGACAGCTTGGCGCCGTTTGAGCGTGGACGCACGGAGCTTCTGTACGGCGAATGGCTGCGCCGCCAGCGCAGACGCATCGATGCCCGCCGCCACCTGCGCGCCGCGCTTGAGCTCTTTGGGCGATTGGGCGTTTCGCCCTGGGAGGCGCGCGCCCAAGCGGAACTCCGCGCCAGCGGCGAGACCGCCCGGAAGCGCGATCCCACGACGCGTGACCAGTTAACGCCCCAGGAACTACAGATCTCCCGCCTCGTCGCCTCCGGAATGACCAACCCGGAGGTGGCAGCGAAACTCTTCCTCAGCCCGCGCACGGTGGATTATCACCTGCGCAAGGTATTCACCAAGCTCGAGATCGCCTCCCGTGCGGAGCTTGCCCGCGTGGACCTCGGCGAGACCGTAGCCACCTGACCGGCGAGTACGCCGATGCGACCGCCACCTCCCGCGGGCAGTCTGCGGTGCATGAACCTCACGCGACAAACACAGCCCGACCGGGCGGGGACTCAAACGACGCCAGTGGCCCCTCTGAACAACGACCCGGGCACCCAGCGAATCACCTCCCCCACGCTTCAAGATACGGCGCTGAGCACCGATGACCGGCTCGCGATCTACGAGTTGATCGCGCTGCACGGCCACCTGATGGACTCCGGAGCCTTCGATCGGCTCCACCAGCTCTTCACCCACGACTTCGTCTACGACGTCCAGGCGCTTGGCTTCGGCTTGCTCAAGGGCACCGAAGCGTTGACCGAGGCCTCCCGGACGCTCGGAGATGGGAATCCCCTGGGCCATCACGTGACAAACGTCATTGTTATCGCCGACGAGGACAACGCGGCCACGGTGCACTCGAAGGGGATCGGCATCCAGGCCGACGGCACGAGCGGCACCGTCGTATACGAAGACCTGGTTCGGCGCACCAGCGGCGGATGGCGGATCGCCTGCCGCACCGTGATCCCGCGGCACCGACCACTTCACCCCTGATCCCCCGGCCACGCGATCTCCGGCGTGGGCATGACGCGCTTAAGTCACGAATCTCGCCCTGATCGATGCGCTGCGTCGCTCGGCCCGGGTCAGGTCGTACGGCGGCAGCGTCGCCAGGCCGACGGAATTCGCGAGTCGATCGCCGAGCCTGTCCCGCATGCCGATTGATTAGGCGAAGTCGCCGGCTCACGCCGCAGCCGCAGATGAGCTCGGTGCAAGCGCTGACGACGCCTCGTCGATGAACTCGAGCAAATCGCTGTTTAGTCGTTCGCGATGGGTCAGGTAAGGCCATGCGGCGCGTTGTCGTAGACCACGAGCCGGGAGTTCGGCACGGCTTCCGCCGTCCGCGCTCCGGTAAGAGGCAACGGCGCGGATGCGTCCACGTCGCCTGGATGACCAGCGTCGGTACGCCGAGATGTCACAGCGCCTCGCGAAAGTCGGTCTCGGCGGCCCGGCGCTCAAACTCGATCGCTGCCGGCGGCGGGGTGGCGAGCATGTCGGCCTTGGTCCAATCCCGCAGCAACGACGAGACCGAGCAGCCCGGTTGGCCGTCACCGAAATATGGGCCTTCGTCTCGAGATCAGCACAGAGCAGCGTAGACCTCGGCTCAGCGCTCGCGCGCGCGGCGACCAGGCGGACTGATCAAGCGCCAGTCCAGTTGCGCGCCGAGCGCGGTCGACGAAGCATCGATCTGACCGGCCCCACAACAGTGCAATTGCTCAGCCTCGCGCGAGTTCGGCTTCCAAACAGGCCAGCGAGAACCACCTAGCCGGAACCCAATCCCCGGCTCGCCACCGAGATGGCCACCCCGGGTGGCGACCGGCGTCGTTTGCCGGGCGGAACCTGGCTCGTGCGGGCGGGCGCCGGCGATCGGTCGTACGACGACCGGATCTCAACCCCGACGCCTGGCTCCTTGCGTGGAGCCAGGCGTCGGATTTAGCGGTGGACGTGCGGTGCCGTGAGCGCCTCGCGTGTGAGGTCGTTCAGGCGGCTGTGCGGCGTTGGAACAGGCGTGATGCGACCGCGCTGGCGAGGACAACAAGACAGATGCACCAGGCGATGGCGACGACCGCCTCGTGGGCCGTGCTCGCGCCGGTCGATGTGTGTCCCATCCACAGTCCGCGCATTGTCTCGATGATCGGCGTGAACGGCTGGCGCTGGGCGACGGCGCGCAGCACGGCGGGCATCGTGTGTGCGGGGACGAACGCGGTGCTGACGTACGGCAGGAACATGAGCACCATCGAGAGCGAGCTGGCCGCCTCCGGGGTGCGTGCGAGCAGTCCCACCCCGGCCGCGAGCCAGGACAGAGCGAGGATCAGCAGCACGATCATCGCTGCGGCGGCGACCCAGTCGAGCGCCGAGCCGGTTGGGCGCCAGCCGACGAGGAGTCCGACGGCGATCACGAGCGTGGTGGCGACGAGGTTGCGGGCCAAGCTGGCGACGACGTGGCCGATGAGGACCGACGAGCCGGCGATCGGCATTGACCGGAACCGGTCGACGATGCCGTTGGTCATGTCGGTGGCGACTGCGACCGCGGTCGTGCCGGCGCCGAATCCGGCGCACAGCACGATCAGGCCGGGCACGACGTAGTCGACGTACTTGCCGCGGCTGTTGATGGCGCCGCCGAACACGTACACGAACAGCAGCATCAAGATGATCGGGAGCATGAGGGCCGTGAAGAACGCTTCCGGGTCGCGCAGTGACCGCCGGACGTTACGGGCGATCATGACCTGTGAATCCTTTAGTGCGTAGGTCAGAGTCATCGAACGATCTCCTTCGGTCTGGGGTGAATGGTGTGGCCGTCGCTGGTGAGCGCAATGAAGACGTCGTCGAGGGTCGGTCGGAAGGTCGAGACTTTGACCGCGGGTGTCCCGGCGTCCTCGAGCCGGCCGAGCATCCTCAGGACCTCGTCGGCTGTGCCGCCCGTGGCGACGTCAATCGCTCGCAGCACTTCGTCGGTGCGCGCGGGGTGCAGACGCCCGAGGGCACCTTGGTAGCTGGTGCGGTCGGCGAACTGCAGCCGAACGATCTCCGTACCGAGGCTGGTCTTCAACTCCTCCGGCGCACCGCGGGCGACGATGCGACCGTGATCGAGCACCGCGACGGTATCGGCGAGTTGGTCAGCCTCGTCGAGGTATTGCGTGGTGAGCAGCACGGTGACGCCCTGCGCGACGAGGCGGCGCACCGTGCCCCACAGCTGCTCGCGACTGCGCGGATCAAGTCCGGCCGTCGGCTCGTCGAGGAACAGCAGCAGGGGTTGCTTGATCATGCTGATCGCCAAGTCCAGCCGGCGCTTCATCCCACCGGAGTAGGTCTTGACGCGGCGGTCCCGTGCGTCGATGAGATCGAACTCGCAGAGCAGCGCCTGAGCCCGGATCCGGGCCTCCCGACAGGATAGGCGCAGCAGCTGGCCCATCATCTCCAGGTTCTCCCGGCCGGTCAGCACTTCGTCGACCGCGGCGTACTGGCCAGTCAGGCTGATCGATCGCTTCACGCCAACTGGATCGCTGATCAGGTCGTGGCCGGCGATCGTCGCCGTGCCCGCATCCGGACGAACCAGCGTGGCCAGGATCCGCACCATCGTCGTCTTTCCCGCCCCGTTGGGGCCGAGCAGAGCAAGGACGGAACCGGTCTCCAGCGCGAGATCGACATGGTCGAGCACGACCTGGTCTCCAAATGATTTGCAGATGTCTTGAGTGATAACTGTGTATGTCATACACTGCACTGTATACTGCGCACACAATTATTGTCAAGCAATCGAAGGAGCGAGCCAATGCCAACCGAGGACACGCCACCCCTGCCGCCGGGCCTCGACCTGCTGTGGGGCCGGCGCGGCGGCGGCACGCGCGGTCCCAAGGCCGGCCTCTCGGTCGACGCGATCGTCGAGACCGCCGTGGCGATCGCCGACTCGGAGGGACTCGACGCCGTCTCGATGGCGCGTGTCGCAAACGGGCTCGGGTTCACCACGATGTCGCTTTACCGCCACGTCACCAGCAAGGACGAGCTCCTGCAGCTGATGTGGAATGCGAGCGCGGAGGGCGCCGAGGAGCTAGTGCTGGAGGGAGACGGCTGGCGAGCGAGGCTCCGAAACTGGGCACTCGTTCAGCGCGAGGTGCTCGACCGTCATCCCTGGATCACCCAGATGCCGATGGCCGCTCCCCCGATGGCGCCAAACTCACTGACGTTCGTCGAGAAAGGACTGGAGGCGCTCGACGCAAGCGGCCTCGCCGACGCACACAAGCTCCGCGTGATCGGCCTGATCAGCTCCTACACGCTCAGCGAAGCCCGCATGGCACACGACGCCGCCCGCGCCGCAGAGCACTCACCCACCGCGACCGACGGCGGCATACCCACCCCGAGCTGGACATTCGAATCGCTGCTGCGCGAGCTCATCGACCAACCCAGCTACCCGCGTCTGCACCAGCTCGCATGGTCTGAGCAGATCGGCGACAACCCGTCCGGCTTTGACGAGCAGGAGGAGTACCAGTTCGGCCTCGACCGCATACTCGACGGCGTCCAGGCCCTGATCGACTCAACGCAACAACCACGCGGAAAAGCGACCTGAGCGCCGCGTCCAGCCGCCATACGTCTCCGTCAAGACCGGTCAGCTCTAACGCCGGGATTGCGGCGAGCCTGATAATGGCCGAGGCGACGGTCAAGACCCGCGTCGGGCCTCTGCTCGCAAAGCTTGACCAGCGCGACCGCGTGGGGCTCGCGGTGCTGGCCTACGAAACCGGCCTCGTCCGGTCGGGATGCGGAGGTTCGGAAATGGATCGCAGGTCAGACACGTGCCGTGTCGCGGCGATAGGCAACCCGCGCGAGAATCGCAAGCACGACCGTCCATGCCGCGATCACGGTCCAGCCGGTGGCACTCCACGGCTGGCCGCCCAGCGAGACGTGACTGGCCCGCGTCAGCCAATACGAGGGGAGGAACTCCCCGATGTCGTGCAAGACCCCGTGCGAGCCGATCGGGAACCAGCTACCGCTCACGAGCGCCAGGAGGGAGACGAGCCCGGCAGTGGCCGGTCCAATCGAGTCCGAGGTCAGCAGATGCCCGAGCAGGATCCCCAGAGCTGCAAACGGGATCAGCGCGACCAGGATCAGCCCTGTCATCTCGAACCACCGCCCGGCCGGCAGGGTGACGCCAATCGAGGCGCCCGAGCAATACAGCAGCGCAATCGTCAGCGCGGCCATCGCGTACCCGGTCAGGATCTTGGCGAGGAAGTACGCCGTCGTGCTCAGCGGGGTGATCCGAAGCTGTCGGGTCCAGCCGTCCGTCCGCTCGCTTGCGATTCGCCCGCCGCTTGAGATCAGCGCGCTCATCGCCCCGAACGAGACCAGTCCGACCATGTAGTACAGGGGCAGCGCGATTCCCGATCCATCGAAGTTGCGCTCGTGGCGGTTCGGCGCGGCGATCATGAAGAACAGCAACAGCGGGAAGCCGACCGAGAACACCAACAGCCGCCAGTCGCGAAACGTGCGCACCAGCTCGAAGCGGGTGTATGCGAGCGATCTCATACCAGTGCCTCCTGCCGCTCGGAGACGGCCGTGGTGTAGTTCGGGTCGCCGGTCAGCTCGATAAACGCCTCCTCGAGCCCGGCTCCGGCGATCTCGATGTCGCGCGCCTCGGGATAGCTCTCGAGCAACGCTCGGATCGCCGCGTCGGAGTCCGCGCAGACCAGGACGACTTCGTCGCCGCGGCGGTCCGCCGCGTTCACCCCAGGCAGCGACGACAAGGCTGCAACGTCCGCGTCGGGGAGCGTCGCGCGGATCGTGCGCCGGCCCACACGTGCCCTGATCTCGCTTGTCGCACCATCGGCGACCACCCGGCCGTGGGCCATCAGCACGGCGCGGTCCGCGTAGGCGTCGGCCTCGTCGAGATAGTGCGTGGCGAAGACAACGGTCTTCCCGCGCGAGGCAAACCCGCGAACCGCGACCCAGAAGCCGCGTCTCGCCTCGACGTCCATGCCGACCGTGGGCTCATCGAGGATCAGGACCGCGGGGTCAGAGATCAGCGCGAGCGCGAAGCGCACCCGCTGCGCCTGCCCGCCGGACAACCTGTGCGCCCGCCGGTCCGCGATCTCCGTCAGACCGACCAACTCCAGCGCCTCCTCGATCTCGAGTGGCTCGGGATAGAGCGATCCCATCATCGCCAGCAGCTCGCGGGGCGTGACGTCGCGCATCAGCGACCCGGATTGGAGCATCGCGCCCACCAAGCCGTCGGCAACGGCCTGCTGCGGCGATCTGCCCAGCAGCGAGACCGTGCCGCGGTCCGGCCGCAGCAGCCCGAGCAGCATGTCGATCGTCGTCGACTTGCCCGCGCCGTTAGGCCCGAGCAAGGCGACCGTCTCCCCCGCAGCGATCGACAGCTGGATGCCCCGGACTGCGTGCACGGTGGCGCGCGCCGCTCGGAACGATTTCTCCACGCCGCTCAGCTCGACCACGGCTGCCGGTTCTGTCTTCGAGTTGGTTCGCATGCCAACACGATGTCTCCGCGCTGCCGGGATCGCATCGGCGTACTCGCCGGTGAGGTGGCCAGTCAGCTCGTGGCCCAGACGCTGCCGGTGTCTCAGGCGCGGGTTCTCGCTGCTCGGACCGCTTTGGCGAGCTCGCGGACGCCGGCGCGGATGGCCGGCTCGGGCATTTGCGCGTAGCCGAGCAGGAGGACGGGCGGGCGCCCGGGGGTGTCGGGCCGGTAGTCGGCCATCGTTTCGAGCTCGACGCGCCGGTCATGGGCCTCCTCTCGGATCGCGTGCACGTTGATGCCGTCGGGCAGCTCGACGGTGACATGCAGCCCGGCGACGACGCCGCGGACAGCGGCTTCCGGGAGCGCTTCTGTGAGCGCATCGACGAGCGCGTCACGGCGGCTGCGGTAGCGGGCTCGCATGCGGCGCGGACTGCTGGTCCACGCCCAGCACCTGACCGGCTCGTTCGCCGCGGCCGGCGTGGTCACCGGCGTCTACGCGATCGCGGTCGGCATCGGCGGGCCGCTGCTCGGGCGGCTCGTCGACTGGCGTGGACAGACCTCGGTGCTGCTGGCCAGCGCCACCGTGGCCGCTGTGCTGCTGGTCGTGATCGCGGTGCAGCCGGTGGGCGCTTCGCTCTACGTCCTGCTCGCGCTCGCGGCCGGCATCGGGCTGGCTGAACCGCCGGTCGGCGCCTGCCTGCGAACCCAACTTCCGGGCCTCCTGTCCGATCCCGGCGCCGTCCGCGCCGCCTACGCGCTCGAAGCGTCGGTCGTCGAGCTGACGTTCATCTTCGGGCCGCCGCTGGCGCTCTGCGTCGGTGCGCTGTGGTCCACCGGCGCGGCGCTCGCGGCGGGCGGGATCGTCCTGCTGCTCGCGACCAGTCCGATCCACGCCCCGGGGTACATCTCCGTGCGCGTGATCTGCGCAAGGGATTCGGCGACGGCGCCGTGCTCGACGGCGTCTCGATGACCGTTACCGCCGGGCAGCGGCTCGCTGTGATCGGCGACAACGGCGCCGGAAAGAGCACGCTGCTGCGGTTGCTCGCGGGCAGGCTCGTGCCCGACGACGGCGACGTGACGTGCACGACCGACAGTCGCTCCCTGATCGAGCAGGAGATGGACACGCCAGCCTGGACGACGGTCGCCGCGGTGCGCTCAGAGACTTTGCGATCGCCGCGCGAGGCGCTGGCCGCGCTCGGGGACGCTGCGGCTGGCCTCGCTGCGGGCGTAGAGGGTGCCGCCGAGCGCTACGCAGCAGCGCTCGCACGCACCGAGCGACTTGCCGCGTGGGACGCCGAGCGGCGTCTTGACGAGGCGCTCAACGCCTTCGATGCGCATTTCCACCCCGAACGGCCGCTTGCCAGCCTCTCGGTCGGCCAGCGCTATCGTCTTCGGCTCGGCTGCGCACTGGCTGACCCGGCGGGCACCATGCTGCTCGATGAGCCGAGCAACCACCTCGACGACAGCTCGCTGGACCGGCTCGTGCAGTGGCTGGTCGAGTTTCCGGGGATCGCTGTGTTCGTGACGCACGATCAGTGGCTGCTCGACGAGGTCGGGACGGCGATCTTCGACCTCGACCCAGCGCTCGGCGCGGGCGGCACCCTGTTCGGCGGAAGCTTCTCTGCGTACCGCCAGGCGCGCGCCGGGACGCTGCGCGAGTGGCGCCGACGGTATGCCGCGAGTCTCGACGCCGAGCGCGAGCTCTCCAACCGGTTGATCGCCGCTCGCGCCACAACGCCGGGCCACTGGCAACCCGGCAAGGGCGCGGCCAAGCACGGGCGCGAGAGCCGAGCGGCGAGTTCGGTTCGACTGCTTCAGCGCCGCATTGACGATCTCCGACGCGAGCGCGGGCCCGCGCCGCCGGATCCGCTCACGTTCACCGCGCCCGATGCAGCGGACACGGGCGACGCGGTCCTGCTCGAGGCCGCCGGAATCGCCGTGCGCGCTCGCGTGACCCAGCCGTCCGACTCGCCGATCCGGCTCGGGGCCCGCGGCCGCCTGCTGTTGCGCGGCGCGAACGGAACCGGGAAGTCGACGCTGCTGAGCGTGCTGGCGAGCCAACTCGCGCCCGACGCCGGCACGCTCACCGTCGCGCCTGGCGCTCAGGTCGGGCTCCTCGCCCAAGAGAACCAGTGGAATCCGAACCGCACCCCCGCCGACGTGCTCGGCGCGTGGGATCTCGATCAGATCCGTGCCATCGGACTCCTGCCCGACGCCGACATCGGACGCCCGTTCGGCCACCTCTCGGTCGGGCAGCGTCGAAGAGTCGCGCTCGCCCGCGTCCTGCTGAGCCGACCATCGGTGCTGCTGCTCGACGAACCGACCAACCACCTCTCGGTCACGCTCGCCGACGAACTGTGCGATGCCCTCCCCTGCACGCCAGCCGCGGTCGTTCTCGTCACTCACGACCGAACGCTATGCCGCGTGGTCCGCGACTGGCCGACACTGACCCTATTGCCTGTCGCACCGGCACGAGGAGCTCGATGAGCTAGTCACTCCTCAAGCTCCTGCGCTCGCGCCGACGGAGCAGCGCGTCCAGGCTGGCCCCGGTCCAGCGAAGCAGCCTCGATTCGCCACCGACGCTTCCGTCGGCGCTGCCCCAGCCCGGTCGTCTATGCGCAGCTGCCCGGCGCGACGTACGTCCTTGACATGTTTCGCTCCCTGCGCCTGGGGAGGGTCATCGACGGGATTGAGGCCTTTGCCGCATCGGTGTGTCACAGTCGTCCAACCCCCCGGACAAGCTCGCCGACTGATCCCATCCGCGGAGATTGGGCAGCGTGCATGACGGCAGGCTCACAAATCGTGACCGCCCGAGGGACGAGCGTGCGCGACCTGAGCATGGTCGTGAGCGCGGCGAGCGCGCCGGCGCCGCCGGCGAGCGCGAACGCTGCCATGGGCCCGGCGCGGTCGATCAGGATGCCGGCGCTGGCGGCTCCGAGCGCGCCGCCGACTGCCATTGCCGTGGCGAGCCAGGCGAAGGCCTCGGTGATGGTGCCTGCGGGGGCGGCGTCGTCGACCATTGCGTAAACGCTGGCCTCGGTCGGCGCGATCGCAGCGCCGGCGAGGAACAGCACGGCCCCAAGCGCGGGGACACTCCCGGCCGCCGGGATCAGCGCCAGGTGCCCAGCGGCTAGCGCCCCGACCACGATCGCGAGCCCGGCTGCTGTGCGGGCGCCGCCGCCGAGACGCGCGATAAGCAGGCCGCCCGCGAACGATCCGGCGCCCCAGATGGCGAGCAGCGGGGCGGCTGCCGTCGTGCTGTCAAGCGTCTTGGCGGCCGCGACGACAGCGACCTCGTCGGCGCCGAGCAGCACGCCGACCGCGGTCAGGATGATCACCAGCGTTCGCATCGCCGGCGCACGCAGCGCGCCTCCGTGCGGTCGCCGCCCAGCCGGCACCGGCCGCCAGTTGCGTGAAGCCGGTTGCGCGGCGAACGCCGTGGTCGCGAGCAGCAGGACGATCCCGCCCGCCGCGAGCGCCGCGCCGGTGGACCACAGCGCACCGACGCAGAGCGCCAGCGGCGGCCCGAAGATGAACGTCAGCTCGACGACCGACGCTTCGAGCGCGTAGGCGGCGCGGACGGCGCCGGGATCGGACAGGAGGCCCGGAAGTTGGGTTCGCAGGCAGGCGCCGACCGGCGGTTCAGCCAGCCCGATGCCGGCCGCGAGCGCGAGCAGGACGTAGAGCGAAGCGCCCACCGGCTGCACCGCGATCACGACCAGCAGCACAGCGGCCACGGTGGCGCTGGCCAGCAGCACCGAGGTCTGTCCACGCCAGTCGACGAGCCGCCCGAGCAGCGGCCCGCCGATGCCGACCGCGATCGCGTAGACGCCGGTGACCACGCCGGCCGCGGCGAACGAGCCGGTCAGGTGCCTGGCATGGACCAGCAGTCCGATGCTGAGCATCGCCAGCGGCAACCGCGCGAGGATCGAGGTGGCGAACAGGCGTCGTACACCGGCGGATGACGCGATCGAGTGCATGCGCCGATGCTAGGTTTTTACTGGTGCAGATGGAAGATCCAGAATCATGACCTTGGACGAGACCAGTCAGCCGCTAGAGCTGCTTCTGTCTGTGAGCCGCGATGGCTCTCGGAGACTCGGGTCACAGATCGAGGATCAGCTCCGCCGGGCGATTCGCGATGGCGCGCTCCGACCCGGTGCGCGAGTGCCGTCCACGCGCGATCTCGCGCGCCAACTCGCTGTTTCGCGGCGGGTCGTGGTGGACGCCTATGCGCAGCTTGCTGCCGAGGGCTATCTGTGCCTGCGCCAAGGCGCCCGCCCGCGAGTCTCCGAGGCCGCCGCCCTCGCGAGTGGGTCAGAGCCGGCGGCGACGCGGCCGCCACCTCGGGCGCGATTCGATTTCCGCCCCAGCGTGCCGGACGTCTCCACGTTCCCCAGAGCAGCATGGCTGCGATCGCTGCGCGAAGCCCTCGCGACCATCACGGATGCAGATCTGGGCTATGGCGACCCCCGCGGGGTTGAGGTGCTGCGCACCGCTCTGGCGGACTACCTCGGCCGCGTCCGCGGCGTCGTCGCCAATCCTGAGCACATCGTCATCACGAGCGGCTACACACAAGGTCTCGGCTTGGTGTGCCGCGCGCTGGCTGCCGGCGGCGCAAGGCGAATCGCGCTGGAGGTCCCCAGCAATCCCGAAGACGCCGTGATCGCCGCGAGCGCCCGCCTCGAGCCGGTCCCGATCGGGGTCGATGAAGGCGGAACACGGGTCGACGAACTCGAGTGCGCCGACGCCGACGCGGTCGTGTTGACTCCTGCCCACCAGCATCCCACCGGCGTTGTGCTCCCGGGCGAACGGCGGGCCGCGTTGCTGGCCTGGCTGCGCAAGACCGGCGCGATCGTGATCGAGGACGACTACGACGCCGAGTACCGCTACGACCGCGCGGCCGTCGGCGCGCTCCAGGGTCTTGACCCCGATCGCGTCGTCTACGCCGGCTCCGCGAGCAAGACGCTCGCGCCGGCGCTCCGGATCGGCTGGCTCGTTGTCCCGCCCGCTCTTCTGGAGGCGGTCCAGCGCGAGAAGCTGCTTGCCGACCGGGGCACTGCGCGCATCGAACAGCACGCATTCGCCGACTTCCTGACCCGCGGCGAACTCGACCGCCACCTGCGCCGGATGCGATCCCGCTACCGTGCCCGCCGCGATGCGCTCCTCGATGCGCTCGCCGACGCACTCCCGGACGCCGACGCTCGCGGCGTCGCCGCCGGATTGCATGTCACCGTCGAACTTCCGGACGCCGACGACGAGCAAGCAATCCGCGAGGAGGCCCGCCGTCGGCGCATCGAACTCGAGACGATGACCGACTACCAGCCCGAGGTCGCCGGCCGCCCGCCTGCGCTTGTGCTCGGGTACGCGCAGATGCCCGAGCCGGCCATCCGTGCCGGCATCCATGAACTCGGCGAAGCGGTTCGAGCAGCGAGACGCCGGAACCCGGGCGGGAATCGAGGCTCGGTTCCGCACGCCGCTGAGTGACGCCCTGTTCGGCGCCGCCCGATCAGAGTTGATACTCGCGGTCGAGCCGCAGGCTGTCTCGGAGGCGGCGGTCGTAGGTGGCGACGATCAGCGCCCCCGGCCAGTGTTCCAGCGCCGCCTCGAGTACCTCCACGGACTCGATGTCGAGATGGTTCGTCGGCTCGTCAAGTAGAAGGCAGGTCGCGCGCTGATGCGCGATGACAGTCAGCTCCGCGCGGGTCCGCTCGCCGAGCGACAGCGTTGCGACGCTCCGCCGAGCGACGCTGGAGTCAAGGCCGAAGGACGCCAGTGCAGTGCGGGCAGATGCGTCGTCGAGTCCGGTCAGCTCTCGGACCCGGATGGCGAGCGCGGCGGAGCCGGTCAGCGCTTCGCGGGCCTGGCCCAATTGCACGACGACGGCTTGTGGTGAGACACGGCGACGGCCCTCGGCAGGCTCGACTTCGCCGGTGAGCGCGCCGAAGAGCGTCGACTTGCCGCTGCCGTTCGGACCGCTGATGAGTACCCGTTCGCCGTGTGCTACCGCGAAGTCAAGCGGTCCGAGCGTCCACTCGCCGCGCTGCACGACGACTCCTTCGAGCGCGACGATCCAGGTGCTGCGACGCTCAGCGGGCGTGAGCCGCAGACGGAGGGACGGGCGCTCCCACGGAGCGTCGGGAACGTCGACGCGGCTGGCACGCGTGCCGATCTTGCGCGCACGTGCGGCCATTCTCTCGGCGCGCATCTTCACCCACTAGCACTAGCGGGACTGTTTGTCGTTGTCGTGAACGCCGCCGCGGGCATGTTTGACGCTCGCCGCAGAACGTCTGCGTGTCTCCCGCTCGGCCGCGATCAGCTGACCGCGGCGTGCGAGCGCGTGCTCACGCTCGGTACGCGCCCGCTCCCGCGCCGCCTCGCGCTCGCGTTGGAAGGCGTCCCAGCCGCCTCGATACTGCGTCGCCTGTCCGCAGTCGCGGTCCAGTTCGACGATCTCGCCGACTGTTTCGGCGAGCAAGGCTCGGTCGTGGGAGACGAGCACCACGCCCCCCGGACGCGCGCCACGCAGCATCGCGAGTCGCTGTAGCCCGTCCATGTCGAGGTGATTCGTCGGCTCGTCGAGGAGCACGACGTCAAATCGCGCCACCTTCAGCGCCGCGAGTCCCGCGCGCGCCGCTTGTCCCCCTGACAACGTGCCGCGCGGCCGCTCGAGGAACTCGGTTCCGAGGCCGAGGTCTGCGACGGCAGCACCTAGCCGCGCGTCGACGTCGGCACCGCCCAGGGCGAGCCACTGCTGCAGCGCAGCAGCATGCGGCTCGACCGCCTCGACATCACCCGCCGCCAGCGCCGCCGCCCATCGATCAAGCGCCGTGCGCGCGGACGCCAGGCCGACGCGGGCGAGCACGGTCTCTCGCACCGTCAGGTGCCGTTCCTCCGCGTCGGCGAACTGCGGCAGGTAGCCGACCGTCGCGAAGCATCGGACGATGCCCGTGTCGGGTGCTTCGCGGCCGGCGAGGATTCGCAGCAGGGTTGACTTGCCAGAGCCGTTCGGACCGATCAGCCCGATCCGACTGCCTGCGTCCACGCGCAGATCGACGGCGTCAAGCACCGTGCGGGCCGAACTGGCGGGTGATCTGGCGAGCCTCGAGGAGCGTCGAAGGCATCCGTGTGCTCCTTCGGGGTTACCGGTCGTCTGTGGCGAGCAGGATTCCCCACAGACCCGAACGTCGATAGTTGATTTGGTCGATCACCTGCAGCACCAGGAACGTGGCCGGGTAAAGCGCCCCTGCCAGCGCGGGAACGAGATCGATCGGCAGGCTGTACGCCGTCACGATTCGGATTCCGGCGTCAACGAGCAGACCGACCCCCCAGATCACGCTTGAGATGCGCCACACGCGGCGAAACTGGGGAAGGCGCTCCCAGAGGCTGGTCGATGACTCGCTCGTGAACGCCCGTCTTCCCTCAAGCAGAGGGCGGGCAAACAGGAACGCCAGCGGCCGCCTCCCGCGCGCGCTGACCAGAAACCACGCGCCACCGACAGCGGTCACCCAGGCTTCCTTGGCGAGCAGAAACCGAGGACTCCCGGCAATCAGAGCGATCCCCACCCCGATCAGCATGGTCGTCATCACGAACACTGCCAAGCCGTCGAGCGTGCCGCCCTTGATCAGCCTGACCGTGGTACTGATGCCGGGCACGACGGCACCGGCGAGGAGGGCGAAATAGACGCTCATGCCCGCCGAGCGTGACCCGTAATACAGAGCGACGGGGGCCACGACGTCGAACAAGACGGCAACAGGACGAGTGGGCGCTACTCGCATCGGCGCGCCCGCCAGTCGACCCTCGGATCTTCCCGCGGCACCGCGACGACGGTCGCGTTCGACAAGGCGCCCCTCGCACGCCGAACACGCACGATCGCCCGGCGAACCGTCGTCGGCAGCCATCCAGATTGTTCCGGTGGGAGGGCGCGGCGCCGCCGTTCGGCGTCGCGCAGCATCTCGTCCGTCCTGGCCTTGGCGAGTTGGCTGAGCAGCTGTGAGTTCATGGTCTGCCTCCTGGTGCAACGGTCTTTGGCGAGCGGCGATCACTATTCGCCGACAGTGCCAGCCGTCGGTCCCGGTCGCATCAGCGAGGTCGCCTGGCGAGTCGCCGGTCAGGCGGCCACAGATTCGCCGAGGTCAACGGCGGCAAGTTCCGCGCGCGAGGCGATCTCGAGCTTGGTGAAGACTTTGCGCAGGTGGTAGTCGATCGTGCGCGGGCTGAGGAACAGCTGCGCGGCTACCTCAGGGTTGGTCTTCCCGGAGGCGACGAGGCGTGAGATCTGCAGCTCCTGCGGTGTGAGCTCATCTCGGGTGGACGGGTCGCGCTTGCGTGCGGTCTCGCCGCTGGCGCGCAGTTCTGAGCGTGCCCTCGCTTCCCACGGCGTGGTGGCGAGCTGCTGGAAGGTCTCCAGCGCTCCGCGGAGATGGGCGCGCGCGTCGACGCGTCTGCGGTGGCGTCTGAGCCACTCTCCATAGAGCAGCTCGCTCCGGGCCCTGTCGAATGGTGAGAGCGCGCCGCCGAGCTCGATAGCGCGTGTGAACTGCGCGTCCGCGTCGGATTCTTCGACCAGTGCGAGGCAGCGCGCAAGAAGCGCAAGGCGGGCGGGGCTTGGGAAACGCTCGATCCAGGTCCTGAAGCGGTCGAGGTGGTCGGCTACCTCGTCCAGCCGATCGGCGCGGACGGCGGCCTCGACGGCGTCGGGTAGCCCGAACGTGAACATCGGGTTCGATTCGGGACGCACCGCGGCCACGACTACCAGGAGCCGATCGAGCGCCTCCGCCGGCCTGCCCTGCCCGAGTTCAACAAGGCCTTGGGTCATCGCTGTGCTGCACGCGATCGCGTTCGCGCCGGTGGATGCGACGAGCGCCTGTAGCTCTTCGACGCGCGCGGCGACGAGCTGGTCCGCTCCCCTCAGTGCGTCAATCCTGGCGAGGTACGCCAGGTTCAGGCTCGCAGCCCATGACTGATCAACGTCGACGGCCAGGCGCCAGCCCTCCTCCGCTGCCGCATAGGCGAGGTCGAATTGGCTCCAGTCGATCAATGCGCGGGCCTGCGCTTGGAGCGCGAGCGGTAACGCGGTCACCAGCGCTCGTTCCCGAGCGATCTCCACCGCGCGACGCGCGAACGTCAACCCGTCCGCGGCAACACGCTGCCGCGCAGCGGTGGCCGCAGCCGAGATCAGACACATCGGATCGTCGAGGCACTCAGCCAGCTCGAGCGCCAGGTCCGCCAGAGCCACGCCGCGGGCGTGGTCACCAGACATGTCCGCCGCGGATGCGGCGATCGCGGCCACGATGTAGCGATCCACGGCGCTGCCTCGCGGTAGTTCCTCAACGCGGGCGCCGATCGCGACGACCTCTTCGTAGTCGCCGGCGTAGACAGCCATTGAGGCAGCCTCACGCAGAATCTGCAGGCTGAGCGTCGAATCTTCGCTGAGCGTGGCCGCCGTCAGCAGCGCCGTGACTCCGTGCTTCAACCAACCCCGTCGCCCCTCGATCACGCCGCTGAGATACAGCAGCCTGGCCCGCTGATGCTGACCCGCTGTCGGCAGCGTACGGTCGATGAGGCCGCGCGCCCGGTCGGCCTGTCCGGCACTCCAGGCCGCCTCAGCAGCCCGGGCAAGCCTCGTTCCGCGCGCTGCATCCCCGTCGCTGAGTTCGGCCGCGCGCTCGAACGCTGTCGCCGCCGATGCGTGGCCGCCGCGCTGTTGTGATCGCGCGGCGGAAGCCTCGAGTGCGGAGGCGAGCTCGTCGTCGGGCGTGAGTGTGGCCATCGCGCGGTGCCAGAGCGCGCGATCAGAGTGCCGTTCCCCTCCAAGCACCGTCGCTAGCGCAGCGTGAACCCGTTGACGTCGGCCGACCGGCGCCGAGTCATACACAGCCGAGCGCACGAGCGGGTGGCGGAACGTGAGCTCGGCGCCGTGGGCTCTGACCAGCCCCGTTTCCTCCGCGGGGTCCAGCGCGTTCTGCGGCAGCCTCAGCTCGGCGGCCGCGCGGAAGGTGACCGCGAGCTCGCCCGTCTCCTCAGCGGCGGCGACCAGCAACGCCATCTGAGTGGACTGCGGTAACCGTTCGATTCGCTGGATGAACACTCCGCGCATGCGCTCCGTCAACGGTAGGGCGCCGGGCAACTGAGCCTTGCCCGTGAGCTGCGAGTCCGACAGCGCGACTGGCAGCTCGAGCAACGCCAAGGGATTGCCCGCAGCCTCGGACAGCAGGCGAGCCTGCACCGCTGGCGCCACCCCCGACGAGGCACGACTGAGTAGCGCCTCGGATGACTCCCGATTTAGCCCTTTGAGCGTCAGCTCCTCGAGGCCGGGGGCGTCGAAACGCCGAGGATCACCCTCGCGCGCACCGAACAGAATCAGAACCCCCTCGGCGACCAGCCGCCGCGCGGTGAAGACCAGCGCATCCGCCGACGGAGCATCCAGCCACTGCGCGTCATCGATGAGACACAGAATCGGTGTGGCCTCGGCGGCGGCCGCCAACAGAGTCAGAGCGCCTACCGAGGCCAGAAAGCGATCGCGGCCGTCACCAGGAGCCAGGCCCAGCGCCGCCGACAGCGCCGCGCGCTGCGGTTCCGGCAGGCTCTGGAGCTCGTCGATGATCGGCCACAGAAGCCCGTGCAGGCCCGCAAAAGCCAGGTCGTGCTCCGCCTCGACGCCGGTCGCCCGCAAGACCCGCATCTCGGTGGCGCGAGCCGCCGCGTAGCCGAGCAGCGCCGTCTTGCCCATCCCAGCGTCGCCGCGTACGACCAGCACACCGCTGTCCCCGCGCGCGGCGGCGCCAATCAGGCGATCGATTACCGCGCACTCACGCGCTCGACCGACCAGCACCGGGCTCGAATGCACATCATAGCCAGGCATCACGGTCATCACCGGCGAGTCGACCGGCGAGGGCACCGATGCGAGTTAGGGGTTCGACCGCCATCTTCAGACGCCGGTCCCGTGAAGCGAAAGCGTAGAGGAAGCCCCGACTGGCTTGCCTCGGCAACCGCCCAACCCCGCACCAGAGCCAGCGCTCGCGGTTCGCACACGGGCATCGCCAGCGCGCCCGATCCGGCATGCACCACACCATGACCACGACCGAAGGGAAGACGCTCATGACTACCGCACGCGCGCTCGCGGAGCGCTTCGCCCAAACCCTGACCGACCACGATCTCGACGCGTTCGCGGACCTGTTGGACGGCCAGTACATCAATCACAACCGCTACGCGCCGCCCGGCAAGGAGGGCTCGGTCGCCATCTTCGCCGACTTCCTGGGCGCCTTCGAGGACTTTCGAGTCGAAGTCGACGACGTCATCGAGGACGGCCAGACGGTCGTCGGCCGCTACACCTATCGCGGACGCCACACCGGCACGTTCATGGGCGTCCCGCCCAGCGGCGCGCAGATCGAGATGCACTCGATCGACATCTGGCGAGTCCGCGACGGGCGTCTGTACGAGCACTGGGACGAGCTCAACAGCCTCGAGTTCTTCCAGCAGATCGGTGCCATACCAGCAACCAACTGAGCCCGTCCAACTCAATCCCCGACATCAGTAACACAAATGCTCACCACCAGCCTCGCTCTCGCCTCACTCAGCGCCCTCGCCTGTGCCGTCGTGTACGGCACCGACGTGTTCGCCGCGATCGTCCTGCGGCCCGCGCTCGCAGCCCTAGATAACGAAGCGCTCGTGCAAGCCGCGGGGCGCATCCACCAATACGCCGACCAGCGAATGCCGCTCCCCGGCGCCGCAGGCACACTCGCCGCGGCCGCGGCGACGCTCACCGCCAGTCTCGCCGGTCACCCGCTACAGGCCGGTCTCAGCGGCGGGGCGCTCGTCGCGCTGCTCGCCTGGCTGATGCTGTACCTCCGGGTAGCCGCACCGATCAACCGCGAACTCACCCGCGCGGCAGCAGCGCATGAGATTCCGGCCAACGCGCGGGCTCTGCAGAAACGCTGGGACAGCGTCATCGGTCTGCGCGTCGTCCTACAGACCATCGCGCTTGCACTGCTCGTGAGCGTGCTCGCGTTCACATGAGGACCAGCTTCTCCCAACTTCAAGGAGGCAACATGCAAACGCTGGAAGCCAACAGGCAGCTGACGATGCCCGATGGCAGCACGTTCGTCATCGTCGATTCCGACTCGAGCAACGATGGCTCCGAGATCGTCTTCGAGATCACGATGGCCCCGGGCGCGATGGGTCCGCCACGCCACTCGCACCCAGCCCAGGACGAGTCATGGACCGTCCAGACCGGGGAGCTATCAGTGCTCGTCGACGGCCGGTGGCGCACGCTTGGCGCGGGCGAGGCACTGACAATCCCGCCGGGCGTCGCGCACACGCTGGCGAATCGATCCGCGACGACCGTTCGTTTCCACGACGCCCATCGTCCAGCGCTCGATTTCGAGGAGTACATCGAGGATCTCGACCGGCTCACGCGCGCTGGGAACCTGACCGCGCGGATGACCGCCCGCACAATGATCTACGGCGCCATGGTCCTCGTCGGGCACCGCCCAATGCAGCTCAGCGCCACCGCCGCCCAGCGAGCTGCCGAATCCGTGCTCGCGGCGCTCGGAACGCTGCTCGGCTACCGCGTCCAGCCATGATCAGCCCCGGGCGTACGAACGGAAGGGAGGGAATCCGAATGTCGGGCGGTCTGTTGTCAGATTTCGTCTAGGCGACGGCCGCGGAGCGTGGCATTCCCGGGGTTGCCATAGGGGTGTGGGTCGGCGGTCGGGAAGTCCGCGCGTGCCACGGCGTGACAACGTCGAGAACCTGCTGCCCGTCGACCCGGACGCGCTGTACGTGTTGGGTTCGCTCACGAAGCCCCCGCACTGATGCGCCTGGTCGCAGACGACCGGGTCGAGCTGGATGCGCCGGCGCGTCGTTACGTCCCCGAGCCCATGCTCGCGGACGAGCCGACTGCGGCGCACGTCACCGTGCTGAACCTCCTCCAGCCCCCGCCTGGCGAATACGGGGGCTGTCGCCCTCACGCGAGCCGAGCCCTGTCTCAGTGTTCGCGGATGCGGTCGCTTGGACGGCGCCGCCGGCTACCTCTCCATTAAGCGGCAGCCTCACATCCGTTTCGTGCGCCGGGTCAGGAGATCGCTCAGTCGGCCGGCGGCAGTACCTTGGCGCCCTCATCCGGCGGGGCACCGTAGGCGTACACCACGAGGTCCTCGGCGCCCTCGTTGACGGTCTGCAGCGGCGTGCCCGGCGTGACGTGAACGATCCCGCCGACGGGGATGACTTGGCGCTTGGGCGGTTCGCCGAGGTGCATCGTCAGGATGCCGGCGAGGACGATGAAGGTCTCCTCTTGCTCGAAGTGCACGTGGCGGCGGCCTCGTGCGCCGGGCTCGTAACGCCACACATTTCCCCGAGTGTGCTGGAAGTTCATCGTTCCTTGCAGCTCGGCAACGTGCCGCGCGGGCTCGCCCGGCTCGTGAGGACGGGATGTCCACTCAAGCTGCTCCGGCAGCACGATGGAGAACGACACGCGATCCACGATACTGAGGGTCGGCGGCGACGACTCCGGCCTACCGGGCCACCCTGCCTGGCGGCTCGGATCCCCCGGTCAGTGGCTTGCGGGTTCGCCCAGCTCGATGCCGGCGAGATCACCTCGTGAGGCGATCTCGAGCTTGGAGAACACTTTTCTCAGGTGGTAGTCGATCGTGCGGGGGCTGAGAAACAGCTGTGCACCGATCTCGGCATTCGTGAGCCCGCCTGCCGCGAGGTCGGCTACGCGCAGCTCTTGAGGCGTGAGCTGATCACGCGTGGAAGCGTCGCGGCGGCGCGCTGTCTCGCCGCTTGCGCGCAGTTCGGACCGCGCGCGTTCGGCCCATGGCGAGACGCGCAGCTGTTCGAAGGTCTCAAGTGCGGCACGCAGGTGGGGGCGAGCGTCTGTCCTGCGTCGTTCGCGGCGCAGCCACTCGCCGTAGAGGAGCTGTGTTCGCGCGCGGTCGAACGGTGCCAGTGCGTCGATGAGCCCGATCGCCTCGGCGAACTGGTGCTCGGCGTCGGCCTCGTCAACAAGCGCTCGACAGCGCGCGAGCAGCGCCCGGCGGGCCGGGTTCGGAAAGCTCTCCACCCACGCCGCGTAGCGTGCCAGGTGCTCGGCCATCTCCTCGGAGCGCTCGGCGCGACGGGCAGCCTCCAATGCGTCGGGCACGCCGTACACGAGCATCGGGCTGGATTCCGGGTGCACTCGCGCGAAGCTGGCCAACAACCGATCGAGAGCCTCCGACGGGCGCCCCAGCCCGAGAGCGAGCAAGCCGAGCGCGCGGTTCACCCCGGCGGGTACCGCCGGGGACGTGCTCGTCGACAGCTGCTCGAGCTCCCTCACGTGCGCACGGGCGAGTTCCTCGTCACCGCGTAGCGCGTCGACGTAGGCAAGATTGGCGACGGCCCAGCTCGCCACCCCTGGCACCCCGAGGTCTAGCGCCAGCTGCCGCGCGTCGTGCGCGACGGCGTAGGCAAGGTCCAACCGGCTGACGCCAACCAGCTGCGAGGCCTGCGCCTGAAGCGCGTGCGGGAGCGTGGCGACGAACCCGCGCTCACGGGCGAGCCTGACAGCGCGACTGGCGTGCGGAAGGCCGTCGCCCCAGTTCCCCACCCGCCCCACCAGGCCGGCCAGCCAGAGCAGGGCGCGTGGGCTGACGACGCGTTCGGAGATGTCGCTCGCCTCCGTCGCAAGCGCCGCTGCGCGATCGTAGGCGCCCTCGAGCTCGGCGGCGATGCCGGTGAGCAGAACGACGATGAAGTGATCGTGGTCGGTGACGGGCGAGAACTCCGCCGCTCGCAGGCAGAGCCGCAGCAGCTGGTCGTAGTCCCCCAGCGACAAGGCCGGCCAGCATGCCTCGAGCAGCATCTCGAGGCTGAAGGACGGGTCAACGCTCAGCGCGATGCCGTCCAGGAAACTCGAGACGGCATCCGCGAGCGCGCCGCCGAAGCTGTCGATGATGCCGCGCACCCCGAGCAGCCGGGCGCGGCTGGCCCGATCGGCGGTCGGCAGAGATCGGTCGACCAGGCTGCTCGCCCGCTCAATCTGCCCGCCAACGAAGGCTGACCCGGCGGCCTCGGTCAGGCGCCTCGCGCGTGCCGCCTCCGTTTCGCTCAGCTTCGCTGCCCGCTCGAAGGCGGTCGCGGCAGACGCATGTCCGCCGCGTGCGCGAGACCGATGCGCGGACGCCTCGAGCTCGGCAGCGATCACCTCATCGGTCGTCAGCGTGGCGATCGCCTGGTGCCAGACTCGGCGGTCGGTCTGCGTCTCCGCGGAGCACGCCGCGGCCAGGGCGGCGTGCGCGCGGCGCCGGTCGTTGAACGTGGCCGATTCGTAGACCGCCGAGCGCACCAGCGGGTGGCGGAAGGACAGCCGCTCCCCGACGATGGCCACCAGCCCCTCCTGCTCGGCCGAGTCAAGCGCATCTCCGGACAGCCCGAGCTCTCGGGCCGCCTGGAACAGCACTTGGAGCTCTCCGCTGCCGTCTGCTGCGGCGAGCAGGAGCACCGCGCGCGTGTCCGCGGGCATTCCCTCGACGCGCCGCCGGAACGCCGCCTGAAGGCGTGCGGTCAACGGGATCGCGTCCGGCAGCCCCGTGTGCCCGGCCAGCTGCTCGTCGGAGAGCCCAGACGGGAGCTCGAGCAAGGCCAACGGGTTCCCTGCCGCCTCGCCGAGCAGTCGCTCGCGCACCGGCGAGGCGACCTCACGGCCGACGTACTCGAGCAGCGCAACCGCCTGCTCGCGATCCAGCGGATCGAGGACGATCTCCTGCCCGGGCGTTTGGAGACGTCCACGGTCGTCATCTCGCACGGCGAACAAGAGGACGACGCCTTCGGCGGCGAGCCGCCGCGCGGTGAACATCAGCGCGTCCGCCGATGGCACGTCGAGCCACTGGGCATCGTCGATCAGGCACACGACGGGGCGCTCCTCGGCCGCCGCCGCCAGCAACGAGAGCACACCCGCCGAGATGAGAAAGCGCTCCGACCCCCCCGGCGGCCCTAGGCCCAGCGCGGCCGCCATGGCCAGGCGCTGCGGGGCCGGCAGCTCATCGAGATGGCCGACGACGGGCCACAGAAGACCGTGCAATCCAGAAAAGGCCAGGTCGGACTCGTCCTCCATGCCCGTGACGCGCAGCACCTGCATCCCGGTCGCGCGCTCGGCCGCGTAGGCGAGCAGCGCCGACTTGCCGATGCCGGCCTCACCGCGCAGCACGAGCGAGCTGCTCTCGCCACGTGCCGCCGCTGCAAGCAGTCCGTCGATCAACGTGCATTGTCGTCCGCGACCGACGAGCCCAGGAGCCCGCCCGCGCGCGCCAGAACCACCCATCAGACGAAATCATGGCGCACTCGTCGCTGGACCCGCTCGCCGCCGCTGTCCGTCCTTTCGAGCAGCTGGTCGGTCACCGCGCAGACCCGCTCACGCCCGACCAGCCCTGCAACCCGCTGATCCCGGCTCAGAACCGCCCATCACCGGAAATCATCGCGTGGCTCCTTGGGCATGCATCTCGCGGCTCGTCCACGCAGACAGTGGTCGGGCGACCGGCGACTGACCGGCGACTGACCGGCGACGCACCCGATGCGACCGCACGGGAGGGGTGAGACCGTGGCGCACATGCAATCACTCCTCCACCTAGAACTGGCGCGAGCTCTGGCCGCCGAACGGCAGCAAGAGGCCGACCGCAGAGCACGAGGTCGCGAGATGCCCCGTCCCGCGCGAAGCGGTCGGCGTCAGCTGCGGCTCCTTCTCCGTCCATGGAGATCCCCGCAGCGCCTCGGCTCCCTGCACCACGAGCGGCCGGTCGCGGCCCCGCGAACCGGGCACAGACCTGAGGGCCCGCGAGCCGGTGATCGCCACCTGCATCTCGGATCGCCGGCAGCACGAGCCGGGTCGGACCACAAGGCCGAGACATCGCATTAGTCAGAACTTGACTAGTCATACTCTTTCTAGTATGTTGCTGACCATGATCCAACCAAAGACTCCCCGCCGCTCGGCGCTCGGCCTGACTGTCCTGTGGCAGCTGATGAATGAGCCGATGCACGTGTACCGGATGCAAAAGTTGTTCGAGGCTCAGGGCAAGGACCGAGTGGTCAACGTGCGCGCCCGGGCGAGCCTGTATCAGACGATCGAGCGGCTGCAGCGACACGGGCTTGTCGAGGTATCGCAGACGACCCGCGTCGAGGGCTATCCGGACCGGGTTGAGTACGCGATCACCGACGCCGGCCGCGAGGTCGCGCGCGAGTGGCTGCGCGAGATGCTCCGCGGCACCGAGGGCGAGTACCCCGAGTTCATCGCCGCCGTCTCGATCCTCTTCGGGCTCGAGCCGCAGGAGGCCCGCTCAGAGCTCGAGCTCCGGGCCGAGCAACTCGCAGCTGCGCTCGCCGAGACCGAATCGGTGCTGACCGGTGGCCCGGCGGGCCTGCCGCGGCTGTTCTTGCTCGAGGAGGAATACCGCCGAGCCCTTCTGCGGGCCGAGCTTGCCTGGCTTGATGGCGTGATCGCCGACTTGCGCGAAGGACGCCTGACCTGGACCGAGGAGTGGCTGCATGAGATCGCAGCCACATTCACACCCACCGATGACCACGCGGAAGCGGAGGACACCTAAATGACTGCCACGATCGAGGCCCACGGCCTCACCAAGCAATACGGAAAGACCAAGGCCCTCGACGGCCTGGACCTGATCGCCCAGCGCGGGCAGGTGACGGCGGTGCTCGGCCCGAACGGGGCCGGCAAGACGACGTTCGTGCGGATGGTGGCGACATTGCTGCGAGCCGACGCGGGCACGCTGCTCGTCGCCGGCCATGACGCCCGCAAGGATCCGGCCGCGGTCCGTCGGGTGATCGGCCTGGCGGGTCAGTTCGCGGCCGTCGAGCCGGCGATGACCGGGCGTGAGAACCTCGAGATGGTCGCCAGCCTGTTCGGTCTGAGCCGGCGCGCGGCGAAGGCGAGCGCCGCCGCCGTGCTCGAGCAGCTCAGTCTCGTCGAGGCCGGCGACCGGCTGGCTCGCACCTATTCCGGGGGGATGCGACGGAGGCTTGACCTCGGTGCGAGCCTGGTCGGCGCTCCGCGCCTGCTGCTGCTCGATGAGCCCACCACCGGCCTGGATCCTCGCAGCCGGATCGAGCTGTGGGACGCGATCCGGGCGCTCGTGCGGTCCGGGACAGACGTGCTGCTGACCACCCAGTATCTCGATGAGGCCGACCATCTCGCCAGCCAGATCGTGATCATCGACCACGGTCGCGCAGTCGCCGCCGGTACTCCCGCCCAGCTCAAGCAGCGGATCGGCGGCAACGTCATCGAGGTGCACGTCCGCGACAGCCGGGACGTGGCGACCATCGCCGAGTTGCTCGGTCGCCTCGGCGAAGGTGCCGCGCAGATCGACGAGGCGACGCGACGGATGAGCGTGCGCGTCGACTCGACCGGCGATGGACAGATGACCGCGCTGCAGGCGCTCCACGCAACGGGCGTCGAGCTCGACGACATCGCGATGCGACAGCCCAACCTCGACGAGGTGTTCCTCGCCCTCACCGGAAAGCGGCCAGACGACGACCACGACGCCACGGCCGCTCGCGCGGCCTGACCAGAAAGGAACGACTGTCTCATGACAACCATCGCTTCGACACTCGACCAACACCCAGTGGCAGCCACCCGCCGTCAGACCGGGCTGGCCAAGAGCACTCTGACCGTGGCGCGTCGCTCGCTGCTGCGCTACGTGCGCACACCGCAGCTGATCGTGCTCTCCACGGTCCAGATGTCGCTGTTCTTCCTGATCTACCGCTACATGTTCGGAGGCGCGATCCACATCGCCGGGATGTCCTATGTCGACTACCTGGTCCCCGGGTTCATCGCCACCGGAGTCCTGTTCTCCGGCATGGGGACCGCGGCCGCGATGGCCGAGGATCTAGAGCAGGGATTCATCGACCGCCTGCGCTCACTCCCGATCCCACGGGCGGCCGTGCTCACGGCCCGAGCGATAGCGGACACCGCGTTCCTCGCCTGGAGCACCGCGTTCACCGCGGCCGTTGCGTTCGCGGTCGGGTTCAGCCTCCACGGCTCGGCGATCGGCGCGTTGGCCGCGTTCGGACTCGTGATCGTCTTCGGGTTCGCGTTCGAGTGGTTGTTCATCACGATGGGGATGTTCGCCGGCAATGCGCAAGCCGCCCAAGGCATGGGAATGATCGTGTTCCCGCTCGTGTTCATCTCCAGCGCGTACGTGCCCGTGAGCTCGATGCCAGGATGGCTGCAGGCGTTCGCCAACCACCAGCCACTGACCTACATGGTCGACGCCGTGAGATCGCTGACGCTCGGATCACACGCACACGCGCTGCTCGGCCACCCCAGCTCGTACTACATCACCCGCGCCCTGATCTGGACGCTCGCGATCCTCGCGATCTCGCTACCAGTAGCCGTCGCCAAGTATCGGCGCGGCTAACCCCAGCACGCCCTCGCAAGACGGAAGGAAGACCACCATGACACCCACAGATACCGAAACTGTCCACGTCCGCGCCCACAACCGGTCCGTCAAGCGCCTCGGCGACTGGACGACCGCCCGCCGCTTCGACGTGCGCGCCTCCCGCGGCCTGGTCGTGCTCGACCTGATGCTGCCGAAGATCGCGCCAGGCGTGATCGATATCGCGCTCGACATCGATCACTCCACCGTCAAGCTCCTCGTACCCGACGGGACGATCATCGACGACGGCGACCTGCGCCGCGTCGGCCGTGGCCGCGTGAAGGACTGGACCGGAGCCAGCACACCCGACGGGCGTCGGATCAGGCTCGGAGGTGAGATCCGCAACGCCGAAGTGCGCGTCCACCGGGGAGGCATCGCGATCCTCTCCCTGCTCCGGTCCCGCGGCACTCGCAACGAAATCCGGAAGGCCCACCACGAAGGCCGCCTCAGCCCGGCCGCCTGACCTAGCCACACGCGGCTCGCCCCCGCCCTGCCTCGCCGTCGCGTCGCTGCTTCCGCGGCGCCAGCGGGCAGGCGGGGGTCGCGCCGCATCATCGCGGCCTCAGCCAGAACCTGCGGAACGGGAGGAACGAAATGCAAGTTGTTGTCGACATAGATGGCCGGAGTGTGGCGGCGCCCGAGCACGCGGTGGTGATCGCGGGAGGCGGTCCCGTGGGGATGATGCTGGCGGCTGAGTTGGCGTTGGCGAAGGTCGACGTCGCGGTCGTCGAGCGGCGTCCCGATCACGCGCTCGTCGGGTCACGGGCCGGCGGTTTTCACTCACGCACGATCGAAGTGCTGGATCAGCGCAGCGTCGCGGATCGGTTCCTCGCGGAGGGACAGGTGGCTCAGGTCGCCACATTCGGCACGACCACGTTGGACATGAGCGACTTCCCGACACGTCATCCGTACTCACTCGGGATCTGGCAGAACCAGATCGAGCAGATCCTGGCCTCCTGGATCGCCGAGCTGCCGGTGCACATCTATTACGGATGTGAGGTGACGGGCTTCGCGCAGGACGACACCGGGGTTGACGTCCGGCTGTCGGGTGGCGAGCCGCTGCGGGCGCAGTATCTCGTCGGGTGCGACGGAGGACGCAGCCTGATCCGCAAAGCGGCCGGCATCGAGTTCCCGGGCTGGGATCCGACCAAGAGCAACCTGATCGCCGAGGTCGAGATGACCGAGGAGCCGGAATTGGGCATCCGCCGCGACGAGAAGGGCATCCATGGCCTGGGCAGGCTCGAGTACGAGATCCGCGACGGCGAGGTGATCTACAAGGATGAGGGGCCGGTGCGGGTGATGCTGACCGAAGCGCACGTCGGAGCGACGACCGAGCCGACCCTGTGCAATCTGAGCGAGGCGCTGATCGGCGTGTACGGCACCGATTTCGGGATCCACAACCCGACCTACATCTCCAGGTTCACCGATATGACGCGGCAGGCCGCGACCTACCGCGCGGGACGAGTCCTACTCGCCGGCGACGCGGCGCACGTGCATTACCCCGTCGGTGGACAGGGACTGAGCCTCGGCGTGCAGGATGCCGTCAATCTGGGATGGAAGCTTGCGCAGGTGGTCGACGGGACCTCCCCGGAGAGCCTCCTGGATACCTACCAGGCCGAGCGTCACCCGGTTGCTGCCCGCACGCTCAAGCACACGATGGCGCTGGCTGCACTTCAGCGCCCGGACGAGCGTACCCAGGCTCTCGTCGACGTGGTGTCCGAGCTCGCGACCATGGACGAGCCTCGCAAGCGGCTCGCCGGGATCATCTCGGGGCTGGACATCCACTACGACCTCGGCGAGGGACACCCGCTGCTCGGGCGACGGATGCCCGATTTGGACCTCGTGACCGCCGAGGGTCCGCTCCGAGCCTTCGGGCTCCTGCACGACGCCAAGCCCGTGCTGCTCAACCTCGGTCCGCCTGGGAGCTTTGACATCACTCCGTGGGCTGATCGGGTCCAGCTCATCGATGCTGAATATGCCGGTCCGTGGGAGCTTCCGGTACTTGGCGCAGTCACCGCTCCCACTGCCGTCGCGCTCCGCCCTGACGGTTACGTCGCCTGGGTGGGAGACGGCACCAACGTTGGGCTTCCTGACGCGCTGGCCACCTGGTTCGGACCGCCCACTGCGGCGTAGCTGCGGGATCGTCCTGCGGGTCAACACGCCCCCGACGACCCCGAGCTACACCCGTGAACGGCGCCGCCAGAGACGTTGATCTAGGCGCTCTTGACCACCGACACGATAAGGAGTCGACAATGACTAACCCAACCGCTACCCAGCCCAGCCTCGCCGACGGGCTGTTGGCCAGCAAGGTGTTAGCGTGAACCGGCGACGCATCTACAGTCACCGGCATGCCGCTACCGGCATTCGGGTCGTCGTTACCTCTGCCATGCTCATCGCAAATGCCGGTTCTGCCGGACGCTCCTGATCCGACCGTCGTTCACCCGGTCGCCAGTCAGCCGCGGGTGGTGTTCTTGCGGCCGCTCGTGAGGCACCCTGCCATCGAGGTCGGCGCCTACACCTACTACGACCATCCGACACGCGCCGAGCACTTCGACGAAGACGCCATTCTCTACGCCTTCGGCCCTGAACGGCTCATCATCGGCCGCTTCTGCGCGATCGCCGCCGGCGTGCGCTTCTTGCTGCCCGGTGCCAACCACGCAGACCGCGGCCCGTCAACGTTTCCGTTCGGCATCTTCGGCGCGCCGTGGGAGACGACAATGGACCTCGTTCTGAGCGCTCCGTCACGCGGGGACACGGTCGTCGGCCACGACGTCTGGATCGGCTATCAGGCGCTCGTTCTCCCAGGCATGAATATCGGGCACGGTGCAGTCATCGCAGCCGCAAGCGTCGTCGCCGCCGATGTCCCTCCCTACGCCGTGGTCGCGGGAAACCCCGCCCGGATTGTCCGTCGACGGTTCAACGACGACGACGTTGAGCGCCTCCTGCACGCCGCGTGGTGGGACTGGCCGCCGGCAGTCATCACCGCGCACGCCCGCACGATCATGGCCGGCACGCCCGTAGAACTCGAGCAGATCGCCCGCGACACGGGCCGGTTCGCCTCCCGAGATCGCGCAGAAGGCGCTGACTCGACGCGGGCCACGGCAGACACAGACCGCCGCTGAACGCGACGAACGGCAGAGCACCAGCCGGAACGCCGGGGGTTTGCAAATCACTGATTGTCCCCGCCGGGCCAGGCGCGGTCGCGACTGAGTACACGCAAAGCAGTCATGACTCCGACCTCGCCAGTCTTGATCGTCGCCGGCGAGCGACCCAGGTGTTGGGCGAATCTGGGCGATCGACAAACCCTCGGACTCGCGGTAGTGGCGCGCCACGGCGACCGCACGGCGACGCTCGAGAACCCGACTCGTTCCCACGGCTGACGCCCTGCCCGTCACAACGGATCACGCTACCGCGCTCAGTCGGCGTTTCCGACGAGGTCGGCACGCAGGTGCTTCCGCACCGGCCGGCCCTCCTACCCACGCGCAACTCGAGACCGGCTTTCGGATTGGTGAGGTGCTCCGGTGACGACAGTCGGTCTTCGCTTCGCGATCGGCCCCAGGGAGGGCGGCCATCGAGCGCGTCACGCGCCGACCTGTCGCTGAGGAACTCGTAGCCGACGGAAGAGTTGGCGCAGTGACACTCAGCCGGAACGGTGAAAGCGCGTGGCCCGGCTAACAGTCTCGAACCCGAGCCGCACATAGATGCCCACGCCAGCGTCGCTCGCGTCAAGACATGCCTGGCGTGCCCCGCGGTCCCGGGCGGCGCGTAGCGCCGCCCGGGACCATTGCCTGACCGATGCCGCGGCGACGCCAATCGGGGTGGGTATTGACAAAGATCACGTCGGCCGCCGTACCAAACGCGCTGGATCCAGACGTCGCGCGCACGACTCCGGCATCGTCAACGGCCGCGAACAGTCGAAACGCAGGCGGCAACGACCGTAGATACTCGCCAAACGCCGCCGACGACTCATTTCCCGCTGGCGCCGCGGGGTTCGCGGCAGCGACAGCGTCCCGTAGAGCCACACCCCCGGGCTCGTCGTCATCGAGCCGACGCACCGGGCGCAGCGTCAATGGCGCCGGCAGCGCAGCCTCAGGCACGCTCTCCAAGGCGCGGCAGATCATCGCGGTCACCGCGTCCGACTCCCACGGGAGATGGCCGCCGACGAGCTCGGCGCATCTCGCGGCAGCGGCGAAGACCCTGATCATCCCTGCGTGGAGTCCGGGGAGCAGCGCATCGAGCACCTCATAAGCTCGGTCGTCGGTCACCAGAAGCCGGGCACGCGGATCCTCGCTCGAGGGGAGCAAACCATGCACGCCAGGCTCGTCCACCCTCAGCTGGCTGAGGCCTCGCACGACGTCGCACCGCGCCCGGAACACAGCGACGTACACGTCGAGAGACGCGGGCTCCACCCCCGCCAGGCTACAAGGCGCTCCGTGGGGCGCAGAGCCTGGATTGAGCGACTGCAGAGCGGCTCTGGGCTGACAAGACGCGGATCACGTGCTGTCGCGGTGTCCTCGCGCTGGCGAGCGCCGGCAGCCGCGCTACGCGACTGTGTCACCCCGCACGGGTAGGCCGGCGATGAGGTCGAAGTGCTCGGCCCGATCGGTCGGTGACTGGTGTGAGGGGCTACGGTGTTGGCGGGCTCAGACATGGACTTCGGGGGGGCTGGTGTGCGAACCGTTTGTCCCGTCTGGGATCGGCGCGTCTCGGGCGTCGCCGAGCAGGTGCCGTTCAAGGAATGTCACCTCAAGCTCGATAGCCTGCTCGTGCGCCTCCATGAACGGCGCGTAGTGACCGCCGGGAAGTCGGACTAGCTCTCCCCTCGGCGCCCGCTTGGCGGCACGGATCGCCGGTCCCGGTGGCGCTGTGTGATCGTCGTCGCAGACCATCACGAGCAGCGGGCACTGCACCCGGGGGCCGTAGAGGCCTGGCCGATAGGAGCCAAGCCGCAGCACCGAGCGGGCCGCGACCTTCTGCTGCCACTCGGGATACCGGCTGGCGTTGAGCGCCTCATCGCCTTGCAGACCGTCGGGTGTCGAGAGCATCGCGACGGTGCCCCGCTCGCCGGTCAGCGGCACGAGCAGAGGCTTGCCGCCGAGCATCCCGCCGAGCGTGTCCAGCACGGCGCGACTCATCAGTCGCAGCTGCGCCAGCGGCGTCGAGTAGCGTGCCGCCGCGGGCAGCGCTCGCGGCGCGTCGGCGAGCGGCGTCTGCGTGATCGCTGCGGCCAGGACGGGGTCGCGGGCGGCCACGGGGAAGATGTGGCCGCCCGAGGAGGAGAACGCCCAGATCGCAACCTTGGTCGGATCGACGTCGGGTAGCGTGCGCGCGAACTCGATCGCGGCGTGCCAGTCGGCCCGCTCATCGCGAAGGCGCGGAGCCAGCCGCGGCTGGCCTTCACTCTCGCCGATCCGCCGATACTCGAACGCGAGCACCGCGAACCCGGCCTCATTGAGCCGCTTCGCAAACAGATCGGTCGCCGGCTCTTTGGTGACCGCGAATCCTCCCGTCGTTACCACGCAGCTGCGATTGCGGCCCGTGTAGTGCCACGCGGCACATTTCTCCCCGCCGCTCGGGAAGTGGACCTTCTTCCGACTTGGCAATATCTCCATCAGGAACGCTCCTAGAGTTGTGGTGACACGATGTCTTGGCTCAGGTTTGGACGCATGCGTTCTCACTCATGCTCGTGCGGGCTCGGGAAGTGCGTCTGGGATGGTGGCCTGGCCCTCTTCGCCGCGGGTGTTGGTGGCGCGTAGCGCGATCACGGCGGCGGCGAGAATGAGGACGCTCCCGACGAGCAACGCTCGTTGGAAGCCGCCCGTGAGCGCGTGCGCGACGGGTGCGTGTGTCGCGAGTAGATGCTGGGTTCGGCTGGTCGCGATCGCGGTGAAGATCGCCAGCCCGAGCGCTCCACCGACTTGTTGTGAGGCGTTCAGCAGCGAGGCGGCGAGCCCGGCTTTGTCGGCTGGCACGCCCGCGTTGGCTGCGGTGGTGACGCCGACGAACACCGGTGCGATCCCAACCGAGAGGACCACCATTCCCGGGAGCAGGTCCGCTAGGAAGGAGCCGTGCACGGGGATCCTCGAGAGCCAGTACATCCCTCCAGCGGCGATCACGGCGCCGGCGACGATCACCGGCCGCGTCCCGACCCGGGACAGCAGCTGCGAGGAGATCCCGGCGGCGATCCCGATCGCGAAGCACAGCGGCAGGTAGGCGGCGCCGGTCTGGATCGCCGAGTAGCCGAGCACGTTCTGCATGTAGAGAGTGAGGTAGAAGAACACCGTCAGGAACCCTGCGAACGCGATCAGCTGGGTGAGGTTCGAGAACCCCAGCCCGTTGATGCGGAAGATCGACAGCGGCGCGAGCGGGTTGCGGTGCCGAAGCTCGTTGACCACGAAGGCCGCCAACAGCACAAGCGCCGCGCCGAGCTCGCCGATCGTGCGTGCCTTGCCCCAGCCGACGGTGGGCGCCTTCACGAGCGCAAAGACGAGCAGCAGCATCCCGCCTGTCGCCAGGACCGCGCCGAGCGCGTCGAAGTTCTGAAGCCGCGCGCGCTGTCGATCGCCGGGGATTACCCTCAGGATCGCGCCGAGCACGAGCACCACGGCGACGGGGTTGACGAACATCACCCAGCGCCAGCCCGGCCCCTCGGTCAGCAGGCCGCCGAGCAGCACGCCGACCGCCGAGGCGAGTCCGGCGACGCCGCCCCAGACCCCAAGGGCGCTATGACGGTCCTTGCCTTCTTTGAAGCTGGTGGTGAGGATCGAGAGCGCGGCGGGAAGCGTCATCGCCGCACCCAGCCCTTGCGCGAGGCGGGCGCCGACGAACACTCCCGAGCTTTGCGCAAACCCACCGATCAGCGACGAGACGCCGATCACGATCACTCCGGCGATCAGGACCCGGCGCCGGCCAAGCAGGTCGGCGGCGCGGCCGCCGAGCAGCATGAACCCGCCGTAGGTGAGCAGGTAGCCGGCCGGCACCCACTGCAGCCCCGCAATCGAGAAATGCAGGGCGCGGCGGATCGAGGGAAGCGCGATGTTCACGATCGACGCGTCGACGAAGTCAAGGAACGCGACCCCGCACAGCAGCGCGAGTGTGAGCTTGCCGCCACGCGTCGCCAGAAACGACGGTTGAGGGTCTGACGAAGCCATTTGGGGGAACCTCCGGATCTTTCATCTGTATGGACCTACTCGGATACGAGCAGGCATCCGATGGTGCGCGAGCGAGGCGGGACTCGCATCGTGAGCACCCCCAGGTTTGATCCGCAGTGTTTTGTCGCCCCCCGCTAGACAGGCGGGCGGAGCGGAGTGCGGAGTTCAGCTGTCGGTCGCGCCGCCGAGGGCGGCGCCGAGCTGCGAGCGCGAGTTGATCGCGAGCTTTCGGTAGATGCTCGTCAGGTGCACCTCAACGGTCCTGGGCGTGACGAACAGCGCCTGCGCGATCTCGCGGTTGGTCGGTCCCTTGGCTGCCATCTCGGCGACGCGGCGCTCGCTGGGCGTGAGCGACTCGACGCCGCTCAGGGCGATTCGGCGCGGCCGCGCGCCGGTGGCGAGCAGCTCGGTCTCCGCGCGCGCCGCGAGCGGCGCAGCGCCGCAGAGCGTCGCGAGTTCGACCGCCTGCCGGAGCTGGTCTCGCGCGCCGGCGCGGCTGCCCGCCCGGCGAAGGGCGGCGCCCAGCTCGGTGCTCGCCTTGGCGTCTTCGAGCCTGGCCGGGGACCGGCTCAGCACCTCAACCGCCTCCTCGAGCAGGGGAGCCCACGTTCGCCGCCCTCGGCCAGCCCCGCCGCCCGCAGGGCTGCGCCGAGCGCGCGCGGGGCGCCCCACGTGCGCGCGAGCTCGAGCTCCTCGGCCGCCAGCCGGCGCGCCTGGTCGCGTTCGCCAAGCTGGTTGAGCGCGAGCGCGGCCGGCGAGCGCCAGGCGATGAATGCCGGGTTGCGACTGCCGACCGCTTCGAAGCGGCGCCCGGCGTCCAGCAGCTCCGCGCTGCCGCCCGCCAGGTCGCCGCGCAGGATGCGCAGGCGCGCGCCGCTGTCGGCTAGGAACAGCTGGCGGGCACCGTCTGAAAGCGTTGCGCCTTGCGCAGCGTGAGACAGCACCGAAGCTGCCTCATCGAGCCTGCCCTGCTCCATCAGGGAATCGGCGAGAAAGGCCGCGGCGTACTCGGAGAAGCGAGCGGAGACGCTCCAGGCCTCGCCAGCCGCGAGGGCCTCGCGGGCGTCGGCCTCCGCTTCGGTCAGGTCGCCTCGCCACAGCAGGGTCTGCGCGCGGAAACCCCTGGCGGCGACCAATGTGAAGGTCGAGCCACGCCTGTACGCCTCGGCGAGCAGGTCCTCGTAGACCACGAGCACCTCGTCCAGGTCTGCCATCGCCAGCACGAGGCAGGGCATGACGAAGGCAACGCCGGACGGATCGCCGCGGATCAGCGTCTGTCCCGCGAGCGCCCGGCGGGCCAGCGGCACGGCATCGGCGGCGGGCACTCCGGCGCGGGCATCGTGGTAGGCGAGCAGGGAGAGCAGCAGCTGCTCGCCGACGGTCGCGTCGGAGAGCTGGCTGCGGAGGCGGTCGAGCCGCCCGCGCACCTCGTCGTGACGCGAGGGGACGAAGAGATCGTTGGTGATCAGCCCCGCCTCGAGCATGCGGCCGAGCTCGGCGTCGGCGCCGGCGAGCTCCTCGAGCGCACTGGCGAATGTCGCGTGGGCTTCGTCGCGCTGCAGGCGGAAGAGCTGACGGCCTAGCAATAGGGCGGTCTCGGCCCTCGGGATCGGATCGTCGAGCAGTCCGTGCGCCTCGCGCAGGTGCTCGACCGCCGCCTCGCCGTCGAGGTGCGCCTCGGCGCGGCCGAGCTCGACCAGCAGGTCGGCGCGCCGCGCCACGGGCGGCGGCTCGGCGAGCCCGCGGCGGAGGTAGGCGACGGCGCTCTCAGAAGCGCCGCGCGAGGCCGCCGCACGTGCCGCGGCCCGCAGCGTCACGACCAGGCGCTCGTCCGCCGCCGGAGGGCTGCGCAGCAGCTGTGTGGCGACGCGCTCCGGTTCGGTCCCGGCATCGGCAAGGAGCTGCGCGGGGCTCTCTCCTCGCATACGATTAAGCCTGAGCTAAACGATGCTTCGCCTCGACCTCGGACCCGACGAACTCGCCGCCACCCGCTTCGCATGCTCGGCGTTGCAGGAGACCGTGGCCAGCCTGCGCGTCCTCGATGACCCCACCGGACACACGATGCACCTGCCGTGGTACCGCGATGTCGCCGCGCGCGCCGGCCGGCTGGACCTCGGGCTGCTGCGCGCGCTCGTGCCCGCCAACGGCTACGCACCCGACTTCATCTTGCCCCCACCCGACAGTCCGCTGCCCGACCTGGACGCCGACCTGGCGCGCGTCGCCGCGACACCTCCCGACCGCGTGTACGCCGAGATCGCAGAACTATGCGGATCCCACCCACCGCCGGTATTCGCGGGACTCCTCGCCGACCCGGCCGCCGGCTTGCAAACCGTCGTCGCTCAGCTGCGACGATGGTTTGACGTCGCCCTGAACGACCACTGGCCCCGGCTCCGTGCGCTGCTCCAAGCCGACATCTCCTACCGCGCGCGATGCCTGGCGGCAGGCGGCACGCGAGCGCTGTTCAGCGACCTTCACCCGTCGGTGCGTTGGCACGAGGGCGGGCGCCTTGACCTGGGGATCAACTACGAGGCACCGGTCACGCTCGACGAGCGCGGCCTGCTGCTCGTCCCGTCGGTATTCGCGTGGCCGGGCATCTACGTCGTCAGCGACCGGCCCTGGCAGCCAACGCTCATCTATCCCGCGCGCGGCACCGCGACCGCTTGGGAGCCGACCCGCGAACCAGCGCCCGACGCGCTCAGACGACTGATCGGTCTCACGCGCGCGGCGATCCTGCACCCACTCCAAACACCACACACCGGCGCCGATCTCGCCCAAGCCCTCCAGGTGACCCCCAGCGCCGTCTCCCAGCACATCACGGTACTGCGTGATGCCGGCCTCATCGCGACCCACCGGGATGGCCGACACGTGATCGCCCAGCGCACCGAGCTCGGCGACCGCTTCTGCCAGAGCTGAGAACAGCGCTCGAGCCAGACACTCGATTGCAGACCAGTTGTCCCGGGACGCCTGCTTCTGGCGGTCGCACGGGCACCCTCCGTTCTCGTCTCAGGGCAGTCGCGCGCCGGATCGCCAGCGGGCGATTGCTTTGCGTGGATAGGAATAGCCGGCTCAGGCTCCAGCCGATCTCGATCCGGATGCCGCTCGCGCTGGCGAGGTTCCACGCCGGTGACCGCAACTGCCCGCCCGGGACGCCGTGTAGCGAATCATCTACGACTGGGGACGTGGCTGTGAGTTCGACCGGTGGGTCGCGTTCGCTCTCGACCTAGCGCTCGTCGCGGACGACCTCGACGAGAAGCTCGGGATCGCCTCTCGCACACAGCTTGCGGGGCTCAGACGTTCCGACGAGACGGTGCTGACCGACGCCGCCGCGGGCGCGGCGTAAGCGCGGTTGATGACGCTGACGAGTTGCTCGCTGCGCGCAATGCCGCGTTCCGCCACGACGGCGCTCTCGGCGTCCGAGCCAGCTACCCCATCGGCATCGGATCGCTCAGGGTCGACGCCCGCGAAGCACTCCCGCGTCGCCGAGCGATCAGGTGCTCGGGGCCCGGCCAGATCGTGAATGCGTGAACGCGATCGTCAGTGAGATGCGGTCCTCGCGCCGGAGCTGACACGAGGCTGCCGAGATCAAGAAACGCGCTATGCCGACCAGGCAGCGCCGCCAAGATCACGCGCTCTTAGCCACGGGAGTCCCCAACTGCAAGCAGACACGCGAGCGTGGACCGAGGTGCCAGACGGCATCGACCCGACGTGCTGGATCGACCAGTGGGCCAAAAAGAGAGAGCTTTGGGTGCCGCCCGTCCTCCCGCCGCGGCCTGGTGGTCGGGCGGGAGGACGGTCGACGCCGAAGGCTGCCTCTATTCGCCGTCTGGTTCGTGATCGTCGTCGAGTGCGAGGTCGTCCAGGTCCGAGGCGGCCCGGTGCCGTTGGAGGTCGACGGTGGTCTCTGTGCGATCGGTGACGAAGGCGTCTCGGTTGAGCGCTACGAGCGTGGGCGAGAGCATCGGTCGCATGAACTCCCACACGGCGGCACGGAGGTCGTTGTCGCCGCCCGGGAGGGCGTCGCGGAGCTTGCTCGCCATTCGGTCTGAGCCGAGCGCCTTGGTGCGTGTGACGCCGTCCGGGTCGAGCACGAACGCCGCTCCCCAGCGGGCGGTCAGCTGGGCGATGCCTCGGAGAGGGTCGCGGTCCGCGAGCGCGCGCTGTAGTTCGGCGTCGATGATCGCGTCGACGTGGCGTGGTTCGTGGCGGCCGGTGTCGCCGACGGGCTGCTGGCGTTCGGGTTCGGTCCAGCCGGCTCCGTAGGCGATCAGCTGGCGGTAGTGCCGGACGAGCAGCTGGCAGACGATCCGCATTAGCGCGCCGAGCTGCGCGTTGGTCGGGTCGATCAGCCCGGCGCGGATGTCGTGTCCGAGCCCGAGGTTGCTGCGACTAGCGTCGGCGTGCCGGGCCCGCGCTTGGGCGCGGCGCGCCTCGTCGTCGGCGGCGGCGTCGCGGAGCTCCTGGTCGTCGACGCGGGCGCCGGCGAAGTACGCCTCTTCGCGGGCGGGCGTCGTGTCGTCGTCGTTGAGCTGCTCGTGGACGAGGTCGAGGATGAAGGCTGGGTCGATCACCCAGATGCCGGCGGCGAAGTCCTGCCCGCGGTCGTGTGCGAATGCGTAGCGGCCGTTGCGGGCGCGGTCGCGGGTCTCGCTGGTGATGTGGAGCTTGAGCGCCCGGGTCTTGGCGCGCGCGGCGAGCGTGTGGAGCTCGCGATCGAGCCGGTCGAGCTCGCAGCCGAGGATCGCCGCGAGCTGCCGCTTCCCGTCGTCGCTCAGGTGTCGGCGGGCTTGGTCGATCTGGTCGGCGGCATCGAGCAGCGCGCCGTCGTCGATCCGTACGGCGTAGGTGTGCTCGTCCTCGACGACGGTGCGGTGCACGAACGCGCCGAGGTCGCGCAGCGCCTTGTCATGCAGGTCGCTGGTGCTGATCCGTTTGGCGACCGCCTCGGTGAGCTGCGGGGCGATCTCGTGCATGTCGGCGAGCTTGTTGGCCATCGTGACGGAGATCTGGCCGCCGATCGGTCGTTCGGCGACGCGGGTGCGGATTGGCTCGGGGAGGCTGAGCTGGCGGCGGAGGTTGTGAGCCCGCTTCGGGGAGATGCCGAGGTCGTTGCAGACGGCGGCCATCCGGTCGGCTTCTCGGAGCCCGGCCCGGGCCTGCCAGCAGTCTTCGAACTGCTGCTGCTGGTCTGAGAGCGCGAGCTCCTCGCGCTGCTGGCAGTGAGCTTGGATGCGGCGGATCTCCTCGGCTGACGGGGCGTGGTCGAGCAGCAGCACGATCAGGCTGCGGACGGGCTCGGCGAGGCCTTCCATGTACTCGCTGCCGGCGAGGGCGTGGCTGGCCTGGGCGGCGAGGTAGCGGCGCTGGCCGTCGTACAGGAGGACTCTGGGCTCGCCCGGATCGGGTCGCCGGCCGATGCATGGGACGAGCTGGCTGCTTGAGCAGAGCATCTTCGCGAGGCGGTCGATGCCCTCGTCGCTGATCTCGCGGCGCGGGTTCGCGGCGAGCTCGAGGTGCTCGAGAGCGACGCGTTCGACCCGGGCCGCGAGCTGTTCGCTTTCGCGGGTGCTGAGGTCGAACAGCACCGGCGATGGGTCGAGCGTGAACATCAATTTGGACATGCGAGGTCCTTTCTTGTGAAGAGTTGGTCGACTGTTGAGTCAGCGCCGTGGGGCGCGGAGCGCGGCGACGGTGTCGGCGGCGATGTGGTCGAGGGCCTGCGCGGGGTCGGTGATCACGGTGATGCGGTCGCACTCGACCGCCAGCGGCGCGATCCCGATCGAGAGGTGGATCGTTGGCACTCCGAGCTCGGCAAGCCACCGGATTCGCTCCACCCCGGCCCTCGTGTCGCCCCAGCCGCCGTCTGAGAGCACGTATACGAACCGGGGGCGGCGCGGGTTGGTCATCTCGAGCTGATCTGAGATGAGCTCGATCGCTTCCCCGGCGAACGCGGTGCCGCCGCCGGTGCGGATCCCGGGCACGCGTGGCAGCGGGTGGCGCCCGTCGGCGAGCAGCGAGACGCCGTTGCCAAACAGGGCGGTGGCGCACCGTCCGCCGATCTGGCGCAGGGCGTCGGTGATGATCCATGCGATCGGTCCGAGCGCGTACTCGTAGCCGCCCATCGATCCGGAGGTGTCGATGAACGCGGTCACCGCGGTGCCGTGACGCCTGCAGACGCAGAGCACCAGCAGGTGCACGCGGGCACGGCGGCCGGCCGCGCCCTGCTTCTGGTATTCGACGTGCATCCCGTCGCCTACTGCGAGAGACGCGCTTCGCGCGGTACGCAGGGAACTCGGTCCGGCGTTACGGGAACGGGGCTACCTCGGCAACCTACTCATTCGAGATCCTCCCGGTGGCCGAAGAGTCAGCGCGTGCCGAGCTCGTCGGAGGGCCGAGCGAGCCCACGGACCGCGCTTCGCAGCACCGGGATCAGCCGATCGATCGAGACCACCAGAACGTTCTGCTCAAGCCGCTGGACGCCGCGTGCGCGAACGAGACAGACCACCGGCACCGCGCCGGGCCGACACCATCGCCGGCGCCGGCGCGTCAGCCATGCCGCCTGCTCGTGCACCCGAGCGAGATGGCGATCGTCATACGTCCTCGTTTTCGTCTCGACCACGAACCCGACGCCGGTCGGCGCGATCGCCAGCGAGTCGATGTCCCCGCGTTCTCGCCACGGCAGCGAGTGCCGCAGCCGCCACCCCTCGCTCTGAAGCGACGCAAGCGCACGCCGGACCTCGTCCTCCGAACGAGCGCCCGCGCGGCCGCGCGCGGCGAGCGACAGCCAGTGACGAGCGTAGAGCCCGAGTCCGAGGGCGAGCACGAGCAAGGCGCCGCCTACGGATACCGCGCCCGCGCCGGCGACGGCCAGGGCCAGCAGCACGCTCGCGCCGCTCGCCATCGCTGCCATTGCGGCCCTTGACAGCCGCCGGTACTGCTGACGGCGCGCGTAGTTCAACCCGTGCCCTGCCGGATCGCGGCTCGCTGACGATCGACCATCCGGCGATGTTCCCACCGACCCAGGACGCCTCTCGATGAGGCTGCCGCTGGCGCCCTACTGGGGGCGATTTGATTAACGCCGTGAGCCGCGCCGCGGCGTTAAACCCAGCGGAAGTGTCCGCAAATCAGCGAAATTTCGCTCAGGGCGATCAAGCCGCGGCAGTGGCCGATTTCCAGGGTTTTTGTGCCATTCCACGCCCGATGCGGTACCGCTTGCCATGCAGAAGGTCGAGGGTTCGAGTCCCTTCAGCCGCTTGTATGGGAAAAGCCTCCTAGTCAGCGGGATTCTCGCGCGCTCCCGGACCTGTTACGTGTGCCTAAATGACCGTGGGTACCGCATCTAGGTACCAAACAGGGCCACGGCGCGAAAACTGCGGCGTCGCGCGATCCCCCTCCGCATCGCAGCGGCGTGTGCTCATCATGCGTAGGAACCTGACGCTGTGGTCAGACTGAACTCGACACGGGCGCACGACCTCTGCAACGCCATCGACGCACTGCCCGCCCAAGCGCGGTGGTGGCGCTCTCGCCGGTGATCGCCGGAAGGCGTAGTCGTGGCCAGCGCCGTGCAGGCGTGACTCATGACCTCACCAAATCCGCGTCAGTCGTCGGGGAGGTGGTTCACTTTTTCAACCGACGCAGCGATCCAGTCTTCAGGCGGCGCCCCACACGCCGCAACTTCATCGAGCGGAGCGAGATCCCGAGCGGAGCGAACGGTTTCGGTCGCGCATGGCCGCCAACCGCTCGTGTCCAATCCCGGTTCGTTGCCACGTCCAATCGCGGCGCGGCTCGTTCTGGACCTCGCGGGCTAGGGCTGGTGGTCCCTGGTCTTTGCGCGGAGACGCAAGCCCACCGAAGTGCCATGGCGGCACACATTGCCAAGCCCCTCATTGGCCACGACCGTGCCGCTTCCGGCGCCAGGTATCAGCGCCGACGCTGACAACTCGGGGATGAGGCCGACCGCCACGTCGCCGCTACCAGTTCGCCACATCGGCATGCCGGCTGCTGCGGGTGATCACGGCGGTAGAAGTCGACGAATCCCTCCGGGTCCGCGCCCACCGATCGGCGGCCGACCGATCCCAGGGCCGCTCTGCATGCCGATTTGGTCCGCGCGCAGGGGACCGCACGTCGCGGCGACCGCGACAGCGCGGAAACTGTGCTGCCTGTTCAGGTGTCTGCTGACACGGGAGGACTATGCGTTCGCTCGTCCCGCGATGACCCACTTCAAGATCCGCCAGCTCGAGCTCGCCGCCGGCGCCCCACCCCGCAAAGGCAAGGCCGGAATCGCCGGCGGTCACAAGACCCGCAGCGTTCGCGAAGCAGAACGCGAACTCGCTGCTTAGGCCGAAGCCGCATACCGACGGATGATCAAAGACTGGAAGGCAACACGCCCAACAAGAACAGGTGGTGCGGGGGCGACACAGGGGCGCGCATCTCAAAAGGCCCTCGAAGGGCAAAGCCGCGCGACAGGCTGACAGCCCCAGAACCTGCTCTTCGCTCCGTCAGTCACCGGCACCACGAACAAGGATCCCACCACCTGACCAATCTCGCCACTTGACTTTCCGTCGGTCAGGAGCGGCTGGACCGTGATCCCGTGTCGGGCGTAGAAGGCGGTGGATCTCCTTAGAAATGCGACTGCGGTGGTTGCCTTCTCGTCGGGGAGGACTTCTGCGTAGGCAAGGCGGGTCAATCGTCGATCGCCATGCGCGCGCATTCTCAGCCAGTGGTGAGCCTTTCTGACACCGCTGGCGTCGGTCCGGATCGGGTTGGGTCGGTGTATGCCGGTGCCCTCGACCGGTGATCCGATGTCCGGCGCCGTGTTCGATGCGTCCCAGCTTCTTGACGTCCCTGATTTTCGTAGTCTGTGCGGTCGGTCTGCAGTGGGCGCGTGCCGCCGCCCGGCGGGCCGCCATGGGAGCCCCCGACGTTGCAGTCGTTGACGTCGCACGGGCATGGCGCGAAACGTCTGCGTGTGCGTTCCGACGGCGTGGTCAGCTCTGCGCTGGCTACGTGCTGAGCCCCGGGCCACCACGCCACGACCCAGCCGTGATCGATGGTCGCTGTGACGACGGCTCCGTTGTCGAGCGTCACGTCCGCGGGCAGTCACGCCTGCGCCGGCCTGGGCGATCATCTCCGCTCGGCTCATTGCGCATCCTCCGGGCAGATTGACGGACAGACACGCTCTGCGGGCACGTGCGGACGGTTCGCCTCCGGCTCCGACGCCGCGCTGACCTGTGGTGGCGTTCGCGGTGGTCGATGTCCAGGGAGCCCGGACGCTGGACGCTCAGTCGAGCCGGGGCCGGGCAGTCTGGTCGCCCTGGGATGAGCTGGTCGCGCCAGCCGCATAAGCGGGCACGGGCGCATCCTCGCGCAGCAGTCCGTCCGCTCGCAGCTCCTCCCAGACCTCTGCCGGGACGACCGACAGGCGCAGGCGGACGTTGTGGTCGATCTGTTCGGGCGAGCAAGCGCCCATGCACACGCTCACGACTGCCGGATGGGCCAGCGGGAAGGCGAGCGCCGCAGCGGGAAGCGAGGAGCCGTGGCGCTCGCACGCCTCAGCTATGCGCCGGGCCCGCTGAAGCAGCGCCCGCGGCGCTTCCGCGTAGTTGTACCTAGCATCCGCGTCGGGCATCGCGCGGGCGAGCAGGCCACTGTTGAAGACGCCCGCGGCGACGATGCCGATCTTGCGCCGCTCGCAGATCGGGAGCAACTCATCGAGCGCGGTTTGCTCGAGCAGCGTGTAACGTCCGGCCAGCATCAGCAGGTCCATGTCGGTGTTGCGGGCGAAGTCCGCGAGCATCGCGGCCTGGTTCATGCCTGCTCCCAGTGCGGCAATGGTCCCCTGGCCACGAAGTTCCTCCAGCGCGGGATAGGCTTCCTCGAGCGCGGTGCGGTAGTGCTCGTCGGGGTCGTGGAGGTAGCCAATGTCCACGCGGTCGATCTGGAGTCTCGCGAGGCTCGCCTCCAGGGAGCGCAGCACGCCATCTCGGCTGAAGTCCCAAACGCGCCGATGGGGAGACACCACGTCAAAGCCCTCGTCGTCAGGCTCTGGGGAGCCGTCGTGGTGCTGCAGCAGACGCCCAACCTTGGTCGATAGAAGGTACTCGTCACGCGGCCGTCCAGCGAGCGCGGCTCCCAGGCGGCGCTCCGACAGTCCGAGCCCGTAGTGCGGTGCGGTGTCGAAGTAGCGGATCCCACTTTCCCACGCCGCGTCGACCGTGGCGCTTGCCTCGTCGTCGGTTATCGCGCGGTACAGGTTCCCGAGCGGTGCGCAGCCGAGCGAGAGCTCGGTGATGGGCGGGATCATCGCTGGATCCGGGCGCTTGGCCGTTCGACCAGGCGCTCGACGTCCTCCAGTCGCGCGGTCGAGGTGTCACCGGGCGTGGTCATCGCGAGCGCGCCGTGCGCGGCGCCGTACTCCACAGCGGCCCGTAGGTCGGAGAGCTCGAGCAATCCGTAGAGAAGACCGGACGCGAAGCTGTCGCCGCCTCCGACGCGGTCGAGGATCTCAAGCCCGGGTCGCGCGGTCGCCTCCACGAACCCGTCGTCTGCGGACCACGCGATCGCGCCCCAGTCGTTGATCGTCGCGCTGCGCGCGGCGCGGAGCGTTGTCGCCGCGACCGAGATCGTGTCGTAGGTGGCGGTCAGCTCGGTGATCATCGCGCGAAATCCGTCGGCGGCGAGCGTCGCGAACTCCGTTCCTGCGCCCGGAACCTCGAAGCCGAGGCAGGCGGTGAAGTCCTCCTCGTTCCCCAGCATGATGTCGACCAGCGGTGCGAGCCGGCGATTGACCTCCCGGGCGGCGCGCACGCCGCCCCCCGCTTGCCACAGGCTGGCCCGGTAGTTGAGGTCGTAGGAGACGCGGGTGCCATGCGCTCGGGCAGCCCGCATCGCTTCTTCGGCGAGCGCCGCGGTCGCCGGGGACAGTGCCGCGAAGATTCCCCCCGTGTGCAGGCACCGGGCGCCCAGCTCGCCGAACACATGGTCCCAGTCGATGTCTCCAGGGCCGAGCTGGCTCGCAGCCGTATGCCCGCGGTCGGAGATCCCGAGCGCGCCTCTAACGCCGAAGCCGCGCTCGGTAAAGTTCAGGCCGTTCCGCGCCAAACGTCCGACGCCGTCGAACGGCACCCAGCGAACCAGACGGTGGTCGACCCCGCCCTGGAGCATCAGGTCTTCGATCAGCCGCCCGACGTCGTTTTCGCACAGGGAGGTGACGATCGCCGCGCGGAGCCCGAAGCAGCGACGTAGCCCGCGCGCGACGTTGTATTCCCCCCCACCTTCCCAGGCGTGGAACCGGCGCGCCGTGCGAACACGCCCCTCACCTGGGTCGAGGCGGAGCATCACCTCACCGAGCGAAACGACGTCGAAGGCACACTCCGAAGCTGGACGGAACGAGAGGCTCATGCGTGTGATCGCTCGGCCTGGCGGACTCCCGTGACGATCCCGACCGCGTCGGCCGCCAGCCGGCTGATCTCGGCAAAGCGCCGCTGCGCCAACAGCTCGCGTGGCGTAATCCAGCTGCCGCCAACCGCCAGGACCGACGGATGCCGGACGTAGTCGCGCAGCTGGGCCGCTTGGATGCCGCCGGTCGGGACAAACCGCAGCGATGGGAACGGGGCCCCGAGCGCCGTCAGCATCTCCAGTCCCCCCAGCGCCTGCGCCGGGAACAGCTTGACGGTGTCGACTCCCTGCCGCAGCGCCGCCATCGCCTCCGTCGCCGTCGCGATCCCCGGGATCACCGGAACGCCGAGCTCGCGGCATCGAGAGACGACCTCCGGATCGATCCCCGGCGTGACGATGAACCGAGCACCGGCCTCGACTGCCTGGTCGACCTGAGCCGAGCCCACGACCGTGCCGGCGCCGACTGTCACGGCTGGGTCCGCCGCCAGGACCTCGATTGCGGCAATGGCCCCAGGGGTACGAAGGGTGACTTCGGCGCACGGCAGACCCGCCTGGAGCAGCGCAGCGCCAAGCCCCGCCCCAGCGTCTGGATCGTCGATCACAACGACGGGAACCACACCCAGCCGGCCAATGAGATCGAGCGCCGTCAACGCCCGAGCCAACCGCCGTCGACCGCCAGCACGGTGCCATGTACGTAGTTCGACGCCGGCGAGGCGAGGAACACGACTGCCCCTGCAATGTCCCGCGGCTCTCCCCAGCGCCCCGCCGGGATCCGATCGAGAATCGCGCGCGAGCGGATGGGATCGTCGCGGAGGGCCTGGGTGTTGTCGGTTGCGATGTAGCCGGGCGCGACCGCGTTGACATTCACCCCGGACCCAGCCCACTCGTTCGACAGCGCCTTGGTGACGCCCGCGACCGCGTGCTTGGAGGCGGTGTACGCCGCCACGTTCAACCCGCCCTGGAAGCTCAGGAGCGATGCGGTGAAGACGATCTTGCCCTCACCCCGGTCGACCATCTCTGACCCGATCGCCTGCGCGAGCCTGAACTGCGCCGTCACGTTGACCTCCAGCACACGGTCCCATGCCTCTGAGGAGTGCTTGACCGTCGGCTCGCGGTGGATCGTTCCGGCGTTGTTGACAAGGATGTCGACCGGCCGCTCGAGGGCATCGAGACTCGCGAGCAGCCGCCGCATTGCGGCTCGATCACTCAGATCTGCGGGCATCGACCAGAAGCGCCGGCCGTGAGCCCGAACCCGCCGTCCCCCCTCGCCGCCATCTGGCTCCACTACAGTGCTTACACCGACGACATCCGCTCCCGCCACGGCGAATGCCTCGGCGATAGCGAGACCGATGCCGCGCCGCGCGCCTGTGATCACGGCGAGCCGGCCGTGGAGCGAGAACGGCGAGGCCGCGACCGTGCCCGTGGCGGCCAGGTCGCTCATTTCTCCGCCCGGCAGTCGATCATCACCTTGACGACATCAGCGCCCGTCTCGAGCGCTCCGAAAGCATCGGCGACGCGCTCCAGCGGCTCGACGGCAGAGATCAGCAGCTCGGCCGGGATCCGGCGGGTGGCCAGCAGCTCGACAGCGCGCTCGAAGTCTTGCCGCTCGTACACGCGCGCACCGACGAGCTCCAGCTCTCTCCAGAACACCCGGAACAGATCGACCGCCACCGGCTGGTTGTGGATTGCGACCACGACCAGGCGGCCACGTACCCGCAGAGCATGAGTTGCCGCCGTCAGTCCCGCCGGAACGCCTGAAACCTCAAAGGCGACGTCCACGCCGGCGCCGCCGGTCCACGCCTCGACCTTCGCGGCCAGGTCCTCGTCCGCAGGGTCGATCACTGAAAGCCCGAGTTCGGTGACGATCGCGCGCCGGTAGGCGTTGGGCTCCGAAACGAGGATCTCGGCGCCCTCCGCTGCCGCCACGCACGCGATCAACAGGCCGATTGGGCCGCCCCCGACGACGAGCACGCGTTCGCCTCTGCGGACAGCGCCGCGACGGACGTCATGGACCGCGACCGCCACTGGCTCGCTCAGCGCACCCTCCAGCAGCCCAAGCGGCGGCGGCAACCTCACCAGCAGCCGCTCGGGCACGGTCCATGACTGCTGCATCGCGCCTGTGGCATCGATCCCGACGAATACGAGGTTCTGGCAGACGTGCCGGTGCCCGGCCGCGCAGGCCGGGCACCGCTCACACCAATCGAGGGGTATCGCTGTAACGGCATCGCCCGCCGCAAAGTCATGCACGCCGTCGCCGACGGCCGCCACGGTGCCCGACATCTCATGGCCGATCACCGCCGGAATGGAGACCCTGCGATCCATCGCGCCATGCTTGATGTGAAGGTCGGTGCCGCAGATCCCGACGAACGCGACATTGAGCCGCACCTCGCCGAGGCCCGGCGCGATTTGTGCGCGCTCCTCAACGCGAAATGTCTGGTTACCGACGTACAGTGCTGCGCGCATCCACGCTTCCTCTCATCGAAGTGACCAACGCCGGCAGTGCGTACGCCGCGGCGGCCGTCCCGCCCAGCACCGCAGCCTGACCTTCCGGTGAGAGGTCTGAGATCAGTTCGAGCACGACTTCCACCCACACCTGGTGTGTGGTTCGTAGGCTCGCGACCGGCCAATCGCTGGCGAACATGCACCGGCTCGGACCGAACGCGTCAAGCGCGTGCTGGAGATACGGGAGCACATCTCCCGGCGTCCAGCCGGGCCGCGCCTCGGTTGTGAGGCCCGAAAGCTTGCAGACTACATTCGGGAAGGCGCTCAGGCTGGTCAGGTCCGTCCGCCAGGGATCAAGCTCCCGGCTGGCGACCGGTGGCTTGCCGAGATGGTCGAGCACAAACGTCGTCTCCGGACAGGAGCCGGCCAGCGCGGCCACCGCCGTCAGCTGGTCGTAGGTGACGCAAACATCGAAGGCCAAGCCGAACTCAGGCAGCATCCGAACGCCGGCAATCAGCCCGGCATCGGTGATTTCTGTGACAGGCCGGCCTTGGAGCAGGCGCCGTACTCCGACGACGAGCGGCTCCGCCACCAGTGCCCGCAGGTGCCCTTCGGCCTCGTGGCCGCGATGCAGCGGCGCGTACGCGACGATCCCATGGATGACCGGATGCTCCGCGGCCAACCGGACGACCCACTGCACCTCGTCAAGTGCCTCGGCGTCGAGGCAATCCGCTTGCACGAAGATGACGCCCGCCAGCTCGTGTGGGCCGGGGTCGAGGTCGTCGGGTCCGAAACGGCGCTGCAGGGACGGTACCGATGCGAGCCAGTCGTGTTGGCGGGCGATCGGGTCCCAGAAGTGGACGTGAGCGTCAAAAACGCGCATCAATCGGCCCCTCGCCGGATCGTCACGGTCACGTCGTGCACGCCTGGGCCGACGACGACCGCGCTCTAGCCGAGGCCATCGCATCGGCGCTATGCTCAGATCCATGCGATCGAGACATCTGATGTTTGAGCCTACCAGTTGAGTTCCCCACCAGTCAATCTCGTGCAAAATCGGGGCGCAACATCGTCGGGTTTGCCTATTGGCCTGATGTCTCTCCGAAGTCGTCTGTTGTCTTGCGCGCCAGGCGGGTCCCCCAGACCCCCCGTATCGGTGAGGTGACCTGTGGCCGTTACGGACAGCGCGATCGCGAGGATTCAGGAGTTGATTCTCACCGGAGAGCTCGGGCCAGGCTCGCGCCTGCCCACAGAGAACGAGCTCGCTGCGCACCTCGGGGTCGGCCGCAGCTCAATTCGCGAGGCGATCAAGGCACTTGCCCTGAGTCGGGTGGTGGACGTACGGCAGGGCGATGGCACCTACGTGACCAGTCTGGAGCCACACCTGTTGCTCGCGGGTGTCGGCTTCGCGATCGACCTCGTCCAGGACGACTCGTTGCTCGAGGTCGCCGAGGTCCGGCGCCTATTCGAGCCCATCGCCACCGGCCTGGCCGCGGACCGGATCGAAGACACCGCGCTCGCGGGTCTCCACGAATATGTAGAGGGCATGGAGGAGGCGGGCCACGACCAGGAGCAACTCGTGCACTGGGACCAGATGTTTCACTCGACTGTGTACGAGGCGGCCGGCAACCCGACTCTGGCGTCGATCCTCGATGGCCTTTCGAGCCGGACGGTGCGGGCGCGCATCTGGCGCGGCGTGATCGAGGGTGCGGCCGCTGCGCAGACGCTGCGCGAACACCGGGCGATTCAGCACGCGCTCGCCACACATGACCGTCCGCTGGCCGAGGCCGCCGCGCTGATCCATGTGAACACCTCCGAACAGTGGCTGCGCGACGTGCTCGGGCGCAGCCAAGGCAACAAGCGGCGGGCCACCGCCGCGCCCGCTCGCGGACGTCGCTGAGCAACTCTTCCTTGCGGTGCGGAGACGCCCGCCGCGCCCCGTCCCAACTGGTGCCATCAGCTTTCAAGGCGAGCAATTCGCGCGCGCCACTCAGCAGACCTTTGCCCTGCCTAAGATCCGATAGGCCGCAGAACGTGGTCTTGACACGACCTATTCATCTGACGTATCGTTACCTTCATCGGCGAGGCGGACATCCTGCTTCGCAACTGGCGGTTCCACGACCGCAGACCAGGAGAGGAGTCATATGAGGGTTTACAGGGGCCGATTGGCGGCTCTCGGCGGCGCGGTGGCGCTCGTCGTCGGGGCGAGCGTCGGTCTGCCAGGGGCAACATCTGCTCATTCCGCCAAGGCGGCGTCCGCTCCGACGCCGATTGGTATCGCGTTGACGTACAACAACACGGCCTTCTGGTCGGCGTACATCAACTACGAGCGCCAGTACGCCAAGAAGATGAATATCAAGCTGCTGGGGCCGTTGCTCGCGGGAACGAACGCCAGCCTCCAGAACACACAGGTCGATGACCTGGTGAACGAAGGCGCCAAGGCGGTGGTGGTCAACCCGGAGACCGCGACGAGCCTCGGGCCGGCGATCAGTTACGCAGCGAAGCACGACGTCAAGCTGATCTCCGTCGACACGATCGTCGGCGTCGGCAAGGTGGCCATGGTGGTCCGCGCGTCCAACCTCGAGTACGGCGAGGATGCGTGCCTTTACATCAGCCACTTCGTACGGTCCGGCTACGTGGTTGACATCGAGGGGGACCTCACCTCCTCCAACGGTGCTGACCGCACGGATGGCTTCAACCAGTGCATGAAGGAGAACGACCCGAGCGTCAAGGTCCTGGCGGATCCGACCGTATGGGTCGAGGCCACGGCTGCCAAGGACATCCAGACCGCGTTGAATGCCTACGGATCGAAGGTCAAGGCGATCTACGACCAGTACAGCGGGCCTGACCCTGCGGCGATCGCCGACATCGCGTCAAAGGGCCTCACCAGAAAGGTGATCCTGATCGGCGATGACGGTGTCCCCTACGAGATGTGCGACATCCAGCGCGGTGACCTGTCGGCAGCCTCGTCACAGCCGGCGAACCTCTACGCGCAGGGAGCATTGACCTACGCCCTGGATTCGGCAGAGGGGACGAAGCTGAGCGTCGGGCAGCCGGCTATCGGTGCTCCGTCGCTCCAGAACGTGACCTACAAGGGAGACGTGAACCTCGGTGACCCGATCGTCGCGCCGTTCGTCACGAAGACGCGGATGACCTTGACAGGCAAGGGCATTCCGGGCGCTCCCGGCAAGCTCGTCACCACACCGGTCAGCGAGGCCGCGCTGTGGGGCAACGTGTACGGCAAGGCCCACGGCGGCGACTGCGCGGGCGTCCCGCAGCCTGACCAAGTAGACAGGCTAGTCGGTACAAGGAAACTAGCAGTTCCTTCCCCGGGCGAGCGGCATAGGATTGTGTGCCGCTCGCCCGCCAGCGGTATATAGAGCGCCACTGACACCCGACTTTATGAACGCACTGCAGTCACCACGAATCACCGAGTACGCGCCGCCGGTCGTCGAGGCGATCGGGATCAGCAAGCGGTTCGGCAGCACGCAGGCCCTGCGAGCGGTCGATGCCGCGCTTCGGCCAGGCCGATGCCTCGGCCTCGTTGGCCGTAACGGCGCCGGCAAATCGACACTCGTTTCGATCCTGTGCGGCCTGCTGGCCCCGGATGGCGGTGAGATTCGGTTCGACGGCGAGCCGGCGCCGCCGCTCGCCGATATCGGCGCCTGGCGCCGCCGGATCGCGACGGTCTTCCAGCACTCGATGGTGGTCCCGCAGTTGACGGTCGCCGAGAACATCTTCCTCGGTGATCTGCCTCGGCGTGGCGACGTCGTCAACTGGCGCGCCATGCGCACCCAGACCCGCGAGCTGCTGCGCGACTGGGACTTCGACGTCGACCCAGACGTCGAGTGCGAGACGCTCACCGTCGAGCAGCGTCAGATCGTCGAGATCGCCGGCGCGCTTGCGCGAGGAACGCGCATCCTTCTGCTCGACGAGCCGACCGCGGCGCTCGAGCGCGGCGGCGTACGGCGGCTGTTCGAGCGAGTGCGCGCGCTCGTCGCCAGCGGCGTCGCGGTTCTCTACATCTCGCACCACCTCGAGGAGGTCTTCGAGATCTGCCACGACGTTGTCGTCCTCCGTGACGGCGAGGTTGTTTCGGCGGCGCCGACAGCGTCCCTAACCGAGGACCAACTCGTCAGTGCGATGGTCGGGGACATCGGAGGCGGAGTACCGAAGGCCGGTCGCGCGGCAGCGTCCGGATCGGCGCGTTCGAAGCGAGCGCCCTCCGAGGCGCGTCTCGTGGTAAGGGATCTCGCGGCCACGTCGGCACGCGGATCGCTGCTCGGCGCCTCCCTGGTCGTTCACGCAGGTGAGCGCGTCGGCCTCACCGGGCTGCTGGGAGCCGGCGTGGCGACGCTCGGGCGGGTGATCGTCGGAGCGCACGGGTACCAGTCGGGCACGATCGAGTTCGACGGCAGGACCCTGCCGCCAGGCCGCCCGGACGCCGCATTCGCGGCCGGGATCGGCTACATCCCCGAGGATCGCCGGCTCGAGGGGTTCGTCGGACTGCTCGGGTGCGCCGAGAACATGACGATGAGCATCACGCATCGCCTGGCGGGACGGCTCGGGATCCTCACCCCGTCGGCACGGACACGCGCGGCGCGCCCGCTGGCCGAACAGCTTTCGCTCGTATCGCGCGGCCTCGATCAGCCGGTCGATGAGCTGTCAGGCGGCAATCAGCAGAAGGTGTCGGTCGCCCGCGCACTCGCGAGCAAGCCGAAGCTGATCGTCGCGATCACACCGACGCGCGGCGTCGACGTCGCCTCCAAGGAGCTGCTGCTGGCGTCGCTCGCCGACCTGACGAACAGCACCGGCGCGAGCCTGCTGCTCGCGAGCGACGAGTTCGACGACCTGCAGATCTGCGATCGCGTGGTCGTGCTCGTCCGCGGCCAGGTGTTCACCGAGTTCACCGAGCCGCCGTACGACGACGAGGAGCTGATCGCAGCCACCGAGGGCCTCGTGGCCGTGGGGAGACAGTCATGACTGAGGTCACTGCACCCGAAATGGCGGCCACCGCCGAGCCGAGCGCGCCGCTCGAGCACAAAAGCCGGCGGCTCGCTGCTGCTGCGTTCGTGCGCGGCGCGGCGCTCCTGCCCGTCATCGGCGTGCTCCTGATCATCGGTTCGCTCGTCAGCCCAGTCTTCCTGACGATCTCGAACCTGGCTGGCGTCGGCCAGCAGAGCTCGGCGCTCGGGGTGGTCGTCATCGGCGAGAGCCTGATCATCATGATCGGCGGCATGGACCTCTCGCTCGAGTCGACCTACGGCCTCGCGCCGATGGTCGCGGCGTGGCTGATGGTGCCCGTGGCCGCCTACGGCACCGGCGCCGAATTGGCGCCCGTGCTCGGCATCCTCGTGCTGCTCGCCGTCGGCGCCGCCATCGGCCTCATCAACGGCTTCGCGATCGTCAAGGGCCGTCTCAACGGCTTCATCTGGACGCTCGGGATGACGATCGTCTGCGGCGGCATCCAGGACGGCATGGTCAACGGCCAGTCGCTGTACGACCTTCCGACGGCCTTCACCTGGCTGGGCTCTGACTACGTCGGGCCGATCCCGGTGTCGCTGATCGCCACCGCCTTGCTCTTCATCGGCGTTGGGCTGTTCCTGCGCTACCACCGGTCGGGCGCAGGATCTTCGCGATCGGCGGTAACCGCGAGGCGGCGCGCGCAGCGGGCATTCGCGTCGATCGCATCCGCATCGGCGTGTACGTCGCCGGCAGCGTGCTCGCCGCGATCGGCGGCCTGATGGAGGCCGGTTACGTGCAGTCGGTGGCCGCCGACCAGGGCTACGAAGAGGGGATCATCTTCAACGTCTTCGCCGCGGCCGTGATCGGCGGCGTGAGCTTGAAGGGCGGCCGCGGCGGCATGCTCGGTGCGGCCTGCGGCGTGATCCTGCTCGGTCTCGTGCAGAACATCCTCGACCTCGGCAACGTCAACAACTACTGGATCGAGGCGATCGACGGCGGGGTGATCCTGCCGCCCTGATCATGGCGCGCGTCGTCGGCGGCGAGGTGACCGCCGAATGACGGCGTCGCGAATCGCGTCGTCAGTTTCGGCTGCCGGGAACGAGGCATATTTGAGGCGCCGGTAAGGGCGCCTTCGAGCCATTGCCCGAATCGTCGCACCCGGCGGCGATCCAGATGAAGATCACCTCCTTGGACGTTCGCGACATCCGCTTCCCGACCTCGCTTGAGCTTGACGGCTCGGACGCGATGCATACGAGCCCCGACTACTCCTGCGCATACGTGACGCTTGAGACCGACTCGCCCGACGGGCTGACTGGCTGCGGCCTGACGTTCACGAACGGCCGCGGCACCGAGGTCGTCGTGGCGGCGGTTCGCGCGCTCGCGCATCTCGTGGTCGGGCGCACGCTCGAAGAGATCACCACGGACATGCGCCGCTTCTGGCGCACCCTGGCCTCCGAGGACCAGCTGCGCTGGCTCGGCCCGGAGAAGGGCGTCATCCACCTCGCCACGGGCGCGATCGTCAACGCGGTCTGGGATCTGTGGGCCAAGAGCGAGGGCAAGCCGCTGTTCCGGCTGCTGGCCGATCTCGAGCCCCAGCAGATCGTCGACGCGATCGACTTCCGCTACATCGAGGACGCCCTCTCGCGGGAGGAGGCGCTCGAGCTGCTGACTCGAATGAGGGCCGGGCGGGCGGAGCGACTCGCCGACCTCGAGCGACTCGGCGGCTACCCGGCGTACACGACCTCGGCCGGATGGCTCGGCTACAGCGAAGAGAAGATCGTCACGCTCGCGCGCGAGGCCGCGACTGCCGGCTTCACGCACGTGAAGATGAAGGTCGGCCAGAACCTCGAAGCCGATGCCCGGCGCGCCGCGCTGATCCGTGAGGCGATCGGTCCGTCGGCCACGCTGATGATGGACGCGAACCAGTACTGGGGCGTCGATGAGGCGATCGCCGCGATGGCGGTGCTCGGCGGTTCGACCCGTGGTGGATCGAGGAACCCACCAGTCCCGATGATGTCCTCGGGCACGCGCGCATCCGCCGCGAGATCGCTCCGATCCGCGTCGCGACCGGCGAGCACGTTCAGAACCGCGTGATCTTCAAGCAGCTCTTCCAGGCCGAGGCGATCGACGTCTGCCAGATCGACGCCTGCCGTCTCGGCGGCGTCAACGAGGTGCTCGCTGTGATCCTGATGGCGGCGAAGTTCGGGATTCCCGTCTGCCCGCACGCCGGCGGCGTGGGCCTGTGCGAGTACGTCCAGCACCTCGCGATGTTCGACTACATCGCGGTCAGCGGCACAACCGAAATCGTATCGTCGAATGGGTTGATCACCTGCACGAGCACTTCCGCCACCCGGCCATTGTGGTCACCGGGCGCTACGTGATTCCGACGACGCCGGGCTACAGCATCGAGATGCTGCCGGACTCGCTCGAGCATTACGAGTTCCCGTCCGGCTCGGCATGGAGTCAGGCGGATAATCGGCGAAGGCTGACGGTTTCTCCTGAAAGAGAGCGATTCGGCGTATCGCGGGCAGCTT